>NZ_CP151076.1:2167500-3524164 GCF_038096165.1 Pseudomonas sp. G.S.17
CAGAAGTAGCTAGTCTAACCTTCGGGGGGACGGTTACCACGGTGTGATTCATGACTGGGGTGAAGTCGTAACAAGGTAGCCGTAGGGGAACCTGCGGCTGGATCACCTCCTTAATCGAAGACCTTAGCTGTAGCGTAAGTTCCCACACGAATTGCTTGATTCATTGAAGAAGACGATTAGAAGCAGCTTTAAGCTCCACGCTGATAGCTCAGGCTAGCGGCTACAAGCTCGAAATTGGGTCTGTAGCTCAGTTGGTTAGAGCGCACCCCTGATAAGGGTGAGGTCGGCAGTTCGAATCTGCCCAGACCCACCAATTTTGTGTGGGAAACGCCTGTAGAAATACGGGGCCATAGCTCAGCTGGGAGAGCGCCTGCCTTGCACGCAGGAGGTCAACGGTTCGATCCCGTTTGGCTCCACCACTTACTGCTTCTGTTGCCTGTAAAGCTTAGAAATGAGCATTCCATCGTGTGATGGTGAATGTTGATTTCTAGTCTTTGATTAGATCGTTCTTTAAAAATTTGGGTATGTGATAGAAATATAGACTGGTAGCCACTTTCACTGGTGGGTATCAGGCTAAGGTAAAATGTGTGAGTTGCTCTTAAGTGAGCAAGCGTACGAATTTTCGGCGAATGTCGTCTTCACAGTATAACCAGATTGCTTGGGGTTATATGGTCAAGTGAAGAAGCGCATACGGTGGATGCCTTGGCAGTCAGAGGCGATGAAAGACGTGGTAGCCTGCGAAAAGCTTCGGGGAGTCGGCAAACAGACTGTGATCCGGAGATGTCTGAATGGGGGAACCCAGCCATCATAAGATGGTTACCTTACACTGAATACATAGGTGTATGGAGCGAACCAGGGGAACTGAAACATCTAAGTACCCTGAGGAAAAGAAATCAACCGAGATTCCCTTAGTAGTGGCGAGCGAACGGGGACCAGCCCTTAAGTTATCTTGAGATTAGCGGAACGCTCTGGAAAGTGCGGCCATAGTGGGTGATAGCCCTGTACGCGAAAATCTCTTGGTAATGAAATCGAGTAGGACGGGGCACGAGAAACCTTGTCTGAACATGGGGGGACCATCCTCCAAGGCTAAATACTACTGACTGACCGATAGTGAACTAGTACCGTGAGGGAAAGGCGAAAAGAACCCCGGAGAGGGGAGTGAAATAGATCCTGAAACCGTATGCGTACAAGCAGTGGGAGCCCACTTTGTTGGGTGACTGCGTACCTTTTGTATAATGGGTCAGCGACTTATTTTCAGTGGCGAGCTTAACCGAATAGGGGAGGCGTAGCGAAAGCGAGTCTTAATAGGGCGTCTAGTCGCTGGGAATAGACCCGAAACCGGGCGATCTATCCATGGGCAGGTTGAAGGTTGGGTAACACTAACTGGAGGACCGAACCGACTACCGTTGAAAAGTTAGCGGATGACCTGTGGATCGGAGTGAAAGGCTAATCAAGCTCGGAGATAGCTGGTTCTCCTCGAAAGCTATTTAGGTAGCGCCTCATGTATCACTGTAGGGGGTAGAGCACTGTTTCGGCTAGGGGGTCATCCCGACTTACCAAACCGATGCAAACTCCGAATACCTACAAGTGCCGAGCATGGGAGACACACGGCGGGTGCTAACGTCCGTCGTGAAAAGGGAAACAACCCAGACCGTCAGCTAAGGTCCCAAAGTTATGGTTAAGTGGGAAACGATGTGGGAAGGCTTAGACAGCTAGGAGGTTGGCTTAGAAGCAGCCACCCTTTAAAGAAAGCGTAATAGCTCACTAGTCGAGTCGGCCTGCGCGGAAGATGTAACGGGGCTCAAACCATACACCGAAGCTACGGGTATCACCTTCGGGTGATGCGGTAGAGGAGCGTTCTGTAAGCCTGTGAAGGTGAGTTGAGAAGCTTGCTGGAGGTATCAGAAGTGCGAATGCTGACATGAGTAACGATAATGGGTGTGAAAAACACCCACGCCGAAAGACCAAGGTTTCCTGCGCAACGTTAATCGACGCAGGGTTAGTCGGTCCCTAAGGCGAGGCTGAAAAGCGTAGTCGATGGAAAACAGGTTAATATTCCTGTACTTCTGGTTACTGCGATGGAGGGACGGAGAAGGCTAGGCCAGCTTGGCGTTGGTTGTCCAAGTTTAAGGTGGTAGGCTGGAATCTTAGGTAAATCCGGGATTCTAAGGCCGAGAGCTGATGACGAGTGCACTTTTAGTGCGCGAAGTGGTTGATGCCATGCTTCCAAGAAAAGCTTCTAAGCTTCAGGTAACCAGGAACCGTACCCCAAACCGACACAGGTGGTTGGGTAGAGAATACCAAGGCGCTTGAGAGAACTCGGGTGAAGGAACTAGGCAAAATGGCACCGTAACTTCGGGAGAAGGTGCGCCGGTGGAGGTGAAGCATTTACTGCGTAAGCCCCTGCTGGTCGAAGATACCAGGCCGCTGCGACTGTTTATTAAAAACACAGCACTCTGCAAACACGAAAGTGGACGTATAGGGTGTGACGCCTGCCCGGTGCCGGAAGGTTAATTGATGGGGTTAGCTAACGCGAAGCTCTTGATCGAAGCCCCGGTAAACGGCGGCCGTAACTATAACGGTCCTAAGGTAGCGAAATTCCTTGTCGGGTAAGTTCCGACCTGCACGAATGGCGTAACGATGGCGGCGCTGTCTCCACCCGAGACTCAGTGAAATTGAAATCGCTGTGAAGATGCAGTGTATCCGCGGCTAGACGGAAAGACCCCGTGAACCTTTACTATAGCTTTGCACTGGACTTTGAATTTGCTTGTGTAGGATAGGTGGGAGGCTTTGAAGCGTGGACGCCAGTCTGCGTGGAGCCAACCTTGAAATACCACCCTGGCAACTTTGAGGTTCTAACTCAGGTCCGTTATCCGGATCGAGGACAGTGTATGGTGGGTAGTTTGACTGGGGCGGTCTCCTCCTAAAGAGTAACGGAGGAGTACGAAGGTGCGCTCAGACCGGTCGGAAATCGGTCGTAGAGTATAAAGGCAAAAGCGCGCTTGACTGCGAGACAGACACGTCGAGCAGGTACGAAAGTAGGTCTTAGTGATCCGGTGGTTCTGTATGGAAGGGCCATCGCTCAACGGATAAAAGGTACTCCGGGGATAACAGGCTGATACCGCCCAAGAGTTCATATCGACGGCGGTGTTTGGCACCTCGATGTCGGCTCATCACATCCTGGGGCTGAAGCCGGTCCCAAGGGTATGGCTGTTCGCCATTTAAAGTGGTACGCGAGCTGGGTTTAGAACGTCGTGAGACAGTTCGGTCCCTATCTGCCGTGGACGTTTGAGATTTGAGAGGGGCTGCTCCTAGTACGAGAGGACCGGAGTGGACGAACCTCTGGTGTTCCGGTTGTCACGCCAGTGGCATTGCCGGGTAGCTATGTTCGGAATAGATAACCGCTGAAAGCATCTAAGCGGGAAACTAGCCTCAAGATGAGATCTCACTGGGACCTTGAGTCCCCTGAAGGGCCGTCGAAGACTACGACGTTGATAGGCAGGGTGTGTAAGCGCTGTGAGGCGTTGAGCTAACCTGTACTAATTGCCCGTGAGGCTTGACCATATAACACCCAAGCAATTTGCGACTCGAAAGAGACAGATTGCGGTGACTGTGAAGACGACACGAACCGAAAGTTCGGACGCACACAAATGACACCTGACTATCACATACCCGATTTGCCGAAACGTCGAAAGACGCGTCGGTACCCGAATTTCTTGACGACCATAGAGCATTGGAACCACCTGATCCCATCCCGAACTCAGCAGTGAAACGATGCATCGCCGATGGTAGTGTGGGGTTTCCCCATGTGAGAGTAGGTCATCGTCAAGATTGAATTCCAGAACCCCTGATCGCTTACGCGTTCAGGGGTTTTGTTTGTTTGCTCGATTTACATGCGCTTAAATCGCAGGCATAAAAAAGCCACCTTATGGGGTGGCTTTTCATCCATCGCGACATCAGTCGCCGCGATACTCACACCCGCTGGTGCAAGTCTCGTGAATGCGAATTGCGGACAGTTCGGGCAGCAGTGGCTTCAGCTCGTTCCAAATCCATTTCGCCAGGTTTTCGCTGGTTGGATTGTCGAGGCCTGGAATGTCGTTCAGATAGTTGTGATCGAGGCGCTCATAAAGAGGCTTGAAGATTGCTTTTATCTCGGAAAAGTCACGTATCCACCCGGTGTGTGGATCGACATCGCCAGCCAGATAGATAGCCACCCGAAACGAATGCCCGTGCAGGCGGCCGCACTTGTGGCCCTCGGGCACGTGGGGAAGACGATGGGCAGACTCGAAGGTAAACTCTTTAAAAATTTCCACAATCAATCAACTCTTAAAAATGGCGATCGCCAAAGCGATACGTGCAGTCGACGAGTTTATCAGCAATGGTTTGACGGGTGCGTTTAAAACCGCTTCCAGACTCCTGTCTGCGACACTGACGAACGCGCGTTCTGCATCAATGGATGTTGAAGCCTGTGTTGATGGCCTCTGGCCAGACAGATTCAGCTTCAATTAAGTTGACGGCGGTATCCTCTGAGTCTGGAAAAATATGTCTCAGTGGAGATCAATAATGAAGACATTGTTAACCCTTTTCACTGCCGCTTTGTTCGTCTGTTCTGCTGGTTTAGCCTCCGCCCGCGATATTAATCGAGAGGAGGCAGCGAAGCTGCGCACTGCTGGCATTATTCAATCAACTGAACAGTTGGAAGCCGCAGCGCTGGCGACGCACCCCGGTGCGACTATTACTGATAGTGAGTTGGACGAGGAGTATGGCAAACACGTTTATCAAGTCGACTTGCGTGATGCGCAAGGTATTGAGTGGGACGTGGAGGTAGATGCCACCAATGGCACCATACTCAAGGACCATCAGGACAAGTAGATGACAGTTGAAAAGCGTCTAGCAGTCGTCTGCGGCCTGATGCTGGTGAGCGTCGCTGGGCAAGCACGAGATCTGGATCAAGACGAGGCACTGACCTTGCGCCAGACCGGTGTCATTCTGCCCCTCGAACAGCTAGTCGATTTAGCCTTGGGGCGTTACCCCGGGGCCAGGCTGCTCGAGGCCGAGCTTGAAGAGAAGCACGGCGTCTATGTGTATGAGTTTGAGGTGTTGACCAGGGAAGGCGTTGTCCGCGAACTGAAGTTTGACGCGCGTGACAGCCGACTGTTGAAAGACGAGGAAGATGACTGATGCGCTTGTTATTGGTGGAAGATCACGTTCCATTGGCCGATGAGCTACTTGTCGGCCTGGGTAAGCAGGGGTACGCCGTGGACTGGCTCGCCGATGGCCGCGATGCAGTGCATCAGGGTTTGAGTGAGCCTTATGATCTGATTGTGCTGGATCTGGGCCTTCCAGGCCTCCCGGGTTTACAGGTTCTGGAGCAGTGGCGCGCTTCGGGTCTCGTCATCCCCGTATTGATTCTGACTGCCAGGGGATCATGGTCCGAGCGTATCGAAGGACTCAAGGCCGGGGCGGATGATTATCTGACCAAGCCGTTTCACCCTGAAGAATTGCAGTTGCGTATCCAGGCGTTGTTGCGACGCTCCCATGGTCTCGCCAATCAACCCCGTCTGGAGTCCGCAGGTCTTCATCTTGATGAGGGCCGGCAAAGCGTCAGCAGTGATGGTGTGGATATCCAGCTGACTTCCGCTGAGTTTCGACTGCTGCGCTACTTCATGCTTCACCCCGAACAGATCCTGTCCAAGAGTCATTTGGCTGAGCACTTGTACGACGGGGAAAACGAGCGTGATTCCAATGTGATCGAAGTGCACGTCAATCACTTGCGTCGCAAGCTTGGCAAGGCCGTCATAGAAACCCGCCGGGGCCAGGGTTATCGATTCGGTGGAGCGCCTGTTTGAAGTCTATTCAGGGGCGTCTCAGCCTGGGCCTGATCAGCGTAATGGTGGTCGTATGCGTGATTCTGGCGCAAACCAGCCTGTGGCTTTTTGAAGTCGGTTTGCAGCGTTATCTTGAAGCCGGCCTGCGCAATGAGAGCGAAAACCTGCTGGTTGCGCTGGTGCGTGGCCCGACCGGTTTGCAACTTGATGAACATCGCTTGTCCCCGGCGTATCAGCGACCCTACTCGGGGCATTACTTTCGCGTGGACTTTGACCAAGGGCACTGGCGGTCCAGATCGCTGTGGGATCTTGAATTGCCTGACGTTGAAGGCGCCGGACTGCACGCCAATCTTGAGCTGGGCATGACCGGCCAATCCCTACTGATGCTCAACACGGAATATCGCAAGTTCGGGCAATCTATTTCGATCACCGTGGCACAGGATTACACCCCAGTCAGAGCGAGCTTTCAGCGTGTACAGCAATTTGGTCTTGGGCTCGGGCTTGCAGCACTGCTGGTCATTCTTGTTCTACAACGAGTTACCGTACGTCGTGCATTGAGGCCGTTGGAGAATGTTCGCAAGCAGATATTCCAGCTGCAACAGGGCAAACGATCGCAGCTTGATAGCGAGGTGCCGCTTGAGCTTGAACCGCTTGTTGCGCAGATCAATCATTTGCTCGCCCACACCGAAGACAGTCTCAAGCGTTCCCGTAACGCCTTGGGCAACCTTGGGCATGCGCTGAAAACCCCATTGGCTGTTCTGGTCAGCCTGGCATCGAATTCCCAGCTTGATGCCCATCCCGCGTTGCGCAATACCTTGCGCGAACAGCTGGAGCACATTGAGCAGCGATTGGTCCGCGAGCTCAACCGGGCACGTTTGTCCGGGGATGCGCTACCCGGTGCGCGTTTCGACTGCGATGCAGAACTCGCTGGGCTGCTGGCGACGTTGCGCATGATTCACGGTGATCATCTGGAGCTGTCGACCATGGTGGCCAGCGGCCTATGCCTGCCCTGGGATCGCGAAGACATTCTTGAGCTGCTCGGCAACCTGATGGACAACGCCTGCAAGTGGGCTGACAGTGAGGTGCTGCTGACGATTACCGAGCAAGAGCAGGGTTTTTGTTTGTTGGTTGAAGACGATGGTCCGGGCATTCCTGAATCCAGACGCGAGGAAGTGTTCAGCCGCGGCGCTCGGCTGGATGAGCAAATCACCGGGCACGGCTTGGGCCTGGGCATTGTGCGAGACATCATCCATGCGTGGGGTGGCGAACTCAGGCTGTTGGAAAGTCCGCTTGGCGGGTTACAGGTGCGTATCGATCTTCCGTTGGGGCCAGCCTTGCTCTGAGGCTATCCGATACTTGTGCGGTCGATAACAGTTTGGTCCTACAAACAATTCGGAAGGTTCTCAACTTTTCGGACAACTGGCCGTTAAACAGGTTAACTGCAGCCTACCCAATAAAAACAAACCGATTTCTGGAGCTCTATGCGTATTAGCCTGAAAGCCAAAGTACTTTCGCTGGCGGTGCTGCCGGTGCTGATATTTGCGCTGGTGATCAGCGTAGCGACCGTCGTCATGCTCCGCGAGCAGGCAAAGCGCGAGGTCAGTGAGACGCGCGAGCGTTTGCTCGCTGAAGCCAAGTCGACCCTGCAAAGTTATGTCGCGGTCGCCATGACCACCATCAAGCCGATCTACGATGCTGCTGCGCCAGGTGACGACGCAGCGCGCGCTCAGGTCATCAAGCTGCTCTCCAATATCACCTACGGCAAAGACGGCTACTTCTTCGGTTACGATTCCCAATCGGTGCGCCTGTTCAAGGCCAGTAGTCCTGATGGCATCGGCAAAAGTTTCAAGGATGCCCGCGATCCCAACGGGGTTTATGTCAATAACGAACTGGTTGCCGTTGCCAAAGCCGGTACGCATTACCTCCTTTATTCCTCACCGCTGCCGGGCAAGACCGAGTTGCTGCCAAAACTGGGTTACACCGAGTATTTGCCTAAATGGGACATGGCGGTCGGGTCATCGGTAAACCTGGATGGGATCGACGCTCAGGTTGCAGTGGTCGAGAAAAGTGTCGAAGCTCGTTTGCAGGAGATGCTGCTGAGCATCATCGGCATCGCGATGCTGGTTCTGATCGTCATTACCGCAGTCGGGACCATCCTGGCGGGCACATTGTTGCGCCCACTGCGCCTGATGAAAGCCAATCTTGACGACATTGCTGCGGGGGAGGGCGATTTGACTCGCCGCCTGACGATTACCAGCCAGGATGAACTCGGTGACCTTGCCGGATCCTTCAACCGTTTCGTCGACAAGATCCATGGCCTGGTGCAGCAGATCGCGGGCATGACAACGCAATTGACCGGGCTTGTCGGTCAGGTTTCCAGTCAGGCGCAACGCTCCGAACAGGCGATGGAGCGCCAGCGCCACGAAACGGATCAGGTCGCCACCGCGATCAACCAAATGTCTGCGGCAGCCCAGGAAGTGGCGAAGAGTGCGCAGGGTGCATCGGTCGCCGCGCAGCAGACCGACGAACAAGGTCAGTCCGCCAAGCGTGTGGTGGACGGCAGCATCAAACAGATTCATGCGTTGGTGGAAGATATCCGTAATAGCGGTACGTCTCTGGACAGCCTGCAGCAGGACGTTTCTTCCATAGTCAGCGTGCTCGGAGTGATTCGCTCGATTGCCGAGCAGACCAATCTGCTTGCCCTCAACGCCGCTATTGAAGCCGCGCGGGCCGGGGAAGCGGGACGTGGTTTCGCGGTGGTAGCTGACGAAGTGCGTGCCTTGGCCAGTCGCACTCAGCAAAGCACCCAGGAAATTCAGGGGATGATTGATCGACTGCAAAAGGGCACTCAGACGGCAGTGGATGCCATGCGCCGCTCCAGCGAGGCTGGCGATGGCACTTCCGTGCAGGCCAATCAGGCAGGAGCGTCTCTGGATGCGATCGGCCATTTGATTGGCACCATCAACTCGATGAATGCGCAAATTGCCAGTGCCGCGGAAGAGCAGACTGCTGTGGCTGAAGAGATCAATCGCAGCGTGCATCAGATCGCTTCGGCGGTGGACGTCGTGGCTGATGAGACCCGCCAAAGTGCCGAAACTTCTCGCAATCTGGATGACCTTGGCCGTCGTCTGGGCGCGCTGGTAAACCAGTTCCGCGTCTGATCCCTCAACGACGCGTCCTGTCCTGATTCGCTGCTCTACGGGCTTGTTTCCACCATCTTCAGGCAATCAGTTCGCTGATTGCCTGAAGATGGCACTTGCCCGTGGATTGGCGGACTAAGCAGTAGGTCCAGCGATTCGCGGGCCTCTGACATGGAAAGGACATGAACGAAACCACGTTGCAATACAAAACCCTGTTGATGTTGTTGGTGCTGGTCACCATCGCATTCGTGTGGATCCTGCTGCCGTTTTACGGAGCGGTATTCTGGGCTGTGATCCTCGGCATCATCTTTGCTCCGCTGCAACGTCGTTTGCTGCTGCGATTCGGCTGGCAACGGAACCTGACGTCCTTGTGCACGCTGTTGATTTGCCTGGTGATAGCCATCCTGCCAGTCATTGTCATCAGTGCCTTGCTGGTTCAAGAGGGCGCCACGATGTACAAAAGCGTGGAAAGCGGCCAGCTGGATATCGCCAGCTATCTCGCTGAATTCAAGCAATTGCTGCCACCGTACTTGCAACACTGGCTTGATCGCCTCGGTATGGGCGACCTGAACGGTCTGCGCGACAAGATTGCCAAAGGGGCAATGCAGGGCAGCCAGTACCTTGCAACTCAAGCCTTCAGCTTTGGGCAAGGTACGTTTGATTTCGTGGTGAGCTTCTTCATCATGCTGTATCTGCTGTTCTTCTTTCTGCGAGACGGTCAGGATCTGGTACGCAAGATTCGCATCGCCGTGCCACTGGCCGAACCGCAGAAGCGCCGCCTGCAGCTGAAGTTCACCCGGGTGGTTCGCGCCACGGTCAAAGGCAACGTAGTGGTGGCGATCACTCAGGGCGCTTTGGGTGGGTTTATCTTTTGGAGTCTCGATATTCCCAGCGCATTGCTTTGGGCGGTCATCATGGCGTTCCTTTCATTGTTGCCTGCGGTCGGGGCGGGGATCGTCTGGGCACCTGTTGCCGCTTACTTCCTGCTCAGCGGCATGATCTGGCAGGGCGTCATACTCTCGCTGTTCGGGGTCTTCGTGATTGGTCTGGTGGACAACGTCCTGCGCCCGATTCTGGTGGGCAAGGACACCAAGATGCCGGATTATCTGATCCTGATCTCAACCCTGGGTGGCATGGCCGTATTCGGCCTGAACGGCTTCGTCATCGGGCCGATGGTTGCTGCGTTGTTCATGTCGACCTGGGGCTTGTTCGTCGGGGCCAAGAAAACCGTACGCTTGCCGGGCTAGCGCTGCGAACAAGGCGTTTGGCTTGACCAAAAAAAACCTGCTCACGGGAGCAGGTTTTTTATGCCTTCTGGATCAGCTGGCGAGTTGCAGGCCCGAGTGCAATACCAGATCAAGCAGGGGTTGTGGGTAGACCCCAAGGGCGAACGCCAGGATAGCGATGGCCAGCAACATGACGCCGCCAGTCCGTTGTGCCCAGTTGAACTGCGCATCGTGACGCGGAAACTTGGAGTCAACCAGATACAAGGTGACCATCACGCGCAGGTAGTAGAACACGCCAATGGCGCTACCAATGATCAGCGAACCGGTCAGCCACCACAGATGCGCTTCAACACCGGTAGCAATGATGTAGAACTTGCCGATGAAGCCCGCAGTCAGCGGAATGCCCGCCAGGGACAGCATCATCAAGGTCATCACCGCAGTCAGGTACGGACGGCGCCAGAACAGGCCGCGGTACTCGAACATCGCGTCGGCATCACGACCGCTGTAAGGCGACGACATCATGGTGATGACGCCGAAGCTGCCCAGGGTAGTGATGACGTAGGTCACCAGATAAACGCCAATCGCTTCGACCGCCATGCCTTTGCTGGCAACCAGCGCGATCATCAGATAGCCGAAGTGGGCAATGGACGAATAACCCAGCAGACGCTTGAGGTTGGTCTGAGTCAGTGCCAGCAGGTTACCCACGAGGATCGACGCAACGGCGATCACCGCCAGTACGTCATGCAGTACACCGCTGCTGGCCGCCGGGGAAATCTGGAACAGACGCACCAGCACGGCAAACACCGCGACTTTACTGGCAGTCGCCAGGAACGCCGCTACCGGGGCAGGGGCACCTTCGTAGACATCCGGCGTCCACAAGTGGAAAGGTACCAGCGACAGTTTGAACGCCAGACCGACCAGCATCATGCCCAAACCCAGGCTTGCGATCGGGCTCGGCAGGCCGGTTGCAGCCAGTGCCTTGCCAATCCCGTCGAAGCTCAGGGTGCCGGCTTCGGCGTACAGCAGCGCCATGCCGAACAGCAGGAATGCCGAGCCTGCGGCTGACAGGACCATGTACTTGATGCCGCCTTCCAGCGAGCGCTTGTTGAAGAAGGCATATGCCACCAGTCCGTACACCGGCACCGACAGCAGTTCCAGACCGATGAACAATCCGGCCAGGTGCTGCGCGCTGACCAGAACCATGCCACCGGCAGCGGCCATCAGGATCAGCAGGTAAAGCTCTTCGCGATTGCCGGGGTAGCCGACCTTGCCGTCGCCGAGGTAGGCATGGGCCATGGTCACGCAGGCCAGGGTCGACGCCAGGATCAGCGCCATGTACAGGCAGGCGAAGCTGTCGATGTGCAGCAGCGGCGTGACGACCAGCGGGGCGACTTTCAGTGCCGGGTAGATCGACAGCAATGCCAGGTTGAGGCCTGCAACGGACAGCAGGAATGTTTGCGAGTGATTGCGACGCCATGCGATTGCCAGCATCACCACGACAATCGTGGCACTGGTAATCAGCAGCGGCGCAAGCGCAATAAAGTGTTGAATCGTCAGGTCCATAGCGCTCTTACCGGGCCGAAGCGAGTTGAGTGAAGGCGGTGCCGAGCCATTGCTGCACGCCATGCATGGTCGCTGCCGAAGTATCGAGGAACGGCTGCGGGTAAACCCCGAGCACCACCAGCAATACGGCAAGTCCCAGCACCATGATCAGTTCCCGTGCGTCCATACCCTTGAGGACTTCGTCCGATTTGGACGGTCCGAAGTAGGCGCGGTGGATCATGATCAGCGAGTAGACGGAGCCAAACACCAGGCCGGAAGTGGCGATTGCCGTGATCCATGGCGAGGCGACAAAGTTGCCCAGCAGGATCAGGAACTCACCGACGAAGTTACCGGTTCCCGGCAGCCCCAATGAAGCGGCAGCGAAGAACAGGCTGATCGCCGGCAGATAGGCAATGCGCGACCATAAGCCGCCCATTTCACGCATGTCCCGTGTGTGCATGCGTTCGTACAACTGGCCACTGAGGATAAACAGTGCCGCTGCCGACAAGCCGTGGGCAATCATCTGTATCACGACGCCTTGCAGCGCCTGTTGGCTGCCGGAGTAGATGCCGATCAGGACGAAGCCCATGTGCGAAACGCTGGAATACGCGATCAGACGCTTGATGTCAGTCTGGGCGAAGGCCAGGAAGGCACCGTAGAAAATGCCGATCAGACCCAGCACCATCGCGAATGGCGCGAATTCGGCCGATGCGTTGGGGAACAACGGCAGGGCGAAGCGCAGCAGACCATAAGCAGCGGTTTTCAGCAGGATACCGGCCAGATCGACCGAACCCGCTGTTGGCGCCTGGGCGTGAGCGTCCGGCAACCAGGAGTGGAAAGGCACGACCGGCAGCTTCACCGCGAAGGCGATAAAGAAGCCCAGCATCAGGATGTATTCAGTGCCTGGCGCCAGTTGGGTCTTCAGCAGCGTGGCGTAATCGAAGGTGATCACACCGGTCTGGTTGAAGTTGACCAGCACCAGGCCGAGGATCGCCACCAACATGATCAGGCCGCTGGCCTGAGTGAAGATGAAGAACTTGGTCGCGGCGTAGATTCGAGTCTTCTTGCCGTCCGATGAGCTATGACCCCAGAGCGCGATGAGGAAGTACATCGGCACCAGCATCATTTCCCAGAAGAAGAAGAACATGAACAGGTCGATGGCGAGGAACACGCCAATGACGCCGCCCAGAATCCACATCAGGTTCAGGTGGAAGAACCCGACCTTGCGCTGGATCTCGTTCCACGAGCACAGCACCGACAGGATGCCGAGCAGGCCGGTGAGCAGGATCATCAGCAGCGACAGGCCGTCCAGCGCCAGGTGCACGCTGATACCGAAGCGCGAGATCCACAGGTGCTTGAATTCAAGCGCCCAGGTTGGGTCGACGCCGGGAGCCGGTGCGTAACTGAAGTTGCCAGTACTCCACAACCAGAGGCCCAGGGCCAGTTCGAGGGACATGGTCAGCAGCGCGATCCAGCGCGGCAGGGTGGAGCTGTATTGCTCACCCAGCCAGCACAGCAGGCCGCCGATAAAGGGGATCAGGATTAGCCAAGGCAGAATCATGACGGGCTCAATTCCTTTCGCAAATTCGCAAGGTTCATGTCAGACCGCAACCGCAACGACGGCGCCGAGTACCAGTACGGCACCTACGGCGATCGAAGCAGCGTACCAACGCAGTTGGCCGGTTTCGGTGCGGCTCATGGCGTCATGACCCCCCTTGACCAGACGTGGGATCAAACCAATGGTGCGATCCAGCGGATCGCCACGCAGCACATGGCTGATGGCCAGATAAGGTTTGACGAACAGCTTGTCGTAAACCCAATCGAAGCCCCATGCCGCGAACCACCAGGCTGAGAGGAAACGGCCCGGACCGCTGTTGGCAATGGCCGTCACCAGACGGCGCTTGCCGAGGAACAGCAAGGCTGCCAGCAGGATACCGGCCAGGGCGATGGCACCCGAAGCGATTTCCAGGCTGTGCTTGGCGTCGCCGCCGGCATGACCGACGCTTTGCGGCAATACATCAGCCAGTGGCGGAGTGATCATGGCGCCGATGAAGGTCGATAGAATGATCAGCACCGACAACGGCAGCCAGTGAGCGACACCGTGACCTGCGTGGGCTTCGGTCTTGGCTTCACCATGGAAGGCGATGAATATCAGGCGGAAGGTGTACAGCGAAGTCATGAATGCGCCGACCAGACCTGCATACAGCAGCGCATGGTTGCCGCTGGCGAAGGCTTCCCAAAGAATTTCGTCCTTGGAGTAGAAACCGGCGGTCAGCAGCGGCAGGGCAGACAAGGCCGCGCCACCGACGATGAAGCTGGTGTAGGCCAGCGGCAGTTTCTTCCACAGGCCGCCCATCTTGAAGATGTTCTGCTCGTGGTGGCAGGCAACGATTACCGCACCGGATGCGAGGAACAGCAGCGCCTTGAAGAAAGCGTGCGTCATCAGGTGGAAGATCGCGCCTTCCCAGGCACCGACGCCCAGCGCCAGGAACATGTAGCCGATCTGGCTCATGGTCGAGTAGGCGAGGATACGTTTGATGTCGGTTTGCACCAGTGCTGCAAAACCTGCCAGCACCAGGGTGACGCCGCCGACAATGCCGACCAGATGCAGGATGTCCGGAGCCAGCGCGAACAGGCCATGAGTCCGGGCGATCAAGTAGACGCCAGCGGTCACCATGGTCGCGGCGTGGATCAGTGCCGAAACCGGAGTAGGACCGGCCATCGCATCCGCCAGCCAGGTTTGCAGCGGCAGTTGCGCGGATTTACCGACTGCACCGCCGAGCAACATCAGGGTGGCCAGGACAATCCAGAAGTCGCCGACCTTGAAGTGCTCCGGCGCCCGAACCAGCAGCTCCTGTACGTTCAAGGTACCCAGTTGCTGGAACAGGATGAACAGGCCAATGGCCATGAACACATCGCCGATCCGGGTCACGATAAAGGCTTTGAGTGCGGCGTTACCATTGTTGCGGTTGCTGTAGTAGAAACCGATCAACAGATAACTGCACAGGCCCACGCCTTCCCAGCCGAAGTACAGGAACAACAGGTTATCGCCGAGAATCAGGAACAGCATGCTGGCGATGAACAGGTTGGTGTACGCGAAGAAGCGTGAGTAACCCGCCTCGCCACGCATGTACCACGATGCAAACAGGTGGATCAGGAAGCCGACACCAACCACGACGCCGAGCATCGTGACGGAAAGGCCGTCCAGATACAGCGCGAAGTTCGGTTCAAAGCCATCCACCGTCATCCAGCGCCACAGCACCTGGGTGTAGTGACCACCATCAGGTGGTGCAACGTTGAACTGGTAGATGACCCAAGCCGAAACAATGGCCGACAGCCCGATGGAGCCGACGCCGATCAGCGCCGCGAGGTTTTCCGAGATGCGTCCACGAGAGAACGACAGCAGCAGAAACCCGATCAGGGGGAATACGAAAGTCAGAAAGAGAAGGTTCATCCGCGCATCTCGCTGGCAGCGTCGATATCGAGAGTGTGGAACCGGCGATACAGCTGCATCAGGATCGCCAGGCCAATACTGGCCTCGGCGGCGGCCAGGCTGATCACCAGAATGAACATGATCTGTCCATCCGGCTGCGCCCAGCGGCTACCGGCAACGACGAACGCCAGAGCCGATGCGTTCATCATGATCTCCAGGCTCATCAGCACGAAGAGTATGTTGCGGCGCACCATCAGACCGACCAGACCGAGGCAGAACAGGACGCCGGCGACTGCCAGCCCGTGTTCCAGAGGGATTGCATTCATTGGCTTGGCTCCTTCGCCTCGTTACGGCCCAGGTGGAATGCCGTGACGGCTGCAGCGAGCAGCAGCATCGAAGCGAGTTCCACCACCAGCAGATACGGTCCAAACAGACTGATGCCGACCGCTTTTGCATCGACAGTGGTATGGCCGATGCTGGCGCCGGTCGAACTGCTGAACAGTACGTACAGCAGTTCAGCCAGCAACAGCGCGCCGAGGATGACCGGGCCGATCCAGATGCCTGGCTTGAGCCAGGTCCGTTCCTGCTGAACGGAAGCCGGACCCAGGTTGAGCATCATCACCACGAAGACGAAGAGCACCATGATCGCGCCTGCATAAGCGATGACTTCCAGTACGCCGGCAAAAGGTGCGCCGAGGCTGAAAAATGTCATCGCCACGGCGATCAGCGAGATGATGAGGTAGAGCAGGGCGTGCACCGGGTTGGTGTTGGTGATCACTCTTAAAGTGGACACCACAGCGACACCCGATGCGAAATAGAAAGCGAATTCCATCTTTCTTCCTTAAGGCAGCAAGCTCTTGACGTTGATCGGTTCGGCTTCATTCTGCGCAGAGCCTTTAGGCTTGCCAGCGATGGCCATGCCGGCGACGCGATAGAAGTTGTAGTCGGGGTTCTTGCCGGGGCCGGAGATCAGCAGATCTTCCTTTTCGTAGACCAGATCCTGACGCTTGAACTCGGCCATTTCGAAATCCGGTGTCAACTGGATTGCCGTGGTCGGGCAGGCTTCTTCGCACAGGCCGCAGAAAATGCAGCGCGAGAAGTTGATGCGGAAGAACTCCGGATACCAGCGACCGTCGTCAGTTTCGGCTTTCTGCAGCGAGATACAGCCGACCGGACAGGCCACCGCGCACAGGTTGCACGCTACGCAACGCTCTTCGCCGTCGGGATCACGGGTCAGGACGATGCGCCCACGGTAACGCGGCGGCAGGTAAACCTGCTCTTCCGGGTACTGCAACGTGTCACGCTTGCGGAATGCATGTGAGAACACCATCACCAGGCTGCGAAGCTGGGTGTAGGTGCCATGCACGATATTGAACAAATACTTGAGCATGGTTTATATCCTCACTGAGCCACGCCGGCGGGCGTGTTCAGCAACACGACCGCGGCGGTCACCAGCAGATTGATCAGGGTCAGCGGCAGGCAGAATTTCCAGCTGAAATCCATCACCTGGTCATAACGTGGGCGCGGAATCGATGCGCGCAACAGGATGAACAGCATGATGAAGAACGCGGTCTTCAGGGCGAACCAGACAAACGCCAGCGAAGGCAGGATGTTGAACGGGCCATGCCAGCCGCCGAAGAACAGCGTGACCAGCAACGCCGAGATCAGCACGATCCCGATGTATTCGCCAACGAAGAACATCCCCCATTTCATACCGGCATATTCGATGTGATAACCGTCGGCCAGTTCCTGCTCGGCTTCCGGTTGGTCGAATGGGTGACGGTGAGTCACCGCAACGCCCGCGATGAAGAACGTACAGAAGCCGAAGAACTGCGGAATGATGAACCACAGGTTCTGGGCCTGGTATTCAACGATGTCGCGCATGTTGAACGAACCGACCTGCGCCACGATCCCCATCAGCGACAGACCCATGAACACTTCATAGGACACGGTCTGGGCTGAAGCCCGAAGACTGCCGAGCAAGGCGAACTTGTTGTTGCTCGACCAGCCCGCGAACAGCACCGCATACACCGACAGACCGGCCATGGCGAAGAAGAACAGCAAGCCGATGTTCAGGTCCGCTACGCCCCAGGTCGGGGTGATCGGGATGATGGCGAAGGCGATCAGCAAGGCACTCATGGCCACGACCGGCGCCAGCGTGAAGATCACCTTGTCAGCGAACGGCGGTGTCCAGTCTTCCTTGAAGAACATCTTGATCATGTCGGCGGCAATCTGGAAGGCGCCGAAAGGGCCAACCCGGTTCGGGCCGTAACGATCCTGCCAGAGGGCGAGCAAACGACGCTCGACCCAGCTGAGCAATGCACCGCAGACCACCACGGCCAGCAGGATGACAATCGCCTTGACTACCGAGATGATCGCGTCGACCACTTCAGGTGTGAACCAGGTCATAGCGCTGCCTCCTGCAGACCATCAACGTTTTTGCCGAACACGGCAGGCGGAATGCCAGCCAGACCGGCTGGCAATGCGACCAGCCCGGCACCCAGCTCTTCGTTGATGCGCAGCGGCAGACGCAAGGTCTGGCCGGCAACAGTCAAGCTCAACAGGGCACCGTCATTGACGCCCAGGCGATCAGCTTCGGATTTGGCGAGAGCAACGTAAGCCTCTGGAATACGTTCCTGCACCGGCGCAGCAAGGGACGATGTTTCGTCGCTGCCGAACAGGTGATAGAACGGCACCACCTGCCAGGTACCGCGAGCTGGTGAAAACGCGCCCGGTACGCTGGCGAACCAGGACAGCGCGTCGCCGGTGCTTTCGATCAGGCGAGTGCCCGGATCGCCAGCACGCAGGTGACCACCGACTTCGTCCTGGAACTTGTTCCAGGCTTGCGGCGAGTTCCAGCCCGGAGACCAGGCGAATGGCACTTGCTGATGAGGCTCGACCGAACCCGAGTAACCTTCCATGGAGAACGCGAACGCGGTGTCGTTGTCCTGGGAAGTGCGCGGCTCATGCACGCTGATGTCGGCGCGCATGGCAGTCCGGCCGCTGTAACGCAATGGTTCTCGGGCCAGCTTCAGGCCTTTGATGCGGAACGACGCAGAAGGCGCAGCGTTGACGATCCCGGCCAGTTGCGGCGTGCTTGCAGCACAGGCGGCGGTGACGTGATCGAGTTGAGTCCAGTCCACCGGCTTGTTCAGCAGGGTCGAACGCAGCGCGTGCAGCCAGCGCCAGCCTTCGTGAACCAGAATGCTGGCATCCAGGTAAGTCGGATCGAACACCTGGAAGAAGCGCTGGGCGCGGCCTTCCTGGCTGATCAGCGTACCGTCGCCTTCCGCGAAGCTGGCGGCCGGCAGGATCAGGTGGGCACGCTCGCTGGTCGGGGTTTTCTGGTGGTCCGCAACGATCACCACTTTGGCGGCGTTCAATGCGGCATCGACCGTAGCCGCATCAACGCGACGGTACAGATCGTTTTCCAGGATCACGATGGCGTCGGCCTGACCGGAAATCACCGCTTGCAGCGCGGCGTCGACGGAATCACCGCCGAACATCGCCAGACCCATGCTGTTGGCTTCCGGCACGATCAGGCTGATGGAGCCTTGTTTGTCGCGCAGTTTCAGTGCCTTGGCGATGTTGGCGGCGGCTTCGATCAGCGCAGTTGAACCCAGCGAGCTGCCGGAAATGATCAGTGGACGTTTGGCGGCCAGCAGTGCGTCGGCAATGCGTTGCGCCAACGCCAATGCTTCGCTGTCCAGACCTTCAACGGCCGGGGCGCTGGCATCCAAAGCGTGGGCCACGGCAAAACCGATGCGGGCCAGATCGTCCGGTGCTGCGTGAACGCATTCTTCGGCGATGTCATCCAGCTTGGTTTCCGCCAGGCTGGCGATGAACAACGGGTTCAGCTCGTGCTGGCCGATGTTTTTCACCGCTGCGTCGAGCCACGGCTGGACTTTCATCGCCGCAGCCATGTCTTCGGCCTTGCCTTTCACAGCCTGACGCAGGCCAAGGGCCATGCGCGCAGCGGTCTGGGTCAAGTCTTCGCCGAGAACGAAGATCGCGTCGTGGTCTTCGATATCCCGCATCGTCGGAACTGGCAGCGGGCTGTCGTTCAGCACCTTGAGGATCAGGCGCACACGCTCCAGTTCACCGGCTTCGATGCCGGAGTAGAAATGCTCGGCACCGACCAGCTCACGCAGGGCGAAGTTGCTTTCGAGGCTGGCGCGCGGTGAGCCGATACCGACAATGTTGCGACCGCGCAGCAGATCGGCGGCCTTGTCCAGGGCGCCATCGAGACTCAGCTTGACTTGGCCGTCAGCCAGCAGCGGCTGGCGAGGGCGGTCTTCGCGGTTCACGTAGCCATAGCCGAAACGACCACGGTCACACAGGAAATACTGGTTTACCGAGCCGTTGAAGCGGTTTTCGATCCGGCGGATCTCGCCGTAACGCTCGCCGGGGCTGATGTTGCAGCCACTTGAGCAGCCGTGGCAGATGCTCGGCGAAAACTGCATGTCCCACTTGCGGTTGTAGCGCTCGGAGTGAGTCTTGTCGGTGAACACACCGGTCGGGCAGACCTCGGTGAGGTTGCCGGAAAACTCGCTCTCCAGCGTGCCGTCTTCAACGCGACCGAAGTACACGTTGTCATGCGCGCCGAATACGCCGAGGTCAGTGCCGCCGGCGTAGTCTTTATAGAAGCGCACGCAGCGGTAGCAGGCGATGCAGCGGTTCATCTCGTGAGCGATGAACGGGCCGAGCTCCTGATTCTGGTGGGTGCGCTTGCTGAAGCGATAACGGCGCTCGTTGTGGCCGGTCATCACGGTCATGTCTTGCAAATGACAGTGACCACCTTCTTCGCAGACAGGGCAGTCGTGCGGGTGGTTGGTCATCAGCCATTCGACCACACTGGCGCGGAAGGCCTTGGACTCATCGTCTTCGATGGAAATCCAGGTGTTGTCGGTGGCGGGGGTCATGCAGGACATGACGATGCGACCACGGGTGTCGTTCTCGTCGGTGTACTGCTTGACCGCGCACTGGCGACAGGCGCCAACGCTGCCAAGGGCGGGATGCCAGCAGAAATAAGGGATGTCGAGGCCCAGGGACAGACAAGCCTGTAACAGGTTGTCTGCACCGTCGACTTCGAGCGCTTTGCCGTCTACGTGGATAGTGGCCATGGTTCAAAGTTCTTCGTTGGCCCGGTGTCAGCGGGCGTGGCTAATGGAATCTCGGTGCTATCCGACTTAAACAGCCTGTCATGGCGCAGTCGGATAAGGACGGCAGCCTTGTGGGCCGCCGACCGGTCTGTCTTGTTATGCGCCAACCAGGGTCGGGCTGATGACCTGGGTCAGGCTGCCCGCCACTGCTGGCGCGATACCTGCCTCGAATTCAGGCCTGAAGTATTTGATCGCGCTGCCCAGAGGTTCCACGGCGCCCGGTGCGTGGGCGCAGAAGGTCTTGCCAGGGCCGAGGAAGTTCACCAGGCCCAGCAGGGTTTCGATATCCCCCGGCTGACCGTGGCCTTTCTCGATGGCGCGCAGAATCTTCACGCTCCACGGCAAGCCATCGCGGCAAGGCGTGCAGAAACCGCACGACTCCTGGGAGAAGAACTCTTCCATATTGCGCAACAGCGAAACCATGTTCACCTTGTCGTCCACCGCCATGGCCAGACCGGTACCCATCCGCGTACCGACTTTGGCGATGCCGCCGGCGTACATTTGCGCGTCCAGGTGTTCCGGCAACAGGAAGCCGGTACCGGCGCCGCCTGGCTGCCAGCACTTGAGCTTGAAGCCGTCGCGCATGCCGCCCGCGTAGTCTTCGAACAGCTCACGCGCCTGCACGCCGAAAGGCAGTTCCCACAGGCCAGGATTTTTCACCTTGCCGGAGAAACCCATCAGTTTGGTGCCGTGGTCTTCACTGCCTTCGCGGGCCAGGGATTTGTACCAGTCGTTGCCGTTGCCGACGATGGCCGGCACGTTGCACAGAGTTTCGACGTTGTTCACGCAGGTTGGCTTGCCCCACACGCCAACAGCAGCGGGGAAGGGCGGCTTGGAGCGAGGATTGGCGCGACGGCCTTCCAGGGAGTTGATCAGCGCGGTTTCTTCACCGCAGATGTAGCGCCCGGCGCCGGTGTGTACGAACAGCTCGAAGTCAAAACCGGTGCCGAGAATGTTCTTGCCCAGCAGGCCCGCAGCCTTGGCTTCGGCCACGGCGCGGTTCAAATGCTTGGCAGCTGTGACGTATTCGCCACGCAGGAAGATGTAGCCGCGATAGGCTTTCAACGCCCGCGCACTGATCAGCATGCCTTCCACCAACAGGTGTGGCAGCTGTTCCATCAACATCCGGTCTTTCCAGGTGTTGGGTTCCATTTCATCCGCGTTGCACAGCAGGTAGCGGATGTTCATGGATTCGTCTTTAGGCATCAGCCCCCACTTCACACCTGTGGGGAAGCCTGCACCGCCGCGACCCTTGAGGCCGGAATCCTTCACCGATTGCACGATGTCGTCAGGCGCCTGCTCGGCGAAAGCCTTGCGGGCAGCTGCATAGCCGTCTTTGGCCTGATATTCGTCGAGCCAGACCGGCTCGCCGTCATCGCGCAGGCGCCAGGTCAGTGGATGAGTTTCTGCCGTGCGCGTTATGCGATTGGCAGGGCCGAAGGAAGTGATGGTCATGGGTAACCCTCCAGCATCTTGGCAACGCCCGAAGGCTGCACGTCACCGAAAGTGTCATCGTCGACCATCACGGCCGGAGCCTTGTCGCAGTTACCCAGGCAGCAGACCGGCAACAGGGTGAAACGCCCGTCGGCAGTGGTCTGGCCTGGCGCAATGCCCAGGGAGTTCTGGATTTCTTCGACCACCGATTCGTGACCGGCAATGAAACAGACCATGCTGTTGCAGACACGAATGATGTGGCGGCCAACCGGCTGGCGGAAGATCTGGCTATAGAACGTTGCCACGCCTTCGACGTCACTGGCGGGAATGCCCAGCAGGTCGCCGATGGCATAAATGGCACCGTCAGGCACCCAGCCGCGTTCCTTCTGCACTATTTTCAAGGCTTCGATAGACGCCGCACGCGGGTCTTCGTAGTGATGCAGCTCATGCTCGATGGCCGAGCGCTCGGTTTCGCTGAGGGCGAAACGGTCTGTCTGGATAAGCGGGCTATTCATGCTTAGCGGTCCACGTCGGCCATAACGAAATCGATACTACCCAGGTACGCGATCAAGTCCGCGACCATGCTGCCTTTGATCACCGAAGGAATCTGTTGCAGATGCGGGAAGCTTGGAGTGCGGATCCGGGTACGGTAGCTCATGGTGCCGCCGTCGCTCGTCAGGTAATAGCTGTTGATGCCCTTGGTCGCTTCGATCATCTGGAAAGATTCGTTGGCCGGCATGACCGGCCCCCACGAAACTTGCAGGAAGTGCGTAATCAAGGTTTCGATGTGTTGCAGCGTGCGCTCTTTGGGCGGCGGCGTGGTCAGCGGGTGATCCGCCTTGTACGGCCCTTCCGGCATGTTGCGCATGCACTGCTCGATGATCTTGATGCTCTGGCGCATTTCTTCGACGCGCACGATGCAGCGGTCATAGGCATCGCCATTGACGGCCAGCGGCACTTCGAATTCGAAGTTCTCGTAGCCCGAGTAAGGCCGCGCCTTGCGGATGTCGAAATCGCAACCGGTTGAACGCAGACCGGCGCCAGTGACGCCCCATTCCAGCGCTTCCTTGGTGTTGTACGCCGCGACGCCGATGGTCCGGCCGCGCAGGATGCTGTTGTCCAGAGCTGCCTTTTGATATTCGTCCAGACGCTTGGGCATCCACTCGACGAAATCCTTGACCAGCTTTTCCCAACCGCGCGGCAGGTCGTGGGCGACGCCGCCAATCCGGTACCAGGCCGGGTGCAGACGGAAGCCGGTGATGGCTTCGATCACCGTGTAGGCTTTCTGCCGGTCGGTGAAGGTAAAGAACACCGGCGTCATGGCGCCCACGTCCTGGATATAAGTACCCAGGAACAGCAGGTGGCTGGTGATCCGGAAGAACTCGGCCATCATGATGCGGATGACGTCGACTTTCTCCGGCACCTTGATGCCGGCCAGTTTTTCTACCGAAAGCACGTACGGCAGGTTGTTCATCACGCCGCCGAGGTAGTCGATCCGGTCGGTGTACGGGATGAAGCTGTGCCAGGACTGGCGCTCGGCCATTTTCTCGGCGCCACGATGGTGGTATCCGACATCGGGAACGCAGTCGACGATTTCTTCGCCGTCCAGCTGCAGGATGATGCGGAACGCACCGTGGGCCGAAGGGTGGTTCGGGCCCAGGTTGAGGAACATGTAGTCTTCGTTCGTGCCGGACCGCTTCATGCCCCAGTCTTCCGGACGGAAACGCGCGGCTTCCTCTTCCAGTTGCTGTTTGGCAAGGGTCAGGCTGAACGGGTCGAATTCGGTGGCACGGGCCGGGAAGTCCTTGCGCAACGGGTGACCTTCCCAGGTCGGCGGCATCATGATCCGGGTCAGATGCGGGTGACCCGGGAAGTCGATGCCGAACATGTCCCAGACTTCGCGCTCGTACCAGTTGGCGTTTGGCCAGATGCCAGTCACCGTTGGCACGCTCAGGTCGCTCTCGGACAAGGCAACCTTGATCATCACGTCGCTGTTACGTTCGATCGACAGCAAGTGGTAGAACACGCTGAAGTCGGCGCCCGGCAAGCCTTGACGCTTGGTGCGCAGACGCTCATCCATGCCATGCAGGTCGTACAGCATGACGTAGGGTTTGGGCAGCTGACGCAGGAACGTCAGCACTTCGATCAACCGCGCGCGCTCGACCCACAGCACAGGCATGCCAGTGCGGGTCGGCTGGGCGCTGAACGCTTCGGCGCCAAAACGGTTGTTCAGTTCAACGACGACATCTTGGTCGTCAGCCTTGTAAGGCGGGATGTACAGAGCACTGCCTGTAGTCATGATTTTTTTATCGCTTTCGGTCAACGTAAAGAATGAAGCCAGGTTCTCGTCTCTTTAGCAGGAGCAGAACTGGATCAGACTTCGTCGGGGCTGCGCAGATTGGTCACTGCGATTCGCTGTTCGCGGCGCTGTTCCTTTTGCGACGGCATCTCGGCGCGATAAACGCCTTGGTCACCGACGACCCAGGACAGAGGGCGACGCTCCTGGCCGATGGATTCCTGCAACAGCATCAAGCCTTGCAGAAATGCTTCGGGGCGGGGCGGGCAGCCAGGCACATAGACATCCACGGGCAGGAACTTGTCCACGCCCTGAACCACGGAATAGATGTCGTACATACCACCGGAGTTGGCGCACGAACCCATGGAGATAACCCACTTGGGTTCGAGCATTTGCTCGTAGAGACGCTGAATGATCGGCGCCATCTTGATGAAGCAGGTCCCGGCAATAACCATGAAATCCGCTTGACGCGGTGATGCCCGGATAACCTCGGCGCCGAAGCGGGCGATGTCGTGGGGCGCCGTGAAGGCGGTGGTCATTTCCACATAGCAGCACGACAGGCCGAAGTTGTACGGCCACAGGGAGTTTTTACGCCCCCAGTTGACTGCACCGTTCAGCACGTCTTCCAGCTTGCCCATGTAGATGTTTTTGTGGACTTGGTCTTCTAACGGATCGGAAACAGTTTCCCGCTTGCCGATTGGATACTCTTCATTGGGAGCATCCGGGTCGATCCTGGTGAGATTGTATTGCATCGCCAAAGCCTCATTGTTTTAGCTTCGCTTGTCGAATACGGCGACCTTCGGGAGCCCAATCGAGCGCCCCTACCCGCCATAGGTAGACAAGACCTGCCAACAGAATTGCTATGAAAACGAGTGCTTCGACGAATCCGGTCCAGCCGCTTTCGCGGACGGACACAGACCAGGCAAAGAGAAAGAGGGCTTCAATGTCGAAGATCACGAAAAGCATCGCGACCAGATAGAATTTTGCCGAAAGCCGCAAGCGGGCGCTGCCAGTAGGCAGCATGCCGGACTCGAACGGTTCGTTTTTGCTGCGGCCCCAGGCTTTGCTGCCCAGAAGGCTGGAGACACCGAGCATGAAGGCACAGAGGCCGACAACACCTAAAAGGAAAATGGCGAAGCCCCAGTTGTGGGCAATCAATCCTGTCGGTTCGTGCATGCTGGATTTCCTTGACAGAGATCAAAGGTCTCTGGGCTTGAATAGAGTATAGGCAGTGACTATATGTCGCAGCGACATCAACCGCGGTGATTTTATGGGTAAACAGTTGGCAAGTAAATTTTCTACATCAAATTAATTTGACGAATTAATCACTTGCGCACACGGGTATCGGCTTGCGGGCAGGCTGGGCGGGCATTGGCAGGGTTTTGGTTAATAATGTTTCCTGCAAAATGTAAGGAACAAGGATTGATTATTAAATGATAATAAGTATCATTCGATGTTATTCCGACGTTTTTCAATAAAACACGCAGAACAGTGAGTGTTTATTAAAACAGCAAGTTGTAGCTAGTAATGGACTGTCAGCCAGCAGCGTGTTGGCCTCTTCGCGGGCAAGCCTCGCTCCATCGCAAGAAAGTGATCCATTGGGCCATCGGCTTAGGCATTACGCATAAAAAACCGCCCCGGAGGGCGGTTCTTCACATCAGGTGCAAGCCAATCAGTGGAACTGTTCTTCTTCGGTGGAGCCGGTCAGCGCCGTTACCGATGAAGCGCCACCTTGAATGACCGTGGTCATGTCGTCGAAGTAGCCAGTGCCGACTTCCTGCTGGTGCTGCACAAAGGTGTAGCCTTTGGCGGCGTCAGCGAATTCCTGCTCTTGCAGTTTCACGTAGGCAGTCATGTCGTTGCGGGCGTAGTCGTGCGCCAGGTTGAACATGCTGTGCCACATGTTGTGGATGCCGGCCAGGGTGATGAACTGGTGCTTGTAGCCCATTGCCGACAGCTCGCGCTGAAATTTCGCAATGGTCGCGTCGTCCAGGTTCTTCTTCCAGTTGAAAGATGGCGAGCAGTTGTAAGACAGCAGTTGGTCCGGGTATTCCTTTTTAATCGCTTCGGCAAAGCGACGGGCTTCGTCCAGATCCGGCTTGGCGGTTTCACACCAGATCAGATCGGCGTACGGCGCGTAGGCCAGGCCGCGGGAGATAGCCTGGTCCAGGCCGGCGCGGACTTTATAGAAGCCTTCTGGCGTGCGGGTGCCGGTCACGAATTCCTTGTCGTACGGGTCGCAGTCCGAAGTCAGCAAGTCTGCGGCGTTTGCGTCGGTACGGGCCAGGATAATGGTCGGTACGCCAGCGACGTCCGCTGCCAGACGCGCAGCAGTCAGCTTTTGCACGGCTTCCTGAGTCGGTACCAGCACCTTGCCGCCCATGTGGCCGCATTTCTTGACCGAGGCCAGCTGATCTTCGAAGTGAACGCCTGCAGCGCCAGCTTCGATCATGCTTTTCATCAGTTCGTAAGCGTTCAGCACGCCGCCAAAACCGGCTTCGGCATCGGCAACGATTGGCGCGAAGTAGTCGATATAGCCTTCATCGCCTGGATTTTTACCGGCTTTCCACTGGATCTGGTCGGCGCGGCGGAATGAATTGTTGATGCGCTTGACCACAGTTGGAACCGAGTCCACTGGGTACAGCGACTGATCGGGGTACATCGACTCTGCCGAGTTGTTGTCGGCGGCCACTTGCCAGCCGGACAGGTAAATCGCCTGAATGCCGGCCTTGACCTGCTGTACAGCCTGGCCGCCGGTCAGGGCGCCCATGCAGTTGACGAAGTCTTTGTCAGGGCGGAACGAAGGCTTGGCACCCTGGGTGACCAGATTCCAGAGTTTTTCCGCGCCCAGTTTGGCGAATGTGTGTTCAGGTTGAACCGAGCCACGCAGGCGGACGACATCAGCGGCGGAATAAGTACGGGTCACGTTTTTCCAGCGCGGATTTTCAGCCCAGTCTTTTTCGAGAGCTGCTATTTGTTGTTCGCGTGTCAGTGCCATGGAGATAAACCTCGTCGCAAAAGTATCGCATCGGTTTTGGGTGGAAAATTCCTTGCTCCGCCAAAACGCCCCGGTTATCGAAGGCACATGGATGGCTGCTCGCTGATCAGAGAAGTGGCTGATCGAGCCTGGTTTGCGTGGTTGCTACGGGTGAACGATGAGCTCAAGTCGGGAAGAGTGGGCATATGGCCTGGCCCATGTCTGCAGTTCGGCTCGTGGATGCCTTGTTGCAGTCATTTGACGGGTTGAGCTATCGACCTATTACGCTTCCGTCCCTCAGGACAACTTCGTTCCAGTAGCAACCTCGTCAAACTGCCTTGTGGGCGGTACAGACACGAATCGGCTCAGGTGGGTAGGTTAGAGCGCGATCCGAAGGCTCTTTGCAGGGCCTCTGATTAGCGGGAGCGGGGCAATCATGCCTCGTCGTTTTTAACCCGTCAAACGTTTTGTAGTGCTTTTATGGTTCCACTACATCTTTGGTCTAATACGACTAGTCAGTCAGGTCCGGGCCCTTCAGTGCTGATATTTCTGCGACCGCCGACAGGTAGCGGCTTCAGTCGAGCGTTTCGACCTTGACACGTAGTGTCATGTCTTCCCGCCCTTGGGTGGAATAGCGATTAGCCAACCCTTGCTGATCGGCGACCGACTGGTCGCTGGCGCCAGCGAGTGTGATCCATTCGCCCAGACGTCCACTGACCTGGCTGTCGGTGCTTTGTACCTTGATGACGTCCGGCCGTTCCTGGCTCAGGCGATCACGGTTGGTGGTGATGCTCAGGTGTACCGTGTCGCCGGTGACGCTGGCGGTCACGTAGAAGCCTTGGGTGACGTTGCGGTATTCGGTGTTGCTCTGTGCATAGCCGTAGGAATCGGATTGCGAGGTGGTCAGCGGCACGCTTTGCCCGATCTGAATCAATGCTGGCGCACCTTCAGTGGTCTGTACTTGCTGGACGCCGCCTTCACGGCTGGCGGTGCCGTAATTGATGACGCGCGACTGATTGGCGCCTTGCGTGTTGCGTGCTGCGCTGTCGCTGGTATCGACGCTGATCAGCAAGCGCTTGGGGGCGGTGTCGAGTTGCGTGATCAAGGCGCGCAGCTCGTCGATCTTGCGTGGCTCGGCATTGATGATCAGCTGGTTGTTGTAAGCGCTCACTTTGCCATCCTGGCCAAGGAACGATTTCGCCACCGGCAACAGCTCATCGCTGGTGCGAAAGTTGAGCGGGACTACTTCGGTAGCGGCCATGACGCACACGCTACATGTGATGAGTATTGAGGTGAGCACGCTGCGCAGGAACATGTCCCTATCTCCACTGATACGTCTGGAAAGACTTGAGTTTGCCACTTTGTCGGCCTGAGAGGGGGCAAGTTGAATCGTGCATGGCAAAACGCCCCGCGACCTCATTTCGGCCTGCTCAGGCTGAAGTGGGGACGCGGGGCGCTTATTGGCTGTATCGGGAGATCAGCGGGTATCGCGAACCATGTCGACGTGCGGAAGGCCAGCCTCCAGAAATTCTGCGCTGACGACGGTAAAGCCGTGGCGCTGATAAAACGCTGTGGCATGCACCTGAGCGCTGAGCTTCTGTGGTTTGAGACCCCGCCGCTCGGCATCGTCGATGACCGCATTGAGCAACGCATCGCCGACTTTCAAGCCGCGCCAGTCCTTGAGAACCGACAGTCTGCCGATTTCACCGTCCGGCAGCAGCCGTGCGGTGCCAATCGGAAAATCACCTTCATAGGCCAGGAAATGAATCGCGCCAGCATCTTCGGCGTCCCATTCCAGTTCTGCAGGTACGGACTGTTCTGCGATAAAAACCGCTTCGCGAATTCTGCGAATCTCAATGTTGTCCTTTTGCCAATCGGCGACTCGGACGTGGATTTTATTCATCGGCAAATCCCAGGCTTCCTTGTTTGACCAGTTCACAGAGTAGATTTCGTCCTTGTTCGTCGCTCAGCCACGGAGCGAGATTTTCGCTGTGCAGCGCATCGGCGGCACAGATCATTTTCAGCAGCTCGCGCAGGTGGCCGGGCAGCAGACGGCTCTGGCCGCTGGCGAACAGTAGCAGGTCTTCGTCAACTTCGGACCACGCCAGGCGTGCGCTTGGGTTGCGGATGAGAACTGCACCCTGTTCCAGGCTACCGAGCAAGTCTTCTTCCTCAAGCTCGGGACCCACTACCAGTTCGGGGTAGCGCGGCTCGGTCATGAACTGGCCGAACCAGGTGAGCAGCAGGCGTTCGTCGCCCATGTGCTCGGCCAGCAGGGCTTTCAGGCGATCCAGCGCGTCATGCTGGATCTGGTGCGGATCACTGACCGGTTGTGCGTCAGCGTCGGTGTAGCGTTCTTCGTCAGGGATGAACTGGCTGAGGAAGTCGGTGAAGTGGGTCAGTACTTCGGCAGCGCTGGGCGCGCGAAAACCGACCGAGTAGGTCAGGCATTCATCGACCGCGACGCCGCAGTGAGCCAGGCGTGGCGGCAGGTAGAGCATGTCGCCGGGTTCCAGGGTCCATTCTTCGGTGCCCTGGAAATCAGCAAGGATGCGCAGGTCTGCATGTTGCAGCAGCGCGCTCTCGGAGTCGCACATCTGGCCGATCTGCCAGTGACGCTTGCCGTGGCCTTGCAGCAGGAACACATCGTAATTGTCGAAGTGCGGGCCAACGCTGCCACCCGGTGCGGCATAGCTGATCATCACGTCGTCAATGCGCCAGCTTGGCAGAAAACGGAAATTTTCCAGCAGCTCGCTGACTTCCGGGACGAACTGGTCCACGGCCTGTACCAGCAGGGTCCAGTCACGTTCCGGGAGTTTGCTGAATTCGTCCTCGGCGAAAGGGCCGCGACGCAGTTCCCACGGGCGTTCGCCGTTTTCGATGACCAGGCGCGACTCGACTTCTTCTTCCAGGGCAAGGCCTGCCAGTTCGTCAGGATCGATCGGGCTTTCGAAGCCCGGTATCGCCTGACGAATCAGCAGGGGCTTTTTCTGCCAGTAGTCACGCAGGAAAACGCGAGCGCTGATGCCGCCCAACAATTGAAGAGGAATATCAGGATTCATGTGTAACCTATTGAAAAAACGTGTTTTATAGACAGGAATAAAAACGCCCGGCACTGCCGGGCGTGTGCAACTGTTTACCGCGGGTCAGATGCGCTTGGCTTGAGCCACGGCATTGCCGATGTAATTGGCCGGGGTGAGCTTTTTCAGCTCGGCCTTGGCGTCGGCTGGCATGTCCAGGCCGTCAATGAACGTCTGCAGCACTTCGGGGCTGATGCCCTTGCCGCGGGTCAGTTCCTTGAGTTTCTCGTACGGGTTTTCGATGTCGTAGCGGCGCATGACTGTCTGGATCGGCTCGGCCAGAACTTCCCAACAGGCGTCCAGGTCGGCGGCGATCTTCTGCTCGTTGAGCTCCAGCTTGCTGATGCCCTTGAGGCTGGCTTCATAGGCAATGACGCTATGAGCGAAGCCCACACCCAGATTGCGCAACACAGTGGAGTCAGTCAGGTCACGCTGCCAGCGGGAGATCGGCAGTTTGCTGGCCAGATGCTGGAACAGCGCGTTGGCGATGCCCAGGTTGCCTTCGGAGTTTTCGAAGTCGATCGGGTTGACCTTGTGCGGCATGGTCGACGAACCGATTTCGCCAGCGATGGTGCGCTGCTTGAAATAGCCCAGGGAGATGTAGCCCCAGATATCGCGGTCGAAGTCGATCAGGATCGTGTTGAAGCGGGCGACCGCGTCGAACAACTCGGCGATGTAGTCATGCGGTTCGATCTGGGTGGTGTAGGGGTTGAAGCCCAGGCCCAGTTCGTCTTCGATGAAGGCGCGCGCGTTGGCTTCCCAGTCAATGGCCGGGTAGGCCGAGATATGCGCGTTGTAGTTGCCGACCGCACCGTTGATCTTGCCCAGCAGCGGCACCGCTGCGATCTGGGTGATCTGCCGCTCCAGACGGTAGACGACGTTTGCCAGCTCTTTGCCCAGGGTCGTCGGCGAAGCCGGTTGGCCGTGGGTGCGGGACAGCATTGGCACGTCAGCGAAACGGATGGCCAGTTCGCGAATGGACTCGGCGATCTGGCGCATCAACGGCAGCATGACGTTGTCGCGGCCTTCGCGCAGCATCAGGGCGTGGGACAGGTTGTTGATGTCCTCGCTGGTGCAGGCGAAGTGGATGAACTCGCTGATCTTGTCCAGTTCAGGCAGCTTGGCAGCCTGTTCCTTGAGCAGATACTCCACGGCCTTGACGTCGTGGTTGGTGGTGCGCTCGATCTCTTTCACGCGCTCGGCGTGGGTGACCGAGAAGTCTTCAGCCAAGGTGTTGAGAATCGCGTTGGCTTCGGCAGAAAACGCCGGGACTTCAGTGATTTCCGGGTGTGCGGCCAGGCGCTGGAGCCAGCGCACTTCAACCATGACGCGAAAACGGATCAGGCCGTATTCGCTGAAAATTGGGCGCAAAGCCTGAGTTTTGCCGGCGTAGCGGCCGTCTACAGGGGAAACCGCAGTGAGCGAAGAAAGCTGCATGGGGTGTTCTCGGACAGTCGGGCAACGAAATGGGGCGCGTATCATACATGAAAAACGGGCCAGATCCGTGCGGTCTGACCAGCGTATGGTGCGCGACGTTTGTAAGTATCGGTTACGGGTACCCGGCGAATCAGCCGTGCATCAGTGGGTACAATTCTTTCAATAGCTTGCGCCGGCTAACGACCAACTGCCAGCGGTGACCGCCAACTTGTCGCCACAGACGGGCTGAACGTATTCCGGTCAGCAACAGCGCGCGGATCTTCGACGCGTTGTTCGGTTGTTGCAGGTTGCGCATGTCGCCGTGGACCTGGATCCGCTGGCGCAGGGTGCTCAGGGTGTCCTGATACAACGCGCCGCAGGCGGAAACCACGTTTTCATGGGCAACACCAAAATGCTCGGCCTGGGATTGGATCTGCGGCAGGCGCTTGCCGATGACTTCCAGCATGTCGTCACGCTTGGCCAGCTGGCGCTCGAGGCCCAGCATCGACAAGGCGTAGCGCAGCGGTTCTCGTTGCAGCGTCGCCGGATCGCGCTCCAGGGCGCTGGCCAGTGCGCGATAGCCTTCGCGCAGGTTCAGATCATCGCCGCCATACACGTCCAGCGTGTCCTTGGGGTCCAGCACCAGCAGGCTGCCCAGCATGCAGGTCATCGCGGCTTCGCTGGATTGCCCGGTCTTGGCAATGCGGTCGACCAGCACTGCGGCCTGAAAGACACCGCCCAGGGCGGTGAGTTGTTCCTGAATCGGGGTCATCAACGCTTGTCCTTGCTGTGCCACGGTTCGGCGATTTCAATCACGCCGCCACCCAGGCAGATTTCGCCGTCGTAGAACACCACGGACTGACCGGGTGTCACGGCACGTTGAGGCTCGTCGAAACTGGCTCGATAGCCATCAGCGGTCTGTTCCAGCGTGCACTGCTGATCACCCTGGCGGTAACGCACTTTGGCCGTCAGCCTGCGTGGCGTGCTCAGGTCGACCGGGTTGACCCAGTAGATCTGCGAGGCGATCAGTGCCTGGGAAAACAGCCATGGATGGTCGTTGCCCTGGCCGACGATCAGCTCGTTGTTTTCCAGATCCTTGACCAGCACGTACCACGGATCATCGCTGGCGTCTTTCAAACCGCCGATGCCCAGGCCCTGGCGCTGGCCGATGGTGTGGTACATCAGGCCGCTGTGGCGCCCGATGACTTCGCCTTCGGTGGTCTTGATCTCGCCGGGCTGAGCGGGCAGGTATTGACGCAGGAAATCCGTGAAGCGCCGTTCGCCAATAAAGCAGATGCCGGTTGAGTCTTTCTTCTTGGCGGTGGCCAGGCCGTGTTTTTCGGCGATGGCGCGCACCGCAGGTTTTTCCAGCTCGCCGACCGGGAACAATGTTCTGGCGATCTGCTCGCCGCCCACGGCATGCAGGAAGTAGCTCTGGTCCTTGTTCGCGTCCAGGCCCTTGAGCAGTTCTGTGCGCCCATCGATGTCGCGGCGGCGTACGTAGTGGCCGGTGGCAATCAGGTCGGCGCCGAGCATCAGGGCGTAGTCGAGAAACGCCTTGAACTTGATTTCGCGGTTGCAGAGGATGTCCGGGTTCGGCGTACGACCGGCCTTGTACTCGGCCAGAAAATGCTCGAACACGTTGTCCCAGTATTCTGCGGCGAAGTTGGCGGTGTGCAGCTTGATGCCAATCTTGTCGCAGACGGCCTGGGCGTCGGCCAGGTCTTCGCGAGCGGTGCAGTAGTCCGTTCCATCGTCTTCTTCCCAGTTCTTCATGAACAAGCCTTCCACCTGATAACCCTGCTCCATGAGCAGAACGGCGGAAACGGAAGAATCTACGCCGCCGGACATGCCGACGATGACGCGCTTCGTTGCTGAATCGGAAAGGGCTGGATCACGCATAGGGATTCAATGTGTGGCTTCGAAAAGGACGCGATTCTAACAGGCTGAGGTCGCCGAGTCTCACACGCTGTCGCGCAGCAGGCTCAGACTGAAGTGCTCGCCGCTCAGGTAATCGTCTACACAGCGCATCACCAGCTCGCTGCGCCAGCGATGCTGTTCAGCCTGCAATTGATCGCGAGTCAGCCACAGCGGGCCGATGATGCCATCGTCCAGCTCATAGTCGGGATGATGATGAAGAGGCTTGGCGGCAAAGCAAATACGCTGATACGTCACGCCGTTGCTGGGCGCGGTATACAGGTAAATGCCGATGACGCTGGTGAGTTCGACGTCCCAGCCGGTTTCTTCCAGAGTTTCGCGCACGGCGGCGTGTTGCAGGGTTTCATCCGGGTCCAGATGGCCGGCGGGCTGGTTGAGTACGGCTTTGCCGCCTTTGAGCTCTTCGACGATCAGGAAGCGGCCCTGATCTTCGACGATGGTTGCGACGGTAACGTGGGCTTGCCATTGCATGGTCAATTTTCCCTGTGCAAACAGTGGGCGCAACAGTGCTGGGGTTTTGCCTGTCGCAGATACAGAAACCCCGGCAGGAGGCCGGGGTTTCCTTTACAGCAGGCGTTTTCAGACGTCTAACCGATGCAGCCTTAAACCAGCGAAGCGATCGCTGCGTTGAAGGTCGCACTTGGACGCATGATTTTGCTGGTCAGTTCGGCGTTGGGGTAGTAGTAACCGCCGATGTCCGCAGGCTTGCCTTGAACGGCATTGAGCTCGGCAACGATTTTTTCTTCGTTGTCGGCCAGGGTTTTCGCCAGCGGGGTGAACTGCGCTTTCAGCGCTGCATCGTCGTTCTGTGCCGCCAGTGCCTGAGCCCAGAAAAGCGCCAGGTAGAAGTGGCTGCCGCGGTTGTCGATGTTGCCGACTTTGCGCGAAGGCGACTTGTTGCGGTCCAGGAACTCACCGGTAGCCTGATCCAGGGTCTTGGACAGAACCAGCGCTTTCGGATTGTTGTAGGTGCTGCCCAGGTGTTCCAGGGAAGCCGCCAGCGCCAGGAACTCACCCAGCGAATCCCAGCGCAGGAAGTTTTCTTCGACCAGTTGCTGAACGTGTTTCGGAGCCGAACCGCCCGCGCCGGTTTCAAACAGGCCGCCACCGCTCATCAGCGGTACGATCGAGAGCATCTTGGCGCTGGTGCCCAGTTCCATGATCGGGAACAGGTCAGTCAGGTAGTCGCGCAGCACGTTACCGGTCACCGAAATGGTGTCCTTGCCGGCGCGAGTGCGCTCCAGGGTGAAGTTCATCGCGTCGACAGGCGACATGATGCGGATGTCCAGACCCGAAGTATCATGGTCACGCAGGTACTTCTGGACCTTTTCGATCATCACGCCGTCGTGGGCGCGGACCGGGTCGAGCCAGAACACCGCCGGGGTGTTGCTGGCGCGAGCGCGGTTGACGGCCAGTTTGACCCAATCCTGAATCGGCGCGTCCTTGGCCTGGCACATGCGCCAGATATCGCCAGCTTCAACCTTTTGTTCCATCAGCAACTTGCCGTCGCTGTCGGTGACGCGAACAACGCCGTCGGCCTGGATGTGGAAGGTCTTGTCGTGGGAGCCGTACTCTTCGGCTTTCTGTGCCATCAGGCCCACGTTAGGCACGCTGCCCATGGTGGTCGGATCGAAGGCGCCGTGTTTCTTGCAGTCTTCGACGGTGGCCTGATAGATGGTTGCGTAGCAGCGGTCCGGGATGACTGCCTTGGTGTCGTGCAGTTCGCCGTCGGCGCCCCACATTTTGCCGGAGTCACGGATCATTGCCGGCATCGATGCGTCGACGATCACGTCGCTTGGCACGTGCAGGTTGGTAATGCCTTTGTCGGAATTGACCATCGCCAGCGGTGCGCGCACGGCATAGACGGCTTCGATGTCAGCCTTGATTTCGGCTTGTTTGTCGGCCGGCAGCACAGTGATGCGGTCGTACAGGTCGCCAATGCCGTTGTTCAGGCTGAAGCCGACTTGCTTGAGGATGTCAGCGTGTTTGGCCAATGCGTCCTTGTAGTACTCGGCGACGATCTGACCAAACATGATCGGGTCGGAGACCTTCATCATGGTGGCTTTCAAGTGCACGGAGAACAGCACGCCCTTGGCTTTGGCGTCTTCGATCTCGGCAGCGATGAAGCTGCGCAGGGCTTTTTTGCTCATGGTGGAGCAATCGATGATTTCGCCTGCTTTCACAGCAGTTTTTTCTTTCAGGACAGTGGTCGTGCCGTCTTGAGCGATCAGTTCGATCTTGACGCTGCCAGCGGCTTCAATCAGCGCGGCTTTCTCGCTGCCGTAGAAATCGCCTTCGCTCATGTAAGAGACATGAGATTTGGACTCGGGGCTCCACGCGCCCATCTTGTGCGGGTGCTTGCGGGCGTAGTTCTTGACCGACAGCGGGGCGCGGCGATCAGAGTTGCCTTCGCGCAGAACCGGGTTCACGGCGCTGCCTTTGGTCTTGTCGTAGCGGGCGCGGACATTTTTTTCAGCGTCGGTGCTCGGTGCTTCCGGGTAGTCGGGAATAGCAAAGCCCTGCTCCTGCAGTTCTTTGATAGTCGCTTTGAGTTGCGGGACCGAGGCGCTGATGTTGGGCAATTTGATGATGTTGGCTTCTGGCGTAGTGGCCAGTTTGCCCAGTTCGGCAAGATGATCTGCTACTTGCTGATCGGCGCGCAGCGATTCCGGGAAGCTGGAAAGAATGCGGGCTGCCAGAGAGATGTCTCGCGTTTCAACGTCGATATCAGAGGAGGCGGTGAACGCTTCGATGATAGGGAGCAGCGAGTAGGTGGCGAGGGCAGGGGCTTCGTCGGTGAAGGTGTAGATGATCTTCGAGCGGTTGGACATTTCGTATGAACTCTCTTTTGCTGAGCATGCACAAAATCTCGATGCGCGCAGGGTATGCACTCTTGCTCACAGTCGCTTCATGAGCCTAAGTCGAGGTTTATTCGCGATTGATGATGGTGGGTGCATCAGTCGAGCGTCGAGCGGTGAGCTGTTATGGCAGCCCAACGCCTATAAAGGCTGAACGTCAGGTTTCAGACTGGTCAACCCCTATGACCCGGTAGTCACGCCGGGAGTATATCAAACCCTTGGTCTTAAGCATTAATGCTATGCGTGCTAACGAATGAGCGATATAGGCCGTTGGTCGAGGGTAACGGGTGCAGCCCTCTCTGTATTCTTGCCCGGCAAGGGTCCGCAAGGCTTTGCCTGCCGGGCGGCGCGGTCGGGAGTTTGCGGGCAGAGCCACCACTGACTACGCTCAATCGCAGCCAGGATGTCTCAACAGACCCACACCCCCACCGCAATACAAGCAATAGGGAGTACAACAACAATGGGCTACCAGAAGATTCAGGTTCCAGCCGTCGGCGAAAAAATCACTGTCAACGCGGATCACTCCTTGAACGTGCCTGATAAACCGATCATTCCCTTCATCGAAGGTGACGGAATCGGCGTCGATATCAGCCCGGTCATGATCAAGGTGGTCGACGCGGCCGTGGAAAAAGCCTATGGCGGCCAGCGCAAAATCTCCTGGATGGAGGTCTATGCCGGCGAAAAGGCGACCCAGGTTTACGATCAGGACACCTGGCTGCCCCAGGAAACGCTGGATGCAGTCAAGGATTACGTCGTTTCGATCAAGGGGCCGCTGACGACCCCGGTTGGCGGCGGCATTCGTTCCTTGAACGTCGCCCTGCGTCAGCAGCTGGACCTGTATGTCTGCCTGCGCCCGGTGCGCTGGTTTGAGGGTGTACCCAGCCCGGTCAAGAAGCCCGGCGACGTCGACATGACGATCTTTCGGGAAAACTCCGAAGATATTTATGCCGGGATCGAGTGGAAAGCCGGTTCGCCCGAGGCAATCAAAGTCATCAAGTTCCTCAAGGAGGAAATGGGCGTTACCAAGATTCGCTTCGATCAGGACTGTGGGATTGGCGTCAAGCCGGTTTCAAAGGAGGGGACGCAGCGCTTGGCGCGCAAGGCCTTGCAGTATGTGGTGGACAACGACCGTGAGTCGCTGACCATTGTGCATAAAGGCAACATCATGAAGTTCACCGAAGGTGCCTTCAAGGAATGGGCCTATGAGATTGCGGCTCAGGAGTTTGGCGCCACGCTGCTGGATGGTGGTCCGTGGATGCAGTTCAAGAATCCCAGGACCGGCAGGAATGTCATCGTCAAGGACGCTATCGCCGATGCGATGCTCCAGCAGATTCTGTTGCGCCCCGCCGAATATGACGTGATCGCGACCCTGAACCTCAACGGCGACTATCTATCTGATGCGTTGGCAGCCGAGGTGGGCGGGATCGGCATCGCGCCGGGGGCCAATCTTTCCGACACGGTCGCGATGTTCGAGGCCACGCATGGCACGGCGCCCAAATATGCAGGCAAGGATCAGGTCAATCCGGGGTCGTTGATATTGTCCGCAGAGATGATGCTGCGTCACATGGGTTGGGTCGAAGCGGCAGACCTGATAATCAAAGGCACAAACGGCGCTATTTCCGCGAAAACTGTTACCTATGATTTCGAGCGTCTGATGGACGGCGCGACGCTGCTGTCTTCATCAGCCTTTGGCGATGCGTTGATCTCTCACATGTGAATCTGATTGCTGTGAGATAAGCCAAATCGGCCGGTTCAAGTCTCTGAACCGGCCGATTTGTCAGTTGGCGTAGTGGGTCGCACGCCGGGAGTCGTCAGGCAGTAACTCTATCATCGGTCTTGCTTGCGTGACTTGGGATTTCAGCGGGTGCCGAAGCGTTATCGCTTACGACGGCTGCCTGAATATCCACGGCATGCAAGCCCTTGGGCCCCTGAATGATCTCAAAACTGACCGCTTGGCCAGCCTTGAGGGTTTTGTAGCCGTCCATCTTGATGGCCGAGTAATGGGCGAACAGATCTTCATCCTTGCCGTCGGCAACAATGAAGCCATAGCCTTTTGCATTATTGAACCACTTGACCTTACCGCTGAGCATAGTCACATCCCTCTGCAAAGGACTCCGTTGGGAGTATCATCCACCTCATCCGCCGGACCTAAAAAAATTTTGGTTGACTGCGCGGACCCTTTTTACCCAATGTGGGTTCTATTGTTTGTAACACCGTTTAGCCGATAGTCAAGGTCATGCGGCGGTCCGTTTGAAAACCGGTCAGACTGAGGCTAATTATTTTCAATCCGCCTTCTACGAACTTTTCTTTCCATGCATGCAATCAGCAAGATTCGACTAACATTCAATCAGGACAGTCCAGGTTCCGGTGAGGATGACGCGGCGGGCATCGCAGTTCAGGACGCCAAGCCGACGCTACAGGCGCCGCCGATGTACAAGGTGGTTTTATTTAACGACGATTACACCCCGATGGATTTCGTTGTTGAAGTGCTCGAGGTGTTTTTTAACCTGAATCGTGAGCTGGCGACCAAGGTCATGCTGGCCGTCCATACAGAGGGACGGGCAGTATGTGGATTGTTTACCCGCGACATCGCCGAGACCAAGGCAACGCAGGTGAACCAATACGCCAGGGAAAGCCAGCATCCGCTACTCTGTGAGATCGAGAAGGACGGTTAAACGCCGACCACTTGGGTATGAGGTGAAGCTATGTTAAACCGTGAGCTCGAAGTCACCCTCAATCTGGCCTTCAAGGAGGCTCGCTCCAAGCGTCATGAATTCATGACCGTCGAGCACCTCCTGCTGGCTCTATTGGATAATGAGGCTGCCGCCACTGTTCTGCGTGCCTGCGGCGCAAACCTCGATAAGCTCAAGCATGATCTGCAGGAGTTCATCGACTCCACCACGCCGTTGATCCCGGTCCACGACGAGGATCGCGAAACCCAGCCAACCCTGGGCTTCCAGCGTGTGCTGCAGCGTGCTGTCTTCCACGTGCAGAGTTCCGGCAAGCGTGAAGTCACCGGCGCCAACGTGCTGGTTGCGATTTTCAGTGAGCAGGAAAGCCAGGCAGTGTTTCTGCTCAAGCAGCAGAGCGTTGCACGCATCGATGTTGTCAATTACATCGCGCATGGCATTTCTAAAGTGCCTGGGCACGGCGATCACTCTGAAGGTGAGCAAGATATGCAGGACGACGAGGGCGGGGAGTCTTCATCTTCAGGCAATCCTCTGGATGCCTATGCCAGCAACCTCAACGAACTGGCGCGCCAGGGTCGTATCGACCCGCTGGTCGGTCGTGAGCTTGAGGTCGAGCGCGTTGCGCAAATCCTCGCCAGACGCCGGAAAAACAACCCGCTGCTGGTTGGCGAGGCTGGCGTAGGCAAGACCGCAATCGCCGAAGGCCTGGCCAAGCGCATTGTCGACAATCAGGTACCTGATCTGCTCGCCAACAGCGTCGTCTACTCCCTTGATCTCGGCGCATTGCTGGCCGGTACCAAGTACCGTGGCGACTTCGAGAAGCGCTTCAAAGCGTTGCTCAATGAGCTGAAAAAACGTCCGCACGCCATCCTGTTTATCGATGAAATCCACACCATCATCGGTGCCGGTGCTGCATCCGGCGGCGTAATGGATGCATCGAACCTGCTCAAGCCGCTGCTTTCTTCGGGTGATATCCGTTGCATCGGTTCGACGACGTTCCAGGAATTTCGTGGCATCTTCGAAAAAGATCGCGCCCTGGCACGCCGCTTCCAGAAAGTCGATGTGTCTGAGCCGTCGGTGGAAGACACTATCGGCATTCTTCGAGGCCTCAAGGGGCGTTTCGAGCAGCACCACAACATCGAGTACAGCGATGAGGCACTGCGTGCAGCTGCCGAGCTGGCCTCACGCTACATCAATGACCGGCACATGCCGGACAAGGCGATCGACGTGATTGACGAAGCAGGTGCCTATCAGCGTCTGCAGCCAATCGAGAAACGCGTCAAACGCATTGAAGTGGCGCAAGTTGAAGACATCGTGGCGAAAATCGCGCGTATTCCGCCTAAACACGTCAACAGCTCCGACAAGGAACTGCTGCGTAACCTTGAGCGCGATCTCAAGCTGACGGTGTTTGGTCAGGATGCCGCTATCGATTCACTGTCGACAGCCATCAAATTGTCTCGTGCGGGCTTGAAGTCGCCGGACAAACCAGTCGGCTCCTTCCTGTTCGCCGGTCCTACCGGTGTCGGCAAGACCGAAGCGGCTCGTCAGTTGGCCAAGGCGTTGGGTATCGAGCTGGTGCGTTTCGACATGTCCGAGTACATGGAGCGTCACACCGTATCGCGTCTGATCGGTGCGCCTCCAGGCTATGTCGGCTTTGACCAGGGCGGTTTGCTCACGGAAGCAATCACCAAGCAGCCGCACTGCGTATTGCTGCTCGATGAAATCGAAAAAGCGCACCCGGAAGTCTTCAACCTGCTGCTGCAGGTGATGGATCACGGGACTTTGACCGACAACAACGGGCGCAAGGCTGACTTCCGCAACGTGATTGTGATCATGACCACGAACGCAGGCGCAGAAACCGCAGCGCGTGCCTCCATCGGCTTTACCCATCAGGACCACTCGTCTGATGCGATGGAAGTGATCAAGAAGAGCTTCACGCCTGAATTCCGCAACCGTCTGGATACCATCATTCAATTTGGTCGCCTCAGTCACGAGGTTATCAAGAGTGTGGTGGACAAGTTCCTTACCGAGCTTCAGGCGCAGCTGGAAGACAAGCGAGTCCTGCTCGAAGTCACCGATGCGGCACGCAGCTGGTTGGCGGCGGGTGGTTACGACGCACAGATGGGCGCTCGACCAATGGCGCGTTTGATTCAGGACAAGATCAAGCGTCCACTGGCTGAGGAGATCCTGTTCGGTGAATTGGCTGAGCACGGTGGTGTTGTGCACATTGACGTCAAGGATGGCGAGATGACCTTCGATTTCGAGACTACGGCCGAAATGGCCTAAGTTCCGGAGGCCGCTCGCAAGGCAAAGAAAACCCCGCGTCTCGCAAGAGACGCGGGGTTTTCTTTGGGCGATACGCTTGCATTCGACAAAATTCAGACGAACAAAAACGCCCGGCAGATGCCGGGCGTTTTTGTCAGACTTGCTTAACGGGCGCGGTAAGTAATGCGCCCTTTGCTCAAGTCGTAGGGCGTCAGTTCAACACGCACCTTGTCGCCGGTAAGAATACGGATGTAGTTCTTGCGCATCTTGCCGGATATATGCGCGGTTACGACGTGCCCATTTTCCAACTCCACACGAAACATGGTGTTGGGCAGGGTGTCGACGACAGTGCCTTCCATTTCGAAGCTGTCTTCTTTCGACATGCAGTAAAGCCCTCGGTATCCAATGAGTGGCCCGGTGCAAGTGGCGCCAGGCAAAAGCGGCGTGCATTGTGCCCGAAAAATGATGTTTAAGCCAAGGGCTTCAGTAAAGAGTGACCCATCTCTGATTTGTCAGCAGCTCAATGGGCCGGTATTGGGTCTTGTAATTCATCTTTTGGCAGTTCTTTATCCAGTACCCCAGATAGACCGCGTGGAGCTTGAGGCGCGAAGCTTCAGCTATCTGCCACAAAATCGCGTATCGCCCCAGACTGCGGCGCTCTTCAGTCGGTTCGTAGAAGGTGTAGACCGCAGAAAGGCCGTTGGGCAGCAGGTCGGTAACTGCGACTGCAACCAGGCGTTTCTCGACACGAAATTCGTAGAACCGGCAGAAGGGCAGATCGCGAACCAGAAAAGTCGAAAACTGGTCGCGACTGGGTGGAAACATGTCGCCATCGGCGTGCCTTTGTTCGATATAGCGCTGATAGAGATCGAAATACTCTTCGGTGAAGTGCGGTTTGGTACTGCTGACCTGGATGTCCGCGTTGCGTTTGAAAATGCGCTTCTGCTGCCGATTCGGTACGAACAGGTCGACAGGGATTCTGGCAGGCACGCACGCGCTGCAATTCTGGCAGTGAGGTCGATACAGGTGATCGCCACTGCGGCGAAAGCCCATGTCCGAGAGGTCGGCATAGACTTTGACGTCCATCGGTTGGCTGGGGTCCAGGAACAGCGTGGTCGCCTGTTCCTCAGGCAAATAGCTGCAGGAATGGGGTTGAGTGGCATAAAACTTAAGCCGGGCCAGCTCTGTCATGATCGCCCCCCTGATAAAAACCTTTAGTTAGAGTGTATGTCAGGCTGCTGAACTCGCCTAGGCAACCAGTCGGCGTTATTTGGCTAGTCCAGATGCTGCCGCAGATAATTGGCAAACTCCTGGCGCGGGATGGGCCGAGCACCAAAGCTGTGCAAGTGGTCGGTTGGCATCTGACAGTCGATCAATACGAAACCCCAGCTGCTCAAGCGCTCCACCAGGGTGGCAAAACCCACTTTCGAGGCGTTATCGGCATGGCTGAACATCGATTCGCCGAAGAACAGTTGCCCCATGGCCAGACCGTACAAGCCGCCGACCAATTTACCGTTTTCCCAAACCTCTACGCTGTGAGCATGACCGCGCTCGTGCAATTCCAGATAAGCGGTCTGCATCGGGCCGGTGATCCAGGTGCCGTCGGCATAACTGCGCGGCCCTGCGCAGGCACGTATCACTGCGGCAAAGTCCTGATCGAAGGTCACCTGAAAGCGCCCCTGCCGGATGACCTTGCCCAAACTGCGTGACACATGCAGTTCTTCGGGAAAGATCACCGTGCGCGGATCCGGCGACCACCAGAGGATCGGCTGGCCCTCCTGGAACCACGGAAAGCAGCCGTGGCGGTAAGCCTGAATCAGGCGGTCCGCAGACAGATCACCGCCCGCGGCGAGCAAACCGTCAGGTTCGCGCAAGGCTTTTTCCAGTGGCGGAAATACCAGGCTGTTGCGTTGCAACCAGGTCAGCATGAGGTCAGGGCTGTGCGAGAGGGGAGGGCGATTAACGCAATGCTGCAACTCTGCGTGACATGCGTGGTCATAAGCGGTCGTCCTTTTGAGGTCGGTCTCCTGACCGTATGATGGCTTTTTGGGCGATAAGTCACCCTGAATTCGTACGGCCCGGAACGTTTCGCGAAGCTGAGCAAGGTACGTCTCATAAGTCTTTGTCAGCAAAGGCAATGCGTGCTCAAATTGACCGTTCCCGGTGAGTCTTGAAGATATGCTACACCCAAGCCAGACTAGCGTGGCATCGACGGTGCAAACCCGTACAATGCCTACCTTGTTGTTGTGTTTCGAGTCATCGTCCGGTCTGAGCCTGGCAGCGCACCGTCTACACCCGTTTTCAGGATTGACGATCCATATTTCGTGAATACAGTACGTTCGACGTCAACCATCAGATGTTCGCGCTCCAGCGCAGGAAAAAAAGCGTTTTGAAGAAATCCACCGTAGCACCCAGCCCCGTTCCGCTTTGGCGGCAGCAATTGCACTACCGGCTCAAGGAAGGTGCGCTGATCGCTTTCGGCGCCCTGTGCCTGTATTTGATGATGGCACTGCTGACCTACGACCAGAATGACCCCGGCTGGAGCCATACCAGCAGCGCGGTACAAGTCCAGAACGCGGCCGGGCGTGCGGGTGCTTTCTGTGCTGACATCCTGTTCATGGTGCTGGGCTACTTCGCTTACATATTCCCGTTGTTGCTGGCGATCAAGACGTACCAGATCTTCCGTCATCGCCACGAACCCTGGCAGTGGAGCGGCTGGCTATTCTCCTGGCGCTTGATCGGCCTGGTGTTCCTGGTTCTGGCCGGTGCCGCGCTGGCGCATATTCATTTCCATTTCGCGGCAGGTTTCCCGGGTTCCGCAGGTGGCGTTCTCGGCGAGATTCTCGGCGACATGGCCAAGAAAGCCTTGAACATCCAGGGCAGCACCTTGTTGTTCATTGCCCTGTTTCTGTTCGGCCTGACGGTGTTTACCGATCTGTCCTGGTTCAAGGTCATGGACGTGACCGGCAAGATCACGCTGGATCTGCTGGAGCTGTTTCAGGGCGCGGCCAGCCGCTGGTGGACGGCGCGCAACGAGCGCAAGCAGATGGTCGCGCAACTGCGTGAAGCCGATAGCCGAAACTACGACAAGGTGGCGCCGGTTGCTGGCGAGCGTCGCGAGCCGGTCAAGCCCAGGGAGCGCCCGGTCGAGCCGCCCCGCGAACAAGTCTTCACCAAGCCCGTGGCCGAGCGAGAAAAACACATTGCTGCGGTTATCCCGCCAGCACCTGCCAACGCGCCCGAGCCAAGCAAGCGCGTGCTGAAAGAAAAGCAAGCGTCGTTGTTTGTCGACAGCGCGGTGGAAGGCACTTTGCCACCGATCTCGATTCTGGATCCGGCAGAAAAGAAACAGCTCAATTATTCGCCAGAGTCGCTGGCCGCAGTCGGCAATCTGCTCGAAATCAAACTCAAGGAGTTTGGTGTCGAGGTTACCGTCGATTCGATCCATCCTGGTCCGGTCATCACCCGCTATGAGATTCAACCCGCTGCGGGCGTGAAGGTCAGCCGTATTTCCAACCTGGCCAAGGACCTGGCGCGTTCCCTCGCGGTCACCAGCGTGCGGGTTGTGGAAGTGATTCCTGGCAAGACTACGGTCGGTATCGAGATTCCCAATGAAGACCGGCAGATCGTGCGCTTCTCCGAAGTGCTGGCGACTCCCGAGTATGACGATGCCAAATCCCCGGTAACCCTGGCGTTGGGGCACGACATCGGCGGCAAACCGGTGATCACCGACCTGGCAAAAATGCCGCACTTGCTGGTCGCGGGTACCACCGGTTCCGGTAAGTCGGTCGGTGTGAACGCGATGATTCTGTCGATCCTGTTCAAGTCCGGCCCGGAAGACGCCAAGCTGATCATGATCGACCCGAAAATGCTTGAACTGTCGATCTACGAAGGCATTCCGCACTTGCTTTGCCCGGTAGTCACCGACATGAAGGACGCCGCCAACGCCTTGCGCTGGAGCGTTGCGGAAATGGAGCGTCGCTACAAGCTGATGGCGAAGATGGGCGTGCGTAACCTGTCGGGCTTCAATCAGAAGGTCAGGGAAGCACAGGAAGCCGGGACTCCGCTGGTCGATCCGCTGTACAAGCGCGAAAGCATTCACGACGAAGCGCCGCTGTTGACCAAGTTGCCGACCATCGTGGTGGTGGTGGACGAATTCGCCGACATGATGATGATCGTCGGCAAAAAGGTCGAGGAACTGATCGCACGTATCGCCCAAAAAGCCCGTGCGGCGGGGATTCACCTGATTCTCGCGACCCAGCGACCGTCGGTTGATGTGATTACCGGTCTGATCAAGGCCAACATTCCGACGCGGATGGCGTTTCAGGTATCGAGCAAGATCGACTCGCGGACCATCATCGACCAGGGCGGCGCCGAGCAATTGCTGGGCCACGGTGACATGCTTTACATGCCGCCGGGCACCAGTCTGCCAATCCGGGTCCATGGCGCCTTCGTTTCCGATGATGAGGTTCACCGCGTCGTTGAAGCGTGGAAACTGCGCGGGACGCCGGACTACAACGAAGATATTCTGGCAGGCGTTGAAGAGCCCGGCAGCGGCTTCGATGGCGGCAGCAGCGAAGGTTCCGACGACAGTGAAAGTGATGCGCTCTACGACGAAGCGGTCAAGTTCGTCCTCGAAAGTCGTCGCGCCTCGATTTCAGCGGTCCAGCGCAAGCTGAAGATCGGCTACAACCGCGCTGCGCGCATGATCGAAGCCATGGAGATGGCGGGCGTCGTCACTTCCATGAACACCAACGGGTCTCGCGAAGTCATCGCACCGGCGCCGATGCGTGACTGACAGCAAGACTATGAACAACCTGTCCGCTGATGCATTGGATGCGTCGGCGGGATTTCACCGAACTCAATGAGGACTCCCATGCGTCTTATCCGCATGTTGTTGGTAACTGCACTGACCTTTTCCGCGATCCCGGCCCATGCCGACAGCAAGGATGTCGCGCGGCTGACCCAGTTGCTGGAAAAATCCCAGACCCTTACCGCACGATTCTCCCAGCTGACCCTGGATGGCAGCGGCACTCAGTTGCAGGAAACGGCCGGGCAGATGGCCTTGCAGCGTCCGGGCCTGTTCAACTGGCACACCGATGCGCCACAGGAACAACTGATGGTTTCCGATGGCAAGAAGGTTTCGCTGTGGGACCCCGATCTTGAGCAAGTCACGATCAAGACCCTGGACCAGCGCCTGACTCAAACCCCGGCGCTGCTGCTGTCCGGCGACGTATCGAAGATCAGCGAAAGCTTTGACATCTCGTCCAAGGAAGCGGGCGGCGTGATCGACTTCGTGCTCAAGCCCAAGACCAAGGACACGCTGTTCGACAGCCTGCGTCTGTCGTTCCGCAACGGCATCATCAACGACATGCAGTTGATCGACAGCGTAGGTCAGCGCACCAATATCCTGTTCACTGGCGTGAAGGCCAATGAGCCGATCGCGGCGAGCAAATTCCAGTTCCAGATTCCGAAAGGCGCTGATGTCATTCAGGAATAAGAGGTTTTAAACGTCGCCCATGGACCTGTTTCGAAGTGATCCGATCGCTCAGCCGCTGGCCGCACGCTTGCGTGCGACCAACCTGGACGAATACGTCGGCCAGGAGCATTTGCTTGCCCACGGCAAACCATTGCGTGAAGCGTTGGAGCAGGGCGCGCTGCACTCGATGATCTTCTGGGGGCCGCCGGGCGTTGGCAAAACCACGTTGGCGCGGCTGCTGGCCAAGGTTTCCGATGCGCATTTCGAAACCGTTTCAGCAGTGCTGGCGGGCGTGAAGGAAATTCGCCTGGCCGTCGAAGTGGCCAAGCAGCAGGCCGGGCAATACGGTCGCCGCACAATCCTGTTTGTCGACGAAGTGCATCGCTTCAACAAGTCTCAGCAAGACGCGTTCCTGCCCTATGTCGAAGACGGCACCCTGATTTTCATCGGTGCCACCACAGAAAATCCTTCGTTCGAACTTAACAACGCCTTGCTGTCCCGCGCGCGGGTGTATGTGCTCAAGAGTCTCGACGAATCGGCGTTGCGCAAGCTGGTGCAGCGTGCGCTCACCGAAGACCGTGGGTTGGGTCAGCACCGTTTGAGCCTCAGCGACGAAGGCTTTGCGATGCTGATGGCCGCCGCCGATGGCGATGGTCGACGCATGCTCAATCTGCTGGAGAACGCCTCTGATCTGGCTGAAGACGGCTCGGAAATCGGTCTCGACTTGCTGCAAAGCCTGCTGGGTGACAGCCGACGTCGCTTTGACAAGGGCGGCGAAGCGTTCTACGACCAGATTTCCGCGCTGCATAAATCCATTCGCGGCTCCAATCCTGATGCGGCGCTGTACTGGTTCGCGCGCATGATCGATGGCGGCTGCGATCCGCTGTATCTGGCGCGCCGTGTGGTACGCATGGCCAGTGAAGACATCGGCAATGCCGATCCACGCGCGCTGCCGTTGTGCATGTCCGCCTGGGATGTGCAGGAGCGGCTGGGCAGCCCGGAAGGTGAGCTGGCGGTGGCGCAGGCGATTGTCTATCTGGCCTGTGCGCCGAAAAGCAATGCGGTGTACATGGCCTTCAAGACGGCGATGCGCGAAGCGACCGAGCACGGTTCTCTCGAAGTCCCGCTGCACTTGCGTAACGCGCCGACCAAACTCATGAAACAACTGGGTTACGGCGAAGAATACCGCTATGCCCACGACGAGCCGGATGCCTACGCAGCCGGCGAAGACTACTTTCCTGACGAGCTCGAACCGCGCCAGTATTACCAGCCGGTACCTCGCGGCCTGGAACTGAAAATCGGCGAAAAATTGCGCCATCTGGCTGCGTTGGACGCAGCGAGCCCCCGGCAGCGGAGAAAGTAGTTGTGATCAGAACGATTCTTGCGGTGTCGGTTGCCTGTATCGCTGGTACATTATTGCGCTTCGCTGCTGGCACTTGGGTCAGCGCGAACTGGCCGCGCCATTTTTATACGGCGACACTGGCGGTCAACATCGTCGGTTGCCTGATCATTGGCGTGCTTTACGGGCTGTTCCTGTTGCGCCCGGAAGTGCCCATCGAGATTCGCGCCGGGCTGATTGTCGGCTTTGTAGGTGGTCTAACGACCTTTTCATCCTTTTCACTGGATACGCTGCGCCTGCTGGAAAGCGGGCAAATGCCTCTGGCCCTGGGCTATGCAGGAATCAGCGTGTTCGGCGGGCTGCTCGCGACGTGGGTTGGCCTGTCCCTGACCAGACTTTGATAGACGAGAGAACGATATGCTCGATTCCAAACTGTTACGTACTCAACTTCAGGACGTAGCGGATCGCCTGGCTTCCCGTGGCTTTACACTGGATGTAGCCCGTATCGAAGCGCTGGAAACCCAGCGCAAGACGGTACAGACCCGCACCGAGCAATTGCAGGCCGAGCGTAATGCCCGTTCCAAATCCATTGGTCAGGCCAAGCAGCGTGGCGAAGACATTGCGCCGTTGATGGCTGACGTCGAGCGCATGGCCGAAGAGCTGAGCACCGGCAAAGTGGAGCTGGACGCGATCCAGGCCGAGCTGGACGCGATGCTGCTGAGCATGCCGAACCTGCCTCACGAATCCGTGCCGGTTGGCAAGGACGAAGACGACAACGTAGAAGTCCGCACCTGGGGCACGCCGGCTGTGTTCGATTTCGCCGTTCAAGACCACGTTGCGCTGGGCGAGAAATTCGGCTGGCTGGACTTTGAAACCGCCGCCAAGCTTTCCGGTGCCCGTTTCGCCTTGCTGCGCGGACCTATCGCGCGTCTGCACCGCGCGCTGGCGCAGTTCATGATCAATCTGCATGTCTACGAACACGGTTACGAAGAAGCCTACACGCCGTACCTGGTTCAAGCGCCGGCGCTGCAAGGCACTGGCCAGTTGCCAAAATTCGAAGAGGATCTGTTCAAGATTTCCCGCGAAGGCGAGGCGGATCTGTACCTGATCCCGACGGCGGAAGTGTCGCTGACCAATATCGTTTCCGGCGAGATCCTCGACGCCAAACAGCTGCCGTTGAAGTTCGTCGCGCATACGCCGTGCTTCCGCAGTGAAGCGGGCGCGTCGGGCCGTGACACCCGCGGCATGATTCGTCAGCACCAGTTCGACAAGGTCGAAATGGTCCAGATCGTCGCGCCGGATCAGTCCCAGGCAGCGCTTGAGTCGCTGACCGGCAACGCTGAACGTGTCCTGCAATTGCTTGAGCTGCCTTATCGCGTACTGGCCTTGTGCACAGGCGACATGGGTTTCAGCGCAGTGAAAACCTACGATCTGGAAGTCTGGATCCCGAGCCAGGACAAATTCCGCGAAATTTCGTCGTGCTCCAACTGCGGTGATTTCCAGGCGCGGCGCATGCAGGCTCGCTGGCGCAATCCGGATACCGGCAAGCCGGAACTGGTGCATACCCTGAACGGTTCGGGTCTGGCAGTCGGCCGCACCCTGGTCGCTGTGCTGGAAAACTACCAGCAGGCTGACGGTTCGATTCGCGTGCCTGAAGTACTCAAGCCTTACATGGGCGGTATCGAGGTCATCGGCTAAATGGAATTTCTGCCGCTGTTCCATAACCTGCGTGGCAGCCAAGTGCTGGTCGTGGGCGGTGGCGAGATTGCCCTGCGCAAATCCCGCTTGATCGCCGACGCTGGGGCGCTATTGCGAGTGGTTGCGCCTGAAATCGAGCCGCAACTGGCGCAGTTGGTCAAGGGCAATGGTGGCCAGCTGCTTCTTCGCGGCTACCGCGAAAGCGATCTTGATGGCTGCGTGCTGATCATCGCCGCCACCGATGACGAACCGCTCAACGCTCAGGTTTCCGAGGATGCCAAGTTGCGTTGCGTACCGGTGAACGTGGTCGACGCGCCTGCGCTGTGCAGCGTGATCTTCCCGGCCATCGTTGACCGCTCGCCCTTGGTCATTGCCGTCTCCAGCGGCGGTGATGCTCCGGTGCTGGCGCGGTTGATTCGCGCCAAGCTGGAAACCTGGATTCCGTCGACTTATGGTCAGTTGGCCGGCCTGGCAGCGCGCTTTCGCAGTCAGGTGAAGAATTTGTATCCGGACGTCACCCAGCGTCGCGCTTTCTGGGAAGAGGTTTTCCAGGGGCCGATTGCTGATCGACAACTGGCCGGGCAGGGCGCGGAAGCAGAACGTCTGCTGATGGCCAAGGTTGCGGGCGAGCCGCCGCATGCACCCGGCGAGGTGTATCTGGTCGGCGCAGGGCCGGGTGATCCGGACTTGCTGACGTTCCGTGCCTTGCGCCTCATGCAGCAAGCTGACGTGGTGCTGTATGACCGACTCGTGGCGCCGGCGATTCTGGACCTGTGCCGTCGCGATGCCGAGCGAGTCTACGTCGGCAAGCAGCGCGCCGATCACGCTTTGCCTCAGGATCAGATCAACCGCCAATTGGTGGATCTGGCCAAGCAGGGCAAACGTGTACTGCGCTTGAAGGGCGGCGATCCGTTCATCTTCGGGCGTGGTGGCGAGGAAATCGAGGAACTGGCGGCCCACGGCATTCCGTTCCAGGTCGTGCCGGGTATCACAGCCGCCAGCGGCTGTGCGGCCTACGCCGGGATTCCGCTGACTCATCGGGATCACGCGCAATCGGTGCGTTTCGTGACCGGTCACTTGAAAGATGGCACCACCGATCTGCCGTGGACTGATCTTGTTTCGCCCGGCCAGACGCTGGTGTTCTACATGGGTCTGATCGGTCTGCCGATTATCTGCGAAGAGTTGATCAAACATGGCCGCTCCGCTGATACGCCTGCAGCGCTGATTCAACAAGGCACCACGGTCAATCAGCGGGTGTTCACCGGAACATTGGCGAATTTGCCGCAATTGGTCGCCGAACATGAAGTCCATGCGCCGACCCTGGTGATTGTGGGCGAAGTGGTCAAGTTGCGTGAGAAACTGGCCTGGTTCGAAGGGGCTCAGGCTAGCGTTTGATCCTCTAGAAACGCACGCAAAAACGCCGGACCGTTTGAGGCCTCTGATTCGAGAGTCTTCAAGCAGTCCGGCGTTTTTTATTGCCCGGTTTTGTGCCAGATGTTGCGTCCTGTCAGGCGCTCCCGATCATGGGCTGCGCTCAAATCCTGCTGCGGACCTTTAGGCACTATGCCGGTCGGATTGATGGTGCTGTGACTGGCGTAATAGTGATGCTTGATGTGCTCGAAATCGACCGTTTCAGCCACGCCCGGCCACTGATACAACTCCAGAAGCCAGTTGCGCAGATTCGGGTAGTCGGCGATACGGCGCTGGTTGCATTTGAAATGACCGTGATACACCGGGTCGAAGCGCACGATGGTCGTGAACAGGCGAATATCGGCTTCGGTCAGGTATTCACCGGTCAGGTAACGTTTTTCGCTCAGCAGCTTTTCGAGAGCATCAAGTTCTGTGAACACATCGTCGAAGGCTTCTTCGTAAGCACCTTGCGACGTCGCAAAACCGGCACGGTAAACGCCATTATTCACGGCAGGATAGATGCGGTCGTTCAGTTCATTGATCGGTTGCTGCAAAGCGTCGGGGTACAGGTCCAGGCGATTGCCGGTCAGCCCGTCGAACGCTGAATTGAACATGCGAATGATCTCAGCCGACTCGTTGCTGACGATACGTTGCAGCTTTTTGTCCCACAGCAGCGGCACGGTGACACGCCCGGTGTAATCAGCGGTATCAGCCAGGTAACGCTGGTACAGGAAATTGTGGTTGTCGAGGGGATCGCCGCTGGAGCCTCTTTCAACGTCGAAGGTCCAGCCGTTTTCGCGCATCAACCAGCTGACCACCGAAACATCGATGAGGCTTTCCAGCCCTTTGAGTTTGCGATAAATCAGCGTGCGGTGGGCCCATGGACAGGCCAGCGAGACATAGAGGTGATAGCGACCGGCTTCGGCCTTGAAGCCGCCTTCGCCGGAAGGGCCGGGCTTGCCGTCCGCAGTGATCCAGTTACGGCGCTGCGCTTGCTCTCGCTGAAACGCCCCGTCTTTACTGCTTTCGTACCACTGGTCGTGCCAGCGTCCTTCTACGAGAAGGCCCATATCTGACTCCAAATTCGTTGATTACGTGCTTTGGAGGACAGTCTAGGCCGATTCGTTCGAACAAAAAGCGCAAAGGGTGGGGCGTAACGATCAGTTAAATCGATGTATCTCGATTTGCCCAAAACTGCTCCGCACGTTCAAAGGCTTCATCTCGGGGTAAGCCGAGACCGCGCAAGGCCAGTGCGATGGTGGAAATCAGCGCGAGCTGCGGATAGCTGTCCTGCACCTCACCTTTCCACAAAGCGATCAGTTGTTGCGGGTCCAGCGTTGCGGGCTTCACATGGCGACGATCCGAGAGTGCAGGCCATTCTTCGTCCCAGGGCTGTCCATCGGTGGTGCCATAAAGATGGCTGATGGTGTCAGGATTGATTTCAACTTCGCCGCCGTCACCTTTGACCACGATGGCATGGTCGCCGAGCAAGCCGCTGGCGTCGCGATGAACGCTCTGATAGCCCGGATGAAAAATGCTCTGCAAACCACAACGCGCGCCCAGCGGATTGAGGATTCGTGCCAGCGAGTGAATGGGCGAGCGCAGGCCGAGCGTGTTGCGCAGATCGATCATGCGCTGCAATTGCGGCGCCCAGTCAGCGAGAGGGATGAACGCCAGATTATGTTGTTCAAGCGCGGAGCCGACTTCCTGCCAGTTTCGAGCCAGTGGAACGCCCAGTAATCCCAGCAGCTGTTCGCTATATAAACGTCCGGCGGTATGCGCGCCGCCGCCGTGCATCAGCACCTTCACGCCGTTCTGCGCCAGGCATTTGGCAGCCAGCAGATACCACGGCAGATGACGCTTTTTGCCGGCATAGGTCGGCCAGTCGATGTCCACGGATAATGGCGGCGCATTCAGCCGTTCGCGCACCGCCTCGGTGAACCCCGCCAGCTCTTCTGCGCTTTCTTCCTTATGGCGCAACAGCATCAGGAAAGCACCCAGTTGCGTGTCTTCGACTTTTTCGTCGAGCACCATGCCCATGGCTTCGCGAGCTTCCTCGCGCGTCATGTTGCGGGCCCCGCGCTTGCCTTTGCCAAGAATACGCACGAAGGGCGCAAAAGGGTGCTCAGCGGGAGTTTCAAGTGTGAGCGGGGCGTATTCAGTCATATGCAATTGGTCGGCTTTGGCAGGCCCGCCAGCTTGGCGGCGAGTTTGGCAGGAGTGCCGTTGAACAGGCGATTGAGGTGCATGCTGTTGCCTTTTTCGGGGCCGAGCTTCAATGCGGTGTATTTGATAAGTGGCCGGGTCGCGGGTGACAGCTGGAACTCGGCATAGAAGTCGCGCAGCGTTTGCAGGATTTCCACATGCTCAGGGCTTAGCTCGATGCCTTCCTGAATGGACAAAGCATCAGCGACCGGCAGCGACCAATCGTCGAGGTTGGCGAGAAAGCCGTCCTTGTCCAGGGCAATACTGCGTCCTTCGACCGTCAGATGTTTCATAGCCACGTGTTGACCCTGTCGTAACGGATCGAAAGCTCGACAAATTGCGCATAATCCACACGCTTTACCCAGCTTGGAACCGCCATGTTGCGCGCCTGAATATCTTCTTCAAGGGCATACAGCTCAAAGGTATTGACGCGATCTTCCAGTGCCTGCAACGGCGCGGTTGCCTGCGTCAGCGCGTAGGTGGCGTCGCCGCACAACAACAGCGCATCATTGCGGCCAAGCAGGCGCAAACAGCTGGTCAAGCGGCTGTCGGCGAATGGGGAATGGGATAACACATGTAAGGTGGCCATCAGATTGTAATCACGTGGTCGTAGCGATCGATGAGTTCGGAAATATCCTGCTCCTGGGGAAGCTGGCGAACAGCACTGTTCAAGTTGCCGGGAAACATCCCGCGCTCGGCAAGGCTTTTCCCACAGGCAAAAATATCTTCGATGCCAAACATCTCCAGTGCCTTGAGATTCGCCGTAAGGTCTTTCTGCTGCACGGCGGTCGCGTCCTGCGCTTGATTGAGCTGAAGAACGCCGTCATCCATGAACAGCAGCCCGATCGGTAAATCGTATGCGCCGCCCGCCAGCACGACGTCCAATGCTTCGCGCGCGCTCAATCCAGACCAGGGCGCCTGACGGCTGATCACCAGTAATGACTTGGCCATCTCAAGGCCCTCCGAAACAGATAAGGCGATCGGCTGACTGTGCGGCGTCGTGTAACTGACCCAACCCGGAAAGCTCCCAGGGTGCGGTGAGATTGGCAGAAGGTCGCTGATAACGTTGCGCTTCTTCTTCGTTCAATACCCCACGACGCAAGGCCGCAGCGATGCAGACGACACCATCGAGCTGATTCGCGCTGACGAATTCGCGCCATTGCGCAGCGATGTCCTGTTCGTCCTGAGGCGCGACGACGTTGGTTGAAGCGCTGTAGACGCCATCCTGGTAAAAAAACAGCCGCACGATTTCATGTCCGCCCGCCAGTGCAGCCTGGGCAAACAAAAGTGCCCGGCGAGAAGAGGGCGCATGTGCGGCGGAAAAAAGGGCAATGGCGAACTTCATGGGATGCTCGTTCAGAGAAACTCCGGCAATGATAAAGAATTCACAGGCTCTGGACAGCAAAAAGCCCGCAATGCGGGCTTTTTGTTGACGCTTGGCCATCTATCAATCGTCGCGGCTCATGATGCCGAAGATTTGCAGCAGGCTGATGAACAGGTTGTAGATCGATACATAGAGGCTGACGGTCGCCATGATGTAGTTGCGCTCGCCACCGTGAATGATCGCGCTGGTCTGGAACAGGATGCAGACGGAGGAGAACAGCACGAAACCCGCGCTGATCGCCAGTTGCAGCCCGCTGATCTGGAAGAAGAAGCTCGCCAGCGTTGCGCCCAGCAGCACGAAGAAGCCAGCAGTGATGAAGCCGCCAAGGAAACTCATGTCCTTGCGGGAGATCAGCACGTACGCCGACAAGCCACCAAACACCAGCGCCGTCATGGCAAACGCCGAGCTGACAATTTCAGCACCGCCAGCCATGCCCAGATAACGATTGAGGATCGGGCCAAGCAGGAAACCCATGAAACCGGTCAAGGCGAAGGTCGAAACCAGACCCCATGCCGAATCACGCAGCTTGTTGGTGAGGAAGAACAGGCCGTAGAAGCCGATCAGCACCACAAAAATGTTGGGATAGCCCACGCGCATCTGCTGGGCGACAAAAGCCATGACGCCACTGAATGCAAGGGTTAGGGCCAGAAGACCGTACGTGTTGCGCAGGACGCGGCTAACCTCTATCTGATCGGCCTGCACGCCGTTATTAACTGCGTAATCCTGTTCGCGCATGGCGAAACTCCTAGTGGTTGAAATGTTGAGTTGCAAAGATCATAACAGAGAGCTCGCAAACGGCTACCCAGAGAGTTTGACAGCGTGTTTCATTCGGGTATTATGGCGCCCGCAATGCAAGTGGAGATATGGCCGAGTGGTTTAAGGCAGCAGTCTTGAAAACTGCCGACTGTAACAGGTCCTAGAGTTCGAATCTCTATGTCTCCGCCACTTTTGAAACGCTAAAGCCCTGATATTTCAGGGCTTTTTCGTATCTGGGGTTTAGTGGCGCAAGGCCGTTGCATCAGGCAAAACGTCCGCAACTATTGCAGGCGTCCGTGTAAGTTGGCGCTGGATTTGGCACCACTTTGCAGCTTGTTCGGCATCACCAGATGCGTACGTTGCCTGGTGCTCGTCCGGCCACCGTCAGCTTGCGCGCAATCCATTAGGGTCAGACCAGCTTAATCACTACCTTGCCTTTTGATCTCCCTTGTTCGACATAGCTCAACGCCTTGGCTGTCGACTCGAAAGGGAAGGTTTGGTCGATCACCGGCTTTATGATTCCGGACTCGATGAACGCCGTTATTTCATCGAGTTGAGCACCGCTCTGACGCATAAAGACAAACGCATAGCTGACATTTTTTTTGCGCGCCTTGCTGCGGATGCTGCTGCTCAACATACGCATGATCAAACCGAATACCCAGGACAGTCTTTGCTCTTCAGCGAACTGTGGTGTCGGTGGCCCGGAGATCGAAATGAGCTGGCCTCCCGGCTTGAGAATGCTGAGGGATTTTTCCAGTTCATCAGCGCCCAGGCTGTTCAATACGACGTCGTAGTCCTGCAGGACGCTTTCGAACTTTTGCTTCTTGTAGTCGATGACAATGTCCGCTCCCAGCGCCTTGACCCATTCAACATTGTTTGTGCTGGTGGTTGTCGCGACAAAGGCGCCCAGATGCTTGGCGAGCTGGATAGCAATGCTGCCGACGCCACCGGAGCCAGCCTGGATAAAGACCTTCTGGCCTTTTTTCAGCCTGGAGGTTTCAACCAGTACCTGCCAGGCCGTGAGCGCAACCAGTGGGAGCGAGGCGGCCTCTTCCATGCTGATGTTTCTGGGTTTCAGCGCAAGTGCTTCTTCGGGCACCGCGATCAGCTCGGCAAATGTGCCGATGCGCTGTTCAGGAGGGCGCGCATAAACCTCATCACCCGGCTTGAAGCGCCGCACAGCGGAGCCCACGCCAACCACCACACCAGCAAGGTCATTGCCCAGTATCAACGGGAACGAATACGGCAGGATCAGTTTGAATTCGCCTCTCCTGATCTTCGAATCAAGCACGTTGACGCTGGTCGCATGCACTTGAACAAGAACGTCATGGGCACCGATTTCAGGGGCGGGTACCTCGCTTATGCGTCCATTGTTTTTACCGTAACGGTCGATGGTAAATGCCTTCATGTCGATTCAACTCTCATAGCATTGGCTCGCGGCATCGACCAATCCTGTGGTGATTGTGGTTGAGGTCTCGAATCATGATTTGTCATGTTGGGCAGGCGCTCTTGCACAAGCGCCTGCTTCACGATGTTTTACTGTCTGGCTTTGTAGCGCTCGGCGACTTCGGCTTGCCGAATCTGCGACAGCAAACCCTGGCGCGCAGCCTGCAGGGCATCCCAGCGGTCGGCATCCTGCAATGGTGGGATAGTCACCGGCTCGCGACGATCAAAACCAACCAGTGCCGCATCAACCAGATCACCCACTTCCATGACGTCATTCAGAGTGTTGATGTCGATACCCGCTCGCTCCCAGATTTCGGTACGAGTGGCTGCTGGCAAAACGGCTTGCACGTAGACACCTTTGGGCGCCAGCTCCAGGCTCATGCCCTGTGACAGGAACAGCACGAAGGCCTTGGTCGCGCCGTAGACCGTCATGCCGAACTCAGGCGCCAGGCCAACGACCGAACCTATGTTGATAATCGCGCCGTCCCCAGCTTGGGCCAGGCGTGGGGCGATAGCGCTGGCAAGCCTTACCAGTGCAGTCGTGTTCAGCGTAACCAACTGGGCAACGCTTTCAGTGGACTGTTCGATAAAGCTGCCGGATTGCGCGGCGCCTGCATTGTTTACCAGGATGCCGATACTGGAATCATCGCGCAGACGTGTTTCCACCGTCGTCAGGTCGCCGCTTTGGGTCAGGTCGGCCTGGAGCACATCAACGGATACATTGTGTTTTTCACGCAGTTGCGCCGCGAGGGCGTCCAGGCGTTTTTTGTCGCGGGCTACCAGTACGAGACTGTGTCCGCGTTGCGCAAAGCGCTCTGCATAGGTGGCGCCGATGCCAGTGGAGGCGCCGGTAATCAAAACGGTAGTAGGCTTGGTCATGGCAAGATTCTCTGCTGTAGATATCGATTGGCGATTCACACGTATCGCTCGGAAGGCGAGCAACAGTGATTTTGTCAGTGGTTTTGGTGAGTGCTCTCAGCGAGCGTCGGGTAGTCGATGTAGCCGGCTGCGCCGCCGCCGTACAAGGTAGTCGGGTCAAATGCAGACAAAACGGCATCGGTCTTGAGTCGCTCAACCAAATCAGGGTTGGCAATAAATGGACGACCGAAGGCAATGAGATCGGCCTTGTTTTCGATCAGCGTCGAGGTGGCCAGATTCAGGTCGTAGCCATTGTTGGCGATGTAGGTATTTTTGAAGCGTCGACGCAAGGAGTTGAAGTCAAAGGGCGCCACATCGCGCGGCCCGCCGGTGGCGCCTTCGACCACATGCAGGTAAACCAGGCCCAGCACGTCGAGTTGATCGACGAGGTAGTCGAATTGAGCTTGCGGGTCGCTACTGGAAACATCATTGGCGGGGGAGACTGGAGAGATCCGAATACCCGTTCGCTCAGCACCGATTTCGCTGACTACAGCCGCTGCGACTTCCAGTAGCAAACGAGCGCGATTTTCAACCGAGCCACCGTAGGCATCGGTGCGCACATTCGCTCCGTCCTTGAGGAACTGGTCAAGCAAGTAGCCGTTCGCTCCATGGATTTCTACGCCATCAAAACCTGCAGCAATCGCGTTTGCTGCGGCTAGGCGAAAGTCTTTGACGACTCCTGCAAGCTCGCCGATGTCGAGGGCCCGAGGTTGCGAGACATCCACGAAGCTGTTGTTGACGAAAACCTTCGTCGCCGCGCGAAGCGCAGAAGGTGCTACCGGAGCTGCGCCATTTTCCTGAAGGTCAACATGGGACACTCGCCCGACGTGCCACAGCTGCAGGAAAATACGCCCGCCCTTCGCATGGACGGCTTCTGTGACTGCACGCCATGCCTCTATCTGCGCCTGGGTATAAATCCCTGGCGTATCTTGATAGCCCTGTCCTTGCTGTGAGATCTGGGTAGCCTCGGAAATCAGCAACCCGGCGGAAGCTCGCTGGCCGTAATAGGTGGCAGCCAATTCGCTCGGAACAAAGCCCGCGCCAGCGCGGTTTCGCGTCAGTGGCGCCATAACGATTCTGTTAGAAAGCGTCAGCGAGCCGAGGTTGTAAGGCTCAAACAAAGTCTTGTGGTTCATATCGATTCCATAACCGTTAATCAATGACGCGATCTGCGCCGTGCTGGTAGAGATTCGCCAATACGGATTTATGATGTCGATCATAATCAAAGCTGTCAATAGTTTTGATTATGATCGACATCAGAGTATAGTCAGGCCATTGTTTTATCAGGCTGAGGGGCGCGAAATGAAGATCACCAAGACCCAATCACTCGCCAACCGGGCTCGTATAGTGGAAACGGCTTCAGAGCTATTTCGTGAGCGTGGCTACGATGGTGTGGGTGTGGCGGAGCTGATGGCTACTGCCGGTTTTACCCAGGGAGGCTTTTACAAGCACTTCGGTTCCAAGGCGGATTTGATGGCCGAGGCCGCTGAAAAAAGCCTCTCACAATCTCTCGCCAGCACTTGCAACCTCGACGTTGCGGGCTTCATCAATGTGTATGTGTCGAGAGATCACCGCGACGGCAGGGGAGGCGGTTGCACCATGGCGGCGCTGTGTGGCGACGCTGCCCGTCAGTCAGATGAGTTGAAGGGGACGTTTGTCAGCGGAGTCGAAAATACGCTGGCAGCACTCGAGGATAAGTATCAGGCGGGCCAGGAGGAGCCGCAGCAAAACGTTCGAGCGAAAATGATCGATCTGCTCGCGCATGCGATAGGTGCCGTCATGTTGTCGAGGGCCTGTCCGGATGACTCTCCTCTGGCGGATGAAATACTCGAGGTTTGCCGTGCCGAGCTAATAAAGTCGTTGCCGTCGGCTGAGCAAAAAACAGCAGATGAAGTGCAAGAAGGGGTTTGATTCGGCGCGCGCAAGCAGCCTTTCCGTCAGGTATGGATAGGCAGGGCCAGCCCGAAAAGTACAAAAAAACCACCACAGACTTTATTGAATCGGCGCCCGGTGCGAGCCAGCCAGGGTCTGACGCGGTGCGCTGCGCTGGCCACCAAATATTCAACGACGAATTCCACGACTGCGTAAGTCAACGCGATGGTGATCGTCTGCGCGACGATGCTTCTGTGCGGATCCAGGAAGGGTGGAATAAACGCGGTGAACAGCAGCAGTGCTTTGGGGTTTGAAATGGCCGATACCAGCCCTTGGCGGAACAGCGACCAAGGTCGGAAACTTGTGGTCCCGGTCGCATCAAGGCTGACTGGCGCAGACCGCCACAGCCCGAAGCCCAACCAGATCAGATAGAGCCCGCCGACAACCTTCAATGCTGTGAACCAGCTGGCCGACGCCTGGATCAGCGCACCCAATCCCAAGGCGCAAAGCGAAAGCACGGCGGCAAAGCCAAGCACGCCGCCCGTGATGGTGAACAGCGTTCTACGACTCCCGTGAATGGCTCCATGGGTCAGCACCAATAGCGCGTTGGGCCCCGGTACTACCGCTATGCCGCAGCAGGTAACCAGATAGAGCAACCAGGTCTCGAATGGCATGATCAGATCCAGGTATGTATTGATTCAGGCCAGCATCCTGCGGGTGAACAACCGTCATGAAAAGCGCATAATTCACGTCTTGGTCATTCGATTAACGAATAGAGGTAACCGCGATGCCTGCCAGCGATTTGCAGATCGATTGGCTCAAGTGCTTTGTGGCAGTGGTGGATGCGGGTTCGCTATCTGGCGCAGCCCACGAGGTCAACAGATCGCAGTCCGCCGTCAGCATGCAGATGAAGAAGCTGGAGGCCGCGCTTGGACGTCAATTGTTGAATCGTGGCCCGAGGCACCTGCGACTGACCGCTGACGGCCAGACGCTGCTGACCTACGCCCGTCGCATGCTCGCCCTTCATGCCGAGACCCAGGCGGCTTTTCACGGTGAAGAATTAACCGGACGAATTCGCCTTGGCGTCGCTGAGGACTACGCAGCACGGTATCTCACGCCGGTTCTGAAGCGTTTTTCGCCGCGCTACGCAGGCGTGGAAATAGAGCTGACCTGTGAACAATCGACCGCGCTTATCCCGCGTGTGCGAAGCGGCGATCTAGATCTTGCGCTGGTGTCCAGAGACTCGCCTCAAAGCGGTACATTTCTCTTCAAGGAGCCCATGGTCTGGGTTGGCTCAGCACAGTTCGAACTGTGGCGGCGAGACCCGGTGCCTATCGCGGTTTACGAAAGTGCAAGCCTGGCTCGGCATTATGCGGTGAATTCGCTGACCCAACAGGGACGCCAATTCAAGGTGGTATACAACAGCTCCAGCCTTGCTGGCCAGGTGGCCGCCGTTGAGGGTGGTCTCGCTATTGCCGCGATCACTCAGTGCACCGTGCAGGCATCGCTTCAAGTCCTGGGTAGCGAGCACGGCCTGGGAAACATTGAGCCTATGGAAGTTTCGATTCTGCGTAGCCGAGCCTCTCGCGGGTCTAAAGCGGTCAACAGCCTTCATGCTTTCATCATCAGCGCGCTGAGACTTCACGCGTAGTTTTTTCCTTGGTAAGCCCGTGGGTTTTTTCGGATTTCTATGGTTGGCAATCTCTCAGCCCCATCAACTACCCGCGTTCTTTCCCAGCCCGCGACTATGCTGTAGGGAGTCTTGACACGGAGGTTGAAGACGATGCACTTGGGTGGGTCAACCCTGAAACTGAATTACCAGCATCCGGGTGGCATTGTTCACACGGCGTTGCTGGAGGTATTTCCGCAATTGGGCGTGGACGTTCGCTACGAATCCATTCTCAACCTGATCATCGATGCCAGGGCCGGTTGTTCGGCGGCGGTGCCGCTTGAATCCATTACGGTGGTTATCACTGCGATTACCGATTGCAGCTGTGAGGTCCTGATCGATGGCTATGTCCGGCGTGATCCGGATCGGCCGCGCGATTTTGTCTATCCCAGTAACTGTGGGGATATCTCCCGCGCGCTGGACCAACGCCTGTGCAGTGCGCTACCCATCTGTCCGGTGTCATTTCAGGAGCAGTTGCGAATCAGATATGGCGACAGGCCTCGGCAAAAATCCAGTCGCTTGTGGTTGCTGGTGACGGTTTTATGCTGGGGCGGGATTGGGTATTGGTTGCTCAAGTAATACCCCGATATGCAGCCTCGCAGGCTTTGCATCCCTCAAGCCAAAACCAAGTATCGTGAATGTTCTGCGCGGCTTTGATAGATTCACTGCGCTAACAGCCTGCTTTCACAGCAGTTTCAGATATCGAGCTTCAGATTCGGAATGTTCATGGCGAAGAAACCCGCAGCATCCCCCATTGATTTGTCGTCGGCTGCAACCAGGAAAGGCTCCAGCCTGACATTGATTGATGTGGCAAAGGTTGCCGGTGTCTCACCCATGACTGTCTCCAGGGCATTGCATCGACCGGAACTGGTGACCGAAGAAACCCGGGAAAAGGTCCGCGAGGCTGTGCGCAAGACCGGGTATGTGTCGAACATGCTGGCTGGCGGCCTGGCCAGTAACAAAAGCCGTCTGGTGGCGATTTTCCTGCCGACCATTGCCAACTCGATTTTTGCCGACACTGTGCAATCGCTGATGGATCGTCTGACCGAAGCGGGTTATCAGGCACTGCTGGGTCTAACCGGTTATTCCGCAGAACAGGAAGAAAAACTCCTGGAAGCCGTCCTCGGCCGCCGTCCGGATGGCATCGTTCTGACCGGCACACTGCACACCGAATCCAGCCGCTTGCGCCTTGCTCAGGCAGGCATTCCTGTGGTCGAAGCCTGGGACTTGAGTGAAGATCCGCTGGACATGCTGGTGGGTTTCTCTCATGAAAAAGTCGGGGAGGAGACCGCGCGACATCTGGTCGCCAAGGGCTACAAACGGTTTTCAGTGGTGACCATCAGTGACCCCCGTGGCTTGCGCCGTTGCAATAGCCTGATTGCCGAGCTCAAACGCTTGGGCCTGGACGAAGTGCCGATGGAGGTTTTGGCTCCGCCGGCAACGCTTGAAGTCGGAAGGGAAGGGCTTCGGCGGTTGCTGGAACGGCCGGTACGACCGGATATCGTCGTGTGCAGCTCCGATACCGTGGCCCAGGGTGTGCTGGCGGAAGCCGCCAGTCGCGGGATGCAGGTGCCTTCGGATCTCGCGGTGATGGGGTTCGGCGATTTGAGCAGCGCGGCGCAGGTGTACCCGGCCTTATCGACGGTCAGCGTTGATGGCAAAAGAATCGGCCTGCAAGTGGCCCAGGCGCTGCTTGAGCGCTTCGCCTATCCATCGGGCAGCCACGAGCCGGTGCGAATTGATACTGGTTTCACCCTGATCGATCGCGCCAGTACCTGAGCAAAACCCCGCAAACGTTGATTGCCTGGTAGTTGAATGATTGCGCAATCAGTGTAATATCCGTCCACAGGTCGGCTGTTCTATCGGGCAGCGTCTTTTTTATAACAGTAGATGATTGCGCAATCATTGCATGCTCACGCCTTATCCGGACGGGTATCTGATTCTCTGCTCAAGACATCACGATTGAAGGGGAGCACCCATGCTCGCACAACAACAATCCATCAAGTCCGCTGATGATGACCGCATTGCCTGGGTTCGGGTTTCGTCGGTCATTCTGCCGCTGGCCAACCCGATCAGCGATGCCAAGGTGCTGACCGGTCGACAAAAGCCGATGACCGAAATCGTCATCCTGTTCGCTGAAATCGAAACCGTTGACGGCCATAGCGGCCTTGGCTTCAGCTACTCCAAGCGTGCCGGCGGGCCGGGACAATTTGCCCATGCCAAGGAAATCGCCCCGGCGCTGATCGGCGAAAACCCCAGTGACATCGCCAAGTTGTGGACCAAGCTGTGCTGGGCCGGCGCATCGGTGGGCCGCAGCGGCATGTCGACCCAGGCGATCGGCGCCTTCGATGTGGCGTTGTGGGATCTGAAAGCCAAGCGCGCCAACCTGTCGCTGGCCCGCTTGCTGGGTGCGCAACGTGATTCGGTGCGCTGCTACAACACCTCCGGCGGTTTCCTGCACACGCCGCTGGATCAGTTGATGAAGAACACCGACCTGTCCCGGGAAAAGGGTATTGGCGGCATCAAGCTGAAAGTCGGCCAGCCGGACTGCGCCATCGACATCAAACGCGTCAGCACGGTTCGCAAACACCTGGGTGATGACTTCCCGCTGATGGTCGATGCCAACCAGCAATGGGATCGCCCAACGGCGCAGCGCATGTGCCGTCGATTTGAAGAGCACAACCTGATCTGGATCGAAGAACCCCTGGACTGCTACGACGCGGAAGGCCATGCCGCGCTGGCGCAGCAATTCGATACGCCGATTGCCACCGGCGAAATGCTCACCAGCGTTGCCGAACACGCCGAGTTCATCAAGCTGCGCGGCGCTGACTTCCTGATGCCCGACGCACCGCGCGTCGGCGGCATCACGCCTTACCTGAAAGTCGCGGCAATGGCCGAGCAAGCAGGTCTGATGCTCGCACCGCACTTCGCCATGGAACTGCACGTTCACCTGGCCGCTGCCTATCCGACCGAGCCTTGGGTCGAGCATTTCGAGTGGCTTGAGCCGCTGTTCAACGAGCGTCTGGAAACCCGCGACGGGCGAATGCTTGTGCCAACCCGGCCCGGTTTGGGGCTGACGCTCAGCGGACAGGTCAAGCCGTGGACAGCTCAGGAAGCCGAAGTCGGAACTCGTCCCTGAACTGAACCGCGCTGTGGCTTGCAGCGCCCTGGTGTGCGAGGCTCTGACCAGAGCCTCTATAAAAGGATGAACAACGATGATCGACAGCAAAAGCGATGTTTTAGTCTGGGGTCCCATGCATGCGTCCTTGATGCAGGCGCTGGAAGCTAACGTCAATGTGCACAAGCGTTGGGAGATAGTCGACTTCGACAGTTGGGCGGTTTCCCACGCCGAAGCCATACGCATCGTGGTTACCAGCGGTGTGTACGGTGCCGATAACGCGACGCTGGATAAGCTGCCCAATCTCGAAGCGATCACCAGTTTTGGTGTCGGTTATGACGCGGTCGACACCGCTTACCTGGCCGGTCGCGGCATCCAGTTGAGCAACACGCCCGACGTGCTCAACAACGCCGTGGCCGAAACCGCGCTCGCGCTGATGCTCTGCGTGTCACGGCGCATCAGCGAAGCCGAACGCTTCGTGCGAGCGGGCAAATGGCAGCAGGCGAAATTCCCGCTGGGCAACGACCTGCATGGCAAAACCTGCGGCATCGTCGGGTTGGGGAAAATCGGCAAAACCATTGCCAGACTCGTCAGCGCATTCGATATGCACGTCGCCTATTTCCGGCCAAGCGGGCCTTATGCCGATGTTTCCTACGCTCATTACGCTGATCTTCAGGAACTCGCAGCGGCTGCGGATTACCTGGTCGTCATCGTTCCCGGTGGCGCTGACACGCGACACTTGATCAACCGTGAAGTCCTGCGCGCACTCGGCCCGTCGTCATTTCTGATCAACGTTGCCCGGGGCACCGTCGTTGACGAAGCCGCGTTGGTGGCTGCGTTGCTTGAATCTGAAATCGGTGGCGCCGGGCTGGATGTGTTCGATGACGAACCTAATGTTCCGGCCGAATTGATCGCGATGGATAACGTCGTGCTGCTGCCGCACATCGGCAGCGGCACCCACGAGACTCGCCAGGCCATGGCGGATCTGGTCTATGCGAATCTTGCCGCGTGGTTTGAGCACGGAAAGCTGGTGACGCCGGTGGGTTTGTAGGGGCCAACTTGTTGGCGAGGTGTTAGTCCTGCGTAAACAGGGTGATTGTCTCGCGAACAAGTTCGCTCCTTTCATGTCGCCAGCGTGAATCGGTCAGCGTCATTGTTTCGGAGCCCCGCTTCGAATCGGGTGGCACCAACGGCATTTGCGGTGCGGCTTAGTGAGGTTTCGCCCTGACGGTCGACCCCCTTTGTTTCGGCAAAGGGGGGAAACCATTCTGCGCTGACGTCCGGCCCCTGCTTCGCAGGGGTTCCTTCGCTCCGGTGCCGTGGTGTGGGTACGCGCCGACGCGCCATCCCTGGCGCAACGGCGCTCGACCGGCATCCATGCCGGACGCCCCACACCACGACACCTGCGCTCAGCCTCCCGACGCGCGTTTGGCGGCGTCTGCCAGATCGCGGCACGGAAAAGCAAAGCAAAAGTAAATCGCGTCGCGGACAAAGTATCTACAGATGGTTTTAACGTACCGCGAGTTCGCAAACAGAAAATCATTTGCAAGCCTAGCCCAAATCACTGGCCTGATGCCGTTCCGGCACCTGAGTGGCCTCATCGCCCCAGGTCCGGTTGACGCGCAGGCCGCGAATCACTGCAGGTCGCTTGGCGATTTCTTGCGCCCAGCGCTGCACATGGGTGTATTCGTGGGCAGCAAGAAATTCCGCAGCCGAATACACGTTGCCAAGCACCACCTGGCCATACCACGACCAGACCGCGATATCGGCGATGGTATAGCTGTCGCCAGCCAGATAGGCGCTTTCGCCAAGTCGTCGATCAAGCACATCCAGCTGCCGCTTGGCCTCCATGGTGAAGCGGTTGATCGGGTACTCAAGCTTCTCCGGCGCATACAGGTAGAAATGCCCGAAGCCGCCGCCTAGGTAGGGCGCTGCACCCATCTGCCAGAATAGCCAGTTCAGGGTTTCGGTACGCCCAGCCAGATCGGTGGGCAGGAGTGCGCCGAACTTTTCTGCCAGATACAGCAGGATCGAACCGGACTCGAAAACCCGGATCGCCGGCTCGACGCTGCGGTCCAGCAGCGCCGGGATTTTCGAATTCGGGTTGATGTCGACAAAACCGCTGGAGAATTGATCGCCCTCGTTGATGCGAATCAGCCAGGCGTCGTACTCGGCGCCGGAGTGCCCAAGCGCCAGTAACTCCTCCAGCAGGATTGTCACCTTCACGCCATTGGGCGTGGCCAGCGAATACAGCTGCAACGGCTGCTTGCCGACCGGCAATACCTTGTCATGGGTCGGTCCGGCAATCGGGCGGTTGATATTGGCGAACTGGCCACCAGACGGCGCATCATCTTTCCAGACTGTAGGGGGAACATAGGCAGCTTTGCTCATGAGACGAACCTCGTAATGTGCTAGTTCTGATGTGGCGGATCGCGGATTGGCGGCTTTCGATAGCCCTCAGCCAGCAGTGACACTCATCCCGCCATCGGCCATGACCACTGATCCAACCATATAGGACGCTCGACTGGAAGCCAGAAATGCCACCACTTCAGCAATTTCTTCGGGTTGAGCGGCGCGTTTGATGGGTGTGGTTTCTCCATGGCTGGCGAGAAAGGCCGGGCCGTCATCTACGATTTCATTGAGGATGTTGGTTACGACATCCCCGGAACCGACCGCGTTCACCCGGATTCCGTGGTCAATGACTTCGAGGGCGAGGGTCCGTGTCAGCTGGGCCAGCGCGCCCTTGGATGCCGCGTAGGCCGAGATCGTCGGGAAAGACTGATACGCCGCGTAAGAGGCGATGTTCACGATTGCCCCGGCGCCGTTAGGGATCATTGCTTTTACGGCTTCGCGAGCGTGCAGAAACGCCGCCGTGACGTTGACGTGCTGAATTCGCTCCCATTCCTCGCGTGTCATATCGATGAGCAGTTTATTGACGATGATCCCGGCATTGTTCACCAGAATGTCCAGGCGACCGAAATGCTTGATCGCCGTGGCGACGGCCGCTTCGGCTGCGCCGTCTTCGGTGATGTCCGCAACCAGTGGCACCAGGCCTGGCCGGGCGAGATCCTGCACTGTTGCATTTCTGTCTTCGGCGACCACGCTGGCGCCCCGTGCATGCAGCAATAGCGCAACGGCGCGGCCTATCCCGCTGGCAGCGCCAGTGACGAGTGCGACCTGACCTGCAAACTCTTTATCCATATCAGACATGATTGATTCCAGCTTCCGGTTCAGCGGCGTGATTGCTGCTGAACGACGCCAGCACTGTCGCTTATCCGTGCATTGGCATCTGACGCTGTCCTGTCGAACTGTCGGGATATTGCTTTTTAATCAGCCAGGATGATTAATGACCCATCAATGAAATCGGTAAATCCATGAAAACTCCGGCACGTCCTGCTCGAATCCCGGCACATGAAATGCCCGAGCATTTGCCCGCTGGCGCGCATGAGGCGGCAGATCCCTCTACCTATCCTGACGTGCAGTTGCAGGTATATACGCATCACAGCACCGAGCAGACGTTGATTGTCCCGGCGGTGGCCGAGCCTTTGTTGGTGCTGGTGTTGTCAGGAAGCGCGCTGGTGCAGGAGCGGGCGGTCGGTCAAGACTGGGTTGCCAACGCAGTGACTGCCGACGATTTCTTCCTCACCATGTCCCATGAGCCCTATGAAATGCGTTGGGAAACCCAGGGCGGCGCGGATTTTCAGGTAGTACATGTTTATCTGAGCCAGCGCCTGTTGGACCTGGCAGCGCGGGATGTATTGGCGGGCCGGGTCAATAACCTGCAGTTGCGGGATGTCTCCGGCGCACGAGATGCGCCCGTTTCCCGGTTGATCAGAGTGTTGCATCAGGAAGTGACAGGGCCTGGACCGATCAGCTCGCTTTATCTACAGGGCGTTGCCCAGGCGCTCGCCATCCATCTGGCGCGCAACTACCGCGACGAACACGCCGGTCTCAGGCCGCCCAATGCTTTACCCGCGCACAAACTCCACCGGGTGATTGGTCGGATGGAGCGGGGGCTTGCAACCGAGTTCAGCCTGGCAGCGCTGGCAGCAGAAGCAGGCATGAGCGAGTTTTATTTCAGTCGCCTGTTCCGCAGGGCAACGGGGCAATCTCCATCGCAGTACTTCATCCAGATGCGAATGGCTGTGGCGCGCCGACTGCTGTTGCAGTCAACGCTAAGCGTCATCGATATCGCCCTCGAAGTGGGCTACGGCAGCCCAAGTCACTTTGCTCATGTCTTCAAACGCCATAGCGGCATTACGCCGCATGAGTTCCGTAGGGGCTGATCCCGGCCGTTGACCAGGAATTATTTCGCCTAAAACCGCTGTAATACAATACGATTGTGTATAACGCAGCCGATCATGAGGATTGGTTACGCTCGATCCAGGCGACGGCCCGCGCGGCGTCGCAGCAATGAATGTAAAGGTCTCAGGGAATACACCATGAAAGTACAACGCCAGGCGTCATCTTTGCGGCATCAGGTGCAGGATGCGCTGCGCAACGAAATCATCTCCGGTCGGTTCAAACCCGGTGATCGGCTGGTGGAGCAGCAGCTCTACACGGCGCTGGATGTCAGCCGCACCTCGTTGCGCGAAGCGCTGCGGCAACTGGAAGCGGAAGGTTTGGTGGAGCAGGTTCCCCATCGCGGGGCGTACGTGGCATCAGTGGATGCCAAGGACGCGATTCAGATCTACGACGTGCGCGGCGCGCTGGAAGTGCTCGCCGTGCGCAATTTCGTGCGCTACGCCACTGACGAAGACGTGACCGAACTGGCGGATGTGTTCGACGAGTTTGTCGAGCAATCCCACACTGAAACCCTCGACGGCGCAGCGCTGCTGGACATCAAGCGGCGCTTTTATCATGTGCTGCTGGATATCGAGCAGAGCAACGTGGTCGGCAGCATGCTGGAACAGTTGAACAACCGCGTCAGCCTGCTGCGCGCCTTGTCCCTCGGTCGTCAGGGGCGAATGGTGCATACCCTGGCTGAGCTGAAGGAAATCGTGCGCATGATTCAACTGCGCGATGAACCCGGCGCGTGTGCCGCCGCGTTGCTGCACGTGGAAAACGCCTCGAAAAACGTATTGGAATTGCTGGCGCTGAACGGCGTTCATTCGGTGCAATAAATGATTGTGTACGCAGGCCATTGCTCCCTGTAGGAGCCAACTGTCTCGCGAACACGTTCACTCCTACCGAGTTATGTATCGTTCGGTAGGACCGGACTTGTCCGGGAAGGCGTCGGGTCTGCCGAGAAAGATCTTCAGCGTTTGCGCCGACCTCTTCGGGGACAAGTCCCCTCCTACAGCACCCACCCTACAATCAGCGCAACGCTGAATACGTGGTCGGCGTCAGGAACTGGTTTTCGATGCGCTGCACGATGATCGACTGGGCTTCGCTTTCGGCGCGTTTGGCGATCCATTCGGGGTCACTCTGAAAAGCGTTCCACTTGATTTCCCGGTCAGCAAGGCTGTCCCATTTCAGCAGATAGGTCAGGGTCTGATTGCTCTCACCGGTCAGTGACGTCCAGAAACCCACCTGTTCAATTCCATACTTTTCGAAAAACCCCAAGGTGATCTTGCTGAAGCGTTCGTGCAGCGCTGGCAGGCGGCCCGGTGCGCAATGGTAAATGCGTAGTTCAACGATCATTTTCTGGTCCTTTGGTAAGTGCCGATCAGGAAATAGGCAAAGTAGCCTATTGACCGATTGTATGACAGTCATATAGTTTTGTCGCAACTGCTGGCGCGCATCGAGCAGAAAAAACTTCAGGTGCCGCCGTGAACCCGTTTTGAAGAACCTGTTTCCAAAAACAATAGGGCGCGAAAATGACTCAACCAAAACGCATCGGCTTCATCGGCCTCGGCATGATGGGCCTGCCGATGACCACCTGCCTGAGCAAGGCCGGGTTTCAGCTGTTTCTCGCCGACGCCGATGCCGGGCGTTTGCAGGAAATTCAGACCGCTCTTGGCGCATCCGCGCTGGATGCCGACAACGCCAAATCCCTTGATGTCTTGATCACCATGCTGCCCAACTCGAACATCGTCGAAAGCGTATTGCTGGGCGCCGACGGTAAATCCGGCTGGGCCGCGTCCTTGGCTGCCGACACCGTGGTCATCGATATGAGTTCCTCGGAACCGGCGCGCTCTCGCGATCTGGGGCAGAAACTTGCCAGCATCGGCCTCGCGTATCTGGATGCGCCGGTCTCCGGCGGTGTGAAGCGCGCGGTGGATGGCAGCCTGGCAATTCTGGTCGGTGGCGATCCGGCGGTGATGCAGCGTTGTCAACCGGTGCTCGACGCGATGGGCAAGAACATCCTGCACATTGGCGAAGCGGGCTCCGGCCATGCGGCCAAGGCACTGAACAATTTCGTCTCTGCCGCTGGCCTGATGGCGACTGTCGAGGCCTTGCATGTGGCCAAGCGTTTCGGTATCGATCCCGGCGTGATGGTCGACGTGCTCAACGCCTCCAGCGGCGGCAGCAACACGTCGTTGAACAAGGCCAAGCAATTCATGCTCAGCGGCAGCTTCGCTTCCGGCTTCTCGATGCAGTTGATGAACAAGGACCTGAAGATCGCCAAGGGCCTGTCGGATGCGCTGGACTATCCGCTGTTGTTCGGCCAGCGCGCGATCAAGGTCTGGGACGAGGTGGCACAAGACGCAACGCCCACCACCGACCACACCGAGATGTACCGGATGCTGGCCAAGGGTGGCGAGTAATCGCGTTCGCTTACCGGATCGTCACAGGAGCAAAGCATATGTCTCATGCAGCCGATTTTTACATCGATGGGCAATGGGTGAAGCCCACGGCGCCCGAGTGGTTCGACGTTATTGATCCTGCCACGGAAACCATCGTCGACCGTCTTGCCCTGGGTAATTCTACGGACGTTGACCGTGCCGTCGCCGCAGCGCGCAAGGCCTTGCCTGCGTACGCGCAAACCAGCGTTACCCAGCGCATCGATTTACTGGGCCGCATCGTCTCGATTTATGAGCGTCGTCAGGAAGAATTCGCCCAGGCCATGCGCCTCGAAATGGGCTCGCCCATCAGTGCCTCGCGCAATTTCCAGGTGCCGCGTGGCTGGCTGCACCTGAACCAGTTGATTGAAGTGCTGCAACGTTTCGAATTCGAGCAGCGTCAGGGGAGTACGGTATTGCGCTACGAGCCGGTGGGCGTGTGCGGGCTGATCACGCCGTGGAACTGGCCGATCAACCAGATCGTGGTGAAAGTCGGCCCGGCGCTGGCGGCCGGTTGCACCATGGTGCTCAAGCCCAGTGAATATTCGCCGCTGAGCAGCCTGCTGTTCGCTGAAGTATTGGACGAGGCGGGCGTGCCAGCGGGGGTGTTCAATCTGGTCAATGGCGACGGGCCGGGCGTTGGCGCCGCGCTGTCGTCGCACCCGGACATCGACATGCTGTCGTTCACCGGTTCGACCCGCGCTGGCGTGCTGGTGGCGAAATCAGCGGCGGACACGGTGAAGCGTGTTGCCCAGGAGTTGGGCGGCAAGTCGGCGAATATCCTGCTCGACGACGTGGATTTGCAAAACGCCGTAACCCGTGGCGTCGCATCCTGCTTCACCAACAGCGGCCAGTCGTGCTCGATTCCGACCCGCATGTTGATCCCCCGTGGCCTGATGGACGATGCGATCCAGATCGCCAAACACGCCGCCGAAGCATTCAAGGTTGGCGCAACTACCGACGAAGCCACCCAGCTCGGGCCTTTGGTCAATCATGCGCAATGGCGTCGGGTGCAGGCGTTGATCCAGGCCGGCATCGACGAAGGCGCGCAACTGGTGACCGGTGGCGTGGGCAAGCCGGACGGCCTGTCCAAAGGCTATTTCGTCAAACCCACGGTGTTCGCCAACGTGACGCCGCAGATGTCGATTGCCCAGGAAGAAATCTTCGGCCCGGTGCTGTCGATGATCGCCTACGACAGCGAAGCGCAAGCGATTGAGATCGCCAACGACACGCCTTATGGGCTGGCAGCGTACGTGCAGTCGGCTGATCAGGATCGGGCGCGCGATGTCGCCCGCGCCTTGCAGGCTGGCAGCGTGCACCTGAATTACCCGCCTGCTGATTTCGCCGCGCCGTTCGGTGGCTACAAACGCTCCGGTAACGGGCGGGAGTGGGGCGAGTTCGGTTTGCGCGAGTACCTGGAAGTGAAATCCCTGGTGGGTTACGGCGACTGATCCGCTGCTTTGACCTAAAAAATTTGCTTGTAAAGACTGTATGACAATCTGTCGATAGTACGAAATTGGAGATGACGATGGACGACAACGAACGCTTTAACCAAGGCTTCAACAACCGCAAGGAAGTCCTCGGTGATCTGCACGTGGAGAAATCCTGGGCAGCAGCGGACGACTTCAATCGACCGATCCAGAAACTGGTTACCGAAGTGTGCTGGGGCGAAATCTGGGGCGACGAAACCTTGCCGTTCAAGACCCGTAGCATCGTCAATCTGGCGATGCTCACCGCCATGAGCCAGCACCACGAACTGGGCGTTCACGTGCGCGGCGCCTTGCGTAACGGGGTGACCAAGGAAGAAATCCGCGCGGTGCTGATGCAGGCCTCGATTTACTGCGGCGTGCCACTGGGCCTGGCGGCGTTCCGTGTCGCATCTGCGGCGATCAAGGCCTACGAGGCGGAAATCGCCGGCGCCTGATCCGCCCCATAACCTCCCTTGCCGTTCAACAATAATTATAAGGAAACGTCATGAGTACCCATGCCCACGCCCCAGCCCAGGCCAGACCGCTGGCCGAGACCGATCAGTCGATCGAGAAGAAAAGAAGGAACGCGATCAAAGGCGCGTTCTTTTCCGAATACATCGATATGTTCGACATCTATTTGCCGGTCGTCGTGCTTTCCCCTGTGTTGTTCTTCTTCCAGCCAGCCCAGTTGTCGCCGGGCATGGCCGCGATTCTCGCCTCGCTGGTGTTCATCACCACGCTGCTTGGGCGGCCCATCGGCGCACTGCTGTTCGGCATGATCGCTGACAAGACCGGGCGGCGCATGGCCTCGATTTATTCGGTATCAGGCTTTGGCGTAGTGACCTTTCTGATTGCCTTGCTGCCGGGTTACGAGACCATCGGCATCGCCTCGTACTGGGCCTTGGTGCTGCTGCGTTTCGTCGACGGTATCTTCCTCGGCGGTGGTTATACCGGGGCCATGCCGCTGGCTATCGAGTATTCGAAAAAGCATCAGCGCGGCTTCGTTGGCGGCTTGATCATCGCCGGTTTTCCGCTGGCCTACGTCAGCATCAATCTGGTGGCGATGCTGATGTTCATGCTGTTCCCGCTGGCCGGCCCCGATTCGCCGTACGTGCAATGGGGCTGGCGGATTCCGTTTGTGATTGGCGCGGTATTGGCTGGCGTGCTGGCGCTGTATTACATCTATGCAGTTTCCGAGTCCGAGATCTGGGAAGAGGACGCCGAGAAAAAACCTCGGGAAAAACTGCCGCTGACCGATCTGCTCAAAGGCAAAAGCGGTCGCAACCTGCTGCAAGTGCTGCTGATGATGACCGGCTTCTGGCTGACGCAGAACATCATCACGATTTTCCTGCCCACCGGACTGCTGGTGAACACCCTGCATCTTTCAGGGATGCAAGTAACCGGCACGCTGCTGATTTCCTACTCGGTGCTGTTCTTCACCTACATCGCTTCGGGGATGATCGGCCAGAAAATCGGTCGTCGACGCTTCTTCCTGATCCTTGGGCCAATCATCGCCACAGTCGGTGCAGGCGTCATGTATGTGCTGGCCAACGTTCCTGGCTTGTCGCTGTCGGTGATCATGACCCTGGTGTGTCTGCTGTCGGTATTGGTCACCGCGCCATGGGGCGTGATCGTGACTTACATCAACGAGCGTTTTGTCACCGACGTTCGCGCCACCGGCTTTGGTGTCGGCTTCAGCCTGTCGGTGATCATCCCGTCGTTCTACGCCTTTTACATGGCGTGGCTGGGCCAGATCATCCCGTTCACCATGACTCCGGCAGTCCTGCTGTGCGTGGGCGGCGTCATCGCCACGATTGGCGCGTACATGGGCCCGGAAACCAAGGACGTCGATTTCTGACGGCTGGCTGACCTGACAGAACAATAACCAACGGGAGAACGTTGTGAACAACCAAACCATTGGCTTCATCGGCCTGGGCAACATGGGCGGTCGCATGACCCGCTGTCTGGTGGATGCAGGCCTTGCCGTACTGGGTTATGACACGGATTGCCAGCGGGTCGAAAGCGCTGGCGCACAGGTTGCAGAATCCATCGGCCAGGTCGCAGCACAAGCGGACGTGGTGCTGCTGTCGCTTCCGGATAGCAAGGTGGTCGAGGCCGTCGTTGAAGGGCCTGAAGGGTTGCTGCGCCATTGCCGCGAAGGCCAGATTGTCGTCGATTTGAGTACCGCCGCCGCCAGTTCAACCGTGCGTTTGCACGGTCTGTTCGCCGAACGTGGCGTGCAGTACATCGACGCGGGGATTTCCGGTGGCGCTGCGGCGGCGGAGAAGGGCGCGCTGACCCTGATGGTCGGTGGCGATGCCGCCAGCGTCGCGGCCCTGGACTGGGTGTTTGCACCCATCGCCAGCAAGGTGTTCCTGATGGGCGAAAGCGGCGCCGGGCACACCACCAAATTGCTCAACAACTTCCTCAACGCAGTGAGCCTTGCCGCCACCGCCGAAGTGATGGTCGCCGGCAAAAAAGCCGGTCTGGACCTGCACCAATTACTCGACGTGCTCAACAGCAGCAGCGGGGTCAATTTCGCCACGCAAAAGCGCTTCCCGTACATCGTCGACGGTAATTATCTGGAAGGCGGCCTGACCGGAAAATTGATGAGCAAGGACGTGGTGCTCTACATCGACCGGGTGCGTGAGCTGGGCGTCGCTTCGCTCAACGCGTCCGGGCCTTTGGCGAGCTTCGGCCTGCAGGTCGCGCTGGGTTATGGCGACCAGATCAGCAACAAAGTCGTGGACGCCATCGGCGATATGTCCGGCGGCGTCCGGCTTCACCAAACCTGGAAAGAGGACAAGGCATGAAGGTTATTCACGGCAGCATCGAAGGGGCGATTTCCGAGCAGCGCGGCGCGACGTTTACCGGCGTGGTCTGGGCTGATCCGGTGATGCCGACCACTGACGGCGTGACCATCAACAACGTCTCGTTCAATCCCGGTGCGCGCACGTTCTGGCATTTTCATGAGTTCGGTCAGGTGCTTTACGTCACCGCCGGCAGCGGCTGGATCTGTCTGGAAGGCAGCGATCCGCAGGTGATTCGTCAGGGCGACACGGTGTGGATAGGCCCCGGCGAACGGCATTGGCACGGCGCCAATACCGAGAACTTCATGGTCCACACCGCGACGTCCATCGGCAAAACCGTGTGGCAGGAAGCGGTTGCCGACCACGATTACCTGCGCGCGGCGCGCTGATCCTTAAGCAGGGAGACCCGCACATGGCATTCACCGAAAAACAACAACAGGCCAGGGATGCGTTCGAGCGTAGCGGTGGGACCTGGAACCCGGCGTGGGAAAGCATCCTGCGTCTGGACCCCGGCTTTCTCGAGGCCTATGCCGGTTTCGCCGCTGTACCGTGGCAGAAGAATCACCTGGAACACAAGGTCAAGGCGTTCATCGGCATTGCGGCCAGCGCTGCGGCGACGCACTTGTTTCAACCAGGCATCCACGAGCATTTGCGGGTCGCCATCGCCCACGGCGCAAGCCGCGAGGAACTGATGGAAGTGCTGGAGTTGATCAGCACTGTCGGCATCCACGCCTCGAATGTCGGAGTGCCGGTGCTGCTCGAAGTGCTGGAGGAAGAGGGGCTGCGCAATGGGCTCGAACCGCTGGATGCCCGGCGCGAAGCCCTGAAATCCAGCTTTGTCGAGAATCGCGGCTACTGGCATTCGTCCTGGGAGGGTTTGCTGGAACTCGACCCGGAGCTGTTCGAAGCCTACGTCGAGTTCTCCTCTGTACCTTGGCGGACCGGTGTGCTGTCGCCGATGGTCAAGGAATTGATGTACTGCGCCTTCGATGCTGCCGCGACGCATTTGTATGTGCCGGGCCTCAAGCTGCATATGCGCAACGCCTTGCGTTACGGCGCCAGCAAGGAACAGATCATGGAAATGCTGGAGATCGTCAGCGTGATCGGCATTCACGGGGCGCTGGTCGCCGCGCCGATGCTGGAACACGCCTGGGGCGAAGCCGCCCGGCCAGCCAATCCGAACCCAGACCTTTAGCCCTAATCAATCGGAGTCGACATGAACAATAACAATCCGACGACCGCAGCAAAGCCGAACTGGAACAATCCGGAAGTGATCGTGGTGCGCTATGGCACCCGGCAGACCAGCAAAAGCGAGTGCTACTACAACTTCCGCGCCTACCGTGAGCCGGACGAAGAAATCACCATGGATTACTTCTTCTGGATCTTCCGCAACGACGAGCAAGTCATCGTCATCGACACCGGTTTTAGTCCGGAAGCAGCGCTGGCACGCAAGCGCCAACCGGTGGTCAAGCCTGCCGATGCGCTGGCGCGACTGGGTATTGATCCGGCGGATGTAAAGCTGCTGGTGCTGACCCACGCGCACTATGATCACGCGGGCAATCTTGGCCTGTATCCCAATGCGCAAATCGTCATGTCCCGGCGCGAGTTCGAGTTCTGGGGCACCGACATGGGCAAGCGCCCGCAGTACGCGCATCACATCGATCCGCTGGATATCCAGCGCATTCAGGCCTTGGCGGATGCGGGGCGCATCACCTTGCTGGACGAGCCGCGCAACACGCTGATCCCCGGCATCGAATTGCACGAACTTGGCGGCCACACGCCGGGGCAACTGGCGGTGGTCATCGAAATGCCCGAAGGGCCGGTGATCCTCGCGTCCGACGCCATCCACTATTACGACGAGATGGAACAGGATCGCCCGTTCGCGGTGCTCGACAGCCTGGCGGACATGTACCAAGGCTACGTGCAGATCCGCGAATGGTTGCAGCGTCCCGGCGCGGTGATGATTCCCGGCCATGACCCGGACGTGATGAACCGCTTCGCCGCCGTTGATCCTGTCGATCCGGCGTTCGCCGTGCGTATCGATGCCAGCGGAGCGGGCGTATGAAGGGCAAGCGGGCGCTGGTCACCGGCTCGTCAAACGGGCTCGGCCTGGCCATGGCCCAAGGTCTTGCCGCAGCGGGTTGTGATGTGGTGCTGCACGGACTTGAATCGTCGGCAGACGTGCACGCAACCTGCGCGGAGTTGGCGCAACAGTACCGCGTGGCGATCAGCTATGTGCAGGCAGATTTGTCGCAAGCCTCGGCCGTCGAGGCAATGCTCGCCGCGGCGGGCGCTGTTGATGTGCTGATCAATAACGCCGTTGTGCGGCACTTTTCGCCCATCGAGGATTTCCCGGCCGAGCGCTGGGATCAGGCGCTGGCGGTAAATCTGACGGCAGCCTTTCGCGCGGTGCAGCTGAGTTTGCCCGGCATGCGCGCGCGGGGCTGGGGACGGATTTTCAATATGTCTTCGGCCTATGGCTCGCGGGCGATTGCCAACCGTATCGATTACGTGACTACCAAGACCGCGCTGCTGGGCTTTACCCGCGCGGTCGCCATGGAAACCCTGGGGCAGGGCATCACGTGCAATGCGGTTTGCCCAGGCTCGGTGCTGACGCCGAATATTGAGGGGCGGCTGACCGATCTGATGGTGCGCAAGCAGCTGGACCGGGCGAGCGCGACACGGGAGTTTCTGCTCGGCAAGCAGGGCACCGGTCGCTTTGTCGACGCGGCGCATGTGGCGGACTTGATCGTGTTTTTGTGCAGTGATTCCGGGGCGTCGATCACTGGCGCGACCTTGCCGGTGGACGATGGCTGGTTGGCGGGATGAGGTCGACTCCTTTAACCGCCACCAGCACCGAGAACAACGGAGGCACCCTGCAGGGTCCTGCTGTCACCCGCCCGCTGTGTGAATTCGTCGCGCACAGCACTTGGGCCGATATCCCGCCCGACGTTCGTCATGAAGCCAAACGCGCGCTGGTCAATTATTTCGCCGTGACGCTGGCCGGCTGCAACGATCCGGACGTCAGCAAAGCGGTGACGTTGTTCCAGCGCTTCAGCGCAGGCGCCGACGCGCCGCTGATTGGCCGTTCGGAGTCGCTGGACATCCTCAATGCTGCGTCGCTCAACGCCATGAGCGCCAATGTGTTCGACTTCGACGACACGCACATTCCGACCATCATTCACCCGACTGCGCCGGTCGCGGCGGCACTGTTCGCCCTGGCGGAAACCCGAACCTTTACCGGCGAGCAACTGTTGCTGGCGTTCGTTCTCGGCGTGGAAGTGGAATGTCGCCTAGGCATGGCGATTTCCCCCGAACATTACCGCCGAGGCTGGCATATCACCTCGACCTGTGGCGTGTTTGGTGCCGCAGCAGCCGTTGGCAAACTGCTCGATCTGAACGTCCAGCAGCTGAGCTGGGCCATGGGCAATGCCAGTGCGCAGGCTTCCGGGCTGGTGGAAACACTGGGCAGCGCGGCGAAAAGCATCGGTGTCGGCAATGCCGCACGCAACGGCCTGCTCTCGGCGTTGCTGGCGCAGGACGGCTTCAGCGGACCCGAATTACCCCTCGAAGGCGAGCGCGGTTTTCTCAAGGTCATGGGCGAAAATCCCGACTTTGCCGGGATAACCCAAGGCCTGGGCGAACGCTGGGCGTTGCGCGCCAACACCTACAAACCTTATCCGTGCGGTGTGGTGTTGAACCCGGTGATCGAAGCCTGCCTGAAATTGTCCCGGGAGCGGCGATGGGATTTGCCGGACCTCACCCGCATCGAGCTGACCGGCCATCCTTTGCTGCGCCAGCGAACCGATCGGCCAAATATTCAAACCGGACGCGAATCGCAGGTCAGCGCGCAACACGCGGTGGCCGTTGCGCTGGCCAGCGGCCGCGCGGGTCTTGCCGAGTTCAGCGACGCGGCAGTGGCGGACAGCAACCTGCGCGCCCTGTATCCGCTGCTGCACTTTATCGACGATGCCGACTATGCCGTTGAGTCGGCACAGGTCCGGCTGTTTTTCCGGTCCGGCGAAATCCTCAGTCATCGCATCGACGTGTCACGGGGCAGTCTGGGCGCGCCACTGGCCGATGGAACACTGGAAAACAAACTGCGCGAGCTGGCCCGCTACGGCGGCTCGACCTGCGCGCCGCAGCCGCTGATCGATGCGCTGTGGTCTTTGCAACAGGCCAGCGACGCCAGCGCTGTCATGCGCCTGGCCCGCGGTTAACCTCATTCGGGAAATTGATATGACAGACCAACCACTGGGTTTCATTGGCGTCGGCATCATGGGGCGGCCCATGGCCCGACGTCTGCTGGAAAAAGGCCATTCGCTGGTGATTTTCGACAAAGACCCGGCAGCCCTGGCCGAGCTTTCCGGCTTGGGCGCGCGGGTTGCCGACAGCGCCCGGGAGGTGGCCGACAGCGCCAAAATCGTCTTCACCAGCCTGCCCAACCCGGCGATCTTCAAAGCCGTGGCGTTGGGGCCGGACGGTATCGTCGAAGGCAAGGCGGTGCGTATTCTGGTCGACCTTTCCACCGTGGGTTCCCGGGCCGAACAGGAAGTTGCCGCCGGTTTGCTCAAGCACGACATTCAAACCGTCGATGCGCCCATCAGCGGTGGTGCGGCCGGGGCGAGCAAAGGCACCCTGGCGATGATGGTCGCCGGCAAGCCCGAAGCCGTCGCCCAGGTGCGTGAGCTGTTCGACTTGTTCGGCAAAGTCTTCATCGTCGGTGAACAACCCGGTCAAGGCCAGTTGCTGAAACTGCTCAACAACATGCTCTCGACCACTGCGTTCGCGATTACCTCGGAGGCGTTCGTGGCAGGCGTCAAGGGCGGGCTCGACCCGCAAGTGATGATGGACGTGATCAATGCCGGGAGCGGCAAGAATGGCGCGACGCTGGACAAGTTTCCCAAACACGTCCTGCCCGGCACCTTCGATTTCGGCTTCCCGATTTCCAGCGTGTGCAAGGACATCGGCCTGGCCATTGAGGAGTGTCAGGCGCTGGGTGTGCCGATGTGGCTGGGCAATTCGGCGCGGCAACTGTGGAACGTTGCCGCGCAGCAGGATGGCGGGGAGCGCGACTTGACCGAACTGGTGCGCACCGTTGAAGGCTGGTCGCAAGACTGATCGCCCGCGTGCGTTATTTCTTGCTCAGCAACGCCAGGCATTGCTGGAGCACGGGCGAGACGTCTCCGGCGCGATAACTGACCACGATGGGCGAAGTCGCGCTGCTGTCCAGCAACGACGTATAGCCAATGTCGTCGCGGTGCAGGCGCTGTACCGAGGCGGGAACCAGCGTGATGCCGATGCCCGCCGCGACCAGGCCGATGGCGGTCTGCATCTCGTTGACGGTTTGCGCGACGCGGATGCGCAAGCCTTGTCCGGCAAATATCCCCAGCACATGATCGGCGTAACTCGGCCTTGGACTGCCTGGATACAGCACGAAAGGTTCGGCCGCCAGTTGCTTGAGGGTCGCCGGCCCCGCCAACAATGGATGCCCGGCCGGTAACGCCGCGACCAGCGGATCTTCCCGAAGAATCTGCTGGGTGATCGCCGGATCATCAAACAGCAGCCGTCCGAAGCCGACGTCGATGCGTCCACTTTTCAGGGCTTCGAGTTGCTGCAAGGTGATCAGCTCGGACAAACCCAGCTCGATGTCGCCCAAGGCGCGCAGGCGGCGGATCAGATCCGGCAACGCGCCATACAGCGTCGAAGGCGCAAAGCCGATGCCCAGCCAGCGTTTCTCGCCCGCTGCCACGCGTCGGGTATCGTCGCTGATCCGCGCTAGCTGCTCCAGCAACTGACTGGAATGCTCGTGAAAGAATCGGCCCGCGTCGGTCAGCCGCAGCGGTCTTGAACGCTCCAGCAGCGCTACGCCCAACTCGTCTTCCAGTTGCTGGATCTGTCTACTCAGGGGCGGCTGGGCGATGTTCAGCTGTTCGGCGGCGCGGGTGAAATTCAGGGTCTGGGCGAGCACTCTGAAATAGCGTAAATGACGAAGCTCCACGATACCTCCAGGGTATTAAGCGAGACCTAATCAATATTGGACGGTGTTGTTCTCCAGCGTCAATCTCTGCGTAAGACAAATAAAACGTAGATGGACACGCCCATGACTGCCATTACCATCGAACGCTTCGATACCCAGATCGTCGACTTGCCCACCATACGCCCGCACAAGCTGGCGATGCATACCATGCACGGCCAAACGCTGGTCATCCTGCGCATCTTCTGCAGCGACGGGATCGTCGGCATCGGCGAAGCCACCACTATCGGTGGCCTGGCTTACGCCGGGGAAAGCCCGGAAAGCATCAAGGTTAACCTGGACAAGTGGTTCGCGCCGCTGCTCATCGGCCAGGATGCCAGCAACCTCAACGCCGCGATGCAAAGAGTTGATCACGCCATTCGAGGCAATACCTTCGCCCGCTCGGCGGTGGAAACGGCGTTGCTCGACGCACTCGGCAAGCGCCTAGGCCTGCCGGTTGCCGAAGTGCTCGGCGGGCGGGTGCGCGACGGGGTCGAGGTCGCCTGGACCCTGGCCAGTGGCGACACCCACCGGGATATCGAAGAAGCCGAACGCATGCTCGATATTCGCCGTCACCGGCACTTCAAACTGAAGATCGGCGCGGGCGAACCGGCGCGCGACATCGCTCACGTCGCGGCAATCAAGCGCGCCTTGGGTGATCGCGCCAGTGTGCGCGTCGACATCAATCAGGCGTGGAGCGAAGCCGTCGCCGTGCGTGCCTGTCGGTTATTGGCCGATGCAGGCGTGGAGCTCATCGAGCAACCGCTGTCGCGGCATGATCGCGCCGGTATGGTGCGGTTGAGCGCCCACAGCCCGATTCCGTTGATGGCCGATGAAGCCATCGAGTCGGTGCAGGACAGCTTTGCCCTGGCGCAAATGGGCGCGGCTTCGATTTTTGCCCTGAAGGTTGCCAAGACCGGTGGCCCGCTGGCGGTGTTGCGCACGGCGGCCATCGCCCAGGCGGCGGGCATCGGCCTGTACGGCGGCACTATGCTCGAAGGCAGCGTCGGCACCCTGGCCGCCGCCCATGCCTTCGCCACGCTGGACAAGCTTGAATGGCACACCGAACTGTTCGGGCCGCTGTTGCTGACCGAAGACATTCTGCTTGAGCCACCGGTCTACAAGGATTTCCAGCTGCTGATCCCGAGCACGCCGGGCCTCGGGCTGGAACTGGATGACGAACGCCTGGCGCGCTTTGCCCGCCGCTGAGTCGCGATGACTTTGCCGCAACGTTGCAAAAGAAATCTGCCCAACACAAGAGGACACCCACGCCATGCTTTTTCACCTGCGCATGACCGTTAAACTCCCTGTCGACATGCCGGCCGAGCAGTCCGCCCGGCTCAAGGCCGATGAAAAGGAACTTGCCCAGCGTCTGCAACAAGAGGGGACCTGGCGTCACCTTTGGCGCATCGCCGGGCTCTATGCCAACGTCAGCGTATTCGACGTGGCGGATGCCCAGGCGCTGCACGACACGCTGATGCAACTGCCGCTTTATCCGTACATGGAAATCGAAGTCATGGCGCTGTGTCGGCATCCGTCTTCGATTCATGCCGACGACCGCTGAGTTCGTTTCAGCAATCGCTACATCACAAGAACAATGATGAGGACAACCGCCATGACTATCCGTATTTCCCAAACCGCACAGGTTCAGCAGTTTCTCGAAGGCGCTGCCGGTTTCGATCAGCCGGCGGGCAGCCAGCGCATGAAAACTGTGGTCCACCGGGTGTTGAACGACACCGTAAAAATCATCGAAGACCTGCAGATTACGCCCGAAGAATTCTGGAAAGCCGTCAACTATCTCAACGAGTTGGGCAGCCGTCAGGAAGCCGGACTGCTCGTGGCCGGTCTCTGTCTTGAGCACTACCTCGATTTGTTGATGGACGCCGAAGACGAGCAGGCCGGCCATGTCGGCGGTACGCCGCGCACCATCGAGGGTCCGCTGTATGTCGCGGGCGCTCCACTGTGCGAGCACCATGCCCGGCTGGATGACGGTCAGGACCCAGGCACCGTCTTGTTCATGCGTGGTCAGGTGCGCGGCACAGATGGCGCGCCGTTGGCCAACGCCATCGTCGATGTCTGGCACGCCAATACCGGCGGCACCTATTCGTACTTCGATCCTGCGCAATCGGAATTCAACCTGCGTCGCCGCATCCTGACCGATGCCCAGGGTCGTTATGAATTTCAGAGCATCGTGCCTTCGGGTTATGGCTGCCCGCCGGATGGACCGACGCAACACTTGCTCGACCAACTGGGTCGTCATGGCCAGCGGCCCGCGCATATCCACTTCTTTATCTCGGCTCCCGGTCATCGCCATCTGACGACGCAGATCAATCTCGCCGGGGATCACTACCTGCACGACGATTTTGCCTACGCCACCCGCGATGAGCTGATCGCCGAGATCCGTTTCAGCGACGATGCAAGCGGCAGGCACGCTGATATCGACTTCGATTTTGAATTGCAGCCAGCGGCAGAAAGCCGCGAAGAAGAACGCCATGAACGGGTGAGGGCGCTGGAAGCCTGAAGCTTCAGTGTCTAAACGCTCTCGCCGGCCATTCACCGCCTGCGGGAGCGTTCGTCGTCATGCCAGCCTGATAAAAACAAGAGAAACCCGCCATGAACCAGTTATTGAGTGCACGCAGCCAGATATACGACCACGCCGAAGCCTACGCCGTGTCGGCATACGTCAATCAACATGTGGGCAGTCACCGTATTCGGTTACTGCCCAAAGGCCGCCCCCAGGCGAGCATCAGCCATCGGACCTTTTCCAGTCTTGACCTGTGCCGCATCAGCTACGGCGCGCCGGTGCGGGTCACCTCGCCAGCGCTGGAAACGGTTTATCACTTGCAGATTCTGTTGCGCGGCCACTGCCGTTCCAGGACCTGTGGCGAAGAGCAGATCTATCGGCCGGGCGAGATCCTGCTGATCAATCCCGATGATCCGGTGGACCTGACCTATTCGGCCGACTGCGAAAAATTCATCGTCAAGCTGCCGGTGCGCCTGATCGAAAACGCCTGCCTCGAGCAACACTGGACCTTGCCGCAACAGGGGATTCGTTTCGCTGCCGCGCGTCAGCAGCTGAAGACCATGGGCGGCTTTGTGCAGCTGTTGGGATTGATCTGCCATGAAGCCGAAAATGCGGCAGGCGCCGAAGTGCAAGGGCTGTATGAACGCATCGTCGCCAGCAAACTGCTGGAGCTTTTGAGCAGCAACGTTTTACGGGTCATCCCCAAACCTGAGGAAAGCGGCGGCTTTGAAGCGGTGCGGCAATTTATCGAGGAGCACTTGACCGAAGACATCAGCATCGAGCAATTGATGACGGTGGCCCGGGTCAGCGAACGCACGCTGTACACCTTGTTCGAGCGTCAGGTCGGGTTGGCGCCGCGTGAGTTTGTGCGCCAGCGCAGGCTGGAGCGGGTGCATGCGGTGCTGCAACTGGCGACGGCGCGCAGCGTCACCGAGGTCGCGATGGATCATGGTTTTCTGCATCTGGGCAGGTTCTCCAGTGCCTATCGCACCCGTTTCGGCGAGTTGCCCTCGCAGACCTGGCGGCGGCAGCGGTGAACACTCGCACCGGGCGGATAGCGATTCGCAGCCACTGGATATTGAGGGGCGGAGCAAGCACATAAGGTGACGGTGCCTGATACAAGAACAACCGAGGGCCTACGCCATGATCAGCACTCTCGACAGACTCGCCCGTCAACTCAGCGAATCCGTTCAGGATGACCCCACTACCGGGATCTTCCGTTGCCGCCGCGACATCTTCACCGACACCGAATTATTTGCCCTGGAGATGAAACACATCTTCGAAGCTGGCTGGGTTTACCTGGCCCACGAAAGCCAGGTGTCGGAAATCAATGACTACTTCACCACCTACATCGGCCGCCAGCCGGTTGTCGTCACCCGCGACAAACAAGGCGTGCTGCACGGCCTGGTCAACGCCTGCGCCCACCGTGGCGCCATGCTTTGCCGTCGCAAACAAGGCAATAAAGGTTCATTCACCTGCCCGTTTCACGGCTGGACCTTCAGCAACGCCGGCAAGCTGCTCAAAGTGAAAGACGCCAAGACTGGCGCCTATCCAGACAGTTTCGACTGCGACGGCTCCCACGATCTGCAACGCCTGGCCCGCTTCGAAAACTACCGGGGTTTCCTGTTCGGCAGTCTCAGCGACGCGGTTCCTGAGCTCAGCGATTACCTGGGAGAAACCCGGGTCATCATCGACCAGATGGTCGACCAGGCACCGCAAGGCCTGGAAGTGCTGCGCGGCAGTTCGTCCTACGTCTATGACGGCAATTGGAAGCTGCAAATCGAGAACGGCGCCGACGGTTATCACGTCAGCTCCGTGCACTGGAATTACTCGGCAACCATGGGCCGCCGCAACTACGAAACCGAAGGCACGCGTACCGTCGACGCCAATGGCTGGTCGAAAAGCCTCGGCGGCGTATACGCCTTTGAGCATGGGCATATCTTGCTCTGGACCCGTTTGCTCAATCCCGAAGTGCGTCCGGTGCATGCCCACCGCGAGGAGCTGGCTGAACGTCTGGGGCAGGCGCGTGCCGACTTCATCGTCGACCAGACCCGCAATCTCTGCCTGTACCCCAATGTGTACCTGATGGACCAGTTCTCGACGCAGATCCGCGTGGTGCGGCCCATCTCGGTGGACAAGACCGAAGTGACGATTTACTGCATGGCGCCCAAGGGCGAAAGTGCCCAGGAACGCGCGACGCGGATTCGCCAATACGAAGATTTCTTCAACGTAAGTGGCATGGGTACGCCGGACGACCTGGAAGAGTTTCGTGCCTGCCAGACCGGTTATCAGGGCACCACGAATCTGTGGAATGACCTGAGTCGCGGTGCCACGCAGTGGATTGACGGCGCGGACGAAAATGCCCGGCAGATGGGCATCAACCCGCAACTCAGCGGCGTGAAGACCGAAGACGAAGGCTTGTTTGTGCGCCAGCATGCCCATTGGGCCGCGACCCTGCAAAAAGCTATCAAGGTTGAGCAACAAGGCGTGATCGCCACGGACAAGGAGCTGCGTTCATGAGCATTTCCCGTGATCGCCTGCTCGATTTCCTGTACCGCGAAGCCCGTCTGCTCGATGACCGGCAGTGGGACCAGTGGCTGGAATGCTACTCGCCAAACGTGGAGTTCTGGATGCCGGCCTGGGATGACCAGGACAGCCTCACCGAAGATCCGCAACGCGAGATTTCGCTGATTTACTACCCGAGTCGCGACGGCCTTGAAGATCGGGTGTTCCGGATCAAGACCGAACGCTCCAGCGCCAGCATGCCTGAACCGCGCACCGCGCATTTCGTGGCGAATCTGGAAGTGCTGGCCGATGACGGCGAGACCGTCGAGTTGCGTTTCAATTGGCAAACCCTCAGCCATCGTTACAAGACCACGGATACGTACTTTGGCACCTCGTTCTATCGCCTCGATGTCCGGCCTGAACAGCCGCTGATCACGCGCAAGAAAGTGGTGCTCAAGAACGACTACATCCATCAGGTCATCGATATCTACCACATCTGAGGGCACGCTCATGACGTACTCCATAGCCTTGAACTTTGAGGACGGGGTGACCCGTTTCATCGACTGCAAGATCGGCGAAAAGGTGCTTGATGCCGCCTATCGCCAGCGCATCAACTTGCCCATGGACTGCTCCGATGGTGTGTGCGGGACCTGCAAATGCCGCTGTGAAACCGGCGACTATGCATTGGGCGATGACTACATCGAAGACGCCTTGAGCGACGACGAAGTCGAGCAGCGGCAAGTGCTGACCTGCCAGATGGTGCCGCAATCGGATTGCGTCATTGCCGTGCCCGTGCCGTCCAGCACCTGCAAGACCGGCACCGCGCGGTTCGCCGCCAGCGTCGCCGGTATCACCAGCCACGCCGATGCCGCGCTGGAAGTGAGTTTCGAACTGGATCAGGTGCCGGTATTTTTGCCGGGTCAGTACGTCAACATTGGTGTGCCCGGCAGCCATCAGACGCGCTCGTATTCGTTCAGCAGCAAACCCGGAGAGCGCCGGGCGAGCTTCCTGATCAAACAGGTGCCAGACGGGCTGATGAGTGGCTGGCTGGAGCGGGCTCAGGTCGGCGACACGCTTGCCATGACCGGCCCATTGGGCAGTTTTTATCTGCGCGCGGTCACCCGGCCCTTGTTATTCCTGGCCGGTGGTACCGGGCTGGCGCCGTTCCTGTCGATGCTTGAAGTGCTCGCCGAACGTCATGAAACCCGCCAGATAACGCTGATCTACGGCGTGACCCGCGATCAGGATCTGGTGATGGTCGAAGCCTTGCAAGCGTTCAGCGCACGCCTGGCCAACTTCAGTCTGGTCACCTGCGTGGCCGACCCGCAGACCAGCCATCCGCAGCAGGGTTATGTCACTCAGCACATGGCACCGAACATGCTCAACGACGGTGACGTCGATGTTTACCTGTGCGGCCCGCCACCTATGGTCGATGCAGTGCGCAAGCACTTCACGGCTGCTGGAGTGACGCCTGCCAGCTTCTACTACGAGAAGTTCACGCCCAACGCGATTGTTACCGGCGACGTTGCCTGAGGAAAACATCATGAACCCACGTTTCAACAATAAGGTCGCGCTGGTCACCGGCGCGGCTCAGGGCATTGGTCTGCGCGTCGCCGAGCGTTTGCTGGAGGAGGGTGCGTGGCTGGTGGCAGTGGATCGCTCGGAGCTGGTGCATGAATTGCAGCACTGTCGTGCGCTGACCCTGACCGCAGACCTTGAGCGACACGCTGAATGCGCAAGTGTGATGGCCGCTGCAAAAAAACGTTTCGGCCGCATCGACATTCTGATCAATAACGTCGGCGGGACGATCTGGGCCAAGCCGTTCGAGCACTATGCTGAGGACGAGATCGAATCCGAAGTGCGTCGCTCGCTGTTCCCGACGTTGTGGTGTTGCCACACCGTATTGCCGTACATGCTTGAGCAGGGCGGCGGCGCCATCGTCAATGTGTCATCCATCGCCACGCGTAGTGTCAATCGGGTTCCCTACGGCGCGGCGAAGGGCGGCGTCAATGCGCTGACCGCGTGCCTGGCGCTGGAAACTGCCGGCAGCGGCGTGCGGGTCAACGCCACCGCGCCCGGCGGCACGGAAGCACCGCCACGGCGCATCCCGCGTAACGATCAGCCGCAGAGTGAGCAGGAAAGTGTCTGGTACCAGCAGATCGTCGATCAGACGCTGAACAGCAGCTTGATGAAACGCTACGGCACCATCGACGAACAGGCCGCCGCCATTCTGTTTCTGGCTTCCGACGAGGCCTCGTATATCACCGGGGTAACCCTTCCCGTAGGCGGCGGGGATCTGGGCTGACATTGGCTGACGGCGTTTGCCTGTGCTGAAAGCCCGGCCATCTGCCTGGGCTCACCGATAAACAAAGTCGGCCGATAGAGGGGTATCGACTCTTCGCTTCACGTCATACCGCCTGGAATTACATGTCGAAATACACTCAGCTGGCTGTGCATCCGCGGCATAACCGTTCCAGCGTTTCGCTGGCGCGGGCTTCGTTGTTCAAATTTGCAGGGCTGCTGGCGGGGGTGATCCTGTTAGCCAGCGGTCTGCTCGTTTACGTGGCGCACAATCTCGACACCATCGAGGAAGTTGAAAGTGCCTTTTACACCAGAAAGGCTTTGCAATCGCTGGAGAAATCCTTGCATTCGACGGTTAAGGATTACGCTTTCTGGGGCGATGCCTATAAGCATTTGCACGCCAGTGTAGATATCGACTGGGCGTTCGTGCGGCAAAACCTAGGCTCGACCCTGTACAGCGATTTTGGTTTTCAGGGCGTGTTTGTAGTCGATGCGACCAATAGAACTGCTTACTCGGTCATCAATGGCACCCTGCAGACCATGGACCTCGCGCAATGGCTGGCACAGCCCATTGACGCAATTCTCGACCGGGCTCGCGCCGGAGCGGAGAACGAAACGCCGATAACCAGCATCGTCAATGTCCGTGGCATCCCGGCAGTGGTTGCCGCTGCAGCGATTACGCCAGGTACGGATCCGACCGTGGTTCCGGACGAAGGGCTGCCGTCGGTGTTGATTTTCGTGGAAATGCTCGACAGCACCCGGCTTGCCGCAGTAGGCCAGGACTACGGGGTCGGAGGGCTGCACATATCAACCTCCGACGAAGTCCATGAGACCTCAATACTGCCCTTGGGTGAAAACGGCTCTGCAGGTGCATTGCATTGGCAACCGCCCAAACCCGGCCAGCAACTGCTGGGGCTGGTGTTGCCCGTGATCGGTATCGCCGCGTTGCTAGTCTGGCTGATGACCTGGGCGATTTTGCGGCGTACCACGGTGGCGGCGCGAGCTCTGGACTCAAGCTTTGCCTCGCTGCAGGCCAGTCAGCAGGCGCTGACCACCAGTGAAGCGCGCTTTCGAGATGTGGTTGAAGCCAGTTCTGACTGGATATGGGAAATCGATGCCGATTGGCGCTTCACTTACCTGTCCGAACGTTTTGAAATCGTCACCGGTCTGTCCAGGGAGGCCTGGATTGGCGCGGCCATTGATGATCTGCTGCATACCGAACTAGGAGCCTTGTCGAACTGCCTGAGCACTCCGAAGCGACGTCCAGGCACCAGTTTTCAGTGCAATTACGTGGACATAAAAGGTCATGCACGGATCACGCGTCTGGCTGCGCGAGAACTGCCGGGTAACGGTTTTCGTGGCACTGCCACGGATGTCACCGAGGAAGTCGAAGCCCGGCGGCGCATCGAATTCCTGTCTCAACATGATGCGCTGACCGGCCTGCCGAACAGGATACGGCTGCAGGAGTTTCTGGACGGCAAGCTCAAGGCAGTGCCGACTCACGACCAGCCGCTGGTGATGCTCAGTCTGGACCTTGACCGATTCAAACCGGTCAACGACCTGCTGGGGCACGCGGCCGGCGACCGGGTGCTCAACGAAGTGTCGCGGCGTCTGGCAGAGTGCCTTCGCAGCGGCGATCTGGTTGCGCGGGTTGGCGGTGACGAGTTCGTGCTGATCCTCACCGATATCGGTTCCCAAGAAGGCGTCGAAGCCTTGTGCCGACGGCTGATCGACTCCATCGAACTGCCGATAGACATCGATGAGCAGGATATTTTCATCAGCGCCAGCATTGGCATCGCCATGGCCCCCAACGATGCTTCCCTGGCCGCCGAACTGCTGCGCTACGCGGATATGGCCTTGTACGAGGCGAAGGCCGGCGGCCGCAACACCTGGCGCTTTTTCGCTGATGATATGAACGCCCGGATCATCGAGCGCCGACGGCTGGAAAACGATCTGCGCTTTGCTATCAGAAACGACGAACTTCGCCTGCATTTCCAGCCACGTTATCGCATCGCCGATGGCTGCATGGTGGGCGCCGAAGCGCTGGTGCGCTGGCAGCATCCGCAGCGCGGCCTGATACCGCCGGACACATTTATCCCTATCGCCGAGGAAACCGGGCTGATTCTGCCGTTGAGCAACTGGGTGCTGACCACCGCTTGCCAATCCGCGGCCGGCTGGCCCGCAGAATTGTTCGTATCGGTAAACCTGTCGCCGACAGAGTTTCAGCGCGGCAATCTGGTCGAGAGGATTCAGCAAACGCTGGCCGACACCGGGATCGATCCGTCGCGGGTCGAACTGGAAGTCACCGAAAGCGTCATGCTCGACGACGCCGCAGGGGCGCTGGAAGTCATGCGTGCCCTTAAACGTCTTGGTGTTCGGCTGTCCATGGACGATTTCGGCACGGGCTATTCCTCGCTGAGCTACCTGCGCTCGTTCCCCTTCGATGGCCTGAAAATCGACCGCAGCTTCCTCAATCGCCTGGGCGATAGCGCGGATGACCAGTCGATTATCCGGGCGATCGTCGGCCTGGGGCGTGCGTTGTCCCTGACGGTAACAGCCGAAGGCATCGAAACCGCGGAGCATCTTGAATTGCTTAAAGCTGTTTGCTGCGAGGAAGATCAGGGTTATTTCCTGAACCGGCCAATGGACGTTCAATCCTTCAATGCTCTGCTGGGAACAATGGAGATTGAGCGCACATGACCGGCAGCGTTAACTCAGGAGGAAATCCACAACCCCGTCGGTAAAGGCTTGGCTCGCTTCCACATTCGACAGGTGCGCTGCGTTTAATACCACCCCCTTGGCGCCTTTGATTGCGTTCACCATAAAATTTCCGTCCGCCACGGTAGTCACCGGGTCCAGGTCGCCGCTGACCACCAGCACCGGCAAGCCTACCGTCGCAATCTGCTCGCGAAAGTCAGCATCACGCACCGCTGCGCAGCCGGCCGCATAGCCTGCGGGTGAAGTGTTGGCGAGCATGTCGACCAGGCGGTTTACTTGCTCTGGCTGCGTCTCGGCGAAGCGGGGCGTGAACCAGCGGGAAATAGTCGCGTCGAGCAGGGCCAGCATCGCTGGGCGGCCGTCACGCAATACCGCTTCAATGCGCGGATTCCATACTTCAGGGCTGGCGATTTTCGCGGCGGTGTTGCACAGCACCACGCGTCTCAGCCGCTGCGGGGCATTGAGCATCAGCCATTGCCCGATAAGGCCGCCCATCGACAATCCGCAAAAATCTGCCTGCCGGATGTCCAGCGCATCCAGCAACGCGAGTACGTCGCGGCCGTTTTGCTCGATGGTGTAGAGCCCCGTGCTGACCAGTGACTGGCCATGTCCGCGCGTGTCATAGCGCAATACCCGGAAATGCTCGGCCAATGCCGGGATTTGTGCATCCCACATGCCCAGATGGGTGCCGAGTGAATTGGAGAGCAGCAAGACCGGTGCAGATTGCGGACCGTCCAGCTGGTAATAGAGATCGCCGTCAGGCAGAGAAATGGTCGGCATTGAGATTCCTTGGGGATCGCAATCAAGCGAGCGGTGTATGACTTTGCCGCTTCAAGATCGCATTCCTTCAGGCCGAGGGTCCAATATTCAATGGGTCTGGGTTGATACCTCGCAGGTATCGGAGGACGGGTTGAGGGTCGGATTCGGTGCTCCAACAAAACCGCGTCGGCACAGGCAATGAAGGTGGGGCAGGTGGATTGAGGTGGGCGGGGCAGGCGTCTCGGGGACAAGTCCCCTCCTACCGGATGTGCACAGATTCGGTAGGACCGGACTTGTCCGGGAAGAACGATACCGCGCAGTGTCTGGTTCACCGAGGCCACTGTTTCGCGGGCAAGCCTCGCTCCAGCGAGTGCTAATCTGCCAGCCTGACATCCACCGACAGGCTCAACCCAATGTTCACTATCCGCGTCATGACCCTGGCCGACTACGATGCGGTCATCGACCTCATGAGCAAGACTCCAGGCATCTCGTTGCGTGACGCCGATTCTCGCGAGGCGACCGCGCGTTACCTGCAACGCAATCCGAAAATGAGTTTTGTCGCCGAAGTCGGCGATGTGCCTGGCGCGTGCGTGATGTGCGGGCATGACGGTCGTCGGGGCTATTTGCAGCATTTGGTGGTGCTTCCCGAATATCGACGCCAGGGGATCGCTACGTCGTTGGTCCAGCATTGTCTTTCGAGTCTTGAGGTGCAGGGCATCCTTAAATGTCACCTCGATGTGTTCAAGACCAACGCAGCCGCTGCGCAGTATTGGCAAGGCCAGGGCTGGCAGCTGCGCACCGACATTGACCGCTATTCGTTTACCCGATCGGGGCATGACAACGCTTGAAGCGACCTCCTTGACGCCTCGCGCGGCGGCTGAATGCGAGGTTAGCTAACAGAGTTTGACTATCAACAATTAATGCTCCGTCTATTAGAAACCTTCACAGGAGGCGACTAGGCTTGATCTACCGTTGGCGCAGGTCAACGGTTGACCTGATAGCAGGAGAGAGGCATGAGCCAGGCGCCTGCTCTGCCACTGTGGACCGCCCTGTAGGCAAGCTGATTGCCGATATCAGGAATTATCGTGTGGACACAACGGTAGAAAAACCAGCAGCTGGTCCCGTGCCATTGATTCTATTCATCTGTACCCCGTCGCTCAGACCGGCGCGGGCAATTGGATGAACACGACCAAAGGTAGCTCGCACATGGCAAATGAATCGAAATGTCCGTTCAGTCAGGCGGCTGGCAGTGGCACCACGAATCGCGACTGGTGGCCGAATCAACTGAACCTGAAAATTCTTCACCAGCACTCGTCCTTGTCCGATCCCATGGACGAGAACTTCAACTACGCCGAGGCGTACAAGAGCCTCGACCTGGCAGCGGTCAAGCAGGACCTCCACGCGCTGATGACCGAGTCCCAGGACTGGTGGCCAGCGGACTTTGGGCATTACGGGCCGCTGTTCATTCGCATGGCCTGGCACAGCGCAGGTACCTATCGCACCGGTGATGGTCGCGGCGGTGCCGGTGCTGGTCAGCAGCGTTTTGCACCACTCAACAGTTGGCCGGATAACGTCAGCCTCGACAAGGCGCGCCGACTGATCTGGCCGGTCAAGCAGAAGTACGGGCGGAAAATTTCCTGGGCCGACCTGATCGTGCTCACCGGTAACGTCGCGCTGGAATCCATGGGCTTCAAGACTTTCGGTTTTTCGGGCGGTCGTCCGGACGTCTGGGAACCTGATGAAGACGTATATTGGGGCTCGGAAAAAACCTGGCTGGGCGGTGATACCCGTTACGGCAAGGAAGCCCAGCCGCCGGGAGAAGGCGTGCTGGTGGCCGAAGCGGATAAGCATGGCACCGAAGAAAGTCGCACCGACAATCAGGGCCGCAACCTGGAGAACCCTCTCGCGGCCGTGCAAATGGGCCTGATCTACGTCAACCCTGAAGGCCCGGAAGGCAATCCGGATCCGGTGGCATCGGCAAAAGATATCCGCGAAACATTCGGTCGCATGGCGATGAATGACGAAGAAACCGTCGCACTGATTGCCGGTGGACACGCCTTCGGCAAGACCCACGGCGCCGGACCTGCTGACAACGTCGGTGCTGAACCGGAAGCCGCTGGCCTGGAACAACAGGGCCTGGGCTGGAAGAACAGTTTTGGCACAGGCAAGGGTCCCGACGCCATTACCAGCGGTCTTGAAGTGACCTGGACTTCAACGCCGACCCAGTGGAGCAATCAATACCTGGAAAACCTGTTCGGCTTTGAATGGGAGCTGACCAAGAGTCCGGCTGGCGCCAATCAATGGCGACCCAAGGATGGCGCGGGTGCCGATACCGTGCCGGATGCCCATGACCCGTCCAAGCGCCGCGCACCGTCAATGCTGACCTCGGACCTGGCCCTGCGCTTCGATCCGATCTATGAAAAAATCTCCCGGCGCTTCCTTGAAAACCCCGATCAGTTGAGCGATGCGTTCGCCCGCGCCTGGTTCAAACTGACCCACCGCGACATGGGGCCGCTGTCGCGCTACCTCGGCCCGGAAATGCCCGCCGAAGAGTTGCTCTGGCAAGACCCGATTCCAGCGGTCGACCATGCGCTGGTCAATGAAGCCGACATTGCCGCGCTCAAAAGCAAGCTACAGGCCAGCGGTTTGTCGGTTGCGCAACTGGTCTCCACCGCCTGGGCGGCTGCTTCCACCTTCCGTGGCTCAGACAAGCGTGGTGGTGCCAATGGCGGGCGCCTGCGTCTGGCACCGCAGAAGTTCTGGCAGGCCAATCAGCCGGAACAACTGGCGAGCGTGCTGGAAACCCTGGAAGGCATTCAGGCCGAATTCAATCAGGCGCAGTTTGGCGGCAAGAAGATCTCGCTCGCCGACCTGATCGTCCTGGGCGGCTGTGCCGGCATCGAACAGGCGGCCAAAAATGCCGGACAAACCCTGACTGTGCCGTTTGCACCGGGACGCATGGACGCTTCCCAGGAGCAGACAGATGTTGACTCGTTCGGCTTCCTCGAGCCCGCTGCCGATGGCTTCCGTAACTACGCCAAAGGCCGCTACAGCCTTTCGGCCGAGGCGTTGCTGATCGATAAGGCTCAACTGCTGACGCTCACCGCACCGGAAATGACCGTGCTGCTCGGCGGCCTGCGGGTGTTGAATACCAATTACAAACAAAGCCCCCAGGGCGTTTTCACCAGTCGACCGGAAGCGTTGACCAATGACTTCTTCATCAATCTGCTGGATATGAGCACCGAGTGGAAGCCTGTTTCCGATGCAGCGGAGGAGTTTGAAGGACGCGATCGCAAAACCGGTCAGGTGAAGTGGACAGGCACGCGGGTAGACCTGGTCTTCGGTTCCCACGCGCAGCTGCGGGCGCTGGCTGAAGTCTATGCCAGCTCGGACGCTCAGGAGAAGTTCGTCAAAGACTTCGTGGCTGCCTGGGATAAGGTGATGAATCTGGATCGCTTTGATCTGAAGGTGTGATAAATGAATCAGGCAGCTTCGTGGAGGCGAGGCTGCCGGTGATTATCAAGCTGGACGAGGCAGCGACAAGTAGGGTTCGCTGCTGCCTCGGGGTCGTGAATCACGATCAGCTGTCCTGGTCGCTGTAGGCTTCAGTGGTGTATTCGAGGTTGTGGATGACACCCTTGTGATCGGTGTACACCATGTGCGACTCAACAGTGCCGCGGATCGGGTTGACGTTTTCAGCGGTGGTGATGCTGATGACTTTGTTGATATCCAGGGGTTCAGAGTAGGTGTACTGCTCAACCTCGGCGGCTGAAACGTTAGTGACATTGTCTTTGGCCGACGCGAATACGCTGACCATCATGAGTGCGGCGAACAGTGGAGTTTTCATGGTGTATTCCTTTAAGTTGATAGTGGTTGAAAGCAACGTTTCATTTCGTTTGCTTCTGGCACCGATTCTGTTCGCCTTCAGGGTTTTGCAGAAATAGTAACGAGCAATACCTGGCATCAGTCGCGCTGATAGACAGTGGGTGCCCGCGCAATAGCGCCGCTTTTTAACGGACTTTTCGAAAACTTTTCTGGAGGGAGCAATGGCAGGTAAAACGCACGCGTACGAAGTCCAGGTAACCTGGGCCGGCAACGAGGGAACGGGAACGTCGTCTTATCGAGGTTACAGCCGGGCGCACGTAATCACGGCCAAGGGAAAAGTACCCATCGAGGGGTCATCCGATCCGTCATTTCGAGGAGACCCAACACGCTGGAACCCGGAAGAATTGCTCTTGGCGTCTTTATCTGCGTGCCATAAGCTTTGGTATCTCGGCCTTTGTGCTGAGGCCGGGATCGTTGTGCTGGCCTACGAGGACAACGCTCAAGGAACCATGGTCGAGGAGGGCGACGGCGCAGGTCAGTTCACTTCGGCGGTTTTGCGGCCGAAGGTGATTCTCGCAGCAGGGTCTGAAATCACCAAAGCTCAGGCGCTGCATAAAACAGCTCATGAAAAATGCTTCATTGCTCGTTCGGTAAACTTTCCAGTCAGCCACGCACCCGAACTATCGATAAGCCCAGACGGTTAATTAACTGAATAGGGTGTCCGCGTAGTCGGGCACCCTCTCATAGTGGGTAATGCGCTGTACCTGGGCGAGAGCTGCTTGCATCCCGGGAGGATATCGGTCCAGACGTTACACCAGAAAGTTGCTGCCATTCGACACAAAGGTTTCCTGGCTTAAGCATATATCTATGCTTGCCGACAGTTCCTTCATTCATCGCGAATGACCAAATATGCAGCTAGTGTGCTGTCTCAAAAATAAAGCTCCTCATGCCTGTGAGGCCATTGCCTCACGGGCTCGCTGTATCTTGTTCAAAATATCTTCCCCCTTGGCGTTCCAGACATAGCGAGTCGGCTGCGCATTTCGCAGTGCTAGGAACGTGGTGATCGAGCTTTCCAGTTCGCGAACCGAGCTGAAACTGCCGTCACGCAGGTACACCGTGATATCGCGAAAGAAGCGCTCAACCATGTTCATCCACGAGCTGGAGGTCGGGGTGAAGTGCATGTGGAAGCGCTTGTGCTTCTCAAGCCATGCCTTCACTTTCGGGTGTTTATGCGTGGCGTAGTTGTCCACGATCAGATGCAATTGGAGCTGTTTGGGCGTTTCTCGATTGATCTTCTTGAGAAACTCCAGCCATTCCTGATGCCGGTGTTGGCGCTCTATGGAACTGATCAAGCGCCCCTGAAGATAATCCAGCGCAGTGAACAAGGTGACGGTGCCATGGCGGACATAATCGTGCGATTGCGTACGGATATGACCGATCCCCAAAGGCAGTCCAGGCTGGGTACGCTCCAGAGCCTGAACCTGGCTTTTTTCATCGCAACAAAGCACCAATGCCTTATCCGGCGGATCCAGATACAGCCCGATGACGTCCCAGAACTTCTCTTCGAAGTTTGGATCTTTGGACAGTTTGAAGGTACGTGTCAGGTGCGGTTTTATATCGTTGGCGGCCCATATGCGCTGGACGCTGGCCGGTGAAATGCCGGCGACTCGCGCCATGCTTCGACAGCTCCAGCGAGGCTGACCGATACGCGGCTGAGTGACCTGCTCAAGTGTTCGTTTCAACGCTTCGGCCGATAGGGATGGCTTGCGACCTCGTCCGGGCAGATCCACTAGGCCTTGTAGACGCAGCTCTTGAAAGCGCTTGCACCAGCGGGTGACTGAAACAACGGAGAGACCTGTCAACTGGGCAATCTCGTTACGAGAACAACCTCGAGCGGCTAGCAAAATCACCCGTGCCCGACGACCGTCGCGCTGACTGATCGTGGCTGATCTTATGCGCCGACTCAGTTCAATTTGTTCGTCTTCACTGAGCACGATGTCCTGAGAGTTCATGTGATCACTCCAAGCACTGACTGACCACAGAAGCATAGCTCAGGTTAGAAACTTATTTCAGAGACGGCACACTAGACAAACAATTCCGACTCCGACAAAAAGAATGACTCCTCGCTCGAAGCGGTTAACTTATTTCGACCAGCGGTGTGTTAGCTTTTCCCGGACCTGCCAAATCCGGGGTTGATATGAGTGAAGACAAATTCGCCCAACTGGATTGAAGTCCAGCTGGACGAGTTTGATGAGGGGCCTGAACTCAGGTGATTCGAAGATAGAATTCGAACAACTACTTATTCAATTTCAAGTCTAGTGCCATGTCCCGTGCGGCCTTGGTGGCAAGGACCCCCATAAGCTGGCTGATTTCGTCCTGACGTCCCGTGGAGCCTGACTGTCCTGCTCCCATTGTGACACTGGGGACTGGGGCTTGAGCCGCAGCCTGAGCCCATGCTTTGTTGATTTCAATGAGCGCATCGAGTTTGGCTTGTAAAGCACCGTCGGCTTTGATTGTCGCTTCGCGGGCGTGGGCTTCGGCATCTGCAGTAATTTTGGTGGCGGCTGCTGTCGTAGTTGCCTTGTCGCGCAATAATTCAGCGGTTTGTTTTTCGATTTCTGCACGGCGACGTTCTCGCTCGGCATTGATCACTGCCAGTTGCTTCTCGGTTTCTGCCTGTGTTGTTCGCTCTATTTGGTCGCGGAGTGTTTCCTGGCGCTTGGCTTCTACCTCTTTCTCCCCGCGCGCGGTGACGAGCCGCTTTTCTTCCTCCTCCTTCAAGCGACTTTGCCGGGCTACAGCAAGCTCGGCCAGCGCTTGTTGTACCTTGACCATGCGTTGTTTGTATTGCGGGTTTGGATCAATGTTCGTGATTCGGGCCTCAACGACTTCCACGCCAAATTTCCGAAATTGCTGCTGTTTACGGATCGGGATGTTCTTGCTGTCTGTGACTTTTTCGGTGATGAACTGGCTGCTGGTATTGGTACCAAAACTGCCCTGTTCGGTTCCTGCCTGGAGATCAGCATTTTCATGTCCTTATTTGATAAGGTCATATGGTTTCAATCATGCAAAGAAGATGCTGTAAGAAAATTCTGAATTGTTTGTGAGGAGGTACTATTTCTGCAATATCCCCATTCGGAGTTTGCCATGGATCTCTACACCAATACCGCACAGCGTACGAAGCCTCCATGTTGCGCAAACAGTTAGGCCCGAACGAACTGCGCAACTGAAAGGGCCGCGATCCCTGAGTCGCCTGGCCCTTGTCTGCTTTGCGCGCTTTCGACATGCTTGGCGACTACCGACGGCTCAACGCCGTCTGCTTGTCCTGCAGGAGAAGTTGCTTGAACAGTCACATCGCTCCGGTCGATCTCGCCAAGGCGTATCGACTTCTCAATCACGGCCCGACCGTTCTAGTGTCTGCTGCCCATGACGGCGGTGTCGACGTGATGGCCGCCGCGTGGGCCTGTGCCCTGGATTTCATGCCGCCAAAGCTGACCGTGGTGCTGGATAAAGCCACCAGGACCCGGGAACTCGTCGAGCGCAGCGGCACGTTCGTTATTCAGGTGCCCACCGTGGCGCAGTTGCAGTTGACCCATCGAGTGGGCACAACCAGCCTGAATGACGATCCGCAAAAACTGGCTCATGCAGGCGTGGAGTGGGTTGATCTGGTGGGGCAGGACGTGCCTTGCGTAGCCGGATGTTCCGGCTGGCTGGTCTGCAAGCTGATTCCTGAGCCGCACAATCAGCAGGCTTACGATCTGTTTATCGGTGAAGTGGTTGGCGCCTGGTCCGACACTCGCGTGTTCAGCAATGGGCATTGGCACTTTGAACACGCCGATCCGGCCTTGCGCAGCCTGCACTACATCGCTGGCGGGCATTTTTATGCGATTGGCGAAGTGCTCAATGTCGAGTCGGCTAGCGAGAGTGAATGACGATACGGCGTGACATCCGTTGTGGAGGCTGAATGCCAGGGATGCTGCGGGCTATCGATGGGTCGCAAGCCGTGGCGCTGGAACAGTTCGCCATAGCCGTTGACCAGAAACTGCCCACTGCGATGCAACCACTCCTCGCGGCGCTCGGTGTAGACCTTGGGCAGCAAATACCAGGGCAGGCCGGGCAGATCATGATGGACCAGATGCAAATTCAGGTTCAGGAACAGCCAGCGCCACGGCCAGCCCGCCTCGTTGATCACCGAACGTTGTTCCGGTGCCTGGGCCGGGCGGTGTTCGTAGTAGGAACGCACCATGGATAACCCCAGGGCGAGCACGCTGGAGAGCAGATAACCGAGTATTGGCAGCTCACCATGCAGGTTGACGAACGCCAGCACCGCGACCACACAAATGCCATGGCTGAGCCACATCAGCCAGGCTTGCAGCACGCCACGCCGCAGCCTTGAAGACTCTTCGACAATCAGACCGGCCAGCGCCAGCGCGGGACCCACCAGCAGGCGCCCGAACAAGGTTTTATTCAGCCAGTGCACCGCGCGCCACAAGACCCCGCTGCGCTGCCAGGCCTGGGCGTCGAGGTAGCGACTTTCCGGGTCCCTCTGTGGCCGGGTCAATTCCTCGTCGCGATGGTGCAGCAGATGGCTGTCGCGATACAGGGTGTAGGGATACCAGATTGCCAGTGGCGCATAACCCAAGAGTTTATTCAGCCAGCGCCAGGGGGAAGGGTGGCCATGCAGCAACTCATGCTGCAACGACATCCAGAAGGTGATGACCGGAATCAACAGCAGCAGTGTCAGAGTCTGGCCCAATAGCGGTGCGTAATGAATCAGGCTGAACCATGCCGAATATGTGCCGAGCAACAGCAGCCAGGTGGGCCAGTCGCTGCGGGCAGTCCAGGAGGCTTGCAGCTCAAGGATGTGGGCGCGGTGTGCGGCGTCGAAGTAGTTAGACATAGGGCAAGTGACCAGATTCTCGGCATTCGGGATGACGTGGCGGCCAGTGGTCTGGTAGACGCACCCTATCAAGCTTTGTTATGCGTGAATAATCACTTACCCATAGCTTTATATAACTATTTAGAATTAATGCGCGTGCCTTCACGGGCGGAAGGAGCGGTACCGCTCGCCAAACCGGACTGAACTCGGAAGAAAAGGCCGGGGTCTACCGTGTCCACTTATCGTTTGGGACAGCCCAGATGTCCGAACCATCGACCGGCAGCTCCGGCAAATTGTTTCCGTTAGGGAGATCGAGCCTGTGACGCGTATTGTTTCGATCGTGAACTGGCGTAACGTTGGCCGGAGTGCTCACGCCAAGGCCGGCGATGTCACACGATCCTATTGGAGAACACAGCACATGAACGTCGACGAAGAAACCGTACGTCAGCTGGCGACAATGATCTGGGAAACCGAGGGTAAACCCGAGGGCCATCACGAGCGCCACTGGCAGATGGCGACCAAACTGGCCGAATCAGTGGCCATGACGCCATCGCGCAGTGTCGACAGGGCTGCCGTCGAGGCGTTGTTGCCCGACCCGGATCAGCCGGACCGCGATCAGTCTGAAACGCCGGGCCCCGAACGAAGCTGACGTTGCGACGGCGAAGCGTCTGATCAGTGAACGGCGGTGGACGCGGTCACGGCAAGCATCATCGCTGCGGGTGCGAAAGCCTGTTCCATTTTGGCAATGCCTTTGACCCAGAAGCGCCGGTGAGTCGTCTGGTCGGGTGCCAGCATGGGCTGGGAAGACCATTGATGCTGGCGCTTGGACTCCTCGCGGTAGGCCTTCCACTCCATCGCTTCAGCGGTCTCTTTCGCCGCTCGTTCGTCGTCGAACCAGCCATGAATGTAGACTTCGCCTTGGTCGCGACCGTGCTCAACCAGCAAAAAAATAGTGTCCATTGAATGCCTGTCTGTCATCAAAGCTGCGCAGGTGATTCCTGCGCTCTACAACTTGTATCGGCAGGTGCAGCCAGACTTTAACGCGGCGTGACCGGAAAACTGCAAAAAGGTTCACGGGCGCAGCAAATCTTTCGAGGAGGGCGAGGCAGGGCTGTCGCAAGGATCCTGGCAGCAGCAGATGCTTGCGACTGACCCTGTGCGGTCTAGAACGTCACGCTTGCCGAAAGACGTGCGGTTCGCGGTTCACCGACATTGACTTGCAGTTGGCCGCTTCCGGTATTTGACGGGTAGTAGTGCTTGTCGAACAGGTTGTCGACGTTGAACTGCAGGCGCGTCTTGTAGCCTTGGGTGGGCAGGTCCCAACGCAGGAACGCGTCGGCAACGGTGTAGCTGTCCATCCAGAAACTGTTGTCGTTGTCTCCCGGACGCTTGCCTACATAACGGGCGCCGCTGCCGGCGTGCCACTGACCGGTGGTTTCCGGGAAGGCGAGATGGTGAGTCAGGTACAGGCTGGCGGTGTGCATCGGTGCGTTATTGAGGCGATTACCTTCGTCGTCCGGATCGTCAAGAGTCTCGGTATGGGTGTAAGCGTAGGTGCCGATCACGTCCCAGCGCGGCGCGATTTGCCCGGTAACGTCCAGTTCCAGCCCACGGGATCCCACCTTGCCTGCCGCCTCAGCGACGCTCACGCCATTGATCGTCGAGGTGGTCACGACGTTTTTCTTGACGATGTCGAACAGCGCCAGGTTGATGTTCAGCGCTTGTGACGGGTTGTACTTGGCACCGATTTCATAGCTGCGACCTTCCTCTGGATCGAAGGTATTGCCGACGTCGTCCACCGTGTCGTTGGGGACGAAAGAGCGGCTGTAGTTGCCATACAGCGACAGCGCTTCCGTGGGCTGATAGACCAGTCCGGCAAATGGAATGAACGTATCGCCGTTGTCGTCGCGGTTGAGCTGGTAAGACTTGCCCAGGCCCTGATCGCCGTACTGGTCGTAATGCTGCTGGCGACCGCCGAGGACCAGAATCCACTGCTGGTTCAAGTGCCAGTTATCCTTGAAATACACCGAAGTGGACGTCAGCTCGTTGCGCGCATTGCTCTGCGTCGCACTGACCACACTCGGTTCGGCCAGCTTGCCGTACTGCGGATCGTAGATGTTTATGTTCTGGGTGACCGTGTTGCGGTAGGTCTTGCCGCGATACTTGTCCGAGGCTTCGTTGTCGATGCCCACGAGCAGGTCATGCCGCTGACCGAACAACTGCTGTTCCCCTATGAAGTCCAGCGCGCTGTAGCGGCTTTCATAGTCGTAGTGGCCACCATTGGCCTGGCGGGTCAGCGTGCCATTACTGAGTCTGGTCGGTTGGGCGATCGCGAGACTGTAACGGTCGTTGTTCCAGCCATAGGTTGCCCGGGTTTTCCAGGTGTCACTGAGCTGGTACTCGAACCGCGCCGTGGCGGTCTCGCTGATGCCGACGGTTTTCGCCCAGCTCTCGTCCAGGCGTTTGCTGTAACTGCCCGCTGCCGGACTGCCGTTGCTGAACACCGTACCGCGGTCGAACGGGCTGGAATAATCGTTGTATTCATAAGCCAGGGTCATGCTCGCGCGATCGCCAACCCAGCTCAGCGAAGGGGCGACCAGCGTATTTTCGTTGGTGCCGTAATTGCGCCAGTAGTCTTCATTGCCGCGCTCGGCCACCAACCGGTACGCCAGCCCGGTATCACCCAGAGGACCGGTCGTGTCCAGGCCGAAAGTCCCGCCGCCTTCGCTGAAGGCCGAGCCCGAAAGCGTGGTTTGTTGGGTGAACTGCGGCTGCTTGCTGATGATGTTGATCATGCCGCCCGGTTCCGCCGCACCGTAGAGCAGGGCTGCCGGACCTTTAAGTACTTCAATGTGGTCAGTGGTGGCGCCGACGTTATGGCCCACGACCGAGCGAATGCCGTCGCGCAGGATCGACCCGTCGTCGTTTGAACCGAAGCCGCGCTTGATCACGGCGTCCTTGCTGTTGCCCAGGGTGTTGGTTTCCGACACGCCGCTGACGAATTTCATCGCGTCGTTCAGTGACTTGATCTGATAGTCATCCAGTGTCTGTTGAGTCACTGAATTCACCGTCTGGGCTTCATCCTTGACCGGCACTTCGGATTTGCTCGCGGTGCTGGTGGTCGCCCGGGTATAACCGGCGCTTTGCGATTCGCCCGTGGCCTGAATGTCAGTAGCGCCCAATTCGGTAACCGAATCGTCCGCGTTGGAAAGCGTGGGCAGCAGAACACAACCTAGGGCAAGCATGGCGCAGCGATAAGAACGCGGTCGGGTGAGCACTGAATTCATTCCGTAAAAATATGTAAATGAGAATGTTTATTATTACTTTGTGGCTGGGGGTAAGCCAAGACATATCTGCCAACTCCGGGACTGTATCAACTTGCATACATTCATATGGAGGGCTTGGGCTGTTGCTTTTGTGCAGGTCCGAGATGGCAACTTCGGAAACATTTAATTAAAGTTGCGCCTCATTGTTTCCATTTCAGGGACGGTCATGGATCGTATTGAATGCATGCGCACCTTCGTCACCACCGTTGGCGAAAACGGCTTCGCTGCTGCGGCCCGAGCGCTGGCGGTGCCGCGATCCAAGGTCAGCAAACAGATTCAGGCGCTGGAAGAAGCCATCGGCGTCCAGTTGCTGCAACGCACCACGCGCAGCCTGCATCTGACCGAGGCGGGTGCGGAATACTACGAGGCGTGTCGTGAAGTGCTGGCTTCGGTGGATGAAGCGGAGCAGCGCGCCCGCACGGGGCTTGGTGAAATACGCGGTGTGTTACGGGTCAACGCGCCGATGTCTTTCGGCTTGCGTCGACTCGGGCCGTTGATCCCCAAATTCTACGCACTGCATCCCAGGGTGGAATTGCAGCTGGTGTTCAGCGATCAGCAGGTCGACCCGGTCAAGGGTGGCTTCGACGTCACGATCCGTATTGCCAGCCTGGCCGACTCTTCATTGGTGGCGCGGCATCTGGCGCCTGCGCCCCGGGTTCTGGTCGCGGCACCGGCCTATCTGGCTCGTGAAGGTACGCCGCAAGTCCCACGGGATCTGGCGGCGCATAAATGTCTGAACTACGGCTATTTGCAAAGCGGCGTCAGTCTGCAACTGAGCAACGGCAAGGAAACCCAGAAAGTCCACGTCACCGGCCCGCTGCACGCCAACAACGGCGACCTGTTGGCGCAAGCGGCGGAGGCGGGGATGGGCATCGCGTTGCTACCGACCTTCATCGTCGAGCAATCGATTGCCGAAGGGCGCCTGGTGCCGGTGATGTGCGACTGGCAGGCCCCGCCGATTTCCATCAACGCGGTTTACCCCTCGGCGCGCCGGGTACCGATGAAAACCCGCGCGTTCCTGGATTTTCTGACCCAGGAATTAAAGGAACTGGATCGGTAGGATCGCGGCCTTGTGGGAGCTTACGAGCCTCAGTGTGTGAAAGCACCGAAGATTTTCATCGCCGCCGCTTGGTATGGGCAACGGAAAAGCTGGTACGACTTGGAAAGCCTATGACGCGCTCTGCAATATACAGATCAGTCTCGATCAGACCACCAGTTGGTTGACCGTTGCCTAATTGCATGGACTTGGCCACCCATTTGTATTTCCACTGACCAGTCAATCGCATCCGTGCTGACCAACCGTTTGCATTCGATTTGACCAGCACACGCCGTAGTGACGACCGGCAGAGAACGCCCCACTTTTCCTGTCTAGCGTTCGCGGATCAATCCTCCAGCACTTCCGGCGACACCACCCAAACGCTGCAGGGCATTTTGTACAGCAAATGTTCCACGGTGCTGCCCACCAATCGCCCGACGCCGCGATGGCCGACGCGGCCCATGACGATCACATCGATACTGTAGGCATCGGCATAACTGGCCAGAACCTTGGCCGGATTGCCCATGACCATGTGGCGTTGTTCCGGCGGGATGCCGTTGCGTTCGGCGAGGTCGTTGAAGGCCTGGCTCTGGGCGTCGAACAGGGTTTTGGCATTGCCGGAGTAGAAGTAGGCCGAGGCATTGTCGAAGCCGAATTCATCGGCGCCGATTGAGGACAGGTCATGGGCGTAAATCACGTCAACTTGGGCGTTGCACGAGGTGGCCAGTTTCACCGCCTCGCGCAAGATCCGGTCGTTGAAGCCCTTGTACTGGCCATCGTGATGGAAGGGGTCGACCGCCGCGACGATCCTTCGCGGCAAGGCGTGTTGCACATGGCTCACAAAGTGCAGCGGTACCGGGCATTCGCGCAGCAGGTGGATGTCCAGCGGGGTGAACATCAGCCGCGAGAGCAGCGATTCGTGTTCCAGCGGTTTGATCAGCACGGCCATGGGCTGTTCTTTGAGGTGAATCAGGATTTCCTGCAACGGCTTTTCGACCCAGACCACTTCGGTGGTGACGGTCACGCCGATTTTGCGCAACGGCCGGGCTTGTTCCTCCAGCCACTGGCGATGGCGCTCGACGTAGCCCAGGCGCATCTGCTCCAGCGCTTGTTCGTTGACCATCCCGGCGGTGGCCAGGCCTTCCAGATAATCGAAGGCGACGATGTGCAACGCGGCGCCTTCAGCCTTGGCCAGGGCGGCGGCCCTATCGAACGCGGGGCTGTTTTGCATCAGGGGTGAAGCGACCAGCATGAAACGGGCTTGCTCAGGCATGGAAATCTCCCTTGGGTCATCACACAAACGCTGGCTCGACACGGCCGCGTGAGGCTGTTGGCGGTGACATCTGAGGCCGATGCTGGCGCTGAATGGCATGGGCGGCTTGATCTGCATCAAACAGGCGCATGACGGCATTTGCCGCGCCGACGTGTGGTCGCCGGGGGGGGGGCACGAATGTTCATTGGGTTGATCGTGATCAAACGATCCTTGAGCCGGTCGGTGCAGACTGGTATGCATCAGCCCAGCGACCCAAGGCACGGCTCACCCGGACGAAAATCTTATGAATGACATGCTCGGCATGGCGGGTGCAGCGGCTGCGCTGGGGATCGGTCTGCTCATCGGGCTTGAGCGCGAGCGGCACAAGGGGAGCGGGGACAGTCGTGCCTGCGCCGGTTTGCGGACGTTCGCGATTACGGCGTTGCTGGGTAATGTGGCGATGCAGGTCGGTGGCGCGCTGCTGTTGGGGATCATGGCGTTCAGTGTGGCGTTGCTGGTCACCGTGGCGTACTGGCGCAGCTTGCGCGACGACCCGGGCGTGACCAGTGAAGTGGCGTTGTTCACGGTGCTGTTGCTAGGGGCGTTGTGCGGCAGCGCGCCTGAGCTGGCCATTGCCATTGGCGTGGTCATCGCCGGGTTGCTGAGCTACCGCGAGAAACTGCATCACTTCGCCCGCAGCCAGTTGACCGAGGCCGAAATGCGCGACGGGCTGGTGTTGTTGATCGTCGCACTGGTGGTGTTGCCCTTGGCCCCGGACCGTTTCATCGGCCCCTATGCCGCGATCAACCTACGGACCATTTGCACGCTTTCCGCATTACTGATGGCGGTGGGGGCCTTGGGGCATATTGCGGTTCGTACGTTGGGCACCCGTTACGGCTATGCGATCAGTGCCATCGCATCCGGGTTTGCTTCCAGCACCGTGACCATCGCCACCATGGGGCACCTTGTCAGCGAGGAGCCCGACAACGTCAAAACCCTGGCCGCCGCGGCGATCCTATCCAATTTGGCGACGATTATTCAGGTCGGTCTGATCCTGGGGGCCGTCGATACCGCGCTGTTGAATCAGATGTGGGGGCCGCTGGTGTGCGGTGTGGCCGCTACGGCGTTGTATGGCCTGTGCCTGATGTTTCTCAAGCCGGCGACCGCTGCGCGTCAGCCGATCAAGGTCGGTGGCGCGTTTAACCTCAAACTGGCCTTGGTCGTCACGTTGGCCATGACCGGCATCACCCTGGCGTCGGCGATCATGCTGCACTTCTTTGGTGAAGTGGGACTGATGTTGACGGCGACCTTCACCGGTTTCGCCGACGCTCATTCTTCGACGGCGTCGATTGCCGCCTTGGCCAAATCCGGTCAATTGCCGCTCAGCGCCCTGGCTGGTCCGGCGCTGATTGCGGTCAGCAGCAACTCCGTGAGCAAATGCCTGGTGGCTTGGGTCAGTGGCGGGCGGCGGTTCGCCGCGTATGTGATTCCCGGTCAGGTCGGGATGACGTTGGCGATGTGGGTCGGCACGTCGCTGCATTGAAACGCGTGATGCCCTGTCACTGACAAAGATCAAGTCGCCCGGCGCTGGAGCGCTCAATCTGGACCTCTACTCATGTCCCGATGGCCGTGTGCCGAGGTGCCCCATGTCGCAAATTCAGCGTTTACTGCTAATCGCACCACCCGCCATGACCCGCACCCCGGCGTTTGACCGGGCGGCGGCGCTGGCCCTGGCAATGAAATTGCCGCTGCACATCGTGGCGTTCGATTATTCCCAGGCCCTGGCCGTGGCTGGCCTGTTCGCCCCGGAACAAATCAACCTGGCCCGTGAAGGCTATTTGCAGACCCATCGGCAATGGCTCGCGGCACAAGCCGGGTTGATGAGCCAGCACGGGGTCGACGCCACTAGTGAAGTGGTCTGGGTGCAGCATCCTTATAAAGAGATCGTGCATTTCGTCAACGAGATGTCGCTGGCGCTGATCATCAAGGATGCCCAGGAAGAGTCCGCGTTGAAACGGGTGTTCTTCACGCCGCTGGACTGGCAGTTGCTGCGCGATTGCCCGGTGCCAGTGCATTTGGTCACGAACGCTCTTAACCCGCGGCCGCGCCATGTGCTGGCGATTGTCGATGTGCTGCGCAGCGAAGATCAGGACCTGGTGTTCAACGACCAGATCATCGACGCTGCGGTGAAGCTGGCCTCACGATGTGAGGCCACGATTGAATTAGTGCATGTGTATGACTGGACGGCCGTTTACACCCAAGACATGGGCATGGGCGCGCTGCCGCTGGCCACCGGGCTTTATGAGGCGTTAGGTTCTGCGCAACGCGAGGTGTTTGCCGCGCTGGCCGAACGGCATGGCGTACCGCCGGATCGTCGGCACTTTATCGAGGGGGCGCCGCCGGCGGCTATCTGTGATTTTGCTGCTGAGCACCGGACTGACGTGATTGTCATGGGCACCATGCAGAACAGCGGGCTGGATAAACGCTTGGGCACCACCGCCGAACAGCTTTTACACCGGGCGCCGTGCAGTGTGTTGGCGATCAAACCACGGCAGACGTTGCAATCCTGAATGACGGGTTGCAGCAGTTCGCGACGAACCGTTGGCCGGTGCGTCGCGATGCCGCGCTTTACAGGTACAGCCGATGGATGACTTGAGTGCTGTCATCGGGGTCTTTGTGCGTCTCGAAACTTAAGGCTTTGGCCAGGTCGTGCATCGGGGTATTGCTCGCAGCGTCCACCGAATACATCTGGCGAAAGCCGTTCTGGCGAGCTGAGTTGATCAAATGCTCCGTCAATGCCGTGCCCAATCCCAGGTGCGCCCATTCATCGGCGACGGTCACGGCGATTTCACATTCATGTTCAGCAGTGGCGGCGTAGCGGCTGATGCCGATTTCGACCAGTTGCCCGTTTTCGTGTTTCAGCGCGATATAAGCGGTGCGCTGCTTGTTGTCGGTGTCCATCAACTGGTCGAGCAGGGCGGTGCCGGGTTCACTGATCTGTGACAGAAAACGCATGTGCCGGGACTCGGGAGACAGGCGCTTGATAAACGGGTATTCACGCTCGCGGTCTTTTTCCGACAGGGGCCGGATCAACACGTGCCGGCCGTCCTTGAGCGCTTCGATCCAGTGCTTACCTGTGACGGCGGCATAGGTTGCTACAGCCCGATCATTGTGGTCTTTGACGGTGAGCATGGGGTGATCCTCAATCCAGTTCGAAAGGTTGTCGCGTGGGGGGTAGCCACACGGTTCATTCCTTTCTAAGCCGTTGCTGGCGCATGAATCTGATCTGGATCAGACACCCAGGTACGGAATCATTACAGTGGGCGATGACAGCCCGCGACGAGTTGCTTGAGGCCTTCCATGTCCTGGATGTTGACGTTACGTCCCGCGATCGCGACCAGTCCCCGGTCCCGCAGATGCGCAATGCCTCGGCAGATGGTTTCCAGGCGCAGCCCCAGATAGGAGCCGATTTCTTCGCGGCGCATTTTCAGCACGAAGTCGTTGGGCGAATAACCTCGTATGTACAAACGCTGCGACAGGTTCAAGAGAAAAGCACCCAGCCGCTCATCGGAGTTCATGTTGCCGAGCATCAGCAGCATGTCGTGATCGCGCACGATTTCCCGGCTCAGTATCTTGTTCAGGTTGTGTTGCAGTGATGGCAGCTCTTGAGCGAGTTTTTCCAGGTGCGCGAAGTGGACAGGGCAGACTTCACTGTCCTCCAAGGCAAAGGCATTGCAGGCGTGCAGATCTGTGCTGATGGCGTCCAGGCCGAGGATTTCGCCAGGTATCTGGAACCCGGTGACTTGTTCGCGGCCATCGACCGACAGCACGCTGGTTTTGAACGAGCCGATTCGCACCGCGTAGAGCGAGCGCAATGGATCACCCGCGCGGTAGAGGGTGGCACCTTTTTTGACCTTCAAGCGTTGTACGATCAGCGTGTCCAGCCGTTGGACCTCCGGACCGGTCAGGCCAATGGGCAGGCACAACTCCAAAACGCTGCAACTGGAACACGCAGCCTTGAGGTGTTGAAGTTGCAGTGGTCGTGTTTCCGGCATGAGAAATGACGCCATAGCGAGTGTATCCAGCATAGGTGCCAGGCACTGCGGCGCACTGTTTATTCCGGGGTTTGCCGGGTTAATCGACCAGCGGGGAAAGGTCTCTGCCCGGACCGGTTATTCATTGACAAAGATCAGAGCCTTCAGCGCCTCACGCCAGATACTTGAGCCACCAGGACGAGGCCCATGATGCTGAAACTCAAACGGATTCTATTGATCGCCCCTCACGACATGATCCACACCGCGGCGTTTGATCGGGCACAGGCATTGGCCAGTGCAAACGGTGCGTTGTTGCACATCGTCGCCTTCGAGTTCGTCCCTGCGCTGGCGATGGCCGGTCTGTTTGACCCTGGCGCGATGGCCCAGGCACGCGAGGGCTACTTGCAGGTGCATCGTCACTGGCTGGAGCAGCAGGCCCGGTTTCAACGGTGTGCGGGGTTGCGGGTCACCACTGAAGTAGTGTGGGCCACGCCGAGCCTGGCGCATGTGCTTGAGTATGTGAATGACTTTCATGCCGACCTGGTGATCAAGGACACCCACCATGTACCAGCGCTCGATCGTGCGTTCCATCGCCCGTTGGACTGGCTGTTGCTGCGCGACTGCCCCGCAGCCTTGCACCTCGTGACGGAGGCCAGACACCCGAGGCCGCTTAAGGTACTCGCCGCCATCGACCTCTCGCATCTGGAGGAACTGACCCAAGGGCTCAATGACCGGATCCTTAACCTGGCGTCGACGCTGGCGGCCTCGTGTGGCGCGGTGTTGCAGGTGCTCAATGTCAGTCACTGGTCGGTCGTGGGCGACGCGCCGAGAAGTCTGCCGACCCTGGCGCTGGACGCGAGTTTGAGAGACGCAGTCAACGATGCCCAGGAAGAGGCGTTTGATGTGCTCGCCGACCGTTACGGGGTCGAGAAAAGGCATCGACACCTGCTGACCGGCATTCCCCACGCCGTGATCGGCCAGTTCGCCCAAGAGCATGACGTCGACATCGTGGTGCTAGGCACGGCCTGTCACCACGGGTTTGACCGGTTCACCGGCAGTACCGCCGAGAGTGTATTAAACCGGGCACCGTGCAGTTTGATGATCGTCAAGCCAACGTGAGCAACGAAGTACCGTGCGTGGCTTGCTAGCCTTCAGTGCATCGCCGCCCCGAAGGCTTGGAGATAAACCCTCGATTCAGTGCTCCGTTAAATACCGCTCGATTTCCTCAACGGTGCTGCGTGCCGTGCGGGTGACGCCGATCAGCGTTGCGGAGGCGGCGCCCGTCCAGTCGCCATAGCCCACCAACCACAAACGCAGCTCCTGCGTTGAACGCGTGCCTTCGACAGCCACGCGTCCGTCGGTGGTGCACACGCCCAGTGATTCCAGATAGCCGAGGGCCGGGCGGAAACCGGTGCACCATATCACCACATCGACCGGCGTTTGCGAGCCATCGGCCCACGCCACGCCGGTTTGGGTGAAACGCTCGAACGGCCGAACCGCCTGTAACACACCGCGCTCCCGGGCTTCGATGACGGGCGGCACCATCACGATATCGCCCAAACCACCGACCGGTTGTTCAATGACGATGCCCGCGAGCTGGGCTTTCCAGCGTTCGGTGGCGCGTTCGAAGAGTACCCGGCCGTCAACGTCATCGGCGAGAAACTGCGGCGGATCCGGGGTGACCCATACGGTATCGGCCACTTTGGAGACTTCCGCCAGGACCTGGGCGCCGGAGTTGCCACCGCCCACCACCAGGACTTTTTTCCCGGCAAACGGGGTGGCGTCGACATAGTGCGCCGAATGCAATTGCTGGCCAGTGAAGGTTGCACTGCCGGGGTAGTGCGGCAGGAAGGGATGGCGCCAGGTGCCGGTCGCGCTGACCACCGCCCGGGCCAGCCAACTGCGACCCCGAGCCTTGACGTGCAGGCGCTCGTCCCAGCGTTCAATCGCGCTCACCCAATAGGGCCGCTCAGTCGGGAACTGGTAGCGTTGTTCGTACTGGCTCAGGTAATTGAGCACGTGGTCGCGGCTTGGGTATCCGTCCGTAACCGGCGGCATCATCCAGCCGGCGATGGAGCTCCAGGTGGAGGGTGAAAACAGTCGCAGTGACTTCCAGCCGTGGCGCCAGGCGCCACCCGGCGCGTCCTCGGCGTCGATGATCACAAAGGAGCGCCCGGTTCGGCGCAGGAAGTAAGCCACGGCCAGTGCAGACTGGCCGCCACCGATAATCGCGACATCCACTTCGGTGCGGGTAGACGGCATGGCCAAGCCTCAGGTCTTTGAGAGTTGCGCCAAGGTAACCCATTCGGAGCAGGTAATTATTGATGTTCCTCAAGCGTTCGACACTTGCACGGGTGGCGTGCAAGTCTTCTACGGCCTGATCCCGCGTAGCGATGCTTCACGGGTCGCAGGCGCTCACTTAGCCATCGGCGGGGTCTTGGCGCTTAGGAAAACAGGGCGCCCCGTCGAGGGATCGGGCGCCTTTTGTGTTTTGAAGCATCGATGCGCGCTAAACCACCGCCCCGAACAACGATCCCACCAGCGCCGTGATGCCCATGGCCAACACGCCCCACAACGTCACGCGCCAGGCACCGGTCAATACGCTGGCACCCCCGGCCCTGGCCGCCACAGCCCCCAGGCCGCCGAGAAAAACCAGCGACATGCCGCACATCCACGGCACCACGCTGGACGCTGGCGCGATGAAAATCACCGACAGCGGCAATGCGGCACCGACCACGAAACTGGCGGCGGAGGCGAGGGCGGCCTGCAACGGTTTGGCGGTGAGTGTTGCACTGATGCCTAGTTCGTCCCGGGCGTGGGAGCCCAAGGCGTCATGGGCCATCAATTGGTCGGCCACTTGATGGGCTAATTCGGCGGATACACCACGATGCATGTAAATGTTCGCCAGTTCGATGTGTTCGGCTTTCGGGTCGCTGGCCAGTTCGGCCCGCTCCCGGGACAGGTCGGCCCGTTCGGTGTCCGCCTGAGAGTGTACGGAGACGTATTCCCCCGCGGCCATGGACATGGCGCCGGCCACCAGCCCGGCCATCCCGGTGACCATCAGCGTGGCATGACTGGCGTTGGCGGCGGCGACGCCGATCAACAGGCTGGCGGTGGACACGATCCCGTCGTTGGCCCCCAGGACGGCGGCGCGCAGCCAGCCGATACGCTCACTGCGGTGTAGCTCGGTGTGCCGGTGCATGAACTTCATGGTTTAGCGGGACTCACTGTCAGGGGTGGATCAATCGGACGGGTTTCAATGTGCGCCTGCAACTGGCCGCCGACTATGGAAATTTCCTTGAACTGTTCACCGTCGTGCAGCACGAACAACGCGTCCATGCCGCGTTCCTGCGCCAGGCGCGGGCCTTCGACGTCGCCCAGCACCAGCAGGGCCGTGGCCCAGGCATCGGCGAGCATGCACGAGGCCGCCACTACGCTGACCGCTGCCAACGGGTTGCGCAATGGCGCGCCGGTGACTGGGTTCATGGTGTGGGCGTAGGATTGCCCACCCACCTCGACCCACTGTCGATAGTCCCCCGACGTCGCAATGGCGGCATCGCTGAGTTCCATCACACCCATGACTTCACGCACGCCGCGGCAGGGTTTTTCAATGGCCACGACCCAGGGCTGCGCATCAGGTTTGACGCCACTGGCGCGCATCTCACCGTCGATGCCGACCAGGTAGCGCGTGATGCCAAATCCTTCCAGGCAACGGGCCAGTTCATCGACGCCGAAACCCTTGGCGATGCCATTCAAATCAAGCTGCAGCGGTGCACGTTTGCGCACTTGATTGCGTTGCGGGTCAACCACCAATGCGGCGCTGGTGGACAGTCGTGGGCGCAGTGACGTTGCCGCCAGTGTCTGTTCGTTGACCGATTGTTCGCCGGGACCGAAGCCCCAGGCGTCCACCAGATCACCGACGGCAATGTCGAAAGCGCCGCTCGATTGCTGACTGACCCGCAGTGCGGCGGCCAGCACCGTGGTCAGTTCCTTGGGGACTGACAGCCACTCCTGTTCGGGGGCGGTATTGAGGCGGTTGAGGTCGGAGTCGACTTTCCAGGTGGACATTTGTTGGTCCACCCGGCCCACGGCATCGGCCAGGCGGCGGCTGATTACGTCGGTGTCGAGGCCTGGATCGGCGTAGAACATTGCGGTGTAGCGGCTCCCCATGGTCTCGCCGTTGAGGCTGTAGCGTTGCCCGTCAGTAGACATCTTCACGGTAGCGTCCTTGTGTCTTGAGGGTCAGCACACTCAGGTTGAGCGGTGCCAACACTTCATCCAGGGCCTGCATCACGCCTTTGGCCATTTCGCGACTGCCACACACCAAGACCTGAGCGCCTTTTTCAATCAATCGGCGCAAGGCCAGGGCGTCGCTGATCAATCGGTCTTGCACGTAGCTGCGGTCCTGAACCTGGGAGAACGCGGCGCGCAATGCGGTCAGGCGTCGGTCCGCCAGGTATCGGTTGAGCTCCGGTTCGTAGAGGAAATCCGACGCCGGGTTACGTCCGCCCCAATACAAATGCATCGGGTGTCGGGCCTTGTTGTTGCGGATAAAACCGGCCAACGGACCAATGCCGGTACCGGCGCCGATCAGGATCACCGGGTGTACGCCCGATGTGGGCCGAAATTGCGGGTTGGGCTGGATAAAGGCTTCGATCGATGCGCCGAGGGTCAGCCGATGCAGGAACTCCGAGCACAGCCCGCCTGCGTGTTTACGCACGCAGATTTCCAGCACGCCGTCGTCGGAGCCGCTGGCCAGCGAGTAGAAGCGCGGGACCGGGCTGCCCGGCGGCAAAATCCCCACCAGGTCGCCTGCTTGAAAGTCGGGTAACTCGGCCGGTGCCTTGAAGCGCAGGACGTGGGTCGGCGCGTTCACTTGCTCACCGTAGACAATGCATTCCTGCAGCTCCAGTTGATGAGTGTGCGGTTGCTCCGGGCTGTGAACCAGCGTCACGTCATGCCCCAGTGCTTCGCCCAAGGCGTGACCCCAGCGCGCGAACTCTTGGGAGGATTGGCGATTGACGGTTTCCAGCCCCAGTAATGCCGAGCCACCGGCCTGCATCAGCGCCTCCTGCACTTGATGGGCGTATTGACAGAATTGCGCAAACTGTCGATCTCCCAACCCCAGCACCGCAAACGGCAGGCCGGGTTTAAGGCCGGCCTTTGTCAGCCGGGCGAGGAATTGTGAGGCCGAGGCCGGGGCGTCGCCGTCACCGTGGGTTGCGGTGAGGATGAACAGCCGTTGGGCGCTGCGGTAATCGCCGGTCCATTCATTCATTGCCGCGCTGTGCACTCGGTGCCCGGCCTGGCGCAAGGCTTCATGTAAGGTGTTGGCAAAGCCCCAGCTGCTGTTGTTTTCACTGCCCACCAGAATCACGCTGTCGGCGGAGTGTGCGGGGCTGTTGTGGCGGATGTTCGGGCCGGCCTTGCGGCGGCGCCACCAGAGCAGGATGCCGGTCACGCTCATCAACGGCACGCAGAGGACGCAGAGCCCGAGCGGCAGGCCCAGCCACCAGAGGCCTTCACCGGTGTGCAACTGGTAGATCAGTTCGTAAACGTTGTGCATCGAATCGTGGGCTTGCCACGACAACAAGGTGCCGCTGACCGGGTCCACGTAGCCGTCGCCCTGGGCGGTGCGCAGGGAGAATACGTCTTGCGGGTTGCCGGGGCTTGGGTAGGACAGTTCGCGCAGGTCATTCAGGTCGGTGGCCTGCAAGGCTTGCAGGTTCGTCACCGGCAACGCCGGGCCTGCGCTGATGTGAGTGGGGAAGGCTGGCTCGTTCTGACTGCCGTCGGCGATCAAACCGAAGGTGGTGCCGGACATGTAAAGCCCGCTCAGGGCCGACAGCAGCAGCCCGAGCAATGCCAGGCGTCCGACTTCGGCGTGCCAGCGCTGGCTGAACGTGCCGCGCAATGGCCGCAACAGGTTGCGCCAACCGCCCTGGCGCCGGGCCAGCAGCAATGCGCCGGACACCGAAAGCATCAACATAAACAGCGCGCCGACGCCCGACACCCCATGGCCTGGAGTGCCCATGAACAGCGAGCGGTGCAGGTCTTTCATCCAGCGCGAGAACGCGGACGGCTCGTAAGGCGCGAGGCCCTGGCCGGTCAGTGGGTCGACCTTTTCGGCTCCGGTCTGACCGTCCTGGTTGTAGTAGACGATGACCGTCCCGGACGCGGTGCGCTGGATTTGCTCCACACCCGGAAAGTGGCTGGCGACGTGGCCGGCCAGTTGACCGACATTAAGTTGGCCGGCAGCCGTGGACGTGTTGTGCAGGCGTTCCAGCGCTGGATCGACGGACAATACCGCGCCGCTGATGGCCAATAACATGACCAACAGAGCGGCGATCAGACCGGGCAGGGAATGGAACTGGCGAAGCATATTCAGCCTCCAGGAGTCGCTGTTGCTACAGGTCGTAGGTAAAGGAATCGACGTAAGTGCTGCCGGTCGCCGATGTCCCCGAACCTTTTGACGTCAGGGGGACGCTGATGTCGGCCCGGGCTTCGCGCTTGTTCTCCACGGCGCTGTCGATGCGGATCTGATACCCGGCGTCAATCAACGTGTCTGCCAGTTCAACGCTGACTTTGAGGGTCTGCCCGCTGCCGACGCTGGCGCCGCTGACCCCGTCAAATTCGCTCGGGTTCATGCCGCTGCCACGGGCCCAGTCGGTCAAGTGCCGGTAATACTTGGCCTTCTTGCCAGCCACCCAAAGGGTCTTCTGGTATTGGCCGTTGGCGTCGGTGACATAGATCGCCAGGTACGCATCGTTGCCGCTGTAGTTCTTGAGTTGGGTGGTCAGGGTCACTTCGCGGGCCTGGGCCAGCCCCGGCAGGGCAATAGCGCCGATGAGGCAGCTTGCGGCGATGATCTTTTTCATGGCGATGTCCTGTTTGAGCGTTGTGGCGAGAGCCTGGACCTGCTGGCTGACAGCAACCTGAACAGCCTGGAAAAATCGATGAGGATCATTCGCGGGCAGGGCTGGTGAGGTAGTCCCGAGCATCGCCGTTTTCGCCGAAATTGATCTGCAACGTGCGCAATTGCAGGGAGGCGGGTGCGTAGCGGGCTTCGATGGCATTGCCTTTGCGGTCGACGCCTTTGAGCTTGTAGCAACCGTCGTCGACCTTGATGCGCTGCACGCTCCAGCCCCATTGCTGCTCGACGTGCTGGCGCAAGGTTTCGCGCGGTTGCCAGTCGCTGACCGGCTCGTTGCAGTCGTCATCAGCCAGGGCATAACCGCTGAGCAACATGCTCAACAGGGCGGTACTGGCAATAAAAGGTGTTTTCATGATCTGTCTCCTGCCGGGTCGGCGTCTTTGGCATACCCTAAAGGTCATTCCTGACAACCCGCTGAATCTTCAGATTCATATCAGCTAAGGCGGTTAAGGTTGCTGAACGACAACCATCACAGGAGGTGCCAGATGCGGGTTTTATTGGTCGAGGACGCGCCGGGACTAGGGGACGCGGTGCGCGAGCAGATCGCCGATGACGGCCACGCCGTGGATTGGGTGCAGCGTCTGGACCATGCGCGCAACAGCGTGCGCACCACGCCTTACGACCTGATCCTGCTGGACCTGATGCTGCCGGACGGTCGGGGTCTGGATTTCTTGCGGCAACAACGCTCAGCAGGGGATGTGACCCCGGTGATCATCCTGACTGCCCAGGATCAGATCTCCGAGCGCATTGCCGGCCTCAATGCCGGGGCTGACGACTACCTGGTCAAGCCGTTCGACCTGTTTGAGCTATCAGCCCGTGTAGCGGCCGTGGCCCGGCGTTACAGCGGCAATCCCAATCCGCAGATCAAACTCGGTGATTTGCAGGTCGATATGAGCGCCCGCACGGTACAACGCGATGGCGCGACTATTGATCTGACTGCTCGCGAATGGGCGCTGTTCGAGGCCTTTGTCCAGCGCCCTAGCGCGCTGCTGTCCAAGTCGCAACTCGAAGAGCGCTTGTATGCCTTTGGCGCGGAAATCGAGAGCAACACTATCGAGGTCTACATCAGTCGCTTGAGGAAAAAACTCGGGCGCGAGCTGATTGAAACCGTGCGCGGCATGGGTTACCGGTTGATGCCCGTATGAAGTCGTCGTCAAGCCTGCAAAAACGCCTGGGCCTGGGGTTGACCCTGGGCATGACCTTGCTCTGGCTGGGTGGGACCGTCGGTGCCTGGCTGGTGGTGCAACATGAGTTGAACGAAGCATTCGACAGTGCACTGGAGGAGACCGCGCAACGCATCTTGCCCCTGGCCGTGCTCGAAATCAGCAACCGCGAAGCTCCTCGCGAAGCACAGCACATCGCCACCCTGAAAATGCACAAGGAATACCTGACGTACCTGGTACGGGATGCCCTGGGTGAGATTCTGATGCAGTCCCACGAAGCCAATCCGAAGATCTTCAACCAGCAGCCGAGCGAAGGGTTTTCCACCACTGAAAAATATCGTTTATACGGTGCTTCGGCACTGCGGCAGACGTTGTTTATCGAGATAGCCGAACCGCTGGGGCATCGTCGTGAGGCCGCGCGCGAAGCCCTGATTGCCTTGTTGTTGCCGTTGTTGGCACTGATCCCCGTGAGCCTGTTGGGCACCTGGTTGTTTGTGCGCATCAGCCTGCGCAGTGTGCTGGCGTATCGGCGTGCCGTGGAAGCGCGGGGCGTGGGCGATCTGTCGCCGATCAAAGTGGCGCGACTGCCGGCAGAAATCGACCCGCTGGCCGATGCGGTTAACCATCTGCTGGAGCGCTTGCGCAAGGCGTTGGAGGCTGAGCGCAGCTTCACGGCGAACAGTGCCCATGAACTGCGCACGCCGTTGGCGGCAACGCTGGCGCAGATCCAGCGTTTGCGCCACGAAGCCCCCGACGGCCCGTTGCAGGTGCGTGCGGCGAAGATCGAGAACTCGCTGCGGGAATTGGCGCGGCTCTCGGAAAAACTCATGCAACTGGCCAAGGCCGAGGGCGGCGGGCTGCTTTCCGAAGCCCCTCAGGATCTGATCCCGTTGCTGGCCCATGGGGTCGATGAGTGGAACCTCGGCAGTGGGCATCGAATCAAGTTGAAGTTGCCCACCGAGGCCTGCGTCTACTCCGCCATTGACCCGGACGCGTTCGGCATCCTGTTGCGCAACCTGATCGAGAATGCGCTGAAGTACGGCGCAACCGATCAACCGGTCGAGGTCAGCCTGACTGCTCAGGCGTTACTGCAAGTGGTCAATGGCGGCCCGACAGTGCCAGCGCCAGTGTTGCCGCGCCTGACCGAGCGCTTTGTGCGAGGCAGCAGTGAAGCAAGCGGTTCAGGCCTGGGCCTGGCAATTGCCAAAACCATTGTTCAAGGCGTCGGCGCCAGCATGACACTGGCCTCACCGGCGAGGGGACGGGGTCAGGGGTTTGAGGTGCGCGTCCAGTTTGTACTCATCCCGACAGTTAAAGAATGAGCTCATCCTAACGCACGCTTTTTCGGTTTTTCCTAAAGGATGGCGATTACTTTCTGGAAAACGATGACTTCTTTCTCCTCAATCCATTGGGGCCACGTTGTTTGGCACGACAAAATCCTGAACCTCTAGCGAATGACTGTGTCTGGCCGATTCTGTTGAAAAAGTCGGAATTTCAACCTTGAAGACTTCGAGGTTGATCGTCTCTTCAGAACCTCTTCACCACGTACGTGGATTTTCCGGGTCTGCGTTGATCGTTGCAGCTTGGTCAGTAGGTTAACTTGAGGGTTTTTGCTGATTGCGGGCCTACCTATCCCGTGGTCGGTGGCCCTTGAGAGGTCAGTTTCGCTAATTTCCTTAGATTCTGTACCGTTGCCGCCAAGGTAAATTCGTCGTTTGCACCGGTCATGCCTCGTAGCCGCAATCGATCCAGTTTCAGGATTCGCTTGAGTGCGCGAACAACATTTCAACCTCTTGCGCTCATGGCGAGAGCACGCGTATTGCGGTGTCGTTGCAATCCACCGGGTCACATCTCGCGCCGCTTCATGGACACTACGGGCGATTTTTCGGAACGAAGTGTTCGGGCAGCAGCACGCTTTCATCGAGCATGTAGCGCAGTCGGTTTGTCGGGATCAAAAGATGATGGTGCCAGCTTTCGTGACATGTGAGCGCTGGTTCTTGAAGGCCCGCCACTCGCTACGAAGGGCGTGTCCAGTGGGGCAACGATATTCCTGCGCCTCTTCATTTCATTGAAAATCACTGATCGAGAGGTTGTCGTTCTTGCGCTCGGTTTTGTCTCAAACCTGCACATGTTGCTCAATTTTTTCGTCCACGTTTTCCACAGTGTTTACTGAGCTGTTGGTGTCAAAATATTTTGTTTGGCACCATAAATAGTGGGGCTGTTCTTATATTGGACACTCAAGAGTTCAGTCATGTCGTCAGTCCTCAATGTAGAAACTTTACCCAGCCAGCAAGTGCAAGTGCCGCAAAGCAGGTCCAGCCTGAGAAAAGCCAACGCCAGCCGAGCATCCGCGGAACAAAACCCACACCTCTCACGAAGGCCACACTCATGGCCGCAAACAATGCGGTAGCCAGCACATGGTCAGCTTTCCCATCGGGGGCTGCGATCATGGGAGGATAGAGCGTGCAGGCAAGCATGATCGCTATGGCGATAACCAAACTCAGCGGGTGAATTCGTGAGCAAGACTGGGCGTTAGCGATATTCGGTATCATGACTGCGCCTCGTCATTGTCGCTCAAGGCTCGGCCAGCTTCGTTCTCGCCCCACATCGCATTCAATATAGCCAGTAGCAATGCAAAACCGACTCCCAGCATCCAGGCGAAATACCACATGTTTATTGCTCCTTTGCTGGCGCTAGTAGGCTGAATGTTCGTTGGCTTGGATCTGTGCGACGGTGACCTTGCCCCGCATAACGCGATACGCCCACGAGGTGTAAATCACGATCAGGGGCATGAAGATCAATGTGGCCCAGAACATGATGGCCAGGCTTAAATGACTGGAGACGCTGTCCCACACAGTAAGGCTTGCCGCAGGCACTGTTGATGACGGCATGATGAATGGAAACATCGACACACCCGCCGTGCTGATGACTGCAATCACCGCAAGCGACGAGGCAACAAACGCCAAAAGTGTGCGACGCATCATCAGCAATATCGCTGCACCCGCTGCGCAATCCAACCCCAGTACGGGCAACAGCCACAACAACGGATAATGACCATAGTTGGCCATCCAGGCGCCCGCTTCGCGCACCACTGACTTGTTAAGAATGTCGGGCAGTCCGCCGGTATCAACCAACGATGTAATGCGATAACCGTCGATCCATTGCAGCCAGATGCCAGCCGCTATAAACGAGCACACCAGTACGATTGCCGCCCCCACCGCACCTTTGATCGCCCTGGCCTGGATAACACCTTCAGTGCGATGTGCCAGATAGGTACCTCCCTGCAGGGTGATCATCGAGCTACTCACCACTCCCGTCAGCAGCGCGAACGGGTTAAGCAGTTGCCAGAAACTGCCGGTATAAGTCGACACCAGAAGATCGTTGAAGTGGAACGGTACACCTTGCAACAGATTGCCGAACGCGATCCCGAACACCAGGGGCGGCACGGCCCCACCGACAAAAAGTCCCCAATCCCAAGTGCTGCGCCAAGTGGAGTTGTGAATCTTGCTGCGATAGTCAAAACCTACTGGGCGGAAGAACAGCGCCCATAGGACCAGAATCATCGCCCAATAGAATCCGCTGAATGCGGTGGCATATACCACAGGCCATGCAGCGAACAATGCGCCGCCGGCAGTGATGAACCAAACCTGATTCCCATCCCAGTGCGGACCAACGGTGTTGATAACAACGCGCCGTTCCAAGTCGTTGCGACCAACAAAGGGTAGCAGTGTGCCAACCCCCATATCGTGGCCGTCCATGATGGCGAAGCCGATCAGCAGCACGCCTACTAGCGCCCACCAGATAATTTTCAGGGTGAAGTAATCAAGCATGGTGGAGTTCCTTCAAATGGGCGTCGTGAACATAACGGCCTGTACCGAGGCTGCCAGGACCTTGACGGGCAAACTTGACCATCAGGAACATTTCGACCACCAGCAGCACGGTGTAGAAAACGATGAATCCCGCCAGCGAGCCATAGAGGTTGTTGACGCTTAGGGTGGAAACACTCATGTGGGTCGGCAGGAAGCCGTAGATGGTCCATGGCTGACGTCCGTATTCAGCGACGAACCAGCCCAGCTCGCAGGCAATCCATGGCGCAGGCAGCATGCAAAGTGCCCAACGCAGTAACCACCGGCTTCGCGTGCAGGTCGACTTCAGGGTGCTCCAGAAGGCGAGCCCGAAGAGCATAAGCATGGCAAAGCCAAGGCCGACCATGATCCGGAAAGCCCAGAACATGGGTGCCACGCGCGGTACGGTGTCATTTACCGCCTTGTCGATAATGGCCGGCGTAGCCTGGTTAACGTCTTCAACATACTTTTTAAGCAGCAGGCCAAAGCCCAGATCGGCTTTGTATTCTTCGAATGTCTGGAAAGCCACCGAATCGCTGCGATTGGCCCTTAGGGCCTCAAGCGCATTGACGGCGGTAATGCCGCGAAGAATTCGAGCGCGGTTTTTTTCTTTAATGTCATGTATGCCTGGAATTTGCTTGCTGACTGACCGGGTGCCGATCAAGCCCATCACCCAGGGCACTTCAACTTCCCAGTTATTTCTGGACTCGGCTTCGTTGATACTGGCCACCAATGTCAGGCCCGCTGGTGCGGGTTTTGTTTCCCACATCGCCTCCATGGCTGCCAGCTTGGTTTGCTGCGCTTCACCCACCGTGTAACCCGACTCATCACCCAGCACGATGACGCTCAGCACTGATGCCAGACCGAAGGCGGCCGCCACCCGGAAGCTGCGTTTGGCAAATTCGACATCACGATTCTTGAGCAAATACCAACTGGAAATCGACAGCACAAACATCGAGCCGGTGACGTAACCTGCGGAGACGGTGTGCACAAACTTGGCCTGCGCAACCGGGTTGAAAACCACCGCCCAAAAATCAACCATCTCCATGCGCATGGTGATGTAGCTGAACTCCGAACCAACCGGGTTCTGCATCCATCCATTGGCGATTAAGATCCATAACGCTGAAAGGTTTGTACCAATCCCCATCAGTAACGTGACCAGCAAGTGGTGCTCTTTCTTCAGACGATCCCAACCAAAGAAGAATAGGCCGATCATGGTCGATTCTAGGAAGAAAGCCATCAAGCCTTCAATGGCCAGTGGGGCCCCGAAGATGTCGCCGACGTAGTGCGAGTAATACGCCCAGTTGGTACCGAACTGAAATTCCAGAGTAATACCCGTGGTCACCCCGAGGGCGAAGTTGATGCCAAACAGCTTGCCCCAGAAGCGCGTCATGTCTTTCCAGATGACATTACCGGTCATCACATAGACGCTCTCCATGATGACCAGCAGCCACACCATGCCAACCGTGAGCGGTACAAAAAGAAAGTGGTAAAGCGCAGTGGCTGCAAATTGCAGCCGAGACAAATCCACCAGTTGTTCTGAAATCACTTGCTTGCCCCTTGAGTCGAGGTGGGTACACCGAACCTGTCGCCGATGGTGTTCGAGTCGACGTTGACGTGCGAATCCCGGATGAACAGCCACCACAGCACTGTCAGCACCAGTAGCTTGATCAGTACTGCTGTGAGCAGATGGCGTCGCAGTCGTTTGTCGGAAATGGTCATGACTATGCAGTTAGCACACGGCATGCCAAGGGGGGATATTCTTATTTTATCGTTTTGAAACAGTTACTTAATCATTAGCCTAGTAATGCGAAAAATGCCTTGGCAGATAAATGCGCTGCCAATCTGCCAGAGTTGGCAGTCGTTGGCAGACTTGCATGGTCAGCGCTAGCTATTAGGCCAAACCTTGCTCTTTCAGTCGTCTGTACAAAGTACGTTCGCTTATACCCATGTGCGCGGCCAGCTCACTGCGGGTACCTTTAAAAGTTGCGAGTGCCTGTACCAGCGTGCTGCCGTCGAAAGGGGTGGACGTCGAGGACTGAGGAGACATCACGACGGAGGCGTGGGGTAAATGTATGGAGCGGATCACTCCATCGTCAGCGAACAGACAGGCTCTTTCTAGAACATTGCGTAATTCTCGGATATTGCCGGGCCAGGAAAACCGCTGCAATTGTGTCAGTGCATCCGCATCTATTGTCAGCCGGCGCTTGCCTGTACCGGCACGTTGTAGAAATGAATTCACAAGCAAACCAATGTCTTCAACTCGATTACGCAGGGGGGGTAACTGAATTGGAAAGGCGCTGATGCGGTAGTACAGGTCCTGCCTGAACTCACCTTTCTCCATCATTTTTTCCAGTGGTTTGTGGGTCGCCGCGATTAACCTGAAGTTAGCGTGAAGGGTCTCAACACTGCCGACACGGCGATAGGTGCCCGATTCGATCAGGCGCAACAGTTTTACCTGCATTGCCAGCGGAACATCGCCGATCTCATCAAGAAACAACGTGCCGCCCTGGGCCGTTTCGACCAAACCAGGCTTGCGCGTGGTGGCACCGGTGAATGCTCCTTTTTCATGGCCAAACAGCTCGCTCTCAAACAACGTTTCGGTCAATCCTGAGCAATCTACTACTACAAATGGTCCAGTGGCCCGCTCGCTGGTTTCGTGTACCGCGCGGGCGAACAACTCTTTGCCCGTACCGGACTCGCCTAGCAGCAGCACCGGCAGCATTGATGGTGCCACCCGCTGCAGCTCAGATAGGGCACGGTTAAAGGCCGGTGAACGGCCGACAAGCCCTTCGTTGCTGGGTCGCGCGGATGCACTGCGAACCAGTGTGAGACGCTCCACATAGGCCGTAATAACACCGTGCTCATCTAGGACCGGGCGCAATTCGACGTCGACATGCTCTGGGCCGCGAGGCGTGTGGTGAATGTGCAAAACTCGATCCGGCCCGCGCATTTCCTGCGCTTTTTTCATCGGACAATTCTCACCCGCCTGATCACAAGGGACATCGTAATGGTGTGAGACTTGATAACACTTATGACCGATAAAGGGTTTGTCAGCGCTGCCAAACTGCCGCTGATAGGCAGTATTGGCAGCCAGGATGTTGTACTCCGGATCGAGCACGATCATTGGCTGAGGCTCGTGCTCAAGAAACGAAACAAGTGCCTGAACTTGATCCGGATGTGGGGGTGAGCTGTCTGGGGTGGGCAGGATGGTATTCATGATGGCTCCTGATAATCCATCCATCGTGTTGTGGCACTGCCACCTCTGTCAACAGGCACTGCCAATGGCAGTGAATTCGGGTATGGGAGAGCAAGAACCTACCTCAATTCAAAAAATAAAACTAATAGAATCAAATAGATAAGATTATATTTCTATACAGTCTCGGCTTGGCAGACTTATTGCTATGTCAGTCCTTAGTGTGAGCGGCTCGGTAAAAAGCCCCTAAGGAGACAAGTCATGAGCGTAAAACTTCACATCGAAGGATTCTTCGATTCTGCTACCAATACCGTCAGCTACCTTGTGCTGGATGAGGCCACCCACCACTGCGCTTTAATAGACAGCGTACTTGATTACGATCCTAAGTCCGGCCACACCGCCACAACGTCTGCCGACAAATTGATTGCGAGGGTGAACGAACTCAATGCGAGGGTCGAATGGATTCTCGAGACCCACGTCCACGCAGACCACCTGACGGCAGCGCCATACCTGAAGGAAAAGCTCGGTGGAAAAATGGGAATCGGCAGCCAGATTTCGACGGTGCAAGAGGTGTTCGGCACTCTGTTCAATACAACTGGCGAGATGGCCCGCGATGGAAGCCAGTTCGATCACCTGTTCGTTAATGATGAGTCGTTTGCCATCGGCACGCTGCAATGCTACGCGCTCCATACACCTGGTCACACACCTGCCTGTATGACGTATGTAATCAGCGATGGGACCGAAACGGCTGCGTTCGTCGGCGATACCTTGTTTATGCCGGACTACGGTACTGCACGCTGTGATTTTCCCGGTGGCGATGCGCGTACGTTGTTCCAGTCAATCAACAAGGTACTGAGTCTGCCGGCCAATACCTTGCTGTACATGTGCCACGACTACCAGCCAGATGGCCGCGAGGTGCAGTTCGTCAGCACCGTTGCAGACCAACGCGCGCACAACGTTCATGTGCGTAACGGGATCAGTGAGGAGGAGTTTGTGGCGATGCGTACAAAGCGTGATGCATCGATGGACATGCCGACGCTGATCCTGCCATCGGTTCAGGTCAACATGCGAGCCGGGCACTTGCCTGAGCCTGAAGCGAACGGGACGCGCTACCTGAAAATCCCGCTCAACGTCGCCTGACGTTGCCTTCCCTAAAAAACCTATAAGAAAAATACCCATAACGGAGACCTTTATGGACACTCGCTGCCTTGCGCCTGGACTGTCGGTATCAGAACAGATTTTTCCCAATCAATTGGCTGAACTAAAAGTAGCCGGTTTTCGAGCCATTGTGTGTAACCGTCCCGATGGCGAAGGCGGCGATCAACCCTTGTTTGCCGAAATCAAACGTACGGCCCAAGCGATCGGTATTGAGGCGCACTACCTTCCCGCTGAATCAGGCAAAGTAACCGACGAGCAAGGTATTGCCTTCGGCAAGCTCCTTGAAACGCTTCCAAAACCGGTATTGGCCTACTGCCGTTCCGGCATGCGCTCGACGACGATGTGGGCACTGTCACAAGCGGGCCAACAACCCCTGCCCAACATCGTCGAGACTGCAAAAAAAGCCGGGTTCGATATGAAAGGCGTCATTCGCCGGATTGCGAATCAGGGGCGCACGCCGGTCGAAGTGGCTGAGGCGCAGCATACCGTGGTCATCATCGGTGGCGGTGCGGCAGGTATCGCGACTGCATCCAGTTTACTGGCGCGAGATCCGGGACTCGACGTTGCCATAGTCGACCCGGCAGATGTGCACTACTACCAGCCAGGCTGGACACTTGTCGGCTGTGGCGTCTTCGATGCGCCCCAAACTGCCCGCACGATGGGCACGACCATCCCCCGAGGGGTGCACTGGATCAAGTCGGCGGTCGCCGCTTTCGAACCCGAGAGAAATGCTGTCATTCTCGATGGATGCAGAGTCGTCAAATACGAGCAACTGATCGTGTGCCCTGGCCTGAAGCTCAATTGGCATGCAATCGAGGGTTTGTCAGACACCTTGGGCCGCAACGGCGTGACTTCAAACTACCTGTATCACCTTGCCCCCTATACGTGGGAACTGGTGCAGCAACTGCGTGGTGGGCGAGCCATTTTCACGCAACCACCCATGCCGATCAAATGTGCCGGGGCACCGCAAAAAGCAATGTACCTCTCTGCCGATCATTGGAAACGTATCGGTGTATTGGACAACGTCGAGATCGAGTTTTGCAGCGCTGGCGCGGTGCTGTTCGGAGTTCCCGATTATGTGCCCGCACTGATGGAATACATCAAGGCCTATGGTATCGACCTTAATTTCAGCACCACGCTCACCAGCGTGAACGGACCCGCACGAACTGCAACGTTCAACTGCGTCAATCCGGATGGCAGCGCCCACCTTGTCACGCGCAACTTCGATCTACTTCATGTGGTGCCACCGCAGATTGCGCCGGACTTCGTTCGGGTCAGCCCTCTCGTTGACGCGGCTGGTTGGATTGATGTCGACCCTGCCACATTGCGCCATAAAACCTGGGTCAATATTCACGCGCTGGGAGACGCGGCCAACTCCAGCAACGCCAAAACTGCCGCGGCAGCACGCAAGCAGGCGCCAGTCGTTGCGCACAATGTTTTGGCTGCAATGGGTAGAGCGAAAGGCAGCGCCCATTACGACGGCTACGGCTCCTGCCCGCTGACGGTTGAACGCGGCAAGATCGTACTGGCTGAGTTCACTTATGGAGGCAAGGTCGCCCCCAGTTTCCCATCCTGGCTGATTGACGGTACCCGGCCATCGAGGCTGGCATGGTTGCTCAAAGAGCGGATTCTTCCACCGCTGTATTGGAAGGGAATGCTTAAGGGCCATGAGTGGATGGCGAAACCTGAGTTAGCTGACTTATGAGATCAGACCTGAAAGCTAGGAGACTGAGATGATCGTCGTCTTACTGCTCGGGCTTACTGTTGGGGTAATTCTGGCGCTGACCGGCGCCGGCGGAGGAATACTGGCGGTTCCATTGCTGGTGTTTGGGGCGGGGTTGAGCATGGCCGAGGCTGGGCCAATCGGTTTACTGGCTGTCGGTTTAGCTGCGACCCTGGGTGCCGTGATGGGACTTAAAAACGGCACCGTCCGCTATAAAGCTGCGCTTTTAATTGCAGGAGCGGGGATCGTATGCTCTCCACTTGGCCTTTGGTTGGCGCAGCGCACACCTAACCGTCCGTTAACGATCATGTTTGCCTTCGTGCTTATGTACGTTGCGTTTCGGGTATTTCAACGCTCGTTGCCTCCTTCCACAGAGTCAAAGGGCCCCGTCACCTCCAAACCACCGCCTTGTCTATTGGACGCCAATCGAGGAAAGCTAAATTGGACTGCTCCGTGTGCATGGGCGCTCACCGTTTCTGGCGTTGTCGCGGGTGGGCTTTCTGGCTTGCTCGGCGTGGGCGGTGGCTTTGTGATGGTGCCGGCGCTCCAGCGATACACCAACTTGACCGCTCAGTCAGTGCTTGCAACGTCTCTAGCCGTTATTGCGCTGGTATCAATTTCCGGCGTTGCTGCTAGCTCGGCAGCCGGGCACTTACAGTGGGCTGTTGCCATTCCGTTTTCCATTGGAGCATTAGCCGGCATGATCTGCGGTCGCTTGGTCGCTGGCAAGTTGTCGGGGCCAAACTTACAAAAAGGGTTTGCCATTGTATCTGCGGTGGTTGCAGTGGCCTTGCTGGTTAAAGCTATTGAGTAGATCAAGTGGGTGGAGGACTTACCCGCCTGTTGACGGCTGCCCTAAAAGCCTTCAGCTAACCCATGACTGCAGGATCCGGCTGCAAGGGTCTGACCCAAGCCCGGTAGAGTTGCTGCTCGGTGCGGTAGCCAACTGCTTGACTAATAGTCTGCTATTCGCGCTGCGCAAGTACAAACAGGATGCCGAACCGCTTTCTTGCAAGGCCAGTGCTGAGGTCGGACGCAATGCTGAAAATCGCCTACGGGTGCTCCAAATAGACATCGAACTGCAGTTAGGCAAATCAGCTGCCAAGCTGGAGCACTTACCGCGCATCCTTGGCCAATTCGAAAGCTTTTGCACCGTTACACAGAGCGTGGCCCAAGGTAGCCCAGTCCAAGATCGGGCTGCCCCGGACGGCATCTGTTTCGGGTGCGGAAGCGCGCATCCAAGCGGTCTCCAGATAAAAAGTCACTGGGATACCGACGGAATTCATATTGTGTGCAAACACACTCCATCCCTCGAATTTACCGGGTGGCCAGAGTTGGTTTATGGCGGTTTCATTGTAATGTTGGTGGACTGCCACTCGAACTGGACCGCGATGGCCTATCACTATCGTGCAGAAGGGAGAGAACCTGGAACAGAGCCCCGCATCGATTGCGTTACTGGACAATTGAACCTCAGCTTTCAAAAGTCCACGCCAATGGGGAGTGAACCCAGATCGCTTGATGCTGCTATGCCAATTATCACCAAGGTGAGCGCAATTTCAGCGATCTGGAGTCACCGCTGGGGATACATCAACCGACTCTCTCTCAACAGCTGGCGGTGCTTCGCCGCTAAAGACTGGTGGAGGCCCGCCATGACGGAAAGCAGGTGTTCTATCGCATCAGCAGGCCCGCCATTGGCAGTCATCCAAACCCTGTACCAACAATTTGTACTGGAGAAGCTTCATGAGTGTCGACTGGCTTAACTTTACTCCGTGGTCATCCCTTGCAGGCGGCGCTTTGATTGGCTTGGCGGCCAGTCTATTCGTCGTAGCCAACGGGCGTATCGCAGGCATCAGCGGTCTGATTGGTAGTCTTTTACAGCGTGGGAGCGAGGGGGTGAGTGAGAAAGCACTTTTTCTCCTGGGGCTGCTCATCGCGCCGCTTCTATGGAGCTTGTTCGCCACGCTGCCGCAGATTGAGTTCCAAAGTGGCTGGTTCGGACTGAGCGTCGCCGGTGTATTGGTGGGCATCGGCACACGATACGGTTCAGGTTGCACCAGTGGCCATGGGGTGTGCGGCATCTCGCGCCTTTCGCCGCGATCGATGGTCGCCACTGTGTGTTTCATGTTCAGCGGTTTCGTCACAGTGTTTGTCCTGCGTCATCTTTTGGGGGGTTGGACATGATCAAACTGACCGCATTCATTGCTGGCCTGCTGTTCGGCTTGGGTCTGCTTCTGGCAGGCATGGCCAACCCGAGCAAAGTCTTGGCTTTCCTGGATTTAACCGGTGCTTGGGACCCTTCCTTGGCGTTGGTCATGGTCGGGGCAATTGGCATAGCCGTTGGCCCGCTAACCTGGGCGCGACAACAATCCAGTTCGCTGCTGGGAAGGCCAATGCAGCTACCGATCAAACGTGAGTTGGACCCGCGCTTGATTGGCGGGAGCCTGTTGTTCGGCATCGGCTGGGGAATAGCAGGCATCTGTCCTGGCCCCGCAGTGGCAATTCTGCTGACAGGACGCTGGCAGGTGATCGTGTTCATGTTGGCCATGTTGGCCGGCATGTTGTTATTTACTGCGCTGGAGAGCCGGCGCAACCATTGATCGGGGGGAACCGCCATGAAAGCGAACATTGGAACCATTGACCGTAGCCTGCGCATTGTCGCTGGCCTGCTTCTCATTGGCCTCAGTCTGTCCGGTGTGATCGGCGCGTGGGGTTGGATCGGTTTAGTGCCGCTGGCCACTGGCATTTTCCGTTTCTGCCCTGCCTACACTTTGCTGGGCATCAAAACCTGTCACCGTTGCTGAACGACCGTTGCGTACTTGCGGGCACCTGAAGGTGCCCGTGGTGGTTCAGGTACGCAGCACTGATCAGGGTTCCTTGCCCAAGCCCATTGGTACTGGCTCGCCATCGAGCCCATGGATATGCGCGCTGGCACCGAGACTGCGCTGGCCAGAGTCATTAAGGTATTCGGTGCGGCGAAGCCGCACTGCGCTTATCTCTTGCCAATCGACGGGCCAATCGAATGAAAGTGCTGGTCCACGACGGCCTCGGTATTTGGCAGGTGGCACGGCGGTTGAATCAAGGCAAACTACACTGGCCAGGCATTCGACAAGATAGCTGCGTAATTGCAGGGTAAGCAGATGGCGAACACATCTTTACTTCGCCCTCACATCGATCCGCTTCCAACTGCTATATAAGGCTCCGTCTCGCTAAGAGGTGTGAGTAGGTCGTGGGAGCGATGCGATCATTTGATCAAAGGCCACCACCGCATATCTTCCATCAAGGCTTTTCAAGGTTGGCATTTCTGAAGGAAACCCGAATCTCACTCTGCCGGGAAGCACTTCACCCATAGCTGAGTACCAGGTCAGCAGAGCTTGTTGGAGGCGCACGTGTAGCTTGAATCCACTCCGTCGGCGGGTGGTGTCTGCTTTGGCTCGCTCTCGCGCGAGCTGAGGATCTATGCGGCCAACAATGTAACAGTCAGCAAAGCCAATACGTCCTTGTGCGATTGTTTCTCTTGTGGCGTCCAACTCTATTCGCCAGTTGTGTTCGCTCGTCTCGCCGATCTGCCAAAGGCTCCAAATGTAGTGGAGCTTGAGAGGGTCACTGTCACACAAAGCCCACGAAGAACTGTCTTCCATGGCCAACGCTTTTTGCCAGCGATCCACGTTTCGCTCTGCCCAAAAAGTTGCTGCTCCGACTGGATCTTTTATCCGATCCGGCTCGTTTTCAAAACGGCCGTTTTCAGGAATGACATGTTGCCCTCCATGCTTAGCGCACCAAGTCGTTTTCCCGCTGGCGCTGATTCCTTCAACTACCAAAATCATCGCTATGACTACTCAGTTAATTGCGCCATCCCTGCAAGTCCCAAGCCTGATGCCATCGACAAGCACATGAGCCACTAAGGAGACCGACAATGACCAACGTAATGGCATGCATTGATAACTCACAGTCCTCATTGGCGGTCTGCGACTACGCAGCATGGGCGTCGCAATACTTAAACAGCCAGCAAAGCAACCCCCTGATCCACCACGCCGGCCAACTTAATGGCCATTTCCGGCGAGTCAATGAAGTTGGCAATAACAGCGGCTTGCCCAGTAGCGCCTGGGTTGGCTGCCAACTGGTTCATGAAGTAGGCAAAGCCTGTGGCATCGGGCGCGCGGTTGAAGGCGCTCTGATACAACTGGGTGACAAAGCTCGTGTTATCCAACGCGCCATGGGTTTTGGCAAACTCAAGGCTACTGACGAAGTTCATCGCCAGTTGCGTCGTACTCAAGCCCTGGCTGCCGGCACCGACGTAAAAGACCAACCCGCCTTCTTCCGGATTGCGCCCCAGGGCCAGATGATAAAGCTCAGCGACGCGGCCAGTGGTGGGCGTGATATCCAGGGCCACGGTCTGGTTGTCGAAGGTCAGGCGCTCGACGTTCTTCATCGTCACAACGGAGTTTGCATCGGTCAACGAGCGCACCGTAAACGTTCCGTCCGCCTGATGGCTAATACCGTACTGTGCCCGCGTTCCGGGCAGCACCACGGTATCGATACCGCTGCCACCGTCGACACTGTCCGTACCGCCAGCAGGGTAAAAGATGTCTTTGGAACCGGAGCCGATAAAGGTATCCGCCTGGGCAGTGCCTTGCAGCACGCCACCGTTCGCAGGCGCTGTCAGGGTCACGCCGACGGCAGGCGCCACCACCACGGGCGCGACGGTGTTGTTGGTCGCGACCGTAGCGCTGAGACTGACGGCATCAGTGCCAGCAGCATTTTGCAAGGCATTGAGATCATTGCCGACCGTAGGGTCGGTATAGGCGACGGTCACGGACTGACCAGCCGCTACGGCTGTAGCCAATGTCAGGGTGGCGGTCTTGGCTGCGGCATCGATTGTGACAGCAGTCACCGTGTCGACTATGCCGCCGACCTTGACCTCAAACGCACTGGTAGCCGGCTTATTGACGGCATCCAGGGTCGTGGCTTCAACATAGCGGATCACCAGGCTGTTGCCCGTGACCGCCGCCGCACTGAACACGGGCGCCACAGGGGGAGCCACTACTAGCACACCACTGGTACTGCCCACCGAGTTAAGCGTCAGCACTGCATTGGCGCCCGTGACGGCCTGAATGGTCGCGCCATTGAGGTCAAGTGTGCTGGCAACGGCAACGCCGTCAGCATCGGCATTACCGGCCGCAACGGTGTACCTGAAAACCAGCGCATTGCTGCCAGAACCGCTCACATAATTGGCATACACCGTGCCGCCGGTATCCAGGGTAATGGCCAGGCGAGGTGTGCCACCGCCGACATTGGCCGTCACCGCTTCACTGAAATTAACCGTGAAGCTGAGGGCATCACCCACCGTATAGCTGGCGCTGGCAGGCACCGCGACACTGGCGACGACCAAGGCCGTGTTATTGGTCACGGCCGTTGCCGCCAGGCTGACGGCATCGGTGCCAGCAGCGTTCTGCAAGGCATTGGTATCATCGCCTGCCGTGGGGTCGGTGTAAGCGACCGTCACGGCCTGGCCTGCTCTCGCGGCGGTGGCCAATGTCAGGGTGGCGGTCTTGGCCGCAGCATTGACAACTACGCCAGTCACCGCAACGGATAGGCCGCCGACAGTGACGGCAAAGGCCCCCGAAGTGGGAGTATTGCTTGCATCCAGGGTCGTGGCCTCGACATAACTCATCACCAGGCTGTTGCCGGTCACTACTGCCGAGTCGAACACAGGCGGCACCGCCCCCGCCACCAGCACACCATTGAGAGCGCCCACCGAGTTAAGCGTCAGCACCCCATTGTTGCCAGCGCTATCCCTGATGGTCGCGCCATTAAGATCCAGCGTGCCCACGGTAATACCGTCGTTATCGGCGTTACCTGCCACAACGGTATAGCGGAAAGTCAAACCGCTAGTGCCAGAGCCACTCAGATAATTGGCATACACCGTACCGCCGGTATTCAATGCTATGGCAATACGAGGTGTACCACCGCTGACATCGGCCGACACTGCCTCAGTGAAATTAACCGTGAAATCGAGCGACTGGTTTGTTGCATAGGTGGCATTGGCCGGGACCAAGACGCTGCTGATCGTCGGCGACGTATGATCGATCGTATACGCATTGCCGATAAAGCCGCTCGCTATTGGGCTTGCGGTACTGGTGCTGACAATCCCCGTGCCCGAGCTGTTCAAGTCCAGCCGTAACGTACCGTCACCGCTAACAGTGCTAACCGTGACGGTGTAGACACTCCCGCTGCCGGAAAGACTTGCAATGTTACCCGCCGCTGTAGAACCCGTCGTCAGCACGAAGTCGTTCAAATCTACGCCGGTTATCGCTTCGCTGAACGTGACCGCGTAATCCACCGAAGTGGCGTTGGTGATTGGGCTGCTTACCCGGTTAATGGAGATAACGGTTGGGACTGTTGGAACTGTCATGGGGAAACCTTCTGAAGAAGTAAGTTGTCTGCCACCGAAGGACAGTTCACGGACTGCAACCCATTCGGGCCATTTGACACCAGCAGGGCTGGTTGAATGAACAGGTATGCTATATCGCCAGTATTGCATGGGCAGGCGCTAAGCGTGACAGCTTCACAAACCGCATATTCAAAGCGCTTAGCTGATCCCGGATACTGTGCTTGCGATTGAGGAATACGACGCCTTGCTGCCATGGCACTGCTAAGTAAACGAAAGGGGATCACAGGTTGCGCAACGGCATCCAGATATGCGGAAGCAACTGCTCGATTTCACTCGCCCGCTGCGTCGGCAGCCGCGTCAGCACATCTTTGAGATAGACACATGGATCGTGCCCCCTCATGCGCGCCGACTGTAGTGGTCAACTAATTCCGGACACCTCGATAGGTTGTTCCCACGCCATCGCCGGTTCGTAAACGGTCGGTGGCAGATATCCCAGTTTTGAGTGCAGTCGCTCGTTGTTGTAAAACCCAACGATGTATTCAGTGATGTCGCGTATCGCTTCGGCATGGTTGGCATAATCGCGGCGCCATCCTCGCTCCATCTTCAAGCTCAGGGAAAAGCGCTCCATCACTGAGTTATCCCAGCAATTACCTTTACGGCTCATGCTTTGCTGCATGTCGTTTCGGGCCAGCAGCGCCCTGTAGCTCACGCTGGCGTATTGACTGCCGCGATCCGAGTGGGCGATCAGGCCCGGTGGCGGTTGGCGCTGGCGTGGCGCTGGATATGGATCTGGACGAGCGCGAGCGACTGGTGGCGGATCTGGGCGACAAGAGCGTGATGAACCTGCGCAACCACGGCCTGCTCACCGGCGGGTCAGCGTCGAACATGCATTCCAGCAACTGCATCGCCTGGAGTACGCCTGCAACATTCAGGTCGCCGCACAGTCTGCCGGCAATGCCGAGTTGATCTATCCGCCTGCCGAAGTGGTCGCCAGGGTCGACGAGCAAGCCAAGGTGTTTTCCAATGGTCACGGGCCGGGTGTTGCCCGTCACTGGAACGCGCTGATTCGCGAGCTGGAGCGTACCGACACTTCTTATAAGGAGTAACCGGGACTTTTCGCAGCCAACTCGTTTATGGGCCTGGCCCACCGTATTTTCAGGAAGACGCCGATGCCTGCAAAAAATCTGGATGTTCGAGACGCCGACGCGGGCTTTCTGACAATCGACAAAGCTGCCAGCGCGGGTGATCGCTGCGCCGTCGCAGATTGGCGGCACGTTGTGGGCGATGATCGAGTCCGGCGAGCTGACCACGCACTTGTGGGTGTCATTGCAGCGAGCCTTGCTGGGCTTGAGCATTGGCGTGTGCATCGGCGAGTACACCAAGGTCGCGCTGATCGTCACCGGCACCACGTTCCCGGTGTACCTCAATCTGTTTTCCGGTATTCGCAATATCGATCCCAAGCGGATCGAGGCGGCCAATACGTTGGGGCTCACTCGCCGACAGCTGATCTGGCACGTAATCCTGCCCGGTTCCTTGCCGTCGTTTTTGTCGGCCTGCGTTACTCCCTGGGGATTTCCTGGCTGGCGCTGGTGTTCGTCGAACAGATCAACACCACCGCAGGCATCGGCTATCTGGCCAGTGACGCGCGGGACTTCATGCGCACTGACGTGATTGTCGTCTGCCTGCTGATCTACAGCATCCTCGGGCTGGTCATCGACACCATCATCCGCACGCTGGAGCGCTATGCGCTGGCCTGGCGTCCAACATTCGTGAGGAATTGAACAGGGCTGCCCTGGACCTGCTACATCCTGATTTTCATTCGGTTTCCGGCAACATCGCACCTGTGCAACTGCGCAACGTGGTCCGTCAATTTGGCCAGCAACTCTGTGCCACTTGCTGGAAAGCAGACGTTTCACCAGCTAAGCGGCGCCATGCGGGCCGCTAGCTGTACGCGAGTGTGCAATCTGTTGTCTGGCAGTGCTGGACGAACACTTGCCGGTTTGCCTCAATAAAGACTGCATATATCTTTCAGGAATAAAAACATCGCTATTCATTCCTTGTGGATGTTGATCGTCTCGCGCACCTTATGCGCAACATCCAGTCAATTCCCGAGGAACACTCAAATGACCATCAAGGCAATCAACGTTCGCAACCAGTTCAAAGGTGTCATCAGCGCCATCGTCGAAGGCCAGGTGGTTTCGGAAATCGACGTGCAAACCGCGTCGGGCATCGTCACTTCGGTCATCACCACTCGTTCGGTGCACGACCTGGAATTGAAGATCGGCAGCGAAGTCATCGCGTTCGTCAAATCCACCGAAGTGTCGATTGCCAAGCTCTGAATCTCGGCCGTTGGAGCGAGCCTCATTCACACATAAAGAGAGCGGCCTTAGCCGCTCTTTTTTGTTTGTGCTGTGATCAAGCCACTCGCTCTTGCGCCTCGCGTTCGCGCTGGGCGACCAGTTCGCGGGTCAGGGGGATGAGTTTCTTGCCGTAGTCGATGGCGTCGTCCAGTGGGTCAAAACCACGGATCAGGAAGGTGGTGATGCCCAGGTCGTAGTAGTCCAGCAACGCCTCGGCCACTTGTTCCGGCGTGCCCACTAGTGAAGTCGAATTACCCTGCGCACCCAACAGGCCAGCGATGCCGGTCCACAGGCGTTTGTCCAGGCGCGAGCCTTGGGCGGCGGCGGCCAGCAGGCGACGCGAGCCTTCATTGGGCGGCTCGCGACGTACAAAGCCGTTGGCCTGCGCGATGGCCGTGGCTTTCTGCAGGATGCTGTCGGCACGGGCCCAGGCTTTTTCTTCGGTATCCGCCAGGATCGGCCGCAGTGAGAGGCTGAAACGCACGGTACGCCCGTGTTTGGCGGCTTCTTCACGCACTTGCTTGACGACTGAACGCACCTGATCGTAAGTCTCGCCCCACAGCGCATACACGTCGGCATGCTTGCCGGCCACGGCGATGGCGGCTGGCGATGAACCGCCGAAATACACCGGGATATGCGGCTGTTGCGGAGATTTCACCAGCGAATGCGCGCCTTCGAACTGGTAGTACTCGCCTTGATGATCGAACGGTTTTTCGCTGGTCCATTCCTGACGCACGATGCCCAGATATTCATCGGTACGCGCGTAACGCTCGTCCTTGCCAATGTGACTGCCATCGGCGCGCAGCTCTTTGTCGTCGCCGCCGGTGATGATGTGAATCGCGGTGCGGCCGCCGTTGAACACGTCCAGCGTCGCGAATTGCCGCGCGGCCACGGTCGGGGAGACAAAGCCGGGGCGGTGGGCGATCAGAAACTTGAGTTTGCTGGTGACGCTGGAGGCATGCGCCGCGACAAAAGCGCTGTCCGGACTGTTGGAATGGTAGGCCACCAACGCACGGTCAAAACCGGCGTCTTCGTGGGCCTTGGCTACTTTGGCAACGTACTCGGGCTGGATGGTCGGGCCGCTGCGCGGGTGAATCTCCGATCCCGGTTGGGTAGCGATGTAGCCGATGAATTCGATGGTCATGAAGAACGTTCCTTACAGGTTCATGAGTGGGGTCAAGGCAGCGTCCGGACAATGAAAAAACCTGAGCGTCCGAATCCATGGCTACAACATATGGATATGATGGCGTGGTGTGAAATTCTATTATCTTCTAAGGTAATTATAAAAAGTTTGCATTTTCAATGTGGCGTTCATAAAGGTTCGAAACCTGATTGAGGCTTGCGCAGCAGTTGCGCCGGACCCAACTCGGCCACGGAACACACGCCCAGCATGGCCATGTCGCGGGACACTTCGTTGGCGAGTAGGTCGATGGCGTGGGCAATACCTTCCTGCCCCGCCACGGCACCGGCAAAGCCGAAGGGGCGACCGACAAAAACAAACCGTGCGCCCAGCGCCAGGGCCTTGAGCACATCGGTGCCGCGTCGTACGCCGCTGTCGAGCATCACCGGGACATTCGGGCATGCCTGGACAATGCCGGGCAGCACATGCAGCGGGGCGACCGCGCCGTCCAGTTGTCGGCCGCCATGATTGGAGACGATGATCCCGTCGGCGCCGTATGCGCAGGCTTTGATCGCATCGTCCTTGTGCAGAATCCCCTTGATCACCAGCGTGCCCGGCCACAGGCTGCGAACCAGTTGCAGATGCGCCCAATTCAGATGGCCGCGATTGGCAAAGGTCCGGCCAACGGTCGAGGACACGATCGGTGCGCTGCGGTGGGCGTAATTGTTTTCGAAATGCGGCATGCCGTGTTTGAGCAGCGTTTTGAAGAACGTACCGAACAGCCATCGCGGATGCGTGATGCCATCCCAGGCCAGGCGCAATCCTGGCCGCAGCGGAGTGGAAAACCCGGCGCGCAGGTTGTTCTCACGATTGGCCTGGACAGGCGTGTCGACGGTAATCACCAGGGTCGTGAAACCCGCCGTCTGCGCCCGTTGTACCAGCGCGATGATGTTCGGCTCGTCCCCTGGCAAATAAGCCTGGAACCACGCCTGCGGGTTGGCTTTGACCACGTCCTCCAGCGGGATCAAGGACGAGCCGCTCATGATCATCGGGATGTTCGCCTGGGCGGCGGCCTGGGTCAGGATCAAGTCGCCGCGATAGGCGTACAACGCGCTAATGCCCATGGGCGCAATGCCGAACGGCGAGTTGAACGTCTGGCCAAACAGCTCTGTGGCCTGGCTGCGTTGGGAAATATCCACTAGCGTGCGGGTGACAAATGCATAGTCGTTGAAGGCTTCACGGTTCCACGCCAGCGACAGGTTGTCTTCGGCGGCGCCCGCCACATAACCGAAGATGGGCCGTGGCAGATGTTTTTCAGCGGCCGCTTCAAAATCGTCCAGGCGCAGCAGCGGTTTCAATCGGCGAGTGTTGGCGGCGGTTTGTCGGGAGCGCTGTTTTACTTCCATTGCGGGGGACAGTTGCATGGGGTTCTCGTCATTGGTCAAGAGTGGGTTCTTTGGCGGGCGCGATGGCCGCGGGATCTCAGTTACCGAGCTGAATCAGTTCAGGCCGGGACATCGCCCAGAATAGTCGCGCGATGCATGATCCGCCGCTGCGGGCGGTAATCGTCCACCGCGTAATGCTGGGTGACGCGGTTGTCCCAGAACGCTACGTCATTGACCTGCCAGCGCCAGCGCAGGGTGAACTCCGGGCGCGTGGCGTGGCTGAACAGCAGAGTCAGAATCGCGGTGCTTTCCGCGTCGCTCAGTTCGTTGATGCGGGTGGTGAAGCCTTCGTTGACGAACAGCGATTTGCGCCCGCTGACGGGCCAGGCGGCGGCAATCGCGGGCGGCGCTAAGTTGAGAATAGTGACTTTCGACGGATCGATTTTCCAATACTTGAGCGCTGCCAGCAGACTGTAGTGGCCTGTGGAAGCGAACGGCACGGCGATTGCGCTGTCGACCTGGGTAACTTTAGCCGGGTCGACGGTTGTCTGGTAGGCGACCGTGAAGTCCGCCGCCTGAGCCAGATATAAAGCGCAAGTCAAGGACAGGGCCACCAGAAGGCGAATAGAGAAGTGCAGTTTCATCATGAAGCTCCGAATCAGGCGGGCCGAGGACTGGCTGAGCCAAAGACTAAATGATCTAAGAAACTGTAAATAAATAAGTTATTTGCATTACCTTGTGAGCGAATTACCTGACCCGTCGAGGTCTGCGGCAGCTACTCCAGACCTGCCCTGGGTTCATCCGTTCTCGCTTGTTGAAATACTTCTGAAGATTGAGCGCATTCCGTAGGACCGGCTTTAGCCGGGAGTGGGTCGGAACATTCGTAACGGCGGCGTCCGAACGTTCGCCCTCCCGGCTGAAGCCGGTCCTACGGATCGGCGTTGGCGATATCCTTCACTGCGCCGAAGACGGTTTTTCCCACAGGTTGATGCCGCCTTCCACTGCAAACCGGTCGATCTCGGCCAGTTCTTCCGGGCTGAAATCAAGGTTTTTCAATGCTTCGACGTTCTCGACGATTTGTTCCGGCCGACTCGCACCAATCAACGCCGAGGTCACGCGCGGGTCGCGCAGCGTCCAGGCCAGAGCCATTTGCGCCAGACTCTGGCCGCGACGCTTGGCGATGTCATTGAGCGCCAGCACGTGCTCAAGGTTTTCCTCCGACAAGTGCGCCGCCTGCAACGAGCCACCGCCGGGGCGATTGATCCGCGCGTTCTCGGGAATACCGTTCAGGTACTTGTCGGTGAGCAAGCCCTGAGCCAGCGCGGTGAAGGCGATCACGCCCGCGCCGAGTTCTTCGGTGGCGTCCAGCAGGTCTTTCTCAATCCAGCGATTGAGCAGGTTGTAGGCCGGTTGATGGATCAACAGCGGCACTTTCCATTCTTTGAGCAGCGCCGCCATCTCGCGGGTTTTGCTGCCGGAATAGGAGGACAGGCCGATGTACAGCGCCTTGCCTTGCTGCACTGCCGTAGCCAGTGCGCTGGCGGTTTCTTCCAGTGGCGTATGTGGATCGAATCGATGTGAATAAAAGATATCCACGTAATCCAGGCCCAGGCGTTGCAGGCTTTGATCGAGGCTGGCCAGCACGTACTTGCGCGAACCGCCGCCCTGACCATAAGGCCCCGGCCACATGTCCCAACCGGCTTTGGTGGAGATGATCAGCTCGTCGCGATAACGGGAGAAATCCTCGCGCAACAAACGCCCGAAATTGACCTCGGCGCTGCCATACGGCGGGCCATAGTTGTTGGCGAGATCGAAGTGATTGATGCCCAGATCAAACGCCGTGCGCAACATGGCGCGCTGCGTGTCGATGGGCGTGCTGTCGCCAAAGTTGTGCCACAACCCCAGGGACAATGCCGGCAAGACCAGGCCACTGCGACCGGTGCGGCGGTAAGGAATGATCTCGTAACGATCTTCGGCTGCGATGTAAGTCATGACTTGTCTCCTTGAGCAAGGTTGGATGGCTGCGGGTGGTAGCGATGTGCCGATTAGCCGCTACATTTGGGAATTCACCCCCAACATAGCATCTCCCACAATTTCGAAATCGGAACGACCCTGTGGGACCGGATTTATCCGGGAAGGTGCCGTCTCAGGCACACGCTTCGTCGCGCGTGTTGACCAACTCGATCCCGATCAACTTGCCGAAGACCGAGTCGGTCGCGCCGGTCGAACAGAAAGATCCGCTGGTGGTGAGCATTGACGGGCAGGGCAAGCTGTTCATCAACAAGGATGAAATCCAGCCCAATCTGCTGGAAATCAACCTCAAGGCAGCCAAGGAAAAGGCCCCGGATGTGCGCGTGCAACTGCAGGCCGACGACGGCGTGAATTACGGCTAAGTAGCCCGGGCCTTGGCCTCGATCGAGCGGGCCGGGATCACCAAGTTGTCGGTGATAACCGCCAAGTGATGGTTTGAACCGCTACACAGAAAACTGCGTTTTTACAGGCTGATCCTTTGGCATGAGGGCAGCCTGTTTTTTTATGGATGCCTGGCTCTGTAGGATTTCGTTGGAGCGAGGCTTGCCCGCGAAGGGGCCGGTCCACCCACTAAATCCTCTTCGGCTTGGCCTATTGCCTTCGCGGGCAAGCCTGGCTCCAACGGGCCGATATCGTGGCTCTTCAACCCGTAGGCCAACCGCCACCCAACGCCCGATACAACCGAACCCGGTCGATGGCTGCTGCTGTCGCGCTGTCCACCAACGCGCTTTCGGTATCCAGAAGCGCGCGTTGCACGCCAAGCACGTTGATAAAGTCCGCCGCGCCTTGGGTATAGCGGTCCCGGGCGGTGCTCAGGGCGATGTTGTTCTGGCTGACGGCTTCCTGCAACGCGGTGTGCCTTTGCTTTTCGGCTGCGTAGTCGGTCACCGCGTTATCCACCTCATGCCAGGCACCGAGCACCACGCGTTGATAGTTGATCGCGGCTTCCTGTTCCTGTTGTTTGCGCAGTTCCAGGGTGCCGGTCAGACGACCGCCTTGAAAAATCGGCAGATACAGGCTTGGGCCGAACGACCATTGTCGCGAGTTCCAGGCGCCCAGATCCGAGCCGTCCAATGCTTGTGAACCGAAGGTCGCACCGAGGCTGACCCGAGGATAGAAGTCGGCCTGCGCCACGCCAATTGCGGCAGTAGCCCGGTGCAAGGCGGCTTCGCTTTGCTGGATATCCGGACGTCGCTGCGCCAGTTCCGAAGGCAGCCCCAGCGGTACGTCCGGGGCTGGATGGGGAATGCTTTTCGGCTCGATCAACTCTGCATTCAGCGCGCGTGGCGGCTCGGCGAGCAGGTAACTCAGGGCATTGATCAAGCGGTCCTGCTCGGCACCCAATGCCGGGATCACCGCTTGAATGGTCGCAACTTGCGCGGCGGCGTTGGACGTGTCGAGGTTGGTGGTGACGCCATTCTCGAAACGAGCCTGAGTCAGCAGTCGACTTTGTTGGGCGATTTCCAGGTTTTGCCGGGCCACGCCGAGTTTCGCCTGCACACCGCGCAAACGGATGTAGTCGGTGGCTGTTTCGGCGGCGATGCTCAAGAGCACGCCGTCACGCTGGGCCTGAGTCAGCTGGATTTCGGCATCGGCGGCTTCGATGTTGCGCCGCACATGACCCCACAAATCGATTTCCCAACTGGCGTCCAGCGTGCTGCTCCATAGCTCGAACGGCGCCTGGCCGCTTTGTCCTGACGGATCATTGAGGCCTTCGGCGCTGTTCCGCGCGCGACGGTAGCTGCCATTGGCGCTGACGCCGGGCAGTTGCTGGCTGCCGGTAACCTGGCGCATCACCCGACTCTGCTCAAGGCGATTGCTCGCCCCACGCACATCAAGGTTCGCTTTCGCGGCACGCTCCACCAGCGAGGTCAGTTGCGCGTCGCCCAACTGCTGCCACCATTGACTGTCGGCGGGGCTGCCTGGCGCTGCGCCCGAGTGCGGCGACGCGTGCCAGGCTGCAGGCAACTGCGCGTCCGGGCGCTGAAAGTCCGGCCCGACACTACAAGCCCCCAGTCCAAGCATCGCCAGAAACAACAAGTTGTGTCTCATCTCAATGCTCCTGCGCCGTGTCAATTCGGGCGATCACCGACATGCCGATGCGCAGCTTGTCCAGATCTGGTTGGTTGGCGTCGAAGCGGATTTTTACCGGCAGTCGCTGCGTGACTTTGGTGAAGTTGCCAGTGGCGTTATCCGGGGCAATCAACGAGAACGACTGGCCGGTGGCCGGTGCGATGCTGTCGATATAACCGGTAAAAGCATGATCGGGGTAGCTGTCAACGCTCAGCTCGACCTTCTGCTGCGGCAGCATGTGGGCCAGTTGGGTTTCGCGAAAGTTGGCGACCACGAAAGCATCTTGCAGCGGAACGATGGCCATCAATGCCTGCCCTTGGGAAACATAGGCGCCGACCCGTACCGAGCGCTGGCCAACCATGCCGTCCTGTGGCGCGGTGATCCGGGTATAGGACAGATTCAACTGCGCCTGTTGCAATGCCGCCTGATCCTTGGCCAGCGCGGCCCGGGCAACTTCGAGTTGCGCCTTGAGCACATCCAGGCTTTTTGCTGCGGCCACGCGGGAAGCTTCATCCCGATCGCGGGCCGCTTGCCAGCCGAGCAACTCGGCGTCGGCTTTCTGCCGTTCCTGTTGCGTGCCAGCGCCGGCATTGGACAGGTTCAGGTAGCGCCGGGCGTTTTCCTGGGCGAACTTGAGCGATGCCGAGGTCGCGCGGGTGGTTGCCGACGCTTGATCGATAACCGCTGCCTGGCGCTCGATACTGGCCTTGAGATTGAGGATTTGCGCCGAGGCCGCCTGGACATTGGCGTTCGCCGACGCCTGGGCAGCCAGCAGATCGGCGCTGTCGATTTCGGCCAGCAACTGGCCTGCCTTGACGAGCTGGTTGTCTTCCACGGCGACCTTGACGATCTGCCCGGAAAGGCGCGGCGACACCAACACCGAGTCGGCACGGATATAGGCATCGTCGGTGTGCTCGACGGTCCCGCCGCTTATCAGGCGATAGCCAACATAAGCCGCGCAGACGACGATCGTGATGCCGATCAGAGAGAGGGCGGTTCTATGCTGTTTCATGTCGGTACCGGAGGTTGCGGTGGATAGGCACGTTTGGGAAGGGTCAGCAGGATGACCAGCAAAACGCTGATGACAGCCAGCACTGCCAGGAAGGCATCGCTGAAACTCAATACATAGGCTTGTACGCGAACCTGTCGCGCCAGAAGCGAGGTGGCTTGCGCGGTCTGCATCGGGTCAAGGGTGGGCATTCGCGAAGCAACGCCGTCGAGCAGGACATTGGAATGAAAGTGCTCGCGATGGGTGACGAAGTTTTCCAGTGCCGAAGCGGCCATCACCGACGATAAGCCGCGCAAGGTGTTGACCATCGAGGAGGCGAACGGGCCTTCCACGGGTTGGATCACGCTGGTGGCATTCATCAGCAACGGCACCACGACCAAGGGCTGGCCAATGGTGTGCAGCATCTGCAGCAGGTAAAAGTCATCGCGAATCCACTCGCTGGTAATCAACGAGCCACCCAGGCAGGCAAAGGTCAGCAGCAGCAGTCCGAAGGCGATCACGTAGCGCGAATCGACCCAGTTGCGATTGATCAACAGCGCCACCAGCGGCGCAACCACCAGTTGCGGAAGCGCAATGATCAGCGCCGTCGGCATGGTTTGCAGCGGTCGGTAGCCCTGGATCTGCATCAGGTACGAGGCGGGAATGCCGCTGCCGGCCATGGCGACAAACAAGAACAGGATCAGCGTGATCAGCCCGTAAGCGAAGTTGCGCCGTTGCAGCAGCTGCAACTTGAACAGCGGCAGCGGGTGAAACCATTCGTTGAGCAGAAACAGCGGGATGCAGATGGCCGCGCCGAGGAGCAGGGTCGTGATCAGTGGCGAGTTCAACCAGTCCAGACGTTCGCCCTGGGTCAAGGCAATCACCAGCATTGAGAGGCCCGCCACACCCAGCAGCATGCCGCGCCAATCCGCCTGGCGGAATCGCTCCAGACGCAGCGGGTCCTGGGGCAAACCATAAGCGATCAAGGCCGCGCCGAGCAATCCGCTGGGGATGATTTGCCAGAACACCATGCGCCAGTCGGCGCCTTCTGCCCATAAAGCCGCCAGCGGCATCGCCAGATTGGGGCCGAAGGTTGCGGTCAGCGCATAGGCGGACAGGCCATACAGCTTGATATGCCAGGGCAAGAAGCGCAGTGCGGCGGTCATCAGCAATGGCGGCAATGCGCCGCCCGCCAGACCTTGCAACACGCGCAGACTTACGAGGCTTTCCAGATTGGGCGCGAAGGGGATAATCGCGCCGAACAGGGTAAAGGCGAAGGTCGCGACAATAGCAAAGCGCCGCAGGGAAAACGTCACCGCGAACCACGGCGCGATGAGCATGGCCGATACTTCGGCGGCGGCGTAGACCGAACTGACCCAAGTGCCTTGATCGTGGCCCAGACCATAGACGCCGAGAATATCGGCCAGGGAGATTTCGGTGACCCGGTCGTTGATGCCGGACGTGAGCGCAGCAATCAGCACGCCCACCAGGCCCAGCGCGAGGCGTGTGGTAAAAGGCGCAGGAACCGGAGGAGGGGAAGGCGCTGACACGTAAAAATCCTGCTAAGGTTGTATGAGTAAAACCTACAATGTGGTACACCGTACCAATCAGTGATACATAAGGCAAGGCGCATGATGACAATTTCAGATACAGATCGCGGTGGGGTGCAGGTCATTTCCCGGGCGGCAGCCATTCTTCGCTGTCTGGAAGGGGAGCCTGCGGGCTTGAGCCTGGGAGAAATCGCCAAGCGTTGCGGTTTGCCGCGCTCAACTGTCCAGCGTCTGGTGGATGCCCTGGCCCTGGAAGAGTTGCTGGAAGTTCATGGTCGGGGCGGGGTTTGCCTCGGTCCTGCCTTGATGCGTCTGGCTTCCCACAGTCATGTGGATATCGTCCAGAGATCCCGGCCGTATCTGGAAGCGCTCACGGCTGAAACTGGGGAAACCACGTTGCTGGCCAGCGCTACCGGAGCCGAACTGCTGATTCTGCACACTGTGGTGTCAAGCCAGACGCTGCGGGTTTCCCCGGTACCGGGTGGTTTCCTGAATATCTACGGCATCGGCGGTGGCAAGGCACTACTGGCGACGATGGATGACGAAGCGGTGATCAAACTGCTCGGACAGAAAATCAAGCCCCTGACCCCCAACACGCTGACCCTGCCTGAATTACTTAAACAGTTGGAGCAAGTGCGCGGCAACGGAATGGCCTTTGGTAATGAAGAACACACTCTTGGCGTGGCCTCGGTCGCGGTAAGCCTGCAAACCCCGCAGGGTTACTACTCCATCGACGTGGCAGGGCCGGCATGGCGCATCAGACAGGCCCGGGAAAAGATCGAAAGCGCGCTGCTTAAGTGTCGGGAGGAACTGCTTAGCGGCCTGCGCAGTATTGATTGAGGCGCTCACCGCAGGGTTGCGGCGACGTTGCGTAGGGCCGGTTTTAGCCGGGAGGGCGCCCTCCCGGCTAAAGCCGGTCCTACGGAGCGAGTTGTTTCTTTTATTGATATAACATAACATTTGTCGGTCTTCTCTTAAGATCGTGTGCAGCGCTTCGTCTTATTGATATCAGCCGTGCCTTGCCGATTGCCACGAGCAGGCGCTGCTACTGAATCCTCTGACCATGAGTGCTCCATGACGACCCCTATCCCGAAGCCGTTGGTGTCCACGCGCCTGCAGTCCATCGATGCATTGCGTGGCCTGATTATCCTGTTCATGCTCCTCGATCACGTACGGGAAACGTTCCTCCTGCATCTACAGGTTTCCGACCCGATGGACGTGACCAGCACGCCGCCGGAGTTGTTCCTGAGTCGTACGCTGTCGCATCTGTGTGCGCCGTTGTTCATCTTTCTCACCGGCCTGTCGGCGTTCTTGTATGGCGAGCGCCACGACAAGGCCGGAGTTTCCGGCTTCCTGTTCAAGCGCGGTCTGTTCCTGATCGTGCTGGAGTTCACCCTGGTGAATTTCGCCTGGACCTTCCAGTTTCCGCCGACCTCGATCTATCTGCAGGTTATCTGGGCGATTGGCCTGAGCATGGTCGCGCTGGCGGTCCTGATCGTCCTGCCGCGCTGGGCGCTGGTGACCTTGGGACTGGTGATCATTGCCGGGCATAACCTGCTGGATGCCGTGCACTTCGGTAAAGATTCGGCACTGTATGTGCCGTGGGCGATTCTGCATGATCGCGGCTGGCTGCAGCCTTTCGAAGGCTTGCGTCTGCGCACTTCCTACCCGGTGCTGCCGTGGATCGGGGTAATTGCCTTGGGTTACGCAGCGGGACCGTGGTTTGCGGCGGGTGCCGATGCGGGCACGCGTCAGCGCAAACTGGTCGCCTGCGGATTGGGCGCGCTTGCGCTGTTCTTCGTGCTGCGTCTGATCAATAGTTATGGCGAGAAGCCCTGGGTATCCGGCGAGACCGGCGTGCAAACGCTGATGAGCTTTTTCAATATCACCAAATACCCGCCATCGCTGGTATTTCTCAGCCTGACGCTGGGGCTTGGTCTGCTAATGCTGGTCTGGTTCGAGCGTGCGGCGGGGCGCGGCTGGATGAAGCCGCTGCTGGTATTCGGTGCCGCGCCGATGTTCTTTTACCTGCTGCATCTGTATGTGCTGAAGATTCTGTATCTGATCGCCACGGCAATCTGGGGCGCCAACAAGGGCGATTATTTCGGCTTTGATTCGGTTGGCGCGGTGTGGCTGTGTTCGGTATTGCTGGCGGCCGGATTATTCCCCGCCGTCCGTGCCTTCGCCAGTTTCAAGGCGCGGCGCAAGGATATCGTCTGGTTGAAGTATTTCTAGCAGCTTCCTGTTGGAGATTCTATGTTCGTGAGCAACCCCCAGGCATAAAGTTTGGGGTGTACTCCGTCTGGCTTTTCATCAAGGCAAACATGACTCGCGAGAGTTTGCGGCCGGGATTTCGAGGGGTGAGGGTGTCGCGACGTAAGGCGCGCGGATCGCCTTCGCCGGGGTGTAAGGTAGGCAGGCAATCCCTTTCTCTTAATTGAAATGGAGGTAACTGTATGAGCACGCCCATGCTCTCGAAGATGCAAATCAATGGTTATCAAGTCATCAGCGTTAATAACGGTCCGTGGAAAGTCTGTACCAAGGATGATCGGCTGGGCTCTTTCGGCACTCGACAAGAGGCCTTGGCCTATGCAGCCTCATTGCCTGCGTACCAGGCGAGGGAGCAGCGAGCGGAGCGCCATTAATCCAGCGCAGTGCATGTAGCCTCGGTAAACGCCGGGGCTTTTGCGAATCGCCGTTCGTCAGCTTGAGTAATGATCAGGCAAACTTTCCAGGAAGTGCTGTTTCGTAATCAATGGCACCGGTCGGCGCTGTCCGGCTGCGTGTCATTATTCAAATGATTAACGAGACGCAGAACAGATGAACATCGAAACACTGATCCTCACCGAACCCGTCAAACGCCAGGTAATGCGCCTGCTCAGACAAATAGAACAAGCAAACTCCATGATCCAGGCGGTAAAGTCTGGCGCACGCGCCGATGGATTCGTGCTCGGCCTGGAGGCTGCGGGAACGGTGAGTCACAGTGAAATAGACAACTTGCATGTGTTCTTCGAAACAGCGCTGGAGGCCCGTTTGAGAGCGCTCGTGCAATGAACGACAGGGGCTTTTAAATGAAGCTCATGACTCTGTCCATTGCACATCACTCAAGCCGAATTGCTCGGCTTTGGGTTTGCTGATAGCGGGTACTTTGTCCATCCGGTATTTGGGTATCTGGCCAAATCCAGCATCAACGGCTGCCCAGTTCCAGGCTGACGCATTGTCCATAGCCTGAGCGCAGACATAGAAGCTCTTGTACTTGCCGTGTAACAGGTAGTCGATTCGGTAATGTCTGGAATGATGCATGTCTGCATCCCTCTATTGTTGATGTGGTCGATAGATGGAGTCCTCGTAGTTGGGAAAATTCGCGACTTCCGATGATCGGCATGTGACTGAAAGTTGCGCGATTGAAAGGTGGCAATACGATATTATTTTCGCTCGTTAGTTGTTCATTCGTCTGAAGTTTGCTCGTGAAGTGGTGTCATCCATTCGAATAGATTATTCAGTCCGACGGCGGCTGGGCATGAGGCAAACCGTGATAGTTTCGGTCGAAATACACCAGTGCCGCAGCATTCTTCTGCCGACGCAGTGCCAACACTTCGCAGAACAGAATGTCATGCGTGCCGACGCTGACGGTCTGGCTGACCCGGCAATCAAAAGAGGCCGCTGCGCCATCCAGAACCGGCGCACCGGTCACCCATGCAGACCATTGTGCGGCAGCGAAGCGTTCAGCCATGGGCGTCTTGCCACCGAACAGGTTGGACAGGTCGCGCTGTTCGCTGGTCAGGGTATTGATGCACAGCGTTGCATGGGCGGTGAGGGCCGGATGCACCGACGCCGAACGATTCAGGCAAACCAGCAGGGTAGGCGGCGAATCCGTCACGCTGCACACCGCCGTGGCGGTAAAACCGCAACGGCCATGAGGGCCGTCAGTGGTGATGACGTTGACGGCTGCCGCCAGGCCGGCCATGGCGTCGCGAAAATCCTGCTGGGCAATCGGCGCTGGTGTTGTCGTTGGCGCGGCAACCGCGAGTTCGGCTAGTTGCATGTCAGTGTCTCCGCTCGAGTCTGGCCAGCCAGATAATCAACAAGCTCGCAATTAAAGGGTTCAACGTCGCTGACACTTGAGGCGTGACCACCGTAGTCGAGCAACGCCAGGCGCGCCCCGCAAAGCCGATCCGCCAGATGCTGCGAGCGTTGCCACGGCACGAGCATGTCGTCGCGATTGGCGATCAGCAGGGCAGGCGTCTTGATCTGGTCGAGCCGGTCTTCAATGTCGAACGCTTGTAAGGCGGCGATGCGCCGCAGCAGGTTGTCGGTTTTCGGGAAGTGCGCCAGGGTGTGGGCTTCGTCTTCGGCCAGTTGTGCGCTGTGCGCGGCGATCCAGTCGGCGGGGTACAAAAACAGCGCCTGCGCCTGAACGTAGGCGGCCGGGCCGCTATCGCGCAGCAGATTTTTGCGGATCGCGAAGCAGCGTTCGCTGTGGGGATTGGGGCTGCTCCAGGCATTGATCAGCACCATGCTTTGCAGCAATTGCGGGCGTTGCAGGGCCAGCTCAAGCCCGACCAGTCCGCCCAGCGCGTGGCCGATGAAATGGCAACGCTGGATGTTCAGTTCATCGAGCATTGCCAGCAATTCACCGGCCATGTTCGCAATCGAGTAGTCCTCGGCAAGGCTGGCCGGACTGCGCCCGGTTCCGGCCTGGTCGTAGACCACGACGCGGTATTGCTCAGTGAGCACCGGCAGTTGCGGCGCCCAGAAGCGCGCTGAACCACCCAGACCGGAACTCAACACCAGCGTCGGTGCGTCCGCGGCCTGACAGCCGAGTATTTCATAGTGCATGCAAGACTCCAGCGCGGACGCTCGTGCGTCCGCTTCGTTATGGGTTCAGCCGATGTGCGCGATGCTGGCGATTTCGATCAAGGCTTCCGGTTTCACCAAGCCGCACTGGATGCAATAACGCGCCGGTTTTTCCCCGGCGAAGTACTCGGCATACACCTTGTTGACCTTGGCGTAATCCGCCCAGTCGCGAATCATGATCATGTTGAAGGTCACGTCATCCATGGTGCCGCCAGCGGTTTCGATCACGCCTTTTATGGTCTCCAGAACGTGGCGGGTCTGCGCCGTTGCATCGCCGACATGCACCACATTGTTGTCCTTGTCGAAGGGCAGGGTGCCGGAAACGTACAGCACACCATCCGCCATGGAACCGGGCACGAAGGGCGCGATGGGTTTGCTTGTGCCGGGGGGGATGATTGATTTCTTGGGCATGATGAAGCTCCTCAGATCGCAGCGGTTTGGGTGCTGAAGGTGGTGCAGAAGTCTTCGACGCTGGATACCCAGCCGAAGAAGGTTTCGATGTTGAACAACGCAGCCTGCTGTGCAAAGTCGGGACCGGCCTGATGGGTCGCGTCCGCCAGCACAACGCCGAAGTATTCGAGGAAAAAGCCATCACGCAGGGTTGATTCGACGCAGACGTTGGTGGCAATGCCGGTGAACACCAGATTGCGGATGCCGCGACTGCGCAACAGGCTGTCGAAGTTGGTATTGAAGAAACCGCTGTAGCGGGTTTTCGGCACCACGATGTCGCCGGGCTGCGGCTGTAATTCATCCACCAGTTGATAATCCCAGCCACCTTTGGCGAGCAACTTGCCTTGCAGCTCAGGATGCTTGCGCATGGTTTTCAGCGCGTTGGATTTATGCCAGTTGGGCGACCCCGGCCCTCCGGCTTCGACGTAATCGGGGTCCCAGCCGTTCTGAAAGAAAATCACCGGCATCCCGGCGGCCCGAGCGGCCACCAGGGCTTTCTGGATATTGGCAATGACCGGCCCGGTGCTGCTGACATCGAAACCGGCCAGGTCCAGATAACCGCCCAATGTCGAATAGGCGTTCTGCATGTCGACGACGATTAATGCAGTCTCGCTGGCTTTCATGCTCAGCGCTTCAGGACGTGCGGGCAGTTGCCGGGTTGGCGATGTGGATTTCGGCAGCAGATAACCGGAAGTTTGCGCGGGTGCATTCATCAGGCGGATTCCTGCAGTGGGTTGATGTGTTGGCGGCTGGTCATCAGCGGCTGGATTTCTTGCCCGAAGTCCTCGACGCCCTTTACGAAGTCGTCAAAGGTCAGCATCACGCCCTGGGTGCCAGGCACTGTCGCGACTTCATCGAGCATGCGCGCCACGCTGGCCCATGAGCCGACCAGCGTGCCCATGTTGATATTCACCGCAGAAGTCGGATCGGCCATCTGCCGCATGTTCGAACCGGGGCTCTTGTCCGCAGCGCCTTTTTCGCTGAGCCAGGCAATCGCTTCTTCGTCGGCGCCAGCCTTGATGTGCTCCCAGCGGGCGCGGGCGGCCTCGTCGGTGTCATCGGCGATGATCATGAACAGTGGGCAGGACGTGACATTACGGCCGGTTTTTTCGTTGGCTTCGATCAGTTTTGCCGCCGTCGGCGCATAGGCCATCGGGGTGTTCACGCCCTTGCCGAAGCAGAAGTTGTAGTCGGCATATTGCGAGGAAAATGCCATGCCGGCTTCACTTTGCCCGGCGCAGATGAGCTTCATCTCGGCCTGGGGTCTGGGGCTGACCCGGCAGTCGTTCATGGTGAAATACTTGCCTTTCAGGTCGCAGTGCCCGGTGCTCCATAAATCACGCAGCACCTGGGCGTACTCGGCCAGGTATTCATAGCGGGTCGAGAAGAACTCATCCCCCGGCCACATGCCCATTTGCTCGTACTCCGGCTTCTGCCAGCCGGTCACCAGATTGACGCCGAAGCGGCCGCCGGAAATCGAATCGATGGTCGACGCCATGCGCGCGACGATAGCCGGCGGAATCGTCAGCGTGGCAACCGTTGCGAACAAATGGATGCGATGGGTGACGGCTGCAAGGCCGGCCATCAGGGTGAACGATTCCATGTTGTGTTCCCAGAACTCGGTCTTGCCACCGAAGCCGCGCAGTTTGATCATCGACAGCGCAAATTCGAAGCCGTAATGCTCGGCCTTCTGCACGATTTCCTTGTTCAATTCAAAGGTCGGCATGTACTGCGGCGCATTGCTTGAAATGAGCCAGCCGTTGTTGCCGATGGGGATGAAGATTCCAATATCCATGAGAAGGCCTCTTACATGCGAACGATGATTGCGTTGCCCAAATTGTCGGGAACACGGTACGCCGAAGCTTGTGCATGAAGCAGGCCAGATTTTTTTAATGTATTTAAAACAATGGGTTGGTAAATAATAAGATAAATTTCAGACCAGTTGGTCCAGATTAGAGCACTTGGTTTGTGCATGGCGCACGGCGATGGGGCAGAAACGCCGAATGCGATACGCACGCGGGACTGTGGGACCGGATTTATCCGGGAACGCAATGGGGCAGGCGCAAAAAAGTGTCGGAGCAAGATGCCATTCGCGAATGAATTCGCTCCCACGAAGCCCGCACAAGGCGATTGCCGTCAAAGGTTGGTAAAGTGCCCCTGTACGCACTATCGAATCGGTCGTAAACGTGAATAACGAAACTCCCGCCGCGCCGCCCAAGTCCCTCAAACGCACGCGCGTGGTCAAGCCCAAGGTCGCTGCGACCAAAGCCAAGTCTGTCGCGAAGGACAAAGGCACTCGGGCCGCCAGCGCTTCCACGCTGAACCGTCGCACGCGTCTTGTAGAAGGCAAGCGCACTGCGATTCTCGAAGCGGCGCTGGAGATTTTTTCCCGGTTCGGCCTGCATGGCACCAGTCTGGATCAAGTCGCGAGCATGGCCGACGTGTCCAAGACCAACCTGCTTTATTACTTCAGCAGTAAGGAAGAGCTGTACACCAGCGTGCTGCGCCAGCTTCTAGATGTGTGGCTCAAACCGTTGCGCGGGTTCAGTGCCGAGCAGGACCCGATTCAGGCGATCAGCGACTACATTCGGGTCAAGCTGGAATTGTCCCGTGATCACCCGGCCGAATCCCGCTTGTTCTGCCTGGAAATCATTCAGGGCGCACCGCTGATGTTGGCCGAGCTCGAGCAGCCGTTGCGCGATATCGTCGAAGCCAAGGTGGCGGTGATTCAGGGCTGGATCGATGCCGGCAAGCTGGCGCCTATCGAGCCGCACCATCTGATTTTTTCCCTGTGGGCGACCACCCAGCACTACGCAGATTTTGCCCGGCAGATCAGTGCAGTGACCGGCAACTCCCTGCAAGACCCGGCGTTCTTCGCCCAGACCCTGGAGAATCTGCAAGGGTTGATCCTTAACGGGATCAAACCTCGTAAAGGCTGATCCTCGCGCCGAGCAGGATCGCGCCGGTTTCGAAATCGTAGGAGCGAATTCATTCGCGAGGGGGCCGGGACAGGCGCCGAATGTCTCGCTGACGGCACCGACGCCCTCCCGGATAAATCCGGTCCTACACAGACTGTGTGAAAACGTCACGAGCGAAGACAAGACAAGGCAAAAACAGGCGAAAAAGCGGAGTCTAGGTGTTCTAAATGAGCATTTTTCGCCTGTTTTTAACGCAGTATTGTCGAGCGCAGTAGTTTTCACACAGTCTGTACAGATCGCGCCGGTTTCGAAAGCGTAGGAGCGAATTCATTCGCGAAGGCGTCAGTCCAGTCGATACCTCCGGCGGCCGAATTGAGGCAGGGTCCGTTGAGCGAGGCTTGCCCGCGAAGGCGTCAGTTCAGCCGACGCGATCAATGACCCAAATCAACCCCTATGCCCGCTTTTCGTGCCACCACGCACAAACCAAGTGCTCTGCTTTGGACCATTTGATCTGAAATGTTCGCTATAAATCACTAACCAATTGAAAAACCAAGCTATTTTAAGACTGGCACAGTTACTGCTTTTCTCCCTCGCACATTCAGGCCGGGCAACCGGTGCATCTTCAATGTTGTGTCGCGAGAGGCGTTAGTCGCATGACCTTGCAATCCGTCCCCATTATCGATCTTGCACCGTATTTTTCCGGCAGCGCTGAAGGCAAGGCTGCCGTCGCCAGGGCCGTCAATCAGGCCTGTCGGGACATCGGTTTCCTGGTGATCACTCATCACCAGATACCCGCCGAATTGGTGCAACGCGTATCCGCGCTGACTCGCCAATTCTTCGATTTACCCCTGGCCGAGAAGCGCAAGGTGGATCGGCCCAGCCCGGAGATGGTGCGCGGTTACAGCGCAGTGGCTGAGGAAAGCCTGTCTTATTCGCTGGAAGAAAGTGCGCCGGGAGATTTGAAGGAGTCGTTCTCCATCGGTCCCAGCGACGTGCCGGACGAGGACTACTATCACAACGCAGTGGCCGGCTCGCATTTCGCGCCCAATGTCTGGCCGCCGGAAAACCTGCTGCCGGGTTTTCAGGATGCCTATCGCGAATACTTTGCCGCCATGAGCGGGCTGGCGTGCTCGATGATGCGCTTGTTCGCGTTGGCGCTGGAGCTGGACGAGCACTTCTTCGACGACCGCATCGACCGCCATATCAGTATGTTCCGCACCCTGAGCTACCCGGATATAAAAGCCGAAGTTGAAGCCGGGCAGATGCGTGCCAGCGCGCACACCGATTACGGCAGCATGACCATCGTGCGTCCGGACAGCGCGCTGGGCGGATTGCAGGTGCGCAATCAGCTGGGTGAGTGGGTCGACGTGCCGTATGTCGAGGATGGCTTCGTGGTCAATATCGGCGACTTGATGATGCTCTGGACCAACGACCGCTGGATCTCCACCTTGCACCGCGTGGTCAATCCGCCCGCTGACAGCGAATCCGACAACCGCCGCCAGTCCCTCGTGTTTTTCCATCAGCCCAACTACGACGCCTTGATCGAATGCTTGCCGGGCTGCCTCGCCGAAGGTCAGCAAGCTCGCCATGCGCCGGTTACTTCCGGCGACCATCTGCTGTCGAAATTCGTCAAGCAGACCACCTTTGGCGGCAGCAAGGTGGCCTGATGAATAACCTTTCCTACGTCAATGTATTTGCCCGGGACATTGTGACCCTGAGCGGATTCTATTCCGCGCTGTTCGGCTTCAGCGAAATCGAAGCCATTCGCTCGCCGATTTTTCGTGGCCTGGACACCGGAAAATCCTGCATCGGTTTCAACGCCCCAGAAGCATACGAGCTGCTCGGTCTCGGCGAGTACGCCGGGAGCAGCGGCGTGAAGTTTCTGCTCAATATCGACGTGTCCGAACAAGCCGAAGTCGACCGGCTGGTGCCGCTGGCGCTGGCCAGCGGTGCGACGCTGATCAAGGCGCCGTACCTGACTTACTACAACTGGTATCAGGCCGTGCTGCTCGACCCCGAACAGAACGTGTTTCGCATCAATTTCATGCTGTGAAGTCGCTTACTGCCTTTCGCTTGCCCATCATCAGGAAGATCAAAATGCTCAACAGATTTCTCAAGCACACCTTGGGTGCGGCGGTACTGCTCGGCTTGGCGAATGGCGCCATGGCGGACGGCCTGACCCTGGAAAAACCGGCGAAAATCGCCATGGTGTATATCAGCCCGCGCAATGACGGCGGCTGGACGCAGGCGTTCGATGAGTCGCGGGTCAAGCTGGAGAAAGAGCTGGGCACCAAAATCCAGTACGTCGAAAGCGTTCCGGAAAACGCCGCAGCGATCACCCCGGTGGTGGACCGCCTGATTTCCCGGGGTGCCAACGTGATCATCGGCACCGCGTTCGGCTATTCCGACACCTTCCTGGAACTGGCGAAGAAATACCCGAAAGTCGCCTTCCTCAACGGCTCCGGCACCACCAATGCGCCGAACCTGGAATCGTTCTACGGTCGCACCTACGAAAGCCAATACCTGTGCGGCATGGCCGCTGGCGCTGCCTCGAAAACCGGCAAGCTCGGTTTCGTCGCCGCCAACCCCTTTGGTCAGGTGAACTGGACCGTCAATGCGTTTGAGTTGGGCGCGCAACAGATCAATCCCAATGCCACGGTCAACGTGATCTATACTGGCGCCTGGAACGATCCGGTCAAGGAACGCGCCGCCGCCATGGCGCTGATCGATAACGGCGCCGACGTCATCGGCCAGCACGTCGACAGCCCGACGCCGCAGATTGTCGCCCAGGAACGCGGCGTACTCGGTACCGGCCACCATCGCGACTTGAGCGAATTCGCACCTAAAGCCACGGTGTGTTCCTCGGCCTGGGTCTGGGATCGTTTCCTGGCGCCTGAGCTGAAAAAAGTCATGGCCGGCAATTGGGTGCCCAATCCCAATGGCGCGCTGTTGTCCATGGAACAAGGCGGCACGGACATTACGCTCACTGCGGGCGAGCACATCTCGGCAGAGAACAAGAAGAAAATCGAGCTGGCCCGGGAAGCCTTGATGAACGGCGAGAAAATTATCTACAGCGGCCCGATGAACGACCGCGACGGCAAGGAACGTATTGCTGCCGGCACCGCCATGTCCGATGCCGATCTGTGGAAAATGGACTGGTTTGTCAAAGGTGTGGCTTCTCAGCGATGAGCCAGGCGAGCGCGATCCAACTCACCGGTATCAGCAAGACCTTTGATGGCTTCAAGGCCCTCAGCGAGGCGCACTTCACCGCCAGATGGGGCGAAGTGCATGCGCTGCTGGGGGAAAACGGTGCTGGCAAATCGTCGCTGATGAATATCGCTGCGGGTTTGTACGCGCCCGAGAGTGGATCGCTGTTCATCGATGACAACCCGGTGCGGCTCAATGGTCCCAAGGATGCCAGCCGGCATCGGATTGGCATGGTGCATCAACATTTCAAGCTGGTGCGGCCGTTCACGGTTGCCCAGAACATTTTGCTCGGCCTGCCGCCTGAACCGGGGCAGGGCAGCTACACCAAGCGTCTGCACACCCTTGAACAGCACATCAGCGCCAAGGCTCAGGAACTGGGTTTTGCCATTGATCCACGGCAGACCATCGAGACCTTGTCGATTGCCGAGCAGCAGCGAGTGGAAATCCTCAAAGTGCTGCTGGCCGGGGCGCGCATTCTGATTCTCGATGAGCCGACAGCGGTGCTCACGGATAAGGAAGCCGAAGGGCTGTTGAGCACGGTGCAGTCGTTTGCCCGACAAGGCGCGGCGGTGATTCTGGTCACGCACAAGATGTCCGACGTCAAACGCTACGCCGACCGGGTCACGGTGATGCGCGGCGGACGTACCGTGCAAACCCTTGATCCGCACAGCGTCACGGTCGAGCAGTTGGTACGCCTGACGGTAGGTGAATCCGCGCCGACCCTGGAATACCCGATGGCGGCTGCGGGGGAAGCGCGGCTGATTGTGAGCAATCTCAGGTCGGTGACCGGGCAAGGCCCGTTGGCCGGGGTCAACATGACCCTGCATGCCGGGCAGATTTATGGCATCGCCGGTGTCGGCGGTAACGGACAAAGCGAACTGGCTAACGCCTTGATGGGGTTGCCGCAGCCGACCCAGGGCGAAATGCTCCTGCATGGTTTTGGTGACTTGCGCCAGGCCTCGCCCGAGCGCCGTCGCGACTTGCGCATCGCGTCGATTCCCGCCGACCGCTACGGCGCGGCGTTGGCCGGTTCGCTGTCGGTGGCGGAAAACTTCGGCATCGGCCAGATTCACAGCGGCCGCTACGGGTCATTCCTGCGCCTGCGCGGTGAGCAACTGGAGCAGGACGCCGCTGAGGCGATCAGCGCCTTCGATGTACAAGGCGTGCGTTCGCTGCAACAGAAAGCCGCATTACTCTCCGGCGGCAACGCGCAAAAACTGGTGATCGCCAGGGAATTCAGCCGCGATCCGCAATTGGTGTTGGTGCATAGCCCGAGTCGCGGTCTGGATGCGCGGGCCACGGCGGCGGTACACGGGCGACTGCGCGCGGCTCGCGACGCTGGCGCAGCGGTGTTGGTGATCAGCGAAGACCTTGATGAAGTGTTGGCGCTGGCCGACCGCATCGGGGTCATGAACAGCGGCCGTATTGTCGCGGAATTCGAGCGTCCTGCGGATCGTCAGGCGATTGGCAAGGCGATGGTGAGTCATGACTGACGTCATTCCTGAATCTTTTTTGCATGTCACGCCGTCCCCAAAGCCACGCCATCAGCCGTTATTGGCGCGGCGTTACGCCCTGGAAATTCGCCAGCAACTGGCCTGGTATTGGCAGGCGCTGATCATCGCGCTGGCGCTGGTGGTTGGCCTGGGGATTTCGGCGGCGATTCTGGTCGGTGCCGGGGTGCCAGCCGAAGAACTGCTCAACGAGTTCGTGGTGCTGACGGTGCTCGATCCGCAGAACTTCAAGTCCGTGCTGTTTCAGGCCGCGCCGATGATTCTGGTGGGGTTGGCGGGCTGCATGGCGTTTCGCGCGCGGTTCTGGAACCTCGGGCTCGAAGGCCAGATGATCTGGGGCGGCATCGGTGCCACCGCCATTTCATTGTTCGAAGTGGGTCCGCCGGCCATTCGTTTGCCGCTGATGCTGGCTGCCGCGATGATCTGCGGCGTGCTCTGGACGCTGGCGCCGGTGCTGCTCAAGCTGCGCCTCAAGGTCAACGAGATCATCTCGACGCTGATGCTCAATTACATTGCCGCCAATTTTCTCCTGCATCTGCTGTATGGCAGCTGGAAAGATCCCCGGGACAATTTTCCATATTCCCCGGCGTTTCGCAGCTTCGAGCGTTTGCCGGATCTGTTCGACGGCTACAACGCCGCGATCCTGCTCGCCGGGTTGGTCACCTTGTTTGCCTTGTGGTTCATCGGCATTTCCCGCGCCGGCCTGTACCTGCGCTTCGTCGATGCCAACCCGCGCGTGGCCAGCGCGGTCGGCGTGCCGGTGCGCAAGATGATCATCGGCACGGTGCTGTTGTCCGGCGCGTTGGCAGGCATCGCCGGTTTTATCGTCACGGCGGGGCAGGAAGGGCGTCTGACTCAGGCGTTCTATCAAGGTTACGGTTTTTCCGGAATTCTCATCGCGTTCCTGGCACGTAACAATCCGCTGGCGGCGACTATTGTGGCCCTGCTTGTGGCAATGCTGTTTGTGGCCGGGCGCAGCTTGCAGGTGTTCTACCAGATCCCGTTTTCCATGGTGCAGCTGATCCAGGCGATCCTGGTGATCTGCGTGGCTTCGTCGGATTTTTTCATTCGCCATCGCATGCGGCGCATCCAGGTTGTTCAAGGCGGAGAATCCTGATGGACATGATCGCCAACTGGTTGGGCAACTCGCCCGACTTCGCCGTACCTTTCGCCCTCGCAGCCTTGGGTCTGATTCTTACCGAACGGGCAGGGGTGCTGGCGCTGGGTGCCGAGGGCCTGATGCTGGTGGGCGCGCTGGCGGCCATCGGTGCGCAACTGAGCTTCAGTACGCCACTGATTTCGTTACTCGCGGCAATGCTTGCGGGCAGCGTGGTGTCGTTGCTGTTCGCGCTGATGGTGCTGGTGATGCGGATCAACCAGGTCATCGCCGGTCTCGCTCTGGTGTTCTTCTGCCAGGGCTTGACCGGGTTGCTCGGCACCTTGCTGGAGTGGACCAACCACCCGGTCACCGGGTTGTCGGCCATAGCACTTTGGCCGTTCTCCGAGCTGCCTCTGATCGGCAAGGTGTTCGTGCAAAATCCGCTGGTCTATCTCACGCCGATCATCTTCATCGCCGCGGTCTGGTTCCTCAATCGCAGCAACCACGGCCTGCGCTTGCGTGCCGTGGGCGAGAATCCCCAGGCTGCGGACGCCGCCGGTATTTCGGTGCTGGGTTATCGGTTGGCGGCGATCATGGCCGGTGCGGCGTTGATCGGTCTGGCGGGCGGTTACATCTCTGTGCTCAGCACCAAGATGTGGATTGCCGACATGACCGGCGGGCGCGGCTGGATTGCCGTTTCCCTGGTGATCTTCGCGCGCTGGTCGCCATGGCGGGCGCTTGCCGGAGCCGTGTTGTTCGGCTGCATCGAAGCGTTGATTCCGCAACTGGCGACCACGGGCGTACGCCTGCCGCAATACTTCGTGCTGATGACGCCCTACGCAGTCACGCTGCTGGTGATGATCTGGGTCGCCATGGGCCAGCGCGACTCGGCGGCCAGGTCGGGCAGCCAACCGGGCGCCTTGGGTGAGCCATTCATTCGAGAAGAACGGCGCTGATGGATAGCGGCCGATCAGGTGCTACTGCCTGATTGGCCGGCAATTGGATTTGTCACTTATCTGCACGTTTGTGGAACATCTACCCAGTCAGCACTCGTATTTGCGCACCAAAATTAGGCGAAACAGGGTTATGTTTTTTTAAAGACCTAAATTGGCGCCAATATTGTCTGGGTTTTTTGGTTTTTGGCTCGGGTCTTGCTCAGGTAACCGCCAAACAACTGAGGTGGTGACATGAGTCGTCTGTTCCCTTGCATCGAAATCAGCGGCACGCCATTTGAACGCGGCGTGCAATACGGCAAAGCCTGTCCGCTGATCATTGCCCGCAGCATCGAAGTCTACAGTCAGCAATTGTTGGACATGGGTTACGACTGGGCGGGCATTCGGCGCTTGGTCAATCAGTTCGTGCCCAACATAGAAGCCTTTGAGCCGCAGTACCTGGAAGAAATGCGCGGCATTGCCCTGGGTTGCGGTCGGGATTTCGAGGCTATCGTCCTGATCAACGCACGGACCGAGATTATCCATCTGGGCCGGCGCAACATGCTGGACAGGCCTGAGCTGGATGGCTGTACCGGGGCGATCATCCTGCCCGGCGCCACCTTGCACAACGAGTTGCTGCACGGGCAGAACTGGGACTGGCGCGCCGAGTGCGCTGAAACCGGCGTGGTCCTGCATATCCGCCGTGAAGACGGTCCGGATGTGCTGACCTTTACTGAAGCCGGTGGCCTGGGCCGGGCGGGACTCAACTCCATCGGCACCGCAATCACCGGCAATAACCTCGAATCCGACCGCGACTACCAGACCCTGGGCGTGCCCTTGCCGTTGATTCGGCGCAAGGCGCTGGAAGCCAATCATTTCGCCTTGGCGATGAAGGTCGTGGCGGTGACGCCCAAGTCCGGCTCCAACAACATGATGCTCAGCCATGCCGGTGGTTTCGGCATCAACTACGAGTGTGCGCCCGACGAAGTTTTCCCGTTGTTTGAAGACAACGGTTTGCTGGTGCATGCCAACCATTGGCGCAGCCCGGTGGCACAGGTCAAGTTGAATAATACCGGCATCGGTGGCGCCCCGGAGAGTTTCTACCGCGACATCCGGGTCGAGAAAATCCTTCGCCAGCGCCAGGGCGACCTGACCCTGGAACACATGAAAACCGCTTTCTTCGATGACTTCGGCACGCCGTTCGCCGTGTGCCGTCCGCCGCGGCCAAGTTCCAGCGGTGAAGACAATCTGTCGGCAACTGTGGCGATGATTGTCATGCGCCCGGCCAGCGGCTACATGGAAATCGCACCGCTGCCAGCGATTAGTAGTCTTTTCGGCAAGTACCAGCTGGAGATGGAGTCCGATTACGCACGGTACGCAGTATGGTAGGCGTTTTCATTTTTCTGTTTGAGCGAGCGGGCGCCTCGGTTAGCCAGATCCAACGCGTTACCGTTCTTCGCGAGCAAGCTCGCTCCTACTGAAATGCATTTCGGCCAGTACAGTACCGAGGTAGATAAATGTTCCGTTTGATCCTTGCGCGTCTGGCCATGGCGGTTCCGACGCTGCTGCTGATTTCCATCGCGGTGTTCGCGATGATTCGCCTGATTCCCGGCGATCCGGCATTGCTGATGCTCGGCGATATGGCCGACCCGGCCAACTTGAGCGCGCTGCGTCAGTCCCTGGGGCTGGATCAGCCGATGTGGATTCAGTACCTGATCTGGATCAAAGCGGTGCTGAGCGGTGATCTGGGTCATTCCATCACCAGTCAGCAAGCGGTATTGCCGTTGGTACTGGACCGCTTCAGCGTCAGCCTGACCATCGTGCTGGGCGCGGTGTTTCTCGCCGCGCTGATTGCCGTGCCTCTGGGCATGCTTGCCGCCTGGAAGCAGAACAGCCTGGTGGATCTCGGGCTGGTGACAGCGGCGACCTTGCTGTTGTCGATCCCCGGTTTCTGGATGGGTCTGCTGTTGCTGTATGCGTTTGGCCTGGCGCTAGGCTGGTTGCCGGTGGTGGGCTATGTGCCGTTTGGCGAAGATTTCGGCAAGGCGCTGACTTACGTGATTCTGCCGATTGCCACGCTGGTCCTGCATGAGAGCGGGGTGATCATTCGCATGGCCAGGGCCAGCACCATCGAAGTGCTGCGCCTGGATTACATCGCCCATGCCAGAGCGAAAGGCTTGTCGGAACGCGCGGTGCTCTGGCGCCACACGCTGCGCAATGCCTTCGCGCCCACCTGGACGCTGATCGGCCTGATCCTCGGTAACTTGCTCGGCGGTATCGCGGTGATCGAAACCGTGTTCACCATTCCGGGCATCGGCCGGCTGATGGTCGACTCCATCTATGCCCGGGACTATCCGGTGCTGCAGGGCAGCCTGCTGTTGATCACCTTTGTTTATGTGCTGGTCAATCTGGTCGTCGACCTGATGTATCCGCTGTTCGATCCTCGGGTGAAAGTATGAAGACGCTGAATGAGTCACTGCCGATAGCTGTGCCCGCTGCGGCACCCGCCCGCAGGATGCGCATGCCGTCCTTCAACGCCCTGATCGGCGGCCTGCTGGTGGCAGTGCTGCTGGCGATGGCCCTGATCGGCGTGTTCTGGACCCCTTACGACCCCTTGAAGCTGGACCTGCTGCATCGCTTTCAGCCGCCGTCATGGACGCATGTGCTGGGTACTGACGAATTCGGCCGTGACGTGCTCAGCCGAATCATCATCGGTGCCCGCACCAGTCTGTGGATCAGCCTGTTGACGGTTTCCCTGGCGATCACCATCGGCACGCTGTTCGGCCTGTTGGCCGGTTACCTGCGCGGCTGGACTGACCGCTTGCTGATGATGGTCAACGACGCGCTGCTGGCGTTTCCCGGCATGTTGCTGGCGCTGGGCTTGCTGGCGATTGTCGGCGCCAGCCAGTACGGCATCGTCCTGGCGTTGGGCATCGCTTACATCCCGACGGTGGTGCGCGTGGTGCGCAGCACGGTGCTGTCATTGCGCGAGCGGGAGTTCATCGAGGCGTCGCGGGTCATCGGCAATTCCGAGCTGTACACCATGTGGAAGCACATCGCGCCCAATTGCGTGGCGCCGCTGATTGTCCTGGCCACCAGCATGTTCGGCTGGGCGATTCTCTCGGAAAGCGCCCTGAGTTTTCTCGGTCTCGGCGTGCCGCCGCCGGCGGCGACCTGGGGCAACATGCTCGCCGCCAGCCGTCCGCATCTGGCCACTGCGCCATGGCTGGGCTTCTTCCCGGGCTTGATGATCGCCATCGCCTTGATCGGCATTAACCTCTTCGGCGATGCATTGCGTGATCGCCTCGACCCAAGGATGAACCGCTAATGAACAGCGTGAAGCCATTGCTGCGCGTCAGCAATCTGAGCATCCAGGTCGGCGTCGATGGCGCGCTTGCCGTCGATCGCTTGAGTTTTGATATGGCGCCGGGTGAGATTGTCGCCCTGGTGGGCGAATCCGGCAGCGGCAAGACCATGGCGGCCCGCGCAGTCATCGGTCTGCTGCCGCCACCCATGCGGGTTTCGTCCGGGCAGTTGCTGCTCGATGACGTTGACCTGTGCACGCTCGATCACGAGCAACTGCGCCAGGTGCGCGGCGCGCGGATCGGCATGGTCTTCCAGGAACCCATGGTTTCGCTGAATCCGACCCTGACTATCGGCCAGCAAATGGCTGAAGGGTTGCGCCTGCACACCGATCAGGACGAGAAAACCATTCGCGCCCGGTCGCTGGAAATGCTCCGCCGCATTGGCATCGACGACCCGGAACGCTGCCTGAGCGCGTTCCCCCATGAATTTTCCGGCGGCATGCGCCAGCGCATCATGCTTGCCTCGGTGATGCTGTTGCGTCCGGCCTTGCTGATCGCCGACGAACCCACCACGGCGCTGGACACGCTGGCTCAGGCCGACGTCATCGAATTGATGCTGGAACTGACTCGGGAATACGGCACCGCTGTGCTGTTTATCAGCCACGATTTGTCGCTGGTGGTGCGCCATGCCCACAAGGTCGTCGTGATGCGTCACGGCAAGGCCGTGGAGACCGGGCCGACCCGGGAAATCCTGCTCGGCCCCAAGGCCGACTACACGCGGCAGTTGCTGGAGGCGTTGCCGACCCGAGGCGAACTGGCGCCGCCTTCGACGTCTTCGCCGCTGGTGGACATTCGCAACGTGACCATCGATCACCCTGGCCGCAAGCGTTTCATGCGCCGTACCGAAGCCAGGCGCGCGGTGGATGGCGTCAACCTGACGATTGCTGCGGGGGAAACCGTGGCGCTGGTGGGCGCCAGCGGTTCGGGCAAGACCACCTTGGGCCGCTCGGTGGTCGGCCTGATCACGCCAAGCGCCGGGGAAATATTTTTTGACGGTGTGGACATTCTCAAGCGTGGCAATCGCGAGCACCGCCTGCAATGCCAGATGATTTTTCAGGACCCTGTGTCCTCGCTGGACCCACGCGCCAGGATCGCTGACATCCTCGCCGAACCCTTGCGTCACGTGCCCGGCCTGACCCGCGCGCAGTGCGCCGAGCGGGTGCGCGTCATCCTCAAGGACGTTGGCCTGGACGAGCAATTTGCCACGCGCTTTCCCCATCAGCTGTCCGGTGGGCAACGCCAGCGGGTGGCGATTGGTCGGGCGCTGGTTCGGCATCCGAAACTGGTCGTCGCCGATGAGCCGATTTCGGCGCTGGACATGACCATCCAGAAACAGATTCTCGAATTGTTCGAGCGCTTGCAGGCGCAGTACGGCTTTGCCTGTCTGTTCATTTCCCATGACCTGGCGGCCGTGGAGCGCATCGCGCATCGGGTTGCGGTCATGCAGCACGGTTGTCTGGTGGAAGTGGGCAGCATCGCGCAGGTTTTCGATCACCCGCAGCACCCGTTTACTAGACGCTTGCTGGCGGCCGCCAATCCGCTGCTGCGCTTGCCCGACGGCAGCTATCAGCTGCGCAGCAGTGCCGGGCCCTGAAGCCTGTTTTTTGCGCAGCAACCTGTGATTTATCTGAATGCCGTGGCTTGAGCGACGGCGCGAATGTGTTGGTTTTTCCAAGGAATCGCTGATGAAAAGCTCTGTGAAGAAGGCTCTGGCCTGTGGTCTGGTTGCCATGCTCGGCGCCGGTGTCGTGCAAGCCCAGCCGTTACGTCTGGCGCTGAACTCGGATGTTCGCGGGCTGGATCCCGGCGTCAACCGCGATGACCGCACCGATCAGGTCGTGCTGCATATGGTCGAGGGGCTGGTGGCCTACGGTGAGAAAGGCGAAGTCAAACCCTTGCTCGCCGAGAAAGTCGACGTTTCTGCCGATGGTCTGAGCTACACCTTCACGCTGCGCAAAGGCGTGATCTTTCACAACGGCGACACGCTGACCTCCGCCGACGTGCTCTGGAGCTGGAAACGCGACATGGAGCCCAAGACGCAATGGCGTTGTCTGTCAGAGTTCGATGGCAGTGGCTTGACCAAGGTGATCGACATCCAGGCGCCTGACGAGCACACCGTCGTGATGCGTCTGGAAAAGCCCAGCGGCATGTTCCTCGCAACCCTGGCGCGCACCGACTGCGGCGGCACCGGCGTCTTGAACAAGGCATCGCTCAATGCCCAGGGCGAGTTTGTCAAACCGGTGGGCACCGGCCCGTATCAGTTGGGCGAGTGGAAGCGCGGGCAATACGTCAGCCTGACCCGATTCGGCAAATATCAGTCGTTGCGCGGCCCGCGTGATGGTTACACCGGCGGCAAGCAGGCGCTGGCTGATGAGGTGCGTTTCGTCATCATCCCCGATCAGGCAACCGTCAAGGCCGCGCTGTTTTCCGGCGACCTGGACATGGCCGAAGTCACCGAGACCGATCTGCCGGAAATCAAGAGCCACGCCAGTCTGAAAGTCTCGACATCGCCCAGCGCCACCATGAACGTGCTGATGTTCCAGACCCGCGATCCACTGCTCAAGGACAAGCGCATTCGTCAGGCGATTGCGGCGGCCATCGACGTCAATCAACTGGTGGCGACCACCAGTAATGGCTTTGGTGTTGCCAACAATTCCATCGTCAGCGTGGCGTCCAACTATTACGGTGCCGCCGAAAAAGCCGGTTTCAGCTACGACCCGCAAAAGGCCGCTGCGCTGTTGCAACAGGCCGGCTACCACGGTCAGCCGCTGACCATCGTCGCCAACCGTCGCTCGATGGTGCCCAGTTATGACCTGGCGATCATTACCCAGGCCATGCTGCAAGCCGTTGGCATGAATGTTCAGGTTGAAGTGCTGGAGTGGGGCACGCAACTGGAGCGTTACCAGACCGGTCGCTACCAGGCTATGTCGTTCACCTATTCGGCGCGTTTCGATCCTGCACTGAGCTTTGAACAGGTCACCGGCAACAAGGACAAGGAACCGCGTAAAGGCTGGGAAGACCCGGTTGCCATCGACCTGCTGGCGCAATCGCTGAAGGAAGGCGACGTCAGCAAGCGCCAGGTGCTGTTCGACCAATTGCATGAGCGCTTCATCGACCAGGTGCCGATGATCGTCATGTACAACGGGCTGGACATCATGGCGCTGAACCAGAAAGTCGAGGGTTACAACTCGTGGATCGGCCAGAAGCCGCGCCTCTGGGGCGTCAGCGTCAAGCCTTGAGGATCATTGCTCCAGCGGGATCTGGCGGATATGCGCGGCAATCAGTTGTTTGAGCCGTTCACGGTCGTCGTTGCGCAGGGCATCGACCATCTGGAAATGTTCCCGGCTCGATTGCTCGGCCCGCACATGGGTACGCCAGGTTCCGCCGGGAGATGACGGTGGTCGACTGCGCATGTCTTCAATGAATTCGATCAGCTGCCGGTTGCTGCACAGCTCATAGAGGGTGCGATGGAAATCCAGGTTTGCGTTGTAGCGTTCCAGCAGCGTGCCTTCCTGCACCAGCGTATTGAAACGTTGGGCGAGGGCGTCGAGCTGCTCCAGGTCGGCGTCGCTGACGATCATCTGGTTGACCGCCGCGCACTCCAGCGCAACACGAATCTCCCGGGCATCGGAGACCTGCGCGAGGTCCGGCGTATGCACGTAGTAACCCCGATTGGGGAGATGTTCGACCATGCGCTTGACCACCAGTTGGTCCAGCGCCCGGCGCACGTCGAGGCGGGAGCTGCCGTAGCGCTCCTCCAGATCGATCTGTTTGAGCCAGCTGCCCGCCGGGAGGATGCCCGCGTTGATGTCTTTGGAGATCAGCACCACCAGTTGGCTGCGATCAGTAACGGTTTTCTTCAATGGAAACGTCCACACATAGCTTGATACCGGGCGAAAAAATTTCATGCAGCGGGGGCCAGGACTCAGTCGCCGACCCTTCGCCAATAATGGCTGCCAATAATGGCATAAAACGCCGAGGTTTAATGATGTTAGCCAATCCTGAAGACAGCCCGGAAGCACGCAGTCGCAAGCTTTATTACCGTGGCGCCACGACAACTTTTTCCTGCCGCATGGATCCACGATTTGCGTACTGCCTGTACGTGCCGCAAAGTTTCGATCAATGCCCGGAAGAACACCGCTTGCTGGTCGCCGTGCATGGCACCGGGCGCACCATGGTCGAATACCGCGATGCCTTTGCCGAGTTCGGACGTTTCAACAAATACGTGATCCTTGCGCCGCTGTTTCCGGTAGGACCGCTGGGTGATGGTAATCCGCATGGCTTCAAGTATCTGGTCGAAGGGGATATCCGTTATGACCAGGTTTTGCTGGCCATGGTCGATGAAGTTGCGCAGGTTCTGAACACTACCTTCGAGCGCTTTTCGCTGTTTGGTTACTCCGGCGGCGGACACTTCGCCAATCGGTTCTATTACCTGCACCCGGAACGCCTGCGCTCCGTGTCCATCGGCGCGCCCGGTTCGGTGACTTTGATCGATGACCACCGCGACTGGTGGGTCGGCACCGGTGGCATCGAGAAAATCTTCGGCAAGAACCTGAACCTGCCTGCGCTGCGCGAAGTGGATGTGCAGTTGTTGGTGGGCGCAGCCGATCTGGAAACCTGGGAGATCCACTACGCCCCAGGTTCGGTGCAATTCAGGGAAGGCATCAACGACGCGGGCAGCACCCGTGTCGAGCGCAACGCCACGCTCGCCCGCAACCTGCAGGCCCACGATATTCGTGTGCAGCAAGACATCGTGCCCAACGTCGCTCACGCCGGTATTTCCGTGGTGCCCTACGTGCAGGATTTTCTGCTGGGATTGGGCTGAAATGCGGCCACCCTGTAGGAGCGGATTTATCCGCGAGGTGTAGGTGCCGCCGACTTAGATTTGCGCAATTCACACCGGCCTCTTCGCGGGCAAGCCTCGCTCCCACAGGATCGCGCCGACTTTGGAATCGCGCCGACTTTCAAATTGTGGGAGCGAACTTGTTCGCGAAGGGGCCAGGACTGGCTCCAACTATCTCGCTGACTGAACCGACGCCTTCCCGGATAAATCCGGTCCCACAGGATCGCGCCGATTCTCCTACAGGATCGCGGCGATTTTGAAATTAAAATGCAATGACCCTGTACAGACTGTGTGAAAACGTCACGAGCGATGACAAGACAAGGCAAAAACAGGCGAAAAAGCGGAGTCTAGGTGTTCTAAATGAGCATTTTTCGCCTGTTTTTAACGCAGTATTGTCGAGCGCAGTAGTTTTCACACAGTCTGGGTAGGAGCGGATTTATCCGCGAGGTGTAGGTGCCGTCGACTTAGATTTGCGCAATTCACACCGGCCTCTTCGCGGGCAAGCCTCGCTCCAACGGGATCGATTATTCGCGGGCGAATTGGAGCGTCGCCCGCTCGATCCAGCGGGACCAACATTCACTGCCAATCCTTGGCCGCCTCGGGGAGCATCTCGGTGATCAGCGCGCCGAAGCGCTGTGACAGCAGGCTTTGCGGGCGATCCGCTGGCAACAGCAGGTAAGTCGAGAAGCGGATCTGCGGGCGGAAAGGGCGTATCTCAATACCCATGTATCAGCGTCGGGTTCACTCCCGGCGTTTCTTCGCCAATGTAGGACGCCAGGCCCAGATCGCAGTATTGCGAGGCGGTCCAGTGCGTGGCAGTGGGCGAGTCGCTGGTGTGAATCGAAATGGCCACGTCCGGGTTTTGCTGGCGAAAACGCTGGATGACCCTGGGCGTCACCCCTGAGCGTCAATGAGTGACCCTGGCGCCCGTCAAGCTCAAGCGGATGTCCAAGGCCGAGGCCCGGGAAAGTGCGTTGCAATTGCTTGATCGCGTCGGCTTGCGCCACAAGGCCAACGGCTATCCCTCGGAACTGTCCGGCGGTCAGCAGCAACGCGTGGCGATTGTGCGCGCCCTGGCAATGCGCCCGCGCCTGTTGCTGTTCGACGAGCCGACTTCCGCGCTGGACTCGGAGACTGTCGGCGATGTGCTCAACGTCATGAAAGGGCTGGCGAAGGAAGGCATGACCATGATCGTCGTCACCCACGAAATGGGTTTCGCGCGGGAAGTGGCGGATCGCGTGGTGTTCTTCGACAGCGGGCGCATCATTGAGCAAGGTCCTCCGGCAGATTTTCTCCGCGCCACGGGAAGAGCGCACCCGGCAGTACCTGAGTTCGGTGCTGCGCTGACCCTCAGCCTTTGCGCTTATCCCTTGCGATAGATCGTGCTCAAGTGCCGCGCCAGCAGAATGAAGTTTTCCAATGGCGCGGGCGGATTGAAGGTGCGACAAACCAGTGTAAGCGGCGCAAGAAGGCGCGGCCGGGCATCGAGAATCCGGCAGTACACGACGCTTTCGCGGTGCACATCCTTCATGGAGGCCGGAACAATCGACACCCCGGCGCCCGCCGCCACCAGGCTGACGTTGGTCAGCATACGTTCCACCTCAAACGCGATGTGCGGATTGAAACCGGCGTTCTGACAAGCCTTGATCAGATTCGCATACATGCCCGGCGCGCCGGGGCGACGTACCAGGATGAACTTTTCATCCTTGAGTGCGTTGATGGAGATTTCCGGTAGCTGCATCGACGCGTCCACCTGAGCGAGCAATGGGTGGCGCACTGGCAAGGTCAGGAGCATTTCTTCGTTATGCAGGCGATGAAACTGGATGCTCTGGTGCTGACCCACGGGTGCCCGGAGAATGCCCACATCGAGACGGCCTTCGATGGCTTCTTCAGTCAGCTCCCGGGCACTGCCTTCCTTCAGCGCCACTTCGACACCGGGATAACGTTCGCGGTACGCGCGGATGATTTGCGGGATCAGCGGATGCGTGGCGGCGGAACTGGTGAAGCCGATGACCAGCGTGCCTTCGATACCGCTGGCGGCCCGGGATGCCTTGAGCGCACCTTGTTCGACCCGGCTCAGAATGTCCTGGGCTTCGGCAAGAAATACCAGCCCGCCCGCCGTCAGATCGACACCCTTGGGATGGCGTTTGAACAGCTCGAAACCCAGTTCCTGTTCCAGCGCGCGGATCTGCTGGCTCAGCGGCGGTTGCTGCATATTCAGGCGCGCCGCCGCACGGGTGAAATGTCGTTCTTCGGCCACCATGACGAAATAACGCAGATGTCGAAGTTCCATGTTGGTATATCCTGTGCCAAGACTTATTATTGCGGGGCGGCCAAAAACAGATTATGCCGAGGTTCATTATCCGCGTGACTACTATGGCTGAAGCCGAGACATTGCGACAATAACAATAATATTTTTTGTGGCGGAGCCTCGATGCCTGTCAAGCTTCTGAAGAACGCAACCCTGCAAATCCTGCTCGCCATTAGTTGTGGCGTCCTGTTGGGATTGCTGCGTCCGGATCTGGCCGTCTACATGAAACCGTTGAGCGATGGTTTCGTGAAATTGATCGGTTTACTGATGCCTTTCATTATGTACCTGCTGGTGTGCTCCGGCGTGGCGAGTCTGCACCAGCAAGGCAAACATGTGCGACTGGTGCGCAAGGTATTTATTTATTTCCAGCTGATGTCGATTGTTTCGCTGTTATTGGGGATGACTACAGCCCTGTTGTTCAGTCTGGATACGACGACAGCGCAGATCTTTCCTGTCGGGGCGGTGGCTGCACTTGCCGACCCGGCGCCGTCGGCACTCGAGCTGTTCGGCGAACTCTCCGTGGGAGACGTATGGTCCAGCATATGCAGGGCTTTGGCGCAGAGTCTGGTGCTTCAGGTCATGTTGTTGGCGGTGATTTCCGGGCTGCTATTGCCCCGGATCGGGCAGGTGGGGGAAGTTTTGCAGGCCCGTCTGGAAGTCACAATCAGCCTGTTATTTCGAGTATTGCGCCTGATCTTGAAGTTCGCTCCTGCCGCTGCATTCGGTGCCATGGCATTTACCGTGGGTAAATATGGGGTTGTGTCAATTCTTCCGCTGTTTAAATTTGTGGTTGTCATGTATCTGGTGTGTGCGCTGTTTGTCATTTTTATTCTGGCAAGTATCGCCCGTGCGGTCGGGATAAGTTTGTGGCGCCTGAGCGCTTATATCAAGGAAGAGCTATTGCTGGTGACATTCACTGGCGCATCGGTGGCGGCAATTCCAGGGCTGATAAGCAAGCTGGAAAAGTTGGGGTGTGATCGTCAAGTTGTGCGTCTGGTGTTGACCACCGGGTATACCTTCAACTTGAGCGGGTCAAATATTTACGTCACCACCTCGGTGATGTTTCTTGCCCATCTCGCCGCAGTGGAGCTGAGCAGTGTGCAATTGATCGGTGTAGTACTGATTTGCATGCTGACGTCATTGGGTTCGACCAGTGTCGCGGGCTCGGCGTTTTTTACCCTGATCGCCACCTTGAACATGCTGCATGTCATTCCTCTGGAAAGCGTGGGGCTGTTGCTGGGCGTCGAGCGCCTGATGAAATGTCGATCCCTGACCAACGTGCTGGGCAATTGCGTCGCGTGTCTGGTCATCTGCCGCTGGCAGGGGTCCATTGACCGGGTTGCGTTGCGGCAGGGGTTGGCAGGTTGTTGACGTTATCGCATGTGAGCACGATCCCTGTGGGAGCGTTCGGAGGTTACGACGGCCGCGAATCGGTGTGTCAGACGGGTGATATCGCTGCCTCGCGCTGCTCGTGAGCTCCCATAGGGTTTTGGTGTCGTATCAGCCCTTCGAATCCAGCAGCTTCTCGAACGCACGGTCCAGATCGCCGTCGGCCTGGGTGATTTTCTGGCGGCGTTCCTGCAACCAGCCTTGGTCGGCGGACAGCGTTTTCCGTGCTTCGGCGAGCATGCGTTGCACTTCCTGTGGCTGCGGACCGCCAGTGCCTTTGCGGGTCTTGACCATGTTTTCCGGCGAGAGTGCTGCGCGGAACGCGGCTTCGTCCAGAGGCAGCGTGTTGGGCGTCCAGTTGTATTTGTCAGCGGCCTTGGTGTAGAGCTTCTGCGCATCGGCAAACGGGAAGGTCTTGGGTGTTGTGCCGTTGTCCCGGGCTTCGGTGACGATCAGCGAAGCAAAACTGTGCCCGATGCGGAACGGCACCTTGTGCTGACGTTCCAGGGTGTCGGCCAGTTCCATGGAAGTGGTCCATTCCGATTCAAGCTCGTCCAGCGCCCGTTGCGGATTAACCTGCAACGCATCCAGCACGCTGTTCATGCCGTCGAACATGTCCTTGGTCGAGGCGAACAGCCCCAGGGAATCGAAGGCGAACTTGTAGTCAGTCATGCCGGTGGTGACGTTATGCGCGCGCAAGGTCACGGTTTGCGCCAGGCCGACCACATCCGAAGCCGATTCACGGGCGCGCATCAACAGGCCAGGGTTGCGCTTCTGCGGCATGGCGCTGCTGGTGTAAGTCGAACCTTCATCAAGCAGCAGCCAAGGGCGGATCTGGTGATATTGCGTGTGAATGTCGCCGATCATGGCGCCGACCCGAATCGCCGACGACGACGCGATATTCGCCGCTTCCAGCGGAATGTCGTAGGTCGATACCTGGCTGGAGTCCAGGGAGTTTTCCCGCACGCTATCAAAGCCGAGCAGCTGCGCCAGACGTTCTCGGTTCAGCGGGTAAGCAGAGTTCGCCAGCACCGCCGTGCCCATCGGACTCTGATTCAGACGTGTGTACAGCTCGCGGATGCGTTGGCCGTCACGGTCGAAAGCGGCTTCAAACGCCAGCAGATAGTGGGCATAGCTGATGGGCATGGCCTGCACACCGTTGGTGTACGCCGGGACCAGGGTGTTGACGTTTTTCGCGGCCAGTTCAAGCACGCGCTGACGGGTCGAGTTCAACGCATCGGCATATGCCAGCACCTGAAAGCGCAACTTCGCCAGGCGGTAAGTGGCGAGCATGTCCTGGCGGCTGCGGCCGGAGTGAATCAGCGACGCTTCAGGGCCGATCTTGTCGGTCATGATCTGTTCAAGCTGCAACACATCGCTGGGCTGCTTGCCGCCGGGTTTGTCCGCCTGATCAATAGCGAAGCGCACGCCCCCGGCAATCTTGCGGCCCATCTCCGGCTTGACGATGCCTTCTTCGGTGAGCATCACGATTGAAGCCTTGTTGATCCGGTTCAGCCAGGAAAACTGGCTTTCGGATTTATCGCCCCTGGCTTGGGATTTATCCACCGTGGCGCCGATTTTTGCGGCCTGGGCGGCGCATTGTTCGGTAGTGCTGCAAGGAACATCGGCCGTGTTCGCGGCATAGGCGCCGTAACTGGTGGCCAGGACATAGGCCACGGCAAGGTGGATCAGGGTTTTCTTGGTGTTCATTCAGGTCTCCGTTCCCGACGAATGCCGGGAATTCCAAGGCGTGTCAGTGATTGATTGGGCTTACAGCAGCGGCAGCGTGTAGCTGACGATGAAGCGGTTCTGGTCGATGTCGTTGCCAGTGCCGTTGCTGCGATAACTGCCGTTACGCCATGTCACTTCGAGGTTCTTCAACGGCGCGCTCTGGAACGCGTAGCTGATATCGGTGTCGCGCTCCCACTCGGTGCCTTCCAGGGTTTTGGTGCGGGCGAAGTTGTCGCCTTTGAGGTAGCGGGTCATGAAGGTCAGGCCGGGAATGCCGACGCTGGCGAAGTCGAAGTCATAACGCGCCTGCCAGGATTTCTCTTCGGGGTTGGCGAAGTCCGGCGAGATCATCACGTAGTTGACGAGGTACGAATCGGTGCCATCCAGGTGCGGGAATCCGGTTTCACCTTTCATGCTCTGCCAGGCCGCGCCGAACGAGTGCCCGCTGATGCGATAGGTGAAGCGCGCGCCGAGTGCCTGGTTATCAATGTTGGTATTGCCATCCTTGCTGGAGTCGGCGTAGCGCAGGTCAGTCTTGAACGACTGGGATTCGCCGATGGGCAAGGTGTGGACGATATTGAAGATGTGTTGCTTGTAGTTCTTCTCCAGTGCGCCGTAGTGGTAACTGGTGGTGAGGTTTTTGTCCCAGGCGTAGCTGGCGCTGGCGAAGTTGAATTGATCGCTGGGCACGGCACCTTTGACGCCTTTGGCCGCCACTTCAATATCGTCATGGCCGCTGACGTTGCGCAGGGTATTGCTGGTCAGCTGTCCGGCATTGAGGGTCATGCGGTCGATGTCGGTGGACGTCACCTGGGCGCCGCGAAAGGTTTGCGGCAACAGTCGGCCGTCGTTGGGCAGCACGGTGGGCAGTTTGGGGGTCAAGGTGCCGACGCGCAGCACGGTCTTGGAAATCCGCGCCTTGCCGGTCACGCCGCTGCGGCCATAATTATCCGGCGCCTTTTCGTCACCTACCGGCAGCAGGCCCGAGTTCTGGCGATCCGGTCCGGAGTCCAGCTTGAGGCCGAACAAGCCCATGGCATCGACACCAAAACCCACCGGGCCTTCGGTGAAGCCCGATTCGTATTTGAGGAGAAAGCCTTGTGCCCACTCGTCGCGTTTGGACTGAGCGGCGCCGTCCTGACGATAGTCACTGTTGAAATAGAAATTGCGCAGTTCGAGTTCGGCTTTGCTGTCTTCTAGAAAGTCGGCCTCGGCCATGGACGGCAGAGCCATCGAAAAAACCAGCACAGCAGTGGTAAAACCTAGAGCAGAAGGGGATTTGTGCATTTTTATTCCCGGGCGTGTTGCCTTTTTATTTTTAGAATTATTACCGCGCATCTGCTCGTCACAGCGCGCGGTTTCCAAAGGCTAATGCTTGCGATAGGGAATTAAAAATATATAGAAAGTTGCGGTTCGATACGTTTTGGATATGGTCAGGGTGCCGTGGCTCAATATCCTTCGTTACGGTCGATAGTGCCCGGCATGCATTCGTTGCGTTGATGGCGGCGGATATTGGCCAGCAGGACTTCGAATGCCGTCTGCGGCGATGTCATCGCGCCAATGTGCGGGGTCAGCCAGATGCGTGGGTGTTGCCAGTAAGGATGGTCATCAACTGGAGGTTCGTCGTTGAGCACGTCGAGAATCGCCCGATCAATCTGGCCTGACGCCAACGCGTCGAGCAGATCGGCTTCCACCAGGTGCCCGCCGCGCCCCAGATTGATCAGTTTTGCGCCTTGGGGCAGGGCCGCCAGCAGCTCGGCGTTGATGATGCCCCGCGTGTCATCGGTCAGCGGCAACAGGCAGATCAGCACATCGCATTGATTGAGAAACGGCTTGAGTTGCTCCTGTCCGGCGAAGCACTGCACGCCCTCGATGGTTTTGGCCGAGCGTGCCCAGCCGCTCAGGGCAAAGCCGAACGCTTGCAGGCTTTGCAGCACCGCCACGCCCAGATTGCCCAGGCCCATCACGCCAACGCGTCGTTGACTGGCAGGCACCAGCGGCCGGTTTTGCCATTGATGCTGGCGTTGCTGGTCGAGGTACAGCGGGATGTCGCGATGCAGGCTCAACACGGCGAAACAGGCGTATTCGATGATGCCCTGGGCAATGCCGGGGTCGAGCATGCGCACCACGTCGATGTGCGGCGGCAGTTCGCTCAGGTCGAACTGATCGACGCCCGCCGAGGTGGCGAACACCACTTGCAGATTGGGGTAAGTGCTGTGCAACGCCTTGGGCGCGATCCACGAGGCGAAATAGCGCACGTCAGCCGGATCACCGCCGTCGGATTCCAGACGCACGTCGATGTCTGGCGCATGTTGCCGGAACAGGGATTTCCAGACTTGGCCACGTGCATCATCGATCTTGAACAGCAAGGTCATGGTGGTTCTCACAGCGCTGAAGTGAGGGATGAAGATGCCTGATTCGAACGCAACAATCCCCCGTTTCTCGTCTGGCAAACGGGAGATTGCGCTTTATTTCAGCGCTCGCAGGCCGCTGCGATGGCTTTGCCCAGGGATTCGGTGTTGCCGGTACCGCCAATATCGGCCGTCAGCGGCGCGCGTTCCGGGCCCATGGCCAAGACGGTCTCGATGGCGGTCAACACTTCGGCGCCAGCTTCGGGATGACCCAGATGTTCGAGCATCATGGCGCCGCACCAGATCTGCCCGATGGGATTGGCGATGCCTTTGCCGGCGATGTCGGGTGCGGAGCCGTGTACCGGTTCAAACAGGCTCGGGAAGTGCCGCTCCGGGTTGATATTCGCCGATGGCGCGATGCCAATCGTGCCGGTGCAGGCCGGACCGAGGTCGGAGAGGATGTCGCCGAACAGGTTGCTGGCCACCACCACATCGAACCAGTCCGGGTGCAGGACGAAGTTCGCGGTGAGGATATCAATGTGGTACTTGTCCACCTTGACTTCAGGGTATTTCTTGCCCATTTCCACGACGCGCTCATCCCAGTACGGCATGGTGATGGCGATGCCGTTGGACTTGGTGGCCGAGGTCAGGTGTTTCTTCGGCCGGCTCTGCGCCAGTTCGTAGGCGAACTTCAGTATGCGGTCGACGCCGATGCGGGTCATCACCGTTTCCTGGAGGACGATTTCCCGATCAGTGCCGGGGAACATCTTGCCGCCAACGCTGGAATACTCGCCTTCGGTGTTCTCGCGCACCACCCAGAAATCGATGTCGCCGGGCTTGCGATTGGCCAGCGGCGCCTTGACGCCGGGCATCAGGCGGCACGGGCGCAGGTTAACGTACTGATCGAACTCGCGGCGGAACTGCAACAGCGAATCCCACAGGGAAATATGATCCGGCACTACATCCGGCCAACCGACGGCACCGAAATAAATCGCGTCATAGCCCTTGAGAATCTCGAACCAGTCGTCGGGCATCATCTTGCCGTGGGCCAGGTAATAATCGGCGCTGGCGAAATCGAACCAATCCCATTGCAGCTGCAGATTGTGGTTTTTCGCGACCACATCCAGCACGCGGACGCCTTCGGGCATCACTTCCTTGCCAATACCGTCGCCGGGGATCACTGCAATTTTGTAGTGGGTCTTGCTCATGTGTTCGTCTCCAGGGGATTGATCAGTGGATGCGACTCAGTGTATGCAGTGTTTCTGAATTAATAATTGGCCTTGAACGAAAGCCATTCTTAGATTTAAGGAAACAATCCCTTGAGCATGATCGACGACCTGGCGTTCTTTCAGCAGGTGGCGACGCGCGGCAGCCTGACGGAGGTGGCGCGTCACCTGGGCTTGTCGCTGCCGGCGGTGAGCAAACGCTTGAGCCAGCTTGAAAGTCGCCTGGGCGTGCAATTGCTGCAACGCACCACCCGCCGCTTGTCGCTGACGCCCGAAGGCAGGCTCTATCTGGACGGCGGCCGCCCGATCCTGCGTCAGCTCGAAGAACTGGAGAGCGCGCTGAGCAGCCGCCAACCGACGCTGCATGGGCGTTTGCGCATCAATGGCACGCTGGGATTTGGTCGTCGTCATCTGGCGCCGGTGGTGTCTAGCTTTGCCCGACTGCATCCGCAACTGGAGATTTCCCTGGAGTTGACCAACCAGCCGGTCAGTCTGCTGGACGATCAGTTCGATCTCGGTGTGGGCATGGGCGAGCCGCCTGACTCGCGGTTGATTGGTATTCGTCTGCTGGAAAATCCGCGCATTCTCTGCGCCGCGCCGCGCTATCTGGAAAGCATGCCTGCGCCGCAACAGGTGACGGATCTGGTCCGGCATAACTGCATCGTGCTGCGTCAGTTCGGCAGCGACTATGCCATCTGGCGTTTCCACAAGGACGGCGTCGACTATGCCCACAAGGTCAGCGGAACCTTGTCGAGCAACGACGGTGAAGTCACGGTCGGTCTGGCGCTGGAGGGGCACGGCCTGATCCTGCGTTCACGCTGGGACGTTCAGGAACATCTGGAAAGCGGGCGTCTGCAAGCGGTGCTGGCAGATCATCAGGCACCCAATGGGGATATCTATGCGGTTTACCAGCAGCGTCGCCATTTGCCGCAGCGGATTTCGGCGTTTACCCATTACCTGGCCCAGGCGTTGGCCAAGCGTCTGCCGTTCGCCGCGCCGATACGGTAGAACCTGCTTTCTGGCGAGTTAAATATGAGCGTTTGTACTTGCTGGGTGGGTGCATCATTCAAAGCAAGCCCCAGATCGCTACAAGCGTGGCTCGCCCGCGAAGTGATTTCAGGTACACCGCTTCGCGAGCAAGCTCGCGTCCACCCAGGTTCGCGTTGACGTGGATAGGGCGTTCCCGAGATTCGTTTTATAACCTGAAGTTATGCGCTGTCTGACTATTCGTTCATTGTCGACTCGGGATCAGCTCTTGTAACGTCCTGCCGTCCCGCTCGGTAAAACAAAAAAATCAGACCTGAGCACGCAAGCCATTGCCAGGATTCAGTCGAGGTTTTTTGAAGCTGCCGAATTAATCTACGTTCAGGATGATTTGCCATGAAAACCTTGTCCCGTGGTTCAGTCTTATCCCTGCTGTGTCTGTCGGTAGCTTGCTCGATCCCCGCGATGGCGGCCGAGATTACATTTGTTTCCCAGGGCGGGACTTATCAGGAGGCGCAGACCAAGGCGATCCTTGATCCGGCTGCGAAGCGCCTGAACATTACCGTCAAACAGGACAGCGTTCCCGACGCATGGCCGATGGTCAAAGCCCAGGGCGAGACGAAAAAACCCTTGTGGGATGTGATCGATACGCCAACCTCGAACTGCATTCGCGGCGGCAAGGAAGGTTTGATCGAGCCGCTGGACCTGAGCAAGATGCCCAATGCCCAAGGCATGCCCGCGGCTTACCGCACCCCCTGGTCGGTTGCCTACGAGTTCTATTCGTCGGTGCTCGGCTACAACAAGAAAACCCTGAAAAAAGTGCCGCAGAGCTGGGCCGATTTCTGGAACGTCAAGGACTTCCCCGGTACCCGCGCCTTGCGCAACGACCCGATGGGTACGCTGGAAGCCGCCTTGCTGTCGGACGGCGTGCCTCGCGACAAGCTTTATCCGCTGGATGTGGATCGCGCCTATAAACGCCTGCAACAGATCAAGCCGGATATCGCCGTGTGGTGGAGTTCCGGCGGCCAGTCGGCGCAACTGCTCAATGACGGCGAAGTCGACATGCTGATGATCTGGAACGGGCGCGCCAGCGCCGTGCGCAAGGACAACACCGACGTGGATTTCACCTACAACGACGGTCTGTTGCAGAACACCCAGTTATGCATCCTCAAGAACGCGCCCAACTATGCGACGGCGGTGAAGTTCCTCAACGAAGCGGTTTCGCCGGATCTGCAGGCCAATCTGCCGCTGTACATCGACTACGGTCCGGGCAACCCGGCGGCCTTTGCCACCGGCAAGATCACCGCTGAACGCGCCAAGGAATTGCCAAGTTCGCCAGATAACGCGGCGAAGCAGGCGCTGCTTTCCGAAGAATGGTGGTCGTCGCCGGCCGGCATCGCCGCCAAGGATCGCTGGTTGCAGTTCGTTCAGTAAGGGACTGGGCAGCCCATGATCGACTACCTGATTCTCGGCGGCGGCAGCGCGGGTTGCGTGCTGGCCGCGCGGCTCTCGGAAAACCCCGACCACAAGGTGTGCCTGGTGGAGGCCGGGCGCGACATTTCTGCCGGGGACATGCCGACAGCGATTCGCAGCCGTTATCCGGGGCGGGCCTATCTGGACGTCAGCAATATCTGGAAACGGCTGGCCGCCAGAATGGGTGGCAAGCCGCAGGCGGAACGTCGCTATGAACAGGCGCGGATTCTCGGCGGTGGGTCGGCGATTAATGCGCTGATGACCAATCGCGGCGCTCCGGCCGACTATGACGAATGGCAGCAACTGGGCGCCGACGGCTGGAACTGGCAAAGCGTGCTGCCGTATTTTCGCAAGCTGGAAACAGACTGCGATTTCAATGGCCCGCTGCACGGTTCACAAGGCCCCATCAGAATTCGGCGCACCCCCGAGGCTGCGCTGTCACCTTTCGTCAACGCGGTGATCAATGCCCTGGCCGAACGCGGCCTGGTCCGCAAGGCAGATCAGAATGGCGTATGGGAGGAGGGCGTGTATGCCGGGGCCATTGGCGTCAGCGAACAGGGCGAGCGCATTCCGACATCGGTCTGCTACCTGACGGACGAAGTGCGCCAGCGGCGTAATCTGACCTTGCTCACCGACACGGTTGTTGATCGAGTGCTGATCGAAGCGGGCCGGGCCACGGGCGCGCGGTTGCTCCGACAGGGCGGCGCGGTCGAGCAGGTCATGGCCCGCGAAGTGATTGTCTGCGCCGGTGCGATCCACAGCCCTGCGGTGCTGATGCGCAGCGGCATCGGCCCGGTCAATGAGCTGCTCAATCTGGGCATTCGCCTGGTGGTGGATCGTCCGGGCGTCGGCGGCAATCTGATGGAGCATCCGTCGATCGCCGTGTCCGCATTGCTGGAAAAAGCCGGGCGCACGCCATTCAAGGATGAGCATCACGAACAGGCCATCGTGCGCTTTTCGTCCGGGTTGAATAACACCGTTGAATGCGACATGCATGGCGCAATCCTGTCGCGCTCGGGCTGGCATTCGGTGGGCTACCGGCTGGGTACGATGTTCTTCTGGGTCAATAAGTCTTATTCCCGAGGGCGGCTGCGCCTGGTTTCCAACAATCCTTTTGACGAACCTGAAGTGAATTTCGACATGCTCTCGGATCCGCGCGATCTGGAGCGTCTCAAGCAGGCGTTGCGCCTGGGTGGCAATACCTTGCGAGCGCCTTCGATGACCAGCGTGCGCAGCGTGGTGTTCCCCTCCAGCTACTCGCCTCGGGTGGCGAAAATAGCCATGCCGGGCCTGTTCAATGCTGTGCAGCGCGGGTTGTTGAGCCTGTTGCTGGACATCGCCGGTCCGCTGCGCAAAGCGTTGATTCACGGTCTGGTCACTCAGGGCGTAACTCTGGACAAGCTCCTGGCCGACGATGTGGTTCTCACCGAGTTCGTGCGCAACAACGTCGGCGGCACCTGGCATCCTTCCGGCACTTGTCGCATGGGGCGCAGCGATGATCCGGCAGCGGTAACCCTGAGTGACGGCCGGGTGATCGGCGTCGGTAATCTGCGGGTGTGCGATGCGTCGCTGATGCCTTCGATTCCTTGCGCCAATACCAACGTGCCGACCATTATGATCGCCGAGCGTATTGCCGATCTGATCAAGGCCGAGGCCATGAGCAGCAGTGCAACGCAAAAGACCGCCTGATCAGGGCGGTCTTTTTTGTTTAGCCCGGCTTTCGGTTCAAAGCCGTCACCTCAAGGCTGATAACCGATGATGCCCTTGACCTCAAGAAACGCTTCCAGCCCCCACTCTGCATATTCGCGACCATTGCCGGACTGTTTGTAGCCACCGAACGGCGCGCCCGCGTCCCATGCCGGATGATTGATCGATACGCTGCCAGCCCGCAGTTGAAAGGCAATGGCTCGCGCACGTTCCAGACTTGCCGACTGCACATAGGCAGCGAGGCCGAACACGCTGTCATTGGCCATGGCAACCGCCTGTTGTTCGTCGGCATAGGGCTGGATGCACAGCACCGGGCCGAAGATTTCATCTCGGGAAATAGCCATGTGCGGCGCAACCCCGGCGAAGATCGTCGGCTGCACGTAATAACCTTGATCAAGATGTGCAGGGCGTCCCAATCCGCCGCAGACCAATTGCGCGCCTTCTTCTATGCCAATGGCGATCATGCGTTGAATGGCCTGGTACTGCCGTTCGCTGATTACCGGGCCCATGGTGGTTTGCGGATCTTCCGGCGGGCCGAGACGACAAGCACTGGCCGCGCGCCTGGCGATGTCTACTGCCTGGTCATGCAAGGCCGCGGGCACCAGCATGCGGGTTGGCGCGTTGCAGGATTGCCCGCTATTGCCGAAGCAGGAATTGACCCCGGCGGTTACCGCGCTTTCCAGGTCTGCATCATCCAGCAGGATATTGGCCGACTTGCCGCCCAGTTCCTGATGCACGCGCTTGACCGTCGGCGCCGCGAGACGGGCGACTTCGACCCCGGCGCGAGTCGAGCCGGTGAACGACACCATATCGACATCCGGGTGACCGGCCAGCGCCGCGCCCACCGTAGGCCCGTCACCGTTGAGCAGGTTGAAGACCCCGGCAGGCACGCCGGCCTCGTGCATCACCTCGGCAAACAACAGCGCGTTCAGCGGCGCGATTTCACTGGGCTTGAGCACCATGGTGCAGCCGGCAGCCAGGGCCGGCGCGACCTTGCAGACGATCTGGTTGATCGGCCAGTTCCATGGCGTGATCAATGCCACCACGCCCACCGGCTCGAAATTGATCAGGGTCGAACCGCGCATTTTCTGAAAGGCGAAACTGTCCAGGCTGCGTAGCAATTCCTGCAGATGGCGCTTGCCGATCCCGGCTTGCCAGTCGTGGGCGAGGCTTTTCGGCGCGCCGACTTCGAGCATGATTGCTTCGGCGATCTCGTCGTAGCGCTTCATGAACGAAGCCAGAATCTGCTCGATCAGCGCTTTGCGTTGCGCCACTGAAGTCTGCGCGAACGCCGGGAATGCGCGTTTCGCTGCAGACACGGCGGCGTCGACGTCAGCCTGATTGCCCAGGGCAATCTCGCTGAACGGTTGCTCGGTGGCCGGATTGATCACTGGCATGCGACTGCTGGAATGCGGTTCGACCCAGCCACCATCGATATAGAACTTGAGCGCGTTGTGCATGGGAAAAGTGCTCTTTTGCAGGCGAATTGAAAGGGGCGGCAAGCGAGTTTTTTCAGGCAATAAACATGGCCGTTTCCTCGCAAGAATAAGCCGGTATTTTTCATTCCGGCAATTTACTAATAGTTGTGTCAGGCATAAACTCAGGTCATGTCTAACCTACGTCGCAAGCTCCCCAGCTCCAGCTCATTATTCGTCTTCGAGGCGGCCGCGCGTTGTGGCAGCTTCACGCGTGCGGCGGATGAGTTGTGCGTCAGCCAGCCTGCGGTCAGTCGCATGCTGGCGCGGCTGGAAGAACACCTTGGCGTGCAGCTGTTCGAGCGGGTGCGCGGCGGTGCCAGGCTGACCGAAAGTGGCAGCATTTTGTATCGGCGGGTGCAGGAAGGCTTCAGCACCATCGAGTCGGCGATCAGCGAAATCGAGTCCCGGGCCACGGGCATTGAAACCGTTACCCTCTCGGTCTCCACGGCGTTCACCACCCACTGGCTGATGCCGCGCATGAGCCGCTTCAATGAACGCTTTCCCACCGTGGACATGCGTTACCAGTTGATGTCGGGGCGCATCGGCGGGCCGTTGGTGGATGTCGATCTGGGCATGCGTTATCTGGACGCCGGCAGCGTCAAAGCCGCAGACAGGCTGCTCGTCCCGGAAATTACCCTACCGGTGTGCAACGCTTCGTACCTCAAGAATGTGGTGAACAGCAGCAACCAGAAATGTCCGCCGACGCTGATCAATATGGACAATCAGGACCGCAGTTGGGCCGAGGACTTCGCGGCTCCCGGCCGCAGTGACAACGCCCTGGTATTTTCCGATTACGCCGTGGTGGTGCAGGCGGCCTTGCTCGGGCAGGGCGTTGCATTGGGTTGGTTGAACGTGGTTTCCCACTGCCTGGTGAAGGGCGAACTGTTACCGGCTACCGATCATCTGCGAATAGCCTCGCGTCGCTGCTGCCTGGTCTCCCCGAGCAACCGTCCGGTGCGCCCGGTGGTTGAAAGTGTCCGCGACTGGATCGCCGAAGAAATGCGTGATGACCTGGTTCGAATCGATGCGCTTTATCCCCATCTGGGTCTGGCGGCGCAGGTCGATTTCACTGATTGAAGGCAGGTGTGCCGCGTAGAGTAAAAAAACAGTAGGTTATGCCCTGAGGTCAGGTCAAAACAGAATATTTCGTGAGAGAGCGGGGTCGATAATTGACCCCAGACAGCTTCACCCTCATGACCTATCTTGCGGAGCGCCTTATGTCATTCAAGCAGTTCAAAGCCCTGACGTTCGACGTCGTTGGTACCCTGATCGATTTCGAAGCCGGAATCCTGAACCATGTGCGTGAAGTCGCAGGCGATGCGGGTAAGGCGTGCAGCGATGACGATCTCCTCAAGGCCTATCGCGAAGCCCGTGCCAACCCGGATTCGGGCTGGTGGCCAGACGATCTGGAACGTTGCTACCACTTGATGGCCGCCAAACTCGGCCTGCCGGATAACGACGAGTACGCCAAGGGCCTGAGCCTGGCAGTGAAAAACTTCCCGGCGTTCCCGGATTCAGTCGAAGCCCTCAAGCGTCTGCACAAGCATTTCAAGCTGGTTGCCACGACCAACTCGCGGATCTGGGCGCTGGATTACATGGCCAAGACCCTGGAAGAACCCTTTGACGTGCGCGTCACGGTCGACGACGTACGTTTCGAGAAACCTGATCCGCAGTTCTTCGCCTACACCCGTGGCGTGCTCGCGACCCAAGGCATTCTGTTTGAAAACATCCTTCACGTTGCCCAGAGCCAGTATCACGATATCGGCGTGGCCATGCGTCTGGGTTATCAGACCTGCTGGATCGAACGGCGCTTTGCCCAGAAGGGCTCCGGCGGCACGCTGGAGTCCGAGCACACCAAACCGCATTACCACTTCACGTCCCTGGCGCAACTGGCCGACGCGGTCGAGAAAGAACTGGGCTGAAGCAGTCTGGTAGGAGGGGACTTGTCCCCGAAAATCAAACAACATACATCCATCGAATTGAAATCGTTGGAGCGAGGCTTGCCCGCGAATCGGACACTGCGATGGGCCAGATCCACCGCGTTATCGTTCTTCGCGGACAAGCCTCGCTCCAACGAATTGCATTCCATGACATGAGGCCGGCGATGACTCCTGACAGTTTGTGGGCGGCTACCGCCCAACCCGCGCCTGCGCTGCAATCCCTTGAGGGTGAGCGGCGTTGTGACGTGGTGATCATCGGCGCGGGTTACACCGGCTTGAGCGCCGCGCACCATATCGCGCTCAGTGGGCGCGAACCGCTGATCGTCGAGGCCAATACCCTGGCCTGGGGCGCCAGCGGGCGCAACGGCGGGGTGGTCTCGCCGAAATTCAGGGTCGGTTTCTCGACCCTGATGCAGCGCTTTAGTCGGGATACCGCCTTGCAGATGTATCACACCGGCTATGCCGCCGTGGACAGCCTGGTGGAAATGGTCGACAGCCTCGGGCTCGTTCATGCGCAGTTGCACATGGGCGGGCACATTGCTGCGGCGCACAATGCCCACGCGTTGGTTGGCCTTGAGTCCACGGCAAACTGGATCAAACGCGAAACCGGCGGCAGTTCGTCGGTGATGATCAGCGCCGAGCAAGTCCGGGAAATGACCGGCTCAAAGATTTTCAACGGTGGACTGCTGACGCCCAAGGCGGGCGGCATTCATCCGCTGAACTACGCCCGAGGCATCGCCCAGAGCCTGCATGATCGCGGGGTCAAGCTCTACATCAACAGCCCGGCGCAACAGGTGCGCAGGGAAGGCGAGCACGTTGTCGTGCAGACACCGCAAGGCCGGGTCATCGCCAAGCAGGTGATCTACGCCACCAACGGCTATTCCGATCAGACCAAGGCCACCGACACTCTGCATCGCCGCTTGATTCCGTTTCGCAGTGCAATCATCGCCACCGAACCGCTGCCGGCGCATATCCTCGCTGGCATCATGCCGGGCGGCCAGGTGTGCGGCGACACCAAACGCATGCTGCGCTGGTTCCGGGTCATCGGCGACCGGCTGATTTTCGGCGGGCGCGGTGCCTTTGGCAAAGGTGACTCGGACAGCGCCTTCAACGACTTGCAGCGCAGCATGGGCGTGGTTTTCCCGACGTTGCGCGAGCAGAAGATTGCCTATCGCTGGTCTGGCCTGGTGGCCATGACTCTGGATTACCTGCCTCATGCCGGTCAGCTCGACGAGCGCAGCTTCTACGCCATTGGTTACAACGGCGGCGGCGTGGCCATGTCGACCTGGATGGGCAAGCAACTGGCAGCCATGACCGCTGGTGAAAAAGTCGAGCTGGGTTTGCTGGCCGGCGATCATTTCAACCCTATTCCACTGCATGCTTTCCGCGCACCAGGCGTACGTCTGGCGGCCTGCTGGCAGCAATTTCTGGACATCATCGGCCGATGAGCCGTGGCGAGCGCAATCCCATGCCCGAGATTTTGCATTACCCGATTCCCCACACCCGCCGACAGTTGCCCCGTGCCGCTTTTGCCCTGCACAACGATCCGCTGGCTGCCGGGCGCACCGTGCATTTTCATGATTCAGCGCAAGGCTATGCCGTGGGTGAAAGCGTCAGTGTCGGCGCCAACCTGTTGATCGAAGACTTCCCCTGGGTCGAGCTGGGTATCGTCGAAGCCGGCGAGCTGAGCCTGCGCGGCGACGGGTTTGATCTTGAGCTCAAGGCGGGCGACTGCTTTGTGGTGCCACGCGGGGTCAAGGTGCGTTGGCAGCATCGGGGTTTGTTGCGCCGGGTCTTCATGGCGTTCCCAGGCTTGGCAGCGGGCAATGACATGCCGGCGCGCCCGGTGAAAATCGATCTGTTATCGACCTTGCAGAGCTGCAGCCCGCCAGCGGCCAACGTGCTGCTGACCCCGGCCCCGCAAGCCTGGAGCGCTGAAGCGTTCAGCACCTCCAGCTTGCGCATCGGCCTTTGGCAGTGCGAACCGTATGCCCGTAAACAGGTCGAGCCGGGTTACAGCGAATTGATGTATATCCTGGAAGGCAGCGTCACCCTGACGTCGGAGCGCGGGCATGCCAATCGGGTGAAAGCGGGGGAAGTCGTCGTGGTGCCAGCGGGGGCGACCAACGCCTGGAGCAGCGAAGAGACCGTGCGCAAGGTGTATTGCATTCTGGGTTGAAGCGCGATTCGCTATTTGTACGAACGACCGTAGGACCGGCTTCAGCCGGGAGAACGCCCTCCCGGCTAAAGCCGGTCCTACGGTCGTCCGCTTGTTAAACCGCCCTGACCAGACTGCGCAACGGCACGGTGCTTTTGATCACCGGCGACTTGATCACGATGTAGCTGAAGTACTTTTCGATGCCGATGTTCTTGTCGAGGATCGACTCCATCAATTCCTGATAATGCTGAATGCTGCTGCACAGGAAACGCACCAGATAATCGTAGCCGCCGCTGATCAAGTGGCATTCCAGCACTTCGTCGATGTTGCGGATGCTCGACTCGAATTTCACGAAGTCGGAGCGCTTGTGATCGCAGAGGGTGACTTCGGTGAACACGGTCACCGAGTTGGCGAATTTGGCCAGGTTGACGTGGGCTTCGTAGCCGCTGATGTAACCGGCCGACTCAAGACGTTTGACGCGTTGCAGGCAAGGACTGGGGGACAGGCCCACGGCTTCGGCGAGGCTGACATTGGTCATGCGCCCGTCTTTCTGCAATTGGACCAGGATGTTGATGTCGATACGATCAAGCTTGGTTGCAGCGTCCATAGTTCAGTCCTCGCAATTTTGAATCTGGGTCGTGGCCTCAGGCGTGCAAGGCCTTCTGATGCGCGTGGATCAGGTCGGCGAGGCTGGCGTATTCACAGCGCTTGCCGTCCAGCGCCTGAGGTGAGTTGTTCCAGGGCTGGCCATGATCCCGACGCAAGGTGCACACCGGAAAATCCACACGTTCATTCCACGGATCATCTGTTTCGGTACTGCGCACCGGTAACATCTGTTTGCGCTCCAGTCCCAACCCTTGCAGCGCGGTGTCCAGGCTGGCGTGCCAGTCATCGCTCTGTGGCTCGATGATCGCATCGAAATCCACCGGCAAACGGCGCAGCAGCGAGCCCACATCAATGCCATGGGGTGGGGCGATGAGTATCAACCGGTAGAACTTGCTCAGGTACTGCAAGGCTCCCGGCGCGTCTTCAAAAATCGGCCATTGGGAAGAGGAGCTACTAAACGCAACACTCTCGTCCCAGCCGGGAGTGACATGCAATTGATGCGCCAGACGTTGATAGAGTTGCCCCTGAAAAGCGCTGGGGCTGATGTCCGAACCAGCGGCCGCCAGTTCGTCAGCCATGTGTCGATAAGCCATCAGCAACTGATCGTCGCTGGTGGTCGTCAGGCTTTGCACTGCCAAGGGTCGCAGGCCTTCGAGGATGCCCCGTTCCCGATCAACCAGGGTGCCGAAGGAAAACCCCAGCGCCTGATATTGGGTGACTTTCATGGTTCGCTCCTGAGTGATTCGTGGCGGTCCTTCACGTGCAAAACGCCCGACGTTCAGGTCGGGCGAACGGCGGTCAGGCCCCGGCGGCCGCCAGTGCGTTATCGAGCATCTGCAAGGCTTCTGCCAATTGCGCGGGAGTGGTCACCAGTGGTGCGAGGAAGCGCACCACGTTGCGATGCACGCCGCACTTGATCACCAGCAGGCCGGCATCGCGTGCATGGTCGATGACGGTTTGCGCCAACGCTGCGTCCGGGCTTTGCCGGGCGTCGTCGGCGACCATTTCGATAGCCTGCATGAAACCCAGACCGCGCACGTTGCCGATTCGTGGATAGCGTTGCTGCAAGGCCAGCAAGCCTTCGTGCAGCTGCGCGCCGAGGGCTTCGCCTTTGGCCAGCAAGTCTTCTTCTTCAAAAATCTTCATGACTGCCAGTGCCGCCGCGCAGGCCACGGCGTTACCGCCATAGGTACCGCCCAGGCCGCCCGGAGTGGGCGCGTCCATCATTTCTGCACGCCCGACCACGCCGGACAACGGCATGCCGCCAGCCAGGCTTTTCGCGACCGTCACCAGGTCGGGTTTGATGTCCGCATGCTGGAAGCCAAACATGGTGCCGGTACGACCGAAACCGGTCTGGATTTCGTCGAGGATCAACACGATGCCGTGTCGGGTGCAGCGCTCGCGCAGGGCCTGGAGGAATTCCTTGGGCGCGGCAAGGAAGCCGCCGTCGCCTTGCACCGGTTCGATGAGGATCGCTGCCACGCGGTCTGGCGCAACGTCGGTGGCGAACAGTTCATCGAGTTCCGCCAGGGCATCGTCGCTGCTGATGCCGCGATAAGCGTTGGGGTAGGTGGCGTGATAGATCTCGGCGGGGAAGGGCCCGAAATTCTGTTTGTACGGCTGGCTCATGCCGGTCAGCGTGACGCCGAGCAAAGTGCGGCCGTGGAAGCCGCCGCGAAAGGAAATCACCCCGGTGCGATTGGTGTAGCCACGGGCGATCTTGATCGCATTCTCGACCGCCTCTGCGCCAGAGGTGAACAGCACGCTTTTGTAGTGCTCGTCGCCGCCGATCATGGCGTTGAGGCGCGCGGCCACTTCGATATAGGTTTCGTAGGCGACCACCTGGAAGCTGGCGTGGGAGATATCCCCGACCTGGCTGCGCACTGCTTCTACTACGAGCGGATGGCTATGACCGACGTTGAGCACGCCGATGCCGCCGACGAAATCCAGGTAACGCTTGCCGTCCACATCCCACAGTTCCGCACCCTGGGCGCGCGCGGCGACCACCGGATGGGCGGTGACGATGCCGCGTGGAATGTGCTGTTCGCGCAGGGCCAGCAGGCGTTGGTTTTCAGTCAGTGCAGAATTCATCTCGATCTCCGTGTGCGCCGGGCTCGGCAAGTGATGTGCTCAGGATAAGGATTGGTCGCGGGTGACAAGCGCTGAACTTGGCGCAGGCAGTGCTGTGATCGACTGTTTTGCAGGGGGGTTACGAAATATTTCGCTGTTGGTAATTGGGTAGGGCAAATGCGAACCGTAGGAGCGGCTTTAGCCGCGAGAACATCCTCCCGGCTAAAGCCGGTCCTACGGCTTGGAAATTGCGTCTCTAAACCACCGCCCTCGGCACCACGATGGTGTCTTCCGGGTGCAGACGCATGGACATCAGCGCACCAATCGGCGGCAGGCTGAGGTTGCCTTCGTGGTGGCTGGGCTGGCGCAGGCTGACGGTCGGGCCGCCTTCCAGATCGACGAACACCTTGAGGCTTTCGCCCTGGAACACGATGTCGGAAATCCGTCCGCGCAGGCGATTCCACTCCGGTCCGGCAGCGTCGCTGTCGAGCATGAGTTTCTCCGATTGCAACGCCAGAAACAGGTCGCCCGATGCCGGGACTGGACGCGTGGTGCGCAGGGCTGTGCTGCCCAGCGTCAGGCCGTTGCCGGCGCTGCGTTGCAGCGGCACGAGGGTGCTTTCGCCAATGAAGCTGGCGACGAAATCATCGCTGGGATGATCGTGCAGGCGGCGCGGGGTATCGACCTGCACCAGCTGGCCGCCGCGCATGATCGCGATGCGGTCACTCATGGTCAGGGCTTCGCGCTGATCGTGGGTCACGTAGATCATGGTCGCGCCCAGGCGTTTGTGCAGGGCGCGCAGTTCGATCTGCATGGTTTCACGCAGCTGTTTGTCCAGCGCCGAAAGCGGCTCATCCATGAGGATCAGCTTGGGTTCGAAGACAATCGCCCGCGCCAGGGCCACGCGCTGACGCTGGCCACCCGACAGCGCGGCAATCGAGCGCTCTTCATAGCCCGACAGTTCTACCGTCGCCAATGCCTGTTTGACCCGGTCGCGGCTTTTGCTGGCGCTTTCGCCCCGGGCGCGCAATGGGAAGGCGACGTTTTCGCCAACGGTCATGTGCGGGAACAGCGCGTAGTTCTGGAATACCACGCCGATTTCGCGTTTGTGCGGCGGCATCAGCGTAACGTCGCGCTCACCGAAATAAATACTTCCGGAACTGACCCGAATGAAGCCGCCAAGAATGCTCAGCAAGGTGGTCTTGCCCGAGCCCGACGGGCCGAGCAGCGACATGAACTCGCCAGCCTCGACCTTGAGACTGACATTGTTCAAGGCCTTGAGGCTGCCGTAGTCCTTGCAGACCTGATTGACGCTGACCGATTCAAAACCTTCAGTGAAATTCATGAAGCATTCTCCTGTGCAGGGCGCCGAAACGGTCGGCGCTTCTGCTTGCGATGTGGGCACAGTCGTAAGGCGTGCAAGCTTTCAAACCGTTCTCAGCCCAGGCCGCCAATGTGCCAGGCCTTGATCTCAAGGAACTCGTCCAGCCCGTACTTGGAGCCTTCACGGCCGGTGCCGGATTGCTTCATGCCGCCGAAGGGCGCGACTTCCATGGAGATGACGCCAGTATTGAGCCCGACCATGCCGAACTCCAGGCGCTCGCCAACACGAAAGGCGCGGCGGATGTCCTGGGTGAAGTAATACGCGCCGAGCCCATAAGGCGTGGCGTTGGCCATGGCCAGCGCTTCGGCTTCGTCTTTGAAGCGGAACAGCGGGGCGACCGGGCCGAAGGTTTCTTCGCTGGCCAGCAACATGTCCGCTGTGGCGTCGATCAATACCGTTGGCTGCACGTACAAACCGTTGCCTTGCGGCATGCCGCCGATGGCGACGCTTGCACCTTTTTCCAGGGCGTCGCCGATGTGATGACCGACCTTGTCTACCGCAGCGGCATTGATCAGCGGGCCAATGGTCACGCCTTCGGCCAGACCATCGCCGACTTTCAGTTGCGCGACGGCCTGACTCAGGCGCTCGGCGAACCGGTCGTAAATACCGTCCTGCACCAGAATGCGGTTGGCACAGACGCAGGTTTGCCCGGCGTTGCGGAACTTGCTGACCATGACGCCGGCAATCGCCAGATCCAGGTCAGCGTCGTCGAACACGATAAACGGCGCGTTGCCGCCCAGTTCCAGGCTCAGGCGCTTCATGGTGCTGGCGCACTGGCTCATGAGCAGCTTGCCGATCTTGGTCGAACCGGTGAACGACAGTTTGCGCACCGCCGGATTGCTGGTCATCTCGCCACCGACACCCGCCGGCATGCCGGTCAGCACGCTGAACACACCGGCGGGAATGCCAGCGCGTTCAGCCAATACCGCCAAGGCAAGGGCTGACAATGGGGTCATTTCCGAAGGTTTGACCAATACAGTGCAGCCCGCAGCCAACGCCGGGGCGCATTTGCGGGTGATCATGGCATTGGGGAAGTTCCACGGCGTGATCGCCGCGACCACGCCAATCGGTTGTTTGAGCACCACGATCCGGCGATCAACAGTGGGCGCCGGAATGGTGTCACCGTAGATGCGCCGGGCTTCTTCGGCGAACCATTTGACGAAGCTGGCGCCGTAGCCGATTTCGCCACGGGACTCGCTCAACGGCTTGCCCTGTTCGGCGGTCATGATCAGGGCCAGGTCTTCCTGGTTTTCCAGGATCAGCGCATACCAGGCTTCCAGATACCGCGCACGCTCGGCGGCCGGTACTTCTCGCCAGGTGACGAAGCGACTCTCGGCAGCTTCGATGGCACGGCGGGTTTCGGCGGCCTGCAAGGCCGGGACGTGGGCAATGACGCTGCCATCGGCGGGATTGGTCACGGCGATGGTGGCGCCATCGTCGGCCTCGATCCAGGTGCCGTTGACATAGGCGCGCTCGACGAGCAGGGAAGGGTCACGCAGTGTGCTTTTCAACATGATCAGAATGCCTTGAAGGTCCGGACGATGGACTCATTGTAAAAATGTCCAGCCAGCGCCCGATGCCGAGATAGGCGCTGGAATGAAGTGCAAATGCCGAATTCGTTGCGTTGGCGGCACAATTGGCCGGGCCCGTTCTATGACTTGTTGCGCCCGGCAATCACCACCAGCAGCAGCGACGCCAGAATCAGCAGCGAACTGATCGCCGCAATCGTCGGGTCGATTTCATCGCGCAGGGCGGTGAACATGCGCTTGGTCAGGGTCTGGTTGTCGCCACCGGAAATGAACAGCGCCACCACGGTTTCATCCAGCGAGGTGATGAACGCGAACAGCGTGGCCGACACCAGGCTCGGTTTGATCTGCGGCAAGGTCACGGCCATGAACGCGCGAAAGCGATTCATGCCCAGGCTGCGGGCGACCATTTCCTGGGACATGTCAAAGTTTCGCAGCCCGGCCAGCAAGGCGATGATCACGTAGGGCAGGGCGAGCATGATGTGCGCCAGCACCAGCCCGGTCAGCGTGCTGATCAGCCCGACCCGCGCATACACAAAGAACACCCCGGCAGCGATCAGGATGATCGGCACCATCATCGGCAACAGCAGAATGATCTGCAGGGTGCGAATCACCCGCAGGCTCGAACTGTTGATGGCGTAGGCGGCAGCCATGCCCACCGGCAGGCTGACGACCATGGTCGCCGTCGCGGTGATCAGGCTGACCTTGGCGGCGGACATCCATTCGGCGCTGTTAAAGAACGCTTCATACCAGCGAAACGACCACTGCTTGGGCGGGAATTGCAGAAAGCGCGCTTCGGAAAACGACATCGGCACCACGATCAATACCGGGATGATCAGGTACAGCAGGATCGCGGCGACCAGCAGCGTGAACAGCACCTGGGAAAGCTTCACATGGCGCAGGTTGGCAAGGAGTTTCATTTAGCGCGCTCCCAGAATGCGTTCGATAGGAATGAAGCGATTGATGCCCCAGAAAATCAGGAACACCACAAACAGCAGCACCAGACCGACCGCGCTGGCGGCGCCCCAGGCGTGATACAGCTCGACGTTGCGCTGCACCAGCATCGACACCAGAATCGTGCGACCGCCGCCAAGCAATTCCGGCGTGATGAAGAAGCCCAGGCAGATCACGAACACCAGAATCGAACCGGCCATGATCCCCGGCGCGGCCATGGGCAGGAATACCCGGCGGAAGGTGTAGAACGGCTTGGCGCCGAGACTTTCCGAGGCTTGCAGCAAGTCTTGCGGGATCTTTTTCATTACCGAATACAGCGGCAGGACCATGAACGGCAGCATGACGTGCAGCGTGCCGATCACCGTGCCTGTGGTGTTATGCATCAGGTTCAGCGGCTGATCGATGATGCCCAGGTCCATCAGAGTCTGATTGACCAGGCCGCGTCGTTGCAGCAGCACCAGCCAGGCATAGGACCGCACCAGCACGCTGGTCCAGAACGGGATGATCACGCAGACCAGAATCAGATTGGCCCAGAAACCGTGCAGCCGGGAAGCGGCGTAGGCGATGGGGAAACCCAGCACGATCGAAAGGATGGTCACCATAAAGCTGATCTTGAACGTCAGGGCGAAGGTGTCCCAGTAAATGCGCTCCTCAAAGATCCGCACGTAGTTGGCCAGCGAGAAACCTTCCTCAGTCTGCACGGACTGGAATGCCAGCCAGCACATCGGCAGGATCAGCAGCACCACGACCATGAACAGCGCGGGTGCAAGCAGAAGCAGCATCGAGGTGTTTTCTTTGCGTTCTTCCCGGGCCAGCGCCTGAGTGGTGGTCATGGGCGGCTGCGGCTGATCATCGGAGCCAGGCAGGGTTTTAGCGAGATAGGCATTGGACATATCGGCCTCCGTCCTGAAGTGCGCAGTGCTTGGGTGTTGTCATGTGGAGGACTCCCGAAGAAGGGGCAGGTTCTGAAAGCGTGCATGTGATTCTCGGTCGCTCTGCGGGACCATGCAGCCTGTAATGTACCGAGATGACGGCGGATGAAGCGGCTACAAATCCCCGGTGGCGAAGCGCTTTATTGCGTAATCGGGTCGGCTGACGGCATGTCCTGCGTTGGGCCGTCTACACCGGGGCTTGCGGCTGGAATCGGATTGGAATGCATTTTGTAGGACCGGCTTTAGCCGGGAGGAGGTCAATCCATTCGAGGCAGGTCCGTCGTCAGGACCGTCGCCCTCCCGGCTAAAGCCGGTCCTACAGTTCAATCGTGAGCGGGTGCGCCGTGGTTTACTTCTTCTGCACAAACGCCAACCAGCGTTCTTCGGCTTTCACGCCATCCTGGGATGCCCACCATTTGGCCGAGAGCAGAGCCTGGCGAGACATGTTTTCCGGGGCCGACGGCAGTTTTGCGGCGCGCTCGGCGGGGATGGTGCCGGTCTTGAACGCTTCCGGGTTGAGCGGGCCGTAATCGATGATCATCGGCAACGCGGCCTGCAACTTCGCATCAATGGCTTCGTTGACGAACTTCATGGCAGCGGTCTTGTGTGGCGAGCCCTTGAGCACGCACAGCGAGTTGGTTTCCAGTACGCCCTGGTTGTAATCGAAGGCAACCGGTGCGCCATCAGCCTGTACCGCAGTGATGCGCCCGTTCCACGCCTGAATCATGTCCACTTCGCCGTCGCTGATCAGCTGCGCCGACTGACCGCCGGAAGTCCACCAGGTGGCGATGTGCGGTTTGATTTCTTCCAGCTTCTTGAACGCGCGCTCAACGTCCAGCGGATACAGTTTGTCCGGGGCAACGCCATCGGCCATCAAGGCGATTTCCAGAGTAGGGCGCGGCAGGTTGCGCAGTGAGCGCTGGCCGGGGAATTTCTTGGTGTCCCAGAAATCCGCCCAGGTTTTGGGTGCCGCTTTACCCTTGAAGGCGTCGGTGCGATACGCCAGCACCGTGGAGTAACTGATGTAGCCGACGCTGTAGTCGTCTTTGACTTCCGCCGGCAATTGCGCGGCATTGGGGATCAACGCCAGGTCGAGCTTTTCGAACAGGCCTTCCTGCTCGCCGCGAATGCAGTCGCCGGTGGGCAGGTCGACGACATCCCAGGTGACTTTGCCGCTTTCCACCTGGGTCTTGATGATCGGGTAGGCCTTGGGTGAGCTGTCCTGTTTCAAGGTCAGGCCAAGCTTTTTCGCTGCCGGTTCCAGGATCGCCTTGCTCTGCGCCTCCTGATAAGCCCCGCCTTGGGAAACGAAGGTGATGTCTTCTGCGAATGCCAGGCTGGCGCTGCTGGTCAAAATCGCCAGACTGGCAAGTTTGAATGCTCGGATACCGAATGTTGTCATGAAGGACTCCCAGTGGTTGGCAGGTGTTGGAGGCGATTTTTTGCTTGTTCTCAGGTCGCTCTGCGGCACCCTGCAACGTTAATGTACTGGCATCGGCCTAACCAAAGCGGGCTCGAATTCCCTGCAAATAAGCGCAATATGTTGAAATCAGCCAGACGCGCAGCATCTCCTGCGTCGGCTGGCGGGCGGGCCACCGGGGAGCAGCACTCAGCCTTGAAGCTGCGAACTATCGGTTGCGAGGTCGGGTCGGTATTACAGCGTCGCCGTTTGGCGAATCACTGAATAATGCCCGGAGCCTGAACCATGAAGCCCTATGTTATCTGCCACATGATGTCGTCCATCGACGGTCACGCCCTGACCGACGGCTGGGAACGCCCGTTCAAGAAAGCCGCTGGCGACCTTTATGAGGCGTTGGCGAAAACCTTCAACTTTGATACCTGGATCTGCGGTCGCGTGACCATGCAGGAAATCGCCCATGGCGATGATTACCCGCGTGGCTTGAACCTGTCGCCAATTCCGCGCACGGACTATTTCGCTGATCGCAATGCTTCCAGCTACGCCGTGTCCATTGATCCCCATGGCAAAGTCGCCTGGAAAACCAATCAGGCGCTGGGTTCCCATGTGGTCGAAGTGGTTGCCGAAACCGTGGCCGACGATTACCTGGCATACCTGCAAAGCATTCAGGTGTCCTACATGTTTGGCGGCAAGATCGACATCGATCTGGCCTACGTCGTCGAAACGCTTTCCCGGGAACTGGGCAGCAAACGCCTGGTTGTCGAAGGCGGTCCGCATGTCAGCGGTGCGTTCGTCAATTCGGGACTGGTGGATGAGGTCAGCGTGCTGATCCTGCCGTTGATCGACGGTCGCGGCGAGCATCCGGCATCTTTCGAAGTGAGTACTGAAGCATGGACCCAGCCGACCTACCTCAAGCTGGTTTCGGCGGAGGTACAAAGTGGCGGTGGCGTCTGGTTGCGGTACAGTCGGCCGGAATGATTTGGCAGTGAAATGATCCTGGTTAACTATTGAACTCGAAACGGGGTCGGTCGCACTCTTTTGCAGCAATACCCTTGACAGGGCCCGCAAATCTTTTGTTGAACGTGTGAATAAAGTTGTCCACGGAAAGTGGGGGTATGTCTGTGGATAAGAATGTGAAAGCCCAGCGGGCCGGGCGTTTCGGGCGATGGTCAGGAAATGAGCAGCCACAAATTTCGAGATTTTTGCTTGATTTTCAATGCCGTTCTGTAGCAGCCGCTTCAGTCGATCTCTTCGTAGGGCAGGCCGACATAATTTTCCGCAATCGTCCTGCGCCCGGCTTCCGAGCCCACGAAGTAATCCAGTTCGGTTTGCGCAATGCGCTGACTGAAGGTGTCGTGGTCGGGGAAACTGTGCAGCATTGAAGTCATCCACCAGGAAAAACGCTCGGCTTTCCAGATGCGCCGCAAACAGATCTGCGAGTAGCGTTCCAGCAAGTCGGTGCGGTTTTCCCGGTAGACCTTGAGCAGGATGCGGTACAGCGTACTGACGTCGCTGGCCGCCAGGTTCAGACCTTTGGCGCCGGTGGGCGGCACGATATGCGCCGCGTCGCCGAGCAGAAACAGGCGCCCGTATTGCATGGGTTCGACGACAAAACTGCGCAGCGGTGCGATGCTTTTTTCAATCGACGGCCCGGTGATCAGGCGTTCGGCAACGGGCGTTGGCAGGCGGCTCTTGAGCTCTTGCCAAAAGCGCTCGTCGGACCAGTCTTCGACTTTTTCCCCGGCATCCACCTGCACGTAGTAACGAGTGCGGGTGGCTGAGCGCATGCTGCACAAGGCGAAGCCGCGTGCGTGGCGCGCGTAAATCAATTCGTGATCGACTGGCGGGGTGTCGGCGAGTACGCCGAGCCAGCCGAAGGGATAGACCCGCTCGAAGACCTCCAGGCTCTCGGCAGGAATCGACTGCCGGGAAACCCCATGGAAACCGTCGCAACCGGCAATGTAATCGCAGTCCAGGCGCAGGCTTTGGCCGTCATGCTCGAAGGTCAGGAACGGTGCATCGGTCTGCATGCCGTGGGGCTGGACGTTTTCTGCGTTGTAGAACGTGACGGCCCCGGATTCGGCGCGGGCGTCCATCAGGTCGCGGGTCACTTCGGTCTGGCCATAGACCATGACGGTTTTGCCGCCCGTCAGGTGTTTGAGGTCGATGCGTTCGCAGCGATCAGCAAACGCTATCTGGAAACCTTCGTGAACCATGCCGTGCTGATCCATGCGTTCAGCGACGCCAGCTTCGCGCAGCAGGTCGACCATGCCTTGTTCCAGCACCCCGGCGCGAATTCGGGACAGGATGTAATCGGGGTTCTTGCGCTCGACGATGACGTTGTCGATGCCGGCACGTTGCAGCAGTTGTCCGAGCAGCAGGCCGGACGGCCCGCCGCCAATAATGGCGACTTGAGTTTTCATTGGGTTGGTCCTTGCGAGACGCTGTTATTTTTGTGTCCTGTATTTTTGGTGGCAAAACGTGGGGATTGAAGACATTATTCGCTGCTTTTCATGGATTTTTCATAGCGCTTGTCAACGGAGGCGGCATGAGCAAACCGTCCGCAGCGGCTGTACCGGTCTTCAAGCTTTACGGCGAAACCAGCGCCTGGCCCACGCCGGACCTGATTCATTGCGAGTCGATTCCGGAGCGCAGCAAGCTGCATGACTGGGAAATTCGCTCTCATGCCCACAGCGATCTGGTGCAGCTGCTTTATGTGCAATCCGGGGCGGCGACGTTGTATGTGGAAGATGTCGTTGGCCACGTGGAGTCGGCTGCGCTGCAAGTCATCCCGGCGTTGAGCGTGCATCGCTTCAGTTTTTCCGCAGACATCCAGGGCTATATTCTCAGCCTGGCGCAACCCTTGGCTGACCAGCTGAATGCAGCGCTGGATGCTCCGGTACTGGCCGTCGCTGCCTGCCATGCCGTGCAGAGCGAACAACGGCAACAGCTGGATACGCTGTTTGCCGCGATTATCGATGAATATTCACAGCACAAGCCCGGACGCGATTCGATGCTGCAATCCCTGATCACCATGCTGTCCATCTGGCTGGGTCGGCGCAGTCTTGAGCATGCGCCGCTGGACCTGCGATCCCGGGAGCGCGGGCGAGAGCATTTGCAGGCCTTCACTCGCACCGTCGGGGTGCACTTTCGCGAACATTGGCCTATCGAGCGTTACGCCGAGCAACTGGGCATCAGCGCCGCGTATCTGAATGCCTTGTGTCGGCGACTGACCGAACAATCGGCTTTGCAGATCATCAATCAACGCTTGCTGCTGGAAGCCAAGCGCGACCTGGTCTACACCACGTTGACCATCAATCAGGTATCCGACCGTCTGGGGTTTTCCGAACCGGCTTATTTTTCGCGGTTTTTCAAGCGTTGCACCGGTCAGTCACCCAAGCACTTTCGCATCCAGCGTTGAGCGGATGCTTTCTCTCGAAGGCGAATACTGCGTTGAATATCGATACCCGAATCAAGTTTCGCCATCTGGTGTGTTTTCTTGAAGTTGCCCGCCAAGGCAGTCTGGCCCGGGCTTCAGACCAACTGGCGATCAGTCAGCCAGCGCTGTCCAAGACCCTCAAGGAGCTGGAAACCCTGCTGGCGACGCAGTTGTTCCTGCGCAGTAAAAGCGGTGCGGCGTTGACCGAGGCGGGGGTGGCCTTTTTGCGCTTCGCCGGACCGAGCGTGCAGTCCTTGCGGGAAGGGGTGAACAGCCTGCGTTCCGGCGAACATGAGCCGGTGACCGCGCGCCTGGGTGTGCTGTCGACCGTCGAAAGCCAGCTGGTGCCGGAAGTGGTGTGTCGTCTGCACGCCCGGCATCCGGCGCTGATCGTCAGCGTGATGACCGGGCCGAGCGCCTATCTGCTGTCGCAGTTGCGGGTTGGCGAGCTGGATCTGGTGGTCGGACGCATGACCGACAGCCCGTTGATTCAGGGCCTGACCTTTGAGCACTTGTACAGCGAGTCCATGACCCTGGTGGTGCGCCGCGACCATCCGTTGCTGCACGGCGTGGTCAAGCGCGAAAGCCTGGAAAACTTCCCCATGGTCCTGCCATTGGCCGGGACCACCATTCGCAAATTCGCCGACAGCCTGTTCGTGCAATACGGCATCAGCCCGCCGCGCCAGCGTCTGGAAACCTTGTCGCTGACCTTGAGCCGCCGCTACGTGCAGTGCAGCGATGCGATCTGGATCGCGCCATTCGATGCCGTACAACAAGACCTGAACAGCGGCGAGCTGAGCGAGCTGGAACTGGGCATCCGTGAACCCGGCGGCTCGGTGGGCATTTGCAGCAATCCGGCGCTGCCCCTTTCCCGGGCGGCGCAGTGGTGCGTGGATGTGTTGCGGGAAGTGGGTGACGACTACGGCAAAGACGCGCATCCATAACCATCTGGATATGGATCGCGTCATTTTATTCAATTTCGGTTTCGTTCAGGGCAAGGGACACTGCGCTACAGCCCGGTGCATCGTCCTCAGCGGTCATGTCGCCACTTAAAACTCCTCATAAAAACCAGGGAGAACCCGATGTCTGAAGCAGACAGCAGCCGTTTTGTCATACGTGACCGAAACTGGCACCCCAAAGCCTTGACCCCCGATTACAAGACCTCGATCCTGCGCTCGCCAAAACAAGCGCTGGTGAGCATTCCGCAGTCCGTTTCCGAAGCCACCGGCCCCGATTTTTCCCACCTGAACTTTGGCGTGCATGACAACGATCTGCTGCTGAACTTCAACCGTGGCGGCTTGCCGATTGGCGAGCGCATCATCCTTGCCGGTCGGGTCTGCGATCAATACGGCAAACCCGTGCCACACACCCTGGTGGAGATCTGGCAGGCCAACGCGGGCGGGCGTTATCGTCACAAGCGCGATGCTTATCTGGCGCCCATTGATCCTAACTTTGGCGGCGTCGGTCGCGCCCTGACCGATCGTGACGGCAACTACAGTTTTCGCACCGTGAAGCCTGGCCCTTATCCGTGGCGCAACGGCCCCAATGACTGGCGGCCGGCGCATATCCACGTATCGGTCAGCGGCCCGTCGATTGCCACGCGATTGATTACCCAGCTGTATTTCGAAGGCGATCCGCTGATCCCGCTGTGCCCGATCGTCAAGTCCATCGCCAACCCGGAAGCTGTGCAAAGCCTGATCGCCCGGCTCGACATGGGCATGGCCAATCCCATGGATTGCCTGGCTTATCGCTTTGACATCGTCCTGCGCGGCCAGCGCAGCACGCACTTCGAAAACCGCTGAGGAGGCACGAGCATGCCCGTTCAACTTTTGCCTGAAACCCCTTCGCAAACCGCCGGCCCTTACGTGCATATCGGCCTGGCGCTGGAAGCCGCCGGCAACCCGCCCCGGGATCTGGAAATCGCCCATGAAATGGCCACGGCCGACGCGCCTGGGGAACATATCGTGCTGGTGGGCAACGTCTACGATGGCAACGGCCACTTGATTCGCGATGCCTTTCTGGAGTTCTGGCAGGCCGATCACCAAGGCATCTACGACCCGATTTATGATCCGCATAAAGCCTTCAACTGTTTTGGTCGTACTGCCACCGGCGAGGATGGTCAGTGGCTGCTGAACACCATCAAGCCGGGCATCGTGCTCAATGCCGCCGGTACGCCCATGGCGGCGCACATCAACGTGTCGCTGTTTGCCCGAGGCATCAACATCCATTTGCAAACCCGGCTGTACTTCGACGATGAAGCCCAGGCCAACGCGATTGATCCGGTACTGAACCTGATCGAGCAACCGGCGCGCCGGGAAACCCTGATCGCCAAGCGGTGCAGCATCGACGGCAAGTTGGCTTATCAGTTTGATATTCGGGTGCAGGGCGAGGACGAAACGGTGTTCTTCGATTTCTGATCCGGCTCCAGTTATGTAGGAAACGCGTGCATAGGGCGCCCGCTGCAGCGGTCGACCCCAATAATAATAAAAGGAAAAACCATGACACTTTCGGCTCGCTTCCCGGAGGCCGGCACGCTCGACGTGCAGGCGTTCATCAATGCCCAACCCCTGTCCCGCTACCAATGGCGAGTGGTCGCGTTGTGTTTTCTGATTGTGTTCCTCGATGGCCTGGATACTGCGGCCATGGGTTTTATCGCGCCCGCATTGAGCGTGGACTGGGGCATCAACCGCGCGAGCCTGGGCCCGGTGATGAGCGCTGCGCTGATCGGCATGGTCTTTGGCGCATTGGGTTCGGGGCCATTGGCCGACCGCTTCGGCCGCAAGGTCGTGCTGGTTGTGGCGGTGTTTGTGTTCGGCGTCTTCAGCCTGTTGTCGGCCTATAGCAGCAACATCGACCAATTGCTGATCCTGCGTCTGCTGACCGGCGTCGGCCTGGGCGCGGCCATGCCCAATGCGACGACGCTGCTTTCGGAGTACACCCCGGAACGACTCAAGTCGCTGCTGGTGACCAGCATGTTCTGCGGCTTCAATCTGGGCATGGCCTGCGGTGGATTTATCTCCGCCAAACTGATCCCGGCGCTGGGCTGGCATAGCCTGCTGATGCTCGGCGGAATCCTGCCGCTGTTGCTGACCGTGGTGCTGTTGTTCTGGCTGCCGGAATCGGCGCGGTTCCTGGTGGTACGCAATCGCGGCGTGGAGCGTATTCGCAAGGTGCTGGCGCCGATCTCGCCGCTGGAAGTGGCCAACGCCAGGGACTTCAGCGTGCCCGAACAGAAAACCGTGCGCAGCCGCAATGTCCTCAAAGTGGTGTTCTCCGGTACTTACAGCGCGGGCACTTTGCTGCTGTGGCTGACCTATTTCATGGGTCTGGTGATCGTCTACCTGCTGACCAGCTGGCTGCCGACCCTGATGCGCGACAGCGGCGCGAGCATGGAACAATCGGCGTTCATCGGCGCGCTGTTTCAGTTCGGCGGAGTGTTGAGCGCAGTCGGCGTGGGCTGGGCCATGGACAAATTCAACCCGCACAAAGTGATTGGCGTCGCTTATTTTCTGGCCGGGATCTTCGCCTGGCTGGTGGGTCAAAGCCTGGGTAATGTCGCGGTATTGGCAACCTTGGTGCTGCTGGCCGGGATGTGTATCAACGGCGCGCAATCGGCCATGCCGTCACTGGCGGCGCGTTTCTATCCCACACAAGGCCGCGCGACGGGCGTTTCCTGGATGCTGGGGATTGGCCGTTTCGGCGCGATTCTCGGCGCATGGGCCGGCGCTACCTTGCTGGGCCTGGGCTGGAATTTCGAACAAGTGCTGACGGCGTTGGTGGTGCCTGCGGCGCTGGCGGCGATTGCCGTATTGATCAAAGGCTGGGTCAGCCACTCGGACGCCACCTGATAGAAGGAACACATAAGTGAATCAGCTTTTCGACGCGTACTTCACCCAGCCGGCCATGGGCAAAGTTTTCACTGATCAGGGGCGGCTGCAGGGCATGCTCGATTTCGAAGCGGCACTGGCTCGGGCCCAGGCCAGTATCGGGTTGATCCCGGCTGAAGTGGTCGCGGACATCGAAGCCGCCTGCCGCGCCGAGCTGTTCGACTTCAATGAACTGGCGATTGCCGTGGGCAATGCCGGCAACTCGGCAATCCCGTTGGTCAAGGCGCTGGGCAAGAAGATCGCCGCGCGCAATCCCGTCGCCGAGCGTTACGTGCACATGGGCGCCACCAGTCAGGACTCCATGGACAGCGGCCTGATCCTGCAGCTGCGTCAAGCGCTGCAACTGCTGGAAATCGATCTGGGCAAATTGGCGGACGCTCTGGCGCAACAGGCACGACGCTATGCGCTAACGCCGCTGGCCGGGCGCACCTGGTTGCAGCAGGCGACGCCGGTGACACTGGGCATGAAGATCGCCGGTTGGCTGGGCGCCGTGACGCGGCATCGCCAGCGCCTGATGGAAATCAAGCCGCGCCTGCTGAGCCTGCAATTTGGCGGCGCATCCGGCACGCTTGCGGCGCTGGGCGAGCAGGGTTTTGCCGTGGCCGAGGCCTTGGCGCGGGAGCTGCAATTGACGCTGCCCGAGCAACCCTGGCACACCCATCGCGACCGTCTGGTGGAGTTCGCCAGCCTGCTGGGCATGATCGCTGGCAGCCTGGGCAAGATCGGTCGGGATATCAGCCTGTTGATGCAAACCGAAGTCGGCGAGCTGTTCGAACCGGCAGCGGCGGGCAAGGGCGGTTCCTCGACCATGCCGCACAAGCGCAATCCGGTTGGCGCGGCAGTGATGATCGGTGCCTCGGTGCGCGCGCCGGGACTGGTCGCCACGATGCTTGCCGCCATGGCCCAGGAGCACGAGCGCAGTCTGGGCCTGTGGCATGCCGAATGGGAAACCCTGCCGGAACTGTGCTGTCTGGTTTCCGGCTCGTTGCAGCACGCCTTGCAAGTCATTCCGGAACTGGACGTTGACGCAGCGCGGATGCTGGAAAACCTCGATTCGACCAAAGGCCTGGTGCTGGCCGAGGCGGTGAGCATCGCGCTGGCCAAGCGTCTGGGTCGCGATGCCGCCCATCACCTGATCGAACAATGCTGTCGCAGCGCGGTGGAACAGGGCACGCATCTGCGTCAGGTGCTGGGGCAACATCCGCAAGTCAGCGCCGAGCTGTCCAGCACTGAACTGGATCATCTGCTCGACCCCGCCAATTATCTGGGTCAGGCCGGACGTTGGGTTGAACGGGCGGTGGCGGAGCATGAAGCACTGAAACCTCTGTAGGAGCCAACTTGTTGGCGAGGCAATCCAAGGCTCGCCAACAAGTTGGCTCCTACAGCACCTTTATTCCATTCGAAACCTGAAGGAGCCTCCAATGCCTTTCATTCACCTCACCGACGGCGATCTGCATTACCAGCTCGACGGTCCACAAGGCGCGCCGGTACTGCTGCTTTGCAATTCGCTGGGCACCGATCTGCACATGTGGGACGCGCAGATTCCGGCGTTCATCGAGCATTTCCAGGTCTTGCGTTACGACACGCGCGGGCATGGCCAATCGCTGGTGAGCGAAGGTCCATACAGTATCGAGCAGAATGGCCGCGACGTGTTGGCGCTGCTGGATGCACTGCAACTGGAGCAGGTCTCGTTCTGCGGCTTGTCCATGGGCGGGTTGATTGGCCAATGGCTGGCCATCAACGCAGCTGAACGATTCAAGCATGTTGTGCTGTGCAACACCGCGGCGAAAATCGGCAGCCCGGAGATCTGGAATCCGCGCATTGAAGGCGTATTGCGTGACGGTGTTGCGGGGATGCAGGCGCTGCGCGAAGCGACCATCGCACGCTGGTTCACCCCCGAATTTGTTGCGGCGCAGCCCCAACAGGTCGAGACCTTGGTGAACATGCTTGCGCAGACGTCGCCCCAGGGTTACGCGGCCAATTGCGCGGCAGTGCGTGACGCGGATTTCCGCCCGCAGCTGGGCGCGATCGCGCAGCCGGTGCTGGTGGTCAGTGGCGCTCATGATCCAGTCACCACGCCTGCCGACGGGCGCTATCTGGTCGAGCAGATTACCGATGCGCAATACGTCGAGTTAAATGCGGCACACCTTTCCAGTGTCGAAGCCTCCGCCGCGTTCAGTGAGCGTGTGCTGGCCTTTCTAACAGCTTGAAACCGGAGGACAGAATGGACGAGAAACAACGTTACGAAGCGGGCATGCAAGTGCGTCGCGCGGTGTTGGGCGATACCCACGTCGACAACAGCCTGAAGAAACTCACGCCATTCAATGAAGAATTTCAGGAAATGATCACCCGCCATGCCTGGGGTGACATCTGGACCCGGCCGGGTTTGCCACTTCACACCCGAAGCCTGGTGACCATCGCCATGTTGATCGGCATGAACCGCGAGGGTGAACTGCGCCTGCACCTCAAGGCGGCGAAAAACAACGGCGTGACCCGCGACGAGATCAAGGAAGTGCTGATGCAAAGCGCGATCTACTGCGGCATTCCAGCGGCCAATGCCACGTTTCATCTGGCCGAAGAAGTCTGGGACGAAATGGGCGTGGAGTCGCTCGATCCGTCTTGAATTGGAATACTTGTTGGAGCGAGGCTTGCCCGCGAATCAAACGCCTCGGTGACCCAGCGCTACCGCGTCATCGTTCTTCGCGGGCAAGCCTCGCCCCAACGGGTGAAGGTGTTTGCTGCGCGACAACGCGGAGTCTGGACGGTCAGCCCGTCGTGATCGACAACGCCGCCAGCGCGCCAATCAAGGCGGGCGGCATCACCAGAATGCCCAGCCGCAGAAAAGTGAAGGCGCTGACGTTCTCGCCCTCACGGCGCACCGCGACCAGCCAGAGCAAGGTCGCCAGCGAACCGGTGATCGACAGATTGGGGCCCAGATCCACGCCGATCAGCAACGCGCTGGTGACTTCCGTGGGCAGCTGCGCGATGTTGCCCATCGACCCGGCGATCAATCCGGCGGGCAGGTTGTTGATCAGGTTGCTGGCAATCGCCACCAGCACCCCGGCGCCCCAGATGGCCTGAACGCTGGAGCGTTCCGCCAGGGTTTGCAGCGCATGGGCCAGATGATCGATCAGCCCGGTCTGCGCAAGTGCTTCCACCAGCACAAACAGCCCGGCCACCAAGGGCAGTACGCCCCACGACACACCTTTGAGCACCGGTAACGGGCTCAGTCGCTGGCGTATGTGAATCAAGCCTGCTGTGGCGATACCGGCGCAAAACGTCGGCAATCCAAGCTGAACGCCCAGCGCCGAGGCGCTGAGCAGCACAATCCCGGTCAACACGATGCCAAACGCAGTCAGGCGCGCGCCGCTGGACAGCGGTTGCAGGGTGATGGTGGTTTCCAGCGGCTGGCGCAAATGGGCGCGTTGGGTGAAACGCAGCACCAGATACGTCAGGCCGATGGCGGCAATCGACGGCAAGGTGAAATGCCAGAGCCAGGTCAGCAACGGCGGCATGTGGCTGCCGAAGATCACCAGATTGGCCGGATTGGAAATCGGCAGGACGAAGCTCGCTGCGTTGGCGATAAACGCGCAGACGAATAGATACGGCAGCGGTTCGGCTTTGGCTGCCCGCGCCGCCGCGTACACCGCAGGCGTCAAGACCACCGCCGTTGCGTCGTTGGAGAGAAATACCGTCACCAGCGTGCCGACCAGAAACACCAGGTCGAACAAGCGCTGCCCCGAACCGCGAGCATGTTGCGCCGCGTACATCGCGAGCCAGTCGAAAAGCCCCTGTTGGCGGGCCAGTTCGGCCAGTACCATCATGCCGATCAGGAACAGATAAACATCCAGACCTTCGCCGACGGCGTGCAGCGCGGCGTGGGCCGGGATCAGTCCTGATACCGTCAGCAGAATGGCTCCGCCCATGGCCCAGACAAATTCCGGCACGCGCCACGGACGCAGAATGACGCCACAGGTGGCCAGGGCGACCACCATCCAGATGGCCGTTGACGGGTCGAATGCAGGCATTGAATCTACTCAGGTGTGAAGGGGATGGCAGCGGCGAGACAAGCGATTTCAGGTGCTCGGCAGTGCGGCTTCCACAGCCTTGTCGCTGTGCCTGACGGGTGAATCCAGGGTTTGACCGCGCCGGTTTCCAAGTGTCCACCGCGCTTACAGGTTTTTTGCATCGGGTTACCAGTCTCGTGGAATTCGTGATGGGGCACGCAGGTCCAACCGTGGCAGAGGCTGGCTGCCAGCCACGAAAGATGACTATTCAAGGAGACGCAATGAGTCAGGCCGTTCTGGAGAGCGAAACCAATCGTCGACAGTTGCAGGAGATCATCTCCGGTCTGTCCGATGGCGTGCTGTTGATCGAGTTGGACAAGACCATCGTCTGGGCCAATCAAGCAGCCTTGGCAATGCACGGCGTGGCCAAGGTCGGACAGTTGGGTACTGACGCCAGCGATTACGCGTCGCGTTTTTCCCTGCGCTATCGCGACAGCAAGACGCTGGCTCAAAAGCACTATCCCATCAACCGGGTCGCAGCCGGCGAGACGTTCAGTGACATGGTGGTGGAAGTACGAGCCAGGGACGACGAAGAGAAATACTGGGTGCACCGGGTGCGCAGCATGATTCTCAACGGCGGCAACGGCAAGCCGGAACTGCTGGCGCTGATCATGACCGATGCCACGGAATGGGCCAGCGCAGAGCAGCGCTTCGAGAGGACGTTCAATGCCAATCCGGCGCCTGCGGTCATCTGTCGCCTCAGTGACCTGCGCTATATCAAGGTCAACCAGGGCTTTCTGGAAATGACCGGTTACAGCCGTGAGCAAGTGATCGGCCGTTCAGTCTATGAAGTGGACGTGCTGGAAAACGCCGAGCGCAAGGATCTGGCGATCCAGCGCCTCAACGACGGCCTCACCATCCCGCAAATGCAGGCCGATTTGAAATTGCCTGACGGCGGCAACAAGCTGGTTATCGTCGCCGGCCAGCCGCTGGATATCAACGAAGAGGACTGCATGCTGTTCTCGTTCATGGATCTGGAGCCACGGCGCAAGATCGAAATCGCCTTGCGCCAGAGCGAAGAACGCTTTGCCAAGGCGTTTCGCCTGAGCCCGGTGCCGACTCTGGTGTGCAGCGCGGACCTTCAGCAGGTGCTGGAAGTCAACGATGCCTTCCTGAAAACCACCGGCTTCAATGGCGAGGAAGTCACCGGACGGTCGCTCACGGAAATCGACTTCCTGGCCGGCAAGGCCACTTGCGCCCAGCTGTTGCAGGCTCTGGAAAAGTCCGGGCGCATTGAGGGCATGGATCTGAAAGTGCGCAGGAAAGACGGGGAAATTATCGACTGCGTCGCTTCGGCGGACACGGTCAGTATTCAGGACGCCACTTGCTACCTGCTGGTGCTGATGGACATTACCGAACGCAAGCGCTCGGAAACCGAATTGGTCAGCGCGATTGAAGAGGTCATGCAGGATGCGTCGTGGTTTACCCGCACGCTGATCGACAAGCTGGCCAGCGCCAAAAGCGTCAAACGGCCCGAGCTGCCGGGCACGTCACTGGTTGACCTGACGGCTAGGGAAAAGGATGTGCTGGGCTTGATCTGCGAAGGCTTGGCCGATAAGGAAATCGCCTTGCGACTCAAGCTGGCACCCAATACCGTGCGAAATCACGTGGCCACCATGTACTCGAAGCTGGGCCTGCACAGTCGTTCGGAGGCGATTATCTGGGCGCGTAAACGGGCGCTGTTTTCCTCTGATAAACGTAAGTAGTTCTGACGTGTTGGTGCGAATGTACTAACGCGACAGGTGCAAATTAGTCTGTTTAATTCATTGCATTGTTTATAACCTGACGGTCCTTTTTCGAACCGCCGCAGGGGAAAACTTGCAAATGCTCAGATACATGATCAACGCAGGCCGCCGTTCGTGACGTACCTGGCCCAGGTGCGCCAACTCATCGAACACAGTTTCGAGCCTATGGCGTGCGACAGCACTGTCAGCCCGGATGGCTCACTGATGGTGCGTATTTATGATCGCGACAGCGGCCGGGTCGATCTGGTCGTGACGGGTATCGCCGTCGACCAGCTCAAGAGCCATGACGTCGTACTGACGCTTATCGAAGAGTTACGCGACGAGCTCACCAGTGTCCGCATGAGCTCCGTGCTGGGTCAGCCGTCACAGGCTTGAGCGAAACGGAATCGGCTCGCGGGTGGGCACGGCATCGCTGTCGGCCTGGCCCACCATCTCGTCATAAACGGTCGGATGCACCAGATACAGCGGCACTTCCGGTACCGCCGCCAGATATTTACGCGCCTCGTCTACCGAGGCGACGTGAAAGGTGTCGCCGTGGCCGTCCTGCACCGGATGCGAAGAGCCCTGCATCACCGCGTGAATCACATACGAACCGCCTTCCATGGTCACCAGCTGAATCTCGTGGATTTCGCCGGCTTTGACGTGTGTGGCAAGTTTTTTCATGTCCATGACGCTACCTCTTGAGGAGGGAAGGGCGAATGCCTGTCTCTCAGGTTCGAGGAGGGGCAGCAGCGTGAGTTCATTTTTTGTGGGACCGGCGTCAGCCCCTTTCAAAACTGGAAGCACTCAAGGTTCAGGAGTGGAACCAGATGATCGACGTCAACATTCGTGGCGTGCTGCATGGCATCGCGGCTGCTTTGCCGATCATGCAGCAGCAACGTTCGGGTCAGTTCATCAACATCGCGTCGATTGGTGCCTACGCGATATCGCCCACGGCAGCGGTGTACTGCGCAACCAAGTCCGCGGTGCGGGCGTCATCGCTTACGCAATCGAACAACCGGCAGATGTGGACGTCAGCGAAATTATCGTGCGGCCTACCGCAAGCCCGTTCTGATGGGTTTGCGTGGGGCATAAAAAAACGGCGCGGCTTGAGGGCCGCGCCGTTTTATCTGACCGAAGTCAGTGCTTAAGCGATGGGCTGATCGCTCCACTCGCTGTTCACCAGACGCTTGAGGCCCAGTGGGTTAGCGTTTTGCAACGCTGCCGGAAGCAGGGCATCCGGGTAGTTCTGGTAGCAGACCGGACGCAGGAAGCGATCGATCGCCAGGGTGCCGACCGAAGTGCCGCGCGAATCGGAAGTCGCCGGGTATGGACCGCCATGGACCATGGCCTCACAGACTTCAACGCCCGTCGGGTAGCCGTTGACCAGGATACGGCCAACTTTCTCTTCCAGCACCGGCACCAGCCATTGGTACTGCTCAAGATCAGCCGGTTCGCCGATCAGGGTGGCGGTGAGCTGGCCGCGCAACGCTTGCAGCGCGCTTTTCAGCTGGGCGTCGTCAGCCGCTTCAATCACCAGCGTGGTTGGGCCGAAAACTTCTTCCTGCAACAGTTCGTCGCCATTGAGCAGCAAGCTGATATCAGCCTTGAACAGTTGCGCCTGAGCCTGTTTACCTTCCTGCGGCTTGCCGGCCAGGTGAGTAATGCCAGGGTGCGACAACAGATGCTCGACGCCTTTGCTGTAGCTGCGCAGACCGCCAGCATTGAGCATGGTTTGTGCTGGCTGGCCGCCCATTTGTTCCTTGAGCTGCTCAAGGAACGCGGTGAAGGCAGGCGAGCTGACGCCGATCACGACGCCCGGGTTGGTGCAGAACTGACCTGCGCCCATGACCACCGAAGCGGCAAGTTCCTTGGCCACGGTTTCGCCGCGAGCGGACAGAGCTTGCGGCAGCAGAACCACCGGGTTGATGCTGGACATTTCCGCGAACACTGGAATCGGTTGCGGACGTTCCGCAGCCATTTTGCACAGCGCATTGCCGCCGCCCAGGGAGCCGGTGAAGCCCACCGCCTGAATGGCCGGATGCTTGACCAGACCTTCGCCGACGCCGTTGCCGAAAATCATGTTGAACACGCCTTTAGGCATGTTGGTTTTTTCGGCAGCGCGGATGATTGCGCAGCCCACCAGATCAGCAGTCGCCATGTGGCCGCTGTGCGCCTTGAACACGACCGGGCAACCGGCGGCCAGCGCCGACGCGGTGTCGCCGCCAGCGGTGGAGAAGGCCAACGGGAAGTTGCTGGCGCCGAACACGGCAACCGGGCCTACGCCAATGCGGTACTGACGCAGATCGGTACGCGGCAACGGCTTGCGATCCGGCAGGGCCAGGTCGATGCGCGCACCGAGGTAGTCACCGCGACGCAGGACTTTGGCGAACAGACGCATCTGGCCGCTGGTGCGACCGCGCTCGCCCTGGATACGCCCTGCTGGCAGTGCGGTTTCCTGGCAAACGATAGCAACGAAATCATCGCCGAGCGCATCCAGCTCATCAGCGATGGCTTCAAGAAATTCTGCACGACGGGCCGGGCTCAGCTGACGGTATTCAGGAAACGCAGCTTGCGCAGCCAGGGCTGCCGCATCGATTTCCGCGTCGGTGGCTTGATAAAAACTGAATGGCAGCGCTTCGCCAGTGGTGGCGTCGAGACTTTTGTGTTGCGGCTCGCCAAGGGCGCTGCGGGCACCTGCGATGAAGTTGTGGCCGAGAACATTAGGCATCTGTGTCTCCTGTTGTTATAGGTAAAGAGTTGTTTGGCAAAAATATTTGCGGGTTTGATCGGGCGTGTTGCCTGTTTTAGACATCTGCCGACCGCACTGCGCCGGATAAACAGGCTGCCAGCACGGTAGATGAAGCGAAAAAGTTGACAGTCATCGTACAACTAGCAGCCGGAGTTCGCAACCGGCGATGCGGATGAAGCCAGCCAATGCCTCGCCAACAAGTTGGCTCCTACACAGTCTGTACAGCCCGCAGTGTTCGCGAGGCCAAGGTAAACCTTAGCGCATCAACCTTTGCATCACATCGAGCATTTTTGGGCGCTGCGCAGTCCATTCGTCGCGGGTGATGCCCAGCAATACCACATCAATACGTTCGTCGTTCTTGATGACGTTCTGACGACGCACGCCTTCGATACTGAAACCGAACTTCTGGTGCAGGCGGATCACCGCCTGATTGGTCGCCAGCACCTCGCAATTGAGCTTCTCCAGGCCTGCCGTATTAAAGGCGTGATCCAGCAGCCAGAACTCGACCCGGCTACCAACGCCTTTGCCTTGCAGCGTGCTGTCCAGATAAAAAGCCCAGTCGGCGCTGCGGTGTGTGGTGTTGATGGCATTCAACGCCACGACCCCGCAGGCAAGACCATCGATCAGCAGCACAAATACCGACTGGCGTGGATTGCCTTCAAGCGATTGCAGCCACGTAGCGTGCTCCGATTCGCTGATTTCATGATCGCTGTACATGAAACTGCGCACCGCGAGCTGGTTGCGCAGGTTGCGCACCTGGGCCTTGATGGATGGAGACGCTTCCAGTAACGGCAGGAACTGCATGGTGTTTGTCCTACGGGGATCAGGGAAGCAGATTACTTCCAGGCGGCTGGCTCGGCAATCGAGTCAACGGTGAAGATGCTCTGCTCCGTGTTGGAGGCTTGCCCGCGAATCGTTGTAGGACCGGCTTTAGCCGGGAGGCAGTTGAGCGGCTCGCGACTGAAGTCGCTCCTACGGTCGCTCCTACGGTCGATCCTCCGGCTGATTCGCGGGCAAGCCTCGCTCCAACGGAATCGGCGTTCAGCCCTTGCCCTGTGCTTTGTTTTTTGTTTTCCGTGCCGCTATCTTGCCGACACCGCCAAACCCGACGAAGTCGGGCCGGACGTCAGCGCACATGGTTTTCGTCTATTTTGCCGTAACAAAATGGACCCGGCCGTCAGGACGGAACCTGGATAAGCCGCACCGCGAATGCTGTTGGTGCCACTCGATTCGAAGCGCGGCGCCAGAATAAAGAGACGGAGACATTACTTCGCCTACAAGTTGCCTCCTACAGATAGAATTCGATTCGTTGTTGGAGCGACCTTTCCCTTGTGAGACCTGACCATGAACCCAGCCCTGACCTTGCGCGACGCGCGTGAGGATGACATGCCTGCCGTACAGGCTATTTATGCGCAACACGTGCTGACCGGCCTCGCCAGCTTCGAACTGGAGGCGCCCAGTCTGGAAGAAATGCTGCGCCGCCGCGCGGAAATCCTGTCTCGGCGGTTGCCCTATCTGATTGCAGAGCTGGACGGCGAAGTCGTCGGTTATGGCTATGCCACTTTATACCGACCGCGACCGGCCTACCGTTTTACCGCCGAGGACTCGGTTTACATCAAAGATGGCATGGGCGGGCAGGGCATTGGTCAGGCGTTGCTGGCCGAAGTTATCGAACATTGTGTGCGCGGCGGCTGGCGGCAAATGATCGCGGTGATTGGCAATAGCGAGAACATCGCGTCGATTCGCTTGCACGAACGGATGGGTTTTCGGCGGGTCGGTGTATTCGAAGCGGTGGGTTTCAAGCACGGGCGCTGGGTCGACACTGTCCTCATGCAGCGGGCCCTGGGCGACGGCTCGCTCGGCGTGCCCGACGATCAATAGACTGTTTGCATATTAGTTTAGAAGTTAAATGCATTTTCGGAATGTTTTTACCGGTGATATGGTTTTAACCAGTCACTGGAACCTTGAGAAAAGTTATTAAAAGGATTTTCAGATGACGGCCTGACCTCATCACTTCTCAAGGAAACACCGCATGACAGCATTTGATCATTTGACCCGTCGTCGTCTGCTGGGCCTGGCCAGTGTCGCACTGGCCAGCCCGTTGCTGGCTTCCCTGCCGCGTTCCGCCTGGGCCGTGGACGAGCATGCCGGGCATCAGGCTGACATCGGTGCCGAGCCTGCCGGAACCGGCGAGTTCATCAAGCTTGCCGAACCGCGCGCCCTCAAGCTGGCAATCAACCTCAATGCGGTGTGTCTGGCGCCGGTAGTGATTGCTCACGGTCAGGGTTTCTTCAAGAAGCACAATCTCGATGTAGAGCTGGTCAATTTCGGCAACTCCACCGAAGTGCTGCTCGAAGCCATCGCCACCGGCAAGGCCGATGCCGGGATTGGCATGGCGTTGCGCTGGCTCAAGGCGCTGGAGCAGGGCTTCGATGTCAAGCTCACGGCCGGTACCCATGGCGGCTGCCTGCGTTTGCTCAGTGCCGCTAACGGCACCGTCAACAAGCTCGAAGACCTCAAGGGCAAGGCCATCGGTGTGACCGACATGGCCAGCCCGGATCGCAATTTCTTCTCCATCCTGCTGAAAAAGCACGGTGTCGATCCGGTACGTGACGTCGAGTGGCGGCTGTATCCGGCGGATCTGCTCGGCAGCGCGCTGGAGCGTGGCGAAGTGCAGGCCGTGAGCGGCAGTGACCCGTTCATGTATCGCTTGATCAAGTCCGGCCAGGCGCGGGAGCTGTCGACCAACCTGGTTGAGGAATACGCCAATCTCAGTTGCTGCGTGGTCGGCGTGACCGGCAGGCTGGTGCGTGAAGACAAGCGCGTGGCTGCGGCGCTGACCCAGGCGATTCTCGAAGCCCATGACTATTCAGTGAAAAATCCCGCAGTGGTCGCCAAAGGCTTCCAGGCCTATGCGCTGAACACGTCTACCGAGGAAGTCGAAGCGATCCTGCACGACCACACCCACGGCCACCACGCGGTTGGCGCGACCTTGACTCAGGAGATCGTCACCTACGTGACGGATTTGCAGACCGTTGAGGTCATTCGCCAAAGCACCGATGCCAAGGCGTTTGCCAAGGAGATCACCGCCGATGTCTTCAGCTGAAGCAATTTCCCGGGTCGATTCGCCAGTGCGTGCTCCGGCACGTATCTGGGTGCAAGGCGCAGTGGCCGTCGCGGCCTGGATCGCGGTCGCTGCACTGATCGTCTACATGCCCAATGCCACGCGCAACTGGCCGATGACTCAAGGCCTGGCCAATCTGTGTCTGGTGGTCGCCGCGCTGATCGGGCTGGCGGGGATTGTCGGACGCTGGTTGCCGGCCGTTTCGCGCCGGGTCAAACCTGCCGGGGCCTGGCTGATTGCTTTGCCAATTCTGCTGGGTATCTGGGAATTGCTCACCGCCAAGCTGGGCGTGTTGCCGGTGCCTTTTTTCGCGCCGCCGCAAGCGCTGCTTGATGTGTATGTCGAGGATTGGTCACGGCTGGGCGACAGCCTGCTGCATTCGGCGGTGTTGCTCGGCACTGGCGTTGCCCTCGGTGCGGCGACCGGCTTTGTCGCTGGCGTGGCCATCGGTTGGTCCACCAGCATTGGCTACTGGTTGCATCCGGTGCTGCGGATTCTCGGCCCGGTGCCGTCCACGGCGTTGCTGCCGCTGTGTTTCTTCCTGTTCCCGACCAGTTGGAGCGCAAGCGTGTTTCTGATTGCACTGGCCACCTGGTTTCCGGTCACGGTGCTGACCTGGTCCGGCGTCGCCAGTGTCGACAAGGCTTACTACGACGTAGCGCGGACTTTGGGCGCCAAGCCGGGTTTCCTGATTTTCAACGTGGCGATTCCCGCAGCGCTGCCCCACGTGTTCGTCGGCCTGTTCATGGGTCTGGGCGCATCGTTTTCGACGCTGGTGGTGGCGGAAATGATGGGCGTCAAATCCGGCATCGGCTGGTATCTGCAATGGGCGCAAGGCTGGGCGGCTTACGCCAACATGTATGCCGCGCTGCTGATCATGGCGCTGGCCTGTTCGGGGCTGATTTCCGGTCTGTTCCTGATTCGTGATCGCCTGTTGGCCTGGCAGCAAGGAGCCATGAAATGGTAGCGGCAGCTTTCGATACAACGGCTACACAAACGGCCGGATTGGCCCTGCGCATTGAACACCTCAGCCACGGTTTCGCCCTGGACGGCCAACGTCTGCCCGTACTGGAAAAAGTCTCCATCGATGTTGCCCCTGGTGAATTCGTCGCCTTGCTGGGACCATCCGGCTGCGGCAAGTCGACCTTGCTGCGCCTGGTCGCCGGGCTGGAGCCTGCTGATTCCGGCGCGCTGCTGGCCGACGGCGAGCCAATCACCGGGCCTGATCCGAGTCGGGTCGTGGTGTTTCAGGACCCGACGCTGTACCCGTGGCGGCGGGTCTGGGACAACGTCGCGCTGGGCTTGCAGGCTCAGGGGTTGCTCAAGACGCATCGGGCCAAAGTCGATGCCGCGCTGGCCAAAGTCGGTTTGAGTGAGTTCGGCCGCGCTTATCCCCGGCAATTGTCCGGCGGCATGGCACAGCGGGTGGCATTGGCGCGGGCGCTGGTCAACGAACCACGCCTGCTGATTCTCGACGAGCCGTTGGGCAAGCTGGATTCTCTGACCCGCATCACCATGCAGAAAGAGCTGATCGATCTGTGGCAACGTCAGGGCTACACGGCGTTGCTGGTCACCCATGACGTGGAAGAGGCGTTGCTGTTGGCCAACCGGGTCATCGTGTTCAGCGACCGCCCGGCCAGTATCAAGGCGCAACTGACCATCGAGCGCCCGTATCCACGCCATCGGGATGACCCTTATCTGGTCGATCTGCGCAAACAGATTCTCGGCCTGCTGGGGCTGGGGGAAAGCTGGTAGCTCAACCTGGCAATCAGAGCCTGGAATGGCCGGCGTATTCCGACATTTCCGTGAAGCAGGCCAGGTCTACCAGCAGCAAGTCCCATTCGACGCCATCGACAAAATCGTCCAGATGCGCGCTGCTGGCGTCGGCCATGGCAATGTTCATCAGCGGATCTGCGGGTTCGTGGCCGGTAACCTCGGTGTCGAGTCCGGTTTGTTCCGGGCTCGCCTCGCGGCGTGGAAACCAGGATTCCTTGAGCTGCGATAGAGTGAACATAAGCAGAAGCTCCTTTTCGATGGCAAGGCATGCAAGCCGTTGATCGTCTCTGTGCACTATTAATGGACGGCACGGGGTCAAGTGGCTGTCATTAGTGCGTGCTACATCCGTGTCAGCAGCGGATTTGCTGGCTCGACACTCCAGAACAGTGAATCCCCTGAAAATAGCGTGCCAATGTGCAGTCTGATGGCCATCCGATCTCGCGGGCGGCATTGATTGCGACAATTTGTCTTTGTGGGTAGGGTACGCGGCTGCCCAAGAAGGAGCTTGAAATGACTCAGTCAATCCCGCCTGGAGTCGCAGCGGATCTGCCAGTCACCCCGAAACATCGGCGTGCGCCCAAGGGCGAAAAGCGTCGCGAAGAATTGCTCGATGCTGCATTGCAGGTGTTTTCCCTGGAAGGCTACAGCGGCGCGTCCATGGCCCAGGTCGCCGGCATCGTGGGAATTTCCGTGGCCGGATTGCTGCACCACTTCCCGAGCAAGATTTCCCTGCTGATGGGCGTTTTGCAGCGCCGTGATGAGGTCAATCAACGCATCGCCGATGAAGTCCGGGCGGAAAAAACCTTGTCGGGTCTGTTGGGTAGCCTGCGGGCAATCAACCGTTCCAATGCGACGGCGCCCGGTGTGGTGCGCGCGTTCACCATCCTCAATGCAGAAAGCCTGGTGGAGAATCAGCCAGCCTGGCAGTGGTTTCAGGAGCGTTATCAGGGGATTTACGGGCGTCTATATAGCCAGTTCGCCGATCTGGTGGAAATGGGGGAAGTACGCGGGGATGTGGATCTTGCGGGCTTGATCCAGGAGATTCTGGCGATGATGGACGGTTTGCAGATCCAGTGGCTGCGGTTTCCCGATCAGCTTGATCTGGTGGAGCGATTCGACAGCTATATCGCGCGGGTCGACACAGCGATAAGAGCTCGTCCCTGAGCCTTGATCTATCCCTGAATCAACCGATCAATTGTCTTCGGTCGTGTCCATCTCATCGTCGGTGTTCTGGTTCAGAACGCCACCGGTCTTGACCGTCGGCAGTTCACGCAGCGTCGAGTTCAACGCCGAACGTGGCAGCGGGTTGCTGGTGGTGGTCGACAGTTCCTGACGGAACGGGTTGACCAGCCTGGCGTTCAGGCGAATATCCTGCGACGACGCGCCCACCGACAGATTGAAGCTGTCTGCGTCCACGACCCATTGCTTGCTGGTCACATCGTAGTAGGCCAACGAACGGTCGTTGAGCTCGATGGTGACGTGCTTGCTCTCGCCCGGATTCAGGAACACTTTCTTGTAGCCCTTGAGTTCCTTGAGCGCGCGCTCGACTTTCGGATTCTGCTGACCGACATACAGCTCGGCCACTTCCGAACCACCCACCTTGCCGGTGTTGGTCAGATCGAACGACACCTTGATCGGCGTGTTGCCCACGGCGACACCTGGGGTGACGCTGATGTTGCTGTAGCCGAACGTGGTGTACGACAGGCCGTAACCAAACGGGTAGAGCGGCTTGGTGCCGTTCTTCTCGTAACCGCGATAGCCCAGGAACAAGTCGTCCTTGTAGCTCATCTCGGCGAGGGTTTCCGCATTGTCGAATTTCGGGAAGGTCGCATAGATCGGGTTGTCTTCGATGTTGCGTTCGATACTGATCGGCAGCTTGCCCGACGGGTTGACCTTGCCGAACAGAATCTCGGCCAGGGCCTGACCACCGTTCTGACCTGGATAGAACGCATGCAGCGCAGCCGGAACCTGATCGATCCAGTCGCTCATCTTCAGGCCGGTACCGCCATGCAGGGTCACCACGGTATTGGGGTTGACCTTGGCGATGCTCTGGATCAGCTCACCCTGGAACTCTGGCAGATCGAAGCTGTGGTCGAAACCTTCACCTTCATATTCGTTGTTGTTGCCCACTGCGACCAGGACCGCGTCGTACTTGGACAGATCCTGCGGCGCAGCCAGGGATGCCCAGCTCATCTGCACGCCTACCATGCCGCCCATTGTCGAGAGGTAGCCCGGACGACGGGAGTATTCCAGCTTGATGTCGTAGGCCTTGCCCGCTTCCAGATTGACCTTGGCGAACTGCGGAATGGTCGGCGGGATGCTGTTGTTGATCAGCGGCTTGCCATCACCATTGTTGATGATCTGCTTGCCATTGACCCACAGGCGAATGGCGCCGTCGGCACGCACCTTGAACACCTGGTCGCCGCTGACGGCCGGAGTGAACTGGCCGCTGTAACGGATCGAGGTATTGGAATCATCGCCAGTGATATTGCCGCTGGTCTGACCGTTGTAATCGGTGGAGGTATTGCCGGTGCTGTACGCGTCATCGGCGCTCGGCAGCTTGCCGTCGGACCAGTCGAGATTGACGCGGGTGTCGGTGCGGGTAACCGATGGGTCACCGGACCAGTTGGCGTTGCTGAAGAACTCGGCTTTCAGACCTTTTACGCTCTTGCCATTGGTGTCGGTGCTGGTCCAGTTCGTCGTGGTCGGGTCCAGGGACAGGCCGTCGATGAACTCGACTTTGGCGCCTTTGGCGATCTGTTGCAGGCCGCTCAGCTCGCTGATGTAGTTGGCGGCCATGACGTTGGCGCTACCAAAACCGGTTGGCGGCGCATATTTGGCCAGGCTGCCGACCACCGCGATGGTTTTGACTTTCCTGGCGTCCAGCGGCAGCAGGCTGTCCTGGTTTTTCAGCAGCACGATGCCTTCACGGGCAGCGTTCAACGCAACACGGTTGCTGGTGGCGCTGTTCATGTTGTGGGTGGTCAACGGCGCTTTGCTGTCGAACTTGTACAGGTAGATCTGCTTGAGAATGCGACGGACCTTGTCATCGATGGTCGCGCTGCTCAGCTCGCCGCTGTCCAGGAATGGCTTGAGAATGGTGCTATTCATCTGGTAGCCCATCATGTCCAGGTCAGTACCGGCCTGGGCAGCGTTCAAGCCGTTGACCACAGCGTTGTAATCGCTCTGGACGAAGCCTGGATAGCCCCATTCGGTCTTGAGGATCTGGCGCATCAGGTGCTGGTTTTCGCAGGCGTATTCGCCGTTCACTTTCTGAAACGAACACATCATCATCGCCACTTTGCTGTTCTTCGACACGGACTCGAAGGACGGCAGGGTCATCTCGCGCAGCACGCGCTCGCTGATGATTTCGTCCAGGTGGAAGCGATTGCTTTCCTGGTCATTGGCCGCGTAGTGCTTGGCGTTGGCCCAGACACCACGGGACTGGATGCCGTTGATGACCGCAGGGCCCAGGCTGGCGCCGAGGAACGGATCTTCACCGGAGAGGTATTCGAAGGCGCGACCGCTGTACGGCATGCGGTACAGGTTGACGCCGGGGCCGGTAATGAACTGGTAACCACCGGAAGCCGTGTCATAACCCAGGGCGCGGCCCAGGTCGATGGCACGACGCGGGTTCCAGGTCGCGGCCAGGTTCGGGCCGGACGGGTAAACCACGCCCTGATCATTGCCTTCGCTGGTGTAACGCACACCGACGCCGCCGTCGGCACCGTGAATCTGCGGAACGCCGTACTGGGTCAGTGGCTTGACGTCCCAGCCGCCGGTGCCGCCGATATAGGCCAGTTTTTCTTCCATGGTCATTTTGGCCAGGGTCTTGTCGGCGGCTTTTTCCGCTCGCGTGACCATGCCTTCGTTCAGCGCAGGGCTGGTCGCCGCATGTACCTGCGACACCGCCAATGCCAGCAGCGCCAAAGCCGACTGGGCGCCAATCATTTTCCGTTTGTTCATGTGTATCTCCGACAACTGCTCATTCAAATTCATCGCCGGGAAGTATGTATCCCGGCAAAGTGTGTTACGTTTCTTCAGGCAATAGTTGGCCAATATCGCAACTTTGAGCGTGATGGCTCATTGCAATAATTGGTTAATTTCGACGATTTAATATTATAAGAATTGTCTAAGTTGCACTTCTTGCGAGCTATCAAGGTGCCATCATAAAAATGGGTTTGGCAGGTCGCAAGCGGCGTAATTAAGACAATTCTTGTCATAAGAAGTCAAACAAAAGCTCATTCAGTTCGCTTTTGAGTGGTTTTTCGACTTTTTTGCTTACAATTTTGAACTCTCGCTAAACCTACTGGTCGATTGGTTTAAGAATTTTCAGTGCAGGCCTATCAGCTTGATGGCCTTTTGCCGGAGTTCTCTTAAGTTGCATGGAAATGTCCTGAATTGCTCAGGCTGTTTTTATGTCTATTGATTATATTTGTGTGTGGAGATTGTTTATGAAGTTGCCCTTGATCGGTGCAGGTGTTGTTTTGGGTTTTGCGCTTTGTGGTGCTGCCATGGCCGCTGATGCAACCGACGCCGATGCAAAGTCCGGTGCTACCGACTCCACCGTGCTGACCCAGACTCACGACGCCAAAGCGGTGAAGAAGCAGAAGACCGAAACCACCAAAGGCGGTCGCCCAACCAGCAGCACCACCAAGACCACCACGACTCAAAAAGCGCCGAACTGATAACGCTTTGAGATTCCTGCTCGCAGGCTCCCTTGATTCAGGTTTCATTGATTCAAGGGCGCGCTGCGAACACTGCTCCTTCGATTTACACAGATGTCCGTGCCCATGCCGTTAGTCCCCGTCGACGCTTCCCGATTGCTGATTCCCGATGCCGAGCAGGTCTGCGCCTGGCTGATGGAAAACGCCGGTCTGAAAACCGTGGATCTGGAACGTGCCCGCCGTCTGGCCCAGGAATCCGATGGCACCGAACTGCTCGGGCTGTTGACGCGCCTGGGGCTGGTTTCCGAATTCGAATTGGCTCGAGCCTGGTCGGCGCTGCTGGATGCGCCGCTGCTGCTCGCCGATTCCGCACCACCCTTGCTGGATCCGCTGCCAACCCTGACCGAACGCTTCATGCGCCAGTACCAATTGGTGCCGGTGGGCTGGAGTCAGGGCGGGTTGCGCGTATTGGCGGCCAATCCCAGCGTTTTATATCCGTTTCAGGCCATCGCTTACGCCTGTGGCGTGCCGGTGTGGCTGTCCATCGGGCCGCGCAATGAAGTGGAAACCCTGATCGAGCGCTACTACGGCCAGGGTCGTTCGGCGATGGGCACCTTGATCGAGAACCTCGACGAAGAGGGCGGTGCTCTTGAGGATATCGAGCACCTTAAAGACATGGCGTCCGAAGCGCCGGTGATCCGCCTGGTCAATCTGATTATGCAGCGCGCAGTGGAAAACCGCGCTTCGGACATTCACATCGAACCCTTCGAAAGCCAGCTCAAGGTGCGCTATCGCATCGACGGCGTGCTGCACGAAGCCGAAGCGCCGCCGTCGAGTTCCTCGGCAGCGGTGATTTCCCGGGTGAAGATCATGGCGCGGCTGGACATTGCCGAACGCCGTTTGCCCCAGGATGGCCGGATCATGCTGCGCATCCAGGGCAAAGAGCTGGATTTGCGGGTGTCCACGGTGCCCACCAGCTTCGGCGAATCAGTAGTGATGCGGCTGCTGGATCGGCAAACCATCAATTTTGACTTCCCGAGCCTGGGTTTCGATGGCGAGCGTCTCGATGAATTTCTCGAAGTGCTGGAACGTCCCCACGGCATTCTGTTGGTCACCGGCCCGACCGGTTCCGGCAAAACCACCACCCTTTATACGGCGCTGTCGCGGCTCAACACCGCCGAGCGCAAGATCATCACCGTTGAAGATCCAGTGGAATACCAGCTCGAAGGCATCAACCAGATTCAGGTCAAACCGGCCATCGGCCTGGACTTCGCTGGCGCGCTGCGCTCCATCGTGCGTCAGGACCCGGACGTGATCATGATCGGCGAGATGCGCGACCTGGAAACCTGCCGCATCGCTGTTCAATCGTCGCTGACCGGTCACCTGGTGCTGTCGACCCTGCACACCAACAGCGCGGCGGCGAGTATCACCCGCTTGCTGGACATGGGCGTCGAAAGCTATCTGATTGCCTCGACCGTGAATGGCATTCTCGCCCAGCGTCTGGTGCGCCGCCTTGATCCAACCACGCGCGAATCTTTCGAAGCGCCGCCGGAATTGATTGAAGAACACGGGCTTGATCGTTTTACCGACGAGCGCCCGATTCTGCTGTACCGGCCGCGCGTCGATGCGCCGGGCGGCGGTTATCACGGCCGCAGCGCGATCACCGAATTGCTGGTCATGAATGAAGAACTGCGCAGCCTGTTGATGCGCCATGCCGACGCGGCAACCCTGGAACAGGCCGCGCGACGCGGCGGCTTGCGCACCCTGCACGAAGAAGGCTTGCGCCAGGCGGTTGCCGGCGTGACGTCCCTTGAAGAAGTGCTGCGCGTGACGCGGGGTGAAGGCAATTGAGCCTGTTCAAATACCGCGCCCTCGACAGCCAGGGCGCTGCACAGAACGGCAACCTCGATGCCAAGGATCAGGCAGCAGCGGTAGCGGCGCTGCAAAAACGCGGCCTGATGGTCCTGCATATAGAAGCAGCGGGCATCGGCGGTTTGCGCAACGCCTTTGGCGGCGGGCTGTTGAATGGCGCGGCGCTGGTCAGTTTCACCCAGCAACTGGCGACCTTGCTCGGTGCCGGTCAACCGCTGGAGCGCTCCCTGGGCATTCTGCTCAAGCAACCCGGCCAGCCGCAAACCCGTGCCCTGATCGAACGTATTCGCGAACAAGTCAAAGCCGGCAAGCCGTTATCGGTGGCGCTGGAAGAGGAGGGCAGCCAGTTCTCCGCCTTGTACATCAGCATGGTCCGCGCCGGTGAAGCGGGCGGCGCGCTGGAAAGTACCCTGCGCCAGCTCAGCGATTACCTGGAACGTAGCCAGTTGCTGCGCGGCGAAGTGATCAATGCGCTGATCTATCCGGCGTTTCTGGTGGTCGGCGTGCTGGGTTCGCTGGCGTTGCTGCTGGCCTATGTCGTGCCGCAGTTTGTGCCGATCTTCAAGGATCTGGGCGTACCGATCCCGATGATCACCGAAGTGATCCTGGCCCTCGGCCAGTTCCTCAGTGCGTATGGTCTGGCGGTGCTGGTCGGCCTGATTGGCTCGATCTGGGCGTTGCGAATCCGCATGCGCGACCCGCAACGCCGCGAGCGCAACGACCGGCGTTTGCTGGGCATCCGCATCATCGGTCCGCTGTTGCAGCGCATTGAAGCGGCGCGTCTGGCGCGAACCCTCGGCACGCTGCTGCATAACGGCGTGGCGCTGTTGCAAGCGCTGGTGATCGCCAGACAGGTCTGTACTAACCGTGCGTTGCAGGCGCAAGTGGCGCAGGCCGCGGAGTCGGTCAAAGGCGGCGGCACCCTGGCCAGCGCCTTCGGTGCGCAACCGCTGCTGCCGGACCTGGCCCTGCAAATGATTGAAGTCGGCGAACAGGCCGGTGAGCTGGACAGCATGCTGCTCAAGGTTGCCGATGTGTTCGACGTCGAGGCCAAGCGCGGCATCGACCGCATGCTCGCGGCACTGGTGCCGACCCTGACCGTGGTCATGGCCGCCATGGTGGCGGTGATCATGCTCGCCATCATGCTGCCGCTGATGAGCCTGACCAGCAATATCTGAATGTGAAAACTTGAGGATTCAACGCAATGAGCCGTACCCGATTCAACGCTGCATCCGGCCGCAAACAAGGCGGTTTCACCCTGCTGGAAATGCTCGCGGTCATTGTCCTGCTGGGCATTGTGGCCACGATTGTCGTGCGTCAGGTGGGCGGTAACGTCGACAAGGGCAAATACGGCGCAGGCAAGGCGCAATTGGCCAGCCTGGGCATGAAAATCGAAAGCTACGGCCTGGACGTCGGATCGCCACCGAAAAGCCTGCAACAACTGGTGGAGAAATCCGGCAATGCCGCTGGCTGGGCTGGCCCGTACGCCAAGCCGTCGGACCTGAAAGACCCGTTTGGTCACGCCTTCGGTTATCGCTTCCCCGGCCAGCACGGCACCTTTGATTTGATTTTCTATGGTCAGGACGGCCAGCCGGGCGGCGAAGGTTACAGCGCCGACCTGGGCAACTGGGAATAACACGTTTTATGCGAATGCCTGCTGCGAGCCGTGGTTTCACGCTGCTGGAAATGCTGGTGGTCATCGTCTTGATGAGCATCGCCGTTGGCCTGGTGGGTTTCGGCTTGCAACAAGGCTTGCACGCGGCCCGGGAACGTCAGGCGGTCGGGCAAATGGTCGATGCGCTCAGGGCAACCCGGGTCAATGCGATTGTCACCGGGCAACCGGCCAGAACCGTGTTTGATCTGCGCAAAAAGGCCTTTCAGGCGCCGGGGCAACCGATCCGCCAGTGGCCTGCGCAGCTGAAGGTCACCTTGCAGACCGCTGCCGAGATGGGTTCGACCGTGGAGTTTTACCCCGATGGTGGTTCAACCGGCGGCAACGTGATGCTGGCCAATGGGGATCGTCGTTGGCGCATTGATATCGGCTGGCTGACGGGCAGCGTGCAGTCCAGGGCGTTGCAATGAGGCGCCGCGCCCAGACCGGTTTTACCTTACTGGAAATGCTGGCTGCACTGACCGTCATGGCGGTGTGCAGCAGCGTGTTGCTGGTTGCGTTCGGTCAGAGCGCGCGCTCGTTGCAACAGGTCTCGCGCAGCGATCGGCTCAGTCATGCGGCGCGCACGCTGTTCGATCAGGAAGCCGCCGGGCCGTTGCAAAGTGGTACGCGCAACGGCGTCCTCGACGGCGACATCAACTGGCAGCTAGAGATCAGTCAGCAGCCAACAAAGGTCGGTCAGGCGCGCGTGTTTCGTCTGGACCTGAGCATCAGCGAAGCGCGCCGCAAGGCGACTTTCAGCACGCTGAAACTGCGCGGGCCGACTGACAAGGCGGGCGCGTGAAGCAGCGCCAGCGTGGTTTCACGCTGCTGGAAATCCTGCTGGTGCTGAGCCTGATGGGCGTGTTGCTGACCTTGGTTGGCGGCGCGTTGCTGGGGGCCAATCGCGCCGTGCTCAAGGCGCAGCGTTACACCACAAGTCTGGACGAAATGCGTGCGGCGCAGCGCTTTTTGCGCAGCTCCATCGGCCAGGCGTTGCCGCTGGACAGTTCGGAAGACGACAGCGAAAGCAGCGGTTTTTTTGTCGGCTCGGCGCAACGTTTGCAGTTCGTGGCCACCTTGCCCGGCACCCTGGGCGGCGGCATTCAGCTGCATACGCTGGAGTTGAGCGGCGTCGCAGGCAAACGCGATCTGCAGGTGGCGTTTGCCCAGGTTCAGTCCAGCGCCGACGGCACGGTCGCCAAACCCTGGGGCGACCCGCAAGTGCTGGTGCATGACGTTGAGGAGTTGCAACTCAGCTATCGCGGCGTGTCGCCCAAGGGCGAGCCGACCGGCTGGATCAGCGATTGGCCGTGGCCGACGCGTCTACCCCGCGCCGTGCGTATCGACGCCAAGGTCAATGGCCCGGTGCCGTGGCTGACGGAAGTGGTCGCCCTGCGTCTGGATTTGTCCGGCGGAGCGGGCGGCCAATGAAGCGCGAACGGGGCGTTGCCTTGCTGCTGGTGCTGTGGGCGCTGGCCTTGCTCAGTTTGTTGCTGGGCGGGTTGGCGGGTTGGGTGCAACTGGAAACCCGTCAGGCGCTGTTCGCCCGTCAGCATACCCAGGCGCTGCTGGCGGCCGAAGCGGGTTTGGCGCTGGCGGTGCAGGGGCTGGCTGATCCGGCGCAACGCAAGCGCTGGATCGCTGATGGCCGGGACATCGCCCTGCGTTTCGATGACGCACAACTGTTGGTCAGCGTGCGCAGCGAGCGCGGCAAGCTGGATTTGAACAGCGCGGTGGTTGGCGATATCGCGCGAGTGGCGCAGGCGTGCGGGGCGGCTAAAGACCAGGCCGCGGCCATGGCCCAAGCGCTGGACGGCCGACGGGGCAATGGCTCGCCGCCGTTGCGGGTGATTGAAGAAGTGCGCCAGTTGCCGGGTATGACGCAGGCGCTCTACCTGCGCCTGCTGCCGGAAGTGACCTTATGGAGCGGGATGGATCGACCCGATCCGGCCTTTGCTTCGGGGTTGGTGCGCCGGGCGTTGAACCTGCCGAATCAGAGCGCGGTTGGCGCCGATGCGGGCCAGGTATTGATGATCGATAGTCGGGCACAACGCGCGGGCGGCTTTGCTGCCCGTTTGCAAACCACTGTTTTATTGAGCCCATCGGAGGGAAGCGCACAGCCTTATCGGGTGCTGCGTTGGCAAGAATGAATCGATTTATTTCAGCGCGGCTGACGACGTTGCCAGCGCCGGTATTGGCTCTGGCCGAACGCATTGCCCAAGAGTGGCGCGGCAGCCTGCTGCAACGCGGCTGGCACTTGTGGCTGGTCGAGTTGCGCGCCTGTCTGCCGCAGAAGCTGCAACGGTTGTTGATCCACGACACGCCGGAGCAGCTGCACGCCTGGCCGTTGACCGCACCGTTGCCGGTGCTGCCTGCCGAGGTGCAGCAGATTCTTCTGCTGCCGCCCTCGGCGGTGCTGGTGCAAACCCTGCAACTGCCGCTGGCGGCAGCGCGCAATCTGGCCACCGTGGTCGGTTATGAGCTGGACCGCTTTACCCCGTTCGACGCTGCGCAACTGTATTTTGTCGCGCGTCAGGAACGCCGCAACGCGAGTTCAATTCAGGTCACGCTGGTGGCGATTTTGCGCGAGCGGCTGGATCAGATTCTCGCCGAATGCGCGGCCCTCGGCCTGCAACCCCATGCCGTGGATGTCGGCGGTGGCGACGGCCAGCGCATGGGCATCGACTTGCTGCCGATTCCATTGCGCCCGCGTCAGCGCCGCAGCGGCCTGGGCCTGCAACGCAAACTGGCCTGGCTGTGCGGCGGTTTGCTGATCGCCGCCATGCTGCTGTGGCTCGACGACCGTCAGCGCCTGTTAACCGAAATGGAAAACACGGTCCGGGCGCAGAAATCCCAAGTCGCCGAAGTGCAGAAAATCCGTCAGCAACTGACCAACACCCGTGGCGCCGCCAATTACCTGATCCGCCGCAAAGCCGCGCAGCCGCCGCTGGCCGCGCTGCTCAACGAGCTGACCGCCTGCCTGCCCCGCGACACCTGGATCGACCAACTGGAAATCAATGACAGCGCCGAAGTGTCCTTCTCCGGGCAGAGTGCCAAGGCCAGTGCCTTGATCGCGCGCATCAAGGATTGCCACAGCCTGGAGAACGCGCAGTTCCAAGGCGTGATTCAACCCGACGCGCAAACCGGCAAGGATCATTTTTCCTTGCGCGCCCACCTGCATCAGGAGGCCGCCGATGCGCCGACCACTGACACCCCGTGAACGTCGCGGCGCGGCGTTGATCGTGCTGGCACTGGTGCTCTGCGCCGGTTACTGGCTGCTCGTCGACAGCTGGTTCGCCGGACCGCTGCGGGATATGAACGAGCAGGCCGAGCAACTGCGTGAACAGCAGCAACGTTATGCCGGTCTGCTGCGCCAGGGCGATTCGCTGAAACAACAACTGGAGCAAGCCCGCAACGATCCGGCGAGCAGCACCAGCCTGTTGCCCGGCGAGGATCCCAGCGCCGTCGCCGCCGATCTGATGCAACGCATCGCCGACCTGATCAACCGCCACGCCAGCACCGGCGCCGGTTGCAGCCTGACCCAGCGCATGCCGATCACCCCTGAACAGGATGGCGCCGAGCCCTATCGGCAGGTGAAAGTCAGCCTCACCCTGGAATGCGGCATCGAGCCGCTGACGGCGATCCTGCATGAGCTGGAATACCAGCGGCCGTTCCTGTTCGTCGATGAAATGAGCGTACGCCGCGATGCTAACGCTCCAACCAAAGGCGGCGCCGGCAAGCTGGTGGCGCATCTCTTGGTGCGCGGTTATCTGCAACCGGCGGCCATTGTGGAGACCGCGCCATGATTGGTTCTTTACGTGCTGCTGAAATGAGTCAGCTGGGCATCGCGCTGGTTCTGGGTTTGCTGATCGCCGGTATTCTTGGCGGCGTGGCAGATTCCCCCGACTGGTTGCCGGAAAGAGCACCGCGCAACCTGATCGATGACGCGGGCAAAACCCATGTTGCGCCCAACGCCAGCCTGCAAAGCCTGTCGGCCACCTGGCAAGCGCCGTTGTTCAGCACCGACCGCAGCCCGGATCGCTCGACCCAGCAAGCCCAGGTTTCCAATCTTGCCGGTCTGACCTTGACCGGCGTGATGATCGACGGCGACCTGCGTGTGGCGCTGATCAAACGCGCCGACGGCCCGCCACTGAAAATTCATCAGGGCCAGGCGCTGCCCAACGGCTGGAAGCTCGACAAGCTGACCCCGATGCAAGCCGATTTTTCTTCCGATGGCCGCACTCAAACCCTGAGCCTGCGCGCTCCGCGTTTGCCGCCGCCGTCCAACACACCCCCGATTTCTCTTCCCCGTGAGTCCACCCCGTGATCGCTACTTTCCCAGGAGTTCGTAACATAGCCACCTTGCGCACCCCCATGCTTTGCCTTGCCACCGCTGTCGCCCTCGGCGGCTGCGCGTCTACCTCCAGTTCTGTCGATCAGGATGACGGCCTGATGCGCGAAGCCCTGCAAGGCACCGGTTCGCAACGTGCGCCGGTGGACCCGCGTAGCGAATTGCCGCCAGCCGATACCCAGCAGCCGCAGGCCGCCACCGCGCCTTCGCGGCAGTTGATCCGTGGCAACCAGCAATTCGTGCGTAAACCGGCAGCGGCACCGGCGGCGCGGGCCGGGGAGAACGGCGACATCGTCTTCAACTTCACCAACCAGCCGATTGAAGCGGTGATCAACAGCGTCATGGGCGATCTGTTGCACGAAAACTACAGCATTGCCCAAGGAGTGAAGGGCGACGTGAGTTTCTCGACCTCCAAGCCGGTGAACAAGAAGCAGGCGCTGTCGATTCTGGAAACCCTGCTGTCCTGGACCGACAACGCCATGATCAAGCAGGGCGATCGCTACGTGATCCTGCCTGCCAGTCAGGCGGTGGCTGGCAAGCTGGTGCCGGAAATGGCCGTGGCGCAGCCGTCCAATGGCATGTCCGCGCGGCTGTTTCCGTTGCGCTACATCTCGGCCACGGAAATGCAGAAACTGCTCAAGCCGTTCGCTAGGGAAAACGCCTTCCTGTTGGTGGATCCGGCGCGCAATGTATTGAGCCTGGCCGGTACGCCGGACGAACTGGCCAACTATCAGGAAACGATTGATACCTTCGATGTGGACTGGCTCAAAGGCATGTCGGTGGGCGTGTATGGCTTGCAACGTGCGTCGGTTGGCGAGCTGATGCCCGAATTGCAGAAGATGTTCGGTCCCGACAGCGGCATGCCGTTGGCGGGCATGGTGCGTTTCCTGCCTGTGGAACGGACCAACTCGATTGTGGCGATCTCGTCGCAGCCCGAGTACCTGCGCGAAGTCGGCGAGTGGATTCACACCATCGACGAAGGCGGCGGTAACGAGCCGCAAATGTACGTCTATGACGTGCGCAACATGAAAGCCTCCGACCTGGCCAAGTACCTGCGGCAGATCTACGGCAGCGGCGCGATCAAGGACGACGCCGCCGCGAAAGTCGCGCCGGGCCTGCGCACCAAGACCTTGTCTTCACTCAACTCCGGCAGCAGTTCTGGCGGCATGAGCTCTGGTGGCATGAACAGCAGCGGCAGCATGGGCAACAGCAATGGGATGGGCATGGGCAACACCCAGAACTCCAATGCCGAGGCAGAGCCGGATCCAGACGCCGAAACCGACGACGAAAGCCAGGACAGCGGAGCCGACAGCAGCGTAGAGCAGGGCGGTGAGTCCGGCACAGCAGCAAAAACCCTCGATTCCAGCACTCGCATTACCGCGCAAAAGAGCAGCAACCAGTTGCTGGTGCGCACGCGTCCGGCGCAGTGGAAAGAGATCGAGGTGGCGATCAAGCGCCTGGACAATCCGCCCCTGCAAGTGCAGATCGAGACGCGCATTCTTGAAGTGAAACTCAGCGGCTCCCTGGAACTTGGCGTGCAATGGTACCTCGGACGTCTGGCGGGCAATTCCACCAGCACCACGGTCGCCAACACCGCTGGCAGTCAAGGTGCATTGGGCGCTGGCGGCGCGGGGCTGGGCGCGGATTCGCTGTTCTACTCATTCGTCAGCACCAACTTGCAGATTGCCTTGCACGCGCTGGAAACCAATGGCCGCACGCAAGTGCTGTCGGCACCGTCGCTGGTGGTCATGAACAACCAGTCGGCACAAATCCAGGTCGGCGACAACATCCCCATCAGCCAGACCACGGTCAATACCACCAACTCCGACACCACCCTGAGCAGCGTCGAATACATCCAGACCGGGGTGATCCTCGATGTCGTGCCACGGATCAATCCGGGCGGCCTGGTGTATATGGATATCCAACAGCAAGTCAGCGATGCGGGCGCGACCACGGACACCCAGACCAATCCGCGCATCTCGACCCGCTCGGTATCGACCCAGGTGGCGGTACAAAGTGGCCAGACCGTGCTGCTCGGCGGTCTGATCAAGCAGGACAACAGCGACAGCGGCACCGCCGTGCCTTATCTGGGGAAAATCCCCGGCCTGAAATGGCTGTTCGGCAGCACCACAAAAACCAAGGACCGCACCGAGCTGATCGTCCTGATCACTCCGCGTGTGATCACCAGCAGCAGCCAGTCGCGTCAGGTGACCGACGATTATCGCCAGCAAATGCAGCTGCTGCGTCCGGAAAAAGCTCGTCAGAGCCTCGACGATTAACCGCGTATGATGGCGCCCGACACCCGCATCGCGCCGCCTGATCCGGCGGCGCTCTTATGAGGTCATGACGATATGCTGAAGTTTTTTGCTGCACTGCTGTTGGTGTGTTCGGGGCTGGCTCAGGCGCAGGACGCGCTCCATACCGACTTGCCCTTGAGTTATCTGGCCCAGGCCAGCACTGATTCCAGGGACAAGCCGCTGATCATCTTCATGCATGGCTACGGCAGCAACGAAAAAGACTTGTTCGGCATCAAGGACGTGCTTGCGGCCGATTACAACTACCTGTCGGTGCGCGCCCCGGTGCAGTTGCAACCCGGCAGTTATCAGTGGTTCGCGAAAAAACCGCAGACCGAAGAGTACGACGGTGTGACCGTGGACCTGAAAAACAGTGGCGAGCTGTTGAGCCGCTTCATCAAGGCGGCCACCGAGAAATACCACACGCAACCGGGCAAGGTTTTCCTGGTGGGCTTCAGTCAGGGCGCGATGATGAGTTACGAAGTCGGGCTGCGGCATCCCGAGCAGGTCGGTGGTATCGCGGCGTTGAGCGGCCGCCTGTTGCCGGTACTGCGCGCCGAATTGAAGGCCAAACCTGACGCGCAGCTCAAGAACCTGGCCGTGTTCATCGGTCACGGCACTGCCGATTCGCGAGTGTCGTTCAGCGGCGCGAAAGATGCCGAAGCCTTTGTGAAAACCTTAGGGATAACGCCTGAATTCCACAGCTATTCCGGCGTCGGTCATACCATCAGCGAAGCGGAAGTTGACGATCTGCAAGCGTGGCTCAAGAAAGTCGCAGGCTGATCCAGGAGACAACGTGTTGGCAACTCGTTGGAGCGAGGCTTGCCCGCGAATCGGATTTTCAGTCGACTTTATCTAGTGCCTGAAACGAAGCGTTCGCGGGCAAGCCTCGCTCCCACAAAGTGAGGTGTGCCGCTGACCGACGCCTCGGGGACAAGTCCCCTCCTGCAGATTTGCCCGGATCAGGTAGGACCGGACTTGTCCGGGAACCGGGTTTTCAGTCCACACAATCTTGCGCCTGAAACGAAGCCTTCGCGGGCGTAGGACTTTCAGTGTCAGGCCCGCCGCTCTTACAGGGAAGTATTTGCCGCAACCAGCAAATCCGGGCTGCCCAGCGGGTGGCTCTTCGCGTCGAAAAAGCTCAGTTGCGTCTGCATATCGCCGAACAGCTCAAGGTAGTGACGCTTCTGAAACTCAACGAAGGCAGCGCTGCGCGGCAGCACCGAGATCGCGATGCGTTGCGGTTTGGCCTGGCGGATTGCAGCGAGGATGTGCGCGTCCTGTTTGCCCAGCGCGTGGCCGAAGATACACAGCGCCTCGGCGTGCTGTGCCAGTTGTCCGTGGCAGAACGACAGGTAATCCGACGTCCGGATCATCTTCATCTTTTCCGCGCTGGCCCCTTCGCAGACGAACAGCGGCACGTCATCCAGCGCGTTGATGGCAAAGCTGCCCAGCAGGGTGCTTTCCGAGGAGAGCAGTTTGCGTACCGTGCCATCAAGGTTTTTCACCAGATGCATGCCGCCGTGCAGATAAAGCACGCGGGTGGCCTTGGCCTGCGCTGCATGCAGATTGAACGTTGCCTCATCGTTGAACAGATCGTCGAAGTACTCCGGCGCATGCATCACCGCCCAATAGGCGAGCAGATCGTAGTTGCTTGAGTACACGCTGGAATACTGCCGCAATGCGCTGTTCAGATGCGCGAGGGTCTTGGTCTCGATCAATTTCCACGGAATGTGCACCGAACGGATCGCGTGAATCAGCGCTTCCTTGATCGCGAAGTAACGGTTACGCGGCGAGGAGGAGCTGATGGTCAGCGCAGCGTTGACGCGCATTGCCGATTTCAACGCGGCCAATACCGGCTCGAAATTACTGGTTTCCATGGCGCTGAACACAGCCAGCTCGGTACGGCTCATGGGATTGTTGCGGGTGGTCTGGGACAGGTCGAACAGCGAGTCATAGGCGAAATTCTTCCACACGGCCAGGCTCGCGCCGTTACCCAGCAGCAGGCCCCAGTTCGGGCTGGTGAGTTGCACGTCGTTCCAGTTCGCCAGGTCGGCATCAATATCGGTCAATTGCATCATCTCGCTTCGGTGCCGGGTTCAATATCGCCACCGAAGATTCGTTCGGTGGCAAAACCCAGCCATCTTATAGAAAAAGGATCTATGAGAATTGCTTGTCTTGGTCTTGACGGACATTTGTAACGAGACAATACTTCCGCTCAAATTCATATAGATGACTAGATCAATAACAATATGAACAGACTCTCCAGCGACGAACGTCTCCCGCTTTACCAACGCCTGCGTGACCAACTGGCCGAGCAGATCGCCAATAACCGCTGGCGTCCGGGCGAAGCGATTCCCACCGAAGCGGCGCTGTCCAGCGAGTATTGCCTTTCCACCGGCACGGTGCGCAAGGCCATCGACATGCTGGTCGCCGACAACATTCTTGAACGACAGCAGGGGCGGGGCACTTACATTCGCCGTGCGCAATTTCAGTCTTCGCTGTTTCGTTTTTTCCGCTTCCAGACCGCTGCCGGCGAACGTCAGGTTCCCGAGAGCCGGATTCTGTCCATCGAACCGATGACTGCGCCTTCCGCTGTCAGCCAGGCCCTGGGCCTGATTCCCGATGCGCCGGTGATTCGCCTGGTGCGGCTGCGATTGCTGGATGCGCAACCGGTGCTTGCTGAAGAAATCTGGTTGCCGCGCGTGTTGTTCCAGGCGCTGCTGGATACCGATCTGCAACTGCACGGTCCGTTGCTTTACCCGATCTACGAAACCCTGTGCGGCCAGGTCGTGGCCTACGCCGAAGAAACCCTGACCGCCGAGGCCGCTAGCGATGTACATGCGCGATTGCTGCACATCCCGCAAAACAGCCCGGTGGTGGTGATCGAACGTCTGGCCCGCAATTACGCCGGCCAGCCTCTGGAATGGCGTCGCTCACGCGGCCACGCCAGCCATTTCCGCTACAGCGTCGAGATCCGCTGACAGCACGCACAACCATAAGGATAAAAACATGTTCAGTTGGTATCGCCAAGTCACTCCTCGTGAGCGCAAAACGTTTTGGGCCTGCTTCGGCGGCTGGTCGCTGGATGCCCTTGAAGTGCAAATGTTCGGCCTGGCGATTCCAGCGCTGATTGCCGCGTTTGCCCTGACCAAGGGTGACGCAGGCCTGATCAGTGGTGTGACTCTGGTCACATCGGCGTTGGGTGGCTGGGTCGGCGGCACACTGTCGGACCGTTACGGTCGGGTGCGCACCCTGCAATGGATGATCCTCTGGTTTTCGGTGTTCACCTTTCTTTCGGCGTTCGTCACCGGCTTCCATCAACTGCTGATCGTCAAGGCGCTGCAAGGCTTTGGTATCGGCGGCGAGTGGGCGGCAGGCGCGGTGCTGATGGCGGAAACCATCCAGTCGAAATATCGCGGCAAAGTCATGGGCACCGTGCAGAGCGCCTGGGCCGTGGGCTGGGGGCTGGCGGTCGGCGTGTTTACTCTGATCTATTCTTTTGTCCCGCAAGACATGGCCTGGCGCGTAATGTTCCTGGTCGGTCTGCTGCCGTCGCTGATGATCATCTGGGTGCGTCGTAACGTCGAAGAACCGGACAGCTTCCAGCGCCTGCAAAAAGCCAAGACCAAACCGGCGAGCTTTTTCAAATCCATGGCCGGTATTTTTCGCCCTGAACTGATCCGCGTCACCTTGCTCGGCGGCCTGCTGGGCCTCGGTGCCCACGGTGGTTATCACGCGGTCATGACCTGGTTGCCGACCTTCCTCAAAACCGAACGCAACCTGTCGGTGCTGAACTCCGGCGGTTACCTGGCGGTGATCATCTTTGCCTTTTGGTGCGGATGCGTGGCCAGCGGCTTTTTGATCGACCGCATCGGTCGCCGCATGAATATTCTGCTGTTCGCCCTGTGCTGCGTCGTCACCGTGCAGTGCTACGTCTTCCTGCCGATGACCAACACGCAGATGCTGTTCCTCGGCTTCCCGCTGGGCTTTTTCGCCGCCGGTATTCCAGCCAGCCTTGGCGCGTTTTTCAACGAGCTGTATCCCGCCGACGTACGCGGCGCCGGGGTTGGTTTTTGCTACAACTTCGGTCGTGTCCTGTCCGCGGTATTCCCGTTCATGGTCGGCCACATGAGTGAGTCCATGTCACTGGGTTCGGCGATTGGTATCGACGCCGGGATCGCCTACGGCGTTGCCGTTCTCGCCGCGCTTTGCCTGCCGGAAACCCGTGGCCGCAGTCTCGATGCAACGGCGAGCGCAACCGATGCCAAAGGCGACCAAGCCCCACAGCAAGCCTGACGCTTTGCCCCTGGCGCGATGTCGAACATCGCGCCTTTCCTTCCCAAGATGAGTTCCATGCCTGATTCCCTTACCTCGCCAATCCTCGGCATCGATGGCCACGCCCATGTCTTCGACCGCGAGCTGACGCTCACTTCGGGCCGACGCTACACACCCGATTACGACGCCACGCTGGATGCGTACCTGACGCAATTGCGTATTCACGGCTTGAGCCATGGTGTATTGGTGCAGCCGAGTTTTCTCGGTACCGATAACCGCTACCTGCTGGCCGCGCTGCAACAGGCTCCACAGCAACTGCGCGGTGTCGCGGTGGTGGATATCGATATCAGCCGTGAACAGCTGGAGAAAATGGGCGAGCAAGGCATTGTCGGCATACGCCTGAACCTGATGGGCAAGGCGCTGCCTGACTTCACCGAGCCGCAGTGGCAGCGCCTGTTCGGCCATGTCGCCGATCTGGGGTGGCATGTGGAACTGCATCGCGGTGTCGTCGATTTACCGCAAGTGATTCGCGGGCTGTTGCCTTTCGGCTGCAAGATCGTAATCGATCACTTCGGCCGCCCGGATGCGCTGTCGGGCGTCGATCACCCGGCATTCCAGGCTTTGCTGGAGACCGGTTCGAATGGGCAAGTTTGGGTAAAAGTCTCGGCCATCTACCGCCTCGGCGGTAACAACCAGCAGAACATGGCTTTCGCCCAAGCGGCCTTGCCATTACTGGTCAAGCATTTTGGTCTGGACCGACTGGTTTGGGGCAGCGATTGGCCGCATACCCAGCATGAGCAGGACGTCAGTTTCGATACCGTAGTTCAGCAGCTGCAGGAATCAGGCTGCGATGACAGCGTGCGCCGGGCGCTGTTGATCGAAGCGCCGCAGGCGTTGTTTGGGTTTTTCGGTGGTTAGATACATCTAGTAGGACCGGCTTTAGCCAGGAGGAGGCGGGTACATTCGCAGCGGTTGCGTCGTCAGATCTTCCGCCCTCCCGGCTAAAGCCGGTCCTACGGATTGAGCTAGTCTCCTGCAACTCAAACCAACGCCTTAACCTGCCGACACTCCAGACTCAAACTCGCGCCACCCAATGAGCTGGTGCCGATGTGCAGCGTAAAGCCGTGCAGGTTGACGATCGCCGCGACGATGGACAAGCCCAGGCCGAAGCCGCTTTGCTGATTGCCGTTTTCACTGCGATAGAAACGTCGGAATACCGCTTTGCGTTCCGCTTCAGGAATGCCGGGGCCGGAGTCTTCCACGGTAATGCAGGTGCTGCCGCCTTCGGCGCGTGCGCCAAGAGTGACGCTGCCGCCCGGTGGTGTGAACTTGATCGAGTTGCTCAACAGATTGGCCAGCGCTTCAAACAGCAGGGCGTGATCACCGAGCAATGGCGGCAGGTCGTCGTCCACCTGTAAATACAGGCTGACACCGCCTTCTTCGGCCAGCGGCAAGTAGAAATCATGCACTTCCTGCAATAGAGGCTTGGGCTCCAGTTCGACGAATGCCGAGCGTCGTTGATGATCTTCCAGCTCTGAAATTCGCAGCAAGCCACGAAAGCGTGCCATCAGCGTGTCGGCTTCGGCGATGACTTGATCCATTTGCGTGGCGACCAGGGAATCTTCCGGCGACTGCTGCTGAATGCGGTACAGCTGCGCACGCAGGCGGGTCAACGGCGTGCGCAGGTCGTGGGCAATGTTGTCGCAGACGCCCTTGACCTCGTTCATCAGTTTTTCGATGCGGTCGAGCATGGCGTTGACGATCACGGCCAGCATGTCCAGCTCATCGCGACGGGTTGAAACCGGCAGGCGGCGGGTAAGGTCCCCGGCGACGATGGCTTCGGCGCTGGCCTGAATGCCGCGAATGCGCCGCAACGGGCGGCGCCGTAGCAAATGCCAGCCGGCAATGCCGGGAATAATCGTCAGCGACAAACCCCAGAGCAGAGCATGCAATATCAGCGTGGTGACGGCGAACAGCGAACCGTTGTCGCGCACCAGCACCAGCCAGTGTCCGTCCAGGGTTCGGCTGGCGACTGCATCGCAACTGTCGCGCGGCATGTCGGGGTCATCGGAGTCGACGCAGTTGTTGAGTTCGTGAATCGTGCCGTCCAGCGGCAGACTGGCCGGGATGTTGCGGATCGGTCCGGCCAATGGCTGCAACCGAGCGTCGAACAGGCCGTAGGCGTCCACGGCGCGCATGTCGAAAGTCATGCTGGTGGCCAGCGCTTCGACCAGTTGTTCGCCCTGGAAGCGGGCGAACAGTTGTTGGCGTTGCATGAGCGAGTGGCGGGCCAGGTTGTCGAGATAGCTGGTGACTTCCCAGTACACCACGCCGATCAGGGTGCAGCTCCAGGCTACGAAGAGAAAACTGTACAGCGCCAGCAAGCGGCTGCTGGATGAACGCCAGCCGTTAGACGGGTTCAGCAATGACATAGCCCGAGCCTCGCACGGTTCGAATCAGCGGGGTCATGCCGGGTGGATCGAGTTTCTTGCGCAAGCGACCGATGTGGACGTCGATCAGGTTGGTGCCCGGATCGAAGTGATAACCCCAGACTTCTTCGAAGATCATCATCCGGGTGATGATCTGCCCGCTGTTGCGCATCATGAATTCCAGCAGCTTGTACTCGGTGGGCAGCAACGTCAGCGGCTGCTTGCCGCGACTGGCTTCGCGCTTGATCAGGTTCAGCTCAAGATCGGCGACCCGCAGCACGGTTTCCGAGGCCGCCACCGGATTACGTCGGCGCAGCAGGACTTCAACGCGCGCGGCCATTTCGTCGGAGGCAAAGGGTTTGGCCAGGTAATCATCGCCACCGGCACGCAGGCCGCGTACCCGTTCGTCCACATCGGAAAGGGCGCTGATCATCAGGATCGGGGTATAGATGCCTTGAGCGCGCAAGGTGGTGACAATCGCCAGGCCGTCGACTTCCGGCAGCATGCGATCCAGGGTGATCAGGTCATAGTCACCGCTGACCGCCCGCGCCAGGCCTTCGCGGCCATTGTCGACCCAGTCCACGTCAAGTCCGTGGCTGCTCAGTTCGGCAACGATTTCCTGTGCCGTGACGGCGTCGTCTTCGATGGTCAGAATTCGGGTCATGTTGCCTGCCTGAAAGGGTTACGGCCAAAGCCGTATTCTGCCTGCAAACCCGGGCCCGGTTTCTGAAAAGATTTTCATGTGCCGGGCCTGTCCTTCTGAACGTTAACCGGCAGCCTGATCCTGCTCATCCTGCTGCTTCTTGGCCAGCGCCCTGGCTTTGCGGTCGCGTTCCATTTTCGCGGTGGTGTCGTTCTCGCTGCGGATCTGCGCATGGCTGATCAGGGCGAAGATAAAGCTGCCGCCGATGATATTGCCCGCCAGAGTTGGCCCGGCAAATACCAGCCAGAAGTCATGCCAGGACAGCTCGCCGGCGAACACCAGATACCCGGCTTCAGCGGAACCCACCACGATGTGGGTGAAGTCGCCCAGGGCCATCAGGTAAGTGATGAGAATGATGATCCAGATCTTCGCCGACTCCATGGAAGCAATCATCCATACCATAGTGGCGATCATCCAGCCGGACACGATGCCTTTGGAAAACATGTGCGTGACGTCGTTTTCCATGACCTTGCGGCCGATTTCCAGAAAGGCTTCGTCGGTCTTGGTATCGAAAATCGGCAAATGCAGCATCACGTAGGCAACCAGCAGTGTGCCGCACAGATTGCCCACCAGCACCACGCCCCACAATCGCAGCAAGCGCCCGAAATTGGCCAGCGTCGGTTTGCTCATCACTGGCAGTACCGCCGTGATGGTGTTTTCAGTGAACAGTTGCTGACGGGCCAGAATCACCGCGAGGAACCCGGCGCAATAACCCAGGCTGGCAATCACGTGACTGGCCTCGACATCCGCCAACCGGGATTTGAACAAACCCATGGCCATCAGCGACAGGCCCATGGTCAGGCCCGCAGCCAGTGCCGACCACCAGAGCGCGGCAACGCTGCGCTCCAGTTCGTGATCGCCCTGGATACGGATAGTCTCGTGGAGTACCGCTGCGCGGGGCGGCTGGTTTTTATCGACTTCGCGCTCTTCTTCAGCGGACAGACCCGGGGTCTTGCCTTCTGTGTGCTCTTGCATACGACTTCCTTGGTGCTAATGGGGCTAGACGCGGGTAGGGCACAGACAGATGAATGCTGCGCCGGGCTGCTGGTTAAGACACAATTCACCGCCCATCGTTCGACCCTGAACGATGCCCAATCCATAAAAAGGAGAACTGTTTTGACCCTCGAAATCCGCGAAGCGACCCGGGCCGATGCCAAGGTCATTCTGGGCTTTATCACTGAACTGGCGATTTACGAAAAAGCCGAGCACGAAGTGCTGACCAGCGTGACGGAGATCGAGCGTAGCCTGTTCGACGAGCCATCCCCGGCCAAGGCGTTGATCTGCCTGCTGGACGATGAACCCATCGGCTTTGCTGTGTATTTCCTCAGTTATTCCACCTGGCTGGGCCGCAAGGGGTTGTATCTGGAGGACCTGTTTGTCTCTGCGCAACATCGCGGCGTCGGTGCAGGCAAGGCGCTGTTGCGGCAGCTGGCCAGAATCGCTTACGACAGCGGCTGCGGGCGCTTCGAGTGGAGTGTGCTGGACTGGAATCAACCGGCCATCGACTTCTATAAATCCATCGGCGCACAGCCGCAGGATGAGTGGGTGCGCTATCGCCTTGAAGGCGAGACGTTGAAGCGTTTTGCGTTGGGTTGAGTGGCAACGCACAACCTTTTGTAGGAGCGAGCTTGCTCGCGAAGGCGGATGATCATGCTGAATCTTTCGAACCTGAAATACCGCCTTCGCAAGCAAGCTTGCTCCCACAGGTTTTGCATCTGCTAATTCAGCAACTCGCTGCTATCAATGCGCGTCACACCCGCTGCGAGCATGTCCTGCCAGGCTTTGTCGAGGGAACCATTCATGTCGATGGCGCGGCAGGCGTCTTCGATGACTACCGTGGTAAAGCCTGCGGCCCGTGCGTCCAGTGCTGACCAGGCCACGCAAAAATCCAGGGCGAGGCCGACCACGAAGACACTCTGCACGCCGCGTTCCTTCAAGTAACTAGCCAGACCTGTCGGTGTGCTGCGGTCGGCTTCGAGAAAGGCCGAATAGCTGTCGATATGCGGGTTGCAGCCCTTGCGCAGGATCAACTGCGCGTGAGGCAGGTCGAGATCCGCGTGTAATAGCGCGCCATGATTGCCCTGCACGCAATGGTCCGGCCACAGGGTTTGCGCGCCGTAGGGCAGGGTGGTGCTTTCGAAAGGCAGGCGGCCGGGGTGGCTGGAAGCGAACGAAATGTGCCCGGACGGGTGCCAGTCCTGAGTGATGACCACGCCGCGAAATTGCTCGCCCAGACGATTGATCAGCGGCACCAGCGCATCGCCATCGGCAACCGCCAACGCGCCGCCGGGCATGAAGTCATATTGCATGTCGATGACCAGCAGGACGCTGTCGAGGTCGAATCGAGACTGGGTCATGGTGAAGCTCCTTGGTAATCGTCACAATTTGTGGGAGCGAGGCTTGCCCGCGAAGAGGTCGGGACATTCACAGTATCTTCCTGAACTGGAAAATCGCCTTCGCGGGCAAGCCCTGCTCCAACAGGGTCTGAGGTATCAGGCAAACACCCGAATCGGCTCCCCGGCATCCCAGGCCTGGATATCCTCGATCATCTGACTGAAGAACGTGCGGTAGTTATTTTCGGTCACGTAGCCGATGTGCGGGGTGGCGAGCACATTGTCCAGGGTGCGGAACGGGTGCTCGGCGGGCAGCGGTTCGATGGCGAACACATCCAGCGCGGCACCGGCGATACGGCGTTGTTGCAGGGTTTCAATCAATGCTGCCTCGTCGACAATCGGCCCGCGCGCGGTGTTGATCAGGTAGGCGCCGGGCTTCATCCAGCTCAAGGCCTGCGCATCCACCAGCCCGCGACTGCGATCGCTGAGGACCAGATGCACCGAAAGCACGTCGGACTGTTCGAACAATTGCTGCTTGCTGACATAGGTCACGCCGGATTCGGCAGCCGCTTCGGCCGTGAGGTTTTCGCTCCAGGCAATCACCTGCATGCCGAACGCCTGGCCGTAGCGGGCGATCCACTTGCCGATGCTGCCCAGGCCGAGGATGCCCAGCGTCTTGCCATGCAGGTCGCTGCCCAGGCCGATTTGCCACTGGCCGCTGCGCAGGGAATTGGCTTCATCCACCAGATTGCGGGTGATGCCCATGATCAACGCCCAGGTCAGTTCCGGGGCAGCATGTTTGTAGCTGTCGGTGCCGCACACCTGGATGCCGAGCTTGCCGGCCGCCTTGACGTCAATCGCAGCGTTGCGCATACCGCCGGTGACCAGCAATTTCAGGTGCGGCAGCTGGCTGAGCAGGGCTTCATCGAAGATGCTGCGTTCGCGCATCACGCAAATGACATCGAATGCCTGCAAACGCGCGGCCATGCTGTCCGTGTCGGTCGGGAATTCGTGGAGGAAAGTGACTTCGCCAATGCTGTTCAATACCGACCAGTCCACGACGTCGCTGGCCACCGACTGCCAGTCATCGAGTACCGCAATTCTCGCGGGAGAGCGTTGAGTCATTTGGTGATCGCCTCGCTAAAGCAAAGGAAAGGTTTTTAGGGTTGTGCGCTTACCTTACCGCCGACCGCCGGCGCGGGAAACAAGATGTTGCGCCGAGCGACTCTTTAGCCCGTTAGCGGCTCAGCCAAACAGTCCGGCAGCAATATTGATGGAAAAACCGAGAATCGCCGTATTGAAGACGAAGCCGATCAGGCATTGAGACAACACAGTCTTGCGCAGCCCATGGGTCGCCACGCCTACGTCGGAAGTCTGCACCGCCACGCTGAGGGTGAAGGAGAAATACAGGAAGTCCCAATAATCCGGATGCAATTCGCCGTCGGCGAAGCGCAACGCCGGTTCCTTACCTTTCCAGGTGTAGAACAGCCGTGCGTAATGCAGGCTGAAAATCACCCCGGTGACCAGCCACGAACCGACAATGGTCAAACCAGTGAACGCGTAGTGCATGGCGCGGGCGTCAGCGGTCATCTCCTTGCTGCCGGCCAGCTCCAGGGTAATTGCTGCGAGGCTGGCCAGAGCGGCAATGCATACGGTGAACAGCACCTGACTGGCGTTTTCGTCTTCGATCAGGGAAATCCGCTCGACGTCTTCGGCATTGGTGCGAAAGGTGCGCAGCATGATCAGCCCCAAATAAATCCACACCCCAACGTTCCAGGCGATCAGGCATTTAGTGGTCAGGGAAATGTCCGGCGTAAGGATCGCCGACGCGAAACCGCTGATCAGGCCCAGGCCTGCGGCGATGCTCAAACGAGGGTGAGTGTGAGCGATATGGGACATGGCAGGGCATCGAGACGAAAGGTTCGCAAACCTTAGCACGGCCGTTGCGTGGTTATAAAAAGACGGCGCGCAAGGGGGTTGCGCGCCGCGTGCCAGCTTGGCAAATTTTTGATAAAAGGGCGCGCCCCGGTTTCGCGCGACAAACATCCGGTTCCGTAGGAACGGGGTGGGGTTATTTATGGAATCAACGCACCAGGCACGGCTGCTTGTTATTGAATTTCCAGTCCGGAATCAGGAACTGCATGGCCACGCTGTCGTCTCGTGCGCCGAGGCCCATGCCTTTATAGAGTTCGTGGGCCTTGTGCACCTGATCCATGTCCAATTCGACGCCCAGGCCGGGTTTTTTCGGCACCTGCACGCAGCCGCCGACGATCTGCAACGGCGCTTTGGTCAGGCGCTGGCCGTCCTGCCAGATCCAGTGGGTGTCGATAGCGGTGATATTGCCCGGTGCCGCCGCCGCCACGTGGGTGAACATTGCCAGGGAAATATCGAAGTGATTGTTGGAGTGCGAGCCCCAGGTCAGGCCCCATTCGTTGCACATCTGCGCAACACGGACCGAACCCTGCATGGTCCAGAAGTGCGGGTCGGCCAGTGGAATATCCACCGATTGCAGCTGAATCGCGTGGCCCATTTCCCGCCAGTCGGTGGCGATCATGTTGGTCGCTGTCTTCAGGCCCGTTGCCCGGCGGAATTCAGCCATGACTTCACGACCCGAATAGCCGTTTTCCGCGCCGCAGGGGTCTTCGGCATAAGCCAGCACGTGATGCTGATCCCGGCATAGGCGAATCGCTTCTTTCAGCGACCATGCGCCATTCGGATCAAGGGTGATGCGCGCCTCGGGGAAGCGTTCGGCCAGTGCGGTAACCGCCTGGATTTCGTCGTCGCCGCTGAGCACGCCGCCCTTGAGCTTGAAGTCCTGGAAGCCATAGCGCTGATGCGCGGCTTCGGCCAGACGCACCACGGCATCGGCGGTCAGGGCTTTTTCGTGACGTAGACGGAACCAGTCGTTATCGGCATCAGGCTCGCCGCGATAGGCCAGATCCGTCTGGTTGCGGTCGCCGACGTAGAACAGATAACCGAGCATTTTCACTTCGTCGCGTTGCTGACCTTCGCCCAGCAAGGCGGCGACCGGAACGTCCAGATATTGACCCAGCAGGTCGAGCAGGGCGGCTTCGATACCGGTAACCGCATGAATCGTCACGCGCAGGTCGAAAGTCTGCTGGCCACGACCGCCGGCATCGCGCTCGGCGAAAGCCTGGCGCACAGAGTTGAGGATTTTCTGATAGTTGCCGATGGTGCTGCCGACCACCAGTTGCCGAGCGTCTTCCAGAGTCTGACGAATGCGTTCGCCGCCGGGCACTTCGCCGACACCGGTGTGCCCGGCGTTGTCCTTGAGAATCACGATATTGCGGGTGAAAAACGGCCCGTGGGCACCGCTCAGATTGAGCAGCATGCCATCGTGACCGGCCACTGGAATCACTTGCATGCTGGTGATGACAGGTGCTTTGTTGACGGTCTGGTTGTTCAGCGTATTCATGTTTGAGTCCTTAAAAGTCGTGGCGCACGATCAGTAGTGGGCAGCCGGTGCCAGATGGGTCACAGGTGCGGCTTGGGTAACCTTGGGCGTATTGCGCGATGACCATGCGTCCTGTTCCTCGCGGGCCTTACCGCGCTCGACGCCCGGCAGCCCGCGGGTGAAGTGATAGATAGCGCCAGAGACGAATACGGCTAAAGTGACGTCGAGCAGCAAGCGCAGGAGATAGAAGTGGGTTTCGTTCTGGATGAACGCCATGCAGGCGGCGACGGTGCCCCAGGTGAGCATGATGCGCGTCAGCCAGATACGGGCGCCGACTTTTTGCAGGAGGATATTGGAAGGGACTTCGAACAGCGCGTAACCGATGAAGAACAGTCCGGCACCAAATCCGTAGGCGGCGGCACCGATGCCCAGATCGTGTTCCATGTGCGAACGCACGAAGCCGATGTTCACCCGGTCGATGTAATTGACGATAAACATGATGACGAACAGTGGCAGGACATGACGCTTTACTTTCGATACCGCCGAAAGCAAAGCCGAATCCGCGCCGTCACTCACCCTGGTATTGGATGTGTTCACAGGTGAATCTCCCACTCGTTATTTTTATGCGGGTTATGGGAAAACTAGGTTGCTTGGGTTGATAGACATCATACAAGTAAAGACTTGTGACGCAAGGGGTCATCGATTCGGTTTGTCAGATATTTTTGCTGGCAAGGGACGGGTAGTCACAGGTGGGTCGCTAGAATTACCGCTTTATGCCTGCTTCCATTGGCGTTGCTGGTGGTTGACGGGCTGATTGACGACTCGGCAAAAAAAATTCATCAAGCGGCTTTTGGGCGTTTTTACGGCGGGTTGATGATTTGTTACTTATCATACAAGCTAGACAAGTCAGCTTGCGTCGCTAGCTCGTCAGACAAGTGCGCAGTAGTATGTCCTTCAAGCCCATTCCCCGATTTCCGTGTCCAGGACATCTCTTTTCATGCAAGAGCCTATTCGGCCGATTCCCAAGCGCCGGCAACATAATCTGGCCACCGATCTGGTCACCGATCTGAGCCAGCGCATTCTTCTTGGCAAGATTCCGCCCGGTCACAAGCTGCCTTCGGAAAGCGAAATCGTCCGCGAGCACGGGGTCAGCCGCACTGTGGTGCGCGAAGCGATATCGAAATTGCAGGCATCCGGGCTGGTGGAAACCCATCACGGTGTCGGCACGTTCGTCCTGGAGCGCAGTGATCACACCGGACTGCGCCTGAAAGTCGAAACCGCAGCGAGCGTGCGCGACATCATCGAACTGCGGATCGGCCTGGAAACCCAGGCGGTCGCCTTGGCGGCGTTGCGCCGCACGGACGAGCAACTGGCCGCCATGCGCCAGGCGCTGGATGATTATCAGGATCTGCTGGCCAAGGAAGACAGCTGCGTGGAGGCGGACAAACGCTTTCATATGCTGATCGCCGAAGCGACCGGCAATCCGTACTTCGCCGAGATCATGCAGCACCTGGGCAGCGCGATCATTCCCCGCAGCCGCATCGCCTCCAGCGAACGCGCGGGCGCCAATCTGGCCCGTCATGGCTATCTGGCCAATCTTGAACATGAAGCGCTGCTGAGCGCCATCCGTCGCCAGGACCCGGACGCCGCCCGCGCGGCCATGTGGACCCACCTGAGCAACAGCCGCGAAAGGCTCGCGCCGCTGGAGTGAAAGCGGACGCTGGCGGCTGGGCTTTTGTAGGACCGGATTCATCCGGGAAGGCGTCGGTGATGCTGCCGATTATTCAGTGCCTCAGCCAGCCTCTTCTGGGCAAGATAAGGGATTCTCCGCTGAAGAAGGTGCATCGATAGAGCGGCGCAAGCTGTGACAGGTGCAACGTAATGCATGCGGTGCCAGCACGTTGCCATGTCAATCGCACTCGCATCCAGAATCAGGCAGACTCAATGCTCAAATAAAAACCAGCGGCACCTGTATGCACATCATCCTTAGTTCTTCGTCGGGAGCCCGCCATGTTCGCCCTTGATCATTCGCTGGCGCAGGACATCGTCGACCGGGCCATGGCCATTTTGCCGTGCAACGTCAACGTCATGGATTATCTGGGCATCATCATCGGCAGCGGCGACGCCGGGCGTTTGTATACCCGGCATGAAGGTGCGCAATTGGTGCTGGCCAACCATCGCGTCGTGGAAATCGACGCCAGCACCGCGCAGCAACTGGATGGCGTCAAGCCAGGCGTGAACCTGCCGTTGATGCTCGATCAGAAACTGGTCGGCGTGCTCGGTATCACCGGCGAACCGGAGCAGGTCCGGGTCTACGCCGAATTGGTGAAAATGACCGCCGAGATGCTCATGGAGCATCGCCGTCAGCAGGCCGATCAGCAGTGGCGCCATCAGCGCAGCGAGGATTTGCTGTCACGCCTGCTGCTGGCCGAGTGTCCGGAATATTTGGTGGACGAGGCGCAGCAGCTAGGCCTGCAACCCGCTCTGCCGCGCCAGGTGGTGGTGATCGAACTGGCCGGACCCGCCAGCGATGCTGGCAAAGTCGTGGCCTGGCTCAATGGTCGTTATGCCAATAGCTGGTGCCTGGCTCGCGAACCGATGCTGATCCATTGGTGTCGGGCCATGGGCAAGGATCGCGACGACGCCTTGCTGCTGGAGCAATTCGACGAGCAAGGCTGGCAGGTGCTGCGCATGGCGACCGTCGAGCAATCACCTGATTTGCCAAGCTTGCGGCATGCGGTCGCCGCCGCCCGGGATTTACTGGATTACGCCCGTGAGGTTCAGCCGCAGCAACGTTTGTTGCGTCTGGCAGCGTATCGCCTGCCGGTATTGTTCTGGCGTTATCGGCATGACTGGCTGGCGGCGCAGGTCGCCCAGCCGATTGCGCGTTTGCACAGCCACGCTCAACTGCTGGAAACCCTGCGCAGCTGGTTCGACTACAGCGGCGAAAGCCAGGCCTGCGCCGATGTCCTCGGCATCCACCGCAACAGCTTGCGTTATCGTCTGGAAAAAATTGCCGAGCTGAGCGGCTGCGATCCTTATCGCACCGACGATCTGCTGCGCCTGTATCTGGGTCTGCACATGACGCCGCGCGCTGCGCTTTGTTCAAATGACCAATAGGCTGCCGTTTGCTTGGTGCGCAGGGCGCGAGGCATATCCCGCCTAGGATGAGAACATCGCGACACTGCGTTTACGGAGAACAACAACATGAAAATCGTCATCGCCCCCGATTCCTTCAAGGACAGTCTGAGTGCCCAGGGTGTCGCCGATGCCATTGCCAGCGGGCTGGCCGAAGTGTGGCCCGACGCCGAGCTGATCAAGTGTCCGATGGCCGATGGCGGCGAGGGCACCATCGAGGCGGTCCTCGCTGCGTGTGACGGCGAGCTGATGAGCGCCGAGGTCAGCGGGCCGCTGGGTCAGCCGGTTGTTGCCCATTGGGGCTGGCTGGCCGCGAGCCAGACGGCAATCATCGAAATGGCCATGGCCAGCGGTTTGCAATTGTTGACCCTCGACCAGCGCGACGCGCGCAGCACCAGCACCTACGGCACCGGCGAATTAATCCTGGCGGCTTTGGAGGCCGGAGCGGTGCGGGTGATTCTGGCGATTGGCGGCAGCGCCACCAATGACGCGGGCAGCGGCATGCTTGCGGCGCTCGGCGCACGATTTCTCGATGTCGACGGCACGCCGGTTGCGCCGGGCGGGCTGGCGCTGGCGCAGGTCGCCCGGATCGATGTGCAACACCTGGATGCGCGTTTGCGCGACGTACAGTTTGAAGTGGCGGCCGATGTCGACAATCCACTGTGCGGGCTCAACGGCGCCTCGCACATTTTCGGCCCGCAGAAAGGCGCCTCGCCAGAGCAGGTTCTGCAACTGGATGACGCCCTCGGGCACTTCGCCGATCTTTCAGCCGGGGTGCTCGGCCACGATCTGCGTGACCAACCGGGCTGTGGCGCGGCGGGCGGCATGGGCTTTGCGGCCAAGGCCTACTTGAATGCGTCGTTCCGGCCGGGGGTCGAGGTGGTGGCTGATCTCACCGGTCTAGCGCAGGCGTTGCAAGGCGCGGATCTGCTGATTACCGGTGAAGGTCGCTTCGATGCCCAAACCTTACGCGGCAAGACGCCGTTCGGCGTGGCGCGCGTCGCCAAGCGGGCTGGCGTGCCGGTCATTGTCCTGGCCGGCACCCTCGGCGAGGATTACGCCAACTTGTACGAGCACGGCATCAGCGCGGCATTTGCCTTGGCCAGCGGCCCGATGACACTGGAACAGGCCTGTCGCGACGCCCCGACCCTGTTGCACGACCGGGCACGGGATCTGGCGCGCCTCTGGCAACTGGCGGCGCGCTGATCGCTGCGGATCAATTGTCACCCAGGCAACCGGTGCCATTGACCTCGTAGCGCAGGGTATGGGTTTTACCCATGTGGTCGACGTAAGTCATTTCCACTGGTCGTACCCCGCAGAAATTCAGTTCCGGGGTGCTGACGACTTTGGCGATGTCCAGTTTTGTGCCGTAGGTGTAATCCTGGACATTAGCCTGAGGCTTGAGGCCAGCGTTGGCGACAGAAGCAACGCTGCCCAGGGCCAGCAAGGTGAAGGCAATCAGTGCGGTTTTCATGATGAGCATCTCGTTCAGCTGAGTTCAACTTCTTGAGCCTGTACGACGAAGCTCATCGAGCTTTATTCCCTCGCCCTGAAAAGAACTGGATAAAAAAGCTCTTCACGCCGATTGCAGATGTAACTGCACGATGGGCTTGCGCATCAATGCACCCACCACCGCAGCGCCAAGCAAGGCCAGCAGCCCGGCAACCCAGAGCAATGTCGCGAAGCCTTGCACAAAGGCTTGTTGCGCCAGGGGTTGAACGATCAACCGCGCGCTCTCGGTCAGGGGGGCCATGGCCGCGCCCATATCGCCGGCAACCACCCGCGAGGCGATGCCGTCGGCCTGATTCAGCCAGTTCGACGCCTGCGCCTGCATGGCGATCTTCAGGTTTTGCTCGGTGTGGCTCGCCAATAAAGCGCCGTAGACGCCGATGGCCAACATGATCGCGCTGAAACGCATGGTGGTGCTCATGCCGGAGGCCATGCCGGCGCGGTCACGAGGCACGCAGGCCATGATGTTCTTTTGCGTGTCACCGTTCAGCAGCCCGGCACCGGCCCCGGTCACCGCCATGGCGCAGGCAAATCCGAGATAACCGCCGCCGGACACCGCCCAGGCGCTGAGCAGGTTGCCGCAACCGACCAGCGTCAAACCCAGCGCCATCAGGGTTGCCGGTGACCAGTGCCGCGCCAGCCTGGCGCCGATTTTCGGGCACGCCAGCATGGTCAGGGCAAAGGGCAGCATGCCCAGACCTGAAGCGATGGCGCTGAAGCCCAGCCCGTTCTGCAGATAAAACGGCAGCAGGGTCATCATCACCTGAGCGCATCCGGCGTAGGCGAACATGCCCAGCAATGCGCCAATGAAACGCGGGGATTTGAACAGCTGCAAATCCACCATGGGCTTGTGCTGCATCCGCTCGACCAGCACGAACATCGCCAGCAGCCCCAGGCCGCCGAATATGCGCAAGAACGTGATCGAGTTGTCCCAGCCGATACGATTGGCTTCGATCAAGCCCCAGATCAGGCATAGCAACGCCGCGCTGAACGTCAGGCTGCCCCAGGGATCAAGACGCGCGGACTGTTCGTTGCGCGACTCTTCGATATTGCGCCGAACCATCGCAAGCAGCAGCAAGCCAACCGGCAGATTCAGATAGAAAATCCAGCGCCAGCCCAGCAGTTCGGCGATCACGCCGCCCACGGTGGGCGCGGCCGTCATCGCCACGCCCATGCAGGCGCCCCAAAACGCCCAGGCTTTGGCGCGTTCGGTTTCGTCATGAAAGGCATGGCCGATGGTGGCCAGTGCCGAGGTCAGCAGCAGCGCAGCGCCAATACCTTTGAGGGCACGGGCAATGTCGAGGAACAGGATATTGGGCGCCGCGCCACACCCCAGCGAAGCCGCAATGAACAGCACCAGCCCGCAGAGCAGCATTTTCTTGCGCCCGAAGCGGTCGGCGACACTGCCGGACGGTAGCAATAGCGCGGCGAAAGCCAGCATGTAGGCACTGACCACCCATTCGATGTCGGCAAAGTTGGCGCCCAGGTCCCGAGCGATGCTGGGCAGCGTCACCGCGACGATATTGGTGTCGAGAACGATCAGCGAGCAGACACCGGAAGCGGTCAAAAGAGTCATGCGTGGGCTGGGTCTGGTGATTTTCATGGTGGGCCTGCGATTACTGATGTGATTGCGGAACCTGCAAGGACTGCAAGGCGGCGAGGGCGATTTCATCATCGTGGGCCGGCGTGTCGGCACTGACGCCGATGGCGCCCACTACCTGGCCTTCGACGCGAATCGGCTGGCCGCCCTTCATCATCAGCAGGCCGGCAGTGATCAGCGCTGTGCGCCCGCCATTGATGCCTTTCTCCAGATCGTCCGATGGACGCTTGAACAGGGCCGATGTCCGCGCCTTGCCCTGGGCCAGTTCGACGCCGGCAACTACCGGAGCGCTGTCCATGCGTGCCGTCAGAATGGGCCATCCGCCATCGTCAACGACCGCAACCGCACAGGGCCATCCGTGCTGGCCAGCGTAGGATTGCGCCGCCTGCACCAATTGGCTGGCGGCTTTCAGATCAAGTGTTGCTTTGTGAGTAATGTTCGCTGCGGGCTCGGCCGCGTTGGCTATTTGCAAAGCCAGCGCACTGAAAAGCATGACAAGAGCTGATTTGACGCGCATCGTTGATCTTCCTAAGGAGCATGAGCGGCCAGCTTATCCCGGCATCGCCTTGGTGTTATTACCCGCGCCGCGTCACTTGATTACCTGTGAGCTAATTCAAAATGGAAATCCGTCATTTCCGCTATTTCCTGGCGGTTGCCCGGCACAAGAGCTTTGTTCGCGCTGCCGAACAGCTGGGCATCGCGCCACCGACCCTGACCCGGCAGATTCAAGACCTGGAAAGCGAACTCGGCACACGCCTGTTGCAACGCTCGCAACGGGACGTGAGCCTTACCGAAGCCGGGCGCGCCTTGCAGATCGAAGCCGAGGCGACGCTGCGCCAGTTCGAGTCCGCGCAGCTCAGTGCGCAGCGGGCCGGGCGGGGTGAAACCGGACATATCCAGCTGGGCTACGTCGCCTCAGCGGTGTTCTCCGGGGTTTTGCAAAATCAGGTGAGCGAGTTTCGGCAACGCTATGCCGATGTAGGCTTCACAATTACCGAACAACTGATGCCGACCTTGCCGCGCCTGATCGAGGAAGGGCGGCTGGATATCGGCTACGTGCGCTCGCCGATGCCGTTGGGGGAGTCGCTGAGCCGTCTGGATTTGTTTGAAGAAGCATTCGTTCTGGCGTTGCCGGCCGGTTCCTGGCTCTGCAACCTGAAACAGATCGAAGCTTCGCACCTGCAGAATGAAACCTTTATTCTGCCCGAGCAGATATCAGGCACTTTCGACGTTGCTGCCCAAGGCGGGTTCGCTCCGAAACTCGGCCCGCAACCCGGCGGACTGGTGTCGGTGGTTGCCCTGGTTTCCCTGGGGCAGGGCGTCGCCGTGGTGCCGCAATCGATGGTCGAGCGCATCCAGCTGCCCAGCGTGCTGTACCGCCCGCTTCACGACTGCCAGCCTCGCTCATGTCTGTCACTGATCTACCGACGCTACGAAAAGGCCGCGGCCGTGGCGCGGTTTATCGAGCATGTGAAGCGGAGTGCAGCGTCTGTTCAGTCTCGGGCGTGATTCTGCCGGGCAGATGAGCGACGATAGTGTCGGTTTTGCGCAGTGAATTGATCCTGGAATCGAATGCATGAAGAAATACCAACCTCCCGTGACCTTGACCCCGCGAATGCTTTCCCTGGTGGCGGACATCAGCGAAGAATTGGGGCGGCTGTCGGCCCTGGGTGAAGTCAGTCACGCGCCGATGTTGCGACGCGGTAATCGGATACGGACGATTCAGGCGTCCCTTGCCATCGAAAACAACACCTTGAGTGTTGAGCAAGTGACTGCGGTTCTCGATGGGCAGCGGGTATTGGGTTTGCCTCGGGAAATTCAGGAAGTACGCAATGCCTTCGCTGCCTATGAAGCGATGACCCAATGGCGGCCGAGCAACTGTGTCGATTTATTGGCTGCCCATAACCTGCTGATGCTGGGATTGATTGATGATGCCGGTTGCTTCAGGCAAGGAGGAGTGGGCATCTATCGTGGCAATCGACTTTTGCACATGGCTCCGCCGGCCAATCGGGTCAGGACCTTGATAGATGATTTGCTCGGTTGGGTAGCAACTGCGCAAGTCCATCCGCTGATCGCCAGTTGCATTTTTCACTACGAATTTGAATTCATTCATCCATTTGCCGACGGTAATGGACGGATGGGGCGACTATGGCAAACGCTCATGCTCAGCCAGTGGCGACCGATGCTGGCTTATCTTCCTGTCGAGACGGTTATCCGCGAGCAGCAGGAAGCTTACTCCGCAGCGCTGGCTGCGGCGGATCAACTGGCTGAGGCCACGCCGTTTGTAGAGTTCATGTTGAGCGCACTACAGCAGGCACTCGCAGAAGCGGCTGCGTTGAGTATCCAGAGTGTTGAACCGACCGCACAAGCTACCGCACAAGTAGCCGCACAAGTGACCGAACAAGTCCGGCGGCTTCTTGAAGCTTTGCGCAACGGTCAGGCACTGGGTGCTGCCGAGCTGATTGAGCATCTAGGGCTCACGCATCGCCAGTCGTTTCGCAATAGTTACCTTAACCCGGCACTGGTTGCCGGGCTCATCCAGATGACCAAACCTGCTTCACCGCGCAGTCCCGCGCAGGCCTACTACTTGACCGACAAGGCGCGCCTCCTGTTATCCGGCAAGCCTCCCGCGGCCACGCTAAACCCACCAAACAACCGAGCGCAACCATGATCGATCATCTGGACCACCTGGTACTGACCGCCGTCGATGGCGAAGCCACCAAGGATTTCTACACTCGCGTGTTGGGAATGCAGCTGGAAACCTTCGGCGCCGGGCGTATGGCGTTTCGGTTTGGCAATCAGAAAATCAATCTGCACATCCGCGGGCATGAGTTCGAGCCCAAGGCTCATGTGCCAGTGCCGGGTGCGCTGGACCTGTGCTTTATCGCGTCTATCCCGCTGGAGCAGGTCATCAAGCATTTGAACGCGGCGCAGTGGCCGATTATCGAAGGCCCGATCCTGCGCACCGGCGCCACGGGGCCGATTCGCTCGGTGTATGTGCGTGATCCGGATTTGAACCTGATCGAGATTTCAGAACTGGTTTGAATTGGCCAGCGCCCGTCCACCGCGTTGGAGATGCTATGTTCGTGAGCAACCCCAGGCATAAAGTTTGGGGTGTACTCCGTCTGGCTTTTCATCAAGGCAAACATGACTCGCGCGAGCTTTCGGGCGAGGACTACCAGCGCTTGAGTGGGTTTGAACCCTCGGGCCAGGTAGCTTTGGTAATACGGTTTCCAGGTTTCAGACCGACTGGCCGCCATTGAGCTGTTGTGCAACAGACGCCGATACTCCGAGTCGCCGCGTTTGGAAAGGCGTCGCTATTAGAAAATTCACCTCGCGATAGAAGCTTTCTTCCCGCAGCGGCGGTGTTTCATCCGGCGGCATATCCCCGGAGATCACGAATTTGCTCAGTACAGATCGCGCCCTTGGCCAGCGGTGCGCCCGCGTGCGGGCATTTGCCTTGATAGGTACGCACTTGCTCACCGATGGGCACCAGAACAATGGTCTGTTCGCCGATCTTGATTTCGCTGCGGCGATCTTTGGCAAGATCAGCAAAGCGGGCGACGGTAGGCAGGGCCATGGCTTTCTCCTGGCAGGCTTTTGTTGGGAGTCAGGCGCCGGGTGCCAAGGTTCACTGCAACTAAAATCCACATCGTCAGCGGACCAGGCCCAGGCGCTCGTGCCAGTCGGCAATGGATTCTTCGGGGAAACCATCGAACAGCTTATCGCCCTCGTGGGCTTGCACTTGCACCCACGACGCCTTGGAATCGATCAGCAGATGCGTGTGTTCAGGCGGTGTCGGCAGCGGGGTATCGATAGCTGACGCAAATGGATGGATCAGCTCGGGCCATTCGGGGCTGAACAGCCACAAGCCGCTGCCGCACAGTTTGCAGAAATGCCGCTCGGCGCTGCTGGTATGCACATGATGATCATCACGCATCCTGGCGTGATAAATCGCGATGTGTTCGCGGCCTTTGACCTTCAGGCTTTTAGCGTCGCCGCTGAGGTTGATCGAATAGCCGCCCCCGCCCTGTGTCTTGCGACAGATCGAGCAGTAGCAGCGTTGATAAGGATACGGATGGGCGCTGTTCAGGCTGAACTCGACCTCACCGCAATGGCAGGAACCTTCAAGATGCATGACTAAATCTCCTCAAGACATGCCTGAGCGCTGATAAAAAACTCCAGGCACTTAGGTTCTAGACAAGCGGATATCGGATTGAGTGTCTTCGTTCGTCGGACAATTCTGGCCTGGATGAAAGAATTGTTACCCAGGAACGCTCAAGAAGCGCGCGGTCAAGTCGATAGCGTCTGAAGTTGTCGGACAATTCAAGCCTGCCAAGTCCTGTTTCCTGATAACCCTTCTGTTCAATAACAAGAGCTCATGGCCATGAACCTACGCAATTTGACCATCGCCCGCCGCGCTGGCCTTGGCTTCACCCTGATTTCCCTGTTGGTTGCTTTGCTGGGTTGGTTCGCGTTGGCGCAGATGTCGGCCATTCGCCAGAGCGAATTGGCGGTTGAAAGCAACTGGATGCCGAGCATGCGGGTGGTCAGCGATATTCGGGAAAACATGCTGCGTATCCGCACTATCTCGCTGCGTATGGCGCTGGACCCAGACCCAAAGAACATCGCTACCTACCGCGGTCAGCTGGATGTACGTAATCAGGACCTGAATAAAAAGCTCGATACGTTGAGCGCCTTTGTCGATACCCCGGAAGAAAAGGTTCTCAATGACCAGTTCCGCATAACGCTGGGCGACTATCAGAAAGGGCTCGAGCGTTCCTTCGTCCTGGCGGCTCAGAACGACCGCGACGCGCTGAATAAGCTGCTGCTGGTGGACATGAAGCCGATCGTCGACGGTTCCGGCAAGCAACTCAGTGATTTTGGCGAGTTCTACGCAAATCAGGTTGACGCCGAAGGCCAGGCTGCCGAGGCGCAATACAGTAAATCAAAGACCATCGTCCTGTTCTTCGTGGTCATTGCCGGGCTGGGCACCATCGTCCTGGCCTTGTGGTTGACGCGCAGTATCGTGCGCCCGCTGCACACCGCCGTGATCGCCGCTGAAAGTGTCGCCGCCGGCGACCTCACGCAAACCATTCACGTGGATGGCAATGACGAAGTCACACGTCTGTTGGCCGCTCTGGAAAAAATGCAGGGCAATCTGCGTTCGGCCATGCGTCATATCGGCAGCTCGGCGACCCAGCTAGCGTCGGCGGCGACTGAACTCAATTCGGTGACCGAAGACAGCTACCGTGGCCTGCACCAGCAGAACGCCGAAATCGATCAAGCGGCCACCGCCATCAATGAGATGACCTCGGCGGTGGAAGAAGTGGCGCGCAACGCCGTGTCGACTTCCGATGCTTCCAACCAATCCAACGTTTCGGCCCAGGCCGGGCAGGCTCGGGTGGTGGACACGGTGCAGTCGATCCAGACCCTTACCGATAACGTTCAGGCAACCTCGAAACTGGTGCAGAACCTCGCGGATCAGTCCCAGGATATCGGCAAGGTGCTGGACGTGATTCGCTCGATTGCCGAGCAGACCAACCTTCTGGCACTCAACGCCGCCATTGAAGCCGCACGGGCAGGGGAATCAGGACGCGGTTTCGCAGTAGTGGCCGATGAAGTCCGGGCCCTGGCGCACCGCACTCAGCAGTCGACGCTGGAAATCGACAAGATGGTCACGGCGATGCGCAGTGGTTCCGCTCAGGCGCTGGAATCGATGCAGACCAGCAGTCAGCGCGCGGGCGAAACTCTTTCTCTGGCGCAAGGCGCTGGGGTATCGCTGAGCGATATCACCGCGTCGATCAACCAGATTTCCGAGCGCAACCTGGTCATCGCCAGCGCTGCTGAAGAGCAGGCGCAAGTGGCGCGGGAAGTGGATCGCAATATCGTCAATATCCGTGATCTGTCCATGCAATCGACCCATGGCGCCAATCAGATCAGCGCGTCGAGTCATGAGCTGTCGCGTCTGGCCGTGGAGTTGAACGCGGTGGTGGCTCGCTTCAAGGTCTGAAGCAGCATTCATCTGTCGAGGTATAACGGCGAGCTGTCCACGTGCTGGACCGCTTGCCGCTGGCCGTCCGGGCCGGGCATGATTCGCCACGGCCGATCATCCCGGCCATCGGACTATCGACAGAGGCGAAACAGCTTCCATGGACAATAAAAATCACACCTTCAGCAGCTGGCTGCGCGCGCCGGCCCACCATGATTGGCTGGCTCGCGAAGGCAGCCGCCTGCTGAGTTTCGCCAAGGCTTCGCGCCTGCCCCAAGGGTTTGGCAATCTGGACGCACGCGGCGTACTGCCTGCCGACGCCCGTGCCGAAACCATGAATACCGCCCGCATGACCCACAGTTTCGCCATGGCCCACGTGCGCGGCATACCCGGTTGCGCGGCATTGGTGGATCACGGCATTGCGGCGCTCGCCGGGCCGCTGCGCGACGCCGAGCACGGTGGCTGGTTCAGCGGGCCGCTTGACGATGGCCGCAAGGCTGATAAGCAAGCCTACCTGCACGCGTTTGTCGCGTTGGCGGCCAGCTCCGCTGTGGTGGCGGGGCGCGCGGGCGCGCAAGAGCTGTTGTCGGACGCGATCCAGATCATCCAGCGCCGCTTCTGGAGCGAAGCGGAAGGCACCATGCGCGAATCCTTCGCTCGGGACTGGAGCGGCGAAGAGCAATATCGCGGCGCCAACAGCAATATGCACAGCACCGAAGCCTTTCTGGCCCTGGCCGATGTGACCGGCGACGCGCAATGGCTGGATCGCGCGCTGCGCATCGTCGAACGGGTGATTCACGGTCACGCCGCCGCCAATGACTTTCAGGTGGTCGAGCACTTCAGCCAACGCTGGGAACCATTGCCCGACTATAACCACGACAATCCCGCCGACGGCTTTCGCCCGTTCGGCACCACGCCGGGCCATGCGTTTGAATGGGCGCGCCTGTTGTTGCATCTGGAAGCGGCACGGCAACGGGCGCATCTGCCCACGCCGGCCTGGCTGCTGAAAGATGCGCAGCAGTTGTTCGCCAGCGCCTGCCGCAATGCCTGGGCAGTCGATGGCTTGCCGGGGATCGTCTACACCCTGGACTGGCAGAATCGCCCGGTGGTGCGTCATCGTCTGCATTGGGTGCACTGCGAGGCAGCCGCCGCTGCCGCAGCCTTGTTACAACGCACTGACGAAAAGCAGTATGAAGACTGGTATCGCCGCTTCTGGGAGTTCAACGAAACCCTGTTCATCGACTATGCGCAGGGCAGCTGGCACCACGAACTCAATCCACAAAATCAGCCAAGCGCTGATATCTGGGCTGGCAAACCCGACCTGTATCACGCCTATCAGGCGACAGTCCTGCCGGTGCTGCCGTTGGCGCCCAGTTTGACGACGGGATTGGCGGCGATGGGGTAGTTTGCCAAACAGGGTTGTTGATCGAGTACATATCCGTTGCTGCGGTAACGGCGACTCAGGGTTCCGCCCTGACGGCGGGTTACTTGGAAAAGCGCCAAGTAACCAAGCGCTCTCGCCCCTGACGTCCGGTGGTTCGCCTGGGCTCACCATACCCTCGCTCCGGTCTTGCTCCGTGGGCCCGCCGCCATCGGCCATCCCTGGCCAAGGGCGGCTAACCCGGCATCCATGCCGGGTTGCCCACTGCGCAAAACCTGCGCTCGGCCTTCCGACGGGGCAGGTCAAGATCAAAAGCCAAAGCCAAAGCCAAATCAACAGCCAGAACAGGTTTGTGGGAGCGAGCAATGCGTCCAGCAGTCAACACCGGCCCCGTTGGAGCGAGGCTTGCCCGCGAAGAACGATGACGCGGTAGTGCTGGATCACCGAGGCGTCTGATTCGCCAACAAGTCCGAACGCCGCCCGTGTGCTGCTGGCGGGGATTGTGTTCGATCAATCCCCCATATCCAGCTCAACCCACGTCGGCGCGTGATCGCTGGCGTGGGGCAGGTCGCGGGGCCAGCGGTCTACGCCAGCGTTGGTCAAGCGCGCGGTGGTTTCGGCATTGAGCAGCAGGTGATCGATCCGCAGCCCCGAATTGGTTTTCCAGTGATTGCGGAAATAGTCCCAGAACGTATAAATCCGCTCGTCCGGAAACTGCGCACGCAAGGCGTCGGTCCAGCCCTGGTCGAGGAGGCGCTGAAAACACTCGCGGCTTTCCGGTTGCAGCAGCGCGTCCTTGAGCCATGAGCGAGTGTTGTAGATGTCTTCATCGGTCGGCACCACGTTGTAGTCGCCAGCCAGCACCACCGGATGGCCGCTGGCGTACAGCGACGCGGCGTGGGCGATGAGCTTTTCGAACCACGCCAGTTTGTAATCAAACTTGGGCCCCGGCTGCGGGTTGCCATTGGGCAGGTACAGACAACCGACGATCACCCCATGGGCGGCTGCCTCCAGATACCGGCTGTGGCTGTCTTTTTCATTGCCCGGCAGGCCGCGGCGGATTTCCAGCGGTTCCATGCCCTTGGCGAGGATCGCCACGCCGTTCCAGGAAGTTTGCCCGTGCCAGATTGCGCCGTACCCGGCATCGCGGATATCACCGATGGGGAACGCCAGGTCGGTCGCCTTGAGTTCCTGCAGGCAGACGATATCGGGAGCTTCGCGGTCCAGCCATTCCAGCAGGATCGGAAGCCGGGCGCGAATGCCGTTGATGTTGAAAGTAGCAATTTTAAGCGGATCCACGGGGGCGTTCCTCTCAGGTGCAACAGCCGATAGCTATTTGAGAGGTCCGTGGACAAGAGATTCAATGCGTTTTCAATGGGCTTGCGCAGTTTTTGGCGTGGTCAGGCGAATGATCTGCCGCGCGAAGAAAGCGCCGGTGAGAATCACGCCGATCAAGCGCAGGGTTTGCATGGCCAATACGAAACCCACATCGGAGTGGGTATCGATGGCGATGATCGCCATGGCATCCAGCCCGCCCGGACTGGTGGCCAGATAGACCGAGAGGAAATCCTTGCCAAGCATGACGGCGATCAACCAGGCGGAGAGGGCACACAGCACAATCAGCAGCAACGAGCCCGCAATCATTGCCGGTAGGCGGCGCCAGACATAGCTGATCGTTGGCCGATCGAAACGCAAGCCAACATAACTGCCGATAGCGCCATAAGCCAGGGCGAGCATCCACGACGGCAGGGTGATTTGCAGCACCCCGCTCAATTGCAGCGCACCGCCAATCAACAGCGGCCCCATCAACGCCCCGGCCGGCATGCGTTTGGCGACAAAGATACCGAAAACGATCACGCCCAGACTCAGGGCGAAACTCAGCAGATTCAGGCCTTCCACTGCGATATCTCGTGCATGAGCCTGGGTACCGCCGCCTTCCACGCCAATCAGACGACTGACCAGCGCGCCGATAGTGACCACGCAGACCACACGCACATATTGCATGGTCGCAACCACGCGGGAATCGGCGCCGTAATCCTCGGACATGGCGACCATTGCCGATGCCGCACCCGGCGAAGTGCCCCAGGCGGCTGTACTGCCGGAGATGCCCGCATAGCGCACCAAGGCCAAGCCAACCACAGCGCTGAGCAGCACGATCAGCACGGTGGCGAACAACATCACGTACCAGGACTGCACGACAGTCACCAACACGGCCATGCTCATTGAGTGCGCAACCAGTGCACCGACCGTGCCCTGACCCAGCTGAAACGCGATCCTGGGCATGCGAATGCTGGCCCCGGAAACGCCGAAACCAATAGCCACCAGCATCGGGCCGAGGAATAGCGCAGCGGGAATTTGCCAGTACATCAACAGCTGCCCGACCGCTCCGGCGATCAGGATCAAACCGAACCATTGCAGTGTGGGAGGAAGGGTGTGAAGGGAAAAGCGTGGTGCGCGCAGCAAGGGAGAGCTCCCGTAACGGTAGACGCTCATCGAGGCATCCAGTGCTGGCAAGTATCGACACTGCAACCGATCAAGTCTATTTTCTAATAATCATGAATTGATAACTTTGGTTGATGAATTATGGATCTTCGCGATCTTACCTATTTTGAAACGATCGCCGAGCTGGGCCACCTGGGTCGGGCTGCGCAGAAACTCAACCGCAGCCAGCCCGCGCTGACCAAAAGCATCCAGCGTCTGGAAGAATCATTCGGCACCAAGCTGTTCCAGCGCGATGGCCGACGTATCAAGCTGACGCCGGTCGGTGAGCTGTTGCAGGCGCGGGGCAAGGTCCTGCAGCAGAGCATCGCTCAGACCCAGCGCGAGGTGCGGGATTTTGCCAGCGGTGCGGTGGGCAACATTCGTCTGGGCTGCGCGGCGACCATGGCCGAATACCTGTTGCCGAAGCTGACCTCGGCATTGCTGCAACGGGCGCCGGACATCACCTTGAAAATGGTCATCGGCCAGGACGACCTGCTGCGCGAGTCGCTGCGTTCCGGCCAGCTGGACATGATCATCTGCTCGCTGATCACCGATGACGAACAGTGCGAGAGTCATGCAATCCTCAAGGATGAAGCTGTGGTCATCGCCAGCAAGGATCATCCGATTTTCAAGACCCGCTACACCATGGAGGACCTGGCGAGGTATCGCTGGGTATTGCCACCGGTGGGGGTTTCTTCGCGCAAATGGCTGGACGAAGCCTTTTTAAGGCATCGTTTTCCGTTGCCGGTGGTGCAGATCGAGGCCAACTCTATTCCGCTGCTGCCCGGCCTGATCGAGCGCACCAGTCTGCTGAGCTTCACCGCCCGGGAGACCCTGGAGTTTGGCAACAATATGCAACGTTTGCGCGAAGTGGCGCTGGAACACACGACGATGAAGCGCACCATCGGCTGCACGGTGCGCAAGGGTGGCTATCTGTCGCCTGCGGCCCAGGCCATGGTGCAGATGTTGCGCGACAGCAGCGGGGAATTTTTGAGCTGGACGTGATGCGGGTAGCTCCATTTCTGCGCGCACTGGGTTAGCCTGTGGCTTATACGGGGGTGAACGGCACCCTCGATCGAGGAAAACGATCAGGAGCAGGACACGATGCAGAGCCACCTACATTCGCTGAGCCATCAGGCGTTGATGCCGCTTTTCGCCACCAGCGATCACCACTTTGGCGGTGATCAGTCGCCCCTCAATGACGCCGATGCCGACGAAGATACCGACCCGGAAGGCTATCTGGATCTGGATGAACTGGGGCTGGATGAATTCAGCGACTCGGACAAGCTGGACCCGATCTTCGGCAGCGATGTAGGTTCTTCATCGCTGAATTGACGCCAGATGCAGCGACAACGCTTCGACGCCCAGCTCCACGGTCGAGCTGGCTCCGGCCCAGGTACATGCCAGCATCAGGTTGCGCGGCAGGCCGAAATCTTCCACCACATAACCTTTTGCATCGCAGCCGTTGCCATCATGTGGCACCAGATCGCGCAGAGATGGCACCGGCTCGAAATACACCCAGACCGGTTTGTTCAGCGCGATCGCCATGCCGACTTCAAACGCCGTGCCCGAATCGGGTTCAAGGCCGCGAAACACATTGAGGTTGGCCAGCACCGCCGAGCAGCGCTGGATCATGGCGATGTTCATCGAGCAGATCATGCTGGCGGTTGCTTCGGGCGACAGCTGCGGGACGACTTCGTTGTCGAAGGGGTACAAGCCTTCCAGGCCGTGGGCGCTACACAGAGCCTTGAGGTAGTTGCCGTGTTCGATGGCGTCCTGACGGAACACGTCAAAGCCGGCCAGATAAATCTGCGGGGCAGTACGGATGTGCATGGCGTTCTCCAGTGAGCCGGTCGCATCGGGGAATTCTATACCCTGCGCGTGGGATGACTCACGTGATCCGGACCTTGCGTCGCCACCATTTATCCGGCCGCCGGTAACCAGAGTGGAATCTGTACGGATAACCAGTATCCTTGAGCGACCTTTCCCACGCGTGAACCCGGCCGTGCCTACGTTAGAACTGGAAAACCCTTTCTACTACCTCGATAACTTTCGTCAGGTCCTGGCCTGGATCGCCCAGCGCTATGACGATTTGCTCGATGAGCAGGAACGGCATTTCATCACCACCTTCGACGCGTTGCCGCAACCCGCACAAGGGCTGCTGGTGCGCATGGTCATGCGCAAGGGCCTGTTGTTTCGGGCCAGCAAGCTCAGTTACGAAGAAATCGGTGATACCCGGCTGGCGGTCATGCCGTTGTTGCACACCGGTTGGGTCGATCCTCGGCCGGCGTTGAGCCTCGAACAACTCTTCGCCTTGCTGCGCAAGGCGGAACTGAGCCAGTGTTTCAAGCATCACGGGGTAAAGGGCGTCGAACGCAAAACCGAGCTGCTCGCCCGATTGCAGCCATTGCATGAGTCGGCGCTGGCGCTGGACGAATGGTTCGCCGAGATCGACGACAAGGTTTTCCAGCTGACCGTCATGCCCATCTGCGACCGGCTGCGGCTGTTGTATTTCGGCAATCTGTACCAGGAATGGTCCGAGTTCGTGCTGGCTGATCTGGGCATCTACCGCTATGAGAAAGTCGAATTTTCCCCGCAGTCCCGAGGCATTGCCGAGCGTGCGGACATCGACACCTGCCTGGCGCTGCACCTGTGTCGTCAAGCTTTGGATGATGCAGCGGATCTGACCGAGCTGGCGCTCGCGGCCATCGCGATCAATACCTCGAACCCATGGTTACGCATGCGGCATGGCAAATTGCTGTTTCAGATCGGGCAGCAGGCCGAGCGCTTGCAGGATTGGCCACTGGCGTTGCGCGTCTATGAACAAAGCCAATATCCCGGAGCGCGCTCCCGGCGAATTCGCGTGCTGGAGCGCAGCGCCGAGTATGCGCAGGCCTTGGTCTTGCTGGAGCACGCGCAGGCCGCCCCGGAAAACGACGCGGAAAAACAGCATCTGCTGCGCATCTTGCCGCGTCTGCAACGCAAGCTGGGCCTGGCCGGCAAGCAACGGCGCGTGGTGCGCGATGTGCAACGGCTGGACCTGTGCGTTGCGCCGCGCCCGGATCTGCGCGTCGAGCAATTGATTCAGCTGCATCTGGCCGAGGAGGGCAGCCAGGTGCACTACGTCGAAAACACCCTGATCAATTCGTTGTTTGGCCTGCTGTGCTGGCCGGCGATTTTTGCGCCATTGCCCGGGGCGTTCTTTCATCCGTTCCACAGCGGACCTGCGGATTTGCACAGCCCGGATTTTTATCAACGCCGCGCCGCATTGTTCGAGGAATGCCTGGCGCAGCTGGATTGCGATGCATGGCAGGCCACTATCCGCGAGCACTATCTGAGCAAGTTCGGCCTGCAATCGCCGTTCGTGTTCTGGGGCGCGCTGACGCCAGAACTGCTGGAACAGGCCTTGCTGTGTTTGCCGGTCGAGCATCTGCGCCACTGGTTTCGCCGCCTGCTGCTGGACATCAAGGCCAATCGCACCGGCATGCCCGACCTGATCCAGTTTTTCCCGGAGCAGCGCCGCTATCGCATGATCGAAGTCAAAGGCCCCGGCGACCGCCTGCAGGACAACCAACTGCGCTGGCTGGATTTCTGCGCCGAGCATGGCATGCCGGTGGTGGTGTGTTATGTGCGGTGGGAGGTTGTGCCGGTGGATGAGGTCAGTTGCACCGGGATATCAGCGTGAAAGCGATTCTTCCGCAGCATCGCGCGGCAAATCGTTGGCGAGGCTTGCCCGCGAATGAGCCGTAGTAGCGACCGTAGGAGCGACTTTAGTCGCGAGAGCGTCAATTGCCCTCCCGGCTAAAGCCGTTCCTACAGCAAGCCTGCAACGAATTCGTAAGAGTTAAAGAATCGAAATCGGATAATCGACAATCACCCGGAATTCATTCTGGTCGCCCTCGGCCTGATCGGCATTGCCACGATGCCAGGCCTGACGCAGGCGTACGGAAAGGTCCTTGGCCGGGCCTTGCTGGACGACGTACTTGGCCTCCAGGTTGGTTTCGTGATGTTTGCCGTCTTCACCATAACCGTACGCGCGATACGGGCTGTCCAGCGCCATCTTCGTGCCGTCGATGTCCTTGCCGTTGGCGTAGCGCGCCATGAAACTCAAACCCGGCACGCCGTAGGCGCTCATGGCCAGGTCATAACGCGCCTGCCAGGACTTTTCACCCGGGCCGTTGAAGTCCGAATATTGAATCGAGTTGGCGAGGAAGATCGAGTCCGCGCTCGAGCCAGGTCCGTTATCGCCAAAGCCTGCATAGTCGAACGGCTCATCACCGTGTACTTGTTGATAGGCGAGCGTGAAAGTGTGGCCCGCCAGGAATGCATAGGCGCCAGACAGCGACCAGGTAGTGTTGCTGATATCGCCAGCCTTGGCCTGGCCTTCATCGTTAGTGCGGTAGATATTGAAGTCAAAGACCATAGACTGGTCGTTGGCCAGTGCCAAAGTGTAGTTGGCATTGGCATAGTATTGACGCCAGATGTCTTCGAACTCTGATCCATACAGCGAAACGGAGAGGGCATCGGTGATTGCATACTTGCCGCCCACATAATCAACACTGTTGGCGGTCACCCCTGCGTAGGTCGCGTAAATTTCGCCGTCTGAGTCGGTATGTTGCGGGCCGTTGGCGGCGGTGAAGTGGCCAGCCTCAAGATCCAGTCCGGTTATTTCGCTGCTTTGCAGAGAAAGTCCGGTCGCCGTCTGGGGGAATAACCGGGTGCCGCCTGCGGCGAACACCGGCGCAGTAGGCTGCATCTGGCCCCACTTGAGCAGGGTCTTGGAGAAACGTACTTTCAGTGCGCCACCGGCACTGCTGAAGTTGCTTTCCGGGCTGCCATCGCTGTCTACCGGAATGTTGCCGGTGCCCGACCTTCCTGCGCCGCCATCCAGTTTGAGACCGAACCAGCCGTAGGCATCCACACCGAAACCGACTGTGCCTTGAGTAAACCCTGAGGAGAAATTACCCAATACACCCTGCGACCAGTCTCTTCGATCGCCGATGCCATTTTTACCGTCGCGATTGAAGTAGTAATTGCGCAATAGCACATTGGCCTTGGCGTCTTCCATGAAGCCTTTTGCTTCGCCTTGATCGCTGACAAACGCTTCCGCGGCGGCTGTTTGCATAGCCGCCGCCGTAATTGCCACTGCAATCAAACTGATAGTAATCACTTTCATGATGGCTCTACCTTTGGGTATTTGAAATGCTGTGCCCGTATCAATAACGTGGCTGCCAGAGTTCGCCCGCAAACAGCCAAGCATAATAGCAACCTTTCAAATTGCCACTTGAGCGGCTAAATCAAGTTCTTATCGGCGGCTGTTTTCTGACGATTGGTAAGTTGTCAGGTTAGTTAGTCTCTTGTTTTGGAAGTTGCTTGTTTCATTTCTGAAACGGTTTATTTCATGTTTGCCTGGATGTCGAAACCGGGTGTCGTGGATCGACCAATCAAGTACGTGGCGTCGGGCGTCACGCTTCTGTGGAGAATATTCATGGCTATAAAACAAATGATCAGTCCCTGCCTGTGGTTCGATGATCAGGCGCAGCAGGCTGCGGAGTTCTATACCGGTGTTTTCGAAGATTCGCGAATTCTCGGGATCAGCCACTACGGCGAAGCTGGTTTCGAGGTGCATGGGCGGCCAGCCGGGTCGGTGATGTCGGTGATGTTCGAGTTGCGCGGGGAGTTATTTACTGCCCTTAACGGCGGGCCACTCTTTACCTTCAACGAAGCGATATCGTTGCAGGTGTACTGTGAAAGCCAGGCGCAACTGGATAACTATTGGGATCGTCTGTCGGCAGGTGGCGACCCGAATGCCCAGCAATGTGGTTGGCTCAAGGATAAATACGGCCTGTCCTGGCAGATTTTGCCGAGTCTGTTGCTGGAAAAGATGGGCAGCGGCAGCGTCAGTCAGAATGACCGACTGATGACCGAGATCCTGCAAATGAAGAAGCTTGATATCGCCAGGCTGGAACGCGCGTTCAGCGGGGCTTGATAAAGGAAACGACAAGCCGATGCAATGCTTTGCAAAGGCTTGTCAGTCAGGTGCTGTGCGCGAGGCTGCGGCAGTTCAACGCTTAACTGCCGCCGCCACTGCCACCGTTGCCACCGTTGCCACCCGCGCCGCCGCTACCGCCATCACCACCGCCGCCACTGCCGCCCATGCCTTGTTTGTTGCTCATGCCGCCGCCGGTGCTGCTGTCGGTGCCTATATTGGCGGGTTCCGGGTCCATGCCTTTCACGCCGGGACTGGTGCCTTTGGTGCCGGGGTTAGTGCCGTCGGTGTTTTTTTCCAGAGGGACTTTCGGTGCGTTGTCCACCGGATCGGTCGGCCCGGTCGAACCGGCAAATGCCGAACCCGCAACCGTGGCCAGCAACCCGGACAGGGCGAGGGCAGTCAGTCTTTTGTTGAACATGATGTGAGTCTCCATTGTTATCGGGGCCATACATCTGATTGGTTGCTGGATTCACCATGGAGGTGCCGCTGCGCCCGACCAACGGCAGCACATCAGAACCGATAGATTTCGGGAATCTCCCTCTTGATGAAGGCATGCATGTGCTCAAGGAAACTGTCCTGCAGGCGCGAAGCTTCGCCGTGCACCGGCAACAGCATGCAGAAATCCATCTCGATTGCCGGCTCGAAGGCTTTGAATACAATGCCTTTTCCGCGATATTCCACGGCGCTGATCGCATCGACCAGCGCGACTCCCAGACCTTGCTCGACGAAGCCGCACATGGGCAGCGACAGCTGGGTTTCCAGGCGCAATTGGCGCTCCACATTATGGGTCGCGAAAATCGTATCAATCTGTTGCCGCGAGCCGATGGCGTGCGGGTATGAGATGAAGGCCTCACCTTCAAGGTCCTGCGGCACGATGAGGGGTTTGTCCTGCAGGCGATGCCCTGCGGGAACCGCGCACAGCATTCGGGTTGCGAGCAACTTCTCGCCACGAGGACTTGGATAGGTGTTGGGCAGGACAATGATGCCCAGGTCGCAGCGTTGACTGGCCACCAGGTCAATCACTTCTCGCGACGAATTCACCACCAGGGAAATCTGCACCTGATCATGCTCGGCGATGAAGCTGGCAATGGCTCGCGGTAAAAAAGCCAAACCCATGGCTGGCGCGCAAGCGATCTGCAGCGCGCCGCGCTTGAGGTTATGGATGTCCCGCGCAGTGCGGGCGATGCGCTCGACGCCGATCAGCGATCTTTGCACCTCCTGATACAGGGCCATGGCTTCGGCAGTGGGCTGCAAGCGGCCTTTGATGCGGTCGAACAGCGCAAAGCCGATGTCATCTTCGAGGCTGGCGATCAGGCGAGTCGCCGCCGGTTGCGAGATATGCAGCATCTCTGCGGCACGCGTCACCGTCTGGCCAAGGATCACCGCGCGGAAGGCTTCGAGTTGCCGCAGATTCATAATCATCAACCCATAACAAAAAGACATGAGTGAACGAAAATAAAGCATTTTTAAAGCGCGCGTCAGCCTTCTAGGATCCTTTTCATTGAATAAAGACGGCCTGATCATTGATGGATCAAGCCGCACCAGATGAAAACGGACCTTATGCATAAAGCTGATGTGATTGTCGTAGGCGGTGGTCTGGTGGGGATGTCCATTGCTTATGGACTGGCCTTGTTGGGGCGGCAGGTCTGCGTTCTGGACGAAGGCGACGATGCATTTCGCGCCGCGCGGGGCAACTTCGGCCTGCTCTGGGTCCAGAGCAAGGGCTACCACATGAGTCCCTACGCGCAGTGGACTCGCGATTCAGTGGCGTTATGGCCGCAACTGGATGCAGCGCTGCGTGCCGATACCGGAATCGAGATTCACCTGCGCCAGCCGGGCGGTTTTCAGCTGTGTCTGAGCGATGAGGAAATGGCCGAGGAAACCCGCCGTCTGGTGTGGCTGCGCGAGGCTTTCGACGGCGATTACCCTTTCGAGCTGCTGGACCCGGCGCAATTGCGCAAGCGCTTGCCGGGCATCGGTCCTGACGTGGTGGGCGCATGTTTTTCGCCCATGGACGGCCACGTCAATCCACTCAAGCTGCTGCGTGCCTTGTATGCGGCCTGCCAGTTGCGCGGGGTGCAGGTAATCAGCGGCCAGCACGTGGATGCCATCGGTCAACATCCCGAAGGTTTCGAAGTGGCGGTTGGCGAGCACCGTTTTCACGGCAAACAACTGGTGCTGGCTGCCGGACTGGGCAATCGGCCATTAGGCACCGAGCTAGGGCTGGACGTGCCGGTGCGGCCCAATCGCGGGCAGATTCTGGTCACGGAACGCCTCAAGCCGTTTTTGCATTACCCCACCACTTACGTCCGGCAAACCGACGAAGGCACCGTGCAGCTGGGCGATTCCCTGGAATCGGTGGGCTTCGATGACAGCACCAGCAGCGATGTGATGGGCGATATCGCCCGACGCGGGGTGCAGTGTTTTCCGCGTCTGGGTCAGGTGCGATTGGTCAGGGCCTGGGGCGCGTTGCGGGTATTGAGCGCCGACGGTTTTCCCATCTACGACTCACCGACGACTTGCCCTGGCGCCTTCGTGGTCAGTTGCCACAGCGGCGTCACGCTGGCCGCCGTGCACGTGTTGCGGCTTGCTCCGTGGATAGCCGGGCAGGGCGATGAACAGCCCATTCAGCCATTCAGCCTTGCCCGATTCAGCGGCACCCATGAGGTACGTCATGCTCACTGAAGCGTTGTTTCGCAGTCTCGACAGTGCGGCCGGGCGCGTCGATATCCAGTTCGAGGGGCAGCTTTTGTCTGTTCCCGCCGACATGTCCCTGGCGGCCGCGTTACTGGCCAGCGGCGTCCACCAGACCCGGGAAAGTGCCATCAACGGCAGGCCTGGCGCGCCTTATTGCATGATGGGCGTCTGCTTTGAGTGCGTGGTGGAGATCGATGGGCTGGCCAATTGTCAGGCCTGTCTTACTGCCGTGCGGCCCGGCATGAGCGTGCGGGTTCAGGCCGGCGCTCGGGACCTGTTGCCGTGGAGCGACGAAGATGAATGATCAGCCCGTGGATTTGCTGATCATCGGCGCCGGCCCTGCCGGGATGAGTGCGGCCATCGAAGCGTCACGTCTGGGCCTGAAGGTCGTTCTGCTGGACGAACAGGCCAGCCCCGGTGGACAGATCTACCGCAATATTCGCAGTGCATCCGCGCGCAGTTGTGCCGTACTCGGCGTTGACTATGTGGCCGGTGGCGAACTTGCCGAAGCATTCATGGCCAGCGCCGTGGATTACCGCCCAAACGCTTCGGTATGGCAAACAACACCGGAACGGCGCGTGCATTACCTGGTCGATGGCCGTGCCGAAGTCTTGCAGGCGCGCCATCTATTGATTGCGACGGGTGCGTTCGAACGGCCGATGCCGATTCCAGGCTGGACCCTGCCCGGCGTGATGACCGCCGGAGCGGGGCAGATCCTGCTCAAGAGTGCCGCGCTGATTCCGGCCGGACCCGTGGTGCTCGCCGGTTGCGGCCCCTTGTTGTATCTGCTGGCGGTGCAATACCTGCGGGCCGGCATCGCCATCCAGGCGCTGGTCGACACCAGCGGCCACGGCGATGCAGTGCGCAGCTGGCGGCAACTGCCTGGCGCATTGCGCGGCTGGCGGGATTTGCTTAAAGGGCTGCACCTGCTGGCGGAATTGAAACGCGCGGGCGTCCGTCATTACCGCAACGCGCGCCAGCTGCGGGTCGAGGGCGAGGGCCGCGCGACGGGTTTGAGCTTCGACTGCGCCGGTCGCTCGTGGACGCTGCCGGCATCGTTGATCCTGCTGCATCAGGGCGTGGTGCCCAATACCCAGATCAGCTGGTCCTTGCGGGTCGAGCATGACTGGAATGAGCAGCAGGCTTGCTGGATTGCACGCCGCAGCGCCGAGGGGCAGACCAGCCTGCCGGGCATCTTCATCGCCGGTGACGGCGGGGCGATTGGCGGCGCCAGCGTTGCACGGTCGCAAGGTTGTCTCGCGGCCCTGACGATTGCCTATCAACAGCAACGCATCGATCAGGCGCAATGGAAGCGTCTGGCCAAACCCTGGCGACAGGCCTTGGATCGCGAGAACGCGGCACGCCCGTTGATCGACGCGCTGTATCGCCCGCAAGCGGAAAACCGCATTCCTGGCGATGACGTCACGGTCTGCCGCTGTGAAGAGGTCAACGCCGGTGCGATTCGTCAGTACGTCGATCTGGGCTGCCTGGGTCCCAATCAGACCAAGGCGTTCGGGCGCTGCGGCATGGGGCCTTGTCAGGGGCGAATGTGCGGGCTGACGGTCACCGAAATCATTGCCGAGCGGCGCCGCATCAGTCCTGCGCAAGTGGGTTATTACCGAATTCGCTCGCCGCTCAAACCCATCACCCTCATGCAATTGGCCGGTGAAAAGCCTTCTGCCGGGTGCCAACTTTCTATTAATACCACCCCTTGATAAGGAATTTCCCATGAGTACACCCATACACCGCATCGAAAGCAACGCGCGATTAAGCAGATGCGTCGTGCACAACGGCGTGGCCTGGCTGAGCGGCATCGTTGCAGCCGATTGCACGCAGGACATTCGCGGTCAGACCCGCCAGGTGTTGGCGCGCGTCGACGAATTGCTGGCGGCGTCCGGCAGCGACAAGGGCCGTTTGCTCAGCGTGCAGATCTGGATGAAGGACATGACGGCAGATTTTTCCGGCATGAACGAAACCTGGAGCGCTTGGGTGGATGCCACGCAAACCCCGGCCCGCGCCACCGCGCAAGTGATGTTCGACGACCCGGAGATCCTGCTGGAGCTGATCGTCACCGCTGCCGTCTGACCTTTGCTTGCCATGGAGCAGGGCGCCAACAGAGCGCTCACTCCCGCTGTTCACATTGCTGCTGCCAATAACGGACACGATCCTTTCCGGGGCGTGACCGATTTGAACAACATCGTCTGGAGCCATGCATGAACCTGAAAAACACCGTAATCAAATTCGGCCTCGCCTCACTCCTGGCGCTGGCCGTCAACGCCCAGGCCGCCGAGCCACAGCTGCGCATCGGTATCGAAGCCGCTTACCCGCCATTCGCGTCCAAGACGCCGGATAACCAGATCGTCGGCTTCGACTACGACATTGGCCAGGCGCTCTGCGCCGAGATGAAAGTCGAATGCGTCTGGAAGGAAAACGAATTCGACGGCTTGATTCCGGCCCTCAAGGTCAAGAAGGTCGATGCGATCATTTCCTCGATGTCGATGACGCCGGAGCGCATGAAGTCCGTGGATTTCAGCAATCGCTATTATCGAATCCCGGCGCGGCTGGTGGTGCGCAAGGACAGCGGCATCACTGACGTGCCCGCGCAGCTCAAAGGCAAGCGGATCGGCGTGCAGCGGGCGACCAATTTCGAGCGTTACGCCACTGAAAAATTCGTTCCGCAAGGCGCGATACTGGTGCCGTACAGCTCGCAGAACGAAGTGTTCCTCGACCTGCTGGGCGGCCGACTGGACGCGACCATGGCCAGTTCGGTGGCCATCGATGAAGGCTTGCTGAAGAAACCCGAAGGCAAGGATTACCAGTTCGTCGGCCCGACGTTCACCGAAGAACAGTACTTCGGGACCGGCATCGGTGTCGCCGTGCGCAAGAACGACCCGTTGGCTGGCCGCTTCACTCAGGCGATTGCCGCAATCCGCGCCAATGGCACGTACGAAAAGATTCGACTGAAGTATTTCGATTTCGATATTTACGGGGAGTAACCGAACGAATCCGTTGGAGCAAGGCTTGCCCGCGAATGCCTGAACTGTAGGGCCGGGTTCATCCGGGAGTGCGTCGGTGCAGTCAGCGAGAGAGTCAGCGCCTGTCCCGGCCTTCTCGCGAATGAATTCGCTCCTACGATTCCGAAAACGGCGCGGTCTTGTAGGACCGGATTCATCCGGGAGGGCGTCGGTGCAGTCAGCGAGAGAGTTGGAGCCTGTCCCGGCCTCCTCGCGAATGAATTCGCTCCTACGATTTCGATATCGGCGCGATCTGTAGGACCGGATTTATCCGGGAAGACGTTGGTGCAGATAACACATCGGCGGCGTCTGAGGGTTGCCTAAAAAATAAAATCTCCTACAGGTCATGCGTGCCTGTAATGGCATTGAGCCTTTATTTTTTTTCATCACCTGAAAATCCATGAAACCCCCGTATTCATTGACTGAATTCGGGGGTTTCTGGTTTTTGGCGCGTAAGACATCACCTACAAAAAATCCCGAAAATGACACAACTCGACTGATTGTCATTAAACCGCAACATTCCAAGGATTAAATCCGCATCGGGCCTTCCCATGGATGGGCCATCAAAATTCTCTTGTTGAGGTATTGCCGTGATACTGCTGACTAAAAAACGCTTGTCGCTTCTGATCGCTTCGCTGTGCCTGAGCGGTATGGCCCATGCGACTGACGTAACGGGCGCTGGTTCGAGTTTCGTTTTTCCGGTTATCTCCAAGTGGTCCCAGGACTACAGCAAAACCGCGGACAACCGTATCAACTATCAGTCCATCGGTTCGGGCGGCGGTATCGCTCAGATCAAGGCGGCCACCGTTGACTTCGGCGCATCCGATGCCCCGCTGTCCGCAGACGATCTGCACGCTGGCGGCCTGGGTCAGTTCCCAAGCGTGATCGGCGGTATCGTGCCAATCGTCAACGTTGAAGGCGTGGAAAGCGGCGAGCTGAAGCTGGACGGCCCAACCATCGCCGAGATCTTCATGGGCAAAATCAAGAAGTGGAACGATCCAGCCATTGCTGAATTGAATTCCGGCGTGAAGCTGCCCGATACGGCTATCACCGTTGTTCACCGTTCGGACGGTTCGGGCACCACTTACAACTTCACCAACTACCTGAGCAAAGTCAGCCCGGAGTGGAACGAGACGTTGAAGTTCGGTTCGACAGTGGTCTGGCCAGCCGGTGTGGGTGGCAAGGGTAACGAGGGTGTTTCTGCCTACGTGAAGCAGATCAAAGGTTCGATCGGCTACGTCGAGTATTCCTACGCCGTTACCAACAAACTGGCTTACACCCAGCTGAAAAACGCTGCCGGCAAGTTTATCAAGCCTGACGCCAAGGCGTTCGCTGCAGCTGCCGACACCGCCGATTGGGCAAGCGCCAAAGACTTCAACCTGATCATGACCAACGCTCCAGGTGAAGCTGCATGGCCAATCACGGCCACCACCTGGATCATCATGTACAAAAAAGCCAAGAACGAAGAGAAAAGCGCAGCTGCTTTCGACTTCTTCAAATGGTCTTTGAACAACGGCCAGAAACAAGCCGAGTCGCTGGACTATGTGGCTCTGCCCAAGTCGCTGGTTGACCGCGTGGATGCCTACTGGAAAACGGAATTCACCAAGTAAGTGATCCAAGCCCGTACACCCCTGTCATCGAGCCGCGATATCGGCTTGGTGGCAGGGGCTTTTTCTTACGAGTGGACCCAACATGACTGAAAACACCCAATACCTGTCCGCTAACGTCACCGAAGTTGAATCCGATGGCGAAAAGCGCGCCAAGCGGGATCACCGCCATGACTTGTGGTTCAAGCGGTCGTTACAAGCAGCTGCCATGCTGGTGCTTGCAATGCTGGGTTGTATTGCACTGTCCACTCTCTGGGGCGGCAGTCTGGCATTTCAAACCTTCGGGTTTGAGTTTCTGACCAGTACCGAATGGGACGTGAACGCCGGCAAATTCGGCGCACTGGTTCCGATCTACGGCACACTGGTGACATCATTTCTGGCTTTGCTGATCGCCGTTCCGGTGAGTTTCGGCATTGCGATTTTCCTGACCGAAGTTGCGCCGCCCTGGTTGCGGATGCCTGTTGCCTCGGCCATCGAACTGTTGGCGGGGATTCCTTCGATCATTTATGGCATGTGGGGCCTGTTTGTATTCGGTCCGTTCATGGCTGAACACCTTTCGCCCTGGATCACCGAGAACCTGGGTGCATTGCCGCTGATCGGCCCGATGTTTCAGGGGCCGCCACTGGGTATCGGCATGCTCACGGCAGGTATCGTGCTGGCGATCATGATTACGCCGTTCATTACCTCGGTCATGCAGGAAGTCTTCCGCACCGTACCCACCACGTTGAAAGAGTCGGCTTACGCATTGGGCGGCACGACCTGGGAAGTGGTATGGGACATCGTTCTTCCCTATACGCGTTCAGCGGTAGTCGGCGGTGTGTTTCTCGGTCTGGGTCGCGCGTTGGGTGAAACCATGGCGGTGACCTTCGTGCTGGGTAACGCCCACCAATTCTCGGCCTCGCTGATGATGCCGAGCAGCTCTATCGCTTCGGTGATCGCCAACGAGTTCAACGAGGCCTACACCGACTTGCACCGTTCGGCCCTGATCGCTCTTGGCTTCCTGTTGTTTGTCGTCACCTTCATCGTGCTGGCTCTGGCCCGTCTGATGCTGTCTCGTCTGTCACGCAAGGAGGGGTTATGAGTAAGGACATGGCAGGCAGCGAGCGCCTTTACCGCTCTCGTAACTTCAAGAACAAAATTGCGATGGTGCTCAGCTGCGGCGCCACGGCATTTGGTCTGTTGTGGCTGGTCTGGATTCTGTTGACCACCATCATCAAGGGTATTGATGCCCTGAATCTGCAGCTGTTTACCGGCATGACGCCACCGCCTGGTACCGAAGGCGGTCTGGCCAACGCGTTTTACGGCAGTGTGCTGATGTCCGGTATCGGCCTGCTGATCGGTACCCCGATTGGTTTGATGGCCGGTATCTGGCTGGCCGAGTTTGCCCGTTACACCAAACTGGGCAACACCGTGCGCTTCATCAACGACATCCTGCTGTCGGCGCCTTCCATTGTTCTCGGTCTGTTTGTCTACACCGTGGTCGTGTTGCCGCTTAACGCTATTACCAATCATCAGGTTGGCTTCTCGGCGCTGGCCGGGGCCCTGGCTTTGGCGTTGCTGGTGATTCCGGTGGTGGTGCGCACCACGGATGAAATGATGCAACTGCAGCCGTCGACCATGCGTGAAGCGGCGTTGGCATTAGGGGTTCCACAATGGAAGCTGACCTTGCAGATCGTCCTGCGTGCCGCCAAGGCTGGCGTGGTCACCGGTATCCTGCTGGCGCTGGCGCGTATTACCGGCGAAACCGCGCCGTTACTGTTCACCGCTTTCGGCAACCAGTTCTGGAGCAGCGATCTGCTCAAACCGATCGCCAGTGTTCCGGTGGTGGTCTTCCAGTACGCCATGAGCCCGTTCGACGACTGGCACTCTCTGGCCTGGGCAGGTGCTCTGGTCATGACCTTGTTCGTGCTGTTCCTCAGTCTTGCTTCCCGCTTAATTCTTTTGCGCAATAGGGCGTCATGATGAATAACCTTTCCCTTGCCAATGAAAAAACCAAGATTCAAGTCCGTGGTCTGGAGTTTTTCTACGGCGGCCAGCAATCCCTGAAATCCATCGACATGGTGATCCCGGAAAAACGCATTACGGCGATCATCGGTCCTTCGGGTTGCGGCAAATCGACCTTGCTGCGGGTTTTCAACCGTATCTACGCGATGTACCCAAAGCAGGAAGCCAAGGGTGAAGTGCTGCTCAATGGCGAGAACATCCTGGCCCCTGGCTATTCTATGAACCGCCTGCGCAGTCACGTCGGCATGGTGTTCCAGAAGCCGGTGCCGTTTCCGATGTCGATCTACGACAACATTTCCTACGCCATCAAGCACCACGAAAAGCTCTCGCGTCGTGAGATGGAAGATCGCGTTGAACAGGCTCTGCGCGGCGCGGCGCTGTGGGATGAAGTCAAGGATAAGCTCAAGCAAAGCGCTACCGGGCTGTCCGGCGGTCAGCAACAGCGTCTGTGCATCGCCCGCACCATCGCGTTGCGTCCACAGGTCTTGTTGCTGGACGAACCGACTTCAGCCCTTGACCCGATTTCCACCGGGCGCATCGAGCAGCTGATTACCGAGCTCAAAGAGCAGTTCACGGTGATCATCGTGACCCACAACATGCAACAAGCGGCGCGCTGCTCGGACTACACCGCGTTCATGTTCATGGGCGAGCTGATCGAGCACGGCGACACCGACACCATCTTCACCAAGCCTTCCAAGACCCAGACCGAAGACTACATCACCGGGCGTTTCGGCTGATTCAAGGCTGATCTGTCACCTGGGCGGGCGCCGACGCGGGCTCGCCCATGAAGTCTTCCAGCCGCCGACGCAGCCAGCGCTCGGCCGGATCGGTGTCCATTACGCTGAGCCAGACCATGGACAAATCCAGGGTCGGGGTAATGAATGGCAGCGGTTCATCCTGTACCAATCCCAACGCACTCATCGCACTGGCGGTGTAAGTCGGCATGTTCGACAGCAAGTCAGTTCCGGCCATCAAGGCAGGCAACGTGCTGTATTGCGGAATCGACAACACCACATGCCGCTTGCGGCCCAGCGCGCTCAGCCACTCATCGGCGAAGCTGCTGATGTTGGCCACGTGGGACACCACCACATGCGGTCGTGAGCAATATTCATCCAGAGTCAGTGGCGTGGCCGATTTGTCGGCGCGGATTACTCGGGGCTGAATAGTCCGCAGCAGCTTGCGCTTGGCATTGGCCGGTAGTTCTCGGGTCAGGCAGACCCCGGCCGTGATTTCCCCTGAAATCAGCAGTTCGGAAATATTCCAGTAGTCCACGTGCTTGACCACGATTACCACGCCCGGTGCTTCCAGGCGGATGGCGCGCAGCATGGCCGGCAGCAGACCGAATTCGACGTCATCGGACAGACCAATGCGGAAGGTCATGTTGCTGCTGGCCGGGTCGAAGTCGTGACTCAAGCTCAAGGCCGTGGACATGGCGTCCAGCGCCGGCGACAGATGCAGAATGATTTCCTGGGCGCGAGCGGTCGGCTCCATGCGGTGCCCGACGCGAATGAACAGTGGATCGTTGAACAAGGCGCGCAGTCGATTGAGCGCTGCGCTGATGGTCGGCTGGCCGAGAAACAGCTTTTCGGCGGCGCGGGTCACGTTGCGCTCTTGCATCAAGGTCTCGAACACCACCATCAGGTTGATGTCGGCCTTGCGCAGTTGATTTCGGTTCATTGTGGTAGCAATCCGCGGGGGGTTATGGCCCTGTGCGGGCAAGCTACCAGTTGCAAGCCCCAAGCGACAAGCCGCAAGCGGTGTCGTCAAGCGGCTTGCAACTTAAAGCTGGCAGCTTGCAGCGGCTTCCAATGAACTTCCCGTTCGGCTTACCGGTCAGCTCTACATGCTTAACATGAGGTTTTGACTCGATGCGTATTTCATTGGACAAGCAGGTTGCATTGGTAACCGGCGGCAGTTCGGGCCTTGGCGCAGGAGCGGCCAAAGCCCTGGCGGCGGCGGGCGCCGCCGTGGTGATCAACTATAATTCCCAGCCTGAACCGGCCGAAAAGCTTGCGGCACAGATCATTGCCGAAGGCGGTCGGGCGGTTGCCATCGGCGCTGACGTCTCGCAGGAGGATCAGGTCGAGCGCATGTTCGCGCAAACCCTGGAGCATTTCGGTCGCCTGGACATTCTGGTCGCCAATTCCGGCCTGCAAAAAGATGCGTCGATCTTCGACATGAGCCTGGCCGACTGGAACAAGGTGATCGACGTCAACCTGACCGGCCAGTTTCTCTGCGCCCGCAGTGCCTTGCGCCAGTTCGTCGCCCAAGGCATGCATCCGGAGGTTTCCAGAGCCATGGGCAAGATCATTCACATGAGTTCCGTGCATCAGCTGATTCCCTGGGCCGGGCACGCCAACTATGCGGCGTCCAAAGGCGGCATCGATCTATTGATGCGCACCATTGCCCAGGAGGTCGGCGAGAAGAAAATCCGCGTCAACAGCATTGCGCCGGGCGCGATTCGCACGGCGATCAATCAGGACGCGATGAAGGGCGATGCCGAAGCCAAACTGTTGAAGCTGATTCCTTACGGCCGCGTCGGTGAAGCAGAAGACGTGGCCAATGCAGTGGTCTGGCTCGCGTCTGATTTATCCGATTACGTGCATGGCACCACCTTGTTCATCGACGGTGGCATGAGCCTCTATCCGGAGTTTCGCGACAATGGCTAAGTTTCTGGAAGAAGCGCAAAACCCTATCGAAAACCACGGCATCATTGGCGATATGCGCAGCGCAGCGCTAGTCGCCGACACGGGCAGCATCGACTTTCTCTGCTGGCCGGATTTTGATAGCCCATCGGTGTTCACCGCACTGCTGGACAGCAACGATGCCGGGATTTTTCAGTTGGCGCCGGATCTGCCTGACGCGCGTCGCCAGCAAATTTACCTGCCGGACACCAATGTCCTGCAGACCCGCTGGATCGCCAAGGACGCGGTCGTCGAGGTGACTGACCTGATGCCCATCGGGCAACACGAGGACGACTTGCCTCGCGTGGTGCGGCGCATCGAGGTGCGCTACGGCGCAGCGACCATGCGCATGCGCTGCCGGGTGCGGCTGGATTACAGTCGTGCGCAAATGAGCGTGCGTATGGATGGCGAAGATGTGTGCTTCGAGGCTGAGGGGCAGCCCGGCATGCGACTTTCATCGACCGCGCCGTTGCACGTCGATGAGCAGACCGCCGTCGCTGAGTTCACCATGCAGCAAGGCGAGATTTTCGAGTTCGTGCTCGGCGGGATCGACGACGAGCAGGTCAGCGCCGGGCAATGTCCGCGCTATCTGGACGACACCCTGGCGTTCTGGCGGCGCTGGAGCAAACAGTCCGAGTACCGTGGCCGCTGGCAGGAAATGGTCAACCGTTCAGCGCTGACTCTCAAACTGCTCACTTCCCGCAAACATGGCGGCATTGTGGCTGCCGCGACCTTCGGCCTGCCGGAAACCCTCGGCGGCGAGCGCAACTGGGACTATCGCTACACCTGGATTCGCGACGCATCGTTCACCGTCTATGCGTTCATGCGCCTGGGCTATTCCGATGAAGCCAACGCGTTCATGGGCTGGGTGCGCGGCAGAATGGGCGATTGCTGCGATGATTCAAGCACCCTCGGCATCCTTTATAGCCTTGATGGCCGCGAAGAGCTGCCTGAGGAAACCCTGACGCATCTTTCCGGTTATGGCGGCGCCACCCCGGTGCGTATCGGCAACGAGGCTTACCAGCAGACCCAGCTGGATATCTATGGCGAACTGATGGACGCCGTGTATCTGGCCAACAAATATGGCGAAGCGATTTCCTACGAAGGCTGGCAGCACGCGACTCGTCTGGTGGATTACGTGTGCGAAAACTGGCGCAGTAAAGACGTCGGCATCTGGGAAATGCGCGGCCAGGATCAGCACTTCCTGCATTCGCGCCTGATGTGTTGGGTCGCTCTGGACCGCGCGCTGCGCCTGGCTTTCAAACGCTCGCTGCCGGCGCCCTTTGATCGTTGGGACAAGGAGCGGCAGGCGATTCACGACGATATCTGGAAAAACTTCTGGAACGCTGACCTCGGCCACTTCGTGCAATACAAGGGCAGTCGCAACCTGGATGCATCGATGTTGCTGATGCCGCTGGTGCGTTTTGTCGGGGCCAGCGATCCGCGCTGGATCGCAACTCTGGACGCCATCGAAGGCACGCTGGTGCGCGATGGTATGGTCTATCGCTACCGCAACGACGACGACCATGACGACGGTCTCGCCGGGGAAGAGGGTGCATTCACCGCCTGTTCATTCTGGTACGTCGAATGCCTGGCCCGGGCCGGGCGGGTCGAACAGGCGCATCTGGAGTTCGAGCAGCTGCTGCGCTATTCCAATCCGCTGGGGCTCTACGCCGAGGAGTTCGATGTTCACGGCCATCACCTGGGCAATACGCCCCAGGCCCTCAGCCATCTGGCATTGATCAGCGCGGCGAGCTTCCTGGATCGCAAGCTCAATGGCGAGAAGACGATGTGGCAGCCGTAAAGGCTGTCGCACCTCTGTGTACTTGGGTGGGGGCGAGCTGGCTCGCGAAGCTTTCAAATAAGGCTGAGAAAAATGTGTTGGCCGAAGCTGCCGCTTCGCGAGCAAGTTCACCCCGGCAGGCTTGCACCCGCCGGGCTTATGTCGCAAATCATTTGCTATGCAACGCAAACCCGACCACCAAGTTTTCCAGCGCGTAGTTATCGCCGATCATGCCGCAGTAGCTGGTCCGCGCCAGATACGCGCCGTGGCCTTCGAGGAAGACTTTGATATCCCTGACTTCATCGCACATTTCCAGTGTGCGGCCCGGCAATCCGCCGACTGCCTGGGCGGAGCGCAGGGCGCCCATGGGTGTCCAGTCCGCGATGATCAGTGCGCCTTCGGGCACCGATTGTTCATAGCTGTGGGCGAATTGCTCGGCAGAGTGATCAGGCAGGTAAGGCACCATGAAGTAATGAATGTCGTTGCGAAACGGCAACGCTTCTTTATGGGTCGGCAGGTTCAGCAAGCCTGAGGCATACAGCGAATACACCAGCAGAATCGACAGCGGTGACGCCACCACGGAGAGGTTCGTCAGCGTCCTGCCACTCAGGTTTTCGGGGAGCAATGCCTGAAGTTTGATGACACCAATAATGCTCAGCATCGCCACGCCGGGCAGGAAAAACGTGAAGCGATCCGTGACGTTATAAGACACCGCGAAGACGAAATTCAACGCTGCCGCGGCCCATAGCAGGCGCAACCGGTTGTCCTTGGGAAACAGCACAAGCCCCAGCAACTGTGGGCCAATCAGCGACAGCAAGAGGATGCACACCGAGTTTTTTTCATGCCACATATCGTCAAAGCGCAGCAGGCTGCTTTCGTAGCTCGGCTGGTCACTTTTGCTAGCGCTGCCGGTCAGGTAACGATGGAACACCTCGACGATGTTCATTCCGCCATGCAGGTCATGGGCAACCGCAGGCCACGCCACTGCGAAACCTGCCATGAAACCAGGAACGGTGATCAGGATGCGGGTCTTGTGCTGATACAACAGCTGGATGTACAGCGGCAGTAGAACCACAAAGGTCAATTGGTGAATGGCCGCGCCGAGTCCGGTCAGGGCGCCAATGATGAATAACTTGCTTAAATCGCTCAGGGAAGACTTGCGCTCGAAATGCACCCAATAAGCCAGCAACACCAACAGCGAGTGCAGGATATACACCTCGATCTTGGTCGAGACCCAGAACACCGAATGGGAGAGGACCGTTGCAGCCGCTGCCAGCAATGCCTGGCGCGTGCTGGCCCCGACGCTCATGGCCAATAGGTAGATGATCCACGCCAGTGGTATCAGCAGTATCGAGTTGAGCAGGCTCAAGACTTGAGGACCCAGCAATTCGAAGGTCGCGGTGCTGACAAAGTGATACAGCGGGTGATCCAGCGGGCCGAGGGATTCGCTGAAGTAGTGGCCCATAGCGGCGTCGGCCATGAATATGCCGTTGTCCATCCATTGAATCGGTCCGCTGGAGGCGATGAAACTGGCAAAAATGGCTGCGCACAGCAGCAACAGCGCAAGGCTGATTGACGAACGACTGGCGTTTCCTGAGGCCATGGAGCAACTCCTGTGGGTGATTGACAAGTGCCGGTTATTCGGCGGCTTGCCCGGTGATTTGCGGATCAAGGGCGTGTGCCGACTTGAGCTTGAGCAGCATCACCGCGCCAATACCGACTGCGAACCACAAGGTTGCGAGGCGAATAACCACGGTCGCGGCGATTGCATCGGCGCTGGACATGCCTTTCCAGACCAACAAGCCGACCATCACCGCTTCCGCGCCGCCGAGACCGCCAGGCATGAAGCTGATGGCCCCGGCCAGCATCGCCAGGGCGTACACAAAGACGGCAAAGTTCAGCTCGATGTCGGCGCCCATCCAGTTCAGTATCCAGTGAAAAGCCAACGCCTCAGCGCTCCAGGCCACCACGCTCAGGGTCGTAACGCCGATCAGCAGGCTCAGGCGATGGCAGCGCTGGGCAGCGATCAGCACTTGAATCAGCTGCCGCGCCAGGCCGATCAATTTGCCGCCTTGTGCTGGCATTGCCAAAGCCAGGCGTTCCAGCAGGCGTCTCTGGGACAGGATCAGCAGACCGATCAGCACCAGGCTGATACCCGCCACGATCATCGGCCGCGCGTCCGGATACAGCGACAGGCCGAACAAGGTCAGCAGCACCACTGCAAACAGGTCCGACAGCCGCTCGCTGAAAAACGCCGCGAAACTCAGCGGATAAGGCACACCCCAGCGCTTGAGCAGCACGCCGCGCAACGCTTCGCCCGCCTTGCCGGGCGTGGTGGTCAGGGCAAAACCGGCCAGGTAAATATTCAGGCTCGGTTGCCATGCCACAGGATGGCCCAGCACGCGCAGGTAAGTCTGCCAGCGCAGAAACCGCAGGCCGTAATTGAACGACGACAGCAGCAGCGCCGCGAGTATGCCGACCACGCCGACTTCGCCCACCGCATGGCTTACCGCATGCCAGCCGCCCCATAGGGAAAAGCCCAGGTAGGCGATCGCCGAGCCCACCACCGACAGCACCACCGCACGGTAGCGCCAGCCGGACAGGTAAGGTGACTCATTCATAGATTCAGCCTTTTGAAGACTGGCTGCGGAATGGAGCGGATGACCCACATGATCAGCGCCCAGAACCCCGGCGTGTAGAGCGTCGGCGATTTGCGGGCGATGCCGGCGACAATGCGCTGGGCGACCTGCTCGGGTTGCGCGAGCAAGGCCGCAGGCAGCGACAAACCTTGCGTCATTGGCGTGTCGACGAAGCCCGGCTTGATTGTCAGCACGTGCACTCCGACCTTGAACAGCCGCGCCTGCAAGCCTTCGCTGAAGGTCGAGACGGCAGCTTTGGCCGCGCCATAGACATAGTTGGAAGGGCGACCACGATCACCGGCCACTGAAGAAATCACCGCCAGGCTGCCGCAGCGCTGGGTTTCAAACTGATTGGCCAGCAAACTCAGCAGGGCGATTACCGAGGTGCCATTGTTGACGAGTTCCTGCAAGGCGACGCCGACGTCGCGCTCGCAAGCTTTCTGATCGGGCAGGGTGCCGTGAGCAATCAGCGCCACATCGATCTGCCCCAGCGCCATCAGGCACTGTTCAAGCATGGCCGGGTGTGCGGCGAAGTCAGTGGCGTCCATTTCATGCAGCGTGATGACTTTGGCGCCACGGCCTTTCAGGTCGGCGGCGGTCTGTTCCAGCTTGGCGGCGTTGCGTGCCACGAGGAAGAAATCACTGCCTTCGCTGGCCCACAGACGAGCGCAGGCAGTGGCGATGGCTGAAGTAGCGCCGATTATCAAGACTCGTTTCATAGGCTCACTCGTTTCCAGAAGCGGGACATCAAAGAGGGATCGCGCAGCGCTTCCAGCCGCTCCCAGGCCGGATACGCCTGGCGGAAATCACTGCCGCTCATGTGCGCGTCCTTGGCCGGATACAGTCGGCCGCCCGCCTCCCGGACAATGGCGTCCAGACGCGGGAACAGCCTGTTGATCAATTCATCGCTGTGGGGGAAGTCCAGCGCCAGCGACGTGCCCGGCATGGGGAATGACAGCAGGCCCGGCGAAGCAATGTCGCCGCAGCGCTTGAGCACCGCCAGAAAAGAGCCCTGGCCGAAATCGGCAATGGCGTCCAACAGCGCGCGCATGGCGACTTCAGCGTTGCCTTCGGGAACCACACATTGATACTGCTGAAAGCCGCTGCGACCGTAGATTCGATTCCAGTGCCGGACGCGATCCAGCGGGTAGAAAAACGGCTCGTACGGGGTGCGTTTCGGCGTGCGCTGGCCGGGATGGGCGCGCCAGTAAATGGCGTTGAAGGCGCGTAACGACAGGTTGTTGATCAGCGAAACGGGCGGCGTGAGCGGGATTTTCAGATTTGATCTATTGCCCACTTCAAGTGAGCCATAGCGCGCATGATCGCCAACGATGAATACCCCGCGCCCGGTGTTGGCGCCTTTGGCCAGGCAGTCGATCCACGCCACGCTGTATTCGTGAAGATGATCCAGTTCGGTGGAGAGGCTGAAGAATTCCGTCAGGTTGGCAAAACGCACCACCGTGCTGTCGATTTGGCTGGCGCGAATCGGCATCAACTGCAGATCCGCCCAGCTGATGATGCCGGTCAGGCCCAGGCCGCCAATAGTCGCGGCGTAGTAGCGCGCGTTTTCGCCCGGTGAACACATCAATGCGCCGTCGCGATGCCGCAGCAGGCCGAAGCGCATGACATGACTGCCAAAGGTGCCGCGCAAATGATGGTTTTTGCCGTGCACGTCATTGGCAATGGCACCGCCCACGGTGGCGAATTGTGTACCCGGTGTCACGGGCAGAAACCACCCGTGGGGAATCGCTGCGGCGAGGATTTGCGCAAGTGTCACACCGGATTCGACGCGCACAATGCCTTTGTCCCAGTCGGCGCGGATGAAGCGATTCAAGGCGCGCATGTCCAGCACCTGATCACTGGCCGCCAGGCAGCTGTCACCGTAGCTGCGCCCGTTGCCGTAGGGCAGGCTGGTCTGATGTTCGGCGATGACGCCCTTGGCGTGCGCGGTCAGGTCGTCAATCCAGTTGCAGGCATGGCCGTTTTGCGGCGTCAGGGGATATCGGCCCCAGGAATACAAAGGCGCACTCATATGGCAACCCAGAACACTATCGCCAACAACGCACCGATGCCTTGGCTGATGCGGTCGCGAATGGCGAACACCACCGGGTCATCGTTCATCAGGCCGCGATGGGTCAGCATCCAGACCCGGGTAATCCAGAACAACAGCAGCGGGCAAGCCAGCCAGATCACATGCGGGCGGGCGTACTGGATGATGGTCGTGCCTTCGTGGATGTACAGCGCCAGGACCATGACCGCCAAGTGCCCGGACGAAGCGCCAAGGGCAGCAATCATGTCCAGGTCGCCGGGGTAATAACCTCGACCTCGGGTCATTTCCTTCAGGTCCTTGGCCCGGGCTTCGCGCAGTTCGGCATAGCGCTTGACCAGCGCCAGGCTGAGGAAGATGAACATCGAGAATGCCAGAATCCAGAACGTCAGCGGCAAGCCAAACGCGGCGGCACCGGCCAGAATTCGCGCGGTGTAGAGCATGGCCAGCACGATGACATCCACCGCCATTTGCCGTTTCAGGTACAGCGAATACGCCAGCGTCAGCAGGTAATAAGCGCCCAACACGGCGCTGAATTGCCAGGGCAAGAGCAAGGTGGCACCGCCAAATGCCGCGATCAGCAGCAGTGGGACGACAGCCAGCCCGGCCTTGATCGACAATTTGCCGCAGGCGAATGGACGTTTGCGCTTGCTTTGGTGATGGCGATCATCGGCCAGGTCCAGCAGGTCATTGAGCACGTACACGCTGGACGCGCAAAGGCCGAAAAACAGGAAAGCCAGCACGCCGTTTAATAACTGGAAAGGCTGGTTTATTTGATGAGCCGCGAGTAGCGGGATAAAGATCAGCGCGTTTTTCAGCCACTGGTGCATGCGCAGCGCTTTGCGCCAGTCCCGCAAGGTGGAGACATTGGAATGAATGACTTTCTCGACATTACCCTGCGCCTTGGCGCGACGCTCGACACCGGACTCGGGGTTGACCACAAACGCTTGTCGCGCTGCTCCCCAGATCGGCAAATCGTCCAGGGAGTTGCCCAGATAATCAAAACCACCTTCGCCATAATGGCCGACCAGCAGATCGCGTTTAGTGTGTGCGGACAAGTTGCGCTCAGCGTTGGACGCGACCACTCGATCAAACAATTGCAAGTGTTCGGCGATGCGCACCGCAAGGCTGTCATGGCTGGCGGTGGCGAGGATAATCATGCGTCCGTTGGCGCGTTCGGCCTCGATAAGTTCAATGACTTGGGGGTCGTAAGGCAACACGCTGACGTCGATGTGCGTGGCCAGAGCCAGTCCTTCCTTGAGCGCCGCTTTGCCTTTGATCAACCAGCCGAACACCTTGAAAATTTTCAATGGTTGGCTGCGCACCAAGGCCATCGCTGTTTCCATGAGCAAGTCCGAGCGCAGTAACGTGCCATCGAGGTCAACAACTAAAGGCGGGTAAGTTTCGAGAACTCTTCCCTGAATTCTGGCCATGTTCATGTACTCTTCGCCGGTTTGAAACACTATGAAACGGAATTTATTATTCGCCACTTCAATAAAACTAAACGGCATTGCTTATATCGTCAGCGTGCTGGCGTCAGAAATTATTCGCGCACTTAAACCGTTGTTTGGCAACGAAGTGTTTCAACTTCCTTGCGAAGTGATGGGGGCGTTAAAAAGTTGAATAAGCAGGTGACCGGTCTGTTTTTATAAATAGCTGAACGAGATTGCGGCGACCTGTCGGCTGTCACCGATTGTTTTGTGCCGCTGTCTTTTTCAAATTTCATGGAGTCATAATGACCTCCGCCTGGTCGTCAGATAGTGAATGGAACAGCAATGACAAATCCTCTGTTATCGGCGTTGGTGCCTTTAGTCGCTGACCTGAGTCGGGAATTGCCTGACGATGAGCGCTATCGGCGTTTGCTGCAGGCGCTGCGGCAATTGTTGCCGTGCGACGCCGTGGCGTTGCTCAAACTTGAAGACGACGTATTGATTCCGCTTGCGGTGCAGGGGCTGAGCGCCGATACCCTGGGGCGGCGTTTCAGAGTGGAGGAACACCCGCGTCTCAAGGTGTTGCTGGAAAACCCTGGCCCTACGCGCTTTTCCACCGACTGTGATTTGCCGGACCCGTACGACGGCCTGGTCGAAGGGCATCCGGGCCATCTGGAAGTGCATGACTGCCTGGGTTGTCCGCTGTATTTCCAGGACAAACCCTGGGGCCTGATTACCCTGGATTCCCTGGATCCGTCGCGTTTCGGCAGTGTCGACCTGGACAATCTGCAAGCGTTCGCCAGCCTCGCCGCGGCGACGGTCATGGCCAGTGAGCGAATCAAGCAGCTGGCACGCGGCATTGAAGATCAACGCCAGCTGGCTGAAGTCTATAAACGTGCTGCAGGCGGCCGTGGTCCTCGGGAACTGATCGGGCAGAGCGTCGTACATAAACGGATGCAGCAGGAGATTCAGCTGGTCGGCAACAGCGCGTTGTCGGTGTTGATCACCGGGGAAACCGGGGTCGGCAAGGAGCTGGTGGCCGAGGCCATTCATTTGAACTCACCCCGCGCCCAGAAGCCGTTGATCAGTCTGAACTGCGCCGCGCTGCCGGAAATGCTGGTGGAGAGCGAGCTGTTTGGCCACGTCAAGGGCGCGTTTTCCGGTGCCGTGAACGGTCGCAGCGGCAAATTCGAACTGGCCGATGGCGGCACCATTTTCCTTGATGAAGTCGGCGAGTTACCGCTTCCCGTTCAATCCAAGCTGTTGCGGGTTTTGCAAAGTGGCCAGTTGCAGCGGGTCGGATCAGATCAGGAGCACCATGTGGACGTGCGGATCATCGCCGCCACTAACCGGGATCTGGCCGAGGAGGTGCGCAGCGGTCGTTTCCGGGCCGATCTGTATCATCGCCTGAGCGTTTATCCGCTTCTGGTGCCGCCATTGCGTGAGCGGGGCCGCGACGTGCTGCTGCTCGCGGGCTTCTTCCTCGAAGAGAACCGCGCCCGCATGGGATTGCGCAGCCTGCGCTTGAACGCCGACGCGCAGAAACTGCTGGTGAGTTACACCTGGCCGGGTAACGTACGCGAACTCGAACATTTGATCAGCCGCGCGGTGCTCAAATCCCTTTCGGCCCATAAGGAGCGTCCGCGCATTCTGACCATTGAGGCTGCCGCGCTGGGCCTGATCGATGAAGTCACTGTCAACCATTCTTCCGCGATGGAAATGCCCATCGCAGTGGTGCCCGGCGGCACACTCAAGGATTCAGTCGATGCGTTTCAGTCCAGGCTGATCGAGGAGGCTCTGGCCCGGCATCAGGGTAAATGGGTCGATGTCGCTCGTGAGATGGGGCTCGACCGCGCCAACCTCAGTCGTCTGGCCAGACGCTTGGGTATTCGCTAGGCGCGTCAGCGTCTTTGCCGGGTATTGCGGTGAACCGCACTGAGTGCTGATGGATCATTTGGTCAAAAAAGACTGAATTTTTCGCTCGGGCCAAAGGTCATCTACTGCTCTAAACAAACAGTATGAGGCACTGCCTGGATGTCCCAGTACAAACATTACCGAATTGATTACCTGTTCAATGGCGCCTTCAAATCGTTCTATATCAGTGCAGAACGCATGGATAACGCAGAAGCCTGGCACCACGCGAGCGTCGATGCCGGCATTGCCCGCATCCCAAAATATCGTCTGGAAAAGGTCGCCCGCGTGTCCAAGCCTTACGCCGAGCATTTCGGTATTACCGATGTCGAGTGGGCGCAAAGCTGATGCCCGGTGCCGGCCACCCTTCGATGGCGTGGGCCGGCTACCATTAGCCTGTCAGGGGCTGGGATCTGCGCTTTCTACTGCTTGCCGGGCACGCCATGAAAATCGCCTTTTTCCGGCACCAGCTCTGTTCCCGGCTCAAACCCGGCTTCCGGGTCTTCCTCTTCGCTGACCGGGTCTGGAACGGTTTCGGGAAAGGTTACTTCATCTGGGTCGACATCTGGGTTTTCCGGGCGGGAACCGGCCATGGTGCACCTCATCTGTGGGTTGGTCAGGAATTGATACGGATTTGGATAGCCAGGTATCCAACCGGTTCACTGCCATTGACTACTGGCAGGTTGCACCCCCCCGCCAGTAATCACCATGCCCCATCAGCGGTGAGCGATGTTTTCCAGCGCCAGGTTGCGTGTGCGCGGGCCGAACGTGCCGATGGTGATGATCACGATCAACATGCTGCTGACGATAAAGGCCAACACGCCCGGCGTGCCGAAATGCTCCAGAAAGAAGCCGACCAGCAAACTGCTGAACACGGTCGATAACCGGCTGAAGGAGTAACAGAAACCCACGGCACGGGCGCGGATATTGGTCGGGAACAGTTCACCCTGATAAGAGTGATAACTGAAGCTCAGCCAGGCATTGCAGAAGGTGATCATCACCCCGCAAAACACCAGGCCTACGGCCGAGGTCTGAAACGCAAACAAGGTGCCGAAGATCATCGATCCCAGCGCCGAGCCGACGATCTGCCATTTGTTTTCGTAGCGATTGGCAAACTTCACGAACAACAGTGGACCCAGCGGATAGGCGAGGGTGATCACAAACGCATAACCCAGACTGTGGGTGAGGCTGACGCCCTGACCGGTGAGCAATGCCGGCAGCCAGTTGCCAAAGCCGAAGAAGCCGATGGCCTGGAAGATGTGGAACACAATCAGCATCAGAGCCCGACGACGATAGGGCGGCTTCCAGATGTCGGCGAAACGTCCGCGGCCTTCGACCGCGACCACTTCCGGCTCGGGCGCGTCCAGCGGCTTGCCGTGTTCACGCAGGCACTTGGCTTCAATGTCATCCATGATGCGTTCGGCTTCGTCGAAGCGCCCATGCTGCGCGAGCCAGCGCGGTGACTCGGGCAGGCGCGAGCGCAGCCACCAGATGAACAGCGCGAATACCGCGCTGGCCAGCACCACCCAGCGCCAGCCGGAAATCCCGAACGGCGCTTGCGGCACCAGCCACCAGGACATCAGGGCAACGGCCGGAACCGAAAGGAACTGAATGAAAAAGGCAAAGGCGAACGCCGAACTGCGGATTCGCTTGGGCACCAGCTCCGACAGGTAAGCGTCAATGGTCACCAACTCGATCCCCAGCCCGATACCCACCAGAAAGCGCATGCCAATGATGCCCAGCGCAGAACTTTGCACGCCCATCAGCACGGTGGCGACGGTGTACCAGATCAGCGCGAAGGTGAAGATGGCCCGACGTCCGAAACGGTCGGCAATCGGGCTGAGCAGGCTGGCACCGAGAAAGAGCCCGAGAAAGGTTGCCGAGGCGAAGGCGGCCTGATCGGAAAAACCGAACACGCCTTGTGCGCCGGTGGCGAAGATCCCGTCACGCAGCAGGCCCGGACTGATGTAAGCGGTCTGGAATAAATCGTAAAGCTCGAAAAAACCGCCAATGGACAACAGCGCGATCAGGCGCCAGATCGTCGCCACTGCCGGCAAACGATCGATGCGTGCACTGATGGACGCTGCACGAACAGGATCAACCCCATCGGATGGGAGTTGCGGCGTCACGCTGTCCGCCGGTGATAAAGAAGTCATGGGTCAGATTCCGCAATTACTGGATCACACATGATAGATCTTTAACATTTTGAAATGATTGTTTAGATCGGTTGGTTATAGCGAATCTTGGTTGTTAATTGCCGAACAATCGGAAATTTCACGTTTTTATGCCGAACGGTCACTCGGGGTTGATCAGCGCTGCTATACCGTTTTTTGGGCTCCGTTGGCCGGATGCGTGGGCAACTAAGCTGAACCTCTGCGTTGAACCAGTAGTCAGCCCATTACCTATCAACCTGTCAGGAAGCAGCCCCATGGCGACCATGAAAGCGATAAGGATTCACCAGTTTGGTGATTCGAGTGTGCTGCGACTCGAATTTATTGAAATCCCTCATCCGCAAGTGGGTGAAGTATTGGTACGAATTGCCGCTGCGAGTGTTAACCCGGTTGACTACAAGATTCGCCAAGGCGAATTTCCGCCGGTCAGTGCAGAGAAGCTGCCCATCACCCAGGGCCGGGATTTTTCCGGCGTTGTCGAGCAAGTGGGCAGTGGTGTGGGAAGTTTTGCCAAAGGAGATCGGGTTTTCGGGATGGTCGGCGGTGATGCCAGTTATGCGGAGTACGCCGTCATCAAGGTCGAGCATTTGGCAAAGATTCCGGAAAATCTTGATTTCATACACGCTGCGGCCGTGCCTCTGGCGGCGCAGACTGCGTGGCAGGCGTTATTCGATCACGGCCATCTGGAGGCAGGGCAGCGCGTGCTGATCCAGGGTGCCAGCGGTGGCGTCGGGCATTTTGCCGTGCAGCTCGCTGCCGCCAAGGGCGCGATGGTCTACGCCACCGGCTCGGACAAAAGCGCGCGATTCATCAGCGCACTGGGCGCGGATCGGGTCATCGATTACACCAGGGAGCGTTTCGAGGATGTCTGCTCGAATATCGATCTGGTGATCAATCTGGTGTCCGGCGAAATGCAGCAGCGTTCATGGGCTGTATTGCGACGTGGCGGCACCTTGGTTTCCACCTTGAACGAGCCCGCCCGCAACCGCCCGGATGCGTATGGCAAGAACAGCCGCTTTTTTCTGGTTGAGCCCAGTGGGGCGCAGCTTGCAGACATCGCGCAGTTGATCAAGGGCGAGCTGGTGAGCGTCAAGGTCAATGTCACTTTCCCGCTGAAAGACGCTGCGGCGGCTCAGGATTACCTGGAAAAATCCCATATTGAAGGGAAGGTGGTTTTGACGGTCGATGGGTGAGGGTTGGCGCGATCTTGTTCACGAAGCAATTCGTAGGACCGGCTTTAGCCGGGAGGCCGGAAGGTCTGACGCCGCAACTGCTGCGAATGTACCTGCCTCCTCCCGGCTGAAGCCGGTCCTACGGGATCTGTTCAACTTCAAAGGGGTGTGATGAGGATCAAGACGGTATCTACACCATGAAGGCAGCAAGTTTTTGCGTATCAAGATATGTCGCAAAACCTTAACATCGACACCTCGTCCCGCTGCCCGTATGGTCCCCGTGAAGTTCAAATTGCCTACCACTGCCACTGCACCCTTTTGCCCGTCTGCGGTTACCGACAGCGTCGCCATTCCCGCCAATGCCTCTTTGGCGCGCAAGATGATGCTGTTTGTCGGCCCCGGCCTGCTGGTCTCCATCGGCTACATGGACCCCGGCAACTGGGCAACCGCCATTGAAGCTGGCTCGCGCTTCGGTTATTCGCTGTTGTTTGTGGTGGTGCTGGCGAGCCTGTCGGGCATGGTGTTGCAGAACCTGTGCTCGCGCCTGGGGATTGCCACCGGCCGCGATCTTGCGCAGTTGTCCGCCTCGCGTTACAACCCGCGCGTCGCCAAAGGTCAGTGGTTATTGGCCGAGCTGTCGATTGTCGCCACAGACCTTGCCGAGGTGCTGGGCGCAGCGTTGGCCTTTCATCTGTTACTCGGCGTGTCCATCACCGTCGGCGTGGCGTTGACCGCCTTCGATACGCTGATCGTGCTGGCCTTGCAGGGTGCCAACGTCCGGCGTCTGGAGGCCATCGTCCTGGGGTTGATCGCGACCATTGGCGCCTGTTTTACGGTCGAGCTGATCCTCATCAAGCCATTCTGGCCGGACGTCTTTGCCGGGCTGAAGCCCAGTTGGGATGTGCTCAGTGGCCAGGAGCCGTTGTACATCGCCATCGGTATCCTCGGCGCGACCGTCATGCCGCATAACCTCTATCTGCATTCTTCAGTGGTGCAGACCCGGGTCAACGGCAGCGATAACGCCAGCAAGGCCAGCGCGATCAAGTTCGCCCGCATCGACACCATTGCCTCCCTGAGTCTGGCGTTGCTGATAAATGCAGCGATCCTGATTCTGGCCGCCGCTGCATTCCACCAGAGCGGGCACACCGAGGTGGTGGAAATTCAGGACGCTTATCACTTGCTTGACCCGTTGGTGGGCGGTGCCGTGGCCAGCGTATTGTTCGGCATAGCCTTGCTGGCGGCGGGGCAGAGTTCGACGTTTACCGGCACCATCGCCGGCCAGGTGGTCCTCGAAGGATTCCTGCAGGCCAAGATTCCCTGCTGGCAGCGGCGGTTGATCACCCGCGCCCTGGCGTTGATTCCTGCATTGATCGGCGTGATGTGGCTCGGTGATAGCTCGGTGGGCAAGATGCTGGTGCTCAGTCAGGTGGTGCTCAGCCTGCAACTGCCATTCGCCCTCTGGCCGTTGATTCGTTTCACCAGCGACCGGCATTTGATGGGGCCGTTCGTCAACAGCCGCTTGGTGCAGACCGCTGCCTGGTGCCTGTTCGGCCTGATCTCGGCGGCGAACCTGACCCTGCTGTGGTTCTGGATCAGCTGATTACGACCTGAACTCCCCGGGCGCCTTTGACTCACAACCCTGTCAGCACATCAGGCGTCTGCGAGCAGGAGCGAGCCCTTTGAAAGTCGAGAGTGCAAATCTTCCCGGTGCCGAACGCGAAAAGGGCAGAATTTTCGAGACCGATCTGCCCGCGCGGCTTGATCGTCTGCCCTGGGGGCGTTTCCACACGCTGCTGGTGTTCGCGCTGGGCATTACCTGGTTGCTCGACGGCTTGGAAGTGACGCTGGCCGGTTCGGTTTCAGGCGCGCTCAAGTCCAGCGAATTGCTGCAGATGTCCAACACCGATATCGGCCTGGCGGGTGGGGTTTACATCGCCGGCGCTGTGCTGGGTGCCTTGTTCTTTGGCTGGCTGACCGATCGCCTCGGTCGTCGCAAGTTGTTCTTCATCACCCTGATACTTTACGTCGGTGCTACTGCAGCGACGGCATTTTCCTGGAATGTCGCAAGTTTTCTGCTGTTTCGCTTCCTCACCGGGATGGGCATCGGCGGGGAATACACGGCGATCAACTCGACCATTCAGGAATTCACCCCGGCGCGCTACCGTGGCTGGGTGGACCTGACGATCAATGGCACGTTCTGGTTGGGCGCTGCATTGGGGGCGGCAGGCTCGATTGTCTTGCTCGATCCGCAATGGGTCGGCGGCGATCTGGGCTGGCGGTTGTGCTTCGGCATCGGTGCGGCACTCGGGCTGATCATCCTGTTCATGCGCCTGTGGCTGCCGGAAAGTCCGCGCTGGTTATTGATCCACAATCAGGCGGATGAAGCGCGACGCATCGTCGAGCAGATCGAAGCAGGCATGATCAAGCAGGGCCATCGATTAACCGCCGTCACCAGCACGCCGCTGCGTTTACATGCCAGGGATCACACGCCGCTGCGGGAGATATTCCAGACCTTGTTCGTCAAGTTTCGCCAGCGGGCGTTGGTTGGCATGACGCTGTTGACGGCCCAGGCCTTTTTCTATAACGCGATTTTCTTCACTTACGCGCTGGTGCTGACCGATTTCTATCAGGTTCCGCCTGAGCAGGTCGGCTGGTACGTGTTGCCGCTGGCCTTGGGCAATTTTTGCGGCCCGCTGCTGCTGGGGCGCTTGTTCGATGTGATCGGCCGTCGGGTGATGATCAGCCTGACCTACGGGATCTCCGGCGTGCTGCTGGCGATCTGCGGCTACCTGTTTCAGCAAGGCGTTCTGGATGTGACGCAGCAGGCGATTGCCTGGATGGTGATTTTCTTCTTCGCTTCAGCAGCAGCCAGCTCAGCGTACCTGACGGTGGCCGAGACCTTCCCGCTGGAAATTCGCGCATTGGCGATTGCCGTGTTCTATGCCTTTGGCACCGGTTTGGGCGGAATCATCGGGCCGAGCCTGTTCGGCTACCTGATCCAGACCCATGAGCGCAGCAATGTGCTGATCGGCTATTTGATCGGGGCGGGCCTGATGATTATGGCGGCAGTTGTCCAGGGCATCTGGGGCGCAGCGGCCGAGCGCAAATCGCTGGAACAGGTGGCCAGGCCACTGTCGCAAGCTCTGGATTGAGCAAAGAGCGCTTGACTCACTTACTCAATGCAGAGCAAAAAGGGCGCCACGTTTGGTCAGCAGAATGTGATCGGCGGAGAGAAACAGCAAACCTAATGGGTCGCTGAGAGCGCCGTAAATGAAGTTGCCGGTAATCATGTCCAGCTCGAACAAGTCTCTGAGACCCAGAAGGTTATCTGCGGCATCCCCTCGCAGGGCCAGTGACGAGCTGAAATCAATGATTGAAAGCTGAGCGATCAGTGACTGCAGTAAGGCTGAATTGCTCTCGATAGACATGGCGTAACCCTGAAATACAGCGTACAGACTGGAACGCTATGCAGGTGGGATAGCCTGTTATCGCCGTTGGTTCAGTTCCCGGTGACTAAACTGGACCAAAGGTAATGACGCCAGACCCGGATCAAGGCTTGATCCGGTCGGCAATGGTTCGTAAATCATCGACGGTATCCTGCAGCTTGACGACCTGACGACTCACATCTTCGGCATCCTTGGCGTGAATCGAATGCTGGAGAAACACCGCGTGTCCGGCCAGGCTCAGGGAAATACTTTCCAGATCATTTGCGGTTTTTTGCAGGTCTTGCTGAATTTCTTTCAAGGATCAATGCTCAGGGTTACGACTCAAGAAGCCGAATCGTTTGGCCTTTGAGGTCAGCAGGATGTTCAGCGTTTATTTGCTGCGCGCCTTGGCCTCGGCGGCCAGGCATTCCAGAGCAAACTGCTCGGTGTAGGTCATCTGGATCGGGGTTGTTTCGCCCTTGACGGTACGTTCGCCTTCCAGGATGTAGCGCATGCGTTTGTCGGTGACACCGATGCGCTTGGCAATCCACGAGGGCGTTTGACCGATGCGGCTGATCAGTTTGTCAGCGTATTCGGTGGCGGGGTTGTAATGTTCAGCGTTGGGAGTCATGTCGCGTCCAGATAAAGTGTTGCGGCGATGGCATCGCATTCGGGCGACATAGTGCTTGAATCAGCAACCCGTGTCTCCTGCGAGCAGTCAACCAATCCGCCGATTACTCGTCTTCCTGTTCGGAGTAAGAGTCCAGCAGTGCTGCCAGGGCCAGGGTGCGTTGCAGCCCGGAAGTCGTCGCCATGATTTCGGCGACCGCCGCTATGGCCGCAGCCTTGGCTTCGGCGCGCCCTGCGTCGGTGTTGTTAAGCGTGGCGTCCTGCGCGGCTTCGATGATCGATTGCTCAAAGCTGTTCATAGGTGTGCTCGGCAAGGAAAGGTTTTCCGGATAAGGCCATGAAGCGGCTACAGCTGCACATCATTGACAGGCTCCAGGCGAGGCGGTGCGGGTTCGTCGAGCATGTCCAGCACCGAGATTTCGATGTCACGGCACAGTGCGTTCAACGGCAGATCATTGGGTTGGGTGTCGAAAGGGTCGGCTATCTGGTCGCCCAGCGCGTCCAGTCCGAAAAAAGTATAAGCCAATACCAGCACCGCAAACGGCGTGAACCAGCCGATGCTGTCCACCAGGCAGAACGGCAGCAGGAAGCAATAGACATGCACGATGCGGTGCAGCATCAGAATGTAAGGGTAGGGGATCGGTGTATTGCTGATCCGCTCGCAGCCGCCCAGCACGTAAGACAACCGGTTCAGCTGCTGATCCATGTCGGCTTTCAACGGATCACCGATGCTGCTTTGCCGCGCCTGGTCCATCAGCCGCTGGCCGATCAGACCCAGCAGCACGCTCGGCGGGTTTTCCTTGTCGAAGGTGGCGCGTTGCAGGGCAGGCTCCAGCAGCCTACAGCTGTCCTCACCAGGTTTCTCGCCGCGCAGCCAGTCCTTGAGCAAGTAGCTGAAGGCAATCAGCGCATCAAGGAGTGCACGTCGCTCACTCGTCGGCAGGTTGGGCATCATGCTCAGGCTTTGCCGGGTCAGGTTGCGGGTCACGATGGACAGCTCGGACCACAGCGTGCGCGCCTCCCAGAACCTTTGGTAAGCCACGGTGTTGCGAAAGCCGAGGAAGATCGCCAGCGTCAGCCCCCACAAGGTGAATGGCGTTGCGGTCAGCACTACTTTGTAATCGAACAGCTTGCCATGAGTAGCAACCACCACCGAACTGATCAGCACCGTGAACAGCACTTTGGGCCAGATCGCCGGCACGATGGTGCCGCGGATGGCAAATAACAGCGCCCAAAGGGACGGTTTCTGTGGGCGGGTAATCATTCAGCAACTCGGTGTGGGGAAAGCAATGCCCGCAATTCTGCCCTATCGGTGTCAGATGATCAGCATTTGCGTTCCTTCTCGGCGGTTTTTTTGCACGTCGCTGGGTAATTTTCTTCAATACGCAGTGGGTGCGCGTCTTTACCGTGATCGACTCATTCCAGGGTTCAGTCAGGGTATTCAGATGAGTGTGTTTCTTTCCATGGCCGCCTTCGCGCTGGCTTCGTCGATCACGCCGGGACCGGTCAATATCGTTGCCTTGAGTTCGGGGGCCCGATTTGGGCTGGGACCGGCGTTGCAGCATGTGGCTGGCGCGACCCTGGGCTTTACGTTATTGCTGGTGTTGACCGGTTTTGGATTGCAAGAGTTGCTGATTCAGTGGCCGTTCCTGACCCAGGGGATCAAGTGGGCAGGGGTGGGTTTTCTGTTGTACATGGCGTGGAAACTGGCCCGTGACAACGGACGCCTAAATGTCGATCAGGCCAGCGACCGGCCGTCGATGCTCTACGGCGCAGTCATGCAGTGGCTCAACCCCAAAGCCTGGCTGGCGTGTATTGCCGGGATGGGCGCCTTTGCCGCCAGCGGCGAGGCGCGGCTGATCTGGCAGTTTGCCGCGATCTACCTGGTGATTTGTTATCTGTCCCTGGCGTGCTGGGCTTTTGCCGGGACTTTCCTGCGCCACTATTTAAGCAGTGCGCTGGGTATTCGCGTGTTCAACCGCTGCATGGCCTTGCTGCTGGTGGGCTGCGCTGTTTATCTGCTGGCCGCTTAGAGCTTGTATTGGCCTGGGGTCGCGGCGAGATGTTTCTTGAACGCCCGTTGAAAATGCGCCTGATCGGCGAAGCCGGTTTCCTGAGCAACGTCGGCGATCAGACGGCCGCTTTTGAGCTGGGTGCGGGCGTGTTGAATCCGTCGATTGATCAGGTAGGCATGGGGCGTCATGTGGTAGCGCTGTTCGAAGGCGCGAATCAGATACGACGCCGAGATATTCGCCGCGCCACAGATATCGTCGAGGCTGATCGCGGCCTTGAAGTTATCGTTGATGTACTGCGCAGCCCGTTCCACGCGGTCCACGGGTTGGTCGGTATGCAGAACAGCACTGCCCAGTGTCTGTTGCATCTGGGTGAAGAAGCAAACCGCAGCGCATTGTTTGTCGAGTACATCGGTTTCGCTGCCGATCAACGTGGCGTACAGCTGATTGATGCCCCGAAACAGCTCGACGCAGCTGCTGTGAGTCTGGGCGATGGGCTGGAAATCAAGGTTGGCGTCCATACCCAGCTGGTGCTGAAGGTTTCGTAGCCACAGGCTGTCGACGTACAGCATGAGATACGACCAATGCTGGTCGGCAATCGGGTTGCAGGCATGCACATCACCTGGATTCATCAGCACCACTGTGCCGGTTTGGACGCGCTGGCTGGTCTTCTCATGCAGGTACGTGCTTTGCCCGGCGGTGATTGCGCCGATGGAAAACACTTCGTGGGAATGCTTGGCGTAACAGAATTTGCGCCCATCGCCCACCGAGCGCGCCTTGATGAAAGGCAAGCGTGGGTCGCGCCAGAAAAACGGTGCGGCCAAGCGTTTGGCGCTGTCCTGGTCCATGCCGAATCAGTCCCGAGGAAGAGTAGACAGTGAGATTAGCCTATCCGGGGTTCGGGCTGTCAATCCAGCATCGGCATTCAAGCGGCGTTGTGTAACTCGATCAAGCCTTGAAACCAGTCCATGAACACCCGACAGCGTTCCGGTAGATGGCGGCGATGGGCATACACCAGGGAAATCTTCATCGGCGCGGGACGAAACTCAGGCAGGATTTCAATCAAGTCACCGCGCAGCAGATGTTTGCGCATGCCCATGCGCGGCGACTGGACGATGCCCAGATTGCCCAGACAAGCGGCTTCATAGGCCTGAACATTGTTGACGGTCACGCTGTGCGGCATGGCCACTGTGTGGGTTTTGTCCTGATCCTGGTATTCGAAGTGCGCGGTGCTCGCGCCGAACGCCATCACATAATTGATCAAGCGATGCTGCTGCAACTCCGCGAGGCTGGTTGGGACGCCATATTGCCGCGCGTAACCGGCACCGACGCAATTGACCATCGACAAGTCGCCCAGGCTGCGCGCCACCAGATGCGAGTCCGGCAGCTCGCCGATGCGCAAAACGCAATCGAAGCCTTCGCGCACCAGATCGACCCGCCGATCGGTGCTGCTGATTTCCAGGTCAATCCCGGGATGCAGGCTCAGGAATTCACTCAGGCGCGGCAGAAGGATGTTGTGCGCCATGGCGGTCGGCATGTCGACCCGTAACCGACCGCTGAGCATTGAATCGCTGCGGAACAAGCCTTCAAGTTCATCCATCTGCGCTAGCATGTCTTTGCTGCGTTCATACAATAGCTGCCCATCAGGCGTGACCTGAACCCGGCGCGTGGTTCGCAATAACAGGCGCGTGCCAAGCAGTTCCTCGAGAGCCTGGACCTGTTCGGACACGGTTGAGCGCGGCAGGCCCAAAGCTTCGCTGGCCTGAGTAAAACTCGACAGTTCGGCGACGCGCACGAAGGTGCGCAACAGTTCCAGTTTGTTCATAGCCGAATGAATCTCCGTAGATGTCGCCTTGATCCCATCACACAACCCGTAGGATCCTGTGTGCTGGCCGACATCGCGGTGTAAGCGACATGGATAAATCCTCTGCGCGGCTTTCTTTCAATTGTTCGCTTAAAGCGTCTAGTTATTTCGATTATCAGCAGTTTATCGCTAGTGGATCGAACAATAGACTCGTTCCCACTCCCTGACCACTCTCTTCGAGGAATACCCATGAGCAAGAAAATCGCTTTGATTACCGGTGCCAGTCGTGGCCTTGGCAAAAGCACGGCGTTGCACCTGGCGGCTCAAGGTGTCGATGTCATTGGCACCTATCACAGCAAGCAGGCCGAAGCCCAGGCCGTAGTCGCCGAAATTGAGGCGCTTGGCGGTCGTGCGCACATGCTGCAACTGGATGTCAGCGACAGCAGCAGTTTCGATGCGTTCAGTACGCAGCTTGCCCAGGCGCTTGGGGAGGTTTTCCAGGCCAGTCAGTTTGATTTCCTGGTCAACAATGCGGGCGTCGGCATTTACAACAGCTTTGCCGAAACCAGCGAGGCGCAGTTCGATCAGTTGGTGGATATTCACTTCAAGGGGCCGTTTTTCCTGACCCAGAAACTGCTGCCGTTGCTGGCCGATGGCGGGCGCATCGTCAATGTATCCAGCGGTCTCGCACGCTTCAGCATGGTCGGCTACGCGGCGTATGCCTCGATGAAAGGTGCCATCGAAGTCTGGACCCGTTACCTGGCCAAGGAACTCGGACCACGCGGCATCAACGTCAACGTGCTGGCCCCCGGCGCAATTGCGACGGATTTTGGCGGCGGGACAGTGCGGGACAATGCTGAAGTCAACCAGATGATTGCTTCCAGTACGGCATTGGGACGGGTCGGCGAAGCCGATGACATCGGCGCGGCGATCAGCATGTTGCTAGGTGACGGCGGGAAGTGGATCAACGGGCAGCGGATCGAGGCGTCGGGCGGGATTTTCCTCTAAAACCCGTGGAGGCTTGCCCGCGAAGGCGTCAACTCTGGCGATGAAAAATGCGACCAGACGATGATTCGCGGGCAAGCCTCGCCAACAGCTTTATTTTCTGATCGGCACGATCTCGGTGATCTGGCCGTTGGTGATCTGCACCATCACGTATTTGTCGTTGATCTTGACCCACTGGGCTTCTTTGGACGGCGCTTTGAGGCCGTGCTTGCTCCAGTCCTTCATGCCGGCTTCAGGCCGCTGGAATTTTGCTGGCGCCCGGGAACCCAGTTCCAGGTCGCGGATATTCTCTTTGGATTGTTCAACTTTCGGTTCAGGCTTTTCCTGAGCCTGGACGGCAACGCTGGTGACAGAAACGCAGCCAAGAATAGCCAGACAAGCGATGAGCGATTTACTGTTCATAAGTGGTTCCTGATTTGCTAACGGCTCAGTGCGTAATGCTCTGTTCGTGTAGCTAGGACCACCATTGCCAAAAAACATTCGGTTTGAAGATGCCGTTCGCCTCAACTGCAGGAAGGCGAACGGCACGACGATCAGTTGTTCAGTCCAGCCACGACGGTCTGTGCCAGTGGTACGGTTCGGCGACCGATCAGCGAACTGAGCTGATGCCCCTCATCGAACAGCGCCCCCTTGGACGCGCCGACATCCGAGTTGGCCAACAGCGCCGCGACGAAACTCGGCAGGCCAGCCTGAATCAACGCGGCTTCGAAGTCAGCTTGAGGCAGGTCGGTGTAGGCGATGGCTTGACCGGACTGCCTGGACAGTTCGGCGGCAAATTCGGCCAACGTATAGGAGTCGTCTCCGGCCAGTTCGTAGGTGCGACCCGCCTGATTGTCCTCGGCGGTCAACACCGCCACCGCCGCAGCGGCATAATCAGCTCGCGACGCGGAACTGATCCGACCGCCGCCAGCGCTGCCAAACACCGCGCCATGAGCCAATGCGCCGGGGATGCCCGCCGTGTAGTTTTCCGTGTACCAGCCGTTGCGCAGCAGCACGAAAGGCAGGCCTGATTTGTGCAGCGCCGCCTCGGTTTGGCGATGTTCGACGGCCACGCTCAGGGGTGAAGAATCGGCGCGCAGCACGCTGGTATAAGCGAGCAGTTGCACGCCGACACGCTTGGCGGCATCGATCACGGCCTGGTGCTGCGCCGCACGTTGGCCCAGTTCACTGGAGGAGATCAGCAGCAGCTTTTCAGCACCTTTGAACGCGCTGTCCAGGGTTTCTGGCCGGGCGTAGTCGGCATGCCGGACCTTGACGCCCAGGGCAATCAGGTCGGCGGCTTTTTCCGGAGAGCGCACCGCCGCGACGATCTGCGAGGCCGGAACGACCTTGAGCAATTGTTCGACTACCAGGCGGCCGAGCTGGCCGGTTGCACCGGTGACAATGTACATGGCAGATTTCCTTGCTAGGCATTTAGTGAAGCCCAAGCATAAGCATCGTGCTATCTTTTCGTAAGTACGTACAAAAAGGTAAGTGTCATGACGCAAAGTGCCAGGGTCCCCACAGAGTTCTGTTCGACCATCATGCAAGCCCGCTCCGGGGAGCTGATGGCCACCGATTGCCCGTCGAGAATTATCCTCAGCCATGTCTGTAGCCGCTGGGGCGTGTTGGTGTTGGTGGTGTTGCGCGGCGGCATGCATCGCTTCAGTGAACTGCGTCGCAAGATCGGCGGTGTCAGCGAGAAAATGCTTTCGCAAACCCTGCAGAATCTGGAACACGATGGTTTTGTGGAACGCAAAGCGCTGCCCGTGGTGCCGCCCCACGTCGAATATCGGTTGACGCCTCTGGGCGAAGAAGTGGCGTTGCAGGTCGATACCTTGGCGAGCTGGATAGAAGGTAATCTGCCAAGGATCATGGAAGCGCGGGGCTTGTAGGATTTTATTCCGAACAAAAAAATGCCCGACCTCATCATAAGGCCGGGCATTTTTCATTGTGGCGTTTTTACTTGGGCTGCAATTGCTCGCGCACAGCCTTCACGTCCGCGCTCGACACGGCCGGTGCCGCGTTGCCCCAGCTGTTGCGCACGTAAGTCAGGACGTTGGCGACGTTATCGTCGGACAGCGCCCAGCCCAGGGATGGCATTGCCGGTGCGGTCGGGGCCGCATCGGTGGCGCCAGCGCGGCTGCCGGCCAGTACGACACGAATCATCGACGATGCATCGGCACCGTTGACCAAAGGCGCCATGGCCAGTTTCGGGAACAGGTTTTCTGTGCCTTCGCCGTTGCCGATGTGGCACGCCGAGCAACGATCCGCGTAGATCGCCTTGCCCGCGACCATCGCGCTGTCCGTAGCCGCGAGGGCCTTGGGCGGATCAGCCGGTTTACTGCCGTCCTTGAGGAACACCGCGACCGCCATCAAGTCGGCGTCTTTCCAGTGCTGGGAAGAGTGCTCGACTTCTTCGGCCATGGGGCCTGAAGCGATATCGAAGCGGTTGGCACCGGTTTTCAGGTACTTGACGATGTCATCCTCGGACCAGCTGCCAATGCCGCTGTGGGCGTCGGCGGTGATGTTCGGCGCGACCCAGTTCTGCAGGTTGGCGCCACCGAGGAACTGGTCGTTCTTGTCACCGCCCGTGAGGCTTTTCGGCGTGTGGCAGGTGCCGCAGTGACCCAGGCCTTGCACCAGATACGCGCCACGGTTCCATTGCTCGGTTTTCTTCGGATCAGCCTTGAATTCGCCTTCCTGGAAATTCAACAGGTTCCAGCCCAGCAAGCTGGTGCGGACGTTGAACGGGAAGGGCAGCTGATTGGTTTCAACCTTGTTGTCCGCTGGCTCGATGGTTTGCAGATAGGCCCAGATCGCCTGATTGTCCTGACGCAGCACCTTGGTGTACGCCGTGTAAGGCATGGCGCCGTACAGACGCTTGCCGTCCAGGCCGTGACCTTTGGACATGGCGTTCTGGAAATCCTCGAAGCTCCAGCGGCCAATGCCGTTGACCGGATCAGGGGTGATGTTGGCACCCAACAGTTTGCCGAACGGCGTGTCGAGCACGACACCACCGGAAAACGCCGGTTTGCCGGGCAGTGTGTGGCAAGCCGTACAGTCACCCAAGGTCGTCAGGTAACGACCTTTTTCCACCAGGTTGTAGGAGTCGGCACCGGTGGCGCCGTGTGCAACGTTGAGGGCCAGGCCCAGCACGCCTGCGCAAACCGAAAGAAGAGTCTTCATACGGTGATCATCTCCCCAGGGCGTTTCAGGTAGCGGGTGCGAATCGCATCAGCGGCCTTGAAGGCCAGCGCCGCAACGGTGCCGGTGGGGTTGTAGCCGGGGTTCTGCGGGAAGGCGGAGGAGCCGACCACAAACAGATTCGGCACGTCCCAGACTTGCAGGTATTTGTTCACCGAACTGGTCTTCGGATCGGCGCCCATGATGAAGCCGCCAACGATGTGCGAAGACTGATACGGGGCGCTGTTCCAGTGACCGGTTTGCGCGCTCGGGACCATTTGCCGCGGGTTCATGCTCTTGGCGATTTCCTGGACTTTACCGGTCACGTACGCGGCCATCTTGCGATCGTTTTCCGGGAAGTCGAAGGTAATGCGCAACAGCGGCCGACCCAGTGGATCTTTGTAGGTCGGGTCCAGCGACAGGTAGTTGGTGCGTGTCGAATAGCTGCTGGCTTCGCAACCGATGGACATGGTGCTGGCGTAGTTCTTCACCGTTGCCTGCTTCCATGCCGCGCCCCAGGCCGGGGTGCCGGGTGGCAAAGGACGCGAGTCGATAGGCGCTGCGCCAATCGGAGTTACCCGGGTGCTGCCGCCGCCAACGAAACCAAGGCCCGAATGGTCGAAGTTGTCGTTGTTGAACTCGTCGATACCCATGCCGATGGCGCCGCCACCGATAAACGGGTTGAAGTTCTTGTCATCGAAGAACATCCGCACGCTGTTGGCGGTCTGGTACGCGTAGTTGCGGCCCGTGGTGCCGGTGTTGGTGACCGGGTCGTAAGGCTTGCCCACGCCGGAGAGCAGCATGAGGCGCACGTTTTCAAAGATGAACGCGCTGATCACCACCAGGTCGGCCGGTTGCTCGAACTCGTCATCGTTGGCGTCGACGAAGATGATCCCGGTCGCACGCTTGCCGGTGCTGTCCATGGTTACGCGCAGCACTTCGCAGTTGGTCTTGGCGGTGAAGTTCGGCTTGCGAATCAGCACCGGCAATACTGTGGTGATTGCGCTGGCCTTGGAGTAGTTGGCGCACCCGTAGTTGGTGCAGAAACCACAGAAAGTGCAGGCGCCCATGGTGACGCCAAGGGAGTTGGTGTAGGCGCGGGAAACCAGCGCCGAAGGCACCGGAAACGGCTTGTAGCCCAGGTTGCGCGCGGCTTCGGCGAACAGCGTCGGAGCGTAAGTCTGCTCGGTGGGCGGGTTCGGGTATTCCTCGGAACGCGCGCCTTCGAAGGTGTTGCCGCCTTCCTGGATCACGCCCTTGATGTTGCCCGCCTTGCCGGAAACGCCGGCCAGACGGTCGAACTTGGTGTAGAACGGCTCCATCTCCTCCCAGTCGGTGCCCCAGTCTTGCAGGGTCAGTTCCGGGGACAGCTCTTTGCCATAACGCTCGGTCAGATAGCTGTGCAGACGAAATTCGTGGGGCTGGAAGCGGAAGGTGATGCCCGCCCAGTGATTGCCAGCGCCGCCTGTGCCGTTGCCGGGGTGGAAAGAACCCCAGGTGCGCATCGGCAAAGCCGTTTCAGTGACACTGTTGCGCATGGTGGTGGTGTTTTGCTTGGTGCGCAGCATCAGTTCCTGACGGCGCGAATAGCGCAGCTCGTCAGTGGCCGAAGCGATATTGAAGTCGCTTGCCGTGTCGCGCCAAGGGCCACGTTCGAAGCCGATAACGCTCAGGCCTTCATCGGCCAGTTCGTTGGCGATGATGGAACCGGCCCAGCCGAGTCCGACAACCACGACGTCGGTGGAAGGTAGTTTCTTTGCCATGTCGAATTAACCCTTTTTGTTCCAGGCGGAGCTGCCGATGATGGAAATCGGTACGAGGTCGAGCTTCTGGTTATGCCGACCGATGTAGTCGCGGTAGTCATAACGCGCGCCGGGGAAACCGATCATTTTCCACGACACCATGTCGCGGTTGCCGCCATAGATCGGGTCAGCGAAGAAGCCTTCCATCGTGTTGCCCAGCACCTGCTGGAAGAACAGCTTGGCGTCGATGCCGTCGAGGCTGATCGCACCTTTTTCCAGATCCGTCAGAACCTTGTCCTTGTCTTCGGCACTCAGGGCGCTGAAGGCTTTCTGAAACTGCTTCTGGCAGTAACCCGCCAGGCCGGCCAGCCCAAGGCGATAACGCTGTTGAGGGACCAGAGGGGATTGATCACCCTGCATCGGCGTACCTTTTTCGAACGGACCCTGCATATACAGGCGGTCGAACGTGCCGTATTCGCCAGCCAGCTGACGGTCGATGAACACCGCACAACCGGCATCCTTGCCGCTGACGCTCAGGTCATCGGCAGGGATGAGCCGTTCAACGATAGCTTCCACTTCACGCGCCTCGTCGGCGGTAAAAAACTGCCAGCCTGGCGTGTCGTAGTGCATCGGACCGTTACGGTCAAAGGGGACCCATTGCGGCAGGCCGACCAGGGTTGCGGCCTTGGCGCTGGCGGCCGCACCGACGGCGATGGACGTGGCGGAGGAGACCAGGAGTTGGCGCCGGGTCAGGCCTTTGGAGGGTTTTTCAGACATTCAGGACTCCTGCGAAGACCACTGACGGGCGAACAAAAGCTAGCCCCGCCAAGGGCTGGTTCTTCGAGATCAGTGCACGGTTTTACGTCCGCGTCAGGCAACCGACGGGACGAATGAGAGCTACGCGAGGGTGTGGCATTTAGTCTCTGGTAACGCTGCATGCATAAGGCGCACGCTAAGCGGGTGAAACCCAGAGTCCTCAGCCATCTTTTCCACGGGTTTAGCCATCATAGATGTGTTACTAAAAGTTGCATTGCCTTTATTTCGCAATTGACTATTGCGCTATTTGCAACAATTCATTCTTTTTCCGCTTATGGTACCGGTTTCAGGCGACAAATCTCGTTATATTCATCCTTGTTGGTATCGTGCGCAGGCATAATCTCGGAAATATTTATTCATATACATTTTCGCGTAACCTTCCAAACGTTCGCTATTTCACCGAGAAGCTGTAGCAATGCCCGATCCGATACCTTTGAAGGATCACGAAAAAGAGACGCGCCTGGTCAACAAACGGTTGATCGCCTGTGCCTTGTTCGTGGCCATATTGAGTTGCTGTCTGGTGGCCAGGATGTACTTCCTGCAAGTCACCGAATTCGCCTATCACTCGACGATTTCCGAAAACAACCGCGTGCACGTATTGCCGATTACGCCGGAACGCGGGCTGATCTTCGACCGCAACGGCGTGGTACTGGCCGACAACCGTCCCAGTTTCAACCTGACCCTGACCCGCGAACGCGCGGGGGATTGGCGGCGGGTCATCGACGAACTGATGGAGTTGCTCAAGCTTCCCGACGAAGACCGGATTCTGTTCGACAAGGACCTCAAACAGGCGCGTCATCCCTTCGAGCCGGTGACGCTGCTATATGAGCTGACTGAGGAGCAGATCGCCGTGCTGGCGGTGAATCAGTTCCTGTTGCCGGGCATCGAAGTCGAGCCGCAGTTTGTGCGTCATTATCCGCTGGGTGCACATTTCGCCCACTCCATCGGTTATGTCGGGCGCATCAACGAGAAAGAGTCCAAGCAACTGGATTCTGTGGACTACCGAGGCACGCAATCCATCGGCAAGACCGGTATCGAGCGTTTTTACGAATCGGAACTCCACGGCCACGTGGGCTATGAGGAAGTCGAGACCAACGCCCAGGGCCGGGTGTTGCGGGTGCTCAAACACACTGATCCGACCGCCGGCAAGAACATCACCCTGAGCCTGGATATCCACCTGCAGGAAGCGGCCGAAGAAGCCTTGGGCGACCGCCGTGGTTCGGTGGTGGCGCTGGACCCGGAAACCGGCGAAGTGCTGGCCATGGTCAGCAAGCCGAGCTTTGACCCCAACCTGTTCGTGACCGGCATCAGCTTCAAGGAATACGCCGCGCTGCGTGATTCCATCGACCGGCCACTGTTCAACCGAGTGCTGCGCGGGCTTTACGCGCCGGGCTCGACCATCAAACCGGAAGTCGCGATTGCCGGCCTGGACAGCGGCGTGGTCAATGCCTCGACGCGGGTCTTCGACCCCGGCTATTTTCAGCTGCCGGACTTCGACCACAAGTACCGCAACTGGAACCACAGCGGCGATGGCTGGGTGGACCTGGACGCGGCGATCATGCGCTCCAACGACACCTACTTTTATACCCTGGCGCACAAGCTGGGCATCGACCGCATGCACGACTACATGACCATGTTCGGCCTGGGTCAGAAAGTCTCGCTGGACATGTTCGAAGAGGCCGCAGGGCTGATGCCGTCCCGTGAGTGGAAACGCGCTACCCGGCGGCAGGCGTGGTTCCCCGGGGAAACGGTGATCCTCGGCATCGGCCAGGGCTACATGCAGGTCACCCCGTTGCAACTGGCTCAGGCGACTTCCTTGATCGCCAACAAAGGCGTGTGGGTTCGGCCGCATCTGGCGATGACCGTCGGCAATGTCGCGCCGGTCGACGAGCATCCGATGCCCAATATCGTGTTGCACGACCCGAGTGAGTGGAATCAGGTCAACGAAGGCATGCAGATGGTGATGCATGATCCCCGAGGCATCGCCCGTGCCGCAGCCTTGGGTGCGCAATACCGCATCGCGGGCAAGAGCGGCACGGCGCAAGTGGTCGCGATCAAGCAGGGCGAGCGCTACAACCGCTTGAAGACCCTCGAACGAAACCGCGATAACGCCTTGTTCGTCGGCTTCGCCCCGGCGGCACATCCGAAGATCGTGGTGTCGGTGATGATCGAGAACGGCGAAGCGGGCGGCCGGGTTGCCGGTCCCGTGGTGCGGCAGATCCTCGACGCCTGGCTGCTGGACAAGGACGGCAAGCTCAAGGCGCAATACGCCCCGCAGGCCAAGCCGGAAGTGCCGCACGTTTAGGAGCAAAGGAGCGCTCGTTGTAAGAATCAAGCGCGACCTGTGTGCGAGCTTGCTCGCGAAGAGGCCAGTGCGGATGGTGCTGTCAGGTGGACAGCTTCGCGAGCAAGCTCGCTCCCACGATGATTCTGCGCCGCCCCTAAGAGCCAGGTTCTGAACTTGTCCCGACCACAGCGGGTCGATGACTGGTGCGTGGCACGATACTGGCCGCGCTTTCCATTTGTCTCGACAAGGAATCCCGCATGTCCAAGACCATCGCCGATCACCTCGCACAGACCCTCGCCGCAGCCGACGTCACCCGTATCTGGGGCGTTACCGGTGACAGCCTCAATGGCCTGACCGACAGCCTGGAAAAACTCGGCGCCATCCGCTGGATGCACACTCGCCATGAGGAGGTCGCCGCGTTCGCTGCCGGAGCCGAAGCGGCGGCTACCGGCAAACTGGCGGTGTGCGCGGGCAGTTGCGGGCCGGGGAATCTGCATTTGATCAACGGGCTGTACGACTGCCATCGCAGTCGGGTGCCGGTCCTGGCGATTGCTGCGCATATTCCCTCGTCGGAAATCGGCCTCGGTTACTTCCAGGAAACCCATCCGCAGGAACTGTTCAAGGAGTGCAGCCACTTCGTCGAACTGGTCACCAACCCCGAGCAGTTCCCTCGTGTCCTGGCGCGCGCCATGCGTGCCGCGATCAGCCAGCAAGGCGTTGCGGTCATCGTCCTGCCCGGCGACGTCGCCTTGAGCGATGCGCCGGATGTCCCGGCAAAGTGGGTCAATGTCGCGCCGCCCAGCGTCACGCCAAACGATGAGAATATTCAGCAACTGGCCGACATTCTCAATGATTCCAAGGCAATCACTTTGCTGTGCGGCGCCGGTTGCGCCGACGCTCATGAGCAGGTCGTGGCGCTGGCCGACCGACTCGGCGCACCGGTGGTTCACGCCTTGCGCGGCAAGCAATACGTCGAATACGACAACCCCTTCGACGTGGGCATGACCGGCCTGATCGGTTTCAGCTCCGGTTACCACGCCATGCTGTCCTGTGACACGCTGGTGATCCTCGGCAGCAGCTTCCCGTATCGCAATTTCTATCCGGCTGACGCGAAGATCGTGCAGATCGACCTTGATCCCACTGCGCTCGGACGGCGTACGCCGATTGCGTTGGGCCTGGTGGGCGGCGTGAAGGAAACGGTTTCGGCGTTGCTGCCCAAACTGGACCGTCACGAGGATCGGCGCTTTCTGGACAAGGCCCTCAAGCATTACGCCAAGGCCCGGGAAGGGCTGGATGAACTGGCCACGCCGTCAGCGCCCGGCGATCCAATTCACCCGCAGTACCTGACCAAGTTGATCGACGAGCAGGCCGACGCCGACGCGATCTTCACCGTCGATGTCGGCACGCCTACGCTGTGGGCCGCGCGTTACCTGCACATGAACGGCAAGCGCAGGCTCATCGGCTCGTTCAACCACGGTTCGATGGCCAATGCGATGCCGCAGGCGCTGGGCGCCAAGGCGGCATTCCCCGAGCGCCAGGTGATTTCCCTGTGCGGCGATGGCGGGCTGTCGATGTTGATGGGCGACTTGCTCAGCGTGCGCCAGCTGAACCTGCCGATCAAAATGGTGGTGTTCAACAACGGTTCGCTGGGCTTTGTCGACATGGAAATGAAAGCCAGCGGCTACGTTCCCCACGGCACCGATCTGTACGAAACCAACTTTGCCGGCATCGCCCTGGGCGCAGGGATTCTGGGGATTCGCTTGGAAAACGCCGAGGACCTGCCAGCGGCCTTGCGCAAGGCCTTCGATCATCCGGGGCCGGTCCTGCTCGACGTGGTTACCGCCAAGCAGGAACTGGGCATCCCGCCCAAAATCAAACTGGCCCAGGCCAAGGGCTTCAGCCTGTACATGATGCGCGCCGTACTCAGCGGGCGCGGGGATGAAGTGTTTGAGTTGGCGAAGACCAATTTGCGCTAGCGCGGGAGCTCGATGCCGTCTTGATCCTCATCACACAACCGTAGGACCGGCTTTAGCCGGGAGCAGGCCGGTACATTCGCAGCGGTTGCGGCGTCAGACCTTGCGTCCTCCCGGCTAAAGCCGGTCCTACGGATCCTGTGTGCAGGTCGACATCGCTTCGCCAACACGTTGGCTCCTACCCAGTACGCTGGCGACGACCAATTTGCGCTAGCGCGGGAGCTAGATGCCGTCTTGATCCTCATCACACAACCGTAGGACCAGCTTTAGCCGGGAGCAGGCCGGTACATTCGCAGCGGTTGCGGCGTCAGACCTTGCGTCCTCCCGGCTAAAGCCGGTCCTACGGATCCTGTGTGCAGGTCGACATCGTTTCGCCAACACGTTGGCTCCTACCCAGTACGCTGGCGAAGACCAATTTGCGCTAGCGCGGGAGGTAGATGCCGTCTTGATACTCATCACACAACCGTAGGACCGGCTTTAGCCGGGAGCAGGCCGGTACATTCGCAGCGGTTGCGGCGTCAGACCTTGCGCCCTCCCGGCTGAAGCCGGTCCTACGGATCCTGTGTGCAGGTCGACATCGCTTCGCCAACACGTTGGCTCCTACCCAGTACGCTGGCGACGACCAATTTGCGCTAGCGCGGGAGCTCGATGCCGTCTTGATCCTCATCACACAACCGTAGGACCGGCTTTAGCCGGGAGCAGGCCGGTACATTCGCAACAGTTGCGGCGTCAGACCTTGCGTCCTCCCGGCTAAAGCCGGTCCTGCGGATCCTGTGTGCAGGTCGACCCCGTATCCAAGCGGGGCATTTTTTGCCCGCTAAAAGCGCATTTCGGTCGTCTTTCGCACCGACTTGAATCACTCCAATCAATCTCCAAAAAATCAGCAAAAAAGGCGTTGTATTCTCTCGAAATCGAATGTTATGTTGATAACACTTTGAGATGGCATGAGTCATTTCTAACATTTCTCGCGCCACCCAGGATGCTGAATCCAGCATGAATTCCACGCCAACTCCCAGCTTCCTCGATACCCTCGAACAGCGCTTCACTGAGCTGACGCCTACTGGCAAGCGCATTGCCGGTTATTTGTTGGCCAATCCGCAGCAACTGCCGTTCGAGACGGCCGACAGCATCGCGCAACAGACCGGCACCACCGGCATTTCCGTGGGGCGGTTTTTTCGCTCGCTGGGCTATCGCAATATCGATGATGTGAAGCAAAGCCTGCGCGGCGCGTCCCCGCACAGTTGGGTGCTGACCGACCGGCTGGGCGCCTTCCGTGAAGAGGCTACCCAAGGCGACGCGCTGGAGCGTTCGTTGAATCGCGAACTGGAGGCGATCCAGCACGTTTATGCCCTGGCGCGCAGCGAAGCGTTTGCCAGCATTGTCGAACGCATTCATGCCGCCGATGCCGTATTTATCGTCGGCGTACAGACCACTCGCGGCATCCTCAATACGTTCTTCAGTCACCTGGAATACATCCGGCCAAAGGTCTACTACGTTGACGGTTTGTCCGGGACCTATGCGGAGTCGTTGAACTCCGATTTCGAAAACCCTTACGCAATCATTGCCGATTTTCGAACCTACTCCAGCATGACCCGAAAGTTCTGCGAGGCTGCCGGCAATCAGCAACTGCCGTTGGCCTTGATCACCGATTTTCATTGCCCCTGGGCGCGGGATTTTCCCCTTGATCTGCTGCAACTGAAGTCCGACGTCGGGCAGTTCTGGGATTCACCGGCACCGCTGGCATGCCTGTTCAATCTGATGGTTTCCGCGGTGGCTGAGCGATATGGCGACAGCCTCGACGAGCGCCTGGCGAAGAACCGTCAGTTGCAGGAATTGTTCGGCCAGTTTGAATAACGGGTCAGGCCGTCGAACTGCATTTAATGACCCACGTATCTGTCACTGGAGTAACCGCGTGAACAACAGCCCACTTGTCGAAGTCGACGCCAATGCCCTGCAGGTCGACATCGATCTGATTTATGCCGGTGCCGACAATCTGGCTGGCAAGGTGATTTATCAGGACCCGCGCTGCCTGCTGCATGTGGACGCCGAACGTTGTCTGCGCCAGGCCAGCCGCCTGGCACGCCAGGCGGGTTACCGACTGCGGATTTTCGATGCCTATCGCCCGCCGTATGCACAGCTGCTGCTTTGGCAAGCGCTGCCGAACCCGGAATATGTGCGTGACCCAAGCCTGGGTTCACATCACAGCCGTGGCGTCGCAGTGGACCTGACGCTGCTTGATTCGGAGGGTGAGCCGCTGGACATGGGCACCGGTTTCGATGACATGCGCGAACCTTCTCATCAGTTTTATGCCGACCTGCCGCCTGCGGTGCAGCGCAATCGCCTGATGCTGCTGGGCATCATGCTGGCTTCAGGTTTTCGGCACATCGACAGCGAATGGTGGCACTACGAATTGCCGGAGGCCGACGACTATCCGTTGCTCGACGAGCAGACCATCCGCACCGCCAGCCACTGACCGCACTGACGTTTTATAGGACCGGGACGACCATGAATCCCGGCTTGAATCCGGCGTGATCTTCCTGGAGAAAACGCCGTTATCGGACGCAAGTCCGAGTTTGAACTGCCCGGTATAGCTTCAATAAAAAACCTGACGAACTTCCACACATCGAATGATCAAGGAACCGGCATGAACTCTCTTTGCAACCCGCGCTTGAACCCGCGCAATCTCGTCATGGCACTGCTGTGTACCGCCATGGGGCTTGGTGCCTGGCAGTCCGCCAGCGCTGCAGTGCCCAAGGACGTTTTGATGATCGGCAAACCTGCCGATCCACAGACTCTCGACCCGGCCGTGACCATCGATAACAACGACTGGACGGTGACCTATCCAGCTTATCAGCGACTGGTTTCCTACAAGGTCGAGAACGGCAAAGGCAGCACCGAAGTGCAAGGCGAACTGGCGTCCGGCTGGACCACCTCGGCTGACAGTCTGGTGTGGGAGTTCAAGCTTAAGTCGGGTAACAAGTTCGATGACGGTACCGACGTCAATGCCGACGCGGTCAAGTTCTCGTTCGATCGGGTCATGAAGCTCAAACAGGGTCCGTCCGGGGCCTTCCCGGATGACATGGCGGTTTCCGTGGTCGACCCGCTGACCGTGCGCTTCACGCTGAAGACGCCTTATGCGCCATTCCTTTCGACCCTGGCCCACAACGGCGCAGCTATCGTCAACCCGGAAGTGGCCAAAAAAACCGAAGGTGCCGATGCGTATCTGTCGACCCACACGGCGGGTTCCGGGGCGTTCAAGCTGACCGGCTGGCAGAAGGGACAATCCCTGACCATGGAGCACAACAGCTATTACGCCGGTCCCAAACCGACGCTGAACAAGGTCGTGGTGAAGATCATCAGTGAGGCGTCGGTACGCCGTCTGCAACTGGAACATGGCGACCTGGACATTATCGAGGACATGCCGGAAGACCAGCTTGAAGCCTTGAGCAAGAAGTCTGGTGTGGTCATTGGCGACTTCCCTTCGTTGCGGGTCACGCTGCTGTACCTGAACAACAAAAAGGCCCCGATGAATAACCCGGATGCACGCCGGGCCATTGTCGACGCCCTGGATTACAACGGCATCATCAACGGCATTCTCAAAGGCAAGGCCAAGCCTATGAATGGTCCGATTCCCCAAGGCATGTGGGCTTACGACGAGAAGTTGCCGGTCCCGAAACAGGATCTTGCCAAGGCCAAGGCCGATCTTGCCAAGGCGCCCACCAAAATCAGCGCCCTCAACTTCATGTATTCCGACAAGGACCCGAACTGGGAACCTATCGGTCTGACCCTGCAAGCGGGCCTGCAGCCACTGGGCATCAACCTGAAAATGGAAAAACTGGCCAACGCGACAATGCGTGAGCGGCTGGGCAGCGGTGATTTCGACATCGCCATCGGTTCCTGGAGCCCGGACTTCGCCGACCCCTACATGTTCATGAACTTCTGGTTCGACTCCAAGCTGCAAGGCCTGGCCGGCAACCGCTCCTTTTATGAAAACCCCGCGGTGGACAAGCTGATTCGTGAGTCAGCGGCCACCAATGACGCGGGCAAGCGTACCGAGCTGTACCAGCAGGCGCAGAAGATCGTCCTCAATGACAGCGTCTATGCCTATCTGTACCAGAAGGCCTACACCTTGCCGATGCGGGATAACGTTAAAGGGTACGTGTTCAACCCGATGCTGGAGCAAGTGTTCAACGTGGCGACGATCACCAAGTAATCGTCACCAGCTCATCCGTTCTACCGTAAACGTTCAGCGCTTCCCTGCATGGCAAAAGAGGGGAGCGCTGCAACGCCGTGCCCAAGGCAGTCGTTTTGAATTGCCATTTATAGCGTGACCGAGGTGCCTGATGGCCTTCCTGAATATTCTGCGCAAACGTCTGTTCGGCCTGCTGCTGGTCGTGATTGGCGTTTCCGTGATCACTTTTGCGATTTCTCACCTTATTCCCGGCGACCCGGCCCGGCTGATCGCCGGCGACCGGGCCAGCGATGCCATTGTTGCCAACATCCGTCATCAGTTGGGGCTGGATTTGCCGCTCTATCAACAATATGGCCGCTACATGCTCGATCTGCTGCAAGGCGATCTGGGTACGTCGATCCGCACCAGCCGCCCGGTCCTTGAGGACTTGCAGGCGTATTTTCCGGCGACTCTGGAGCTGGCGCTTGCCGCCTTGTTGTTGTCGATCCTGATTGGCGTGCCGTTGGGCGTGCTGTCGGCGGTGTACCACAACCGCGCCATTGACCAGATTGCCCGCACGCTGGCGGTCACCGGCATTTCCACCCCGGCATTCTGGCTTGGCCTCGGCCTGATCGTGCTGTTCTACGGCCACTTGAACTGGCTGCCGGGCAGTGGACGACTGGACGAAGGCTTGACGCCGCCGCGAACCATCACCGGTTTCTATCTGATTGACTCGTTGCTGACGGGCGACTGGGAGTTGTTCAAGAATGCTGCACAGCATCTGATTCTGCCTGCTGTGACGTTGGGCTTCGTCAATCTTGGCGTTATCGCGCGGCAGATACGCTCGGCGATGCTCGATCAGTTGGGCGAGGACTACATCCGTACCGCGCGGGCTTACGGTTTGTCGAAGTGGGCGGTGATTCTGCGCCATGCGCTGCCCAACGCATTGATTCCATCCGTGACGGTCCTGGGCCTGACATTGGGCGATCTGCTGTATGGCGCAGTGCTGACCGAAACAGTTTTCGCCTGGCCCGGCATGGGCGCCTACGTGGTCAAGTCGATCCAGTCTCTGGATTTTCCGGCGGTGATGGGCTTCGCAATTGTGGTTTCCTTCATCTATGTGCTGCTCAACATGGCAATCGATCTGGTCTACCGTCTGATCGACCCACGTATCGGCGAGGTCAACTGACATGACGACTCCACTCACGCCCTTGAGCATTCCGTCCGTGGCGCAAACCCCTGCGTGGCGGGAACGGTTCGCCTATCTGCGTTATCAGGTCGGTCGCAGTCCGCTGACCATCGCCGGTCTGGTCATCAGCGCTTTGGTCCTGCTGTGCATGATTTTCGCGCCGTGGCTGGCCCCTTACGACCCCAATGCGCTAGACCTGATTCATCGCCTCGCGCCGCCGTCGGCGGAGCATTGGTTCGGCACGGATGAAGTCGGACGCGATTTGTTGAGCCGGGTGTTGTACGGCAGTCAGCAATCAGTGGGAGTCGGCTTGTTCGTCGCATTTACTTCCTGCCTGATCGGCGGTTTGCTGGGCTGCATGTCCGGGGTCATTGGCGGTCGTTTCGACAGCCTGATCATGCGCCTGATGGACATCATGCTCTCGGTACCATCGCTGGTGCTGATCATGGCCCTGACGGCGGCGCTAGGTCCAAGTCTGTTCAACGCCATGTTGGCCATTACCCTGGTGCGTATTCCGTTCTATGTGCGGCTGGCTCGGGGCCAGGCACTGAGCATCCGGCAGATGGGCTACGTCAAGGCGGCGCAGACGTTTGGCGCGGGGCGCTGGCACATCGTGCTCTGGCACGTGGCGCGCAATGCCACGCCGCCTTTGCTGGTGCAACTGAGCCTGGATATCGGTGCGGCGATTCTCATGGCCTCGGCGCTGGGCTTCATCGGCCTGGGCGCGCAACAACCGACAGCGGAGTGGGGCGCGATGGTCGCAACCGGGCGCAACTACATTCTTGATCAATGGTGGTATTCGACGTTTCCCGGCCTGGCGATTCTGGTCACGGCCACCGGTTTCAATCTGCTGGGCGACGGCGTGCGCGACTTGCTCGATCCACGGCAACAGGGGAAATGACCATGCCTACTCATAGCACCAGCATCCCGGTGCCGAACCTCGCGCCGGTATTGACCATTGATAACCTGAGCATTGAATTCCCGGCCTATCGCAGCACGGTCAAGGCGCTCAATGGCGTCTCCCTGCATGTCAATCCCGGCGAGATCGTCGGCGTGATTGGCGAGTCCGGCTCCGGCAAATCGGTGACGGCCATGTTGAGCCTGCGCTTGCTGCCGGAGCGCAGCTATCGGGTCACCGCAGGCAGTCTGAACATCCTCGGCCGGGACATGTTGGCGGCCCAGGAGAAAGAACTGTTGAAGGTGCGCGGGCGCGATGTCGCGATGATATTCCAGGAGCCGATGACCGCCCTGAATCCTACCCGGCGCATCGGCAGGCAGATGACCGATGTCATCATTCATCATCAGCATTTGAGCAAGGATCAGGCGCGGAGCAAGGCGATTGCCTTGCTGCGCGACATGCACATTGCCGACCCGGAGCAGGTGCTGGAAAGCTACCCGTTCGAACTGTCCGGCGGCATGCGCCAGCGGGTGATGATCGCCCTGGCGTTTTCCTGTGACCCGCAACTGTTGATCGCTGACGAGCCGACCACGGCGCTGGATGTCACCGTGCAACGTCAGGTGCTGTTGCTGCTGCGGGAAAAAGCCCGGGAGCGGGGTACGGCGATTCTGCTGATTACCCACGACATGGCGCTGGTTTCGCAGTTCTGCGACCGCGTCTACGTGATGTACACCGGCGCGGTGGTGGAGCAGGGGGATACCGCGCAGGTCATGGCCGATCCGCGTCATCCCTACACCAAGGGCCTGTTGAACGGACTGCCCGAGCAAGTCCGGCCCGGTGAAGCCCTGATGACTATTCCCGGTCAGGTGCCGAACCTGTCCGCGTTACCCGACGGCTGCACGTTTCGTGATCGTTGCGCGTTCGCCATGGCCAAGTGCCTGGAGCGTCCGCCGCTGCTGGCCATTGATGCTGCCGGCGTGCGCAAGAGCGCCTGCTGGCTGAATGCTCAGGAGCAAGCCTTATGATCAAAAACGCACGTAAACGCCTGCCGGAAGACAACTCGGCGATCCTTGCCCTCAACGATGTACGGGTGCATTTCCCGGTCGGCAGCGACTGGCTCGGGCGACCTAAAGGCGTCGCTCATGCCCTGAACGGTCTCGACCTGCAGGTCCGCGCCGGGGAAACACTGGGCGTGGTGGGCGAGTCCGGCTGCGGCAAGAGCACCCTGGCGCAATTGCTGATGGGTTTGATCAAACCAACCCTGGGCAGCGTCGACTGGATCTACAACGACGCCCGCGAGCGCAGCAGCAATGTGCAGATCGTTTTCCAGGATCCGCAGTCCTCGCTGGATCCGCGCTTGCCGGTGTGGAAGATCATCACCGAGCCGCTGTATGTGCAACGTACGGTCCCGCGTCGGGAGATGCGTGATATCGCGGCGAGGGTCGCATCGCAGGTGGGGATCCGCCCCGAGTACCTGGATCGTTTTGCGCATCAGTTTTCCGGAGGTCAGCGGCAGCGGATTGCCATCGCGAGAGCCTTGTCGTCCGATCCTGACATCATCGTCCTCGACGAGCCGACCTCGGCACTGGATATCTCGGTGCAGGCGCAGATCCTGAATTTGCTGGCCGAACTGCAACGCAGCCGCGACCTGACTTATATCCTGATCTCCCACAACGTGTCGGTGGTGCGGCATATGGCGGACCGGGTCGCGGTTATGTACCTGGGACAAATCGTCGAACTGGGCAGCGCAGCCGAGGTGCTGGAACAACCGCGCCATCCTTATACGCAACTGCTGCTCGATGCAGTGCCGCGCCTCGGTGCGCCGCTGGACAATACGCAGGTCGCCGCGCCCACCGAATTGCCCGGTAACCGCAGGCTGCCGACCGGCTGTTTCTTCCGTGACCGCTGCCCGAAAGCCACCGTGGGCTGTGACAAACCGCAAGTATTGGCAGCAGCCAGGGGCGGAGAAGCACAGGTGCGATGCCATTTGGAGTCTGTTGTGCGCAGCTAGCCTGATCGGCCTGGGCAGGGCCGCCGCTTCGGCAACAGGCTGGCGCCTGCCAAGGCCGCATCGGCTCCGGATTCGGCCCTTTCAAGGTCATCCGTCTGATAGTGACAATCTGGGAGATCTATTCAAAAGAAGCGACTTTCCTTTTATTGCGAAGCCCAGTACAACGCCGCACGGCATTCTCTGTTATCTGCAGAATACGCCGCTCCCGTCGTTGTTCTTTTGCAGTGGAAGTGTCCGTGATGATGAAAAGTTTGGGTTTCAGCAGGAAGATCCTGCTCGCCGCCGCATTGGTTGTGGTTGTCGCGTTTACTTGTTTTATTGTTGTGAACGATTATCGACAACGCGAAACATTAAAAACCAATGTATTTGCCGAGTTGCAACAGCTTGGCAGTTTGACGACGCAGAATATCCAGACCTGGCTCGACAGTCGCACGCAGTTGCTGCAATCCATGTCCCAGCGCATTGCCGCCGACGGCAAGGCACTGCCTGAGCTGCAGCGCGCCATCGGTGTGCCGGCGTACAGCGACAACTTCCAGCTCAGTTATTTCGGCAGCACCGACGGCGTAATGTTTTCCGTACCTGCCGGCAATCGCGCGGCCGATTATGATCCGCGTGCGCGGGGTTGGTATAAAGCGGCGCAAAACGCTTCCGGCACCATTGTGACTGAACCGTATATTGCAGCCTCTTCGGGCAAGTTAGTGGTGACGCTGGCAACGCCGGTTAAATATCAGAATCAATTTATTGGCGTCGCGGGCGCGGATATATCCCTGGACAGCATCAGCAAAACCATCAACTCGCTGAATTTTGGCGGTCATGGTTATGCGTTCATTGTCAGCGGCGAAGGCAAGATCCTGATTCACCCGGACAGCAAACTGATCCTGAAGAACATCAGCGAGGCTTACCCGAACGACACTCCGGCAATCACGGCTGGCGTGCGGGAAATTGAATCTTCGGGTAAAGCCGAAATCATGTCGCTCACCAAAGTCGAGGGCGTTTCTTCGGCCAACTGGTATGTGGCGCTGGTTCTGGATCAGGATGCTGCTTATTCGATGCTCGGTGAGTTCCGCACCTCGGCCATCACCGCGATGGTGATCTCCGTGGTGATCATTATCTTGCTGCTCGGTCTGCTGATCCGCGTCCTGATGCAGCCGCTGCACCAGATGGGCCGTGCCATGCGCGATATCGCTGACGGGGACGGCGACCTGACCAAGCGTCTGGCCATTACGTCCCAGGATGAATTCGGTGCCCTGGCGCAGTCGTTCAACCATTTCGTCGAACGTATCCACGGCTCGATCCGTGAAGTGGCGTCCACCGCCGGTCAGCTGGGTGAAGTGGCATTGCGCGTGGTCAGAGCTTCGAACTCGTCCATGACCAACTCCGATCAGCAGGCCAACCGTACCGAAAGCGTGGCAGCGGCGATCAACCAGTTGGGCGCAGCGGCCCAGGAAATTGCCCAGAACGCTGCGCGTACTTCCCAGCACTCGGCGGATGCCAGCGAACTGGCAGGCGATGGCCAGAAAGTCGTGCAGCAGACCATCACGGCCATGAATGAGCTGTCGTCGAAAATCAGCGAGTCCTGCGCCAACATCGAAAGCCTGAACGGCAAGACGGTGAATATCGGGCAGATTCTCGAAGTGATCACGAGCATCTCCCAGCAGACCAACTTGCTGGCGCTCAACGCTGCTATCGAAGCTGCGCGGGCCGGGGAAGCGGGGCGCGGCTTTGCGGTGGTCGCCGATGAAGTGCGTAATCTGGCGCACCGCACGCAGGATTCTGCGCAGCAAGTGCGTACCATGATCGAAGAGCTGCAAGTCGGCGCGCGGGAAGCGGTGGTCACCATGACCGAAAGCCAGCGTCAGAGCGAAAGCAGCGTCAGCGTTGCCAACCAGGCGGGCGAACGTCTTAGCAGCGTCACCCGCCGCATCGACGAAATCAACGGCATGAACCAGTCCGTTGCGGCGGCTACCGAAGAACAGACCGCAGTGGTGGAGTCGATCAACGTCGACATTACCCAGATCAACACCCTCAACCAGGAAGGCGTCGACAACCTCAAGCTCACGCTGCATGCCTGCGGCCATCTCGAAGAACAGGCCGCGCGTCTACAGCATTTGGTGGGGACGTTCCGGATCTAACTCCTGGGCTCCTGGAGATAGCATTGTGATCCTCGTCACACGACCAGTTGAATCTGAACATATCCCGTAGGACCGGCTTTAGCCGGGAGGAGGCCGGTACATTTGCAGCAATTGCATTGTCAGACCTTCCGCCCTCCCGGCTAAAGCCGGTCCTACGGATCGCCGACACAGTGAAATCTTCTAAGGTCTCGCGTCGGATTTAAATTCGGCGCTCCTGTAGGAACCAACTTGTTGGCGAGACAATTGATCAGGCGTTTACAGAACCTGAGCCTCGCGATCAAGTGAGCTCCTACAAGGGAAATGTGTACATATCCATTGCTTCGGTAATGGCTACTAAGGGCTCACTTTCGAAAAGCGCGAAAGTAACCAAAGCGCTCTTGCCCACCACTCGGTCCCTCGCTTTGGCTCGGCATGCCGGTAATCCGACATTGATTTGGACTGTATCTCGAGTGTAGGAGCGAATTTATTCGCGAGGCGTTCGTGGCGGCGACACAGATTTACGGCGTGAGCGCTGGCTCGCTCCCAGTCATGACAGCATTCCAGCGACATCATCGCGGCACTCGGTTTTTAGTGGCCTGGCTTACCAGTGAAAAATGCGGCACTGCCAGATTGGGTTCGCGCCCTTTGAATGTTCGCGGCTTTGCATCTTTTTCATCCTGCCAGCACCTGACGGCGTCGATGGCGACCGAGTTGCGGATATAACGATGCCAGATGAATGCGAGGTCAAAGGTCAGGATCGCCAGCCACCACAGATAGATAAACGCCAGCGCTGCAAGCACAAGCGGCCAGAGCAGGCGTTCTACTTCCTTGGCTGCAGTCCCCGTTGCACTGTGCTCTTCGAATACAGGCGGTGCATTGATATAACCCACTGCTATTGCAGCCGCCACGACCAACACACCCGAGCCCACCATGAATCTGCGGCCCCAGCGAGGATTGCGCGGAACCAGCCAGCACGACGCCGCGACAAGGGCACCCAAGCCGATAAGCCATGCTTTCTCCAGCGATACCCCATAAAAGCTTTCAATTGTCGTCGTGTTTGCGATGCCGGAAGTCAGGAAGTCCGCAGTTCGGTCATCCAGCATGTATATAACGGCGAGGGCCCCCACTGCGTAAACACCAATCGCAAGTATCCACCATCGCTTTTGCGTGCGTTTTACCAGGCGCGGGAGTCGGCCGGCCACGGTGATACTGGCGAGCAGGATGGACAGGGTGATGACGCAGCTTGTTATTTCGAGCGCAGTCCAGGAGTCCAGATACAGGAAGGTCATGACGGCTTTGAGCATGAAGTACACAGCGGCAACATGCAGCACGAATGACAGCACATAAGGAATAGCCACGCTCACCAGACTGACTAGCTGGCTGGTCTTCGGCGGGAGTCTCTTGGCCGGGGATGCGCCGCTGGTGCCAGGCGTGTCGCTGGCGGCTGCTGACGTATCTGTCACGTTGGGCGAGGAATCAGCAAACACCACGTCATCGATGAAATGACGAAACACATCCGCATCTTGCCAGTAATCTACGTGTGCTTTGCCCGGTAGCCAGTACCTGGCAAAACCGAAGTCATGTTCTGCATCGAATTCAAATGCAGCGCATTGCTGATCCCGCAGGTAGGCCCGGGCGCTATCCAGCTGGAAGCCGACCGGATCGCCGAAGTCGTAGTAGTTACGCCATTTGATCGGCGCGGGCAGGGTGATGCCATTCTCCGGTGGTTGCGCAATGACTGTGACGTGCCCCAGCGGCGTTGCGCCGGTGAAGTTTTCCGTTGCGATGGTGTCAACCGGCCAGAGCTTTGGCCACAGCAATATATGTTTGTCGATAGGCGAACCCAGGGTCATGAAGCCGGACACGTGTTGTATCCACTGATACGTCGCGGTTCGGCCGGACTTGGCCTGCAAAGAGCTGTTTACGGGAGCGGACAGCGCTTCAAGCATCGCGAGAAAACTGATGACGGTCCCTTCGCTGTGGGCGACGATGTAAATCCTCGGCGTCTCAGGTTGTCTGGTTTTAAAGCTGTCGACAATTTGGGTCATCGCGTCATGGAAGTTGCCGATTATTTGTTTTCGATAGGGCTTGAAGTCGGCAACCAGTTGCACGTCGCCGATGTAATCATTGAGCAGGGAAGAAATCTGGAATTCGAAAACTCCGGACTTCTTGAACACCCAGCTCAGGTTTTCAATCACGGTAACGGCCTCTAATATTTCATCCACCGCACCCGCCGCCAAGGCGAAATCCTTGTCATCCAGGCATTGTTTCTTGTCCTTGAGTTTCGCCTCGTACAAAGCGTGGGCTCGGGCAACAATGGTTTTGCCCCAGGCTTTGCTCTCTTCCAGGGTATCGCCTTGCGTGACCACACATTTGGCGACATCGGCCCAATAGATCTCGGCAAATCCCACCTTTTCCATTTTGTGACCCGCCCCGACGTCCAGCGTGCTGACATGGACTTCGCCGTTTTCACCCAGCGGGAAGAAGACCAGCGGCATTAGCGGTGGGGGGTCCTCGTACAGACTTCCGATGCGGTGCGCCACAGTGCGAATCGTGTTGCTGCGGCTCTGACTGCCTATGCCGTGAATGGCAACGATGATTTTTGTGATGTGTCGCTCGGTTTCTGCTTGAGTTGTCATGACTGTGATTCCTCCGTTTTCCAACTATCTCTTTCAAATAGTTCGAAGCGGCAAAGCCATCGATAACGCCGGGTCAAGCATTTTTCCGGGATAGGTCACAACAGTGACTATTTGGGTCTAGTGGTATTTCTTCGGGCCGTCAATATCGCATTGATTATTCTTTTAGTTGTTGTAATCGATATGAAACAGTCGTTATTCCGAATGTAGATAAGAATGTAACCAACCAGTGTCGATGTCCTGGACATACTGGTTGGTTATCCCTTCGTGCTCAACCTTTCACCAAACGGTTACCCAACCGTCATGTTCGGTTCATCCCGCTGAAATACCCCAGCTCTACTGTTTGTTGCACCCAAGCGGCCATTCCGGCTGCGCAACCAGACAGAGAAGCCTATGTCCGCAGCCATCCATGTCGAACGTCTGAACAAGACTTTTGCGCGCAAGCCCGCTTTGGTTGACCTTGCGTTGTCTATACAACCCGGTGAAATGGTTGCCTTGATCGGCGCTTCCGGCTCGGGTAAATCCACGCTGTTGCGTCATCTGGCGGGCCTGGCCTGTTGCGACCGCAGCAACGGCGGCCGGGTCGAAGTGCTGGGCCGAGAAGTACAGTCCAGCGGGCGCCTCAATGGCAAAGTGCGTCATCTGCGCTCGGACATCGGCTACATCTTCCAGCAGTTCAATCTGGTCAATCGCCTCAGCGTACTGGACAACGTGCTCATTGGTTGCCTGGGGCGCATGCCCGGCTGGCGCGGCAACCTCGGCTTGTTCAACGCCGATGAAAAGCAGCGTGCCATGGAATCCCTGGACCGCGTTGGCCTGGCCGACCTCGCTGCGCAACGGGCCTCGACCCTGTCGGGCGGTCAGCAACAGCGCGTGGCAATTGCCCGGGCGTTGACCCAGCGCGCCGAAGTGATCCTCGCCGATGAACCCATTGCCTCGCTCGATCCCGAGTCGGCGCGCAAGGTCATGGAAATCCTCGCCGACATCAACCGCACTGACCGCAAGACCGTGGTGGTCACCTTGCATCAGGTGGATTACGCCGTGCGTTATTGCCCGCGGGCCGTGGCGCTCAAGGGCGGTCGCATTCATTACGACGGCAATGCCCATGGCCTCAGCAGCCAGTTCCTCAACGACCTGTACGGCGCGGATGTGGACACCAGCCTGATGATTTCCGACGAAGGCCGCCGCACCGTACAGCCACCCAAACTGGCACTCGCCCGTGTTTGAACGGCGACACCAAACTCACGAATACAGCAATAAAACCAACAGCCAATCCATGAACATCACTTCAGGAGTGCTTCCATGTTGAACCGTATTGGTCGCGTCGTTGTGTCTGCTGCCTTGCTCGGCAGTTGCTTGCTGGGCACCGCCCATGCCGACGAGAAAGTCATCAACTTCGGCATCATGTCTACCGAATCGTCGCAGAACCTCAAGAGCATCTGGCAGCCGTTTCTGGATGACATGGGCAAGAAAACCGGTCTGAAGGTCAACGCCACCTTTGCTTCGGACTATGCCGGCCTGATTCAGGGCATGCGCTTTAACAAGGTGGATGTGGCCTGGCTGGGCAACAAGGCGGCGATGGAAGCGGTTGATCGTTCCAACGGTGAAATCTTCGCCCAGACCGCTGCCGCCAATGGCGCCGCCGGTTACTGGAGCGTGATCATTGCCCGCAAGGACAGCCCGATCAATTCGGTCGAGGATATGCTCAAGAACGCCAAGACCCTGACCTTCGGCAATGGTGATCCAAACTCCACCTCCGGCTATCTGGTCCCGGGCTACTACGTGTTCGCCAAGAACAACGTCGATGCCGCCACGGCGTTCAAGCGCACGCTCAACTCCAGCCATGAAGTGAACGCCCTCAGCGTTGCCAAGGGTCAACTGGATGTCGCCACCTTCAATACCGAGAGCTGGGATCGTCTGGAAGTTACCCAGCCGGACATGGCGGCCAAGCTCAAAGTGATCTGGAAATCGCCCTTGATCCCTGCCGACCCGATGGTCTGGAGCAAGGCGCTGTCGGACGAAAACAAAGCCAAGATTCGTGAGTTCTTCGCTGACTACGGCAACACCGACGAAGAGAAAGCCGTGCTCAAAGGCATGCAGCTGGGCAAGTTCCTCAAATCCAGCGATGACCAGTTGTTGCCGATCCGCCAGCTGGACCTGTTCAAGCAACGCACCGAAGTGGTCGCCAGCACCACGCTGGATGCCGCTGAAAAGGCCAAGCGCCTTAAAGACATTGATGCCGGCCTGACCAAGCTGCAAGACCGCATCACCGAGCTTGAGAAGAAAAACACTGCCACTGCCGGTTGATTGACCGGGCGCGGTGTTGTGCCGCGCCCGTTTCTGGCCACCGAGAGCTATTTATGACGAGCACTACGCACGCTGCATACGTTCAGGCCGCGGGCAAGCGCACCTGGCCGCAATACCTGGGCTGGGGCTTGTTTCTGGCGATGTTGGCCTGGGCCTGGCAAGGCGCTGAAATGAACCCGCTGGCGCTGTACCGCGACTCGGGGAACATGGCGACTTTCGCTGCCGATTTCTTCCCGCCGGACTTCCATGAATGGCGTTCATACCTCAAGGAAATGATCGTCACGGTGCAAATCGCTCTGTGGGGCACGGTGCTGGCGATTGTCTGCTCGGTGCCGCTGGGTATTTTGTGTGCCGACAACATCACCCCGTGGTGGATTCACCAGCCGCTGCGCCGGGTCATGGATTCCTTCCGCTCCATCAATGAAATGGTCTTCGCCATGTTGTTCGTGGTGGCTGTGGGTCTGGGTCCATTTGCTGGCGTTCTGGCGCTGTGGATCAGCACCACCGGCGTGCTCGCCAAGCTGTTCGCCGAAGCCGTGGAAGCCATCGATCCGGGACCGGTTGAAGGGGTGCGCGCCACCGGCGCCAGCGCCTTGCAGGAAGTGATCTACGGGGTGATCCCGCAAGTCATGCCGCTGTGGATTTCCTATGCGCTGTACCGCTTCGAATCCAACGTGCGCTCGGCGACAGTGGTGGGCATGGTCGGCGCGGGCGGCATCGGCGTGATCCTCTGGGAAAACATCCGCGCCTTTCAGTTCACCCAGACCTGCGCGGTATTGCTGGTGATCATCGTCGTGGTAAGCGCCATCGACATCGTGTCCCAGCGCTTGCGCAAGCAGTTCATCTAGAAGGAGAGGGGGCGCTTTGTTGCGCTTTTTTTAACCATGGAAATGTCTAGACAAGCAGAGCCGGTGTACCGCGAATTGGCGGACACCTTGCGCAACGAACTGGACGGTTATCGCGCCGGGGATTATCTCCCCGCCGAAATCCAGCTGGCCGCGCGCTTCGCCGTCAACCGCCACACCATCCGCCGCGCCATTGACGAGCTGGTGCGTGAAGGCTGCGTGCTGCGCCGCCAGGGCAAGGGCACGCAAGTGCTGGAACGCCGGTTGATTTACCCGGTGCAGGCTGACAGCGCCTACAGCCAGTCATTGTCAGCGCTGGGCCTGGGAGTTGAAGCAACGCTCCTGCATCGCAATGAATGCCTGGCGACTGCTGAAGATGCGCAACATCTGGGCGTGGCCGAACACGCGCCGCTGGTCGAGCTGAACACCTTGCGCCGCCTCGACGGCCAGCCGGTGAGCCTGATCCGGCATCGGTTCTGTGCCAGCCGCAGTGAAATGCTGTCGGCCTATCGCAGTGGCTCATTGCGCCAGTTCTTCGCTGCGCGCCAGTTGCCGTTGACGCGCATCCTGAGCTTGATCGGCTCACGTTTGCCCAGCCGTGAAGAAGCCGGGCTATTGATGATGCCCCGGCATTTACCGGTCCTCACGGTGCTCACCGTTTCCCGGGACGACGCCGGCAATCCGGTGGAACTGTCCCGTTCCACCAGCCGCTCCGACCGCTTCCAGTATCAGGTCATTACATGATGGAGATGCCAGACATGAACCCTGAAACAGACCCAGCTATCGTTGCTCGCCAGCGCTGGATCGGGCTGCTTGCCCGCGCCACCCGCGACGACTTGAACCTTCATGAATCGGCCTTGCGCGATGCCGAATACCAATTGATTCGCGCCCCGGAAATCGGCATGACCCTGGTGCGTGCCCGCATGGGCGGCACTGGCGCGCCATTCAACGTCGGGGAAATGAGCGTGACCCGCTGCGTGGTGCGCCTCGCGGACGGGCGCACCGGTTTCAGTTACCTGGCCGGGCGCGACAAGGCCCGCGCCGAACTGGCCGCTCTGGCCGACGCCCATCTGCAAGGCACGCAACAGCAGCACTGGCTCAACCAACTGATCGAGCCGCTGGCCCGCACTCAGGCCGCACGCCGCGCCGAGCAAGACGCACAGACCGCCGCCAGCAAGGTGGAATTCTTTACCCTGGTCAGAGGAGAAGACTGATGAGCGCAACCCTTCTGCAACCGGCATTCGCCGACCCTGTGCTCGATGCGCAACGCAGTTTTCGTGCGGCGCTCAAGGCGCTGGCCGGTCCCGGCGTGATTCATCCCTTGCAGGCGGCGCAACAGCCACCGGCCTTGCAAGGTCTGGCGGCGGCCAGTCATGCATTGTGTCTGGCGCTGCTGGATATCGACACGCCGTTGTGGCTGGCGCCAGCGTTCGATACGCCGGTCATTCGTGCCAACCTGACCTTCCATTGTGGCTGCCCGATTGTCAGCGAGCGGCAGAACGCACGCTTCGCTTTGCTCGATCACAGTCAGCTGCATGATTTGCACGGCTTCGATCTGGGCAACGACCGTTACCCTGATCAGTCCTGCACCTTGCTGATCCAGCTGCCGAGCCTGTCCGGCGGGCCGCTGCTGAGCTGGCGCGGGCCGGGCATCCAGACGGAAAACCGCGTCGCACTGCCGGTCAACGATACGTTCTGGCAGGAGCGGGAAACCCATAACGATTTTCCTCGTGGCCTGGATGTGTTTTTCCTCGCGGGCAGTGACTTGCTCGGTTTGCCACGCAGCACTCGTGTGCAGGAGCGTGCCTGATGTACGTCGCGGTCAAGGGTGGCGAACAGGCCATCGACAACGCCCACAAGCTGCTGGCGAAAAAGCGCCGGGGCGATACTTCCATTACGGAACTCAGCGTCGAGCAGATCCGCCAGCAATTGCCGCTGGCCGTGGCTCGGGTCATGACTGAAGGCTCGCTGTACGACGAGCAACTGGCCGCGCTGGCGATCAAGCAAGCGGCCGGGGACATGATCGAAGCGATCTTCCTGCTGCGGGCCTATCGCACCACGCTGCCGCGTTTCTGCGCCAGCTTGCCCATCGACACCTCGAACATGCAGCTCAACCGTCGCCTCTCAGCGACGTTCAAGGACGTACCGGGCGGGCAATTGCTCGGCCCGACCTTCGACTACACCCATCGCCTGCTGGATTTCAGCCTGCTGGCCGAAGGCGAGTTTGCCGGGCCGCAGGTGCAGGAGGGCGCGGCGCTGGAGCCGTGCCCGCGTGTGCTGGGCTTGCTCGCTAAAGAAGGGTTGATCAAGAACGAAGCGGATGACGGCGAAGCGGTCGCTGATATCACCCGCGAGCCACTGGAATACCCGGCCACCCGCGCCCAGCGCTTGCAGGCACTGGCTCGTGGCGACGAGGGCTTTCTGTTGGCGCTGAGCTATTCGACCCAGCGCGGTTATGGCCGCAATCACCCGTTCGCCGGGGAGATTCGTATCGGCGAAGTCGAGGTGTGGATCGAGCCCGAAGAACTGGGTTTCCCGATTTCCATCGGCACTCTGGAAGTCACCGAATGCGAAATGATCAATCAGTTCGTTGGCTCCGGCACTGAACAGCCGCAGTTCACTCGCGGTTACGGCCTGGCGTTCGGTCATGCAGAGCGCAAGGCCATGGCCATGGCGCTGGTGGACCGCTCGCTGCGTGCCGAGGAGTTCAACGAAGAGATTCAGTCACCGGCGCAGCAGGAAGAGTTTGTCCTGGCCCACTGCGATAACGTCGAGGCCGCCGGTTTTGTCTCGCACCTGAAACTGCCGCACTACGTGGACTTCCAGTCCGAACTGGAGTTGATCCGCAAGCTGCGCGCACCTGCGCACAAGGAGCCGCACGCATGAATGCCTACCAGACATCCCGACCGGCCCGACCGGAGCGCGACGAAGCGTATAACTTCGCTTATCTCGACGAGCAGACCAAACGCATGATCCGTCGCGCCTTGCTCAAGGCCGTGGCGATTCCCGGTTATCAAGTGCCGTTCGGTGGCCGCGAGATGCCATTGCCTTATGGCTGGGGCACCGGCGGCATGCAGTTGACGGCAGCAATTCTCGGCGCTGAAGACGTGCTCAAGGTCATCGATCAGGGCGCGGACGACACCACCAATGCGGTGTCGATCCGGCGCTTTTTCGGGCGCACCGCAGGCATCGCCACCACCGAGCGCACTCCGGATGCGACTGTTATCCAGACTCGCCACCGCATCCCGGAAACCCCGTTGCATGCCGATCAGATTCTGGTTTATCAGGTGCCAATCCCTGAGCCGCTGCGCTTTATCGAGCCTTCGGAAACCGAAACCCGGACCATGCACGCGCTCAATGATTACGGGGTGATGCACGTGAAACTCTACGAAGACATCGCCACCTTCGGCCATATCGCCACCAGCTATGCGTACCCGGTGATGGTCGATGAGCGTTACGTGATGGACCCGTCGCCGATCCCGAAATTCGATAACCCCAAGCTCGACATGAGCCCGGCCTTGATGCTCTTCGGTGCCGGTCGCGAGAAGCGCCTGTACGCGGTGCCGCCATTCACCCGCGTACACAGCCTGGATTTCGAGGATCACCCGTTCCAGATCCAGAGCTGGGAGCACAACTGCGCGATATGCGGCAGCCATGATTCCTACCTCGACGAGCTGATCCTCGACGATGCTGGCACGCAAAGTTTTGTCTGCTCCGACACCGATTACTGCGCCCAGCGCGTATTGCAGCAGGAGACCGGCCAATGAACAGCGCACACGCCGCACCCATCTTTCCGGCAAACCCTGACGCTGCATCGCCGCTGCTCAAGGTTCGCGGCCTGACGCGGCTGTATGGCCCGGAGAAGGGCTGTCAGGACGTCAATTTCGAGTTGTATCCCGGTGAAGTGCTGGGCATCGTCGGCGAGTCCGGTTCCGGCAAATCCACCTTGTTGTCGCTGCTCAGCGGACGGTGCCCGCCGGATCGTGGCGGCATCGATTATCGGCGCAAGGACGGCCATGTGCTGGACCTGTACAGCGCCAGCGAAACCGAGCGCCGCACCTTGCTGCGCACCGAGTGGGGCTTCGTCGAGCAGAATCCGCGTGACGGCTTGCGCATGGGCGTTTCCGCCGGGGCCAATATCGGCGAGCGCCTGATGGCCCAGGGCATGCGCAATTATCAGCAACTGCGTGGGGCCGGCATCGACTGGCTGACGCAAGTGGAAATCGACCCGCTGCGCATCGACGACTTGCCACGCACGTTTTCCGGCGGCATGCAGCAGCGCTTGCAGATCGCGCGCAACCTGGTGTCCAGCCCACGTTTGATTTTCATGGATGAACCCACCGGCGGGCTGGATGTGTCGGTGCAGGCACGGCTGCTCGATCTGCTGCGCGGCCTGGTGCGGGAGCTGGATCTGGCCGTCGTAATCGTCACCCACGATCTGGCGGTGGCGCGGCTGCTGGCGGATCGGCTGATCGTGATGCGCGCTTCGCGGATCGTCGAAACCGGCCTGACCGACCAGATTCTCGATGACCCGCAGCATCCATACTCGCAGCTGCTGGTGTCTTCGGTGCTGCAACCGTGAAGCGACTTTTGGGATGAGCCTGATGAATACCCTGATCGAGGTCCGCGACCTCTCGAAGACTTTCACCCTGCATCAACAAAACGGCGTGGTGCTCAATGTGCTGCGCGGCCTGAATTTTTCGGTGCGTGGCGGCGAATGCCTGGTCCTCAACGGGCATTCCGGCGCAGGCAAAAGCACCTTGTTGCGCACGTTGTACGGCAATTATCTTCCGGCAGGCGGTAGCATTCGTGTGCAGCATGAAGGGCAGCCGCTGGAACTGGTGGGCGCCGAACCCCGGCAAGTGCTGGCGGTGCGGCGGCAAACTTTGGGTTATGTCAGCCAGTTTCTGCGCGTGATCCCGAGGGTCTGCGCCCTTGACGTGGTGATGGAACCGGCGCTGGCCCGAGGCTGGAACAAAGTCGAGGCCAAGGCCCGTGCCGAATTGCTGCTGACGCGCTTGAACATTGCGCAGCGCTTGTGGCAACTGGCACCGGGGACGTTCTCCGGTGGCGAGCAGCAACGGATCAATATCGCCCGGGGTTTCATGGTGCCCTGGCCAGTGATGCTGCTGGACGAACCGACGGCTTCGCTGGATGACACCAATGGCCAGGTGGTGCTGCAACTGATCAACGAAGCCAAGCAGGCCGGAGCCGCGTTGATCGGTATCTTCCACGACCGTACCGCTCGCGAAGCCGTCGCCGACCGCCATCTGAACATGACCCCACTGGAACTCACCGCCAAGGAGTTGCTGCAATGCTGACCGAACAGATTCTGACCAACGCCCAGGTAGTCGGCGCCGAACAGGTATTCCACGGCACCGTGGTGTTGCGCAACGGCCTGATTGCCGAGGTCAGCGAAGGGCGCAGCAGGCTGCCCCAGGCGCAAGACCTGCAGGGCGACTATTTGCTGCCGGGCCTGGTGGAGCTGCATACCGATAACCTCGAAAAACATCTGTCGCCGCGCCCCGGCGTGGACTGGCCGTCGGCATCGGCGGTGCTCAGTCACGATGCGCAGATTATCTCGTCCGGCATCACCACCGTATTCGACGCGCTGTCCATTGGCGACGTGAACCCCAAGGGCAAGCGCATGCAGCAACTGCCGGCCATGCTCGAAGCCATCGCGGCGGCCAATGCTGCCGGGTTGACCCGCGCCGAGCACCGTTTGCACCTGCGCTGCGAAGTCTGCCATCCGGACACCTTGAGTGTGTTCCGCGATCTGGTGGAACAGCCGCTGGTCCAGCTGGTGTCGGTGATGGACCATTCGCCGGGCCAGCGTCAGTTCGCCCTGGAGTCCAAGTACCGCGAGTACTACATGGGCAAATATCACCTGAACACGGCGCAGATGGACGAATTCATCGTCGAACAGGTCGCCAACTCCCGCAAATACAGCGACAGCTATAGGCGCGCGATTGTTGAGGATTGCCTGGCGCGGGGCTTGTCGGTGGCTAGTCACGACGACGCAACCGTCGCTCATGTCGAAGAGTCGGCAGGTTACGGGATGACCATCGCCGAGTTTCCCACTACGCTGGAAGCGGCCCAGACCTGCCGCCGTTTGGGCATGAGCGTATTGATGGGCGCGCCGAATGTGGTGCGCGGCGGTTCGCACTCGGGCAACGTCGCGGCGGCGGGTCTGGCCAAAGTAGGGCTACTGGATATTCTCTCCAGCGACTACTATCCGGCCAGCCTGCTGCAGGCCGCGTTCGCGCTGGCCGATCAGGAGCAGAATTGCTCGCTGTCGCAGGCGGTGAGCATGGTCAGCAGAGCACCGGCAATTGCGGCGGGTCTGACTGATCGTGGGGAAATTCGTATCGGTCTGCGCGCTGACCTGGTTCATGTCCGGACTCAGGACGCGCTGCCGGTGATTCAACACGTATGGCGGCAAGGCAAGAGGGTGTATTGATGGTTGGCAGGTTGATCTATCTCATCGGACCGTCCGGTTCGGGCAAGGACAGCCTGCTGGACGCGGCACGCGATGAGCTGGCACGGCGCGGCTGCCGAATCGTGCGCCGGGTGATCACCCGTTCGGCGGAAGCGGTCGGCGAGGCGGCGCAAGCGGTGAGTGTCGAGCAATTTACGGCGATGCAGGCGCAGGGCGAATTCGCCTTGAGCTGGCAGGCCAACGGCTTGCATTACGGCATTCCCAAAGAGATCGACGAATGGCTTGCGCAAGGCTCCGATGTGCTGATCAACGGTTCCCGGGGCTATCTGCCTCAGGCGCGACAACGTTATCCCGATTTGCTGGCGGTGCTGCTGACCGTCAGCGAACAGGCTTTGCGTCAGCGTTTGCTGGCGCGGGGCAGGGAATCGGCGGCTGAAATCGACGCGCGGTTGCGGCGCAACGCTGAATTTTCCGGCGATGTGCAAGCCTCGGCCCCAGGGGTTTTTGTCCTGGATAACTCTGGAGCGCTGGAACACAGTGTCGAACAGTTGATCCAGCGCATCGCCCGCGAGCACGCATGCGCCTGACCTTGCTGGGCACCGCTGACGCCCGGCAAGTGCCGGTCTACGGCTGCCAATGCGCGGCCTGTGGATTGGCGCATACCGACCAGCATTATCGGCGGCTGCCGTGCAGCGCACTGGTTGAATGCGGCGATCAGCGCTGGTTGATCGACAGCGGCCTGACCGACCTCACCGAACGATTCCCGCCGCGCAGCCTGAACGGCATTCTGCAAACCCACTACCACGCCGATCATGCGCAGGGCTTGCTGCATCTGCGCTGGGGCCAGGGACTGGTCATTCCGGTACACGGCCCGGTGGACCCGGAAGGTTTGTCCGATCTGTACAAGCATCCGGGCATTCTGGATTTCAGCCAGCCTTTCATTGAGTTTGAAACCCGTCAGCTCGGTGCCTTGAGCGTGACGGCGTTACCCTTGGTTCATTCAAAACCGACGCTCGGTTACCTGTTGCAAGGGGAAGGGCGACGCGTTGCGTACCTCACCGACACCGTCGGCCTGCCCGAAGCGACCTTCGCTTATCTGCAACGTGAACCGCTGGATGCGTTGATCCTCGACTGCTCCATGCCGCAGCAGCCACAAACCCCACGCAATCACAACGATCTGAGCCTGGCTCTGGACATCATCGACCGTCTGCAACCTGCCAAGGCGGTGCTGACCCATGTCGGGCATACGCTGGATGTGTGGCTGATGGAGCATGAAAGCGAGTTGCCGGAGGGCGTGGTTGTGGGGCGGGATGGGATGCAGGTCTGATCTATACAGGGTCAGATTGGGGGGGTATATCCGTTGCTGCGGTAAAGGCTGCTTAGGGTTGCGCCCTTACGGCGGGTCACTTTCGAAAAGTGAGGCGGCCTGAAAACCGACCTGTTTTGCGAACTTACCGCGCGGTATGTGCTGGTTTTGTTAGCGATAGCCGGCAACGATGATTGTGTAGCTGACACTTACGCCTCGCGAATAAATTCGCTCCTACAGTTGAGATACGGTCCACACAGATTCAACGCCGCTTTGGCTTTGGCTTTGGCTTTGTTTTTGATCTTGATCTCAAGCGCCCCGTCAAATCACGCTGGCCGAAATCCGATGTTGATTTGGAGGGTAAACCGGCAGGACGCCGGTTTAGCCGCACTGGGCCAGGGATGGCCCTTTGCGGCGACCCTCCGAATCAATGTCGGATTACGGGCATGCCGAGCCAAAGCGAGGGACCGAGTGGTGGGGCAAGAGCCTTTTGCTTACTTTTGGGCTGTTCAAAAGTGAGGCGCCGTAAGGGCGCAACCAAAAGCCGCCGTTATCGAAGCAATGGATATGTACACATTTCCCTTGTGTGCGAGCCAGGGCGGCAACCACCCATCAAAAACCGCACAGATGTTCAATGTCTGCGCCTCATTCGCGTCTAGTCTCCTTCCTCACGTCTTAGCATCTCCCATCACTTCATCACCTGAGGAATATCCAATGAGCCTGTTGAAAGTCAAAGATGGCACCGAGATTTTTTACAAGGATTGGGGCACCGGCCAGCCCATCGTGTTCTCTCACGGCTGGCCGCTGGATGCCGATGCGTGGGATGCGCAGATGGTTTTCCTCGGCGCGCAGGGTTATCGCGTGATTGCTCACGACCGTCGCGGTCATGGCCGTTCGGGTCAGTCGTGGGAAGGCAACGAGATGAACACCTACGCCGACGATCTGGCGGAGCTGTTCGAAGCGCTGGATCTGAAAGACGCGATCATGATCGGTCACTCCACCGGTGGTGGTGAAGTGGCGCGTTACCTCGGACGTCACGGTACTTCCCGGGTTGCCAAAGCCGTGCTGATCGGCGCAGTACCACCGCTGATGCTCAAGACCGAGGCGAATCCGGAAGGCTTGCCGATTGATGTGTTCGACGGTATTCGTGCTGGCACACTCGGCAACCGCTCGCAGTTCTTCAAGGACCTGGCCGTGCCGTTCTTCGGCTTCAATCGCGAAGGCGCCAAGGTCGAGCAGGGCACCATCGATGCGTTCTGGTTCATGGGTATGCTCGGTTCGATCAAAGGCGAACTGGACTGCATCAAGGCCTTCTCGGAAACCGACTTCACCGAAGACCTGCAGAAAATCGACATCCCGACGCTGATTCTGCACGGTGACGACGACCAGATCGTGCCGATCAAGGCCTCCGCGTTGCGCAGTGCGGAATTGGTCAAGGGCTCGACCCTGAAAATCATCCCCGGCGCACCTCACGGCATGTGCACGACCCTGGCCGATGAGGTCAACCAGGCGTTGTTGGCGTTTATCAAAGGCTAGGAGCCAATAAGCGCACGACCCGTGGGAGCAAGCTTGCTTGCGAAGGCGATATTTCTGGCGAGATACATGTGCTGGATGTAATGGCCTATTCGCGAGCAAGCTCGCTCCCACAAAATCAGGTGATCTACTTCCCGGCAGTCTGCACCGCCTGCGGCCAGCCACCGCCCAGCGCGCGGAATGTGGCCACCGCCGCCCGGGCGTCATTGGCGTGCAGTTGCGCCAATTGATCCCGCGAGGTCAGCAACAACCGGTCTTCATCCAGCACTTCTACGAGACTGATCGCCCCACCTTTATAGGCATCCTGCGCGGCGTCGCGGGCGACTTTGTGGGCGGCGACTTCCTGTTCCACTTCCCGATGCTGGGATTCCAGTTCGGTCAGGGTCACGATGGCGTTTTCCACATCCTCGGTGGCGCGCAGCATTGATTGGCGGTATTGCGCCAGAGCTTCGGCGTTGGCGCCTTTGGCCTGGGCGACTTCAGCGTCTACCCGACCGAAATCGAACAGCCGCCAGTGCAGGCCGACGATGGCCTGGGGTTGAAACGCCGAAGCGCCGATCAACGAACCACTGTGCAGACTTTCAAAACCCAGTAAACCGGCCAGCGAGACCTTCGGGTAATACTCGGCAATGGCCGCGCCGATATGTGCGCTGGACGCAGCCAGACGGCGTTCGGCCGCCATCACGTCGGGACGCCGGCGCAGCAGGCTGGCAGGGCCGTCGGTGTCGCTGATCGTCGGCACCTTGTAGCTTTGCGAACGGGTCAGCAATTCTTTGGCGTAGGTGCCGGGTTGCGCGCCCATCAGCACATCGAGCCGGTTGAGCTGCAACGCCAGTTCCGTGCGCAATGGCGGCAAGGTGGCGCGGGCCTGCAAGACCAGCGCCTGAGCCTGGGCCTGTTCGCGATGGGTCGACAGGCCGCTGCCGAAACGGTCGTTGACCAGGGCCAGCAAGGCCGCTTCGGTCTGTACCTGATCTTCGGCCAGCGCGATGCGTTGTTGCGCGCCCCGCACCCGGAAGTAAGCGTCGGCCGCCTCGGCCGCAACGGAAATCCGCACGCCGGTGTGATTGGCCTCGGCTGCCTGGGCTTCGGCGCTGGCAGCTTGTTCGCCACGCTTCAGGCCACCGGCCAGGTCGACCTCCCAGCTGGCGCCAGCACCGATGGTTTCAATCGTCTGATTGCGTTCGTAGCCGGGAAAGGTGCTGCCGATCTTGCCCAGCGCGCTTTCCTGGGACTGGCGTTGACGCACGGCGCGAGCGTCGAGATTGCCCTCGGGCAAACGTTCGGCCCCAGCTTCACGGGCGGCAGCCTGGGCCTGTTCGACCCGGGCCATGGAGGCCTGCAGATCGAGATTCTGCTTGAGCACACGCTCGATGATCCGGTTCAGTTGCTGATCGGCGAAACCGTTCCACCAGGTGTCCAGCGACGGCGCGGGCGTCTCGCCAATCCGCTGGTCGAGCAATGTCTGCTGGCTGAACGGGCCACTGACGATGGGCACGGGCGTCTGGTAATCCGGGCCGACTGCGCAGCCGGCCAACGCCACCACCAGCAGGCTCAAGGTAAAAGTGCGGGTGCTATTCAGGGTCTTCATGGCGTGGGTTTCTCAGTGAGCGTCGGCGGAAGGCGCAGCGGGCGGAACGACCTTGCGCATCAACGGCACCATGGCGGTGGCGATGATGAAACAGACCATGATCGCCAGGAACGCATCGGCGTAGGTTTGGGTCTGGGCTTCGCGCAGTGTCAGCAGCCACAGTTGATGCAACGCGGCGGTCATGCCGTCGTTGCCGGACTGGCCAAGGCTGGCCAGATTGCCGCTCACCTGGCTCAGCCATTGGTTCATGGCTTCGTTGCTGCTGTTCAGGTGTTCGGCCATGCGCGTGAAATGCAGATTGGTGCGGTCGTTGAGAATCGTCGCGCAGGCGGCAATGCCGATCGCGCCACCGAGGTTGCGCATCAGGTTAAACAAGCCTGATGCCTGCTTGAGCCGCGCCATGGCCAGCCCGCCCAGGGTCAGGGTCACCGCTGGAGGCACGGCCAATTGTTGGGCAATGCCGCGCAAGGCCTGGGGCAACAGCAATTCCTTGCTGCCCCAATCGTGGGTAATCGGCGAGAAGTCCCACATGGATACGGCGAACAACGCCAGCCCGACCATGAGAATCCAGCGCAGGTCGACCCGATTGGCGAGAAACGCATACAGCGGGATCGACATCACCTGAAATACACCGGTGGAGAACACCGCAAGGCCGATATCCAGCGCGCTGTAGCCACGCACCCGGCCGAGGAACAGCGGCGTCAGGTAAATCGTCGCGAACAGACCGATGCCGGTCACGAACGAGAAGAAGCAACCCAAGGCGAAATTGCGATCCTTCAATGCGCGCAAATCAACGATGGGGTTGGCGACCATCAAAGTGCGGCTGACGAACGCCAGCGCCGCGATCCCGGAGATCCATGCCGTGGCGACAATCGTGCTGTCGCTGAACCAGTTCCAGCGCGGCCCTTCCTCCAGGGTGTATTCCAGGCAGCCGAGAAATACCGCCATGAACAGCATGCTCGCGTAGTCGGCGCCCTTGAGCAGGGACAGGTCCGGTTTGTCGATACGGACCAGCATCGGCACGGCAACCGCGACAAAAATGCCCGGCAGCAGGTTGATGTAAAACAGCCAGTGCCAGGACGAAACATCAGTGATCCAGCCGCCAATCACCGGGCCCAGCGTCGGCGCCAGGGACGCGATGGCGCCGATGGTCGAAGCGGCGATGACTTTCTGTTTGCCGGTGAAGAACATGAACGCCGAGGTAAATACCATCGGGATCATCGAGCCGCCTAGAAAACCTTGCAGGGCACGAAAGGCGATCATGCTCTGGATATTCCACGCCAGGCCACACAGCAGGCTGGCGAGGGTGAAACCCACCGCCGACGCGCAGAACAGCCAGCGGGTCGACATCACTCGGGACAACCAGCCGGACAGCGGGATGACCACGATTTCGGCAATCAGGTAGCTGGTCTGTACCCAGGCCGTTTCATCTGCGCCGGCCGACAAGCCGCCGCCGATATCACGTAGCGAAGCCGAGACAATCTGGATGTCGAGCAGGGCAATGAACATGCCCACGCACATGGTGGCGAAGGCGAAGACTTTTTGCGCGGTGGGCATCGATGCCGCGTCGAAAGGCTGCGCAGAAGCAGCAACGCCGACCGTACTCATGGCGCACGGCTCACATTAGCCGCAGCAACCGGTGCGGATGGAGTCGGAACGCTGACCTTGGCGTTGGTGTCGACTTGCGCGGTAACCGAAAGACCCGGCCGCAGGCTGCCCAGCGTGCTGTCGTCCTGATCCAGCAACACCCGAACTGGCACTCGCTGCACGATCTTGGTGAAGTTGCCGGTGGCGTTTTCCGGCGGTAATACGCTGAATTGCGCGCCGGTCGCTGGGGCCAGGCTGTCCAGATGCCCGTGAAATTCGCGACCCGGCAGCACGTCGGCGTGAATGGTCACCGGTTGGCCGGGCAGCATGTGCGCCAATTGGTCTTCCTTGAAATTGGCGTCGACCCACAAGCCGCTGGCGGGCACCACCGAAAGCAGTTGGGTTCCGGCCGCTGCGTAGGCGCCGACCCGCGCCCGACGGTTGCCGATTACGCCATCCACCGGCGCACGCAATTCGGTGTAGGCAACGTTGAGCTGCGCCATCTCCCGCTCGGCCACGGCTTGCATCAGCGCCGCGCGAGCCTGCTGTTTCTGGCTGGCAATCACATTGAGTTGGCGTTGTGTGGCGAGCAACGAAGCCTGGGCCTTGGCGCCGTTGGCTTGCGCGGTCTTGAACGTCGCGTCAGCACGCTGGGCGCTTTCTACCGACACGGCGGAGCGGCTGACCAAGTCTTTATAGCGCGCATGATCGTCCCGTGAGCGCACGGTTTCGGCGTTAGCGGCATCGATACCGGCCTTGGCCTGACCGACCACCGCGTGTTGCAGTTCTTCGGTGGCATCCAGATTGGCCAGTAGCGCTTGCTGAGCGGCGACTGCACCTTCGGCTTTGTGCAGCGCGGCCTGGTAATCACGGTCGTCGATCTTTACCAGCAAGTCACCGGCGTGGACGAACTGGTTGTCGACGACCTTCAGCTCGGTGATATAGCCCGGCACCTTGGGACCGATCACGGTGACGTCGCCACCGATATAAGCATCGTCGGTGGATTCAATGAAGCGGCCGACCGTCCACCAATGCAGGCCGAACAGTACCGCGGCCACCAACGCGGTGATGATCACCAGCAGCAACAACAGGCGTTTGAGCAGGGGCGACTTGTTGCGCGATGGGACGGCGGTGCTGGCCGTTAAATCGGCCTGAAGTGAACTGTTCATCAGCGTTACCTGCGCAAGTGTGCGTCGCAGCCTTGGCCGCGACGGGAATCTATGGATTACGGTCGTAATATTATGGTCGTAATGTAAGTCCATATTTCCGATCACGCAAGGGTAGAAATGCGCAGATGAGTCTGAACACGAGTAAGGAACCCTCTGCCCATGGCGTCGTTCACATGTCACATTGACCATCGACGGCAGAGCATTCCCATTTTCGGAGACATTCCATGAGCAGCCAGCCTTACGCCACCACCGCACCGACGCGCGCCGAGGTAGACGCCTTGCAGGGCGCGACGCTGATCGAGTTCGGCACCGATTGGTGCGGTTACTGCAAAGCTGCACAGCCGCTGATCAGCACGGTCATGCGCGATTACCCCGACGTGCGGCATCTGAAAATCGAGGATGGCAGCGGGCGACCGCTGGGCCGTTCATTTCGCGTCAAGTTATGGCCGACACTGATATTCATGCGCGACGGTGAGGAGTTGAGCCGTCTGGTGCGGCCCACCCAAACCAGCGATATCGAAGAGGCGTGCGAAGGGATGGTGCGGCAGGGCTGAGGAGATCGCTGATCGAGGCTTCATCCCAAGGAAGCCATTGAACGCGACTCAAGGAGCATACGAAGCCGGCCACCGGCTTTGTAAAATCAGTGGCAGGGCGGGCAACCAGGTTCAGACGAGCATGGATCAGCGCCGCAGGTACGCGGCGAAATCAATGTCTCCGGCGCTGAGAATGGCTTGCACCCTGTTGTGCACATTGAGCTTGCGCAGGATCGCTGAAACGTGGGCCTTGACCGTGGTTTCGGCGATTTCCAAGGTGTAGGCGATCTGTTTGTTCGACTCGCCCTTGGTCATGCGTTCCAGCACCAGTAATTGCTTGCGGGTCAGGGCTTGCAGCAGTTCCGGCGGGAAGCTTCGGTTTTCGCTGTTATGTCGGCGGGTGGCGGGCTTCTGACTGCGGATGATGTCCGACGGCAGATAAACGTTGCCGTTGAGAATCTGCTCGATGGCTTGGGTCATTTGCAGTCGCGGCGACGATTTGGTGATGAAACCCACTGCGCCGTAGGTGATGGCTTGCAGAACAATCTGTTTGTCCTGCTCGGCGGAAACGATCACCACCGGGATGGTCGGCGCTTCGTTGCGCAGGTTTATCAGGCCATTGAGGCCGTGCATGCCGGGCATGTTCAGGTCCAGCAGGATGAGGTCCAGATCGTCATGCTGCTGGGTCAAGGCCAGGGCGCTTTCCAGGTCCTCGGTTTCCATCACTTCGCTGCCGGGAAAACCGTCAGTGATGACGTTGTGGATGGCCTCGCGAAACAGCGGGTGATCGTCGGCTATTAGAATTTTGTACATGCCATTCACCTTGTTTTTATGGAATATGGTGTTGTTCTGATGGTGCTTCGGGTCCGTTGCGTTTGTGTCAGGGCAGTGGCAGCGGTTGCGCAGATTTGACGGGCAAACCGGCAGCCTGCCAGGCGTCGAGACCGTCGCGGTACCAATACAGATCACTGTAGCCCAGCGCCGCCGCGCGCTTCACGGCGTTCCCGCTCAGCCAGCAATCGGCGCGGCAGTAAAACACCATTGGCATATCGTGACGACCGGCGCTGGCTTGCTGCAGATGGCCGACAAAATAAGCCTGCCATTGCTCTGTCAGTTCACCGTCGCCAGTATTGGCCAGCCACAGACTGCCCGGCAGATTGGCGTGAGGTTCGTCTTCGATGAAGCGACCTTGCAGCCATTGTCGGCGATACACATCGATCAGCAGCGGTTTGGCAGGTTGTTGCATAAGCGCCTGAAGCTGCGCCGTGTCAATAATCCGCGCGCCCTCGACCTGAACGGGCGTCGGGCTGCGATACAAAGCTATGCGATAGCCATCGGCGGAAAACAACGGGGTGTCAGCCACGGCGAGGCACGGCAGCGTCGTAGCAAGCACCATCGATAGCAGGGTTGAGCGCAAAGCACGCAGCATGGCGGCTATTCCTTTCTTGTTATGACCTGCATTACAAGGCACAACCGCCGCTTTGGGAATGCGACGATAGAAAGCAAAACCAGTACGAAAGTAGTAGAAGAGCAGCCTGGAGCGGCACGCTTCAAGCTGCAAGGCGACATTAGCCTGGCTTGCGGACGGCGGCGTGTTGGGGGTTGAAGGTGACGATGGCCAGCAGCGTGAAAATGATCGTCAAGCCCAGGCAGACCGCCGCTGCCAGCAGGTTGAAGCGCTCATAAAGGGCAAAGCGCACCAGTTCCACCGCGTGGCTGAACGGGTTGATCGCGCACAGCCAATACAGCCATTGGCTGGCCTCCTGCATTTTCCATAGCGGATAAAGCGCCGACGACAGGAAAAACATCGGGAAGATCACGAAATTCATCACCCCGGCGAAGTTTTCCAGTTGGCGGATCGCATTCGACAGCAACAGGCCCAACGCGCTGAGCATCAACGCCACCAACAACAAGGCTGGCAGCGCTGCCAGCAAACCCCATGCGGGTGGTTGCACGCCGTAAACCCAGGCAATCGCCAGAAAGGCATACACCTGCAACAACGAAATCAACGACGTGGCCAGCAATTTGCTGATCAGCAGAAAGGTGCGAGGCAGTGGGCTGGTGAGTAACACGCGCATGCTGCCCATTTCCCGGTCGTAAACCATGGACAATGAGCCTTGCATGCCGTTGAACAGCAGAATCATGCAGGCCAGGCCCGGAATGATGTACACCTCGTAAGGAATGTAGGTGTCGTAGGGCTCGATGATGGCGATGCCCAGCGCCGCGCGAAAACCTGCCGCGAACACCAATAGCCACAGCAGTGGGCGCACCAACGCGCTGAGGAATCGTGTGCGTTGCAGAATGAAACGCAGCCATTCACGCAGGACAATACCGCTGAAACATTGCCAATAGGCGTTCATCGGCTGATTGCTCCAGATGCAGAAACAAGGGTCAGGCGGGCAAACGCAGTGCCCAGTTCACCGCCATGTTCGGCACTGACGGCTCCGGCGTTGCCTGAGGCGACCAGGCGTCCTTGATGCAGGATCAGCAAGTCATCGTCGGGCTGCACTTCATCGAGCAAATGCGTGGTCCAAAGCACACTGATGCCTTGTTCGCGACACAGGCTGCGCACGTGCTGGTTGAGCGCCAGACGGCTGGCCGGATCAAGGCCGACGCTGGCTTCGTCGAGCAGCAACAGGCGTGGCTCATGCAACAGGGCCCGAGCGATTTCCACCCGACGCCGATGCCCGCCATTCAGCTCGCGGACCCGTTCGGCCTTGCGCTCGGTCAACCCCTGACGCGCCAGTTCTTCAGCGACGCGGGCGATTGCCGAACGACGCGGCATGCCGTGCAGCGCGGCGTGATAACGCAGGTTTTGTTCGACACTCAGGTCCAGGTCCAGCGTGCTTTGTTGAAACACCACACCCAATTGCCGCAGCGCCGGGCGCGGCGTCTGGCGCAGGGAACAGCCGCCCACGCGAATTTCGCCGCGTTGCAGGTCATACAGCCGGGTCAGCAAGGCGATCAGGGTTGATTTACCCGCGCCATTGGGGCCGAGCAACGCACCAAAGCGGCCCGGAGCGAGGCTGAAACTGATCTGGCGCAAGGCTTCCCGAGGCCCATAGGCGAAACTCAGGTCGTCGACCTCCAGCGCATTCATGGGGTCACGACCACACCCCAAGGGTAACGGCCGACCTTGATCGACTTGGTTACCTTGAGGCTGGCGACGTCGATCACCGACACATCGCCACTGACGCCGTTGGTGGTCAGCAACTGGCTTTGATCCGGGGTAAACGCCATCTGCCAGACCCGCCTGCCGACGAGCAGGTAATCGACGATTTCCAGGGTCTTGGCGTCAATCACCGCCACATGGTTGGCCGGGCCCAGGGCGACGAAGGCGTATTTGCCGTTGGCGGCGATCTTGATGCCCACCGGCTGCACCTTGTCCGGGTGAACGCCTTTGATCTGGAAGTTCAGGGTCTTGATGATCTTGCGGGTGGCGACGTCGATCACACTCACCGTGCCGCCGATTTCCGCCGATGCCCAGAGTTGCGAGCCGTCCTGATTGAACTCGACGAAGCGTGGTCGTTGATCCACCAAAGTGTTGTCGGCCAGGGTCTGGGTGCTGGTGTCGATCCAGTGCAGCATGTTGGTGGTTTCGCTGGTATTGACCGCCCACTTGCCGTCGGGGCTGACCGCCATGCCTTCGGGTTCGACGCCGACATCGATCTGCGCCAGGACCTTGGAGTTCTCGGTATCGATCACCGTCACCAGCGAGTCGTCTTCGTTGGAAACATACAGCCAGCGGTTGTTGGGGTGCAGGGCGAACTGTTCCGGGTCTTTGCCGGAGGGCAGCTCCTTGATGATTTTGTGGGTGGCCACATCCATCACTTGCACCCGGTCCGAGTCGCTGGCGCAGATGTACAGCAGCTTGTTGTCATGGGACAGCAGCAAGCCGCGAGGGCGCATGCCGACGGCAATGGTTTGCGTGACTTTCAGGCTGTCCATGTCGATCAGGCTGAGGCTGTTGTCCTTCTCGTTGGACACCCAGGCGGTGGCCGCCAGGCTTTGCCCCGCGAGGGTTGAAAGGGCGGCGGCCATCAAGGCAGTGGCGATCAGGGTGCGGCGCATGGCGTGTTCCTTATTGTTGGAATTGTCGGCAAAACGTCAGTTGAAGGTGCAGCTCACTTCGGGCTTGTCATAGCCCAGGCTGTCGAGTTCGGTGACCGGGTGCAGAAAGCCATCCTGTGGCGACGTGCTGACCAGGGCGCGGGGCTGGACGATGGGAATTGGCTGGCGCAACTGGCCATTCCACGCGCGATAGCTGAGCTTGCGGCCCTTGAAGCCGTCCAGCGGCAACTGATCGCTTAACTCCAGGCGGCGGATGTCCAGTGGATCGACGCCGCGCAGTTTGCTGACTGCGCTGGCGATACTGCGCACGGCCATCCAGGCCGCGAAATCCCGGTCGTTCATCCAGCGTCCGGCCAGGGCTTCGAAACGTTTCTGCAATTGCGCCGCGCCATAGGTTTCCACGGTCTTGTGCCAGCCGGTCGGCGTCAGGCCCTGGGTGCCGGCGACCGGGCGCGGGTACCAGGTCTGGTAGGGCACGTACTCGCCAAAGTCGCCCCGTTCGTCCGCTACCAGCACCACGTCGTATTCGGCGGTCTGGGTGAACAGCGGCATGTCGGCCTGGGCGCTGCGGCGCTGGTCGTTGTCAAAGCTCCAGCTTTTTTCGGCGACGATGGTGTGTCCGAAGCGCTTGGCGGCGCGGCGTACGGCCGCCGCATACGCCTGATCATCGGGCGTCTGACCGACGATCAGCAGCCAGCGATTCCAGCGCCGTACGGCGAGAAATTGCGCCAGCGCATCGGTCAACATCGCCCGGCTGGGCAAGGTGTGCAGCACGTTGCTCAAACAGGCAGTGCTGCGCAGGCTGTCGTCGGCGCTGCCAGCGTTGAACAGCAGACTGTCCGGCAACGCGGCGCTGAGCTGGCGCAGCGTATCCGCCGGAGCATTGACCACAAACAGCCGCAAACCTTGCTCATGCAGCGCGCGGGCTTTTTCCAGCAATGCCTGCGCACTGTCGGCGCTGGCGGTTTCCAGGTTGTAGCTGTGTTTGAGGAAACGCCCGGTGCTGTTGCTGTCGATGATCGCCAGTTCGGCGCCGCGTAGTCCGGCATCCACCGGTTCAGGAATGACATTGGATAACAGCGGGCCGGGGTCGGGCACGAAGGCCAGATACCCGACGCGCACTTGCAGGGTTTCATCGGCGGCCGGGCTTGGGCTTGTCCACAAGACCGCCGCCGCAAGGGCAAGCAGGCAGTGCAGGGCGGGTCTGGAAAGCTGGCGCATGAGGCACTCCGTTACGGGTAGCGCCAGCATAGGAACGCCGCGAGGGCGGGGAAATATGCAGAAAGTACCAGTCTGCCAGTACCAAGGTAGTAGCCGGACTGCTGTTGCCGGGATTTAGCATGCGGATATCAATAATAAGAAGGCAAGGTCATGTCCGCACTCTGGCGCATCAACCTTTGGGTGATCGGTTTCTTCTCGCTGGTCACGGCGGCCTGCTTGTGGCTGCTGTTGCATCAGGCCGTGGCCGATGTCGACCGCGAGCTGGTCGCCGCCCAGGCCGTGGTGCAATACCTGAGTGACACCGCCGAACAGCAGCCCGCCGCGCTCCAGCCGCATCTGAGCGAACACCTGCGCCATGTGCGCGTCATCTGGCTGGCCGCCGATGAGCCGCCACACCTGATCACACAAAGCGGCGCGGATGCCTTGATTGCTCGCTGGCTGTTCCCCGCCGAGAGCCACGCAGTGCGGGTTCTCGACCTCAGTGATGGTCGGCGGGTGCAGCTTGGCGTCGATCCCAGCGATGAAATCGATGAGGTCTGGGACTCATTGCAGCAATTGCTGTTGCTGTGTGGCCTGGCGCTGGTGGTGAGTCTGTCGACGATTCGCTGGGCGGTGTGTCGCGGCATGCATGTGCTGGATAACCTGCTCAAAGCCTTGCAGCAGGTTTCTCGCGGGGCGCTGCACGTGCGCCTGCCCTTGCAAGGCAATGCCGAGGCGCAACAATTGGCCGGGCATTTCAACCGCATGACCGCCACCCTGGAACATGTCGAAGCCGATAACCGACGCCTGACCCAAGCGCTGCTCGCGGTGCAGGATCAGGAGCGCACGCGACTCGCGCAGACCCTGCATGATGACCTTGGCCAATACCTTGCCGGGATTCGCGCCCAGGCCTGTTTGCTGCGCATAGTGGCCGATCAATCAGACGTGGTGCGCAGTACCGCTCTGGGGCTGGAGGCCAATTGCGAGCAATTGCAGCTTGGCTTTCGGGCGTTGATCCGGGATTTGTACCCGGTGGTCTTGCAGCACCTGCCACTGCCCGAGGCTATGACCTTGCTGGCGGAGCAGTGGCGCAGCGCTCACGGCATTGAGTGCGTGCTGCTGGTCGACCCGCAACTCCCCGAGTTGAACCCCGCTGCGAAGACGCATCTGTACCGGTTGCTGCAAGAAGCGCTGACCAATGTGGTAAGGCATGCCAACGCCAGTCAGGTGCGGGTCAGCCTGCGCAGGCTTAGCGCTCGACTGGTCATGGAAATTCGCGACAACGGCTGCGGCGCGCTGCCACCGCAGCGGCCCGGCGTGGGCCTGTATTCCATGCGCGAACGCGTCCGCTGCCTGCGCGGTGAGCTGCATATCGAGACGCAACCCGGTGCTGGCTGGACGCTGGCACTGAACATTCCCCTGGAGGCTTGAATGCATATTCTGATTGTCGACGACCACGCCGTGGTGCGGCAGGGCTACGCCAGTTTGCTGCGCGCGATGTTGCCGCTGGTGCAGGTGCGCGAAGCAGCGACCGGTGAGGAAGCCCTGGTGTGTGTGCAGGAAGACATTCCGCAACTGGTGATCATGGATTTCGGCCTGCCAGGCATCAGCGGTCTGGAAACCACCCGGCGCTTGCGACAACGCTTGCCGCAACTGCGGGTGTTATTTTTCAGCATGCATGACGAACTTCCCCTGGTGCGCCAGGCACTGGACGCCGGAGCTTCGGGCTACCTGACTAAAAGCTCGGCCCCCGATGTGCTGATCGAGGCGGTGCGCCGAATCCTTGCCGGGCACGCTTACATCGAGCAGCCGCTGGCCACGCAACTGGCCTGCAATCCTCAGCAGCAGGATTGCGCCGATCCGCGTCTGCAAAGCATGACCCGGCGGGAGCTGGAGATTTTCCTGATGCTCGCCAAAGGCACGCCGTCGCGGGTGATTGCCGAACGCCTGTGCATCAGCGCCAAGACCGTTTCCAATTACCTGACATTGCTCAAGAACAAGCTGCAGGTCAGTTCCCATGCGGAACTGGTGCACCTGGCAATTGATACCGGGGTGATGCGGGTGGTTATGTGAGGTTTTTTGCGCCAATGCCATTTTCCGTAGGAGCGACTGTAGGAGCGACTTTAGTCGCGAGGCCGTCAATTGCCCTCCCGGCTAAAGCCGGTCCTACGGCCAATTCGTGGGCAAGCCTCATTCTCACGGTTCATCCGCAGCCCCCTCAATCATCCCAACCGCCAGGGCACGCCACGCACCCTTGCATATTGCTGTCCTGGAAATTGGCATACGGATGCCGTGCACCCGTGAGGTTGGCGTTGGCCAGATTGCTTGCGCCGAACTTGGTTTCCTGAAGATTCGCGTCGCGCAGATCCGCGCCCTGCAGGTCGGCCTTGTTGAGAAAGGTCATCTCCAGATCCGCAGCCTGCAAGTTGACGTTATGCAGTTTCGCCCCGGACAAACGAGCGAATTGCAGGTAAGCGGCGCTGAGGTTGGCGCCTTCGAATTGCGCGCCCTGGGCAAACAAGCCCCAGCCTTGCACCGCTTGCAGTTGCGCGCCGCCAAGGTCGGCCAGGCGCAGGTTGGTCTGTTGCAGGCTGGCGCGGGTCAGCGTGGCGTTCTGCAGGCGGGCTTTTTCCAGATTGGCCAGATCCAGGCGGGCATGACGCAGATTGGCATCGCGCAGGTCGGCGCCAGCCAGGTTCATCTTGCGCAAATCCTGATTGCTCAGGTCCGCGCCGCGCAGGTCGGCGTTCGGGCATTGGCTGGCTTCGGCGATGGTGCAACCGTTGATCACCAACGGCTCGCCGTCGTCGGCGGCCAGCGCGCAGGGCAGGGCGAAAAATAGAATGAGCGGCAGGTAGTTCATGATGGTTTTCCAGGGCAGGGTTAATGCGATTCGTGGGAGCGAGCTGCTCGCGAAGCGGCGTAGCTGACACGCCGCCTCGCCAACAAGTTGGCTCCTACAGAGGCCGTTTTATCTGGTCGCTGTCTTGCTGTCCCAGCTCGGAATCTTGAACACCCAGAACGATCCGCCTTGCGCCACCGGTTTGGTCAATTCGGCCATGTCGCCGCCCCACAACGGCACCGCGCCGCCGTAACCCACCGTCACGCCAATGAACTGCTCGCCGTCCTGATCCCAGGTGATGGGCGGGGAAACAATGCCGCTGCCAGTCTGGAAGCTCCACAGCTCTTCCCCGGTTTTGGCGTTGAAGGCCTTGAAGAAGCCATCGCCGGTCCCGGTGAACACCAGATTGCCTTTGGTCGCCAGCACGCCGGCCCAGAGCGGCAGGCGCTCCTTGTGCTCCCAGACTACCTTGCCGCTGGTGGGGTCCATGGCGCGCAGGGTGCCGACGTGGTCCTCATACATCCGCTTGATACGGAAGCCCATGCCCAGATAGGCCGAGCCTTTTTTGTAGTTCACTTCTTCGGTCCAATAGTCTTCTTTCCACTGGTTGGCGGGAACGTAGAACAGGCCGGTGTCCTGGCTGTAGGCCATGGGGTTCCAGTTCTTGCCGCCCAGGAACGGCGGCGAAACCTCCACCGGTTTGCCCTTGGTTTCGCCTGGCAATGGCTTGGCGGGACGCTTGCCTTCGTTTTCCACCGGACGCCCGGTTTTCAGGTCGATATGGCTGGCCCAACTGATGTTGTCGACGAACGGGAAGGCGTTCTGCAACTTGCCGTTGTTGCGGTCCACCACGTAGAAGAAGCCATTGCGGTCGGCGTGGGCGGTGGCTTTTACGGTCTTGCCGTCCTGACTCTTGTAGTCGAACAGCACCAGTTCGTTGTTGCCGGAAAAATCCCAGGCGTCGTTCGGCGTATGTTGATAGAACCACTTCACTTCGCCGGTACTCGGGTCGACCCCAACCTGACCTGAGGTGTAGAGGCTGTCGTAGTCGTGAGGATTGCCGTCCTTGGCGGTGCGTGCCCAGGTGTTCCACGGGCCGGGGTTGCCGGCGCCAACAATGAGGGTGTTGCTTTCGGGATCAAAGCTCGCACTCTGCCAGGGTGCGCCGCCGCCGTGGCTCCAGGCTTCGACCTTGCCGGTTTCGGTGGTCTTGTCGTCCGGCCATGAGGGCGCCTTGATGTCACCGGTCGGCGTGCTGTCCTTGCCATTCAGGCGGCCCATGTGACCTTCGACAAAAGGCCGCATCCAGACTTCTTCGCCGGTATCCGGATCCCGGGCGAACAGACGGCCCACCACACCGAACTCGTCACCCGAACTGCCGTGAATCAACAGCACCTTGCCGCTGACCTTATCCTTGATCAGCGTTGGCGCGCCGGTCATGGTGTAGCCGCTGCTGTGGTCGCCGAATTTCTTGTTCCAGACCACTTTGCCGGTGTTCTTGTCCAGCGCGATGACTCGCGCATCCAGGGTGCCGAAGAAAATCTTGTCGCCGTAAATCGCGGCGCCACGGTTGACCACGTCGCAGCACGGACGGATGTCGTCCGGCAGGCGGTGGTTGTAAGTCCACAGACGTTTGCCGGTCTTGGCTTCCAGGGCGAATACCCGGGAATAGGAGCCGGTGACGTAAATCACGCCGTTGCTGACAATGGCCTGAGACTCCTGACCGCGCTGCTTCTCATCGCCAAAGGAATACGACCAGGCCGGGGTGAGTTTGAAGACGTTTTTGTCGTTCACCTGCGCCAGGGGGCTCCAGCGTTGGGCGTTGGTGCCCATGCCGTATTGCAGAACGTTTTGCGTGCTGAGATGGTCCTCGGCGATGTCTTCCCAACTGACCTTGCCCGCATCGGCGGCGCTGGCAAGGCCCGAAAGCGACAGGCCGCCCAGCAACAGGGCCAGGGCCAGTGGTGACAAAGCGGCAGGTGACGATCTTGTTATTGTCATGGGGCAGGTTCCATTGAAGGTTTGGACCTGCACAGGTTGGCGGCGCGAAGCGGGGCGCGATACGGAAAAACTCCCGCTGTTGCCGGGAAGAGTTCCCGAATCGCCCCTGATTTGGACCTGCGTCCCAAGCTCTACTACCAAGGGAGGAGGGCGCGGCCACCAAAGCAGCATTCGATGCGGGTGACAGGGTTCTTAAGATGGCTGCGTGGCTTTTTGCGTGCAATCTTGAGGACATAACAATGATAAGAATCTCAACTACCGTGCTCACTGCAACCCTGATCAGCCTGTTGGCTGCGAGCGGTCTGGCGCTGGCGCATGGCAACGTGGTGCCGCAAGCGGTGGCCACTGAAGGACTCGAACCATTGGGCGCCGAATGGCGTACCGAGAATCCCTATCGTGATTCCAAGGATCACGCCCGCGCGCTGGAAATCGGCTCGTCGGCCTATAACCAGAACTGTGCGGCCTGCCATGGCCTGGAAGCCAAATCCGGCGGCATCGCGCCCGACCTGCGTTTGCTGGACGTTGGCGTCGTGGGTGACGAGTGGTTCGTTGAGCGAGTGCGCAACGGCGCGGTGCGCGACGGTCGTGTCTACATGCCGAAAATGGCCGATTACTTGAGCCAGGAAGCGCTCTGGGCGGTGCGTACCTATCTGGACAGCGTTCACGTCGAGGAGTGACCGCATGCGTCTGCTCGCCATCTTCTCAAACGCAACGCTATCAAGCGCAATGCTGTGGTGTGCTCTGATCCTGCTGGGTCCGGTCGCCAACGCACAGGTGCGCAACTACGACACGATCATTGATTCCGGGGTGTTGAAAGTCGCGGTCTATCAGGACTTCGCGCCCTACAGCTTCAAGGTCGACGGTCAGCCACGGGGCGTGGACATCGAACTGGCCACGGCATTGGCCAAGGCGCTGGGCGTCAGCCTGGAATTGATGTGGGCGCCTCCCGGTGAAAAACTCGACGATGACTTGCGGGATTTGATCTGGCGCGGCAGCCAGTTGCGCGACCAGCAGTTGGCCGACGTCATGATGCGGGTTCCCTATGACCGGGATTACGCCCAGCGCCGCAACGAGTTCGGTGAGCTGGACAATGATCATGTGGTGATGTTCGGGCCCTATCAGACCGAGCGTTGGCAAGTCGCTTACGACCATCGCCGTCTGGACGCGGTGCCCAGCGTCGCGGTGTTCGAAGCGCATCCCATCGGCGTGGAAATCGACAGCGTGCCGTCGTTCTACCTGACATCGATCTTCAACGGCCAGTTCGCCGCCAGGACCCATCACTATCCCGGCGTGCAGCAGGCGTTTGTCGCCATGCAGGGCGGCGAGGTGGACGCGGTCATGGCCATGCGTGGCGAAATCGACTGGCAATTGCATCAGGCGAATGACCCGCAACTGATCCTTGCGGAAAACGCCTACCCGAACATGGGCCGCCAGGTCTGGGAAATCGGCATGGCAGTCCACGAAAGCAATCGCCAGTTGTCCTACGCCCTGGAAGAACAGCTGGAAATCATGATCCGCGACGGCGAGGTACAAAAGATCTACGCCGCCTACGGCATGCGATATGACGTGCCGGAGATGTATCAGTAGGGAGGCGAGTATCTGCGCAGATTACGTGGGAGCGAGCTTGCTCGCGAAGAGGCCGGTATGTTCGCTGGCGATCTGGGCAAATAACGGAGAATTCATGTTCACCCGCATCGCTGCACTGTTGCTGTTGCTTGCGCCGACCTTGGCCCTCGCCGTCCCGCCCGATCCCGGCAAAGACCCGGTGGTTTCGGTCATGTGGGCGTTCTTCCAGCAAAAGCTGCTCAAGGACGCGCCCTACGTATTTGACGAGAACGTCATCCTGCGCGCGCCACCTTTTGCCGAGGACGCGCGACAGGTGCCCATCGAGATCGATGCCCGGGCTTATCAGGGCCAGGTGCTGCGAATCCTGGCCTGGGCCGAACTCAATCCGTTGCCGCAGATCGTCGACTTCCAGCCCGGCGAACAGGTCATGCCGTGGCTGGCGATCCGCATTCGCATCGAACAGGCCACACCGTTGCGCGCCGCCGTGCTGACCCGCGATGGTGTCTGGCATATCGGCTCGACGACAATTCAGGCGGCGGGCGGCGGTTGCACGGCGCCCAGCGTGGTACGTACCCAAGCGGGTTGGGAAGAACACATCGGCGAAGTGCTGGGTGGACGCTATCCGCGTCAGGACTTCAGCCGTCTACGCCTGCAGATTTCCCATCCCATGGACAACGGCATGGTCAGCGGCATCCCCGAGTTCTACCTCAATCACGCCGAACTGCGCGACGCCAGCGACCACCTCCTGGCAAGTCTGGAACTGTTTCCGGCGGTCAGCGAAAACCCGATGCTGGGCTTTGATGTGCGAGGTTCCGGCACCACCCGTTTAGTGCTGCGCGACACCAGCGGCAATGAATTCAATGCGGCGGTGCCCTGACATGCATAACGCTCGAAGAGGGTCGAAACGCGCGGCACTGCTGATCTGGTTACTGATCAGCCCATTCTCTCAGGCCGAGCTGGAATACAACCTCAAGCCCCGGCAGATCGCCGAAAATACCTACCTGCTTGAAGGCAGCACCGATAACTTTGCCAAGGCCAATGGCGGCAACATCGTCAATACCGCGTTTATCGTCACCGGCAGTGGCGTCGTGGTGATCGATACCGGTCCGTCCCGGCGCTACGGCGCGGCGATGCGCAAGGCAATTGCGGCAACCACCGACAAACCGGTGATTCAGGTGCTGCTGACCCATCACCATCCCGACCATGTGCTGGGTAACCAGGCTTTTTCGGATGTGCCCATCGGCGCGCTTGGCGCAACCACCGAGCTGATGCGGCAGCACGGTGATGCGCTCGCGGAAAACATGTACCGCATGGTCGGCGACTGGATGCGTGGCACTGAAGTGCTGCTGCCCAATCAAGCGTTGAACGCCAGCACCTTGAATCTGGGTGGGCATCCGCTGCGGCTGATCGCGCTTAAAGGCCACACTGGGGCGGACCTGGCGATCTTCGACGAGCTGACCGGCGTGCTGTTCGCTGGCGACATCGTGTTTTACCAACGGGCTTTGACCACGCCGAACACGCCTGGGCTGGACGTCTGGCTGGCGGACCTTGAGCAACTGCAGGCGTTGCCCTGGAAACAGCTGGTGCCGGGGCATGGTCCGGTGGCCAGCGATGATGTGCCGTTCATGCAGATGCGCGATTACCTCGGCTGGCTCGACAACCTGCTGCGCACCGCTGCCGCCAATGGCAGTGACATGGCTGAGGTGATTCGCAGCCCGATCCCGGAGCGTTTTGCGGCGATAAGCCTGACCCGTTACGAGCTGATTCGCAGCGTCAGTCATCTGTATTCGCGTTACGAACAAGCGCAGATGACGCGCGTGGATGCCCGCTGAAGCCAGCAAGGCACTACCAAGGCACTACCAAGGAACTAGACATTTCGATACTGCGGCCAATTGTTCCGAGGTGCCTGGCCTAGAAGAATCTGTGACAGGTCGGGAAATTTTCCCGAAGCATCCAGAACAGACATCCAGAACAACAAGAACGCAGAGGCAGCCGTCATGACCCAACCCGCACGTCGCCCATCTTTCGCCCTGAGCCTGCTCATGAGCGCCATGTTGCTGTCAGGCACAGCCCTGGCAGCGGTGACCGACGAAGAAATCCTTCAGGATCCGAAAAATCCCGAGCAGATCGTCACCAATGGCCTGGGCGTCCTGGGCCAGCGCTACAGCCCGCTGGATATTCTCAACACCGAAAACGTCAAGGACCTGCGGCCGGTATGGGCGTTTTCCTTCGGCGGTGAAAAACAGCGTGGCCAGCAGGCGCAACCGTTGATCAAGGACGGCGTGATGTACCTGACCGGCTCGTATTCCCGGGTTTTCGCCGTGGATGCGCGCACCGGCAAGAAGCTCTGGCAATACGACGCGCGTCTGCCTGATGACATCCGTCCTTGCTGCGACGTGATCAATCGCGGCGTGGCGCTATATGGCGATCTGGTCTACTTCGGCACGCTCGATGCCAAGCTGGTGGCCCTCAACAAAGACACCGGCAAGGTGGTGTGGAGCAAACAGGTTGCCGATCACAAGGCCGGCTACTCCATCAGCGCCGCGCCGATGATCGTCAACGGCAAGCTGATTACCGGCGTGGCGGGTGGCGAGTTCGGGGTGGTGGGCAAGGTCGAGGCTTATGATCCGAAGAACGGCACGCTGCTGTGGTCGCGGCCAACCGTCGAAGGCAACATGGGTTACACCTACAAGGACGGCAAGGCCATCGAGAATGGTATCTCCGGCGGTGAGGCCAACAAGACCTGGCCCGGCGATCTCTGGAAAACCGGCGGCGCGGCGCCCTGGCTGGGCGGCTATTTCGACCCCAGCAACAATCAGATCCTGATCGGCACCGGCAACCCGTCGCCGTGGAACTCGCATATGCGGCCCGGCGACAACCTGTATTCGTCTTCGCGTCTGTCGTTGAATCCCGATGACGGCACCATCAAATGGCACTTCCAGAGCACGCCTCACGACGGCTGGGATTATGACGGCGTCAACGAGCTGATCTCGTTCGATTACGAGCAGGACGGCAAAACCGTGCAGGCCGCCGCCACTGCTGACCGCAACGGCTTCTTTTATGTGCTGAACCGCAAGGACGGCAAGTTCATTCGCGGCTTCCCGTTTGCCGACAAGATCACCTGGGCCAGCGGCCTGGACAAAGACGGTCGGCCGATCTACATCGACGCCAGTCGTCCTGGCGCTCCAGACGGCGAGGCCAAAGGCACCTCGTCATTTGTCGCTCCGGCATTCCTCGGCGCGAAAAACTGGATGCCGATGGCTTACAGCCCTGACACCGGTTTGTTCTACGTGCCGGGCAATGAATGGGGCATGGACATCTGGAACGAGGGCATCGCCTACAAAAAAGGCGCGGCGTTCCTCGGTGCGGGCTTCACCATCAAACCGCTCAACGAAGATTACATTGGCGTGCTGCGCGCCATCGACCCGAAAACCGGCAAGGAAGTCTGGCGGCACAAGAACTACGCGCCGCTCTGGGGCGGGGTGATGACCACCAAGGGCAATCTGGTGTTCACCGGGACGCCTGAAGGTTTCCTGCAGGCATTCAATGCCAAAACGGGCGAGAAAGTCTGGGAGTTCCAGACCGGCTCCGGCGTACTCGGCTCGCCTGTGACCTGGGAAATGGACGGCGAGCAATACGTTTCGGTCCTGTCGGGCTGGGGCGGTGCGGTGCCGCTGTGGGGTGGCGAAGTGGCCAAGCGGATCAAGGATTTCAATCAGGGCGGCATGCTCTGGACTTTCAAACTGCCGAAAGAATTGGTCGCCAAACGCTGATGGCTAGAGCTTGCGGGGTGGGAGCGAGCTTGCTCGCGAAGAACGATAACGCGGTGGGTATGGCCCACCGAGGTGCCTGATTCGCGGGCAAGCTTCGCTCCAACAGAATCTGAGATCGTCTGATCCAGGGCGTTTTCAGGCCCAAAGTACTATTTCAACCGTGCATCACCCATGCACTAATTGAACAACCGGACTTTCCCGGCACAACAAGAGGATTGACCCATGTGGAAAAAACCCGCGTTTACCGATCTGCGTATCGGCTTTGAAGTGACCATGTATTTCGCCAGTCGCTGAACCAGACTGTCCCGGCCTCGGTCCATCCTTCGCGATGGCCGGGGCCTTTTGCTGTCCGGGCCGTGTCATTAAAAGGTCGTATTGCATTCAGTAACAAATACACTAGGCTGGCGTTCATCTTCTAATAACAACAAAAAAAGGCTTTATATGAGCCAGAACCTCAGCCAGCTGCGTAAATTCGTTTCTCCTGAAATCATCTTTGGTGCCGGCAGTCGTCACAGCGTCGGCAACTATGCGAAAACCTTCGGTGCGCGCAAGGTCCTGCTGGTCAGCGACCCTGGCGTGATTGCCGCCGGTTGGGTGGCCGATGTCCAGGCCAGCCTGCAAGCCTTGAATATCGACCACTTCCTGTACAGCGACGTCTCGCCCAATCCTCGGGTCGAAGAAGTCATGCGTGGCGCCGAGCTGTACCGCGAGCATCACTGCGATGTGATCGTCGCGGTGGGCGGTGGCAGCCCGATGGATTGCGGCAAGGGCATCGGCATTGTTGTGGCACATGGGCGCAACATCCTTGAATTCGAAGGCGTGGACACCATCCGTGTGCCGAGCCCGCCGTTGATCCTGATTCCGACCACGGCCGGGACCTCCGCCGATGTCTCGCAATTCGTGATCATTTCCAATCAGCAAGAGCGCATGAAATTTTCCATCGTCAGCAAGGCGGTGGTCCCGGACGTGTCGTTGATCGATCCGGAAACCACGCTGAGCATGGATCCGTTTCTGGCCGCCTGTACCGGCATCGACGCGCTGGTGCATGCCATTGAAGCCTTCGTTTCCACGGGTCACGGTCCGCTGACCGATCCTCATGCGCTGGAGGCCATGCGCCTGATTGACGGCAACCTTGTGCAGATGATCGCCAATCCCACCGACATCGCCCTGCGCGAGAAAATCATGCTCGGCAGCATGCAGGCCGGGCTGGCGTTTTCCAATGCGATCCTTGGCGCGGTGCATGCCATGTCCCACAGCCTCGGCGGTTTCCTCGACTTGCCTCACGGCTTGTGCAACGCAGTACTGGTCGAACACGTTGTGGCCTTCAACTACAGCTCCGCGCCCGACCGCTTCAAGTTGATCGCCGAAACCCTGGGCATCGATTGCCGTGGGCTGACCCACAAAATGATTTCCCAGCGCCTGGTCGAACATTTGATCGCCCTCAAACATGCGGTCGGCTTCCACGAAACCCTGGGGCGGCACGGGGTCAGGATGTCGGATATTCCGTTCCTCTCGCAGCACGCCATGGATGCCCCGTGCATTCTCACCAACCCGCGCGCGTCCAGTCAGCGCGACGTTGAGGTGGTGTATGGCGAAGCCCTCTGACGAGCGGCAAAGCGCGCTGACCGCGTTGCTTGGACTGGGCAACCATTCGACGCGCAAGAGCCATTATCCCGAGTTGACGGTGCGGCTCGAGGAGCTGGAAAAGGAGCGCAACCGCTACAAATGGCTGTTCGAGCATGCCGTTCACGGGATTTTCCAGGCCAGCCTGCAACAGGGGTTGCTGGCCGCCAACCCGGCACTGGCGCGCATGCTCGGCTACGACGATCCGCAGCAAGTGCTGTTTTCCCTGGCTGATCTGGCCGGCAGCCTGTTTATCGGCGGGCAGGCTGAAACGGACGCTATCGGCCACGTCCTGCAACGCGAAGGCAGCTTGCTGGGCTACGAAACCCGGCTGCGCCGCAATGACGGCAGCTGGCTCGACGTATTGATGAACCTGCTGCTCAAACCCGATGAAGACGGCATTTTCGAGGGCTTCGTCGCCGACATCACCGAGCGCAAGCTGGCGCAGCAGCGCCTGCAACAACTCAACGACGAACTGGAGCAGCGTGTCGCCGCCCGCACCGACGAGTTGTTGGTGGCCAGGGACGCAGCCCAGGCCGCCAATCGCAGCAAGGACAAATACCTGGCCGCCGCCAGTCATGACCTGTTGCAACCCTTGAACGCGGCGCGGTTGTTGATCTCCACCTTGCGCGAGCGCGCCTTGCCGGATGCGGAACACATCCTGGTGGAACGCACCCATCAGGCACTGGAAGGCGCCGAAGACCTGCTCACCGATCTGCTGGACATCTCCAAGCTGGATCAGGCGGCAGTCAAGCCGGACGTGGAGTTGTATCGGCTGGATGAACTGCTGGCACCGCTGGCTTCGGAATTTCAGTCAGTGGCGCAAGCCTCAGGCTTGAGCTTTCGCGCGCACATCGGCGATTTTGCGGTGTACACCGACCTGCGACTGTTGACCCGAATCCTGCGTAATTTCCTCAGCAATGCCTGCCGTTACACCGCTTCAGGCGGCATCCTGCTGGGCGCCAGACGGCGCGGCGACTCTCTGCGTCTGGAAGTCTGGGATACCGGGCGCGGCATCGCCGACGATCGGCTGGAATCGATCTTCCTCGAATTCAATCAGCTGGATGTGGGCCGCGCCGCCGACCGCAAAGGCGTGGGCCTCGGGTTGGCGATTGTCGAGCGGATCGCGAAGATTCTCGGCTATCGGGTGCAGGTCAAATCCCGGCCGGGCGTGGGCTCGCGTTTCAGCATCGACGTGCCGCTGTCCGACGAAATACCGGTGCCGGTCAGTGTCGTGGTGCAGCAACAATCGGGGACGGGCAACCCGCTGCCGGGGCGGCGTTTGCTGGTGCTGGACAACGAATTGAGCATTCTGGAGAGCATGGCCGCCTTGCTTGGCCAATGGGGCTGCGAAGTGCTCACTGCGAGCGACGAGGCCAGCGCTTATCGCGTGCTCGAAGGTCGGCCGCCGGAGCTGATTCTCGCGGATTTCAACCTTGATCACGGGGTGACCGGCTGCCAGGTCGTCAGAGGCCTGCGTGAATATTTCGGGCAGGAAATACCCGCAGTCATGATTACCGCCGACAGAAGCGATCAATGCCGACGTTCATTGCAGAAACTGGGTGCGCCATTGCTCAATAAACCGGTCAAGCCCGGCAAGTTGCGGGCGGTGTTGAGTCAATTGCTGGGGTAAATGAACGGGCTGTCAGCCGCCCGTCATGTTCATGAAGCGTACGACCTGCACATCGTCATCAAGGGTGAAGGTGTGGCTCCACGGCTTGAGCTGCATGGCATCGATGATGGCTTTTTCCAGTTTCTCCGGCTTGCCTGGATGTGCGCGCAACACTGACTTGAGGTCAGCCGAATGCTCGTTGCCCAGGCATAGCAACAGTCGACCCTCGACAGTCAGGCGCACCCGGTTGCAGGTGGCGCAGAAATTGTGGCTGTGCGGAGAGATGAAACCGACGCGAATATCCGGCGCCTCGGCCAGGCGCCAATAACGGGACGGGCCCTGGGTGGATTCGGTGGAATGAATCAGGGTATAGCGCTCGGCAATCCTTTCCCGGACCTGGTCACTGGAGAAAAACGACTCGGCGCGGCTGTGTTCGCTGATCACACCCAGCGGCATTTCTTCAATGAACGTGATGTCCAGATTGCGTTCGATGGCGAACGCCACCAAATCGTTGATTTCGTGATCGTTACGACCCTGCATCACCACGCAATTGAGCTTGGTGTGGACAAAACCTGCGGCATTGGCGGCATCGATGCCGGCAATGACCTTGCTCAAGTCGCCGGTACGGGTCAGTTCGCGAAAACGTGCCGGGTCCAGGCTGTCGAGGCTGATGTTCAAGCGAGACAGGCCGGCGTCGAACAGCGGCTGGGCGAGTTTTTCCAGCTGTGAGCCGTTGGTCGTCATGCACAGTTCGCGCAGGCCGGGCAGGGCGGCGATGTTCTTGCACAGGCCGACGATGCCCGAGCGTACCAGCGGCTCGCCACCGGTCAGGCGAATCTTGCGGGTGCCCAACGCCACAAACCGCTCTGCCACCTGGAGGATTTCTTCCAGGGACAGGATCTGTTGCCGGGGCAAAAACGTCATCTCTTCGGCCATGCAATACACGCAACGGAAGTCGCAACGGTCTGTCACGGACATCCGCAGGTAATCTACCTTGCGTGCAAAGCTGTCTACGAGGATTCGGTCTGACATTTCACCTTCTCGATACTGAGTCTCGACACATAGTAATCCAGACCGACGAAGACCGCGCGCCCTGTTGTCTACCTGGAGTTCACTGTCGAATTGACCAGCACGCTAACTGAGTCCAATTGCCGCAGTCCAATTGCTTGTTCCGATGGGGTCATTGATTGAGTCGATGAGGCAGGGTTTGCGGGGCAGTGCAGATAACGCTCACGGCAGATTATCCACCGCAAACACCAGTTGCACCCGAGCGCCGCTGCCTTCTTCGGGCCTCAGGTTGTCGCGCACGATCTTGGCCTTGCAGCGTTGCGAAAGGGCGTCAATCAGATTGACGGCGCGCCTGCCCTTGGGCTGGGAAAATTCCGCGAGGGTTTCGGCGCTGAAGCCCTTGCCGTCGTCGATTACGCTGATCTGCGCCGTCCGGTCATCCAGCAGGGAAAGGTGCAGGCCGATTCGGCTGTCGGGGCCGCCCTGGCAATGCTTGACCGCGTTGCCCATCAATTCGTTAAGCATCAGCCCCAGGTTTGAAGCCATTTGCAGCGAGACCTGCACCGATTGGGTCTCGGCGCACAGGATCGATGGACCGCGACGTTGGGCATTGATAATGTTGCGCGCCAGCTTGGGTAGATAGTCAGCCAGATCGATGCGTCCGGTGCTGCTGCGATGCAATTCGTCCTGAACCGCACCGACGCCGGTTATCCGGGCTATGGCGGTTTGCATCAGGGTCTTGGCTTCTTCGCCCTTGGCGCGCAGTTTCGAGATTTGCAGCAGGCTGATGATCAACTGCAGGTTGTTTCTGACCCGGTGATTGAGTTCGGCCAGCAGTACCCGTTGCTGTTCCTCCATTTCCCGCTGATCGGTAATGTCGATGCAACTGCCAAAATATCCGGCAAATTCGCCGTTCCGGTAGTACGGAGCTCCGTTGCCCAGCAGCCAGCGATACTGCCCATCGGTACGACGCAGGCGATAAGAGAGGGTGTAGGCGTCACGGGCGTCGAAGGCATTCTGATAAATGGACATGCATTGTTCGATATCGTCGGGATGCACATCCTCGGCCCAGCCGTAGCCGAACAGTTGCTCCTGGGTCTTGCCGGTGAAGGACTTCCAGCGCTCGTTGAACCAGTCACAGCGTTTGTCCGGACGTGAGCGCCAGATCATTACCGGAGCGTGGTCAGCCAATTCCCGAAATTCGAGTTCACCCAGTTGTACTGGGTCAATGGGGACGTCATTTAGCTGTTTCATCCGCTGGCGCTGCGTAGAAAGGCGGTGCTGAAAATTTCCAGTGAGCCGGGTGGGTGCAGGGTACTCAATGACTGGCCAGCAAGAATGGCCTGGGCGATCAACGCGCACTGATTGAGGTCTTCCGGGGCATAGGGTTTACGCAGCAGGCCTATTGCTGCATCGGCGTGCGCCCGCGCTGCGCCGACCTGGCCGCTGACGAACAGCGAGGCGACCCCATGCCTGGCCCAGAGACCGCGGGCCAGGGCAATGCCTTCGTCGTGGCCGTTGAGGTTGATATCGACGAATGCCACGTCAGCCTTGTACTGCGCCGCCAACAGCAAGGCGTGCGACGCGTCGTAGGCAGGTCCGATGACTTCATGCTCATCCGCCAAGGTTGCTGCCGCGAGCAAGGCCAGTACCGGATCGTCGTCTACCAGAAGAATACGCATTTTACTCGTCTACTTTTTAACTATGCCAAGGCACGCTTTAGCGAATGAACAAGGTGCAGGGCCCTAAACGCAGGGGGTCGCCGCTTCTCGAAGCAGGCGTATCAATAACTTGGTCTGTGTTCTATCTAAATGGTTCATAAAAGTTCTAAAATACATTCGATTGGATAGATTAAATGATAGCCATTACAAAATCAGTGCGGACTGTTAACCGCCGAACTGCGTTCGTAGCGTTCAAGTAATGGCTGGATGCTGATGCCGTGCAAAAGTCGGAAGGTACTTCAGACTGGGTGGTGCGGGCTTCCGCCTGACGTAATCCCAGGCCGGCGGCGAATACCGAAAGGAAGCCGAACGCGCCCACTGTGTCAGCGACGACATAAGAGATGGCAATCAATGCCAGCGCCAGGAAGTCATTGGGTGAAGTAGTGCTGTCGGCATTCTTGATGCGCAGGTAAATCATCAAATGCCCAACGCCACGGCCGAGCCCGTAACCGATCAACAGGCCCGCCGGTACTGCCCAGACGAGATCCTTCACGGCCCAGTGCTGTAGCCAGTCGATGTCGACCCCCCCATGGCTGATAAACAGCAGGGCAAAAATAACGAAGGGAAAGGCCGTGCCGTCGTTGAGACCGGCCACGCCGGAAAGACCGAAGCGCACCCGGTCCTGATCCTGTGCGTTGTTGACTTGCACCAGACCGGCCAGCACCGGATCAGTCGGGGACAGCATCGCCCCCAGCAACAATGACATGCCCCAGGAAAGGTCGAAGAGGTAGTGGGCGACCAGACTGGTGCCGGCTATCGTCGCCAGCATTACCGGCCCCGCCAGCCAATAAGCCGAATGCCAGGCCTTGCCGCTCAATGGCAGCCGCAATTTGATTCCGGTACTGAACAGGGAAAACAGCACGGCAGCTTCCGTCAGGCTCTCCATCCAGCCGGACGCCTGGCGAAAGTCCAGATCGAGCATATTCAGGCCGAGCGGGCCGATGGCAAAACCGAACGCCAGGCAGACCGCCGACGTCGTGACAGGTAACCAGCGCAGGAAGGAGGAGGTGAGCGCCAGTAGCATCAGCAGCGTGCCCAACACGGCCATACAAACAATAAAACTCATCCGTCTCCGACTCTCGCAACATGGCCCCCGACCGGGGGCGTTATCGTTGTGACTGTCGTGAGACCGTAGAGTTGAAACAATTCCGTAGGACTGGCTTTAGCCGGGAGGGCATTCTCCCGGCTAAAGCCAGTCCTACGGATCTTCTATACAGGGATCGGTCAGTGACTACCGCTCCACACTACGATTCCAGCGTGCGTTCCACTCGGGGCGCAATTGGTTGACCTGATCCCAGTCGATGGTCACGGCGGTTTCCAGATACTTGTTCATCGCCGCGACTTGGCCGTGGGTCTTGTCGGTGGTTGGGGTTTTCGGGTTGGACGGGATCTGGTCGCCGAATTCCAGCGCCGGGGCCTGTGCTTCCGGGGTCAGCAGGTACGCTGCGAGTTTTTGCGCGAGTTCCGGCTGGTCATTTTTGGCGATTGCGCATTCAGCCACGTTCAGCACCACGCCGCCTTCCTTGGGCGGTGCGTATTCCACTGGCACGCCTTTGATCTTCAGCGCCGTCACCTGAGTAGGCGTCAGCGGGAACAGCGCGGCTTCGCCGGTTTGCACCATCTCGGAAATCTTCGCCGAGCTGGCGATGTATTCCAGCACGTTAGGGCCAACGGTTTTCGGCCAGGCCTTGAAGCCGGGTTCGACGTCGGTTTCACTGCCGCCCTGAATCCGGTTGAACATCAGGAAGCCATGCAGGCCGAAGGTGGACGACGCCAGTGACTGGAACACGACCTTTTCCTTGTAGCGCTTGTCCGCCAGGTCCATCCAGGAAGTCGGCGCGCTCCAGCCGTTCTCTTTGAACATCTTGGTGTTATAGGCCAGGCCGGTTACGCCAAGGCTGACCGCTGCCGCTTCGTCCTTGATCTTGGCTTTGGCGGGCAGATCAGCCAACCCTGAGCTCGGTTGCAGCTTGTCGCACAGGCCCATGGAAATGGCGCGGTACATGATCCCGTCGTCGAGGAAGATCACGTGCATCTGCGGGTTATCCTTGCTGGCCTGGACCTTGGCGAGGATGTCCGACGAGGTGCCGGGCACGATCACCACTTTGACCTTGTTGGCTTTCTCGAACGCAGGCAGCACCTGATCCGCGTAAAGGCGCTCCATGGTGCCGCCGTTCATGCCAAGGTACAGCGTCGGTTCGGCGTGGGCCGGGGCCGAGGCCAGCAAGGCCGCGAGCGGCAGGCACGACAAGCCGGAGATTGCGAAACGTTTGACGTTCTTCATAGAAGCGACCTTCCTCTGTGCAATGGGATGACGTTAGTCGGGATGGGCTGTTTAGCAACTGAAACAGGTGGTTGAAATCGTTGAATGGAAAACGCGTCCAGGGCGATTGTCGACTGGCCGGTGCAGACCCATTCGGCCAGTGCCTCGCCTGCCGCCGGACCGATTTGAAAGCCGGAACCGGCAAAGCCGAAACCGTGCAGCAAACCTGGCTGGGCAATGCTCGGGCCGAGAACGGGTTCGCGATCCGGCAAGTAACCTTCGGTGCCGCTCCAGGTGCGGATGGCCTGCGCACCGGCCAGCGGTGGGTAAAGCTCCACGGCGTTACGCAGGATTTCCAACAGCGCAGCCTGACCCGATTTGGCCCGGGCCGGGTCCAGGGCAAACCCTTGTCCGCCGCCCAGCACGCAATTGCCCCGGGCGACCTGGCGGGCGTAGATCCCGCCGCCTTCGACGCCGGTGCTGATATCCATGAACATCGGCAGCGGTTCGGTGACCAGCATCGCCGGATGACCGGACACCATCGGCACCGGTTCGCCAAATTGCGCCGCCAGCGAACCGGCCCAGGCGCCGGCGCAGTTGAGCAACCACGGTGCGCGCAACGTCAGGCCATTCGCGGTGTGCACGGTAAACGCCTGGCCATCATGGCTGACGTCGACGACCTTGGCCTGTTCGTGAATCTGCGCTCCGGCGCGTTTGGCCGCCCGGGCAAATGCCGGCGACACCAGACGCGGGTTGGCGTGTCCGTCGTCAGCGCACAACGACGCCCCGACTGCTACATCGCCAGCCCACGGGAAACGCGCGCGCAGCTGTTGGCGATCAAGCAATTGCAGCTCCAGACCAAACCCCCGGCTTGCTTCGGCATAGGCGCGCAGCGCGTCCATGTCCGTGTCGCTCCGCGCCAGTTTGAGGTGGCCGGAACGTTGATATTCGCCGTCGATGCCGATCAGCTCATGCAGCCCGCTCCAGATGGCGTGGGCGCGTTGCGACAACGGCAGTTGCGACAAGGGTCGACCCTGACGCCGCACGCCGCCGTAATTCACCCCACTGGAATGCGAGCCGCAAAAGTCCCGCTCCAACAAGGCAACGCTTTTGCCTTTCAGCGCCAGGGCCAGCGCTGCTGAAGCACCGACAATGCCGCCGCCGATAATCAGCGCGTCGGTTTCGATGACGTTGCTCATTGCGAAGTCTCCACACCGAACGGCAGGGGTTTGATCGGTGCCTGCCCGCGCAGACGCCCGATGCTGGCCAATTCCCGGCCACTGCTGTGCGCGACGATTTCCGCTGCGGCCAATCCACACATACGTCCCTGGCAGCGACCCATGCCGACCCGGCACATGGCCTTGACCCGATTCATCTCCCAATGACCCTCTTCGACGACAGCGCGAATGTCCCCGGCGCTGACTTCTTCGCAACGGCAGACAACGGTTTCGTCGGCGGTTTTAGCGGCCCAGTCGACGGGGAAGGGGAAAGCAGTTTCCAGGCCATGCCGAAAGCGTTCGATGCCGGCCAGTTTTACTTGCAGTTCAGCGACGCGTGCCGCATCAACACTGTGGCCGTTGTCGGCCAGCAATGTCAGGGCAGCCAGTTCGCCGGCCATTTCCGCAGCGTCGGCGCCCATGATTCCGGCGCCATCGCCCGCCAGATACACACCTTTGACGCTGCTGCGCCCGGCGTTGTCCCTGCTTGGCAGCCAGGCGCGATTCAGCGGGCTCCAGTGGAAGTCGCAACCCAGCAGATCGGCCAGTTGCGTTTCGCTGCGCAGAGCATGAGCGAAGGCTACGGCGTCGCATTCGAGATGTTTAACCGCTGCGTTGCCTTGCCACTGCACTGCGCTGACGCGTTTTTCGCCGTCAATGCGCTGCAGCGTTGTGCCTTGATGCACAGGAATGCCGTGCGCGGTGAGCCAGGCCCGGTAATACAGGCCTTTGGCGAGGGTCAGCGGTTGGCCAAGCAAGGCCGGAAGGGCGCGGCATTGGGCAGAAAAAGGCGCGCTGTCGAGCACCGCAACCACCTTGGCCCCGGCTTTGGCGTACTGATAAGCCACCAGATACAGCAAAGGTCCGCTGCCGGCGAACACCACGCGCTCGCCAATGGCGCAGCCTTGATACTTCAAGGCAATTTGCGCCGCGCCCAGGCTGTACACGCCCGGCAGCGTCCAGCCCGGCACCGGCAGAATCCGGTCCGTGGCGCCGGTAGCGACGATCAGGTTCTGATAGTCGATCTGCCCGGCGTGGCGGTTCTGCAGGGTGTCGAGGCGGTTGTCCTCGGCGTTCCAGACCAGGGTTTGCGGACGGTAATCAACCACCGCCGCCAACTGATCCATGGTCTGATGCACGGCAACCGCCTTGCTGGCTTCAAAGCCATACAGCGCTTTCGGTTCGCGACGAAAATTCTCCGGTTGACGTCGATAAATCTGCCCGCCGCCGCGCAAGCCTTCGTCTACCAGACAAGGGGTTACGCCATGGGCGAGCAAGGTTTGCGCCGCGCGAATACCGGCAGGACCGGCACCGACGATGACTGCCGAATGGACCTGGCTCATAGCTGCCGCCCCGGTTCGCGACTCACGTTCAGCCCGGCTTCCAGCAACGTCGAGCAGGCGCGCACCCGGCGACCGTCGTCCAGTTGCACCCAGCAATCCTGACACGCGCCCATCAGGCAAAACCCGGCGCGAGGCTCGGCACTGAAATCGCTGCCGCGCAGATGCTCGGCGCTGGTCAATACGGCGGTAAGCAACGTGTCGCCCAGCAAGCCGCTGGCCGGTTGGCCGTCGAGGGTGAAGGCCAGGGCCGGGCGATCCTGCTCGGCCAATCGTTTGAGCAATGCCATAAGAGTTGCGCTCCTGACCGCCAGTTAGTGTTTGCCGACCAGTACCCGATCCAGGCCGTATACCCGGTCGAGAAGGATCATGGTCGCAGCAGTCAACGCGATGACCAGCGCCGAAACGGCGGCCATCATCGGATCGATGGATTCAGTGGCGTACACGTACATGCGCACTGGCAAAGTCTGCGTGGAAGGCGAGGTGACGAAGATCGACAACGTGACTTCATCGAAGCTGTTGATGAACGCCAGCAGCCAACCCCCGGCGACACCCGGCAGAATCATCGGCAAGGTAATCTGCCGAAACAGCGTGAAACGGCTCGCCCCCAGAGACTCAGCTGCTTGCTCGGCGCTGCGATCAATGCCGATGGCCGCAGCGATCACCAGACGCAGCACATACGGCGTGATGATCACCACGTGCGCCAGCATCAGCCAGGCAAAGCTGCCGTTGACGCCCATCAGCGCGAACAGACGCAGCATCGCCACACCCAGCACCAGGTGCGGAATGATGATCGGCGACAGGAACAAGCCGTTGAGAAAGTTGCGCCCCGGAAACTGATAGCGGGTGATCGCCAATGCAGCGGGCACCGCAATCAGCGTCGCCAGGGAAGCCGCAACGAAGGCCAGAATCAGGCTGTTATAGAACGAATCGATAAAGTCGGCGCGCTCGAACACCGCGCGAAACCAGCGCAGGGAGAAGCTCGACGTCGGCAGACTCAAGGTGTTTTCCGGGGTGAACGCCACCAGACAGACCACCACCAGCGGGGCCAGCATGAACAGCACCACCAGGGCGTGAAACGACAGGGCCAAAGGACCGTTTTTCGACATGGGTCATTCCCCCAGGGTTTTCTTATAGCGGCCTTCGACCATGCGGTTCCAGGACAGCATGACCAGCAGGTTCACCAACAACAGCGCCACGGCGATGGTCGCGCCCATGGGCCAGTTCAATTCCGAGAGGTATTGGTCGTAGACCACGGTCGCGACCATCTTCAGGCGTCTGCCGCCCAGCAGACCGGGAATCGCGAAAGAACTGGCGGACAACCCGAACACAATCAGCGTGCCGGACAATACGCCCGGCATCACCTGTGGCAGCACCACCAGACGCATTACCTTGGCCTGCGATGCGCCAAGGGAAAGCGCTGCTTGTTCCGCTGCCGGATCGAGCTTCTGCAACGATGTCCAGATCGGAATGATCATGAACGGCAGCATCACGTGGACCAGCGCGATGATCACGGCGAACGGCGTGTAGAGCATCTTGATCGGCCGACCGCCCAAGGCTTGAATCCCTTGATTGATCAGGCCGTCGGCACCCAGCAGCAGACTCCAGCCGAAGGCGCGCACCACCACCGAGATCAACAGCGGCGTGAGGATCAGAATCAGGAAAATCGAGCGCCACGGCGTGCCCATGCGGCTCAGGATGTAGGCCTCTGGAACACCGATAATCACGCAAAGCAGCGTCACCAGCGCGCTGATCCAGAAGGTGCGCAGGAAAATTTCGTAGAAGTACGAGTCAGTGAGGACGCTGACGTAGTTGGCCAGCGTGTAAGAGCCGCTCTTGACGCCCACTTCATAGTCGAAAACGTTGAACGAGAGGATCAAGGTCAAGGCCAGCGGCAACAGCAACAGGCCGACGAACAGTGCCAGCGCGGGTGCCGATAGTAGATAACCGCGCCCGCCCTGGCGCATGGCGGTGAGCAGGCTCATGGGTGTACCTCGTCAGCGTCCAGCACGCGCAACAAACCCGCCTGCCAATCCATGCCGACCGCCGTGCCTTCTTCCATCGGGGCTGCGCCGTCATTGCGGCGTACCACGGTCAGCTCACCAATGTCGGTGTCGATGCGATACAGCCACTGGCTGCCCAGAAAATAACGGGTGATGACCCGGCCTTGCAGGCGTCCGCTGCCAGCGGCCACCAGATCGATTTTTTCCGGGCGCAGGCTCAAGGTCAGCGCGCCGTCACCGGCTACGTGACGCACTTGCGCGCAGCCATCGGCATCCAGATCGCCGGGCAGCATGTTGGCCTTGCCGACAAACCCGGAAATGAAGCGCGTGCGTGGGTGTTCGTAGAGTTTGTAAGGTTCATCGATCTGCGTGATACGCCCGGCCTGCATCACCACCACGCGATCACTGATCGACAGGGCTTCGGCCTGATCGTGGGTCACCATCAAGGTGGTGATGCCCACTTCGCGCTGGATGCGGCGGATCTCGAATTGCATTTCTTCGCGCAGATTGGCGTCCAGATTGGACAGCGGCTCGTCCAGCAGCAATACCGGCGGCTCGATGACCAGCGCTCGGGCCAGCGCGACCCGCTGGCGCTGCCCGCCGGACAACTCCCGAGGGTAACGCGCGGCATGCTGGGTCAGGCGCACCAATTCCAGCACTGTTGCAACGCGGCGCTGGATGTCGGCGGCGGGCACTTTGCGCATACGCAGGCCAAAGGCGACGTTATCGGCAACGCTCATGTGCGGAAACAGCGCATAACTCTGGAACACCACACCCAGGCCACGACTGCTGGGTTTGGCGTGAGTAATGTCGCGACCGTCGAGCACGATGCGTCCGTCACTGACTTCAACGAAGCCGGCAATCATTTGCAGGGTGGTGGTCTTGCCGCAGCCGGAAGGGCCGAGCAGGGAAACGAATTCGCCTTTTTCCACCACGAGGTTGGTGGCGACGACGGCGTCGATAGCGCCATAGCGCTTGGAAAGACCTTCGAGTTGCAGAAAAGCCATGGCTGCGTTCCACCTTGTTTATCACGCGCGCCGGGGCACGCTGTTGGTAAAAGGGCAGAAGCGAAATGAAGTCATTCGGTTGCAGTGGACGTTGGTGCTCGATCTGGGTCGGCTACCAGGTTTTGTTCAAATCGCCCTGTGGACTGAGAGTAGGACGAAGACTAGGATGGGTGAAAGAGGCAATTTCACTGAATGACATCTTTTTTCATGTTCATTCGGTTGGCGAATTAAATATCGGAATTAACTTAAATGAATTCCACTGAGCGGAACGAAAATACGAAAGATGTTGGTGTCGGCGCTGTGTCACGGCTGTTTGCCGTGCTGCGTTGCCTGGGCAACTGCGCCGAGGGTGGCGAACGGGTTACCCAATTAGCCCAGCAGGTTGGCCTGTCGCAACCCACCACCCATCGCCTGTTACGCAGCCTGATGGATGAAGGCATGGTCGAGCAGGATCAGCGCAGCAAGCGCTATCGGCTGAGCATCGAGTTTTTTGCGTTGGCCGCCAAGGCGGGCAACACCGGCAACTTGCGCGATCTGGTCCGGCCCAGCCTGTTGCGGCTGTCGGCTTCCCTGGGCGATTCGCTGTTCCTGCTGGCGCGCAGTGGCTTCGATGCAATCTGCCTGGACCGCAGCGAAGGCCCGTATCCGATTCGCACCTTCACCGGCGATATCGGCGGCCGCGTAGCACTGGGCGTGGGGCAGGGCAGCCTGGCAATCCTCGCCTATTTGCCGGAAGAAGAACGCGACACCGTGATCCGCTACAACCTGCCACGCCTCAAGGATTTCCACCTGTACGACGAAGTCTTCCTGCGTTCGGAAGTCGAAAACGTCCGCCGCCTCGGCTACGCCGCCCGTAACACCGGCGCACTGCCGGGTATGGCCGGCCTGGCGGTGCCGATCTTCGACCGCGAAGGCCGCTCGGTGGCCGCCCTCAGCGTTGCCACCATCAGCGACCGCCTCGGCCCGGATCGTTTGCTGACCGTCGTGGAATTGCTCAAGCGCGAAGCCGCCGTGATCAGCGCACGGATCAACCCGTTTGATCCGTCGTTGCGCAGGCCGAGTCAGGTGTTTGGGCAGGGGGAGTAGGGGATTACTGTTCCGCGAAAACACCGGATTTAATGTTCGCCCGCGCCGCGAGGCAGCGATTGCTGACGACGCCCGTCCGCACGCCTCGCGGATGATGATCCCGGTTTCGACTCCCGCCGTGTTCAGAGGCTCTTTTGCAATGACCTTTCAATTCCTCCTAACGAGAAATATCTCCTTCGGCATCCTGAACCCCCGCAACTTGAGCAACGCCATCGGCCCCGCGCCCATTTCGGTGCGCAGATGCCAGGTCAAACCGAGGCCGTCGGGGGCGGTGAGGACCATGCGGTAGCGGCTTTCGCCGTCGTCCAGCAGGGTCATTTTGGCGTTCTCCAGCAGGCGGATCAGGCCCCAGGTGCCTTGATAGTCCCCGAACAGGCGCTCGCCGGTGTGCACGCTGGTCCACGTTAGGCTGGCGCCCGGATGGTCGCTGCGGCCCGGCCAGTTGAAGCGTTGCCATTTTTCCCGCTGATTGAAGTACTCGTGTTTTTCGCCGTTGAGGGTGAAGGTGGTTTGCACCACGTTGCGCACGGCTTTGCCACTGAGCTCGAAACTCAAGCCCATGCCGCCGTCGGTGTAGAGCACGTCGGCCAGATGGCTGAGCTGGTTGATGGCGGTCAGAAATTGCGGATTCAGGCGCAAGCCCTGGCTATGGCGCGTGTCTGCCACCCACTGGCTGCCTTCCTTGCGCAGCACGCCGCTGAGCTGGCGCTGCAAGAATTGTTCGATGCGCCCGGAATCGGCGCGGATCATTTGCCCGAGCATGGGCAGCGAGATGTCGCTGGCGGTGGCCGCAAAGGGGTAACGGCCGGTGAAGGCGCTGTCCCAGTCGCTGACAACCGCACGCTGCCACTGTTTGTTGAGGCTCGCCGCCGAGGGTTGCAGGACTTTTTGCCAGGCTTGATCCAGCGGCTGCACAAACAAGGTCTGGCCAATTCCGGCCCATTCGGCGCCCAGACTCGCGGCGATCAGACGGCCATAGGATTGGGTGTCGGTCAGGTCGATGCTGTTGCCCTGAAACACCGTTTGCGCCAAAGCCTGGGTCATTTCCAGCGGGTCGGGTGCGTTGCTGATTTGCTGCAACTTCAAGCGCACGCGGGTCACGCGGGTGAGAAACGCCTGCACGCTCAGGCTGTCATCGCTGGCCGCACTTTCCGGGCCTTTGCCGAGCAGGGCCAGCAAGGGACCAAAGGTTGCATCCAGCGGCCCGCGCGGGCCGAGTCCTAGCTGGTCGATGACGGGGGTCGCGTCCTGTTTGATCAACTGCTGAGCCGACTGAATCAACGAGTCAGCCAACGCCTGCCCACGCGTGCCGGCCTGTCCTTGCCACGCCAGGGTATTCATCAGCGCGATGACCGGCGATTGGCGCACGTCGCTCATCAGCGTCAACTGGTCGATCACTTCGGCCAGGCTCTTGGCCTGCTTCCAGCGCAGGCTGTTGAGAAACGCCAGCCACGCACCGCTGTAGTCCTGAAAGTAGCGTTGGGTGAGGCGTTCGCGCAGCACATCCGGGGTCAGTTCGGCGGCGATGTCCGTCTGGCTGTCGCTGAGCACCCAGTCGATTTGCTCGCGGCGTGCGTCGGCAATGTCATCAATCGCCTTGCGCACCTGGCCTTCCCAGGCCTGACGGGTGAACACGCCGGGCACCTCGGCGCCCGAGGACAACAGCGCCAGCGCATCGGTGTCGCCGACCATGTCGTGCAGGCTCAATGCCGGAGAGTGATTGGCCGCCGCGTCGAGCACTTTCTGGTACAGGTTGGCTTCGGCATTGCGCTGGCCCAACTGCCCCAGCAGCACTTGTCGCGCCTGGGCCACCAGCGTCGGATTGGCTTCAATGCGCCAGTCCGGGTGCGCGGCCAGGTGCTCGCTGTAAAACTTCCAAAGTCCGGGCGACAAGCCTTGCCACAAGCCCGGCGAAATACCCTCACGCTCAGGTTCGGCATTGCCCAAAGCCTTGGCCAGAAAGGCTGCATCGGCTTTTTCCGGACGCGCCATCATCAGGTACGCCTTGAGCTGTTGGTACGCGTCGTTGGCACGCTTGGCCCGCTCGGGACTGTCCGGCGCCAGCTTGACCAACGCCCGCAGCTGACGTTGCAGGTTTGCCGCCGCCGGGTCGCGCATCAGGCGATTGTTGGCTTCGATATAACGCGGCCACAAGGCATCGAGCAGCGCCTGATTCTGGTTCAGGCCAAAGCGCTGATACCAGGCCGCGCCGTGTTCAAGGCGATAATCCAGCCGCGCCATTTCCCGCACCCAGTCGTTCAGCGCTCGCAGCTGCGCATCACCATTGCCGGGCTGTTGCAGGGTCGCGAGCGAGGTGTGCAACTGGGCGATTTGTTGCCGATTGCTGGCGAACGACAACAGCATGCCCGCGCCCCACAGCAGTGCCAGGCTGAGCATCAATACGTAGCCGATGCGGGTGGCGGGCCAGCCCAAGCGACGCACATTGACGGCCCGGTCTTCAACTACGCCACGCCACGCCGGATCCAGCAGCCAGAGGTTGGGGTAATCACTTGTAGCTCGCGACACTGGCAGGCTGAACCACACACCACGCAGCGGCAAACCCCGAGCGAAATCACCGAGCAACGGCGCGAGCGCCTGGCGCCAACGGGCGATGCCCTCGGCTTGCAAGTCGCGAGACAAACGAAACAGGAAATCATGCTCAAGCGCGGTTTCCATCTGCGCCAGGCCCGCCAGCCGCAAAGGCTGCGGCAACTCGCCGAGGCAGCTTTCCAGCTGCGGCGCCGTCAAGCGCGCCGGCAACAGACAACCCACCGAATCGGTCGGGCGTTCAAGTTGCGACCATTCACTGGCGCAGACCTGCCACAGGTGCAGCGGCAACTGCCAACACAAGGCACTCGCCAGACTTTTCAGGTTGCGCGTCCCCGTATTCATCGCCGCAGCATCGGCGCTCTGCGCCTTGCTCAACGCCCAAACCACCCCATCCAGCGGCCGCCCACGCGTCAAACCGCGCCACCGCGCAACGAACGCCTCATGCAATTCAACCTGCGGACTGCCACCCCACAACAACACCGTGCCCTGGCCTTCCTGCCAAAGGTCTTTGGCCAGGCCGGGAGCGATGGCTTCGATCTGCTCGGGTTCGCCGACGATGATTAAAAGGCGGACTTTGCGGCGCCAGAGCAGGCCGTGGTTTTGTTTGAGGCGATTGCGGAGTTTATCTGGCCGTTCCGAGCTCTTGTTCTGCGTGCTGTCCGAAGCGGCAGGGATCAGGTCGTCACTCCTGCGGGACTGATAAAACGACGGGCCTGCCCTACGCCCCATGACCTTAAAACCAATCACCAGCACCATCAGTATCAGACCGGCTGTAGTCAGCCAAACGGAAGATAGTCCAACTTCTTCCAACTGCATGTTTAGTAACGTTGGCCGCTGCCAGACCAGGAAACATAGGAGAGCTCCCACTGAAAGCACCACAGCGACAAGAATCCAAAACCATATAGAACGTCGACTACTCATCAGATTTCCCTAAACTGCCAATGGCGGCACAACCACTGAGCACCACAGCCGTGCGTCAGCCGTGCTCTCTCGACAAAAAATGAACTGGGCCGTGGCTTCGGCGCGGATCGATTCCACAGAAGCAGCGATTGCGACCCATGCCGCAGCGCAATTTAGATCGCCCAAAAACATACTGAGGTCGTGCAAGCCTTGTCGGTGGTCGGCCAGCATCTGCACGCCGTCAAGTGCCCCGCTAACAGCCGCTGTCCGGGCCGAGTCCGCTACGGCGATCCAAACGTGCTGGATGAGTGAAACCTCCACCGGCCCCCATTCGAGAGCTTGGCGCGTGGCCTTAAGAAGCCCCTCGGCATCTGGCTCGCGTTCCTGCTCGGGACGATGCAGATAAGCCAGCGGCTCCAGCACGGTTTGCGTCAAACGGTTACCGAACAGCAAGCCCACGACCGCTTCTGCCGTACCCCCGGTTTGGTCAGGTGCGAGCTGAAACGCTACTACCAGCAATAGCGCCTGATCGTGGATACGCTGGTCGAGCCAGTCATCCACTACCGATAATCCGCTGCCCTCGACCGGTGTGGCCGTCTGGCGTATACCCGATTCGGACCAAACGTCATGCCAAAGCTCGCTCAACGTGTTTTTCTGGATGCCGCTGCTCATCTCCAGCAGCAACGCCAGCGGTTGATCGTCCGGGAGCATCTCAAGCACTCTGGCAATATCGCCCACCACTTGCCGCAACACTCGTCGCAGCAACACTTCGGGCGACTCTCCCTGTTCGTAAACCAGTCGACTATGACGAGCGCCATTTTCACTGGCCTGCCACTCAGGCTGGACAGTCAGGGCCTTTTGACCGTGAAGCAAAGCTTGCAGTTGTGCTTCACCGCTATCGATGCTGCGCTCACGTAACGCGGTATGCAGGCTTACTGCTAACACCTGCTGCGAACGTCGCCCACGACGCAGTTTCTGAGCTAGATCCTCTTCCCGGGCGTCGTTCCAGCTTTCAGCCACGCCAGACTCACCGGCATACAACATCGCCCGTAAAAGGCCCAGCGCACACCAGATCAGAAAAGGGGCGCCCAAAACGTTTAACCAAAAACGATCCGGCTGCAGAGCAAAATCGGCACCCGCCAATAACAGCGTTAGCATCAGACCCACCAGCAGCAACACAACCAGTAAAAGAAGCCATAACCACGCACGAGGTGCCGCCGGGGGGCTCAGGGGAGCAGGGACTTCGTCCAGTTTGACTGGCATTAATCACCTCGCCGTGGCAGCAGACAGGGAAGAAATCAATGCGCAGCCACAGGCACACAAATGCCCATCAAAAGCCACAGGTACACCGTTGTCACAATAGGTCGGGTTCCCCTCGGCGATAATTGTGCGGCCGTGGCCGGGAATAGGGCACAGCACCGGATCACCCAACCGGGCCGCACCGATACCGTCAAATACCATATCCTCGGAACCCGAAAACACCTTACCGCCACCGGTGGTGGTGTCGCCTATACGAATAATTCCTTTCATTTTCGAGACTCCGTGCAAGAACCACCGTCGACCCGCCGGATCAGCGTCCAGGTCACCGGCTGGTCATCCTTAAAGGGCAGGTGTTCGCCTTGTTGCAGGTCGACGTACTCAAGGCCTTTGCGGGTAAAGACCGACCATTTCCCGCTGTGGCTTGCGAGCTCTCCCGACCGCGCGGTGATATGTGGCCGTTCCTCACGGCTGATGAACTGCGCTTCGCGCTGAGGCCAGGTATAGAGTTCTTCTGGTTCACCTTTGGGGAAGAAACCGCGCTCGGGCACGTCAATGAATTCATCTTCCACGCGACGGACCAGTGTCCAGCCGGTTTCGGTCCATTGGGTTTCCACCCAGTCATAGGCGGGTTTGCCAGTAGCTTCAAAGACAAAATCCGTGCGCCGGATGCCCAGACTTGCCGAGCTCCCCCCCTTAAACTTGTCGGGATACAGTAAGCGCGCTGGAGCGAAATCCACATCCGGTAGATAGATGCCTATCTGCGTGGCTCGCTCGTTTTTTTCGATGCGCACATTAGGGTCCAGTTCATAGCGGGGGATGCGGCGGGGCAATTCACTTACTTCGTAGAGCCCACCCTGCCCCTTATAGGTCAAGGCGCCTTCGTCCCATTCTCCGCCAGTAGTCCAGCCAAGTCGTTGATCCAGCTTGGTCGCCCGCTCTCGCAGTAGCTGAATGCGCTGTTGCTCCTCATCGGTCATCCAGCCGTCCCAGAACTCCATCATGCCCCGGTTATTGAATCTCATTGCAAAGCCAGCTTTGAATGCCAATGGATCGTTGTTGACTCGCTGGATATAAGCTTTGATGTAAAAATCCCGGTCAGGACGAATATCGGGCAGCACCCGGTTACCCCAGACCACATCGCCTTGCTGCCATTGGGGTTTACTGCGATGGTGCGGATCAAGGTTGCTTTGCACGCGAGCAAAGGCCGCCTCATGGGCATCGATCCACTCAATGATTGCATCGCGGGTGGCCGCGAAATGCTCGGGTGAACTGAAGGTTTCCAGCAAGTAGCATTCAAGGGGATGCAGAACGGCCATTTCAAGGTTCCTTTTTGAGATCAGGCATGCGCCAGTTATTGGTCAAGACGGGCAGGCCCAAAAAGGGTGCCGGAGGATCGAGGTCGGCGAAGCCGGTACCGTCGTCGTAGCCCCAGCCGGTTTTTTGTCGGGGGCTGGAAAAATCAGGCTTAAGGTCCTTGGGGTCCAACACGATTTGCTTGCGCCCCCCTTCCAGCGTGTAACTGGCGTCCGGTTTGAGCTTCTGACTGGCAGCGACCCCTTCCCAAACCTTGAGGGAATCGCCTGGTGGCACGGTATAAACCAGGTACTCGCCGTTTTCATTCCAGCTCTTCCAGACGGCAAAATTGCGCCGCCACTCACTTTTGGAGTTGAGTGCCTGGAACTCGTCCTCGCGCATCCAGAAGAAGCCGTTGTCGTAGGACTTTTCTCCGGGCTCCACCACCCGGTATAGACGCTTGCCTGGGGCGACGCTCACTGCGTTTACAGTTCCGTGGAACGTATCGAACTTACCTTTAATGATGTCCGGCCAACCTTCCGCAATCTTCGTCAACGCATCTGACGGCAACTCCTGCAAGGCCTTAAACTTAGAGTCCGTAATATCGTCCACCCACTCCGGTTTTTTGCGTTCAAGCAGCTCGAGCTCGGCATTCGGCCGCTGACCCAGCACATGGGTATTGTCCCCCGGCCGTGCGCGATAGACGCCGTCAGCCTCCACCCGCAGGCGGTTGGCCAGGGTGTCCAGATAATCCTGGGTATGACGCAGGGCCTTATACAGTTCAGTGGGGGCCTTGATGAATACCCCCTCAATGGTCGCCAATAGCAATTCCGCTGGCGTTTTCAAGGCAGCCGGGCCCCAGAGAATGGCGCGGTCTATCAACTTACGACTGATGCTCCTCAGAGCATTAAAGCCGTCCATCAGGAGTTCCACGCTCAATTGGGCCTTGAGCTGGTCGATGCTTTGCGCGAGGTATTGGTAAACGTTGTGAACTTTCATACGAGCCAGTGTTTCGCGCACCGGTGCCATGTCCAGGTAGCGCCTGAGCAGGGCCATCCCCTGCTCGAAATCAATCTCACGCGGCTCTGTTTTGAGCGTCGTGTGTAAACGACGCCGCGCGGCCTGGATCATTACTTTGAAGCAACCTTTAACCAGTGAGCCCAATACCGGAACAGCGCCGATCAAGGTCAACACCATCGCCACCCAGGCCCACGTATTGCTGCTGTCCTCATCGATCTTGCGGCAGTTGGCGATAAAGTCGCGGATATCGCAGAGTTGATCCACCAGCGGGATCATGGAAATCAGCGTTCCTGTAACGACCTGCGCCGTGCTGGGGTCTTCATGGAAATCGCCTTGCAGCGTTTCCCAAAGCCAGACGCCACTGGCCTCGACCCTGGCTTGGGCACCCGAAAACCAACCGGGTGGCGCGGGTTGATAGAACGCCAGTGCGTTCTGCAGTTCTTCATTCATGGCATTTCATCGCAGTATTTAATAAGAAAGTTGTGCGGTTCCCTGTAACCGGAGGCCACTGCGCGTCAAGAAAACGCATGATTACTCAGGCTCTCCAACCGGTACTGCGTTCACCCTCGAAATGCTGAGCAGCTTGATAACTTCAACGAGAAGAAATATAAAAAATATCAACGCTGTTTTTTTCAGCCCAAAGAAACTATTCACCCAAGGCATAAAGGGTAACGACGGAATAAAGAAATACAGGCGAAATGGCGCTTGCACAAAAGCAACCATATGCGCCCAGCGGTGATGGCTGAAAAACATGAACATACTCAGCGCCAATGAGAGGTTTAAAAGTACAGGGACAATGAATCCACCCAAAATAGCCAGCCAGTTGGCCGGCGAAAACGCATATATCATCATCATGTATGCGCCATAAAGAAATGTTGTGGGATTACTTAAATTCCAGTAAACAAACCACCACACGCACAACAGGTCGACAACACCCCAAAAGAAATACACTTGCTGCTTGGTCATTTTTACTTGTCCCTATCGATTACTATGTCATCCAAAAAAATTGACTGGATCCCGGATCTTTATAGCGCCTTACTCAAGCGCCAATTTTGTCATCCGTGCCTCGCCGCTTAATGCTCCATATCTTCAACCCCTCGGACGTTAATAATAAAAGCCAAGCTACCACCGCGTGGTTGACGCTAAAAAAACCGCTGACCCATGGAATGAACGCCAATGAAGGCACCGCTAGTGTGCCGTCTCTGAAATAAGTTTCTAACCTGAGCTATGCTTCTGTGGTCAGTCAGTGCTTGGAGTGATCACATGAACTCTCAGGACATCGTGCTCAGTGAAGACGAACAAATTGAACTGAGTCGGCGCATAAGATCAGCCACGATCAGTCAGCGCGACGGTCGTCGGGCACGGGTGATTTTGCTAGCCGCTCGAGGTTGTTCTCGTAACGAGATTGCCCAGTTGACAGGTCTCTCCGTTGTTTCAGTCACCCGCTGGTGCAAGCGCTTTCAAGAGCTGCGTCTACAAGGCCTAGTGGATCTGCCCGGACGAGGTCGCAAGCCATCCCTATCGGCCGAAGCGTTGAAACGAACACTTGAGCAGGTCACTCAGCCGCGTATCGGTCAGCCTCGCTGGAGCTGTCGAAGCATGGCGCGAGTCGCCGGCATTTCACCGGCCAGCGTCCAGCGCATATGGGCCGCCAACGATATAAAACCGCACCTGACACGTACCTTCAAACTGTCCAAAGATCCAAACTTCGAAGAGAAGTTCTGGGACGTCATCGGGCTGTATCTGGATCCGCCGGATAAGGCATTGGTGCTTTGTTGCGATGAAAAAAGCCAGGTTCAGGCTCTGGAGCGTACCCAGCCTGGACTGCCTTTGGGGATCGGTCATATCCGTACGCAATCGCACGATTATGTCCGCCATGGCACCGTCACCTTGTTCACTGCGCTGGATTATCTTCAGGGGCGCTTGATCAGTTCCATAGAGCGCCAACACCGGCATCAGGAATGGCTGGAGTTTCTCAAGAAGATCAATCGAGAAACGCCCAAACAGCTCCAATTGCATCTGATCGTGGACAACTACGCCACGCATAAACACCCGAAAGTGAAGGCATGGCTTGAGAAGCACAAGCGCTTCCACATGCACTTCACCCCGACCTCCAGCTCGTGGATGAACATGGTTGAGCGCTTCTTTCGCGATATCACGGTGTACCTGCGTGACGGCAGTTTCAGCTCGGTTCGCGAACTGGAAAGCTCGATCACCACGTTCCTAGCACTGCGAAATGCGCAGCCGACTCGCTATGTCTGGAACGCCAAGGGGGAAGATATTTTGAACAAGATACAGCGAGCCCGTGAGGCAATGGCCTCACAGGCATGAGGAGCTTTATTTTTGAGACAGCACACTAGGTACAGGCGAAGTGGGCTCTGCAAATAGGCAACAATGCGTGCAGCAGGGGCTTGTTTGATAAACATGGCTGCTGAACAACATATCGATAGAATCAATATCACGGAGCACCAAAACAAAAACGCTGGCGCGCTGTTACCATACTGCACGACGACTTCTTGCATCAAAATGTAATCGTCGTAAATAGGCGTGCGCCCTCGACTAAAGTCCCAATAAATAAAGCTCAGCAGGTACATAATATCCATGAAACCCCAGAGCAGAAATACACGCCTCTTATTCATGCTGATTACTCCTTCATCTCGAATTCTTTATTGGGAATGACCGGCATCCAGTGCCAGGAACTGCCACTAACCGCCCAATTATCGTTACCCTCCTGATAAGTCTGCCGCTTGCGCCTGACCTCTCCGTATTTGTTCTGCTTAGACTTCTGCACCAAATCTGACGGCGTACCGCTAGCAAGCGGTTGCCACTCCTGAATAACATCTCTCATGGTGTTTTTTAGGTCTTTGCCATCACTACCTAGTACTCGCCCTTGATCCCCCATAGTCGTAACCCGGTTAAGCAATCCGATTGCTACGTTTGCCAAACCGAGATAGTCGTATTCCTTGGTAACCCATACCCCAGGACCTGACTCTTGGGGTGGGGACTTTTCTTCTCCCGGAGGCTCTTGCGCCAGTGAGTCATAGGTTGGCCAGGACTCTTCCGGTTCAGGCTCAGGGAGCTGATACTGCACGCGTGCTGGACTATCCGGAACTGGACTGTGCAGAGCTTTGCCGTTCTCATCCAGGTTGCCTTGCAACACTTGCCCATTATCAAACGTCAGGATGTAGGGCACGCCTGCGACAGGCTTTGCCGCTGCATCGAAGTAATTGAGAGCGAGCTTGTTGGGTACATCACCCAGCGGATCAGCCAGCGGAGATAGCGCGGTATTCAGCTTGGCCCCCGTTCGAATGTAATCGAAGTGAGGGGTTTTGATTTCAACTTCGCCCGGCGAGCCAATCTCGATGCGGTAAGGGTCGATGGTGATGTAGTTACCACCGGAGTTGAGGGTTATTTTCTTTTTCGCAGTAATGCGTATTTCATCCTCAGTGCTACTGATATCCAGCCCTTGTCGGGCGAGCAGTTCCATGCTGTCGTTCTGCGCCTGAATCGACGCAGGCCCCTTATTGGCGATGAACTTGAATCCCTGCCTTTGAGCAAACAAACCAATGGCATCACCTGCTGCAACTGTGAAGCGTTTAAGTGCACTGAAATCGGTGTTGTTACTCACTCCGGTTAGCGTCTGTCCCGCCGACAATTGCAAATGCGCAGGTGTCACCAAAGCCATGCCTGCCGGGGCAGAAACGAGAAAGCCCGCTTCCTTCAACTGCGCTAACGCACTTTTGAGGTGTTCCGGTGCGGCTGCGTCTGCCTCCAATGCCCCCGCAGTCACCGCATTGCGGGCCAGCAGTTGTACGCGCTGTAGGGCCTCGTCCAATTGCGCGACTGCTTCACTCATGCTGAGCGCAACACCCTGGGCCTTGGCTTGTTCATCCGCACTGATAAAAATGCCTTTACCACCCCGTATCGCCCCCCAGCCATCGGTCCGCAGTTCAAACCCTTCGCCGCGTTTTTTCTTCTCGGCGTCGACCAGATGGCCGAGGTTGAGCTGGCTTTTGCCGCTGTGTTCGGTGCTGAGTTTGATGTGCTCGGAGCCGCGCAGGTCTTCCATGCGCAGTTTGTTGTTGGCCGGGGTGCGCAGGACGTTGCGGGTGTAGTCGCGTTTGCGCAGGGTGACGTGGTCCGGGCGGCGGTCATCGTGCAGGGCGTGGGCGATGTAAGGTCGGTCGGGGTCGCCTTGTTCGAAGGCGATGGCCACTTCGGTGCCGGCAATCAGCGGCAGATGCAGGCCGTGGGTGTCGCCGGCATACGGGCGCGCGAGGCGCAGCAGCATGCTTTCCTGGCCGGGCTTCCAGCTGTCGCGGTCGAACAGGAAGTTGACCCGATAGTAGCCATCCCGGTCGATTTCGGAGTAAGGGGCGTTTTTCTGCGGGCTGGTGACGCGCGCCGGTACGGTGCCGGCGATTTGCGGCTTCGCCACCAAGGGCGGGCGGAAGCAGACGGTTTCCGAATAGGGGATGGCCTCGAAGGTGACTTCGAAGCTGCGATCACGGGCGGCGCAAGTGTTCAGTTGGGTAATGACTGCGCCCGGCGCGAAGGCTTGCGGAGCGCCGGTGATTTTCAGGACTTGACCGAGGCCCAGCGTCGCGCTGCTGCTGGCACCGCTGAGTTGGGTCTGGCCGTTGAGGTAGCGCTCGTGACGCAGGCGCGCGTAGAAAAAACCGCTTTCGCTTAACAGGTCTTCGTCCTGAGCAATCCGGTCGCCGAGTTCTTTGTAAGGTTCGGCGTAGTGGTAAGCCTCGCCGTAGGTGGTTTTTGCGCCTCGGGTCTGATCGACTTCGCCGTTGAGCCAGGCATTGGCATCGCGATGGTGATAGGCGCGAAAGTTGATGTTTTTTTCTACCACCTTATGGCTGGTTTGCAGTTGCCACACGCCATCCTGCCCGCTGCTGGTAAAACCAGACGGCGAACGCAAAGGCAGTTCGACGCCGAACTGGTAATGACGCTGGTCGTCATGAAACTCAACAACATCAATCTTCAGACGTTGGTCGACGGTGAAGCGAAACCAGATACCCACTTCGGCCAGCAGCCGGGTAATAAACACCAGATCGCTTTCGCCGTATTGCATGACCTGTTCGCGCCTGGGGTAGTCGCGCGCCAGCTTGAACAGAAAGTCCTGACCTTCGAAGTTATGCCGACTGCGCAGAATGCTCTCGACAATAGTCGGCACCGACTGATGCTGATAAATGCGGAACTGTTTACCCGTGCCGAGCAGCGCGAGACGCGGTTGCAGGGTCAGTGCGTAACGGGCTTCATCGTTGGAATCGGACAGGCGCTTGAAGCCGGTGACCACGCCATGCAACGTGCGCAGCGGCGGCTCGGGCACGACGGAAAGAAAATCCGGCGTCATCTTCGGGTACTTGGGCGGCAACCCATGCAGACTGAATGTCGCGGCCCGACCGAGCATCTTCTCGACCGCAATGTCCTGCTGCGCAGAGGTGAACTCCACGTCGTACTTGAACGGCTGGCTCAGATGTTCTTCGCCCTTGAAAGTCAGGACGTCGAGGGATGCATCGACATCACTTACTTGCAGTTTGTGACGGCTGTGGTCGAAGAAAGCGTGCAGTGCAGTGGACATGTTCAGGCCTCCCGTAACATTTGCAACGGAACGCTGCCAGGCGGGAGTAACAAGATGCTTCCAACAACGTACGCGGAATTAACGCACAGAAAGGGGACGCGCAATAATGCGCAGTCAATGCTTATAAACATTAATAAACATCCTTTTAAACAAACCGAAGATTGATTAACGAACCGCACCCAAATACGTCTATCAATAAGGCTGCCAATATTCATATCGCTAACAACACGCTGAACAGGCATTGCCGGTTACCGATAAATACCTTGTGCAAAACCTATAATGGGGTCGGAGCGCGCAACAATGGATTATCTAGGGCCTTGATTCCATACCCGAACCCGGAATAAGGAAATTTCCTATGTATTATCGGACGTGTCCTACAGCGAAGCACTAAAGCATCTATGAGGTCGGCATCTGATCACGATCACGATCACGATCACTTTCATTGAAAATGAAGCAAATGCAAGGTCGTATCCTGCATTCAGTTTTTCCGTCGGTTACTTGGCTGCGTCGCCACCGTGAATTTCACAGTACCGCAGGCACGCGCGCGCCTGACCGACCAACGCCCCTCAAGAACCGCGCAGCCGAGCCGATGCCTCGGGAGTAGGTTGCGTGACGAGGCGTGTGCTCGGAGCGGCAGAACATGGAAGTCGACATCATTGGGTTCATGCCAGGCATGGGTCCGTCTCCCTCCCGAGGTGCTTGTTATGTCCAAATCCCTGAGGCTGCAGATTCTCGGCCTGCTTGGTGGCAGTCTGATTCTGGTGCTGTTGATCGCGCTGGCCTGTTTTCATTTCCTTTCCAACAATGTGCAGTCCTATCGCGGCTTGCTTGAGGGGCCGTTGCGCGCTTCACAGCTGGTCGATGAAGCCAATCTGCAATTCAAGATCCAGGTCCAGGAATGGAAGAACGTGCTGCTGCGCGGCAAGGCGTCGGCGGATCGGGATAAGTACTGGGCGCTGTTCGAAGAGCAGGAGCATCTGGTTGAGGAGGCTCTGAATAAACTCGCAGCATTGCAGGGCACGGAGCAATCAGTAAAAGCTCAGGTTCAGAAGTTGCGCGCAGAACATCAGGTGCTTGGCGCTGCCTATCGCAACGGGCGCGATGCCTTCGTTGCCGCTGGCGGCGATCCGGTGGCGGGCGACATTGCCGTCAAGGGCGTGGACCGCGCAGCCAGTGAACAGATGAGCCAGTTGGTCGAGCAGTTGCGCAAGCAAAGCGGCGAACAGTCGCTGCTGATCAGCAGCACGGCGGACCGTACCATTTTGCTCGGCGCGCTGGTCATGTTGGCTTCGGCGATTCTGGTGGGGTTGCTGACCTTGTGGATGGTCAATCGCAACTTGATCACGCCGATTCGCAGGCTGATCGACTATGTGTCGCAGTTGAGCGAAGGCAAATTTGCTCAACGGGTTGAAATTACTCGTCAGGATGAGTTGGGTCGTCTGGCCATCGCGGCAAACATCCTGCGCGACTTTTTGGCGGATACCTTTACTCGACTCAAGCGCAGCACTTCGGATCTGGACACGGCCGGCAGCGAATTGAATTCGATTGCCGCGCTTATGGCCCAAGGGACTCACGAGCAGTTCGAGCGCACCGATCAGGTGGCAACCGCCATGACCGAAATGTCGGCCACGGCGCAGGAAGTTGCACGCCACGCGGCGCAAGCGGCACAGGCCGCCGATGAAGCCGATCACCATGCGCAGGAAGGCGGCAAGGTGATGAAGGCAACCATGGCGACGATCACGTCAATGCGCAACGAAATCGGCAATACCGCCAACGTGATTCATCGTCTGGAAACCGACAGCGGGCGGATCGGCAAGGTCCTCGAAGTGATTCGCGGCATCGCCGAGCAGACCAACTTGCTGGCCCTCAACGCGGCCATTGAAGCGGCCCGTGCCGGTGAAGCCGGGCGGGGCTTTGCAGTGGTTGCAGACGAGGTCAGAACCCTGGCGCAACGCACTGCCGCGTCGACCGCCGAGATCAACCAGATCATCAATTCGGTGCAGACCGGCGCTATCGACGCCGTGCAGGCGATTCAGGGCGGTCAGGCACGCAGCGAAGAAAGCGTCGAGCAGGTGACCAGTGCCGGTGCGACTCTGGATCGGATTACGCTGGCAGTCGAAGCCATTCGGGACATGAACCGGCAGATCGCCACCGCTGCCGAAGAACAGACGTCCGTGGCCGAGGACATTTCCCGCAATCTCACGGAAATTACCGCCATCGCCAGCACCAATCAGGACAACGTCAAGCGCACTCAAGCCGCCAGCCATGATTTGCATGGCCTTTCGGTGGGGCTCAACGATGTGATTTCACGCTTGAGTGCTTGAGGCCGATGTCTGGAACTGATCGTTTCAGACATTCGCCGCGCTGCGCCACTGCCTCGGGCTTAACCCGAACCAGCGTTTGAACGCGCGGGAGAAGGCGCTGGTTTCCGAGTAGCCCAGCAGCGTCGCAAGTTGGGTGACGCTCATGTTCTGCTGCTGCAAATGGGTCATGGCAGATTGCTGCCGGATTTGATCCACCAATTGCGTGAAGTTGACGCCGTGTTCACGCAACCGACGTTGCAGCGTCCATTCGGACAGGCCCAGAGTTTGCGCGATGTCTTCCAGCACGGGCTCGCCCAGATGCAGGACTGCGGTGATGGCTTGTCGCGCCTGATCGAGTACGCCGGGCTGGTTGCCGCTTTCACCCAGTTGACGAATGGCATCCTTGATGAGCATCAACAGGATCGGGTCGGCACCGGGCATCGCCCTGGCAATGAGGTCGTGCTTGGGAATCAGCACTGAGTTGCAGGCCTGACCGAAGCGAACCTGGGTCTGGAACGCTTCACGGTGCTCATGCCAGTTTTCGGGCTGCGCATGTTCGAACGCGACTTCCCTGGGTGCCCAGTCGGGGCCGAGCACATGGCGCACCAGATTGGTGGCCATGCCCATGGTCAGCTCGGCATCCTGGCGGCGTTCGTGGATCGCGCCGTGACGTACCTGATAATCGAAGCGATAACACTCGCCCTGATCCACCAGCTGGATCAGCGTGCTGTGTTGATGAAACGGAAAAGCCTTGGCGAAGTTGATCAAGGCGTCTTCGAGGGTGGACGAGCACAGGCCGATATAACCCAGCAGGCCGAGCGCCTGGGGTTGGAATTGCTGGCCATAGTGCAGGCCGAAATTGTCACAAGCGGTTTGCCGCGCGGCTTCCTCCAGCACTTTGCAGTAGTTGGGCAGCGGCAGGCTCAAGGTCGGGTGCAGCAGCTGTTCGGGATTGATTCCCGCATGGCCGAAGACGCGATCAAGATCACCGCCATGCTGAACAATAAAACCGTCCAGACCATTGGCGGCCGCCGACAGGACACCACAATTGCTGGCACTTTGCGCATTTAACGGTGCGGGTGAAAGCAGGTTCTGGAACATGGTGATGAGGGGCCGTCATGGTGTGTATGAAAATAATTCAAGCAATTGTCATACCTTGTTACCGCTTAAGGGTTGTCAGCTCGTCCGGGTGGCAATCCCGTTGGTGCGTGGAACGCCTTAGCTGATACCCGATCACCCAGCATCGCGCAGGCCAAACGCCAGCTTGGGAAGCGAAGTGGCACTGAAAACCCCGAAATCCGTGACCCGATTTAAGGCGCAACCGAGTTTTCGTGCGCTGGCGTGAGGCACTGCCTGCAATGCGCCGGAAAACTTGACCGCAGAGGACAAATCTCGTTCTCCCCGGTCAAGCCTTGGCTTTGTCCGAGTGACTATTCTCGTCGACAGACAATACCGTCGCTGGCTTCCGGGGTTTACGACCATGACTGCTTCGCAACTCAAACCAACATTGGGCACCCTGCATTTGTGGGGGCTGGCCGTCGGCCTGGTGATTTCCGGCGAATACTTCGGCTGGAGTTACGGCTGGGGCAGCGCGGGTACCCTGGGGTTTCTGGTCACCACGCTGATGGTGGCGGTGATGTACACCTGCTTCATTTTCAGCTTTACCGAACTGACCACCGCGATCCCCAACGCCGGCGGCCCGTTCGCCTATAGCCTGCGCGCATTTGGCGTGACTGGCGGGACGATTGCCGGATTGGCGACGCTGATCGAGTTCGTCTTTGCGCCGCCGGCCATCGCCATGGCCATCGGTGCATACCTGAATGTGCAATACCCGTCGCTGGACCCGAAGTGGGCGGCCATCGGCGCGTATTTCGTATTCATGACCCTGAATATCCTGGGGGTGAGCATTGCCGCGACCTTCGAACTGGTCGTCACTGTGCTGGCCGTAGCCGAATTGCTGGTGTTCATGGGCGTAGTGGCTCCGGCCTTCAGCTTCAGTAACTTCGCCTTGGGTGGCTGGGCCGGTTCCGATACTTTCAGTATGCCGGCGATCAGCGGCATGTTTGCCGCGATCCCGTTTGCCATCTGGTTCTTCCTCGCCATCGAAGGCGCGGCCATGGCTGCCGAAGAAGCGAAAGATCCGAAAAAGACCATTCCCCGTGCGTATGTCGCAGGGATTCTGACCCTGGTGACCTTGGCTATTGGTGTGATGATCTTCGCCGGTGGTGTCGGCGACTGGCGCACGCTGGCGAACATCAACGATCCATTGCCTCAGGCGATGAAAGCCGTAGTCGGCAATAACTCGAACTGGATGCACATGCTGGTGTGGATCGGCCTGTTCGGTCTGGTCGCGAGTTTCCACGGCATCATTCTGGGCTACTCACGTCAGTTCTTCGCCTTGGCGCGTGCGGGTTTCCTGCCGTCCGGGCTGGCCAAACTGTCACGTTTCCAGACGCCACATCGGGCCATTCTGGCCGGTGGCGTAGTGGGTATCGCGGCGATTCTCAGCGACGGTCTGGTCAATCTGCAAGGCATGAGCCTCACCGCAGCGATGATCACCATGTCGGTGTTCGGTGCCATCGTGATGTACATTGTCAGCATGCTGAGCCTGTTCAAACTGCGTCGCAGCGAGCCAAATCTTGAGCGCAGCTTCCGTGCCCCCGGTTATCCCGTGGTCCCGGCCATTGCCCTGATTCTGGCAGTGGTGTGCCTGGTGGCAATGATCTGGTTCAACCTGATGATTGGCTGCATCTTCCTCGGCTTGATGCTGGTCGGTGCGGTGTTCTGCAAAATGGTACGTGGTCGTGGCGCTGTCCCGGCTCTGGCCAGTCAATAAAGGAAGGATGTGCATGAGCTTCTCCCACAGCATTGGCGCGATGACCTGGCGCTTTGACAGCCTGCGGGAGTTGCTGGCCAAGGCCAGTCCCGCGCGCTCCGGGGACTTTCTTGCCGAAATCGCCGCCGCCAGCGACGCTGAGCGAGCGGCAGCGCAGATGGCGCTGGCGGACGTACCGCTCAAGCGGTTCCTCAGCGAGGCGCTGATCCCCTACGAGCAGGACGAAGTCACCCGGCTGATCATGGACAGCCATGATTCGGCAGCCTTCTTGCCGGTCAGTCATTTGACCGTCGGCAGCTTTCGCGACTGGTTGTTGGGCGACGAGGCCACTGAAACCAGCCTTCGGGCGTTGGCGCCGGGGCTGACTCCGGAAATGGTCGCTGCTGTGTCGAAGATCATGCGCGTCCAGGATCTGGTGCTGGTGGCGCAGAAAATCCGTGTGGTCACGCGTTTTCGCAACACCGTGGGGCTGCGCGGAAGGATGTCGACCCGTCTGCAACCCAATCACCCGACCGACGATCCCGCCGGCATTGCCGCCAGCGTTCTCGATGGCCTGCTGTATGGCAACGGCGATGCCATGATCGGCATCAATCCGGCCACCGACAGCGTCAGCGCCATCAGTGAACTGTTGAAGATGCTCGATGGCGTGATTCGTCACTATGAGATTCCGACTCAATCCTGCGTGCTGACTCACGTCACGTCGTCCATTGCGGCGATTGAAAAGGGCGTGCCGCTGGATCTGGTGTTCCAGTCGATTGCCGGCACCGAGGCGGCGAACAGCAGTTTCGGTATCAGCCTGGAGATTTTGCGGGAAGGCCACGAAGCCGGTTTGAGTCTGAACCGGGGCACGCGGGGCAATAACCTGATGTATTTCGAGACCGGGCAGGGCAGCGCGCTGTCGGCCAATGCCCATCACGGCGTCGACCAGCAGACCTGCGAGACCCGCGCGTACGCCGTGGCCCGGCATTTCAATCCATTTCTGGTCAACACCGTGGTCGGTTTTATCGGTCCTGAATACTTGTACAACGGCAAACAGATCATCCGTGCCGGGCTGGAAGATCACTTTTGCGGCAAGCTGCTGGGCGTACCCATGGGTTGCGACATTTGCTACACCAACCATGCCGAAGCCGATCAGGACGACATGGACGTGTTGCTGACGTTGCTGGGCGTTGCCGGGATCAACTTCATCATGGGCATTCCCGGTTCCGACGACATCATGCTCAACTACCAGACCACGTCGTTTCACGACGCGCTCTATGCCCGCAAAACCATCGGCTTGCGACCTGCGCCGGAGTTCGAGGAGTGGCTGATCCGCATGAACATCCTGCGCCAGGATGACGGCGGTGTGCGGCTCGGGCAGGGTATCCCGCCACTCTTCAGCCAGGCGCTGGCAAAACTCAATTGAGGGATGACCATGAGGGATGACCCGAAAACTCCCGTTCAGGCCGATGCCTGGAGCCAGTTACGTTCGCTGACTTCAGCGCGCATCGCCTTGGGTCACGCGGGCACCAGCCTGCCCACTGCGGCGCAGCTGGACTTCCAGTTCGCCCATGCTCAGGCGCGCGATGCGGTGCACCTGGCATTCGACCACGCGGCATTGACTGAAAAATTGCAGTCCCGCGGCCGGGAAGTGCTGACGTTGCACAGCTCTGCGGCTGATCGTAATCAGTACCTGCAGCGGCCTGACCTCGGTCGCCGATTGTCCGCTGATTCGGCCGGGCAACTGAGCGCCTATGCCCAGGACCAGGCGCAGGGTTTTGATCTGGCGCTGGTGGTGGCTGATGGTTTGTCGGCTTTGGCGGTGCATCGGCACAGCCCGACAATGCTCGAACGCATCGACGAACTGGCCGCCGAGCAAGGCTGGAGCCTGGCGCCGGTGGTGCTGGTGGAGCAGGGCAGAGTTGCCGTGGCCGATGAAGTCGGTGAACTGCTTAATGCGCGAATGGTGGTAATTCTGATCGGTGAGCGGCCTGGGCTCAGTTCGCCGGACAGCCTTGGCCTGTACTTCACCTTCGCGCCTCGCGTGGGTTTGAACGATGCGGCGCGCAACTGCATCTCCAATGTGCGCCTGGAAGGCATGAGCTACCCGATGGCCGCGCATAAATTGCTGTACCTGATGCGTGAAGCCTGGCGACGGCAGTTGTCGGGCGTCAATCTCAAGGACGATGCGCAGGTGCATACGCTGGACGCCGATGTTCCGACGGGCAAGGGTAATTTCCTTCTCAAGCAATGAATTGGAGACAATCTCCTGTCGCGCAGCAAACACTGCCCTCACTCCTAAATAGCGTCGGCAACTCGCGATAAATGTAGGACCGGCCTTGTCCGGGAAGGCGGCGGGCCTACCGAGGAAGATCTTCAGCGCTTGCGCTGGCGCTTTCGGGGACAAGTCCCCTCCTACCGGGTTGTGTTGATTCGGTAGGACCGGACTTGTCCGGGAAGGCGTTGGGTCTGCCGAGGAAGATCTTCAGCGTTCACACCGGCCTTTTCGGGGACAAGTCCCCTCCTACCGGGTTGTGTTGATTCGGTAGGGCCGGACTTGTCCGGGAAGGCGTTGGGTCTGCCGAGGAAGATCTTCAGCGCTTGCGCTGGCGCTTTCGGGGACAAGTCCCCTCCTACCGGGTTGTGTTGATTCGGTAGGACCGGACTTGTCCGGGAAGGCGCTGGGTCTGCCGAGGAAGATCTGCAGCGCTTGCACTGGCGCTTTCGGGGACAAGTCCCCTTCTACCGGGTTGTATAGCTCGGTAGGACCGGACTTGTCCGGGAAAGCGTTGGGTCTGCCGAGGAAGATCTTCAGCGTTCACACCGGCCTCTTCGGGGACAAGTCCCCTCCTACCGGGTTGTGTTGATTCGGTAGGACCGGACTTGTCCGGGAAGGCGCTGGGTCTGCCGAGGAAGATCTGCAGCGCTTGCACTGGCGCTTTCGGGGACAAGTCCCCTGCTACAGATATTGCTTAAGCGCAGGAAATATCTCATCCAAGGTAGCTATAAATCGAAACTTATCGCACCCTGATGTCAAATGGATGGCCTTCGGATAAACGCTGGCGATGAGAAGTAAATATTATCTGGCTGTGAATCGCCCACGCCTCTTCAACAGCATCGTCACCCGACTCTTGCTATTGGCTCTGTGCATCATTATTTCCGGCGCGGTGTTGCGTGGTTACGTATTGAGCAACTTCCTGCGTGAAGATCTGGCTGCCACGGTGCAGCGCCAGCAGCTGGCCCTGGCGAGTTACGTGGCGCAGGATGTCGACAGCAAGATTCTACAACGTCAACGTTTGCTGGAACGGCTGGCTGCCGATATGTCCCAGGTTTCACTGGCAGAACCCGGACAACTTCAAGCCTGGTTGAACGAGCGTTACGACTATCAGACGCTGTTCTCTGGTATTGCCGTCATCAATACCCAAGGACGTTTGCTGACCAGTGCTCCGTTGCTGGATGGCCAACGTGATCCTGATTATGCCGAGCGCGATTACCTTCAAGCGGCATTGGCGGGTCGGCCGTCTGTCGGAAGTCCACAACCCGACACTGCTGGTAATGGGCCGCTGATTCCCATTGCTGTGCCGGTAAAAAAACCGAACGGTGAAATTGCGGCAGTGCTGGTGGGGAGCACAGCACTTGCAGCAGCTGGTTTTCTTGATTCGCTGTTCCACAATCGAATGGGTGAGACCGGTAGCGGGTTCGCGTTGGTGTTCCCCCGGGATAAACAGTTTGTCGAGTCGTCGCAACTTCCAATGACTCTCAAGCCAGTTGCCGAGCCCAGCGTCGATACGCTGAATGATCGGGCCATGGCGGGGTTTCGCGGGGCGGGAGTCACCGTCAACGCCGAAGGCACCGAGGAAGTTGCAGCGATGGCTTCTGTTGCAAGTGCGGGCTGGTATGTTGTGGCGCGTGTGCCGGGTAGCGAAGCGTTTGCGACGGTCAATCGCCTGCAGCATTTTTTGCTCAAAGGTGTTTTATTTGCGGTTCTGGTGTTTGGCACGCTGTCGGCGTTGGGTATCTATCTGGTCTTTCGGCAGTTGTTCACGGCTGCGGCACAAGCGGACCGTATGACGCGGGGCGAACAACCGTTGGCGCCCTTGCCGGTTATTCGCGACGACGAAATCGGGCATCTGATTTCGGCGTTCAATCGTCTTTTACTTAAATTGAATGCCAAACAAGCCGAACTGGAGCGCATGGCGCATCACGATGCCTTGACCAACTTGCCCAATCGGGCGTATCTCTCCCGACGCTTGCGCGAGTCACTGGCGCTGGCGCAGCGCAAGCAGAGTCATGTGGGCCTGTTGTTCATGGACCTGGATGGCTTCAAAGGTATCAATGACAGCCTGGGGCACGATGCTGGCGACGAAGTGTTGCGCCAGGTCGCCATGCGCTTCGCCAGCGTGGTGCGCGAGGCCGATACGCTGGCGCGCATTGGCGGCGATGAGTTTGTGGTGCTGCTCGGTGACCTTGGACCCGATGCCGAAACCACTGTCAGCGCCGTGGCCGTCAAGTGCATCGATGTCTTGAGTACGCCGTTTTATCTGGCCGGTACGGTTTGCGTGGTAGGCGTGTCGATCGGAATTTCCTGGGGTGACGGAAACAGTTCTGAAAGCTCATTGCTACTGGCTGCGGATCGGGTCATGTACCAGGTCAAGAAAACCGGCCGGGGCCGGTTCTTGAGTTCCAGGGTCTGACTAGACCCTGACTAGACCGAAAAGCGCGATACCAGCCTGTTCAGGTCAACGGCCAACTGCGAGAGCTCGTTACTGGCAATCGAGGTCTGGCTTGCAGCCGATGAACTCTGCACTGAAAGGTCACGAATACTCACCAGGTTCACATCGACGGAGCGGGCGACTTGCGCCTGTTGTTCCGAGGCGGTGGCGATCAGCATGTTGCGTTCGTTGATGTCGGAGATCGACGCAGTAATCTGCTTGATCGCGGCGCCGGCTTCATGAGCAATCAACAAGGTAGAACCGGCTTCAGCGCTGCTTTGCTGCATGGACTGCACTGCTCGTGTGGAGTCTTTCTGGATGCCCTGGATCATCTGCTCGATTTCCTGGGTCGACGACTGGGTGCGGTGCGCCAACGCTCGCACTTCATCGGCAACAACTGCAAAACCTCGACCTTGTTCGCCAGCCCGTGCGGCTTCGATGGCGGCGTTCAGCGCCAGCAGGTTGGTCTGCTCGGCAATCGAGCGAATCACGTCCAGCACCTTGGCAATGTTTTGCGCCTGGTTGGCGAGGCCTTCGACTTCGATACCGGTCTGCGAGACTGTCGCGCTCAGTTTCTCCAGCGATTCAATGGTCTGGCCTACGCGCTCCTGGCCTGTGCGGGCAGAACGCTCCGATTCCTGGGTGGAATGCGAGGCCGACACGGCATTGCGTGCGACTTCTTCAACCGCAGCGGTCATCTCGTTGACCGCTGCCGCGGCTTGCTCGGTTTCCATGGTCTGACGCTGAATGCCAGCGGTGGACTCCTTGGTGATCGAGCTCATTTCCTCGGCTGCCGACGCCAGTTGTCCGGATGAATCGGAGATATGCTGGATCGTCCCTTTAAGGCTGGCGAGCATTGCGGCTGTCGCGCTTTGCAGTTCGGTGATTTCGTCCGCGCCATTGACGGCAACAGGGGTGCGCAAGTCGCCGCTGGCGATTTTCTGCGTACTGCCCAACAGTGCCAGGATCGGTCGGCTGATACTGCGGGTGAAGGTGATGGCCACCAGGATCGTAATGATGATCGTAATCACACTTAAAGCGATGACGAAGACTTGACCACTCTTGAAGCTCGCGCTGGCGGTTTCGCCTGACTGGATGGCGCCTTTTGCGTTCAGATCTATCAACTCTGCGAGGGAGGCCTGCAAGGCAACTGCCTGAGGTTTGGTAGTGTCTTGAATGAACACCGCCATTTCCTGATAAGTCTGGGTTTTGCTCAACGTCATGAGCTCATCGACTTTGGATTGATACGCTGCCACGTCGGCCGCAACTTTGTTGAACAAATCCAGTTCCCGCGGGCTGGAAATGAGTGGTTTGTAGGCTTCGACTGTCTGGCTCAGAGTTGATCTCAGGAGCCCGATTTTTTTCAGCGAAGCTTCACCGTGTCGCTTGTCGTCCATCACAAAACGTCTGGCATCCAACCGATAAAGGAGCGCGGTAGTTTCAATCTTGCCGACGGCCTGAACACTGGGCAGCCAGTTGCCCTGCAACTCAGTGGCCGAGTCATGGACACCATTGAGTTCGTAAAGAACCGTACCGGCAAGCGTTATGATCAGCAGGCAGATAACGCCGAAGCTGGGCGGCCGCAAAAACTGAGTGCAACACCTCACCTCAGGTAAGGTGCCGCCATGTCTTATACCGAACTCAGTATTGAAGAACGCGCCACGATTCAGGTCGGGCAGTACCAGAATCTCAGTCAGCGCGAAATCGCCCGGATGCTGGGCCGTAGCCCCTCCACGATTAGCCGGGAGCTTCGTCGTAATCGATGTTCCAGCACGGGCTATGCCGCGCTTGCTGCACAAACTCACACCCGTGAGAGGCGCAAAGTCTGTCGCCCTTCCAGAAAGCTGGTGGTGGGCAACGATCGCTTCGAGTTGGTTATCCACTTGCTCCGAGAGCGCTTTTCTCCTGAGCAAATCGCGGGCAAGCTGCGGCTTATGAAAATGAACTTTGAAGAAGCCTACGTTTGCCGTGAAACCATCTACAACGCCATCTATGCGCTGCCTGTAGGGCAATTGCGCAAGGAGTTGATTCAGTGCCTTCGCCAAGGGAAAAGTACGCGAAGACCTCGCTCCGGCGGTGTTGACCGGCGTGGGCAGCTCCCCGAAATGGTCAGCATCCACGTGCGTCCACCGGAAATCGAAGACCGGCAGATGCCCGGCCACTGGGAAGGCGATTTGATCAAAGGCAAGGACAATGGGTCGGCCGTTGGCACCCTCGTCGAACGGACCAGCGGGTATTTGATCCTGGTAAAAATGCGCGATGCCACCGCCACTTCGGCGGTGGAGGGGTTTAGCGCGGCGCTGAACAGCATGCCGTTGGCGGTGCGTAAAAGCATGACCTATGACCAAGGCCGGGAAATGGCTAAACACGCTGAGATCACGCAAAAAACCGGTGTGGCAATTTACTTTTGTGACCCGCATAGCCCTTGGCAGCGCGGCAGTAATGAGAACATCAACGGCCTGATTCGCCAGTACCTGCCCAAGGGTACGGATCTGTCGAGACACACTCAGGAAGAGTTGGATGCCATTTCTTATCAAATGAATATTCGCCCTCGTAAGCGATTCGGTTTTAAATGCCCGATTGAAGTGATTACCGAGGTCATGGGTATGCATCATCCAGCCCCGTCTTCAATTCAATAACTGTGTTGCACTCAGCTCCTGCAACCGCCCTGATTAATGCCCTGGTGGTGAGCCTGATGGTTCTTATTATCATGGTTAAACTCCTTGGGCGGCAGGTGCAATATTCATGTTCGGTTGGCGACTGGGTATTAGCTTAGGCGGTGATATGTGAAAAATATGCTGGCAGACAACACTTCTATCGATGCCCGCACTTTCCTGTTAATACGACACAGCGGCAATAAATGAAGTCACGCTTTTCAGAGTCATCGACTGTCGGTGATGAAACTTTAGCCCGACTGTAAACTGAGTTGTTAAGCTTGCTAAGTATTAATTCATTGGGAAACTGTTATCAATGCGTTGTTAATTGAATGTCAATCAGTGTCATTAAGTTCCGGGTTCTTGAAAACCAGTGCTTTTAACCCGCCCTCAACGTGTGCGTCGGGAAATTCGGGCGGGTTTTCCAGGCGTTGTTCGAAGCGCAGCCCCGGCGCCTCGATGGCGGTGTGGTGAACAAGGAAATCAGACCCCAGGCTTGGATCGTTCATGCAGGCCAGCACTTGTCCGTTGGGCACCAGAAGTTCCGGCATGCGCCGCAGGACTTTTTGATAATCCTTGTCCAGCAGAAAGCTGCCGCGCTGGAAGGAGGGTGGATCAATGATGATCAAGTCATACGGCCCGGCCCGCTTGACCTTGCCCCAGGATTTGAACAACTCGTGGCCCAGAAAACTCACCCGGCTTAAATCATGCTCGTTGAGTCGATGATTTTCGCGTCCGCGACTCAAGGCTGCCTTGGCCATGTCCAGATTGACCACATGCTCGGCACCGCCGGCAATGGCCGCCACCGAGAAGCCACAGGTATAGGCAAACAGGTTCAGCACGCGCTTGCCTTGGGCCTGGGCGCGAACCCAGTCCCGGCCATAACGCATGTCCAGGAACAACCCGCAGTTTTGTTTCTTGCCCAGATCGACCTTGAAACGCAGGCCGTTTTCGCTGATCAGCCATTCCTCGACCTTTTCGCCCAACAGCCACTGAGTCGGACTTTCCGGCAGATAGCGGTGTTGCAGCAGCAGCGTATGTGCCTGGCTGCGCTGCCATTGCGCGCTGTGGGTCAGCTCTTCAAGCAGTACGGTCAGCGCTTGCAGCTCCGTGGGTTCTGGCTCACGGAACAGCGACACCAGCAGCACGCCTTGCAGCCAGTCGGCGGTTAGCTGCTCCAGCCCCGGCCACATTCGCCCGCGCCCGTGAAACAGGCGCCGTGTCTCGTCTGGCGCGGTGTCGAGGGCGTGGAGCAGATGTTGCTTGAGGGTGGCGAGTGCTTCGGAGTTCATGGCGGCGATCAAGATGGAAAGGCGCGCATGTTAAACGTTCTGGCTGGAGGGCGCGCGGGCATCAGGTGCCAATGATATACAGGCACACCGAAAGGGTGATCAGCGAACCGAGGGTCGACACCAGAATCGTGCTCGACACCAGCGAGGCCTCGCGTTTGTAGTATTCGGCGAGCATGAATGGCCCGGTGCCGGTAGGCAGGGCGCTGAGCAGCAGGGCGGCATTGGCCCAAAGCCGGGGCACGTCGAACACATGGAACACCAAAACCCAAGTCAGTAAAGGGTGGGCCACAAGTTTGATCAACACCAGCTGCGACGTGCCGTGACGTGGGCCTTGTTGTTTTTCCGCGAGGAACAGCCCCAGGGAAATCAACGCGCAGGGCGTGGTGGCGGCGCCGAGCAAACTGAGGAATTTTTCCAGCGCGCCCGGCAGCGGAGCGCCATGCCAGGCCCAGAGCGCGCCGAGCAACGGCGAGACCACCAATGGGTTTTTTGCCAGCGCCAGGAATACTTTCAGGGCTATGCGATGGGGTTTGCGCTCGGTTTGCAGGCCGATCTCGATGCAGACCAGCGCCAAAGCGAATAACACGCAGACCACCAGCAGCGAGGCAATCAGCGCCGGTTCCAGACCGCCTTGGCCCAGCACCATCACGCACAGTGGAATGCCGATATAACCGGTGTTGGCATACGAGGCACCTAGCGCGTCGATGCTCGCGTCCACCAGATTGGCGGACTTGCGCCAGCGCAGCAGCAAGGTAAACGCGAACACCGCCAGCGTGCTGATGATGAACGCGAGGACGAATCCGGGATGCCAGATCTGCTCCCAGGTGGCAGTGGCTGTCACGCTGAACAGCAGCGCAGGCAGGCACAACCAAACCACCATTCGGTTGATCTCAGAAGCCGCGTTCGGCCCCAGGCGGTTGGTGCGACGACAAACGAAACCCACCAGTATCAGGGCGAAAATCGGCAGTAATACATTGAGTACGGATGACATCCAGACCTTGCCTGTGCAACGCGAACAAGCCGGCAAGGTTAGGGCTGTAAATCGTTAGCGTCCAATCTATTTTCTCGACACCGGTGCCAGGATTGCGGCGTTCAGCGGTCGGGTGAGGGTGGATTGAACGTGACCAGGCAGGAGCGAACTTGTTCGCGAGGCGATGTTCCGGTTGGCCACAGATTCGTCGGCCACGTCCGTTTGATCGATGGGCTCTGTTAGGATTGCGGGCTAGATATCACGAGGTGCATGTATGAGCGAGCCGATTCGTCTGACCCAGTACAGCCATGGCGCAGGTTGTGGCTGCAAGATCTCCCCGCAGGTGCTGGAAGTGATTCTGGCGGGCAGCGGCGCGCAAAACCTGGACCCCAAACTGTGGGTCGGCAACACCTCACGGGACGATGCGGCGGTCTATGCCATTGATGAAGAGCGCGGCGTGGTGTCCACCACCGACTTTTTCATGCCTATCGTCGATGACCCTTTCGATTTCGGCCGTATCGCAGCTACCAACGCGATCAGCGATATTTACGCCATGGGCGGCGATCCGCTGATGGCCATCGCCATTCTTGGCTGGCCAGTCAATCTGCTGGCCCCGGAAATTGCCCGGGAGGTGATCCGTGGCGGTCGCGCTGTGTGCGACGCGGCCGGTATTCCATTGGCGGGCGGGCATTCGATAGACGCGCCGGAGCCGATCTTCGGCCTGGCAGTCACCGGGCTGGTCGAAAAGCGCTACATGAAGCGGAACGACACCGCGACCGAAGGCTGCAAGCTGTACCTGACCAAACCCTTGGGCATCGGCATCCTCACCACCGCCGAGAAAAAAGGCCTGTTGCGCGCTGAAGATCAGGGCGTGGCGCGGGACTTGATGTGCACCCTCAACAAGCCCGGCAGTCGTTTCGGCAAGCTTGAAGGCGTCACCGCCATGACGGACGTCACCGGTTTCGGCCTGCTCGGACATCTGGTGGAGATGGCGGATGGCAGTCAATTGACTGCACGCCTGGATTTCGCCGCTGTACCGCGTCTGGCCAGCGTCGATTTCTACCTCGAACAAGGCTGCGTACCCGGCGGCACGCTGCGCAACTTCGACAGCTACGGCGAGCGCATCACTGCCTTGAGCGAAGTGCAGAAGATGCTCTTGTGCGACCCGCAAACCAGTGGCGGCCTGTTGGTCGCGGTTGAGCCTCAGGCGCAGGCGGCGTTTCTCGCGCTGGCCGGGGAACTGGGGCTGGATCTGGCGGTGATCGGCGAGTTCGTCGCTCGACAGAGTCACGCGGTCGAGGTGTTCTGATGCGCGACAACAGCACCGACTTCCGCGAACTGTTTCTAACCGATGCCCCGCTCATGGATGTGCGCGCCCCGGTCGAATTCGAAAAAGGTGCCTTTGCGCAGAGCATCAATCTGCCGCTGATGAACGACCTTGAGCGTGAACAGGTAGGCACTTGCTACAAACAAAAGGGCCAGCAGGCAGCTATCGAGCTGGGCCATCGGCTGGTGTCTGGCCAGACCAAACAGGAGCGTATTGACGCCTGGAGCGAGTTTGCCCGCTCGCACCCGCAAGGCTTTCTGTATTGCTTTCGGGGTGGCCTGCGTTCGCAGCTCACCCAGCAATGGCTGAAAAACGAAGCCGGGATCGAGTATCCACGCGTCATTGGCGGCTACAAGGCGCTGCGTACCTACCTGATTGAAACGACCGATGCAGCCGTGGCCGAGTGCGATTTCGTCCTGATTGGCGGTTTGACGGGATCGGGTAAAACTCAGGTCCTGACGCAGCTGGACAATGCGCTGGACCTTGAAGGCCATGCCAATCATCGCGGTTCGAGTTTCGGCAAACACGCGACGCCGCAGCCGGCGCAGATCAGTTTCGAGAACGCCTTGGCCGTCGATATCCTCAAGAAGCGTGTGGCGGGGGTGAGCCAGTTCGTGCTGGAAGACGAAGGCCGTGTGGTGGGCAGTCGCGCCATTCCGCTCGGGCTGTTTCGCGGCATGCAGCACTATCCGCTGGTGTGGCTGGAAGAGAGTTTCGAACTGCGCGTCGAGCGGATTCTCACCGATTACGTCATAGACCTGTGTGCCGAGTACATTCAGGTGCATGGCGTTGAGCAAGGTTTCAGCGTGTTTGCTGCGCGCTTGCGCGAAAGTATGGCGAGTATCGTCAAACGTCTGGGCGGTGAGCGTTATCAGCGTTTGGCGGCGATCATGGACAGCGCCTTGATCGAGCAGGAAAAATCCGGCGCGGTGGAGGAGCATCGTGGCTGGATCGCCGGGCTGCTTGGCGAATACTACGACCCCATGTATGCCTATCAGCGCGACAGCAAGGGGCCGCGCATCGAGTTTGCCGGCGATCACGGCGCGGTCTTGCAGTACCTGCAAGAGCGCCGCGATCGGGCTGCCTGAACCTCAGGCAGTTACGACTTACAACAGGAACATTGCCAGCAAGCCGCTGACTACGCCCACCAGCATGGTCAGCGCCGCCACAGTCACCAGCACGTGGGTGTCGAAGGATTTACGCAGCATCAGCAAGGACGGCAGGCTCACGCTGGGCAAGGTCATCAGCAGTGCCACTGCCGGACCGGTGCCCAGGCCCAGGGTCAGCATGGTCTGCACGATCGGGATTTCCGCCGCCGTGGGAATCACGAACAACGTGCCGACGAACGCCAGGATCACCAGCCAGACGAAACTGTTGCCGATGGACGCATCAATGTGCGGGAACAGCCAGACCCGCGCCGCGCCCAGGATCAACACTGCCAGCACGTAAATCGGGATGGTGCTCCAGAACAACTGCCACAGCGTGCGGCCCCAGCGACTGAAAAAGCTGTGCTGATCGACTTCGTTGGCGCTGACAGCGGCTTGCATCGCTTGCTCGGGAACCGCTTCAGGCCGCGAGATACGCTGGGCGATCATCGCAACGCCCACCACCAGAATCAGTCCCGCCACCAGACGCAAGGCCGTGAACTCCCAGCCCAGCACAAAGCCCATGAACACCAGCGTTGCCGGGTTGAGCACGGGGTTGGCGATCCAGAATGCCAGGGCCGCACCCACCGATACCTGCTGACGGCGCATACCGGCGGCGACCGGCGCGGCGCAACAGCTGCACATCATGCCCGGCAGGCCGAACAGCCCGCCGCGCAGGGTTGAGCCCAGCCCCGCGCGACCAAACAGGCGCAGCAGCCAGTCCCGAGGGATCAGCACCTGCAGCAGCGAACCGAGGATGACCGCCAGCACGGCGGCTTTCCAGATCGCCAGGAAATACACCTTGGAGTAGGCCAGCGCAGCAGCAACCGGCGAAGTCAGTTGATCGTTGATGATCGATGCGCCAATGCTGTGACTATCGGCCGCGACAAAGGATTTCAGATAGTAGGGCGACCACTTGACGTAGTACAGCCCGATGATCGCGACGGCCAGAAACAACAACGGTTTCCACCAGAACGACCAGCCGCGGGTTGGGGAGGTCGTGGACAGACTGGGCATTGAGCGAGTTCCGGGCATTAGAATGATGGCGCATCATAACCCGGCTGCCCGGTTTGCATCGGCTCGGTTGCCTGAACGGTCCGAGCCAAAGAGCTGCGCGCTTACGGTTTTGGCTGATTGGCCGTCCAGTAGGCTTCGATCTGCTTGACCAGCGACTCAGGCAGCGGCGCGAAATCCAGTTCGCTAGCTTGTGGCTGGCCTTCCTTGAGTGCCCATTTGAAGAAGTCCTGCGCCGCCGCGTGACGGCTCGCGTTCGCCGCCTGTTTGGGCATGACGATAAAGGTTGTGGCGGTGATCGGGTATGCGTTCTCGCCTTCGGCATCGACCATCAGCAGGTTGAAATCCTGGGCGTGGGACCAGTCAGCTGCCGCCGCCGCGGCCTGAAAACTGCCCAGATTAGGCGCGACGTAATTGCCGGCCTTGTTTTGCACCAGGCCGTAATTGAGTTTCTGCTGCCTGCTGTAGGCATATTCGATATAGCCGATGGAGTAGGGCATCTGTTTCACATAGCTGGCGACGCCTTCGCTGCCCTTGGCACCCAGGCCGACCGGCCATTTCACTGAAGCGCCATTGCCGACGCTGGCTTTCCATTGCGGGCTGACTCTGGACAGGTAGTTCACCCAGTTATAACTGGTGCCGGAGTTGTCCGAACGGTACACCACGGTGATCGGTTTTTTCGGCAATGTGGCGGTCGGGTTCAGTGCGGCGATGGCCGGATCGTTCCATTGGCTGATCTTGCCCATGAAAATATCGGCGAGCACGGCGCCGGTGAACTTCAGTGAGCCGGGCGCGATGGACGCCAGGTTCATGACCGGAACGATTCCGCCGGTCACCAGCGGAAACTGGAGCATGCCCAGGCTGGCAAGTTCGTCGGATGCCAGCGGCATGTCACTGGCACCGAAGTCAACGTTGGCGGCCTTGACCTGAGCGATTCCCGCGCCGGAGCCGATGGACTGATAGTTGACCCGCACACCGGTCTTGCGGTTGTACTCGTCCGCCCATTTGGAGAGCACCGGAAATACGAAAGTTGACCCTGCGCCGACAATCTCGTCGGCGGCCTCTACGCTGTTGCCGACTCCGAGACTGAGGCTCAACCCCAGGCAGATCGTTAGCAGTGTTTTGGAGAGGGTTTTCGATAGGGCTTTCGAAGCTATTTCCGAAGCTATGTTCAAAATAAAGGGCATGCGCAGACTCCGAACTCAGATTGAGGGCAGTAATTTGCGCCTAGTTAAACCACGCTTTGGTGGCTATTTGATTACAGGCGGCCACTTCATCCCTTGAGCGGGATAGCCATCGGTCCGGGCAAATGTCCCCTTCGTGTATTGATTCACCTTGGTAAGAACCCGGTCACATTCATGCTTTACCGTGAAGCTCTCCGTCACGTTGTGTCGGCCAGCAGTCAACTGGCAGGCTGCGATGGTCTGGTCTGCCTTTGCCTGGCTTTCTCATGCGTTTCGAGTGCTTGCCATGACAGTCATAGAACCTGATTTCAATGTGTTGGACGACCGCAAGATCCAGGCTGCCCTGAGGCGCCTGTCATTTCTGCGGGTCAAGATGGAGGCCGCCGCTCGCGCGCCCATCGAAACCATGCACCTGCATCCCAGCTACATCGAAAGTGCGCGTAACCTGCTGAGTTATCTGGCGTTGCGTCGCCACGACATCCGTCCTTTGCAGCATCAACTGGCCGAATTGGGGCTTTCCTCCCTTGGTCGTTGTGAAGCCAATGCACTGGCATCGGTGGATCGCGTCATTGAAGTGCTGCAACGCCTGACATCTGGCTCGGCGTCAGCGGGGGAAAGCGGCACGGTGCTGGGCGAGATCGGTGAGCATTTGCTTACGGCGCATGCCGATGTCTTGTTCGGTGGCCAAGGGCCGGAGCGCGGGGTGCGGATCATGGTGACCATGCCCAGCGAAGCCGCGACTGACCCACATCTGGTGCGCGACCTGCTGGAGGCTGGCATGGACTGCCAGCGGATCAATTGCGCCCATGATGATCAGGCAACCTGGCTGGCCATGATCGAGAATGCCCGCAGCGCTGCCGAAAAATCCGGGAAAAGCTGTCAGGTCATGATGGATCTGGCCGGCCCCAAGCTGCGTACCGGGCAAATCCTGCCTGGCCCCGCCGTCCTGCGCATCCGTCCCACCAAGGATCTGTTCGGACGCACGATTACCCCAGCCAGGGTTTGGCTGAGTACCAGCGACGATCCGCACCCCGACTCGGAGTTCGCCTTGCGTTTGCCCGGCAAATGGCTGACGCAGCTGGTGGTAGACGATGAGCTGGTCTTCAACGACGCCCGGGATTCCCGGCGCAGCCTGCAAGTGGTTGAGGTGGCCGAGGAGGGTTGCTGGGTCGAGCTGCGCAAAACCGCCTATATGATCCCCGGCATGGCGCTGAGCCTGAAAAAGTCCAGGGGACGCAAGAAATCGGCGCGGATAATCGGCGTTCCGGTGCAGGAGCAAAGCATCGTCCTGCATGAGGGCGATGTCCTGATGCTGACCTCGGATCTGGACAGCGGCCATCCCGCCGTCCGTGACACCGAGGGCAAAGTGCTGATGCCCGCCAGCATTGGCTGCACCTTGCCGAGTGTCTTCCGGGATGTTCGCCCCGGTGAGGTCATCTGGTTCGACGACGGCAAGATTGGCGGCAAGATTCAGTCCGTCGACGATCAGGCTCTGTATGTGCGGATCACCCACGCGCCCGACGGCGTCAGGCTCAAGAGCGACAAGGGCATCAACTTGCCGGAGAGCGAACTCAAGCTTGATGCCTTGTCCCAGGACGATATTGCCGCGCTGGAATTCGCCGGCAAGCATGCGGACGTGGTTGAAATGTCCTTCGTCAACAGCCCGGATGACGTTAAATCACTGCTTACTCACTTGCGTCGGCTCAATGCCGAGCATCTGGGCGTGGTGTTGAAAATCGAAACCCGCCAGGGCTTTGAAAACCTCGCCGCGCTGTTGATGGCCGGGATGCACAGTCCACGCCTGGGCGTGATGATTGCGCGTGGCGATCTCGCGGTTGAAAACGGTTTTGAACGCACTGCCGAACTGCAGGAAGAAATCCTCTGCATCTGCGAGGCCGCGCATGTGCCGGTGATCTGGGCTACTCAGGTGCTCGAAACCCTGGCCAAGACCGGCGCCGCGACTCGTGCGGAAATCACTGACGCCGCAATGGGCGTGCGCGCCGAGTGCGTGATGCTCAATAAAGGGCCGCACATTCTCGACGCCATTGGAACACTGGACGACCTGCTGTTACGTATGCAGGCCCACCGCAGCAAAAAACGCGATCTGTTGCGCAAGTTGCGGATCGCCGATCAAACCGTGCAAATCAAGAGGACTTCAGCATGACAATGCAGATCGAAAAAGCCGCATTTGGCAGCGATTGGCTGGTAGTGATCAATGACTATGAAGTGACGTTCCGCAGCATGGAGGACGCCGTGGCGTTCGCTCATCGGCTCAAGGAACGGATTGACGCGCCCCACGTGCTGCCGGCCGGGAAATGAGTCTGGTTTAACGTGGCATGTAGCGGCGCTGCCAGCGGTGGGGAATTTTCAGGGACATCAGCCCGAGAAGCGCCGCCATCGACCCGCTGACCAGCAACGCATTGACGCCCAGGCGATGTTCAAGTGCCGCGCCGATCACGGCACCGATGAACATGCCGGTCCATGGCACTAGCTGCACGCGCCAGCCATCGCGGCGTTCACCGAGCATCCAGCGGCCGAAGCCGCGACCAAAGCGCGACAGCGCGCCGGTCACGTAGGTCAGTCCCACCGGTAGGCCGTTCACTTGTTCCACGGCAGCATTGAGCATGCCCATCGCCAGAATGGCGAATACCACGGTCAGAATCTGCGAATCCAGCGGCCAGGCGGCTGCGGCGCATAACAGCATGCCGATGCACAGCAGCAGGGGCAGGGCGCGGCGGCCTCCAAGCCGGGCAACGATGATGCCCAGGGCGTTACCCAGCACGAAGGTCGCGATTGCCAGCAGCAATCGGGCCGAGGTACCGATGTCAGCATCGCTGATGGCCACCGCTAGCCGCGTGGTGTTGCCGCTCATGAACGAGACGAAGTCGCCGGTGGCCATGAATCCGATTGCGTCGGTCATCCCCGCGAGGACCGAAAGACTGGCCGCCAGCGAAAGCCCTACGCGTCCGCGCCACTTCTGCATGTGCAAGTGGGTAGGCTTGACGGTACGCTTGGTGGGTGTGGGGAGCATCGGCAGTTCTCTGCGTTGATCGGCAAATCGGGAGCGAGCCGTTCTAATTCAAACGGTGAGCTGGATTACAGCGCCTTGTTACGCACGATGCGCTTGGCCTTTACTTCATCTGCGTAAGCTTTGAGCTGATCGGCGTCGCCGTACAGTCGGTTGACCAGTTGCAGAACGGCAGTGACGTCAACTTCAGACATCTGTTCGGCGAGCTTGAGAATCTCATTGGCCGTGCTTTCAAGATTGGCTGCCGTGCCTTTCAGATGGCGCTTGAGCTCTTGGGTGGATTTGTTCAGGGCCATACCCTATTCCTTTTATAAATACTGGCGATCTAAGCCGCGAAAGCATGGCTTCTTCTGCGGGAACAAGCAATCTGAATACTGAGCCGGGGCCTGACGCGCGCTGCAAGCGTTTGTCGCTCAATCGTCCCGGGTCAAGACTTCCAGCAGTTCGATCTCAAACAGCAGATTCGAGCCGGGTTTGATATGTGCGCCCATTTGGCGATCACCGTAAGCCAGGTGTGCCGGAACAAATAATTTGCGCACGCCGCCGACCTTCATGCCCATTAAACCGATGTCCCAACCTTTGATTACCCGCCCGGTGCCGATCACGCACTGGAAGGGTTTGCCTCGGTCATAAGAAGAGTCGAACGTTGTACCGTCTTCAAGTAAGCCGTTGTACTGGGTGGTGATCAAGGCGCCCTTGACTACTTCTTTGCCGTCACCCTCGCGTATATCCGTAATCAGCAATTCATTGTTCATGACAGCGCTCTGGAAACCTGAAAAGGAGGCGGCTTTTTTCTCAGGAAATCCTGCCGCCTGCAATCACTTTCGACGCAGCGAAGGTCATTCGACGCTCAACACGACGCGACCATTCTCTGTTGTCTGCTCCAGATAGTGGTGAGCCTTGGCCGCCTGTTCGAGGCGAAACACCCGGTCGATATCCGCAACCAGACCCTGTTCGACCGTCAGCGTGTTGATCGCCTCCAGCGCCAGGTTCAAGGCCTCGGCGTTCTGCGCAATCTCGAATTCGGGCTTGCCGGTGAAGTTGCACAGGCAATGGACGAAGAAGCGCATGTTTTTCTTGAAGGCTTCGATGGCCGGGAACGGCGTGCGGTTACCGCCGCGCAGGCCGAACAGCACCAGGCTGCCCCGTGGCGCCAGCACATCCCCGAGCAGCGCCATCTGCGGCCCGCCCACGCCGTCAAATATGGCATGCACACCCTGGCCATCGGTCAGCTTGTGGATGCGCATGCCCAGATCCTGTTCGTCGGTGACGATGACATGAGCCGCGCCTCGGTCCAGCAGGTATTGCTTGTCCTCGGCGTCTTTGGTCGACGCAATGACTTTGAGTCCCAGCGCCTTGCCCAGCTGCACGAACGCGATATTCGGGCTCAAGGCCGCTTCGGTGACCAGCACGGTCTGACCCGGCTGGACGCGTGCCAGTTCGTGGAAGGCAAACCAGGCCAGCAGGAACGGCGTGTAGTGGACACTGGCCTGTTTCGGCGACAGATGCTCGGGGTAACGGGTCAGCGCTGCACGTGGCAGCAGGATCGTATTACCGTAAACCGGGTAGTCATTGATATCGCTGGCCTGGAAGCTGGCAACGCGATCACCGACGCGCAGGTCGTCGACCCGTGCGCCGACGGCTTCGACAATACCGGCCATTTCGCTGCCCAAACCTGCGGGCAAGCGGGTTTCGCACAGGCCCAGGCCCTGGCGGCGCATCACGTCGTCCCAGCTCACGCCGATTGCCTGAACCCGGATCAACACTTCGTTCTCTGCGGGTGGCCGTTGAATAACTTCCTCGCACTTGAGCACGTCGGCTGAACCGAAGTGATGGAAGCGGATGGCGCGAGACATGTGAACCTCTTGGTAAGTGAACATGCGTCGACTCTATCCGCCCCTTGGTGCGCGCACTATTGACGTTGATTGATATCGGTCATGCCTGCTGTCAATCTTCGTAACGATTTTGACGAGCCGCCTGTTCATTCAGATAAAGGAAAACAAAATGACTGTGAGCACCACGTTAAGGGTTGCGCTGATTACCGGCGCGGGAAGCGGCATCGGTCGCGCAGTGGCGTTGGGGTTGCTGGAAGATGGCTTCAGCCTGGTATTGGCCGGACGGCGACAGGAGCCGCTGGATGAACTGGTTGCCGTTGCTATCGAGGCGGGCGGCAGCGCCATTGCGGTGTCGACCGACGTCCGTGATCCATCGAGCGTCGATGGCTTGTTCAACAGAATCGAAGCCGTGTATGGCCGACTGGACGTGGTCTTCAACAATGCCGGGGTCGGTGCCCAGGCGATACCGGTGGACGAGCTGGCAGTCGAGCAGTGGCTGAATGTGATCAACACCAACGTGACGGGGGTTTACCTGTGTGCGCGAGCGGCATTCGGCCTGATGCGCAGGCAGACGCCGCAGGGTGGCCGGATCATCAACAACGGCTCGATCTCTGCCCACACGCCGCGCCCGTTCAGCTCGCCTTATACCGCCAGCAAACACGCGGTGTCCGGGCTGACCAAAACCCTGGCGCTGGATGGACGCGAGTTCAATATCGCCTGCAGCCAGATCGACATCGGCAATGCCTTGACCGAGTTGTCGGCACGCATGACCACCGGTGTCCGCCAGGCCAACGGGCAAACTGCAGTGGAACCGATGATGGATGTCAAACACGTGGCGGATGCCGTGCGTTACATGGCGGGTTTACCGCTGTCTACCAACGTGCTGAACATGACAGTCATGGCCACCAACATGCCGTTCGTGGGCCGGGGTTGAGCGCCAGCGTCAGAGGTTCTGGCTGCTGACGATCATGGCCTGGGCGATGTTCTCTTTCTGTTGTTCGGTGAAACCGTCCCAGACGTTGACCTTGGCGTAGTAACCCAGGCCAGCCAGCGTGTAGAGGCTCAAGGTGAAGACGATGAAGATCGAAACGAAGGTCCAGCGGCCGCCGTCGCTCTCATCACGGGACGAGAAGTTCTGTGAGTAATTGTCGTCGCCATTACGCGAAACCGCGCTGGAAGCCAGACGTTTGAACCATTGGAACAGGTGAACTACTACAAGACGCAGCATGGGGATTAGCCTCAAGGTTGAAAAAAACTGGAGCCTGGCGCGACGCTGCGCCAGGTTCGGAATCTGTGCTTCAGGCCTCACAACGTGGGTTGTCGAATGCCGGAAACGAAAAAAGCCCGTCTAGGACGGGCTTTCTTTTTATGATTCTGGTCAAGTCGCCGGGATTCGAATTCGCTGACAATTTCTGTCGTTGATGTTCGTTTCCGCATCCGCTTGCCGGTATGGAAACATTTTAGAACAAATCATTTTTCGCGCCTAGGGCTGACTGGCAGTCATCAGACAACTGGTGCCTTGTAAGCGTGTGGCATTTTGTCGCGCGGGAGCGGCTCTGCTGACATTGTGGGAATTCATTCGCGAAAATCTGCCAGGCGCTGCAGATGTGTTGTCTGTGCCGATGCCTTCCCGGATGAATCCGGTCCCACGGGATGACCGCATTCCCCCTGTGGGAGCGAATTCATTCGCGAAGAGGCCGGGACAGGCTCAGACTATCTCGCTGACTGCACCGACGTCCTCCCGGATGAATCCGGTCCTACAGGTTTCATTGTTTCAGTTCTTCACTCATTTGGCTCATCGGTATTGATGTACTTCGGCACCTTGGCCAATGGCAGGCGGCGGGCCTGTTCTACGCTGATGCCTGGCCGGTTCGGCAACGGGTCGAGTTTTTGCGGCTGACCGGTTTCCAGGCAACGCTCGATTGCCGCCAGTACCCGCACGTCGCGCCAGCCTTCGTCACCATCGGGTTCGGGCTCGCGATCCTGCAGGATGCAGTCCGAGAAATACTGGGTTTCCCCGCCAAACTGATCCACCACCGGATGATCATGTTCCTGAGTCTTGCCATTGATGATGGAGCGATAGCTGATCGCCACGCCTTCACCAAAACCGAAGCATGGCGAAGCCTCGAATTCACCTTCGGTGCCGATCAACTGAAAGCGCTGGGTGCCGGGCAGACTGTAGCTGACGGTGAACTGCGCCAAGCGTTCTTCCGGGAAACGCAAGGTTACCGACACTGTGTCTGGTGTATTGATTTCCCGACCCGGCGTATGAATCGCCACGGCGTGGACTTCCAGCGGTTCGGCGTCGAACAGATTACGCACGGCATTGATCGGGTAGGGGCCCATGTCTGCTGCGGGTCCGGCCCAGAAGCCGCTTTGCATACGATGATTCGAGGGCTTGGTGGTCTGCGCGAAGGTCGAGGTAAACAGGCGCGGTTCGCCGATTTCCCCGGCGCGGACGCGGCTGATCATCTCGACCGTGCCTGGCTCGAAATGAAGACGATAGGCAATCATCAGCTTGGCGCCCGAGCGCTTGGCGGCTTCGGTGATCGCCAGGCAGTCTTCCTCGCTGGTGGCCATGGGCTTTTCCAGAAGGACGTGGATTCCGGCTTCCAGCGCAGGAACGGCAAATTCGCGGTGGCGGAAATTGGGTGTCGCCAGATAGATGGCGTCGATTTCACCTGACTTGAGCAGGGTGTCAAATTCGTCGTAGTGATAGCTTTTCAGATCATAGAGTTCGGCCAGTTCATCAGCCTTGACCGGGTCGCCGGTAACCAGCGCGGTCATCACCGAGTTGTCGGTCTGATCGACGCCAGGCATGAAGGCTCCTTGCGAAATCCAGCCTCCGGCTACGACTGCGTAACGGATTTTTCCCTGTGCATCTGGCATTGATGAGGTCTCCAGAATCGCCCGGCGGTTTGCCCGACGCTTATAGAGTCGGCACGCGCCACGCCCGTAAGTTCAAATCAATTAACCCATGGCGGCGGTTCTTGAGACATTGCCGGGCACGGCTGAGACGTTGCGTCTCATCGAACTGGTTGATTGCAGCGTCGCTCGACGCGCTCCGGAAGATCTCTCATACAAAGTGTTCTATTCCATAAAAAGAGGGGACCGCTATGAGTATCGACGGAAAAGTCGCGCTGGTAACAGGTGCTGGCCAGGGCATTGGCAGGGCCATCGCCTTGCGTCTTGCTCGCGATGGCGCCGATGTCGCGCTGATTGATATCAATGCGAGCAAGATCAATCAGGTTGCTGCAGAAATCGCCGAGTTGGGACGTAAAGCCACGGTGTTCGTCGCTGACGTTTCACAGCTGGATCAAGTCGTTGCCGCCGTTGAACATACGTACAGCACGCTTGGCGGCTTCGACATCATCGTCAACAACGCGGGCGTGGCTCAGGTCGAATCTCTGCTGGAAGTGACACCCGAGCAAGTCGACCGGATTCTTCGGATCAATGTGCAGGGCGTGCTCTGGGGAATCCAGGCAGCGGGCAAGAAGTTCAAGTCCCTCGGACAGCGCGGCAAGATTATCAACGCCTGTTCTATCGCAGGCCATGAAGCCTTTGCGCTGCTGGGTGTGTACTCCGCGACCAAGTTCGCGGTCCGGGCCTTGACCCAGGCGGCCGCGAAGGAGCTGGCGAGCGATGGCATCACCGTCAACGCCTATTGCCCCGGCGTGGTGGGCACTGATATGTGGGTCGAGATTGACCAGCGCATGGCCGACATCACCGGTGCCGAAGTCGGCGCCACCTACAAGAAGTACGTGGAAGGCATTGCCTTGGGGCGTGCAGAAACCCCGGATGATGTGGCGGGTTTCGTGTCCTACCTGGCCAGTCCCGATGCGGACTACATGACCGGCCAGGCACCGCTGATCGATGGCGGCATGGTGTATCGCTAGAGGCTGCGAACCTCGACTGACTGATTGCGATGCTGCATACGCGGCATCTCGATCCCATGTTGATTCACGCGGCGGTACAGCGTAGCCCGGGAGATGCCCAGCGCCTGGGCGGTTTCCCGTGGTTGCCAGCGGTGACGAATCAATGCGTCCAGCAACAGCTGCCGCTGCGGGCTGATCGCTTGCTGCGCGGTATGAGCAGTCGGGGATGTTTCATCGCGCAGCTCCGGCGGCAAGTCGCTGACCTGGATCGTCGCCCCGTCGCATACGGCGCACGCGTAGCGCAGCACGTGACGCAGCTGGCGGATATTGCCCGGCCAGCCATGGCTGAGCAGCCGTTCCAGAGTCGCCGCGCTCAAGCCAACGGGTAGGCTGGCATGCAGGTTTTCCTCGGCGAGCAACTGGTTGATCAAAGCCAGACGGTCGCTGCGCTCACGCAGCGGTGGCAGCTGGAAGCGCGCACCACCGAGACGGAAATACAGGTCTTCGCGAAATTGCGCGCTGCGCACCATGGCGCTGAGATCGCGGTGTGTTGCGCAGATCACCTGAATGTCCACGCGCTGTCGACGCGATGCGCCAAGCGGTGCGACCTCACCTTCAGCCAGCACGCGCAGCAATCGGGTTTGCAAGGCCAGCGGCATGTCACCGATTTCATCGAGGAACAGCGTGCCGCCGTCGGCTTGCAGCAACAATCCCTTCATGCCCTTGCTGGACGCACCGGTAAATGCGCCTGGGGTATAGCCGAACAATTCGCTCTCGATCAGGCTTTCGGGAATCGCTGCGCAGTTCAGGGCAATGAACGGCCCGCTTTTACGCGCGCTGTGATCGTGAACCTGGCGGGCGAAGACATCCTTGCCGGTGCCGGTTTCGCCCTGAATCAGGATGGGCAAGTCACGATCCTTGACGCGCACCGCCAGACGCAGGTTATCCACCATGCGCGGGTCCGGCCGGTTGTGATCATCGGCCTCGCACGTCAATGTCCGGGTTCTGGGTCTGATGCGTGGCGCACTGACGCGAACCTGAAGGGCTTCCGCGCCTGCCTGCCAGTTCAGCACTTGAGGCGCCTCATCGACGGCATGGCGCAACGCGTCGAGATCGAATACCTCACTGATGTGCTCCGGTAACCGACCAAAGCGCAGCCGCAGGGCCTGACGCGCCTTGCTGTTGATGCCGTGCAGGCGGCCGTCACGATCCCAGGCCAATAGCAGGTCCGGCTGGCTGTCGACATAACCCTGGGTACTGTGCGCTTGCAGGACCCAATGACCCTGGGCGCTGTGCATGAAGAACGCGTTCTCGATGGACCGTGCACTCAGCGCGACCATTTGCCGGATCAGATGCTGGCTGCGGCGGTCATCGGGGGATTGCACGGCGGACGCATCCACAACGCCGAGCAGTTCACCCTGCGGATCGAAAACCGGTGCGGCCGAGCAGGTCAGGCCGATGAAGGCCGCGCGGAAGTGGTCGCTTTTATGCACGGTCACCGGCGCCTTGCTGGTCAGTACCGTGGCCACGCCGCAGGTGCCTTCTTCCGCTTCCGACCAGCAGGTGCCCAGATACAGACCGGCTTTGCGGCAATCACTGCGAATCCCGGGATCTACCCGATGGTCAATGGTCTGGCCCAGGGCATCGGTGAGCAGCACACAATAATCGGCATGTCGCACGCGGGCATGCAGCTGCGCGACTTCTTCGCTGGCCACCCGCAAGAACAGATCAGCCCGTTCGCGACATTCCTTGAGCAGGGTAGTGGAGAGGATGCGTGGGCCCTGAAGCGAGCCGGGGTCAAGATGGTGTTGCTCCAGGGAGCGCCGCCAGGAATCAAAAATCAACGGTGGCACCGGCACTTGGGGAAGGCGGCCTGCGTTTTTGACCATGCGACTGACGCAGTCGACATGGGCTCTGGAGTTCGCGGCGAGCATAGGGCCTCCGGTTCTCGATCATTGTTGTTATAGCGGCTATTAGGCGCTCAACCCCTGGCTGCGACAAGTCGGGAACTCTGCCGCCCATCGCTGAGACGCAGCGTCTCACGGTGGCAGCGATTATGAGGATACGCCGAGATGCAGCGTCTCATCCTGATCGGCCAATCGTTGCTTTGCAACGCGGCTGGATCGCTCTGGCACGGGCCTTGAGACGCAAATGTCACGTGTTGGCCCCGTGTTTGCTCCGCTCATGGCGCTGGAATCATCCGGCGTCCGAGTGTCGAGACAACCTGGAGAACAACAATATGTCCACCCACCTGTCCACCGATCAGCTGCTGCACGCCTACAAAGTGATGCGCACCATCCGGGATTTCGAAGAGCGTCTGCACGTAGAGTTCGCCACCGGCGAGATTCCCGGTTTCGTGCATTTGTATGCCGGCGAAGAGGCCAGCGCGGCCGGGGTCATGGCCCATCTCAGCGACGATGACTGCATCGCCTCCAATCATCGTGGTCATGGCCATTGCATCGCCAAAGGCGTGGATGTGTACGGGATGATGGCGGAAATCTACGGCAAGAAAACCGGTGTCTGTGGCGGCAAGGGTGGCTCGATGCACATTGCCGATCTGGAGAAAGGCATGCTCGGGGCCAACGGTATCGTCGGAGCTGGCGCGCCCCTGGCCGCAGGCGCCGCCTTGGCTGCCAAGCTCAAGGGGACGCAAGGTGTTGCGGTGGCGTTCTTCGGTGATGGCGGTTCCAACGAAGGCGCGGTGTTCGAGGCGATGAACCTGGCCTCGATCATGAACCTGCCGTGCATTTTCGTTGCGGAGAACAATGGTTATGCCGAAGCCACGGCGTCCAACTGGTCGGTAGCCTGCAAGGACATCGCCGACCGCGCCATCGGCTTCGGGATGCCCGGTGTCACGGTCGATGGGTTTGATTTCTTCGCGGTACACGCCGCAGCGGGTGCTGCCATCGAACGCGCGAGGGCCGGGCAAGGGCCTTCCCTGGTGGAAGTGAAGCTGACCCGTTACTACGGCCATTTCGAAGGCGATGCCCAGACCTATCGCGGACCGGACGAAGTCAAGAATCTGCGCGAAACCCATGATTGTCTTGAGCAGTTCAGTCAGCGCTGCATCGAGAACGGCTGGCTGGAAAGGGCACAGCTGACGGTGATCGATCAGGAGATCGAGCAATTGATCGAAGACGCGGTGCGTCTGGCCAAATCCGATCCAAAACCTCAACTGGCTGATCTGCTAAGTGATGTCTACGTGAGTTATCCGTGACCCGCTTTTGACCGTGCCTCCACGCACCTGAAAACAACAACAAAAGGACAACCATCATGGCTCGAAAAATCACTTATCAGCAGGCAATCAACGAAGCCCTGGCCCAGGAAATGCGTCGCGATCCCAGCGTGTTCATCATTGGCGAAGACGTGGCCGGCGGCGCGGGCGCACCCGGCGAACAGGATGCCTGGGGCGGCGTGCTGGGTGTCACCAAAGGGTTGTATGCGCAGTTTCCCGGTCGGGTACTTGACGCGCCGCTGTCCGAAATAGGTTACGTCGGTGCCGCCGTGGGGGCGGCCACCCAAGGCATGCGTCCGGTATGCGAACTGATGTTTGTCGACTTTGCCGGGTGTTGCCTTGACCAGATCCTTAATCAAGCCGCCAAGTTTCGTTACATGTTCGGCGGCAAGGCCGTCACGCCGCTGGTGATCCGCACCATGGTGGGCGCAGGTTTGCGTGCCGCCGCTCAACATTCGCAGATGCTCACTTCGCTGTGGACCCATATCCCCGGTTTGAAAGTGGTCTGCCCGTCATCGCCGTACGATGCCAAGGGGTTGCTGATTCAGGCGATTCGCGACAACGATCCGGTGATTTTCTGCGAGCACAAGATGCTCTACGGCATGCAGGGTGAGGTGCCCGAAGAGCTTTACACCATCCCGTTCGGCGAGGCCAATTTCCTCCGCGAAGGCAGTGACGTGACCCTGGTCACCTATGGACGCATGGTGCATCTGGCCATGGAGGCCGCGGCCAACCTGGCGCGCCAGGGCATCGATTGCGAAGTGCTGGATTTGCGCACCACCAGCCCCATGGACGAGGACAGCATCCTCGAAAGCGTGGAAAAGACCGGCCGGCTGGTGGTGATCGATGAGGCCAATCCGCGCTGTTCCATGGCCACCGATATCAGTGCCATGGTTGCGCAAAAAGCCTTTGATTCCCTCAAGGCGCCCATCGAAATGGTCACCGCACCCCACACCCCGGTGCCTTTTTCCGATGCGCTGGAGGACATGTACATCCCGAACGCCGCAAAAATTGAAGCCGCAGTACGCAAGATCAGCGAGAAAAGGAGTGCCGCATGAGCCAGATTCATACCCTGACCATGCCCAAGTGGGGTTTGTCCATGACCGAAGGCCGGGTCGACACCTGGCTCAAGCAGGAAGGTGACCGGGTCGAGAAGGGCGATGAGTTGCTCGATGTCGAAACCGACAAGATCTCCAGCAGTGTGGAAACGCCGTTCTCCGGTGTACTCAAACGGGTATTGGCGCGTCCGGATGAGACCCTTTCGGTCGGGGCTCTTTTGGCGATCATCGTTGACGGTGAGGTCAGCGATGCCCAGATCGAGGAAGTCATCGAGCGTTTCCAGGCCGAATTCGTGCCCGCCACCGATGCCGCTGAATCATCAGGCCCGGCGGCGCAGAAAATCGAGCTGGAGGGTCGAACTTTGCGCTACTTCGATCTGGGCGAGGGTGGTACGCCGTTGGTGCTGATCCATGGTTTCGGTGGCGACCTGAACAACTGGTTGTTCAATCATCAGGCCCTGGCTACCGAACGGCGGGTCATCGCCCTGGACTTGCCCGGGCATGGCGAGTCTGGCAAGACCTTGCGCACCGGCGATCTGGATGAGTTGAGCCATAGCGTGCTGGCGCTGTTGGATCATCTGGATATCAACACGGTGCATCTGGCCGGGCATTCCATGGGCGGCGCAGTGGCGCTGAACATCGCTCGACTGGCGCCCCAGCGCGTGGCGAGCCAGATCCTGATCGCCAGTGCCGGCCTGGGCAGCGAGATCAACGGTGAGTATTTGCAGGGTTTCATCGACGCCAACAATCGCAACGCTCTCAGGCCACAGCTGGTGAAGTTGTTCAGCGATCCAGGGCTGGTCAACCGGCAAATGCTTGAAGATATGCTCAAATTCAAGCGGCTTGAAGGCGTTGATAGTGCCTTGCGGCAGCTCGTGGGTCAGCTGTTCCCGGATGCACGACAGGCTGTCGGGCTACGTGCACAAGTGGAGCACAAGCCGAGCCTGGTGATCTGGGGCGCGGACGATGCAATTATCCCGGCCAGTCATGCGCAAGGGTTGGCGGCGCAGGTCGAAATCCTTCCGGCCCAGGGGCACATGGTGCAGATGGAAGCTGCCGAGCAGGTCAATCGCTTGATAGCGAGTTTTTTGAAAGGCCTGTAAAAAGTGTGGCCCCGGTGCGATGAGCGCCGGGGCGTTCACCTTGCTGATTGTGCTGTGTCGGGTCTGAATCGGCGATGCAGGCGTATTGATGTCAATGTTTTGTAATACTTTCCTAAGTAAGAAAAATCCCGGCTCGTTGTAGGATCACGGCCCGTAATCAATTTCAGGATTGTATGAATACCGTTCAGGAGCCTCCCAGTCGCTCTGCTTTTGGCAACTTACGCCTAACTTCGAATTGCGCCCCGGTGCGCGAATCACCTCTTGCGAACATCCTGTTCCGTCCCTCGTCCCGGCTGACTTTTTTCATATCGTCCCAAGCGATTGAATGTCATGGACGTGCGCGATCATCCGACCTTTGCCTGCAAGTGAGCCAATAACCCATGGAATGGATAGTTGATCCTACGGCATGGCTTGGCCTGCTGACGCTGATCGTGCTGGAACTGGTGCTGGGCATCGATAACCTGGTGTTTATCGCGATCCTCGCTGACAAACTGCCGCCCGAACAACGGGACAAGGCGCGAGTCATTGGCCTGTCTCTGGCGCTGATCATGCGCTTGGGCCTGCTGGCCAGTATTTCCTGGATGGTGACGCTGACCCAACCGCTGTTCGAAGTGTTTGAGCACAGCTTTTCCGGGCGTGACCTGATCATGCTGTTCGGTGGCGTGTTCCTGCTGTTCAAGGCGACCATGGAATTGCATGAACGCCTCGAAGGGCATGTCAGCGAGCGCACCAGTAACTCCACGTACGCGAAGTTCTGGCCCATCGTCGCGCAAATTGTCGTGCTCGATGCAGTGTTCTCCCTGGATGCGGTGATTACCGCCGTGGGCATGGTCGAGCATCTGGCGGTGATGATGATCGCCGTGATGATTTCCATCGGCTTGATGATCATCGCCAGCAAGCCGCTGACGCGTTTCGTCAATGCACACCCGACCGTGATCATGCTGTGTCTGGGCTTTTTGATGATGATTGGTTTCAGCCTGACCGCCGAAGGCCTGGGTTTCCATATCCCCAAAGGCTATCTGTATGCGGCGATTGGCTTCTCGATCCTCATCGAGGTGTTCAACCAGGTCGCGCGAATGCGCCGTAAACGTTCGTTGCATGGCGTGCGGCCGATGCGCGAACGCACGGCCCATGCCGTCATGCGTTTGCTGGGCGGTCGTAAGCTGGATGCGGACGAGGTGGGCGAGGAAATCGCCGACATGCTTGAAGGTGAACAGACGGCAGCCGTGTTTGACCGCCGCGAGCGGGTGATGATCAGCGGCGTACTGCAACTGGCCGAGCGGCCGATTCGCACCGTGATGACCCCGCGTGCCGAGGTCGATCACATCGATCTGGCGGACGATGCCGACAAGATCAATCTGAAGTTGATGCATTCCTCGTATTCGCGCCTGCCGTTGATTCGCGAAGGGCGCATTGATGAACCGTTGGGCTTCGTCCACAAGAAGGAGCTGCTCAAGGAATTGCTGGTCGGCAACCAGCCGAATCTGGAAAACCTGGCGCGCAAGGCGATCAATCTGCTGGACAGTTTCACGATCCTCAACGCCCTGGAGCAGATGCGCAAGGAGTCGACGCACATTGCGTTCGTGGTCAATGAATTCGGCGATTTCATTGGTCTGCTGACCATGACCGATATTCTCGAATCCATCGCCGGTCAACTGCCGGACGCCAGCGAGATCGAAGGTCCGGACATCGTTGCCGAAGAAGGCGGTTTTGTGGTTTCCGGCGCGCTGAACCTTAACCATGTGCGTGAACGAACCGGTTTTCAGGCCAAGGCCACCGAGGATTACCAAACGGTTGCCGGGCTGGTGATGAGCCTGCTGGATCGCCTGCCGCGCACCGGTGACAAGCTCGATTGGCAAGGCTGGAACATGACCGTGGTCGGGGTCGAAGAGCGTCGGGTGACGAGGGTTGCGTTGCGCAAAACCGAGTAACCGCTCTGGCTCGCCCTTGTTGGCAGCGCAGTGTTGCGCGGTCGGCAAGGGATCAGCCAGATTGATAATCAGTATGCGTCACGGTGGTTTTTCATCAGGGGCGGCTGCCATTAGATTTGGCTCCAACGCAACGATTCACCTGATGACTACTTACCAAACCAACTACTGGAGTCACACATCATGAAACGCACCATCGCCCTGAGCTTTGCCTTTTCGGTCCTGACTGCCACTGCAGCCTTCGCCAGCCCACAATCGGCTACTTCTGTTACACAACCTCTGGTTGCCCAGGCTTCCACCCAGATCGCTGATGTACACGCCGCCGCTGCGGGCAACAAAACCTTTGATCGTGCTTACCTGAAACTGGACAGCAAGGTCCTGGTAGCCGAAAACCGCAAAGAGTTCGGTTCGCAATATCAGCGTTATTGATTGCGAGTTATCTAACGGATCCAAACCAAAAAGCCCGGCTAGCCGGGCTTTTGTCTGTCTGCTGGAAACGGGTTTGCTTCAGCGATTGCGCAGGCTGCGTTCCATTCGCGCCAGTCCCTCTTCGAGCAGCGAGCGCGGGCAACCGAAATTCAAACGTACGAATTGCTGGCAATCGTCGCCGAACTCGGCGCCTGCACTCAACGCGATCTTGCCGTGTTCGAGAAAGAACTGTTGCGGATTTTCCAGCTCCAGTGCCGAGCAATCCAGCCAGGCCAGATAGGTGCTTTGCGGCAGGTGCATGACCACACCGGGCAGGCGGGTCCTGACGGCCTCGGCGAGGAAATCACGGTTGTCTTGAAGATAAGCCAATACGGCTTTTAGCCAGTCGCCACCTTCGCTGTACGCAGCGCGGGTCGCTTCCATGCCCAGCACGTTCACGCTGTCCACCATGCCGAGCCGGCCGTGGGTGAAGCGTTTGCGCAGCTGCTCGTCCTGAACCACCGCAAATGCGGTCTTCAATCCGGCGATGTTGTACGCCTTGCTGGCCGACATCAGCGTGACCGTGCGCTTGGCGATCTGCGGGCTGAGGGATGCAATGGGGATGTGCCGGCGGCCATCGAACAGGATGTCAGCGTGGATTTCATCGGAGATGATCAGCGCGTCGTTGCGCACGCAGGCATCGCCGATCAGGTGCAGCTCCTCGCCACTGAACACTTTGCCCAGCGGGTTGTGTGGATTGCTCAGGAGCAGCGCGCCAGCGTTTTGCAGGGCTTTGTCCAGTGCCGCGATGTCGGTTTCATACTCGCCCTCGACATTGGCCTTGAACGGCAATTCGATGCGGGGCTGCTGCCAGTGATCGGGCGCCTTGGCCAGCGGGGCGTAATTCGGCGTTTGCAGCACCACGCCCGCGCCCTCTGGGACCAGCGCATGCAGCGCCATGTTGAAGCCCGGCTCGACACCCGGCAGGAAGATCAGTTCTTCAGGTTGCACACGCCAGGCATAGGCGTGCCAAAGATGGGCAACAACGGCTTGGCGTAACGCGTCTTGCGCGACCCCGTAGCCGAGCAGCGGATGCTCGATGCGCGTGTGCAGGGCCTGGATGATCGGTGCCGCTACCGGGAAATCCATGTCCGCAACCCACATCGGCAGGACATCGGCCGGGTACTGACTCCACTTCTTGCTGTCGGTGTCGTGGCGCTCGAATACGGTATCCAGGTTGATCGTCATGGCGGTCTCAGAGGGCAAAAGTGCCGCACAGGTTAGTCGCGCGTGCGGTCGGGGTCCAGCGCGGCCGCTCCTGACTCCTACGGATCCCGGGTTTCTTCACGCGCCGCGAATGTACTGCTCCAGTTGCTGGATCAGGTCGGCCTGTTCGGCGATGGCTTCCTTGACCAGGTCGCCGATGGACAGCAGGCCCAGCAGCTGGCCTTCTTCCACTACCGGCAAATGGCGCAGGTGGTTGTCGGTCATGATGCCCATGCAGGTCTCGACGGTTTGCAGGGAATCCACGGTAATCACTTTGGTGCTCATGATCGCGCTGACCGGCGTGCCGATAGAGGAGCGTCCCTTGAGTACCATCTTGCGCGCGTAGTCGCGTTCGCTGACCACGCCGACCAGCGCGCCGTTCTCGACCACCGGCAACGCGCCAATATTCTTCTCGGCCATCAGCCTGAGCGCGTCGAGCACCATCTGGTCGGGCGCAATGGTATGCACTTGTTGATTGTGCAAAACCTTGAGTTTCAGAAGTTGTGCGACTGTTTTCATGCAGATGCTCCGGTGGTGACCGGGTCAGCGATGGCTGCCCTGACGTTGTTCTCTACAGAATCGTAGACAGATACCGGTTGAGCAAGCACCAAAGCGGCTTTCACGCCACTAATAACGCCTTTTGGCGTCACGACGAAGCGAACCATGCGTCTATTTGCGCAAAATTGCCTGGTGAATTTCCTGCAGTGGCAGGATCCGCTGGGCGGCATTGAGCTTGATCGCTTCCTTGGGCATGCCGAAAACTACACAGGTGGCCTCGTCCTGAGCGACCGTTGCGCCACCGGCGTCGAGTATTTCCTTGAGTCCTCTTGCACCGTCGTCGCCCATGCCGGTCATGATGATGCCGGTTGCGTTGCGGCCAGCGAACTTCGCCACCGAGCGAAACAGCACATCCACCGAGGGGCGATGCCGATTGACCAGCGGCCCGTCGATCACCTGGACGTGATAGAACGCGCCGCTGCGGGTCACCATCATGTGCTTGCCGCCGGGGGCGATCAGCGCGAGACCCGGAAGAATGCGGTCATTGTTTTTCGCCTCGCGCACTTCTATCTGACTCAAGCCATTGAGTCGCGCGGCAAAGGATGCGGTGAATTTTTCCGGCATGTGCTGGACGATGACGATGCCCGGACACACCCTTGGCAGTGCGGTCAACACCGCTTCCAGCGCCTGTGTACCGCCGGTGGACGTGCCCATGGCGACGATACGTTCGGTCGTCTGGGCCATGGCTTGTCCGCTGGCTGCTGGCAGGATGGCATCAGCCGACAGCCGGGTGGCTGGGGTCAGCTGCACAGCCGCTGGCCGCTTGCCCAGATTCCTGACATTGACCTGGGCTGCGGCCCTGATCGCCGAAACCAGTTCGGCCGCCGACTCGAGGAGAAAGTTCTTCAGCCCGCTGGTGGGCTTGGTGATGATTTCCACCGCGCCCGCCGCCAGGGCCTGCAAGGTGGTTTCAGCGCCTTTCTGCGTCAATGACGAGCAGATCACCACTGGGGTTGGGCGCTCGCTCATGATTTTCTTCAGGAAGGTAATGCCATCCATGCGCGGCATTTCCACATCCAGAACGATGACATCCGGCCATTCCCGGGCCAGCTTGTCCATGGCAAAAATAGGATCGGAGGCCGCGCCCATGACATGGATGTCCGGGGTGTCACTGAGAATTGCCAGCAAGACCTGACGAACCACTGCCGAGTCGTCAACCAACAGTACATTTATTTTTTTCGTGCCCATTGTTCGTACTTGTCCTGATTGGTTTGTGACTGACCCACACATGGCCGGTGCCGATATCGAAAATGATGTTTCTGTGCCCGGTACTGCCCATGTCGTGAGCGATCAGGTCGAGGTGATACTGGTCAGCCAACTTCAGCGCGGCGCTTATATTCATCCGCGCGACATCGTTGAAATGCACTCCCTTGCGCAGCTGCGGAAACATCTCGCCGCCCCCGAACAGTTTCAGCTGGTAATCCTCGGCAGCGGTGTCGTGCGCCAATGCCTGATGGATGAACAACTCGATGGCTTCATCACCGTACTTGCCGCTCAGCGTCGCGGACTTACGCACGCGACTGGGCAGCATGAAGTGACACATGGCGCCGATTTTGCGCACCGGATGCCACAGGGTTACGGCTACACAAGAGCCGAGGAGGGTGCGCAACTGGACCGGACGTGTTTCGAAATGAAATTCGCCTGGGGCCAGAAAAAATTCTTCGGCGGCTATCTTCATGGCTTGCGATAAATGGAGGGTGCCACCAACTTGAGAGCATCCGAGACACCGTTCAGGCTTTCCGAGTGGCTGACGATGAAATACCCCCCCGGCTTGAGTCTGGGGATCAGCCGGGCGACGACGCGGGCCTTGGTCGGTTGATCGAAGTAGATCATCACGTTGCGCAGGAAGATGACGTCAAATTCGCCCAGTTCTGGCAGCGTTTCGTTGAGGTTCACCTGCAAAAAATTGACCCGGTTGCGCAGGGCTCGATCAATCAGGAACGTCCCGTGTTGGCGGCCGGTGCCCTTGAGGCAGTATTTGACCAGCAATGGTTGGGGCAGGGTCCCGGCGCGTTCCATTGGGTAATGACCGGCTCGCGCCTTGGCCAGGACCTGAGTGCTGATATCCGAGCCGATCACTTCCCACGGCGTAGTGCCCAAGCCTTCGGCGAGGGTCATGGCCAGACTGTAGGGTTCTTCCCCCGACGAGCTGGCGGCGCTCCACAAGCGGAACGTCTTGCCCGGCGCGGCATTGGGCAGCACATGCTGGCGCAGGAAGTCGAAATGCTTGGGCTCGCGAAAGAAATAGGTTTCATTGGTGGTCAGCAGGTCCAGCGCAACCTGCAGTTCATCGGCGCGCTGGCCGCTCATGATCAGCTTGAAGTAGTCGCCGTAGCTGTCCAGCTCGTAATGCCTGAGACGTTTGAACAGGCGGCCGGCCACCAGCGCTTTTTTCGCCGATGACAGATTGATGCCGGCAGCCTGATACAACCAGGACTGGAACTGGTTGAATTCGGTATCGTTCAACGCTGATGCACTCACGGGGCATTCCTTGCTCGCTAGTGATTATTTAACGCGCGTCGGCTTCGGTTGACGGCGCGTGTTCAGTCTCGGCAAGTCGCGACATTTCATCGATCGACAACACTCGACTGACTTCCAGGACGATGACGAACTTGCCGTCTACCTTGGCCATGCCGCTGATGAAGTCAGCGCGAATCCGCGCGCCGAAGCTCGGCGGCGGCTCGATTTGCGACGCGGGTATTTCCAGTACCGCAGACACCGTATCGACCAGCAGTCCGATGTCCTGCGGCTGGCCATCCTCGGCGCTGGCTTCGATGATGACCACGCAACTGCGGCGGGTAATGTCCGAGTCAGGCCGGCCAAAGCGTGCCGACAGATCCACCACCGGGACGACGGCGCCGCGCAGGTTGATCACCCCGCGCACGAAGGCAGGCATCATCGGCACTACAGTCAGATTGCCGTATTCGATGATTTCCTTGATGCCCAGAATGCCGATGGCGAACATCTCCGCGCCGAGCATGAAGGTCAGGTATTGCGCCTCCTCCTCGACGGGGGGTGCGACTTGACGTGTTGTGGCTATGGCGCCCATGCCTTACTCCTTTAAGCGAACCTGTGATAGCCAACGATCAGAATCGGGTAAATTCGGACTCGTCCGGCGCGCTTGCCATGTTGTAGGCGAATGCTTTCGTCGGCGCTTGCACAGGTTGGCGCAGCGGTTTGCGGCTGGAGTTTCCAGGCGTTTTGTCGAGTCTTGATGACTGGCTGGCCGACTTGGGCGGCGTGTCCAGGGTGAAGAAGCTCATTGCCTGTTGCAGCTGCTCGGCCTGACTGCTCATTTCCTCAGCAGTGGCGGCCAGTTCTTCGCTGCTCGAAGCGTTCTGCTGCGTGACCTGGTTCAACTGGGTCATGGCCGTGTTGATTTGCGCTACGCCCGACGCCTGTTCTTCCGAAGCGGCACTTATTTCCTGGACAAGATCTGATGTCTTGTTGATTGACGGAACCATTTCACCGAGCAATTTGCCGGCTTTCTCGGCCATGTCGACGCTGCTGGAAGACAGTTCGCCGATTTCCTGAGCGGCCACCTGGCTGCGTTCGGCCAGTTTTCGCACTTCCGCCGCCACCACCGCGAAGCCTTTGCCATGCTCACCGGCGCGTGCCGCTTCAATCGCAGCATTGAGTGCCAGCAGGTTGGTCTGATACGCAATGTCGTCAATGATGCTGATGCGTTGGGCAATCTTCTTCATGGCCACGACGGTCTGCTGCACCGATTCGCCGCCGTCGGTGGCTTCCTTGGCGGCCTTGCTCGCCATGCCGTCGGTAACCTTGGCGTTCTCAGTGTTCTGATTGATGCTGGCACTCATCTGCTCGATGGACGCACTGGTTTCCTCGACGCTGGCGGCTTGTTCGCTGGTGGCCTGGCTCATCGATTGCGCAGTGGCGCTGACTTCTTCCGAAGCGCTGGCCAGGTTGTCGGCGGCATTACGTACTTCACCGATGATGTGCGCGAGCTTGCCGACCATGTTCTGCATGGCCAGCAACACCATGCCGGTTTCGTCCCTGGAATTGACGTCGATGCGTGCGTTGAGGTTGCCCTCGGCCAGTTGCTCGGCGACGGCAGCCGCTTGTTTGAGCGGGCGGGAAATGATGCGCGAGATGAACAGGGCGAGTCCCAACCCCACCAGCAACGCGACGATCAGGGCAGCGACAATGGAAATTCGCGCGTTCAGGTACAGCTGGGTGCCTCGGGTGCTGGCCCCTTCGGCTCCTGCATCGTTGAGTTCGACCATTTTTTGCAGTGCGTAGGTCACTTGGTCAAAGTTGCGTTTGGATTCGCCTCTGATCAAGGTGCGGGCTTCGCTGTCCAGGCCCTGCTGGGAAAGGGCAAGCAGGTTTTTGCTGACCGCAAGGTAGGCTGTCCAGTCGCTGACGGCGGTGTCGTACAGTTGTCGCTCTTGAGGGCTGGAAATCAGTTTCTCGTAGGTCGCCAGGCGGGTTTCAAACTGTTTCCTGACCTCGACGGCTTCCTGTTCGACGGTGGCTTTCTCCTGAGCTGCATCAGCAGCGATGTAGCGGTTTTCCTTGATGCGGTAGTTCGCCGCATAAAAACGCATCCCGGATGCGGCACGCATGGCCGGCATCCAGTTTTCGCGAATCTCCGTCGAGGCCTCATTCACGTTGCTTAGCTGGAAGATCGAGAACACGCCCATGACTGCGGTCAGCGCCAGAACCGTGAGAAATGAAGCGATCAATTTAGTCGCGATTCTGAGATCGTAAAACCATTTCATTGGGTGGTACTCCATGTAATTGCGTAAGCGTCAACGGCCATTGGCTTGCAGTGTGGTGAGCGTTGCGGCATGAGTTGAGGTGTAACGAGGTTCCAGCTGAACGATTTGTGCGAGCAGCGCCGGTACATCAAGAATCAATGCCACGGCGCCACTGCCGAGAATGGTCGAGCCGCTGATGCCGCGCAGGGCGCCAAACAGCTTGCCCAGCGGTTTGATGACGGTCTGGAATTCACCGAGCAGATCGTCGACTACCAAGCCAGCCTTGTGTTCGGCATAGCGCACCACCACCACGTTTTGCCGACGGGCAGCGGGGCCTTCGTGGTTGAAATGGTCGCGCAGGTAAACCAGCGGCAGCACTTCGCCGCGCAGATCCAGATAGCCCTGCTCACGGCTGATCTGTCGATCCGCTTCGTTGAGTTCGATGCATTCCTGAACCATGTCCAGCGGGATGACGTACGTGGACTGGCCGATGCTGACCAGAAAACCGTTGATGATCGCCAGCGTCAGTGGCAGGCGAATGCGCACCACGGTGCCTTGGCCAGGCTTGCTGTCCAGGTCCACAGTGCCGCGCAGCAGGGTGATATTGCGCTTGACCACATCCATGCCGACGCCGCGTCCGGAGAGATTGGTCACGGCCGCAGCGGTGGAAAAGCCGGGCTCGAAAATAAGGTTGTAGATTTCCTGATCGGTCAGGCTTGCGCCAATGGCGATCAGGCCGCGCTCCAGGGCTTTTTCGAGAATGCGCTCGCGGTTCAACCCGGCGCCGTCATCGGCGATTTCAAGGACGATGCTGCCCGAGTCGTGATAGGCATTGAGATGCAAATGACCTTTGCTCGGCTTGCCGGCCGCCAGGCGCGCTTGCGCGGTTTCAATGCCGTGGTCCATGGCGTTGCGCAACAGGTGCATCAACGGATCGCCGATTTTCTCGACAACGGTCTTGTCCAGTTCGGTTTCCGCACCGCTGATGATCAGGTCGATGTCCTTGCCGAGTTCCTGGCTGACGTCGCGGACCACCCGACGAAAACGGTTGAACGTATCGCCGATGGGGATCATGCGCAGGCGCAAGGCACCGTCGAGGATTTCCTCGACCAGGCCCGACACCGTCGACGTCGATTCCTGCAGCGGATCATTGTTGCAGGTGCGTGCCAGCAGGCTGGCGCCGGCACTGGCGATCACCAGTTCGCCCACCAGGTTGATCAGCTCGTCCAGTTTGTCGGCGTTGACCCGTACGTAACGGCCGTCCTTTGTTTTGTTTTCAACGGGGGTGGCACTTTTGTCGGAGGCAATCTGCGCAGGCAGACGTGGCACCGCCCGCTGGTCTGCCATGAGTTCACCCGTCGCCATCAACGCTGTGCCTTGAACAGAGTCGTCCTGTCGCTGAACCGCTAGCTGGGTGTCTGGAGACGTGTCCGCGCCTTCGTCGTGCGCGGCAACAATTTCGATCTGGCAGTCGTCGCGCACGAAATCGAACACTTCGTTGATCTCTGCATGAGTCGCGGCAGAACGGAACTCGATGTCGAAGCCCAGGTAGCAGGACTCCGCGTCCCAGGCTTCCAGAGCAGGCATGCCGTCGGACAGCGTGACGATTTCGACGGTTTCGCCGAGGGTGTTGAGGTAGCGCAGAAACGACAGCGGATCCATACCGTTGCGGAAAACGTCAACGCCAAAACGCAGGCTGATGTGCCAGAGCGTTGCGCTGGCAGGCAGTCCTGCGCCACTTTCAACGGCAGGTTCTTTGGCGGGCGATGTGTCCTGGGCCGCGCCGGGCGCCTGATAGTTTTGCAGGGCCTGGCGCAGCGCAGATTCCCGGGCCAGCGCCGGGGCCTGCAATTGCGCGCCCTGGCTGGCGACGACCTCGATCAGTTCCAGCATGTGGTCGCCGGACTTGAGGAGCACCGCAATAAGTGCGGCATCCACGGTAATGCTGCCTTCGCGCAAACGGTCCAGAACGTCTTCGACGATGTGGGTGAAGCTGACAATCGCGTCTAGCCCGAACAGTCCCGCAGAACCCTTGATAGTGTGGGCAGCGCGAAATACAGCGCCGATGGCGTCATCGTCGTCGGGCTCGTTTTCCAGTTGCAGCAGCGACCCTTCCATCGCCTGCAACAGCTCGCGAGCTTCGAGGATGAAGGTTTGTTGTGCCTGATCAAGGTTAATGCTCACGCTCATTTCCTTTGACGTGTGTTGCAGGATGCAAACCGACAAATCGTTAGATAGCTTCGGCCAGGTTGCACAGTTCAAGCGTTTCCATGACTGCCTTGCTGCGGCCCGTCAGGGTCAGATCGGTACCGGCTCTGGAGGCTTCGCGGCTGGCGAGCATTAGTAGCTGCAGGCCTGCGCCATCGATTTCGGTAACCTGCGACAAATCGATTTCCATGCGCGGGGTTCCTCCCAGGCGTGGCAGCAGTTGTGCGGCAAGTTCTGCGGCGGTGTAGATCGTCAATTCACCGTCGATGTGCACGCGCGCCGTGTCATTGGATGTCTCGCACAGGAGTGGCATGGCAGCCTCCGTTGTCAGGGCAGGATCAGCTTGGAAACTGCCGCCAGCATCTGCGCGGGCTGGAACGGCTTGACCACCCAGGCTCTGGCACCGGCGGCCTGGCCTTCCAGCTTTTTCGATTCCTGGGATTCGGTGGTCAGCATGATGATCGGCGTGAACTTGTAGTTGGCCAGCTTCTTGACCTCCTTGACGAAGGTGATGCCATCCATGTTGGGCATGTTCACATCGCTGATGATCAGGTGCACTTTCTGGCCATTGAGCTTGCCCAGCGCATCCTTGCCGTCACTGGCTTCGATCACGTCATATCCCGCACTTTTCAAGGCAATGCCGACCACCTGCCGAACACTGCTGGAGTCATCGACAACCAATACACTTTTAGCCATGAGGCTCTCCTTAGAAGAAGGTAATTTCCTGTGAATTCTGCTGTGCGCCAGTGCCGCCACGGTGGGTATGACGCTGTTCGTCAGTGGCGTAGGTGGCCTCCATTCGTGCCAGCCAATCGCGAGCATTGAGGGAGGCGGTCTGTTCAGGCGATTGACTGACCTGCTGCAGATGCGCGTGCAGCGAATCTATGTTGTCGCGCACGTGAGTCAGGATCTGGCTGACCCGATCCTGAAATTGCAGACTGACCAATACGTCGGTGAGTTCGTCCCGAATGCCGAAGCTTTCCTGTTGCAGCATTTCGGCGGATTCGGCAAGGCGTTGGGTGACGGTCTTGAAGCGCTCCAGCACCTGCTGGATGCTGCTTTCGGAGGTCGCGACCGAGTTGCTGTCCTGGTCTGCGCCGCTCGAGGCCGCTTGCACCAGTTGGGTGATGGCATTGTTGATGATGTCGACTTTTGCGGACATCTGTTGCCCGGTTTCGCTGGACTTGCTCGACAGGCTGCGCACTGCGTCAGCGACCACGGCAAACCCGCGTCCGGCTTCTCCGGCACGAGCGGCTTCGATGGCCGCATTGAGCGCGAGCAGGTTGGTTTGCGCTGCGATTGCCGCGACGTCGGCAGCCATGGTTCTGAGCTCACCGGTGTAGGCGGTCAGATTGCGCACTTGAGTCAGGGTTTCATCGCGACTGGTTTGCGTCGCCTTCAGAGAATCGATGACTTGCACCAACTCGCCGTCACTCTGGGCCAGCGCGTGCTGTGCGCCACCGGCGCTATGTCCGGACAGTTCACCCGCAGCCTGCTGTGACGCCTGAACCGTGTCCTGCAACCGCGAAGAAATACTGGTGAAGCGGGTGGCCAGCGAGACGATTGCGGTTTCGGTCTGCTGACGTGAGCTTTCTACCTGCTTGGCCCAGATGGGCATTGCACCGAGAAAGACTTCGTTGAGTTGTGCCGCGGATTTCAGCGAAGGGTTTTCACTGGCCTGCTGCTCATGCAAGGCAACGGCAGTGGCGATAGCTTCATTGATTCGCACGCGTTGTGAGCGAGTGCTCCACCAGCTGGCAGCGAAACCAACAACCAGTATCGCAGCACCGAAGCCCAGGCTTTGACGGGTTGGGCCTTCAAGCGTTAGCGTGACGATTGCCGCAGCAACGGCGGGAAGCAACGGCAGCCAGAGGAAGGGCACATGGACTTTTTGGGATGAGCGAGCGGTTTGGCCGGGCATCATGGTTCAATCCTTGAACAGTCACACATTCGAAATAATGCGAACAATGAGTTATCTGCTCCGCCGATCCAGACTTGAGCCCCAGAGCCGGACCGGTCGTCAGATCGTCTGGAATAGTGGTCATCATCGGTCATTGGCATGCAGGCTCCTTATGACCTGTCAGGTCGAAGTCGGGACATTCAAGAACAAGATGATGGCACATAGCCATAAAAAAAGCTGTGCGATCAATTTGCGTGATCGAAGGTCCACATCCGGACGCACAGCAAGCGTGGATTTGCTTCAGTCAGCTATTGGCCCCGGTGCAACAGTGACCAAGCGATACTGCTCCGGGCCGAGGTGAGTCAGTCAGTTGTTGTCTTTCCAATCCGAGGAGAAACACCATGCAATACCGACAATTTGGTAACACTGGCCTCAGTGTTTCCCGGCTGTGTCTAGGTACCATGACGTTTGGGCTGCAAACCGATGCACAGGTCTCGCACCAGATCATCGACCGGGCCGCCGAGGCCGGGGTCAATTTCATCGACACCGCCGACGTGTATCCACTGGGCGCAAAACTTGACACTGTTGGCCGTACCGAAGAAATCGTCGGCAGTTGGCTCAAGGGCAAGCGCGACGATTACATTCTGGCCACCAAGGCGTGCGGAATAATGGGCGAGCAGGCCTGGCAGCGCGGGGCTTCACGCAAGCACTTGCTCAGCGCCATTGAAGCGTCGCTCAAGCGCCTGAACACCGACTATGTCGATCTTTACCAGCTGCATTCGGACGATCCAAGCACACCGCTCGAAGAAACCCTCGAAGCACTGGATATCATCGTCCGCCACGGCAAGGCGCGTTACATCGGCGTCTCGAACTTTCTCGCCTATCGGCTGGCGCGCATGCTGGGTCGCGCCGACTTCCTCAAGCTGACCCGCTTCGTGTCCGTCCAGCCGCGCTACAACCTGCTGTTCCGCCAGATCGAACGCGAGCTGTTGCCACTGGCTGGCGAAGAACGTCTGGCCGTGATTCCTTACAATCCCTTGGCTGGCGGCTTGCTCACCGGCAAGCACGCCCATGACAAGGCACCTTCCGAAGGTCGATTCACGGCAACAGTCGGCAAGGCTGGCGAGATGTATCAGCAGCGCTACTGGCACGAGCGGGAATTCCAGAGCATCGCAAAACTCAAGGAAGTCATTACCGACGCTGGCAAGCCGATGACCACGACCTCCGTGGCCTGGGTGCTGGCCAATCCGCTGGTGACTTCGGCGATCATTGGCGCCAGCCGTCCTGAGCAACTGGACGACACGCTGGCGGCGGCGGATTTCGTGCTGGAGGCGGAACTCAAGTCTCAGCTCGATGACATCACTCATGAATATCGCTGGGGTGATGCGGCGCGCTAACGGCCGCTGGATCGTGGCTCAGGTCACGCTCTTTCGGCAGACGCAGGCCTGCTCCACAGTTCCATCGCGAAATCCACAAAACAGCGCAATTTCGGCGATCGGTAGCGATCTTGCGCGTACATCAAATGCATCGGCCGACAGGGGAGCTGGTACTGCGGTAGCAGCGCAACCAGCCGGCCGCTCTGCAAGTCTTCTTCGATCAGCGCGTCGGGCATCATTGCGATCCCGGCACCGGCGCGTGCCGCCTTGTGCAGACCTGACGACGTATTCATGGTGATCGGTCCGCTCACAGGCACCAGCACTTCACCTTCCGGCCCGCTCAGGCGCCAGTGTTTTTCCACGGAACTCCAGTCGTCGCCTGCCGGATAAGCAAAGGCCAGGCAGTCGTGATGTTGCAGGTCCATGGGCTCGGTCGGCGTGCCGCGACGTTGCAGATAGTCCGGCGAAGCACAGATCGTCAACATGTAGTCCTCAAGCGGGCGGGCAATCAGGCTTGAATTCTCTGGCGTGCCAAGGCGGATGGCGGCATCGAAGCCATGGCCGATCAAGTCCATTCGCTCGTTGCTGAACACCACGTCCAGCCTGATCTGCGGGAAGCGTCGGGAGAACTCAGTCAAGGCTGGTGCCAGTCGCTCGTTGCCAAACGTGAACGGCGCGGTGATCCGCAAGGTGCCCTTGGGCACTGCCTGGGCCTGTTCCGCCAGATGCTCGGAAGCGGCGACCAACCCGAGCACTTCCAGGCAACGCTGGTAATAGGACTCGCCGAACTCGGTCAGACGCTGACGTCGTGTTGTGCGGTTGAGCAGGCCGACCCCGAGCCGCTGCTCGAGCGCCCGCAAGTGATTGCCCACCATGGTTGTCGACAAGCCGCACTCAAATGCGGCTGCGGTCATGCTGCCGGTCTCGACCACTTTCACGTACACCGACATTGCCTGGAATAAGTCCATTATCAAGCCTGACTTTAAAATGAATGGAGGATTTAGCGGTTTATCCAGCTGAGGTGGCTAACGATACTGGAATTATCCACCGACTGGAGCTTTATGCCATGACCGCCGCCTGCCTGATGACCACTTATAAACCGCTGGCCCTGAGTTTCGTCAAAGGCCTGGGCACGCGTTTGTGGGACGAAACCGGGCGCGAATACCTGGATGCGGTCGCGGGTGTAGCGGTGACCAACGTAGGCCACTCCCATCCGCGTCTGGTGGCGGCGATCAGCGAACAAGCCGGGCTGTTGTTGCACACCTCCAATCTTTACAGCATCGACTGGCAGGAACGTCTGGCGCTGAAGCTGACCGGGCTTGCCGGCATGGAGCGGGCGTTCTTCAACAATTCCGGCGCCGAGGCGAACGAAACCGCACTGAAGCTGGCGCGGCTTTACGCCTGGCACAAAGGCATCGAAAAACCCTTGGTGTTGGTCATGGAGAATGCTTTCCATGGACGCACATTGGGGACGTTATCCGCCAGCGACGGACCTGCGGTACGCCTGGGTTTCAACTCGCTGCCGGGGGATTTTCTCAAGGTGCCGTTTGGTGATCTGCAAGCTCTGGACGAGGCCTGCACAACTTACGGGCATCGCATCACGGCAATGCTTGTCGAGCCGATCCAGGGCGAAAGCGGCGTGCAGTTGCCGCCACCGGGTTATCTCAAAGCCCTGCGGGATCGTTGCACGCGGCGCGGCTGGTTGCTGATGCTCGACGAAATCCAGACCGGCATGGGCCGGACTGGCCAATGGTTCGCTTTCCAGCACGAAGGCATTGTTCCGGATGTCATGACCCTCGCCAAAGGCCTCGGCAACGGCATTCCCATCGGCGCGTGTCTGGCTCGGGGCAAGGCTGCGCAGTTGTTTACCCCAGGCAGTCATGGCAGCACTTTTGGTGGCAATCCGCTGGCTTGCCGCGTCGGGTGTACCGTGGTGGATATTCTTGAGGATCAGGCACTGGTGGACAACGCGCGAGTGCAAGGCGAACGCCTACTGGCCGGTTTGCGTGCAGCGTTGAGTGATCACCCTGATGTGCTGGCGATTCGAGGCAAAGGCTTGATGGTCGGTATCGAACTGACGCGGGCGCTGCCCGACCTGGCGCTGATTGCCGCGAGGGATCATGGCTTGCTGCTCAATGTGACGCGGGGCAAGACAATCCGTTTGTTACCACCTTTGACGGTGGATGCTCAGGAGGTGGACGCCATTGTCCGGGGCGTATGCCAGACGCTCGCGCCGAACTGATGTCCGGCGCAGCGAATGGATGCGGTCAGGTCACCACGCGATAGCAGGGTACATAGGCCGCGCCGCCGGGTAGCTTCATCCGGTGTTGCTCGACAAAGGCATTCAGCAGGCGGTCCAGCGGTTGCATGATCGCTGCATCGCCATGGATTTCGTACGGCCCATGCTGTTCGATCAGGCGGATGCCCTTGTCTTTCACGTTACCGGCGACGATCCCGGAGAACGCTCGGCGCAGATTCGCCGCCAGCGTGTGGGGCGCAAGATCGCGGCTCAGTTGCAGGCTGGCCATGTTTTCATGGGTTGGATCAAACGGACGCTGGAAACCGGCGTCGATTTTCAGCAGCCAGTTGAAGTGGAACGCATCGTTGCGCTCGCGACGGAACTGCTTGACCGCCCTGAGGCCCAGAGTCATTTCCCGGGCAACCTCGGTCGGATCGTCGATGATGATCTGGTAATGGGCTTGTGCCGCTTCGCCCAGGGTCGCGCCGACGAAAGCGTGCAGTTGTTGCAGATAAGGCGCGGCGCTTTTCGGGCCGGTCAGGATGACCGGGAACGGCACATCGACGTTGTCCGGGTGCATGAGGATGCCGAGCAGATACAGGAACTCTTCTGCCGTGCCCGCGCCACCCGGGAAAATGATGATGCCGTGGCCGACGCGCACAAACGCTTCAAGACGCTTCTCGATATCCGGCAGGATCACCAGTTCGTTGACGATCGGATTCGGCGCTTCGGCGGCGATGATTCCCGGTTCGGTCAGGCCCAGGTAACGGCCGCCAGTGATGCGTTGCTTGGCGTGGGCGATGGTCGCGCCCTTCATCGGACCTTTCATTACACCGGGACCGCAACCCGTGCAGATGTCCAGGCTGCGCAGGCCCAGTTCGTGCCCGACTTTCTTGGTGTATTTGTATTCTTCGGTGTTGATCGAGTGACCGCCCCAGCACACCACCATCTTCGGCTCCAGGCCTGGGCGCAGGGTGCGGGCGTTGCGCAGCAGATGGAACACGTAATCGGTGATGCCTTGCGAGCTTTCCAGGTCGATGCGCTGGCTGTCCAGTTCGCTTTCGGTGTAGACGATATCGCGCAGGGCACTGAAGAGCATTTCCCGGGTGCTGGCGATCATCTCGCCATCCACGAACGCATCGGCCGGGGCGTTGAGCAGTTCCAGGCGCACGCCGCGATCCTGCTGATGGATGCGCACCTCGAAGTTTTCGTACGCCTCAAGAATGGTCTTGGCGTTATCGACATGGGCGCCGGTGTTGAGGATAGCCAGGGCGCACTGGCGGAACAGGGTGTAGATGCTGCCGGAGCCGGCGGCGCTGAGTTGCTGGACTTCGCGCTGGGAAAGCGTTTCCAGGCTGCCTTTGGGGCTGACCGAGGCGTTGATGACTTGTCTTTGGGGCATTCTGTATTCCTTGAAAGGACACCGCTGAGGCTTTTCGACCCAGCGGTATCTGATAATGAGTGCCCGGCGCGGTCGCGTGTTTCGCCGAAAGCCGGGCGGGCAACAGGCTTCGTCGTCAGATCATCGGGGGGCCAGGGCCATCACCACGCTGAAGTCTGGCAAACGAGGCCAGGAAAATCGTTCTCCTCGTCCTTTGGAGATGCCGCACATGAGGGGCTTGTAACAGTCAGGGCCAGCCATTGAACTGGCGATTCAAGTGAACGTCAACTCCATGCAAGTGATTGAACATACTCGCATCCTACTCCTGATTCATGTCTTGCTGGCAGCCCCGGCAACGCGCCGTTTCTTACCCGTCGTCGGCGTCGATGCTTTACGTTTCCCGGTCTTGCGCTTGTTCTTCCAGGGTGTCGCGCCTGCGGCGGGACTCGCGGATCCGCTGATGGTCAGGCGCAGGCCCAGGCAGCGGGTCACCTGCTTGCTCATCCAGGCGCTCTGTTTGGCGACGAACTCTTCCAGACTCATCTCGCCGCTTTGCACCATGTCCAGCGCCTGCTCCCAAATGGCCGTGGTGCCGGGGTCGGCGATGGCGCGCGGCACCGCATCGATCAGGCCGAAGGCGGCGGCAGTAGCGGCCAGCGCCTTGCCGTGCTTGACCAGATAACCACGGTCGAGCAAACCCTGGATGATCCCGGCGCGGGTCGCTTCAGTGCCAATGCCGGTGGTGTCCTTGAGCTTTTGCTTGAGCAGCGGATCTTCAACCAGCCGGGCGACGTTTTTCATCGCCTTGATCAGATCGCCTTCGGTGAACGGCTTGGGCGGCTGCGTCCACAAATCCTTGAGGTTGACCTTGGCAACCGCGCAGTCGCAGCCCTGGGTCAATGCTGGCAGTGGTTGCGGAGCGGGGGCTTCGCGGCCCTTGGCGGGGGCAAGTGCTTCGGGCAAGGCGCGCTTCCAGCCAGGTTCGACAATCTGTTTGCCCACCGCGCGCAGTGCTTGCCCGGCGCAATCAAAGTCGGCCTGGGTGCGATCGTATTCGTGGTTGGGTAGAAACTGTGCCAGATAGCGCGCCCGAATCAAGGTGTAGACCGCCCGCTGCTTGCCCACCAGACGCCCGAGATCCCGGACTGCCGCAGTGGGAATGATGCCGTGGTGAGCGCTGACCTTGGCGTCGTTCCACGCCCGTGAGCGCCGACTCGGGTCCAGATGCGGGAGCAAGTCGCTCAACGCTGGATCAGCGCGGCCCAATGCAGCGAGGATCGCCGGCGCTTCGCTGTGCTGGCTCAGGGGCAGGAAACCGCAATCGCTGCGTGGATAGGTGATGACCTTGTGGGTTTCATACAGGGCCTGGGCGATGTCCAGGGTTTCCTGTGCACCAAGGCCGAGTTTTTTCGAGCAGATTTCCTGCAGGGTGCCGAGGTCGAAGGGCAGGGGTGCTGCTTCGCGTACTCGTTCGGTTCGCAGCTTGATCAGGCGCGCGCTGGTCGCCTCGCTCATGCTGGCGGCGGCCTGTTGCGCAATCGACTGGTTCAGGCAGCGGTCCTGATCATCGCAAACGTCGGGATCCGCGCGCCATTGCGCGGTGAAGGTCTGGCCTTGATGCTCCAGCTGGACGTCAATGGCCCAGAAGGCGACCGGGACGAAGTCGGCAATGCTTCGGTCGCGATCCACCACCAGCCGCAGGGTAGGCGTTTGCACCCGGCCTACTGGCAATACGCCTTGATAACCTGACTGGCGGCCGAGGAGGGTGAACAGGCGACTCATGTTCATGCCGATCAGCCAGTCAGCCCGCGACCGTCCAAGCGCCGAGTGATACAGGCTGAAGGTTTCGGCGCCGGGCTTGAGAGCGGCCAATGCCTTGCGAATCGACGCGTCGTCCAGTGCCGACAGCCACAAGCGCTGGATCGGCCCGCGATAACGGCAGTGGTCGACCAGTTCCCGGGCGATCATCTCGCCTTCCCGGTCGGCGTCAGTGGCGATGACCAGCTCCGAGGCTTCCCCCAGCAAGCGTTTGACTGCCTTGAATTGACTGGCAGTGCGCGGCTTGACCAGCATTTTCCATTTTTCCGGAATGATCGGCAGGTCTTCGAGTACCCAGCGTTTGTAGCGGGCGTCGTAGGCATCCGGCGGAGCGGTTTCCAGAAGATGACCGATGCACCAGGTGACTGTCGCGTTTGGCCCCACCCAGCAACCATCGCCACGCCGGCTCGCACCGAGTACCGCAGCAATGTCTTTGGCTTGGGAAGGTTTTTCACACAGGAACAGCCGCATAAACACCGTCGTTTTCACGCTTCTCGAAGGTGTACAGCATGCGCAGTGATGAGGTTTTGGGCAACCTTTATCTGTATGGATATACAGATAAAAGTTGTGGGACGTTGCCGCAGCACAGTGCGTTGATCAGCAGCAGGCAGCCGCGCGCTCCGGACGATTACCCATGGCGCAGAGGCGTCCGGAGTCCGGCGTCAGCCAGTGTTTATTGGCATTGAGCGTCGTGCGCAACACCTCGCTTACCCAGTCCGGAAGGTTCGGATGCAAGCGGTAATACACCCACTGACCCTGGCGGCGATCCGCCAGCAGCCCGCACTCGCGAAGCACGGCAAGATTGCGGGAAACCTTGGGTTGGCTCTGGTTCAGCGCGCAGGTCAGTTCGCACACGCAGAGTTCCTGCTCGCCGGTGATCAGCAGCATCATGCGGATACGGTTTTCATCCGCCAGGCATTTGAAAACAGTGGTGGGGGTCAGGTGATCGGCCATCGCAGTCTCGGTATCAATCAATGGCCGAACTTTAAAGGATGTACTTTGGCAAATATACGATTTTGTCTATGAACTCATGGCGCCTGAGCAGCGTTGCTTTGAAAAGTCGCCATGAAGATTGCTGATCTTCCTCGTGGTGACTACATCTGTATTTCCGTATATATGAATTATCAAATATGATCGCCTGTCATCGGGCCACGGTCGTTGAGGCCCTGTTCATCAATTCCCGCGACGCGCATTGAGCACATTCCATGCTGACGGCATCACTGATTTTTCTGGCGACGATCATCTTTGTCATCTGGCAACCCAAAGGTCTCGGCGTGGGCTGGAGCGCCGCAGCCGGCGCACTGGTTGCCCTTGCCACCGGCGTGGTCGGGCTCGGCGATATTCCGGTGGTGTGGAACATCGTCTGGAATGCAACGGCAACCTTTATAGCGGTCATCGTCATCAGTCTGTTGCTCGATGAAGCGGGCTTTTTCGAGTGGGCGGCGTTGCACGTGGCGCGTTGGGGCAAAGGGCGAGGGCGGCGCTTGTTTGCTTTCATCATTGTCCTGGGTGCCGCTGTGTCGGCGTTGTTTGCCAATGACGGGGCCGCACTGATCCTGACGCCCATCGTCATTGCCATGCTCACGGCGCTGCGCTTTTCGCCTGCCGCCACCCTGGCGTTTGTCATGGCCGCGGGGTTTATTGCGGACACGGCCAGCCTGCCGTTGGTGGTGTCGAATCTGGTGAATATCGTTTCGGCTGACTATTTCCATCTGGAGTTCGGCGAGTACGCATCGGTCATGCTGCCTGTGGATCTGGTCAGCATCGCCGCCACGTTGCTGATGCTGCTGTGGTTCTTTCGCAAGGAAATCCCCGCAACCTACGACGTGTCGCAACTCAAGCAGCCTCAAGAGGCCATTGTCGATCGCGCGACGTTCGTGGCGGGCTGGTGGGTTCTGCTCCTGCTGCTTGCAGGCTTTTTCGTGGGTGACCCGTTGGGCGTGCCCATCAGTGCTGTGGCGGCGAGCTGCGCCTTGTTGCTCTATGTGATTGCCGCCCGGGGCCATGCCATCGCCACCGGCAAAGTGCTCAGAGAAGCGCCCTGGCAGGTGGTGATTTTTTCTCTGGGCATGTACCTGGTGGTTTACGGCCTCAGCAATGCCGGGTTGAGTGATTACGTCACTCGGATCTTGAATGTGTTTGCCGGGCACGGTGTCTGGGGAGCCGCGTTCGGCACCGGTTTCCTGACCGCTATCCTGTCTTCGATCATGAACAATATGCCCACCGTGCTGATTGGCGCGCTGTCGATCCAGGCCACTGATTCCACGGATGTCATTCGCCAGGCCATGGTTTACGCCAATGTAATCGGCTGCGACCTGGGCCCGAAAATAACCCCAATTGGTAGCCTGGCCACGTTGTTATGGCTGCACGTACTGGCCCGCAAGAATATCCGTATCACTTGGGGTTATTACTTTCGGGTCGGTGTGGTGATTACCGTTCCAGTGCTGGCCGCGACGCTGGCGGCGCTGGCTATCAGGCTTGGTTTCTAAACAGGAGGACGTATGGACGATTTACTGCCCAATCTCGATTCAGCATTGATCAGCGATCCATCGTTGGTTGAACAGAGTGATAAAGCGCAGTGGCGCCACAAGCCACGCATTCTGCTGTTGTATGGATCGAATCGGGAGCGCTCCTTCAGCCGCCTGATGGTCGAAGAGGCCGCGCGTTTGCTGGAGCATTTCGGGGCCGAGACCAAGGTATTCGATCCGTCGGGGCTACCCATGCCCGATGACGCGCCGGACAGCCATCCAAAGGTTCAGCAATTGCGCGAACTGATGGTCTGGTCCGAGGGGCAGGTCTGGTGTTCACCCGAGCGGCACGGCGCCATGAGTGCGGTGTTCAAGGCGCAAATCGATTGGGTCCCGCTGGCCATGGGCGCGGTCCGGCCCACGCAAGGCAAGACCCTTGCCGTGATGCAGGTCTGCGGCGGTTCGCAGTCTTTCAATGTGGTCAATCAGCTGCGGGTGTTGGGCCGCTGGATGCGTATGTTCACGATCCCCAACCAGTCGTCGGTGCCCAAGGCTTTCCTGGAATTCGACGAGCAGGGTCGAATGAAACCTTCGTCGTTTTATGATCGATTGGTGGATGTCATGGAGGAGTTGGTGAAGTTCACCTGGATTTTGCGCGAGCGTCAGGAATTCCTGGTGGATCGCTATTCTGAACGCAAGGAATCCGCCGAAGAGCTTTCCCGGCGCGTCAATCAATCTTCTATCTAGTTGGCAATGCGTGGCGCGATTCAGCTCGCGCGCGCGATGGAGACGAGGCATTTCATGAGCGATATCACGATTTATCACAACCCGCAGTGCGCCACGTCGCGCAATACGCTGGCGCTGATTCGTAACAGCGGTGTCGAACCGCAAGTCATTGAATATCTGAATACCCCACCGTCACGGCAAACTCTGCAAGGTTTGATTGCGGCGATGGGAGTCGCCGTGCGCGACGTGATTCGTATCAAGGGCACACCCTACGAAACACTGGGGCTTGGCAATCCTGACCTTGACGACGAACAGCTGATCGATGCCATGCTGCAGCACCCCATCCTGATCAATCGGCCCATCGTGGTCACGCTTTTGGGGGTGCGGCTCTGCCGGCCGTCCGAAGTGGTGCTGGATATCCTGCCGCAACCGCAGCAGGGCGCTTTCAGCAAGGAAGATGGACAGGTAATTATCGATGAGCAGGGCAAAAGGGTCTGGCCGGGCCGGGATTGAGCTATACCGTTTAGAACAAAACCTCGGAATATGCGTCAAAAGTTCAGCGTTTAGTCTCAGCGCGTGGATTTCAAAGGAGCCAGTTATGTTTATCCGGTCACTGACCATCGCCACGTTGCTCGCCTGTGCGGGTCCCTTGTTCGCTGCTGAAAAAGCAGGTGCCGACAACGACACCCCTTTGGGGCAGGAGCGCGGTCGTACCCGGCCACTGATCATCATCGCCCCAAGTACTGTGGACCCGACGTTGGTCAGCCTGAAAAAAGCCCTGGGCGAGCCGGAGAATCAAAAAGCTTTCGCCGAGCGCAACATGGTTCTGTATACGGTGGTCAATACGATCGGCCAGCGCGACGGGAAGAATCTGGATGCGCAGACCACCATGGCGTTGATTCGCGAACTCAAGCTTGGCGCTAGCACCGGTACCAAGGTGATTCTGGTCGGCAAGGACGGCGAGAAGAAAATCGACAAACTTGGGCCTGTGGGTCCCAAGGAAATATTCACCACCATCGATGAGCTTCCCGCTGAGGAAAAAAACTTTGCGGCGCCTGCGGTTTCGGCCCCGGCACCCGAAGCCAAACCGGGCAAGGCAGAGAAAGCAGGCAAGACGGCGAAAGGCGCTCCGGCCAAGGCGCTGGAAGACTGATTGCGCCAAACATGGGCTGGGTGATCGGGCAGGAATGTGCCGTCTGTAGCTAAAACGATGCTTCGGGCTTGGGTGATGGGAATAAATCCATCATTCTGAGTGGGGATCGGAGTTTACCGATCCCGTTCGAACTCCGTTTCAAGCGATCAAGTGCCTAAATCAAGTGCCTATGAAAACCGTTGCAATTGTCCTGTTCCCCGACTTCCTGCTCCTTGATATGGCCGGGCCAATCGAGGTGTTCTCCATCGCCAACCGTTATCTGCACGTCGATAACCATTACCAGCTCACTACCATCGGTACCCGGTCGTCAGCCATTCGCGCCTCTAATGGCGTTTCGGTGCAGCCCGATATATCCATCGATGCGGCATCGAAAAGCTACGACCTGCTGCTCGTACCAGGTGGTCCCGGCGCTTATAACGATAGAAATCCCGACCTGTTTGCCTGGCTGAGCGAGGCTGCGCAACGGTCCGGGTTGTATGGCTCGATCTGCACCGGCGCGTTCATATTGGGTCATGCCGGCTTGCTGGACGGCCATCGCGTGACCACGCACTGGCATTACACGGAAAGACTGATCAGTGGTTTCCCTGCGGCACAGGTGACGACCGACGAAATCTATATCAGGGATCGCCGTTTGATCACGTCAGGGGGCGTCACCGCCGGAATCGACCTGGCATTGGCGATTGTTTCCCAGGACCATGGCAAGAAAGTCGCTCTGGACGTGGCCAAAGTGCTGCTGGTGGTGATGACCCGCCAAGGCGGGCAGGCGCAGTTCAGCCCGCTGGTGGCCGCAGTGGCGAGCCAGGATTCGCCGATTACTCGCATGCAGAATTACCTGCTCGAACACCTGGAAGAAGAGTTCTCCATCGAGCGCATGGCAGCAATGTCCGCGATGAGCGCGCGGCACTTTTCCCGGGTGTTCGTTCGGGAAGTGAAGATGACGCCCATGGAGTTCATTCAGAACGCCCGGATCGACAAGGCCCGCAGCCTGCTGGAAACCACGGCGCTGCCTTTGAAGACCATCGCCCACCGCAGCGGTTTTGGCAGCGTGCGGCATATGAGCCACTTGTTCAGCGAACGGCTGGGGCTGACGCCGACTCAGTATCGTCAGCAATTTGGTTAGTGCACCACTGTTGTCGTTGGAGCGAGGCTAAAACCCGGTCTCACCGCAATACCGCGGCCCCTGTGCAGTCTGTGTGGGAGCGAACTTGTTCGCGAAGGCATCCACTCAGGCGATAAATGTGGCGACTGGATTTCCGGTTCGCGGGCACGCCTCGCTCCAACAGTCCGCGTTTGATCCCGGTGGCTCTATTACGCACCGCATTGGCCGTTACGCTCCTTTCAGGCGTCTTGTTTACCCGGTGGTGGCTGCGAAGATATTCAGGGATATCTTCGCAGGGGTAACACTCATGGAAAACGAACACTTGGACGCAGCGCAACCCGGCGCTTCGGCAGTCACCGGCGGCCTGGCTCCGTGGCGACTGGACCTGGTCAAGCAGCAGATCCAGGCTGACTTGAGCAGGAAAATTTCCGTGCCGCAGCTTGCACAGTCATGTTCCCTGTCGCGCAGCCACTTTTCCCGGGCGTTCAAGCGCAGCACCGGCCTGTCGCCCCAGGACTGGATTCGCCATCAGCGGATTGCTCAGGCGCAGCAACTGATCCAGCATTCCAGCCTGACCCTGACGCAAATCAGTGCCGAATGCGGCTTTTTTGATCAGGCGCATTTTTCCCACATGTTCACCAAGACCGCCGGCACCAACCCGGCAATCTGGCGATTTCAGGCACTCGCCGCAGTTGTTGCCTGATTAAATCGCCGCGATCAGGTCGAGTTCTACCGTGGCATTTTTCGGCAACTGGTAAACGCCAATCGAGCTGCGCGTGTGAGCCCCCGCGTCACCCAGCACGAAAAACAGAACCTCGGACGCGCCATCGGCGACTTCGCTTTGCTGGGTAAAATTCTCGGCGCATTGCACGTACAGATTCATGCGCAGCAGACGTTTGACCTCATCCAGCGAGCCCAGGCTGCGCCGCAGCAGGGCCAAGGCGCGCATGGCGCAGATTTTCGCCGCCAGTTGCGCTTGGGCGAGGCTGATATCGGCGCCAGCGCGGCCGGTCACCACAATTGTGTCACCGACTCGGGGAATCTGGCCGCTGATGTACAGCTCGTTCTGATGGCGAACGATCGGGACGTAATTGCCGCCGATCTTGATTTCTCCGTCGAAGCTGTAACCCAACTCTTCGGCTGTTTGTCTGAAACGGGCGTCTGCTGACATCGGGCATCCTGCGCTGCGGTTGAGGAAACGAATGGGCTCGACTATATCGTGATCGCGCAGTAGCGGCCATTTGCCTGAGCCAGCACAAGGCGCCGAATGTTCGGCGCCTTGTGCACGGCCTGAGACCTACTTGCGGGCTTCGATAATCAGGTTGAACGGGGTTTCAGCGGCACGGCGAAAGCGAGTGAATCCCGCCTGGGTCAGCACATCGCGCAATCGCCCCTCGCCAGCCTGGGCGCCGAGACCAAGTCCTACCTCCTGTGAAAGCGAGTTCGGCGTGCAGATGAAGGTCGACGCGGCGTAATACAGCCGTCCCACCGGCGTCAGGTTTTCATCCAGATGATCCTGGGCAAACGGTTCTACGAGCAGCACTGTGCCATCGTCACGCAATGTCTCATAAGCATGCCGGGCGGCACCGACCGGGTCGCCCATGTCATGCAGGCAATCGAAGTAGCAGATCAGATCGTAGTCGTTACCGGGGAAGTCCTTGGCAGAGCCTTGCTGGAAGCGGGCCCGGTCGCCGACGCCCGCCTGTTCGGCACGTTGCGTTGCGGTATCAATGGACGGCGCGTGGTAGTCGAAACCGATAAACGTCGAGGCCGGAAACGCCTGAGCCATGATCACCGTGGAAGCTCCGTGGCCGCAGCCGATGTCGGCGACCTTGCCGCCCGCCTGGAGTTTCTCGACAACACCGTCCAGCGCCGGCAGCCAGTCGGCCACCAGATGCGCGCGGTAGCCCGGCCTGAAAAACCGCTCCGTACCGCTGAACATGCAGGGATGATGGTCGCCCCAAGGCAGTGCGCCATCACCGCGCATGGCGGCAACCATTTTGTCCTTGTCATGAAACAGCGCCGCGACCACCGCCGCACCACCGGTCATGTACACCGGCGAGTCTTCGGTTCCGAGCACCAGCGCCTGCTCTTCGGGCAGGCGGAACTGGCCGTCACGATGCTCCACGTAGCCGGACGCTGCCTGGGCACTGAGCCATTCGCGAACCAGGCGCGCATTGCAGCCAGTCTTGCTGGCCAGCGCTTCCGGGGTCACGAACGCGCTATCGGCCATGGCCTGATACAGCCCGAGTTCTTCACCAAGAATCATGTTGGCAACGATTGCCGCTGCGCCCATGTCGTAGACCAGCTTACCCATGAATTCACCGAGTTTTGCCTCATCCATGGTCTGTCCTCCTCTGTAATCACCGCTGCCCGTGGATGCCGGATAAGGCACCCGTGGGTGGCAGCGGCGTTTTCGATGGTTACTCTCTGAGCGCAGCTGCCAGCAGTGGCGCCGCCTGCTCGTCGGTCAGCGCTGGATGCACTTCCATGGTCAGCAGATCACTCCATTGCAAAACCCATTTCTGGATCAGGGCGATGTCGTCGGTCTCTGCAATACCAAAACCCGTCATGCCGCCCACGGCATGCCAGCGACCGAGCATGGTCACGCCTGCGGGCGCCACGGCACCGGTCTTGAGGAAGCGCTCGATGGCGCGGTTACGGTTTTGCGACTGGATGGACCAATTAACGATAAACAGCATAAGGCACCTCCTGAGAAGGTCGGCACCTGAGTGTTGAGCGCAACCGGCTGGCGCCGTGATGGCCGACGCGCGTCTGCTCAAGCCACGTGGTCGTGTGCTCAAGCGACTGCTTCAAAGTAAGGAATAGCAGCGTTTTCGCGTCTGGAGCTGACCGGTGATCTTTTTTCCGGGCAGCCAAGTAGAATCACGCCCTGAATGGCTTTTGAGGTTTGCGGTGGTGGATGTTCAACAGGGTTTTATCCTGAGCCGGCATTGGCGTGACACGCCAGCCGGCACCGAAGTCGAGTTCTGGCTGGCGACCGATGACGGTCCTCGGCATATCCGCCTGCCTTATCAACCTTCAGTGGCCTTCATTCCCGCCGAACATCGCGAGCGTGCCGAAGCCGTGTTGCGCAGCGAACGCGACGTCGAACTTCGCCCGTTGGGCCTCTGTGATTTCCGCCATCGCCCCGTGCTTGGCCTCTACTGCCAGCAGCATCGGCAACTGATGAACCTCGAGAAGTCCCTGCGCAAGGGTGGCGTGGATGTCTACGAAGCGGACATCCGGCCGCCGGAACGCTACATGATGGAGCGATTCATCACCGCCGGTGTGCAGTTCAGCGGCGTGGCGGATGCCAGCGGCACGTTGTGCGATGCGCAGATCAAGCCCGCCCCGGATTACCGACCCAACTTGCGCCTGGTCTCCCTGGATATCGAGACCACGGAAAAGGGCGAGTTGTATTCCATCGCGCTTGAGGGCTGCGGCGAGCGACAGGTGTACATGCTCGAGCCGCCGAACGGCGACGACAGCCTTGTGGATTTCCAGCTTGAATACTGCGACACCCGCAAGCTGCTGCTGGAAAGGCTCAATCAGTGGCTGGAACGCCATGACCCCGACGCCATCATCGGCTGGAACGTGGTGCAGTTCGATTTGCGAGTGCTGCATGAGCACGCCCAGCGTCTTCAAGTGCCATTGCGGCTCGGACGCGGCGGTGAAGCCATGGGTTGGCGCGAACATGGCTCGCGCAATAATCATTTTTTTGCCGATGCCAGCGGGCGCTTGATCATCGATGGCATCGAAGCACTGCGCTCCGCGACCTGGAGTTTTCCGTCGTTCAGCCTGGAAAACGTGGCCCAGACGTTGCTCGGCGAAGGCAAGGCGATCAGCACGCCTTACCAGCGCATGGACGAAATCAATCGCATGTTCGCCGAGGACAAGCCTGCGTTGGCGCGTTACAACCTCAAGGACTGCGAACTGGTCACGCGTATCTTTGCCAAGACCCAGTTGCTGACGTTTTTGCTGGAGCGGGCGTCGGTGACGGGTCTGCCTGCGGACCGCAGCGGCGGATCGGTCGCTGCATTCTGCCACCTGTACATCCCGCTGATGCACCGCCAGGGCTTCGTCGCGCCGAATCTGGGCGAGCGCATGCCCGAGGCAAGTCCGGGCGGCTTTGTCATGGATTCGCAGCCGGGCTTGTACGAGTCGGTGCTGGTTCTGGATTACAAAAGCCTTTATCCATCGATCATCCGCACCTTCCTGATTGATCCGGTCGGATTGATAGAAGGCATGCGCCACCCAGACGATGAGCATTCCGTGCCGGGCTTTCGCGGGGCAAGGTTTTCGCGCACGCGGCATTGTTTGCCCGCCATCGTCGAGCGGGTCTGGCAAGGCCGGGAAACCGCCAAGCGCGAACACAATCTGCCGTTGTCCCAGGCACTGAAAATCATCATGAATGCGTTCTATGGCGTGCTCGGCTCAAGCGGCTGCCGTTTCTTCGACACCCGGCTGGCGTCGTCGATTACCTTGCGCGGCCACGAGATCATGCGCCGAACTCGCGAGCTGATCGAAGCTCAGGGCTACACCGTGATCTATGGCGACACGGATTCCACCTTCGTCTGGCTGAAAAGCCCCCACAGCGAAGCGGACGCGGCGCAGATCGGCCAGACGCTGGTGCGTCAGGTCAATCAATGGTGGCACGAGCACTTGCAAGAGGAATTGGGCCTGGAAAGCGCTCTGGAATTGCAATTCGAGACCCACTTCAAGCGGTTCCTGATGCCGACTATTCGTGGCGCGGAGGAGGGCAGCAAAAAGCGCTACGCCGGGCTGGTCAGGCGTGCCGATGGCTCGGACGAGATGGTCTATAAAGGACTGGAAACGGTACGCACCGACTGGTCGCCGCTGGCGCGGCAGTTCCAGCAAGCCTTGTATCTGCGCATCTTCAATCGCCAGCCGTATCAGGATTATGTGCGTGACTACGTGCGCAGCACGCTGGCGGGGGAGTTTGACGACCTGCTGGTCTACCGCAAACGCTTGCGGCGGCGCCTCGAGGACTATGAACGCAACGTTCCGCCCCATGTGCGGGCGGCACGTCTGGCCGACGAGTTCAATGATTTGCACCACCGCCCGCGCCAGTATCAGAACGGCGGCTGGATCAGTTACGTCATCACCGTGGCCGGTCCGGAACCGCTGGAAACCCAGCATTCGCCCATCGACTACGACCATTACGTCACCCGGCAATTGCAACCGATTGCCGATGCAATCCTGCCTTTTGTGAACAATGAATTCAGCACTTTAATCGGCGGGCAACTTGGCTTGTTTTGACCGAAGTAATAGGTAGGCGGGCGAGTGGAAAGTTAACGGCTCGCCCGAAGTAACTTAATCAATAATAGTCAGCCGTTGGAGCAGCCGTTACCAACAATCTGGTAACGCATGATGTGCCGTTGGCCGCTGGAATCTTCATAGGCCATCTCGACCGAGACCGGGCCGCATACATTCGGTACTTCCGAAGTTTCGAGAATTTTAGCGATATCCGGGTGATCGCCGTAGGCATAGTCTTCGACCGGCGTGCTCTGTGGATTGGCCACATTGCTGCCTTCCATGGCCAACGCATGAGCGCTCGCACCTGTGAATGCGATCGCGATGAGCGCGACTCTGATATTCATTTGATTTTCCTGATGGCTAATTCAAAAACAGAGAAAGTTGTAAGTTGCGCGCCCACATTTTATTAACTCTCTGCTGTAAGCAGTCGGTTAATCTTGCAGGTCAATTTGTCATGCCGCGCATGGTAGAAGTAAAAGCTGCGCGGAGGTAGCCATCATTGTGCAAACAGTCTTTACCAAAAGCGTAACAATAGGATGGCGTTCAGCATGTTTGATCGGATCGGCGCACTGTAACTAATGTGTGTCCAGTGGACTTAAGTCGAAAGCAGACTTGCCGCCAGTTCGGGCAGCAACACATCACAGGACATCTCGATCTTCAGGTCCAGCAGTTCATCGGCCCGGGTTTTGCCAAAATTGATCGCCACCAGCGGTTTGCCCTGAGCATTGATCGCCTTGCACAGACGAAATGCGGAATAAGCCATCAATGACGAACCAATCACCAGGAGACCATCTGCTTGCTCGACACTGGCCATCGCCTTGGCCGCAGTGGGCGCAGCGACGTTTTCGCCAAAGAACACCACATCCGGCTTGAGCCGGTCACCGTCGCAGCGAGGGCAATTGGGGACCTGAAAATTCGCCTCGAAAGCCGCGTCCAGCAAGGTATCGCCGTCAGGTGCCTGGATTGCGTCGACTCCGAGCAGATAATGGTTGTCGGCTTCCATGAGTAACTGAATCGCCGCACGCTCAAAGCGCTCGCCGCAGTCCAGGCATAACACTCGATGCAGGCTGCCATGCAACTCGATCACGTCGTGGCTGCCGGCTTGATCGTGCAGCGTATCGACATTCTGGGTGATCAGCCCGGCGATGTGTCCGGCGCGCTGCATGGCCGCCAGAGAGAAATGCGCGGGATTGGGCTGCGCCTTGCGGATTCGTGGCCAACCGAGCATGGCCCGCGCCCAGTAGCGACGACGCGAATCCGGCAGGGCAAGGAACTCGGTAAACATCATCGGTGCCTTGCCCCGGCGTACGCCGTCGCTGTCCCGATAATCAGGAATTCCCGAAGGCGTGCTGATGCCGGCGCCGGTCAAGACCATGAAGCGCTTTTCAGCCAGGAGCGTGCGCAGCGCATCCACAGGGGAAAGGGACGGATTGTCGAGCATTTGAAGCCTCCGATGGCCTGGGCAATACAAGACCCGTTGGGCGGGCAAGTGGCACAGGTTGAGGGGAATACTAATCGAGGGTTATCGCCGATAGCGAACGAAACCCTGCATTTATGGCGCCCGCTTGGCCGCTGAGGGGTTGGCCTTTGCCCGGTCCGCATGCCAATCTCCGGCTCTTTCGTTTGCACAAGGTGCGTCTGCATGAGCCGTTTCCATTTCAAACAAATTGATGTGTTCAGCAAGCACACGTTGCTCGGCAACCCGCTGGCTGTGGTGCTGCGCGCCGATGAGCTGAGTGAGGCGCGAATGGCTGCGTTCGCCCGCTGGACCAACCTGAGCGAAACCACCTTTGTGCTTGAGCCTGTCGATTCGCGTGCGGACTATCGGGTGCGGATTTTCACCACTACGCAGGAACTGCCCTTCGCCGGGCATCCGACATTGGGCAGTTGCCACGCCTGGCTTGAAAGCGGCGGGCAGCCCAAGGGTGAAGAAATCATTCAGGAATGCGGCATCGGCCTGGTTCGCATTCGCCGACAAGGCACACAACTGGGCTTCACGGCTCCACCGCTGCTGCGTTCGGAAGCGGTTGAAGCTACGTTGCTTGAGCGCATCCGTTCAGGCATGGGATTGAGTGAAGGGGCGATACTTGAAGCGCGCTGGGTCGATAACGGTGCCGGTTGGCTGGCGCTGCGCCTGCCGGATCGTGCCACCGTGCAGGCGCTGCAACCTGATTACGCCCAGCTGGCGGGTCTGGCTATCGGCGTTTTTGCACCCTGGGAACCTCAGCGTGATGGTGACGACGCGCAGTTCGAGGTCCGCGCATTCATCGCCGGGGACGGCATGCCGGAAGATCCGGTTACCGGCAGTCTCAACGCGGGAATCGCGCAATGGCTGCTGAGCGCCGGACTGGCGCCGGATACCTATGTCGTCAGCCAGGGAACTGCCATGGGGCGACAGGGCCGGGTTCATGTTGAACGGGTTGGCGACGACATCTGGATCGGTGGCGAGGCAGTGACCTGCATTGACGGAACGCTGGAACTGTAAGCGGCGGGCTAATAGCCGCGACAGCGACTGATGGCCGTTGTCATCAATCAGGCGTGGGCATCGGCCATGAACAGCGTGCTGATCAATCGTTTGATGTCCTCTTGCACCTCTTCGGGCAAACCGTCCAGCTCCCGGAGCAGCTTGGTGTCCCCGGCGGTGATGGCGTCCAGCGCCAGGACTTTACGGGTGCCGGTAATCACGAACAGCACATCGACGCCGGCCTGGGCGACCGCGCCCAGGTAGCCCGCGTTCGGGAACCGTTTGCCTCGTTCGTAGAGTCCCTGGGCATTGGCTTCAATACCGCCGATGGCTCCTAGCTCCTGCTGGGAAAGATCCAATCTCTTTCTTTCCGATTTTAGCCGGATGCCAATGCCTTCCATTTGGGATTCTCTTGGTGCTGAAGCCTTCTGACTGAAGAGCTCTAAGGCGTGCCTTGTGCGCAGCAGCTTAGCAGATGGACAGGGTCTTTAGTTTTCTGCTTAGTCAGTTATCGCGAGTAAGCTTCTGAAAAATTGAGTATTTCTGGATAATCCAGACTCCCTGGCTTGCTAGTGCGTATCAACGTCGCCAATGGGGTGGTCCGTCGACGCCAATGCAAGCGAGCTGATGAAGTACTCGATAGTGTTGCACTGGCGCTTGAAATATATACATGTCAGTTAGGAACACATACCTATGGATAATTGAAGAATTTCACAGTGCGCTGCATAGTCTGGATATCAAGTGCCTCATCGAGGGCGCTCAACAGGAACCGTGCACTCTTGCAGTGCTTTGACAGGAATAGGCAATCGCTGATCGCTATCGTGGCATAGACGCGGTCGGCATTGGAACAGTGTCTGCATGTAACGGAACTGCGCAGTAAATAAAACTTATCAAGGGGTGAACTGTCATTCAAATAGCGATGCGAAAACAGTTCGACCAGCCTAATAAAAATCGGCGGTTGAACTATAATTTCAAGTTGCCCGCAGCATTAACTGTTTTATTGAACTCCCAGTGCGCCGGTTTGGTGCGCTGTGCGAAATGCCTAGAGAAAGAAACAATAAGTCGAACTCCGGTCGAGCGCTTTAGCTGAGAGAAGTCGATTCCCTTTTCATATCAAGTGGTGGAGAAGAATCATGAAACGTAGGTTTTTTTCAGGCGTTGTGTTTGCGGCAATGGCATCGGTTGTGATGCCGTTTGCCGTGTCTAACGTATCGGCTGAGGACGCGCAGCCCGTCGCAGCGGATGGTGCGGATCATGTCGGTGCGGCCCGCGTAGCGGAAGGCGGCTCCGACCACGTTGGTGCAGCCCGAGTCGCTGCGGACGGTTCAGATAACGTCGGTGCCGGGCGTGTTGCTGCGGACGGTTCGGATCATGTGGGGGCCGCTCGTGTTGCGGCGGATGGTTCGGATCATGTGGGTGCCGCTCGTGTTGCGGCGGACGGTTCGGATAACGTCGGCGCCGGGCGCGTGGCGGCGGATGGTTCGGATAACGTCGGCGCCGGGCGTGTTGCGGCAGATGGTTCGGATAACGTCGGCGCTGGACGTGTTGCGGCGGATGGTGCGGATCATGTGGGTGCAGCCCGTGTCGCTGCGGATGGTTCGGATAACGTCGGTGCCGGGCGACTTGCGGCGGATGGCGCAGACCACGTGGGTGCAGCACGTCTAGCCTATTCGCCTCGCGGTGGCATTGGTTCTGATCGGGTTGCTTCCAGCTTTGTGAGTGGCAGCTATTCTGACCAGTTCAATATCAACCAGTAACCTGTGAAGTCTCAATGGCGTCAGCGGCCCTGGCAGTATCAGGGCCGCGGGCTATGCGTTTGCCAGGCTTTGCCGCAATCTGGCTGGCCTGACCGTCGCGTTGTTTACCGGTTCTGGCCTCGCTGATCAAGGCGGGTATCAAAGGCCCTTCCGGTAGGTTTTTCCAGAAGCGGGCGGGAAGGTGTCCTTGCATGACCTTGGGATTGAGCCGCGCTGGATTGAAGATGTTGCGGTAGTAAGTCAGCCAGAGTTCGCCCTGAGGATCTTCGGGATTGCGCGCCAGTTCCTGCCATGCGGGTGGGCAAACCCGTTCATGGGTCAGCTGCTTGCCATCGAAGTAAACCCCGTCCGCCGGAGTGGCAATCATCCAGCGATGCAACCCCATGCGGCCAATGAAGTGCTGGCTGGCGCTGTGCAGGATGTCGTGGGCCGGCTCATGCCAGGCGACGTATTGGGGACGAAGCGCTTCCAGGCGTGATCGCTCCTGCGGCGACAATTCCAGAGGCAATTCCAACGGCGGCAACTCTACAAAGCGCAAAAACGCATGCAGATGATGAGCTTCGCGGCTGACCTGTTTGATTCGTCGATGCAGTTCACTGCCCAGCTTGTCGCCGGCCAGCATCGCTGTTCGATCGCCATGGCTGATTCGCCACAACACCTCATACAACAGGCTCCAGCGTTGTTCGCCTCGATAACACGCGGCGTTGGCCAGTAGTTCGATCAGCGCCAAGGGTATGCGCGCCTGAAACGGACCGGCTTGCTGCGGATGATGCTCGTCCGTGGCAAACAGGTCTTTCGCCACGTCTGACGACCAGCTCACCTTGCTGGGGTCGATTTCGTGGCTGAGCAGCCAGCGTGCTTGCTGCCGCCAGGTCTCGAAAAGATTGCCGCAATCCAGGCTGATCATCCCCATAACCCCAGCTGCTGTGGTTGCGGTTTGTCGCGCAGTTGCAGATGCAGCATTTCGCTGGTGGTTTCAGCCTGAGGCGGGTGGTAATCACTGGTGATGATGAATGGCTTGGCCTTGGCCAGCACGCAACGCAGGCGAGTCAGGTCTTCGTAACGAATCCGCCTCTGCAAACGTAGCTCGACCAGTCGCTTGGTGGTGCGAATGCCGATCCCCGGAATACGCGCGATCAGTGAGGCTTCGGCGCGATTCAGGTCCAGCGGGAAAACGTCTCGATTGGCCAGCGCCCAGGCCAGTTTCGGGTCGATATCCAGCGCCAGATGCCCCGGCCCCTTGAACAGTTCGTTGACCTTGAAGCCGTAGCCGCGCAGCAGGAAGTCCGCCTGATACAACCGATGCTCACGCATCAAGGGCGGGGCGGCCAGCGGTACGCTTTTCGGGCTGTTGGGGATGGGGCTGAACGCCGAGTAATAGACGCGCCGCAAGCCAAAGTCGCCGTAAAGGGATTCGGCGCTGTGCAGGATAGTGCTGTCGTCGGTGTCATCGGCGCCCACGATCATTTGCGTGCTTTGTCCGGCCGGCACGAAACGCGGCGCACGCGGTTCGTTGAGGATGGTTTGCTGCCCGGTGTAAATGGTCTTCATGGCTTGCTTGATGGACGCCACGTCTTTTTCCGGGGCGAGGGTCTTGAGGCCCAGGTCCGTCGGCAACTCGATATTGACGCTCAAACGATCAGCATAGCGGCCGGCCTGTTCAATCAGCAGCGGATCAGCGTCCGGAATGGTCTTGAGATGGATGTATCCCCGGAAATGATGCTCTTCGCGCAACAGCCGGGCGACTTCGATCAGCTGTTCCATGGTGTAGTCCGCCGAGCGAATGATGCCCGAACTCAGAAACAGCCCGCTGACGCAGTTGCGCCGGTAGAAATCCAGGGTCAGGGTGACCACTTCCGCAGGGCTGAAACGTGCGCGGGGCACATCGCTTGAGCGGCGGTTGACGCAGTATTGGCAGTCATACAGGCAGAAATTGGTCAGCAGGATTTTCAGCAACGAAACGCAGCGGCCGTCCGGCGTATAGCTGTGACAGATGCCCATGCCATTGCTGGAACCCAGTCCGGCCTTGCCCTCGGAGCTGCGCTTGGGCGCGCCGCTGCTGGCGCAGGACGCATCGTATTTGGCGGCGTCAGCGAGGATGCTGAGCTTGTCGATCAGCTGCATGGAAAACTCCGTTACTGTTCGGATATACAGTAATCGCTCGGCGCATCGTCTTCAAGGAATGGATCGCCTGCGGCGTGACGCTGGTCGGAAAGGCGACGCACGCCCACGGCGCTTCGCTGCGCCGCCATTCGCAGGTAATGTGCGCGGACTGACGCCCGATTCAGCGGCCGTCCGCGGATCTTTAACAGGAATCATCCATGCAACTGGAATGGCTGGAAGACTTCATCGAGCTGGCGCGCACGCGGAGTCTGTCCCGGGCGGCGGAAATTCGTTGCGTGACGCACCCGGCCTTCGGCCGTCGCATCAAGGCGCTGGAGGATTGGTTCGGTGTGCCCTTGATCGAACGTAAACAACCGCTGTCGCTGACGCCCGCCGGGCTGTTGTTTCTCGAGGCTGCCAGCCAATCCCTGGGCCTGCTGACGGCGGCCCGCGCGCAATTTCAGAGTGTCGGGCTCAATCGTGATGAGCCGCTGCGAATTGCCACCGGACGAACCCTGGCCAGCAACTTTTTCCCGGACTGGTACGAGACGCTCAATCAGCGTTTTGGCTCGTTCCCGGTGTCCCTGGTCACCAGCGGTTCGCAGGAAGCCATCGGTCGAGTGTCGGCGGGGGACGTGGATTTACTGCTGATTTTTTCCAGCCCGTTGACCCAGATTCTGATCGATCCCGAACGGTTCGATTCGCTGGTTCTGGCCCGTGAAGAGATGATCCCGGTCAGTGCACCTGATGCCAACGGCCAACCGCGTTTTCAGATCACGCCGGATGGCGGCGCTTCGAGTGTTCCCTGGCTGGCTTTTTCGCCGACCCTGGCATTGCGCGGTGTTCTTGCCCAGCACCTGGCCAGCTTGCCCCAGCGGCTGGCGTTGCGCATGACCTATCAAGCCGATTCCTATGAGTCGATCCTGCAGATGGCCAAGCGTGGCAACGGTCTGGCCTGGCTGCCGCGCATGGTGGTCAGGGCCGCGTTGCAGGAGGGGGAGTTGGTGGTCGCCGGCGGGCCGGAGTTGACCATCGGATTCGATATTTCCCTGCATCGACGCCGTTCAAACCAGGCCGAGCAGGTGATGAGGATCTGGCGCGGGCTGGCAGAAGATGCACCGATAGAGGGCAAATGAAAAAAACTGCGTGACGTCGCGGCCGCTGAAAGCCAGCAGCGGTGCCCGGCGTGCCAATTGGGCTCAAGGATGTGCCCAAACAGCAATTGTTCCGGCATAGGTGTTGATTCAAGTTAGTCCCAGGGTGAACGAATCAGGCATCTTCAGCTGTTCGAACACTCCCGCTGATAAAAATATCGCAAGTGCATTGTCGCCCTGACCATTCGACAAGAGCACTTGCCTCTGAGAAGCCGGGGCTCATTCATGACACTTCAAACCACTGCAACGCATGCTTCAATCGTCAGGCCAAAGCGAGGTCCGTGGAAGGAAATTGTCGCGGCCAGTATTGGTAACGCACTCGAATTCTATGACCTGCTGATCTACGGCTACTTCGCGGTGGTCATCGGCAAGCTGTTCTTCCCCTCCGATAACGAAACCACGTCGCTGTTGCTCAGCGTCGGTTCGTTCGGTATTTCCTTCCTCATGCGTCCGCTGGGCGCGATGGTGCTGGGTTCCTATGCGGACCGGGCAGGGCGCAAGGCTTCGCTGACGATGTCGATCCTGATCATGATGATCGGCACGGCGATGATCACCTTTACGCCGTCGTACCAGCAGATTGGGGTCGCCGCGCCGTTGATCATCATCGTTGCGCGGATGTTGCAAGGTTTCTCCACAGGTGGCGAATTCGGCGCGGCGACGGCCTTTATGGTCGAGCACGCCGATGCCAAGCGCCGGGGCTTCTTCGCCAGCTGGCAGTTGTCGACTCAAGGGCTGGCAACGGTTCTGGCCGCTGGCGTCAGTGCGCTGCTGAGTTATGTGTTGACCGACGTGCAGCTCAACGACTGGGGCTGGAGAGTCGCGTTCGGTATCGGTTTGCTGATTGGCCCGGTGGGTTTCTACATCCGCAGCCAGATCGACGAAACCCCGGACTTCCAGAAAGTCGCCGCAGCCGCCGATTCGCCAAAAAGAACTCCGCTGCGCGATGTGCTGATCAAAGGCCATGTCAGCCTGCTGCTGGCCATCGGTGTCGTTGCCGGTGCCACGGCGTTCAACTACGTGCACAAGCTGTACATGCCGACCTACGCCCTCAAACAGCTGCACATCGCTGCGACCTCCTCATACATGGGCGCCCTGGTGACCGGCGTGACCCTGATGTTCATGGCGCCAGTGTTTGGCACGCTGTCCGATACCCATGGCCGATTCCGGGTGCTGAGCATTGCGCTGTTGATCACCGGCCTGTCGTCGTACCCGATGTTCGTCCTGCTCAATACCTATCCCACCGTAACCACGTTGTTGCTGGTCCAGGCCATCGTCGGGGTGTTGATTGCGGCGTGTCTGGGACCGATTCCGGCCATGCTGGCGGATATTTTCCCGACCAGCATTCGCGGCACGGGGCTGGCCCTGAGTTACAACTTTTCCGTCACCTTGTTCGGCGGTTTCGCTCCGCTGATCGTGACCTGGATGATCGAAGCCACCGGCAGCAAGCTGGCGCCTAGCTTCTACGTCATGGGCACCGCGCTGATCAGCGTGGTCGCCGTCGTGGCTCTGGGCCGCCGTATGCGCGGCACCGTCCAGCACTGATATTCAACCCACCCCTAACAAGATCATTCCATGCCAGCTCAACGGGGTTGGCGGATACACGCTTTTGGCTGTCGGAGATTGCAATGAAGACCCTTGAACAAGTTCGCGCAACGCTGCAACCGTACCCCATGGAGGTCGAGTTCCCGGATATCAGCCAATGGAAGACAGGCACTGATGGCGTTGATTACGTGCAGAGTTTTGCCAGCGACGAGCCCGGCCCCCACGTGATGATCATGGCCCTGACCCACGGCAACGAAGTCAGCGGCGCAATCACCGTCGATGCGCTGTTGCGCGCTGGCATTCGCCCACGCAAAGGCCGTTTGACTCTGGCGTTCGGCAACGTCGAAGCCTACAACCGCTTCAATCCACAGGACATCGACGCGACCCGTTATATCGATGAGGACATGAATCGGGTCTGGCTGCCTGGCCGGCTCGACGGTGCAGAATCCTCCGTCGAGCTGAACCGGGCGCGGGCGCTGCGGCCGATTATCGACAGCGTTGACTTGCTGCTCGATATTCACTCGATGCACGAGGAAGCCGCGCCGGTGATGATGAGCGGCGCACGCAGCAAAGGGCTGGAATTCGCCGCCGCGCTGGGCGTGCCGGAAACAGTGATCGTTGATGCCGGGCATCCCAACGGCAAACGTATGCGCGATTACCAGGGCTTCGATGATGCCGCGAGCAAGAAAAACGCTTTGTTGATCGAAACCGGCCAGCACTTCTCCAGGCGCAGCGAGCGCGTTGCATTGGATATAGCGGCGCGCTTTCTGATCACCACCAAGGTTGTTGAAGAAGGCGACGTCGCAGCTTTCCTTTCGGCAGACAAACCGGTTGCCCAGCGCTTCTTGCAGGTGACTGAGCCGGTGGTCGCCAGCAGCATGGATTTCACGTTCAGCGAGGATTTTCGCGGGCTGGAATTGATCGAGCGCGCCGGTACGGTGATCGCCCGTGATGGCGAGCGCGACATCGTCACGCCGTACGACAACTGCGTGCTGGTCCAGCCTTCGTTGCGCCACCTTGGGCCTGGAGTCACGGTGGTACGACTGGCCAAAGTGATCGATCCGGCGACCCTGCATCTGCCGCGTTGATCAGTGTCGAATCAAGCGCTACAAACCCTGGCTCGCGCGGATCAGATCGTAGGCTTTGCGGGCCAGCGGGTTGACGGTATTGGGCCTGATCCACAAGTGGTAGGTCACATCGGGGAGACGCGGCAGGCCGTCGTTTTCCCCCAATACGCGCATGTCCGGCCCGAGCATTTCCATGCTCCGCGCCGTCACACCCAGCCCTGCGCGGGTGGCGGCCTTGATCCCGATCAGGTTCGAGGCCAGATACGCCTGGCGCCAGGCAATATTGGCGCGCTCCAGCGCCTCCAGCGCGTAGCGTCGATAGATGCTCGGTTCGTCGACGAGAATCAGCGGCAGCGGCTCGTCGGGCACATGAATATATTGCGCCGAGCAGATCCACCAGACCGGCGAAGTGCGCAGCGCAAAGCCTTCAAGGGTCGGATCTTCCCGAGTGGAAATCACCATATCGACTTTGCCCCGATGCAGATCATCCATCAGGAACGGGCTGCGCCCGACGTCGATTTCCAGGCGCAGGCGCGGTGCCGAACGGGCGATATGGCTAAGGATCGGCGGCAGGATGGTGTCGGCGATATCGTGGGGCGAACCGATGCGCAGCACGCCGCTCAAGCTGCTTTCCCGCAGGGAATTAAGCGCCTCATCGTTCAGCGAGAGCATCAGCCGCGCGTGCCGCAACAGTTGGCGGCCCGGTTCAGTCAGATGCTTTTGCCTGCCCTGTTTCTGAAAAAGACTCACGCCCACTTGTTGTTCAAGGCGCTGCATGTGCTGGGTGACTGACGATTGAGTCCGCGCCAGCTGCGCGCCGGCCTCGGCGAAGCTGTGGTGATCGACCACGGCGATGAACGTGCGGAGTAAATCCAGATCGAGGGTTGCGGTAACGTCGGTATCAGACATGTTTTTTCAGTGGATTCATATCAGCGTCGAGGCTTAATACATTACGTATTTTTATATGAATGTGAAAAGCGTTTATTGAGTACTGAGGTTAAGGCCAATGAACATTGGGTTTTTGCCATGCATGCTGCGTTATGAATACTGAAAGTTATAACCATATTTGATATTTGAATTTCCGTTCGTCGCTGGCTGTACCTAGGATGCCCACACATCAGATCGGGGTACGCCGATCATCAGCCAGGGGAATTCCATGCCGAACAGTCGTTTGCCAGCTTCAAAATCAATGCCCGCCGTGCTGGGTATTCTGTTCTCGCTGGCATTCAGCGGTTTGGTTCAGGCCGATGCAACCCTGGACAAAATCCAGGAGCGTCACCGTCTGGTGGTCGGCGTGTTGTTGTCAGGTGGCCCGTTTGGCTCCATCGACCCCGCCAATCAGAAGCCCAAAGGCTTGAACGTCGATCTGGCCGAGGATCTGGGCCGCCGGCTGAATGCCGAAGTCGAACTGGTGCCGGTGCTGCCCGCCAACCGCGTGCAGTTCTTGCAGCAGGGCAAGGTCGATCTGTTGATCGCCAACATGGAATGGACGGCTGAGCGCGGGCAGATTCTCGGCTCGGTGCCAACGCCTTTCTATCGAGTCGGCGGTACTGCCGCCGTATTGAAAGACAGCAAGATCACTACTTGGCAGGATCTTAAGGGCCAACCGGTCTGCACGTCTCAGGGCAGCAGCTACGTCAAGCCGCTGACTGAGTTCGGTGCTGAACTCAAGGCATTCAAAAGCTCGTCGGAATCCTTGCTGGCGCTGCGCGGCAACAACTGCATCGCCGCTGTTCACGACGCCACGCTGATCAATCCGCTGTTGGCTGACAACGCCGAATGGAAGGATTACCGCGCGATTTCCCCGGAACTCAACCCCGCGCCGTCGGTGATCTGGACGCGTCTGGGCGAAACCGATACCCAGGCCAAACTCGATGCTATCGTCAAGGATTGGCACCGCAGCGGCTTCCTGATTGAAGCGGAAAAACGCCATCACATAGCGCCTGCCTCGCCAGCGTTGGTGGAGTTGCACGACAAATTCAAAGGCTGAGGTCTGTAGACGCAAGCCACGCGCCTACAGGTCTCTCCAGTCAAGGAATCTCCATGAACACATTCTTCGCCCGCAACACCCTGACCGCTCTGGGGCTGGTGCTTTGCGCTGGCCTGGCCCACGCCGATGCAACCCTGGACAAGATCCAGCAGCGTCATAAAGTCAGCATCGGCGTGATTCTCAGCGGTCCGCCGTTCGGCACCATCGACCCGAAAACCGGGGAGCATCTGGGCTACAACGTCGAGCTGGCCAAAGGCATTGCCAAGCAACTGGGCGTCGAACTGGAAACTGTTTCGGTACTGGCGCCCAATCGCGTGCAGTTCCTGCAACAGGGCAAGGTTGATCTGCTGATCGCCAACATGCAGTACACCGACGAGCGCGCGCAGATTCTCGATTACGCGCCGACACCTTATGAAGAAGTCGGCGGCGCCGCATTGATCCGCAAAGGCGCCGGCATCACCCAGTGGGCAGACCTCAAAGGCAAGCCGGTGTGCGTGTCCCAGGGCAGCAACTTCATCAAGCCGTTGCAGGAAACCTACGGCGCCGAGATCAAGGCATTCCGCAGCCAGTCCGAGTCGCTGTTGTCGTTGCGCGGCAATGGCTGCGTAGCGGCGGTGCACGTCAGCCCGACCATGCACGCGTTGCTCGACGATGCCGATTGGTCCGGCTACGAAACGCCGCTGCCGAGCGACCTGATCCCGTCCAATTCAGTGATCTGGGTACGCAAGGGCGAACACGACGTGCAGGCCAGACTCGACGCGATCATTCGCGACTGGCATCGCAGCGGCTGGTTGATCGACGTCGGTCAGCGTACCGGCATGGCCCCGTCCCAGGCCTTGCGTGAGCTGCACGAGAAGTACAAAAGCGCTGCGCCTCTGGCCGTAACGCCATGAGTGCAGCCCTGTTCCAGGCCTTGCAACAGCTGTTGGGCGCCAACCACGTGCAGGACAGTGAGCAGGCCAGCCCGTTCTTGACCGACAAACAAGGCACGTATGTTGGTCGGGTCATCGCGGCCGTGCATCCGGCCAACACCGAAGAAGTCGCCGCCGTGGTGCGCTTGTGCGTCGCCCATGGGGCGCCGATTGTGGTGCAGGGCGGCAACACCGGTTTGATGGGCGCGGCAACGCCGGACGGCAGCGGCACTTCGGTGTTGTTGTTGCTGGATCGCTTGAATCGCGTGCGCGCGGTTGATACCGACAACGACACGCTGACTGTCGAAGCGGGCTGCATCCTGCAAAACCTGCAGGACGTGGCGCGTGACGCCGGGCGGCTGTTTCCGTTGAGCCTGGGCGCGGAGGGCAGTTGCACCATTGGCGGCAACCTCGGCACCAACGCCGGCGGCACTGCGGTGCTGCGTTACGGCAACACGCGGGAGTTGACCCTCGGCCTGGAAGTGGTCACTGCCGAAGGCGAAATCTGGGATGGCCTGCGCGGTTTGCGCAAGGACAATACCGGTTACGACCTGCGCGATCTGTACATTGGCAGCGAAGGCACGCTGGGCATTATCACGGCGGCAACCCTCAAGCTGTTTCCGCTGCCCAAGGCGCAAGCCACGGCCTTGCTGGCGTTCGATTCCCTGGCGCAGGCGGTGGATTTGCTGTCCCACGCCCGGGCCGGATTTGGCGCGAGCCTGACTGCGTTCGAATTGTTGACCGCTGACTGCCTGGCGTTGCTGCGTGAACAGTTTCCCGACGGGCCGCAGCCATTCCTGGATGCGCCGCAGCCCTGGTTCGCGCTGCTGGAACTCTCGGACAATCACAGCGAAGCCCATGCGCGACAAACCTTCGAAGAGGTGCTCGGCGAAGCATTCGAGTCGGGTTTGCTGGCGGACGCCTTGATTGCCGAAAGTCTGGCCCAGAGCGAGGCGCTCTGGCTGCTGCGCGAGAACATGAGCGACGCGCAGCAACGTGCCGGTCGCAACATGAAGCACGATATTTCAGTGCCAATTTCCCGGATCGTCGACTTCGTTGCCCACACCGATGCGTTGCTGCAAGAGCACTTCCCCGGCGTGCGCAATTTCACGTTCGGCCATCTGGGTGACGGCAATCTGCACTACAACGTGGCGCATCCGCTGGACTCCAGCGTCGAAGCGCACATGCAGAACTATGTGGCGTTGAGCGAGCTGGTCCACGACAGCGCCCATGCTCACGGCGGCTCCATCAGCGCCGAACACGGCATCGGCCAACGCAAGCTGGCGATGTTGCCCCGTTACAAAAGCCCGGTGGAACTGGATCTGATGCGGCGCATCAAGCGCGCTCTGGATCCGCAGAATCTGCTCAATCCGGGCAAGGTATTTGCCCTGGACGACGACGGAGAATCTCTATGAGCGTGCGTCTGTCAAAACGCGTGCAGCGCGTCACGCTGTCGGCCAATGCGGCGGCCAAATCCCGCGTCACGGCACTGCGTGAGGCGGGCGTCGACACTCTCGACCTGACCACCGGCGAGCCGGATTTCGATACCCCGGAACACATCAAGCAAGCCGCTTACGCAGCCATTGCCGCTGGCGACACCAAATACACCCCAACACCGGGCGTGCGGGCCTTGCGCGAAGCTGTGCAAAGCAAGCTCAAGCGCGAGAACCGTCTGGATTACCCGCTGCCGTCCATCGTGATTGCCAACGGCGCGAAACAGATCATTTACAACGCCTTTGCCGCAACCCTGGATGATGGCGATGAAGTGCTGGTGCCGGTTCCCTACTGGCCGTCGTTCCCGGACAGCGTGCGATTCAGTGGTGGCGAGCCAGTGTTCGTCGAGTGCGGTCTGGAGCAGGGCTGCAAACTGACGCCGACTCAGCTGGAACAACACATCACCGAGCGCACCCGCTGGCTGATTCTGAATGGTCCCGGCAACCCAAGCGGCGCGGTGTACAGCGAGGCAGAACTGCTGGCGCTGGCCGAGGTGCTGCGCCGTCATCCGCAAGTGCTGGTGTTGCTCGACGAATTGTACGAGCACATCCGTTTCGATGATCACTCGGCGCTGAACCTGCTTAACGTCGCGCCGGATCTGCAATCCCGCTGCCTGTTGGTGGGCGGTGTGTCGAAGACCTACGCCATGACCGGCTGGCGCATCGGTTTCGGCGCCGGGTCAAAAGAACTGACCACCGCGATGACCGTGGTGCAATCGCAGTCCACCTCCGGCGCGTCTTCGGTGGGGCAGGCGGCGGCGTTGGCGGCGTTTGAGGGCGGGCTGGGATTTCTTCCCGAGCAGGTTGCCGCGTATCACCAGCGCCGGGATTTGCTGGTCTCGGCATTGAGCGCCGTGAATGGCTTGCAAGTGCTGGAACCACAAGGCGGCTTCTTCGTGTTTGTGCGTTGCGCCGGTTTGCTCGGTCGTTATCGCCCGGACGGCGTGCGCCTGGACAGCGACGCTGACGTGGTGGACTGGCTGCTGGAGTCCGGCGTCGCCGGTGTCGCGGGCAGCGCGTATGGCCTGTCGCCGTGGTTCCGCCTGTCGATTGCCACTGCCACCAGCAGCGTTGCCGAAGCGGGTCGACGTATCGCCGTTGCTTGTGAGCGGCTGTTGATCGAGGCGCCGCAATGAGTCAGTGGCTGGAACTGTTCGTTCACTGGACCGCAGGCTTTGGCCTCAACTACAGCTTCCTGCTGGATGCCTATCAACGTGGCTCCATGGTGGACGGTGCGCTGACCAGTATCCTGCTGTGCGCCTTCACCATTGTTGGCAGTTTGCTGGTTGGTGTCGCGCTGGCAGCGATGCTGACCTCGGGCAAAGGTTATCTGGCGACTCCGGCGCGGGTATTCATCGAAATCACCCGCAACACGCCGACGCTGGTGCAGCTGTACTGCGCGTTTCTGGTTCTGAATATGCTGTTGACCCAGGCGGTAGGCGCGGCCAATCCGCTGACGCCGTTTGCCTGGGTGGTGATTGTGATTTCCCTGCACAAAGGCGCGTTTCATGCTGAAGCCTTGCGCGCCGGCATCGAAGCGGTGCCGACCGTGACGCTGGAAGCCGCCAGCTCCCTGGCGTTCAGCAGTCGCCAGTTGTTGTGGAATGTGCAGCTGCCGCTGGCGCTGCGCTTTGCGCTGCCATCGCTGATCAACAACCTGATCGACCTGGTGAAAATGACCGCTGTTGCCTCGGCCATTGCCGTGGGCGATATCACTTACGCGGCGATCATGATCTGGACCCAGAGCGATAACGTCCTGGAACTGATGATCCTGATCCTGTCGTTCTTCGGCTTGCTGAGCTTTGTCGTCAATTGTGTAGGTCGCGCCCTTGAAGCGCGCCTGAGGATGCCCGGCTATGGCCATTGATTCATCTGCCGTTGCGCCTCTGGCCTGGCCGCGTCGCCATATGTGCAAGCTGGCGGTGCTGTTGGCCGCATTGGCCTGGCTAATAGTCGCCGCACCGCACAGCCCGGTGTTTCTAGCCTTGGTGCAATGGTCCCCGGCGCTGGCGAAAGGCTTCGGGCAGAATATTTTGATCAGCCTGGTGGCTATCGGCCTGGGCTCGGTGATGGGGCTGCTGATCGGTGCGCTGGCGCTGTCGCCGACCTGGCTGATGCGTTTGCCGGCGCGGATCTGGGTGCAGATCTTCCGCAATGCGCCGTGGCTGGTACTGATCTACTTCACGACCTATGTGTTCCCGTTCGAGATTCACATTGGCAGTTCGTACGTATCGTTCCCGGATTGGGTGAAAGTGACCATCGGCCTGGCGCTGCCCGCCAGTGCCAACGTCGCGGAAATCTTCCGTGGCGCTATCGCCTCGATCCCCAGCACGCAATGGGAAGCGGCCCGCTCCCTGGCCTTTACGCGCTGGCAGATTTTCACCTCGATCATCCTGCCGCAGTGCTTCAAACGCATGTTGCCGCCGTGGATGAACCTGTACGCGGTGATCACCATGGGCACGGCGCTGGCCTCGCTGGTGGGCGTGCATGACGTGATCGACACCGCGCAGATCGCCAGCAATACCGTCAACCAGACCGGTTTTACCGTGCTGATCTACTTCAGTTTGCTGGCGTTGTTCTTTGCTTATTGCTACCCGATTTCCCGACTGACCCAACGCCTGGAGCGCCGTTATGCCTTCTATTGAAACCGCTTCGCAGCCTTTGGTCAGCCTGCGTGACCTGCATCTGTCGTTCGGCAGCAATCATGTGCTCAAAGGCATCGACCTTGACGTGCAGCGCGGCCAGGCAGTGTCGATCATCGGCCCGTCCGGCTCGGGCAAATCGACGATCCTGCGCTGCATCACCGGCCTGCTGCCAACCCAGCGCGGCACGATTCGCGTGGGTGACACCGAAGTGGACAAGCTGGCCAACGAGGCGCAGCGCATCGAACTGCGTAAACGCGTGGGTTTCGTGTTTCAGCAATACAACCTGTTCCCGCATTTGTCGGTGCTGGAAAACCTGGTGATCGCGCCGCGCAAGGTACTGGGTCGCAATCGCGCCGACGCCGAACAGGAAGCTCGCGCCTTGCTGGCCAAGGTTCGCATGGAGCAAAAGGCCGACGCGTATCCGGGACAACTGTCCGGCGGTCAGCAGCAACGCGTGGCAATCGCCCGCGCCCTGGCCATGCGCCCGCAACTGATCCTGTTCGATGAGGTGACCTCGGCACTGGACCCGGAAACCGTGGGTGAAGTGCTGACGGTGATTCGCGAGCTGACCGAAGAGGGCATGACCTGCGTGCTGGTCACCCATGAAATGCGTTTTGCCGAGGAAATCAGCGATGTGGTGTATTTCACCGAAAACGGTCTGATTGTCGAGCACGGCAGCGCCGAGCAGATCTTTCAACACCCGACCAGCGAGCGTACCCACGAATTCCTGCGCCATGCCTTGGGCGATGCCGGGCGGCGTCCGGTGCCCAAGGGCGATCCGTTTTTGTTGAGCAATATCAGCCGTTACAGCTTGTCCGTTTGAATGACCAGAAGACCTGCGAAGCAGGCGTTACCTGCGTGCAGTTTTATAAAAAACCGACTGCAATGACCTCCCAGGAGTATTTTTCATGACCACCGAAACCCGTGCCCAAGCCATCGAGACGCTTCTCGATCAAGTTCGCATCATCAACCAGCGCGGCGTGGACCGTGCTGCGCTGCAAGAAATCATCGGCCTGCTCGAAGGGCTGGCCGCGCGTCACGATCTGTTCAATTTCGACGCGTTCCCGTCGCCGGTGCCGGGCGAGGGCGACACCGCCTTTCGCTACCGCCTGAACGATGATGGCGAGACGCCGACGCTGTACATGAACTCGCTGCTGCCGGGCAAGAAAACCCTGCCGCACAATCACGAAACCTGGGCGGTGATCGTTGCCGTGCAGGGCCAGGAAATCAACTACGTGTGGGCGCGCAGCGATGACGGCAGCGACCCGCAGTACGCCAAACTGGTGCTGGACAAGGAAGTCTTGGTTCAGCCGGGTACGCCGATCGGTTTCCTCGGTGATGACCTGCACGGCATCCTCGTCGAAGGCGAAACACCGACGCTGCACTTCCATTTGTACGGTCGCCCGCTGGAGTCGTTGAATGGCCGTTATGGTGTCAACGAAGAAGGCCGCGTGCTCAATTACAATGCCTCGCAAATGGCCCCGTCGATCAAGGCCTACGCATGATCGACCTGTATTACTGGCCCACCGGTAACGGCCTGAAAGTCGCCATCCACGCCGTATCTGAGCCAGTTGCAGCTATTCAAGGAAAAGGCCCCCGAGCCGATTCCGTTTGCCCTGGACCTGCTCAATGCCGAAGCGACGCGTCTGTATGGCGTGCTGGAAAAACGTCTTGGCGAGGTGCCGTTTGTGGCGGGGGAATACTCCATTGCCGACATGGCGATTTTTCCGTGGATTCAGCCGCTGCGTCAGGGCCAGGATCTGGCTCGCTATCCACATATCGACGCCTGGCGCGAACGTATCAAGGCCCGTCCGGCCGTGCAGCGCGCGTATGCCAAGGGCAGGGAAGTGGCGGCGGCCGAGCGGTCGTTGGTCTTGCAGTAATTCAGGCCACGATTTGTGGGAGCGAGCTTGCTCGCGAAGGCGATTTTCGGGCTCGAAACACGTCGGCTGTATTGGCCCCTTCGCGAGCAAGCTCGCTCCCACACAGTCTGTACAGAAGCTGTATTCAAAACAAATCAGAGAACCCCATGAGCCAAATCATCACCCCGGCGCAACTTCAGCAATGGCTGTTCGATGGACAGGAGATCGCCCTGTTCGACGTGCGTGAGCATGGTCAGTACGGCGAGGCGCATCTGTTTCACGGGCAAAACCTGCCGTACAGCCGACTGGAACTGGAAGTGCCGCGTCTGGCGCCCAATCCTGTCGTGCGTCTGGTCATCTACGATCAGGACGGCACTGAGTTGGCAGCGCGGGCTGCGGCGCGGCTTGAAGCGTTGGGCTACGCGCAGGTGCACATTCTGCAAGGCGGCGCCGAAGGTTGGCAGGCCGCCGGCTTGCAGTTGTTCGCCGGGGTGCATGTGCCGTCCAAGGCCTTTGGTGAACTGGTGGAAGAGGCGAGCCACACGCCGCACATCAGCGCGGGCGAACTGGCGCAGTGGCAGGCGCGCGGCGAGCCGCTGCTGTTGCTGGACGGTCGCCCGTTCGATGAATACCGCAAGATGACCATTCCGGGCTCGATCTGCTGCCCCAACGGTGAACTCGGTTACCGCTTGCCTGAGTTGTTGCAGGACGAAACCACGCCCATCGTGGTCAACTGCGCCGGTCGCACCCGCAGCATCATCGGCGCGCAGACCTTGATTGATCTGGGCGTGAAAAACCCGGTGTATGCCCTGGAAAACGGCACCCAAGGCTGGTTTCTCGCTGACTTGCAACTGGAGCACGGCAGCAGCCGTCGCTATCCGGACGCGGTATCGCCGCTCGCTCTGGCGAAACAGCGCGACGCCGCCCAGGCGTTGGCTCGGCGCGCTGGCGTCAGCACGGTGAGTGCCGAGACGGCAGCAACCTGGGCTGCCGATGCGCAGCGCAGTCTGTTTCTGTGTGACGTGCGCACCGCCGAGGAATTCGCCGCTGGCACGCTGCGCGGTGCGCAACATACGCCTGGCGGGCAGTTGATTCAGTCCACTGATTTGTATGTCGGCGTGCGCCATGCGCGCCTGGTGCTGGTGGACAGCGACGGAATTCGCGCGCCGATTGTTGCCAGTTGGCTGCGCCAGTTGGGCCACGATGCTTATGTGCTGGAAGGCGGAATTGATTCGGGCTTTGCCCTGGATGCAGCGCCGCTGGTTGCCGGGCCATCGTTGCCGACTATTAGCGCACAAGAGCTGAGCGATGCTTTGAAAGATTCCGCCGTGGCACTGATCGATCTGCGCCCGAGCATGAGCTTTCGCAAGGGCCATATTCAAGGCTCGCGCTGGTCGATTCGTTCGTTGCTCGCCGCCGCAGTTGCTGACGAGCAACGGCCGCTGGTATTGGTCGCCGACAGCCCGGAAGTGGCCCAGCTGGCTGCGCTGGAACTGCCTGACGCTCAACGTGCTTATGTGCGGCTGTTGGACGGTGGGTTGCAGGCCTGGCAGAACGCGGGTCTGGCGGTGATAGAAGATGCCGCCGCGCTCTCTGATGAACACTGCATCGATTTTCTGTTCTTTACCCATGACCGCCACTCGGGCAACAAGGATGCGGCGCGGCAATATCTGGCCTGGGAAATCGGCCTGTTGGCACAGATGACTGACGCGGAAATCGCCAGCCTCAAGCCGCTCAATGCAAAAAAGCCTGAGCGCTCGTCGGCAGCTCCTTTGGTGCGTACCCGGCTGATTCACGCGGCGCGTACTGAAAAGGGCAGCGGCGGGCGCGGGGTGAATGTGCCGGTCACGCGCTTGAGCACGGTGCTGTTCGACAGCCTTGGGCAAATGCGCGACGCACGTAAACGCCGGGATAGTGAGCGCGTGTTGAGCTACGGCGCGCGTGGCAACCCCACCGCGTTCGCCCTGGAGGATCTGGTCAGCGAACTGGAAGGCGGTCATCGCAGCAAGCTGTTCGCCACCGGATTGGCCGCCGTGGCGCAGACATTCCTGGCGTACCTGCGGCCCGGCGATCATGTGCTGCTTACCGATGCGGTGTACGGCCCGGTTCGCCGCCTGGCCACGGATTTTCTGCAACCATTCGGTATCGAGGTGGAGTATTTCGCGGCGGATGGGCGGGGCATCGAAGGGCAGCTGCGCGGCAATACCAGAATGGTCTACGCCGAAGTGCCGGGTTCGCTGCTGTATGAACTGTGCGATCTGCCAGCAATTGCCGCGTTGTGCAAACCGCGAGGCATTCTGCTCGCCGTTGATAACACCTGGGGCTCGGGCTATCTGTATCGACCGCTGACCCTTGGCGCGGACATATCGATCATGGCCCTGACCAAGTATGTGTGCGGCCATAGCGATGTGGTCATGGGCAGCGTCTGCACCACGCAAGCGGTCTGGCCTGCGTTGGCGCGCATGAGCGACAGTTTCGGCAATACCGTCAGCCCGGACGATGCGTATCTGGTGCTGCGCGGCGCCCGTACCTTGGCGGCGCGCATGGAAGTGCATGAGCGCCAGGCGCTGGAAATCGCCCATTGGCTGCAAGCCCAGCCGCAGGTCAAACGCGTGTTCCATCCGGCCTTGAACGATCACCCGGATCACGCGCTGTTCAAACGCGATTTCAGCGGCAGCAACGGCTTGTTGTCCTTTGAGCTGGCGGACGCAAACCCTGGGCAACTGGAGCGTTTCATTGGCGCCCTGGAGCTGTTTGGCCTGGGCGCTTCATGGGGTGGTTACGAAAGCCTGATCACCGTGGCGGATGTCAGTGATCGCAACAATGTGGCCGACAAGGCCCTGAATCCAGTGCTGCGTCTGCACATCGGGCTGGAAGACGTGGCCGCGTTGCAAGAGGACCTGAACCGAGGTTTCGCCGCTATAAAAGCGTGACGGCACGGCTAAATGTTATTTCATAACACTTGGAATTCGAGCTATGTAATGCTGTAACAAATCGTTGCAGGTTACTCGCTCATGAAAGCTCCCCGCGTTCCCTCCATCACCGGTTCAGTGCTGGCTCAATCCGCCTGGAAGCGGACAGTGCTGGCGCTGGCAATGCTGGTGCTGCTTTGGCTGGCCATCGTTTGGGCGGTGGCCATCCCATGAGCGCCGCCATTGCCTTGAACGACCTGACCGTCGCTTACGAACGCCGTCCCGCCGTGCATCACATCAGCGGACGCTTCGAGGCCGGCAGCCTGACGGCCATTGTCGGCCCCAACGGCGCTGGCAAGTCCACCTTGATCAAAGCCATCGCCGGCACCATGAAACCCGCTGCGGGCCACGTGGATCGCGGCCATCTGGCGGCGAAAACCCTGGGCTATCTGCCCCAGGCTGCCGAGATTGATCGCAGCTTCCCCTTGAGCGTGGCCGATACCGTGGCCATGGGCGCCTGGCACAGCATCGGCCCGTTTCGTGGCTTGAGCCGGGATCTGGCCCGCCGCACCCAGGCGTCATTGCAGGCCGTAGGGCTGGACGGTTTTGAAGGGCGCAGCATTGGTTCGCTGTCGGCCGGGCAATTCCAGCGGGTGCTGTTCGCCCGATTGCTGTTGCAGGATGCGTCGGTGATTTTGCTCGACGAGCCGTTCAACGCCATCGACGCCCGTACTACGCGGGATCTGCTGGAGCTGGTGCGCGTCTGGCATGGCCAGGGCCGTACGGTGATTGCCGTGCTGCACGACATCGACCAGGTTCGTCAGCATTTTCCGCAAACCTTATTGATGGCTCGGGAAGCGATTGCCTGGGGCGCCACTGCTGATGTTTTGAGCGTCGTGAACCTGCGCAAGGCGCGCAATATGGCCGAGTTCTGGAGTGCCGATGCCGAGTTGTGCGCGCTGGAAGCTGAAGACCAGCAGGAGCGCCGGGCATGATCCTGTATTCGCTGCTGGTCGAGCCCTTCGTCGAATTCGGCTTCATGCGCCGGGCCTTGGTCGCCTGCCTGGCATTGGGTATCGGTTCCGGCCCGGTGGGCGTGTTGCTGATGCTGCGGCGCATGAGTCTGGTGGGCGACGCCATGAGTCATGCGGTGCTACCGGGCGCGGCGCTGGGCTTCCTGTTTTTCGGTTTGTCGTTGCCCGCCATGGGCATTGGCGGGTTGATCGCCGGTCTGGCCGTCGCGCTGCTGTCCGGGCTGGTCAGTCGGCTGACCAGCCTGCGTGAGGACGCCAGCTTCGCCAGTTTCTACCTCACGTCATTGGCGGCCGGGGTGATGATCGTCTCGCTGCACGGCTCCAATGTCGACCTGCTGCATGTGCTGTTCGGCACCATCCTCGCCATCGACGCCGACGCGATTTATATGGTTGGCGGCATCGCTTCTTTCACCGTGATCCTGTTGGCGCTGATCTATCGGCCCTTGGTGCTGGAGTGTTTCGATCCGGGTTTTCTGCGTGCGGTGGGCGGGCGCGGCTCGCTGTATCACGTGCTGTTTCTGCTGCTGGTGGTGCTCAATCTGGTGGCGGGCTTTCAGGCGTTGGGCACGCTGATGGCGGTCGGCATGATGATGCTGCCAGCCACGGCGGCGCGTTTCTGGGCCACCTCACTGAGTGCGCTGGTATTGATTTCGACGTTGGTCGCGACGCTCTCGGGTTTGATCGGCTTGATCATTTCCTACCATCTGGGCGTCGCGTCGGGCCCGGCGATTGTCCTGACCGCCAGCGCTTTCTACGGCTTTTCCCTGTTGTTCGGTCGCACCGGCATCCTGCGACAACTGTTCCCCAAACCCCATCTCGCTCACTGAAACGCCTCATAAAACGGAAAGAAATGTGATGAAGAATTCGATGCTGTTGAGCTCAATGGCAGCGTTTGCGCTGTCTGCGTTTAGTCTGCTGGCCCAGGCCAAACCTGTTGAAGCGGTGGCTTCGTTCACGGTGATTGCCGACATGGTGCATAACGTCGGCGGTGATCGGGTGCATGTCACGTCGCTGATCGGGCCGAACGGCGATCCTCATGTCTACGAGCCGACCCCGGCCGATGCCCAGGCGTTGAAAAAGGCCGATGTCGCGTTCGTCAGTGGTTTGCATCTGGAAGGCTGGCTCGACCGTTTGATCAGGGCCTCGGGCTACAAGGGCCAGCCGGTGGTGCTATCGGATGGCATCAAGACCCGCAGCATGGAAGAAGACGGCAAGCGCATCACCGACCCTCACGCCTGGAACAGCGCCGCCAATGGCGTGATCTACGTGCGCAATATCGTTGCTGCCTTGAAGAAGGCCGATCCCGAAGGAGCCAGCGTTTATCAGGCTAACGGCGAGCGTTACATGGCGCAGTTGCAGGAACTGGACAGCTACGCGAGGGCGCAAGTCCAGGCGATTCCAGCGGCCAGGCGCAAGGTGCTGACCTCTCATGACGCCTTTGGTTATTTCGGCGATGCTTATGGCGTGACCTTCCTGTCGCCACTGGGCTTTTCCACTGAATCTGAAGCCTCGGCCGCGGATGTCGGCAAGTTGATCCGCCAGATCAAGGCCGAGCATGTCAGTGCGTACTTCTTTGAAAATTCCGGTGACCCGCGTCTGGTCAAACAGATCGCCGACGCCAGCGGCGCCCAGCCCGGCGGCGAGCTGTACGTCGAATCCCTGTCGCCCGCCGACGGCCCGGCCGCCAGCTATGCGCAGATGTTTCGCTACAACGTCGACAAGCTGACGGCGGCGATGAGGGGGCAGTGAATCCAATTCAGTCCCGTTGGAGTAGGGCTTGCCCGCGAAGGCGTTGTGTCAGCCAAACGGGATTCGTCAGCAAAATCGCCTTCGCGGGCAAGTCGGAACGCCGCCCGCTCGCTCCAACAGATAGGGTTACTTCCCGATGAACTTGAACACCGTGGTCTGGGTGTAGGTCTTGCCTGGATCCAGGCGCGTGCTTGGAAATTTCGGCTGGTTCGGCGCGTCCGGATAGTGCTGGGTTTCCAGGGTGAACGCGCCCCAGTGCGGATAGACCTTGCCAGCCTTGCCGTGGATGCTGCCATCAAGGAAGTTGCCGGTGTAAAGCTGCACGCCGGGCTCGCTGGTGAACAACTGCAAGCGCCGTCCGGATTGCGGGTCGCTGACCTCTGCGGCGAGTTTGCTCACGTCGCCTTTGGTGTCCAGCACCCAGTTGAAATCGAAGCCGCCTTGCTTGGGTTCGGCGTATTTCAACTGCTGATGATCGGCTTTGATGTTCTTGCCGATTGCCGTGGGCTTGAGAAAGTCCATGGGCGTACCGCTGACAGCGGGCAGCTCACCGGTGGGAATCAACTTTTCATTTACCGGCGTGTAATGCGAGGCGTGCAGGGTCGCGACCTGCTTGAGCACATCGCCGTTGCCGGCGCCAGCCAGGTTGAAGTAACTGTGGTTGGTCAGGTTCAGCACCGTAGGTTTGTCGGTGGTGGCGCGGTACTGAACGCGCAGCTCGTTTTTCTCGTTCAGGCTGTAGGTGACTTCGGTGTTCAGTGCGCCGGGAAAACCCATTTCGCCATCGGCCGACAGGTAAGTCAGTTTCACGCCAACCCAGCCATTGCCGTTGCTCGGCTCGGCTTTCCAGACCCGCTTGTCAAACCCTTGAGGACCGCCGTGCAGGGCGTTGGTCTTGTCGTTTTGCGGAACCTGATAGGTCTTGCCGTCCAGGCTGAACTGGCCGCCCGCAAGGCGGTTGCCAAAACGACCGATGGTCGCGCCGAAATACACCGTGCCGTTGTTCTGATAGCCCTGCACATCATCGAAACCCAGCACCACATCGTCGACCTTGCCGTTCTTGTCCGGCACCAGCAGCGATTGCAGCGTCGCGCCATAGGTAATGACGTTGGCTTCGATGCCATGGCTGTTGCGCAAGGTGTACTTCTCGACGGCGGTGCCATCGCTGGTCGCACCAAAGGCGCTGTGTGCACTGGAAAGCCCGGCCGCGTTGGCCGTCAGGGTTGCGATCATCAGGGACAGTCCAAAGCTGCTGAGCAGAGAAGAGGGTTTCATGGGTTGTTCTACCTTTTTTTGTTGTTTTGCGCAGTACCGACGGTTCGGGCTGCAGTGGGGAAGTACCTAAACCTCATTTGATTGGTAAGACTATTCATTGGTGATTTTAGCGATAAGTGGATTTATAGACGATAAAAGCGTGCTTGAAAATTTAATCGTAATACTATTTAGTAGCTGCACGGGATTATTGGTTCTCATCAGCGTCTGTAAAGGTCGATTGCTGGGCCGTTGAGCTGACTTGACGCTCAATCATGTGATGATTAGCCTCGATCTGCGGAAAAACCGCATAGCGAGGCGTACGCATCATGAGCAGTAATTTCCACGCGTCGACGGTGGATCGGTTGGGAACCTGGATCGCGGCGGGCAATGTAGCGCCGGGGCAGGTGTTGAAGGTTGAAGCGGTATTGGCCGAGGAATTGGGCGTCAGTCGAACGGTGATTCGTGAGGCGATCAAGACGCTGGTCGCCAAAGGGTTGCTGGAAGTGGGGCCCAAGGTCGGCACGCGGGTCATGCCGATGCGGAGCTGGAATCTGTTCGATCCGCAGGTTGTGGGTTGGCTGGCACGCAAGGGTTTGTCGCAAGGGTTTGTGATGGATCTGCTCGACCTGCGCCGCACCATCGAGCCGATGGCGGTGCGCTGGGCTTGTGACAGGGCGACTCCGGAACAGATTGCGCAGATCCAGGCGGCATACGAGGCCCTGGCGATATCCGTGGCGGACAAGGGCGATTACAACCTGGCGGATCGGCGTTTTCATGAGGCGGTGCTGGCGGCCAGTCACAACCAGTTCATCGAGCAGATGTTGCCGGCGCTGGGTGCATTGCTGGCGGTGTCGTTCGAAGTGACCTCGGCAGTGCCGGGTGAATTGGGCAAGACGCTGCCGCTGCACAAGGAACTGGCCGATGCGATTGCGACACGGGATGCAGCGCGCGGGGTCTGGGCGTGCATGACCCTGATCGAGCAGGCAGCAGTGGTGATTGCCGGGTTTTTCGCCAGTCAGACCGCCGCGCAAACCGCGGAGTAAACGCAGTACCGATTAACCGAAAAAAATAATAACAAAGGTGATTTTATGCACTGGCAGCCCGTAACCGAGCACCGTTTCATGCTGGCCGAAGGACCGTTCTGGGATCACGAAACACTGGCGTTGTATTGGGTGGATATCGCGGCGCGGCTGGCCTGCCGCCTGGTTGATGGCCACTTTCGTAAATGGCGGATGCCCGAAGCGGTATCTGCATTCATCCCCACCCATGCTGGCGATGCCTTGGTAACTCTGGCCAGCGGCGTGTACCGCCTGGATCTTGATTCCCCCGCCGATGAGCCGCGCTTGCGCCTGCTGTGTGTCGCCGATCCGGTCAGCGGCAACCGCGCCAATGAAGCCCGCTGCGACGCGCAGGGCCGTCTATGGCTGGGCAGCATGCAAAACAATCTGGATGAAGAAGGCGGCGACTTGCCGTTGAAGCGCCGTTCGGGCGGTCTGTTCCGCATCGATCATGACGCGAGCGTCACGCCGTTGCTCGCCGGGCAAGGCATCGTCAACACGCTGTTGTGGAACGCCGCGGGCGACGAGGTGTACAGCGCCGACAGCCTGGATGGGGTGATCTATCGTTATCCGATTCGCGCTGATGGCCGCCTGGGTTCGCGTGACGTCTGGGCGACCGAGCATGCTCGCGGCACGCCGGACGGTTCAGCCATGGACGCCGAAGGGTATATCTGGAACGCACGCTGGGACGGCCATTGCCTGATCCGCTTCGCCCCGGACGGCAGCGTCGACCGGTTGGTGGAATTGCCGGTCAGCCATCCCACCAGCTGCGTATTCGGCGGCCCGGATCTTTCTACGCTGTATGTCACCAGCGCCGCGCCCGCCGATGCCAGCGGTCAGTTCGACGGCGCGTTATTGATGGCAGATGTGGGTGTGCAGGGCATGGCTTGTCACCGTTTTGCAGGATGAATTCGCTGTCCCCGGGATGCCGTGACACTAGGTTACATAGTCGGCATTCATAATATGATATGACTGGTTTCTGTTGTTTTGACGTCCTTGCGGTGTCCCGACAACCTCACCGCTGGACGCTGTAGCTATTCAATAAAAATAAGGAGTTAGCTATGTTGAGTCGCCACGGGATTCGCTCCCTGTGCTGTGTTGCCGTCGCCACTGCCGTTCTGGGCATGAGCGGCATTTCCTCCGCTGCCGATAAGATCAAGATCGGCTTTCTGGTCAAGCAGGCTGAAGAACCCTGGTTCCAGACGGAATGGGCTTTTGCCGAGAAAGCCGGGAAGGATCATGGTTTCGAGGTCATAAAAATCGCCGTGCCAGACGGTGAAAAGACTCTCGCCGCTATCGACAGCCTTGCCGCCAACGGCGCCAAGGGCTTCGTCATCTGCCCGCCAGATGTTTCGCTGGGCCCGGCCATTGTCGCCAAGGCCAAGGCCAATGGCATGAAAGTCATGGCCGTTGATGATCGCTTCGTCGATGCCAAGGGTAAGTTCATGGAAGACGTGCCGTATCTGGGCATGGCCGCTTTCGAAGTGGGTCAGCAACAGGGCGCCGCCATGGCCGCTGAAGCGAAGAATCGCAACTGGGACTGGAAAGAGACCTACGCGATCATCAACACCTACAACGAACTGGATACCGGTAAAAAGCGTACTGACGGTTCTGTTAAAGCGCTGGAGGAAGCCGGCCTGCCAGAAGACCACATTATCTACGCGCCGCAGAAAACCCTCGACGTGCCCGGCAGCATGGACTCAACCGGCTCGGCACTGCCTAAACTTCCTTCCTCGGCTAAAAACCTGATCGTTGGCGGCATGAACGACAACACAGTCCTGGGCGGTGTTCGCGCAGCAAGCTCTGCATTCAAGCCGACAAACCTCATCGGGATTGGTATCAATGGTACCGACGCCATCGACGAATTGAAGAAGAAGGAAAGTGGCTTCTTCGGTTCGATGCTGCCAAGCCCGGACAAGGAAGGCTACAACACCGCTTTGCAGATGTATGAGTGGGTCAAGGATGGCAAGGAACCGCCTAAATACACCGCGATGGAAGACGTGACATTGATCACCCGTGCCAACTTTCAGGAAGTGCTGACCAAAATCGGTCTCTGGAAGTAACGCGCACACCACGTCGCTGGCCTGAAATTTCAGGCCTCCATCTGCAAGTCCTCGCTCCATTGACCCATGGAGCGAGGAGGAGGTTTCCATGCAACAACTGGCCACTGAACAGCAACCATCCGCTGGCAGTCTGCGTTTCAACGGGATCGGCAAGACCTTTCCCGGTGTGCGTGCGCTGTCGGACATCAACTTTGAAGCACGTCCGGGCAGCGTGCATGCCTTGATGGGCGAAAACGGCGCGGGCAAATCCACGCTGTTGAAGATTCTTGGCGGCTCATACCAGCCCAACAGTGGCAGCTTGTCCATTGGCGGGCAGGAACAGGTCTTCAAGTCCACGGCTGACAGCATTGCCGCCGGTGTCGCGGTGATTCACCAGGAACTGCAACTGGTGCCGGAAATGTCCGTCGCCGAGAACCTGTTACTCGGCCACATGCCCAACCGCTGGGGCATGGTCAATCGGCGGGCCATGGTGCGCCGCGCCCGGGAACTGCTTAAAGGTCTGGCCGACGAAATCGACCCGAACACTCGCCTGGGCGATTTGTCCCTCGGTCAGCGCCAGTTGGTGGAAATCGCCAAGGCTATGTCCCGTAACGCCCATGTCATCGCCTTCGATGAACCCACCAGCAGTCTATCGGCCCGGGAAATCGATCGATTGATGGCGATCATCATCAAGTTGCGCGACGAAGGTCGGGTCATTCTTTACGTGTCGCACCGTATGGAAGAGATCTTCCGGGTCTGCGATGCAGTGACGGTGTTCAAGGATGGTCGCTTCGTACGCACCTTCGAGGACATGGCCGACCTGGATCATGATCGGCTGGTGACTTGCATGGTCGGTCGCGACATTCAGGATATCTACAACTATCGCCCGCGCCAGCATCAGGGGCCAAGTCTGCGGGTGACCGGACTGATGGGGCCAGGGTTGCAGGAACCAGTCAGTTTCGCCGTGGAGAAGGGCGAAGTGCTGGGCTTTTTCGGCCTGGTGGGCGCTGGCCGTACCGAACTGTTCCGCATGCTTTCCGGCCTGACACGCAGCAAGGCAGGCGTTCTGCAGATTGAAGGCAAGGCGCTGGAATTCAAGTCCCCGCGTGACGCCATCGCCGCCGGGATACTGCTGTGCCCGGAGGATCGCAAGAAAGAGGGCATCGTGCCGCTGTCCAGCGTGCAGGAAAATATCAATATCGGCGCGCGGCCGCGTCACGTCAGCCTGGGTTGCCTGATTCAGGGGCGATGGGAGCGCGATAACGCCAAGGCGCAGATCAAGTCAATGAACGTCAAGACGCCCTCGGCCGATCAGCAAATGCTGTTCCTATCCGGCGGCAATCAGCAGAAGGCGATTCTCGGGCGCTGGCTGTCGATGCCCATGAAGGTGCTGCTGCTGGATGAGCCGACGCGCGGCATCGACATCGGCGCGAAATCCGAGATCTATCAGATCATCCATAACCTTGCCGCCGATGGCATTGCGGTCATTGTCGTGTCCAGCGATCTGATGGAGGTCATGGGCATTGCCGACCGGATCCTGGTCATGAGCGAGGGCGCCATCACTGGCGAGCTTACCCGCGACGAGGCCAATGAAGCACGACTGCTGCAACTGGCACTGCCGCGAACCCGCGTCTGAACCTGGCCAATACACCGTGAAAAATAAAAAAGAGGTGCGTATGTCTACCGAAACCAGCCTGACGGCTCCACGCCAGGGTCTCAATGTGCGTCGTTTAATCGACGACTGGGCAATGTTGATGGCCGCTGTGGGCATCTTCGTGCTCTGCGCGCTGCTGATCGATAACTTCATGTCACCGCTGAACATGCGCGGTCTGGGCCTGGCGATTTCCACGGTGGGCATCGCCGCCTGCACCATGCTGTTCTGCCTGGCTTCCGGACATTTCGATTTGTCGGTGGGCTCGGTATTGGCCTGCTCCGGGGTCATCGCCGGGATTGTCATGCGCGACACGGACAGCCTGTTCCTGGGGATTTCGGCCGCCTTGGCCATGGGCCTTGTCGTGGGGCTGATCAATGGCATCGTGATTGCCAAGCTGCGCATCAACGCGCTGATCGCGACGTTGGCGACCATGCAGATCGTCCGCGGCCTTGCGTATATCTTCTCCAACGGCAAGGCCGTCGGAGTGATGAACGAAGACTTCTTCGTGTTCGGCAACGGCCAGCTGTACGGCGTGCCGGTGCCGATCCTGATCACCATTGCCTGCTTCGCCTTCTTTGGCTGGTTGCTCAACTACACGACGTACGGCCGTAACACCCTGGCCATCGGCGGTAACCAGGAAGCTGCGTTGCTGGCGGGTGTGCATGTGGATCGCACCAAGATCATCATCTTCGCCGTGCATGGCCTGATCGGCGCATTGGCCGGCGTGGTCCTGGCTTCGCGGATGACCTCCGGGCAACCGATGATCGGCCAGGGCTTCGAACTGACGGTGATTTCGGCCTGCGTGCTGGGCGGGGTTTCGCTGAGCGGCGGCATCGGCATGATTCGCCATGTGATCGCCGGGGTGCTGATTCTGGCGATCATTGAAAACGCCATGAACCTGAAGAACATCGACACCTTCTATCAATACGTGATTCGTGGTTCGATCCTGCTGCTGGCGGTGATCATTGACCGGATGAAGCGTCGGTAAGGCTATCGTGTAGGACCGGCTTCAGCCGGGAGGGCGGCATTCCCAGTACAGAAACTACCTCAAATGTACCTGCCTCCTCGCGGATAAATCCGCTCCTACGGACCGCTGACTCGCGATCCTGTAGGAACGTTCGAAGGTTACGATGGCCGCGAGGTGGTGTGTCAGGCAGACCGCCATCGCTGCCTCGCGCTGCTCGTAAACTCCCACATCAAGTCACGTGATCCAACGGGATTTTTTTGGGGGCCCCAAAAATATGAAATCTCCTACGGAAATTAAAAGATTGGCGAGTCCACGCTAACTAATTAGAATGATTCTCATTTTAATTAGTGACATGCGCAGTGGGCCGTTAAGCATGAGGCAAACAGCAGGGCCGTCAGAGGCCACTCTGGAAAATTTCTACCGTGAACACCGCAGCTGGCTGGAAAACTGGCTGCGTGCGCGGCTGGGCAATGCGTGGGATGCCGCCGACCTGAGCCAGGATACCTTTGTCCGGGTTCTGGCCAGCCAACACAGCGAACCGCTGACCCAACTGCGTGAACCTCGCGCGTATCTACTGACGGTCGGCAAGCGTTTGCTGGTCAATCATTATCAGCGTCGCAGCCTTGAACAGGCTTATCTTCAGGCCTTGGCGACTTTGCCCGAGACTGTCATTCCGTCCCCCGAACAACGCTGGATTCTGCTGGAAACCCTGCAAGCCCTGGATGAATTGCTCGACGCGTTGCCGCTGGCGGTGCGCCGGGCATTTTTATGGGCGCAACTGGAAGGCTTGGGTTACGCGCAGATCGCGCAGCGGCTGCAGGTGTCCGAGCGCACCGTAAAACGCTACATGGCCCAGGCTTACACCCATTGCCTGATGGCCGAGCTGTGAGCAGTTCCGCGCCGTCGCGCCGGGTGGCCGAGGATGCGGCGTACTGGCTGGTGCTGCTGGAATCCGGCGCCGCCAGTGACGAAGACTGCGCGCAGCTGCAACGCTGGCGCGAGCAATGCCCCAGTCACGAACAGACCTGGCAAAAAGCCCAGGGCCTGCGCGGCAGATTTTCCGCACTGCCCGGCGAACTGGCACTGGCCAGCCTCGACCGCCCGGCGCTGGGCCGTCGTACCGTTCTCAAGCGAACCTTGATCGTCGCCGCGTTGCTGCCTGGCGGTTGGCTGCTTAGCCAGCATGCCCCCGTGGCGGCCTGGCGCGCTGATTTGCGTACGGTCGCAGGCGAGCGCAAGGAGTTGCGTCTGCCCGATGGCAGCCTGTTGCAACTGGATACAGCCAGCGCGGTGAATATCGACGTTGCCACCCGCAGCCTGGCCCTGATCGAAGGTGAGCTGGCCTTGAACATGGCAGCGAACACGGCCGCCATCGCCATCGACACCCCCGCAGGACGCATTCTGACCAATGACGCCGAGCTTTGCGTGCGGCTGGACGGGCAGGGCTGTAGGGTTTCCGTCTGGCGCGGCAGTGTCGATCTGTTCCCGCAAAACGGGATGAGCGTGCGGCTGCACGGCGGCCAGCAAACCACCATGAACGCATCCTCCGTGGCGCCGTTGCACAGCTTCGACACCCGACAACCGGGCTGGCGCGAAGGGGTGCTCAGCGTCGAAAACCAACCCCTGGGGCTGTTCCTTGCCGAACTGAGTCGGTATCGGCCTGGCGTCCTGCGCTGGGAACCGGCGCTGGATGCCTTGAAAGTCACCGGTACCTTCCGCCTCGACGATACCGACAAGATCCTGTTTCTACTGGCAGCCAGCCTGCCGGTACAGGTGCGGACGCGAACCCGGTATTGGGTCACGCTGACGCCCCGCAAAATTTCTGCCTGAGCCGTGTCCCTTTTTTTGACCTCGCCTGTCATTGCTCTCAAGTGAACGAAATAAGAGAGTGTTCCGATGCCCGCAGTTTTTCTTCGACGTCTGCGCCTGACCCATCTGGGCATGCGTCCTTTGCTTCAAATGAGTTGCCACGCCAGCGTTCTGGTCGGGCTGGGTGCGGGTTCGGTGCTGGTCGCGCCGGCATGGGCCGAAGAGGGCGCCAGACACAACTATCAGATCCCCGCCGGAAGCCTGAGCTCGGCATTGACCCGTTTTGCTGCGCAGGCCGGTGTCAGTCTGTCGGTTGATCCGGCCTTGGTCGCCGGTCGCAACACCGCCGGGCTGACGGGCGACTATGCACCCCAGGAAGGTTTTGCCCGTTTGCTGCAAGGCACTGGCCTGCAATTGCAGCCGGTCGCCGATCAGTCCTATACGTTGATTGCGGCACCGACCAGTGAAAATGGCTCGATGGTGTTGCCGCAAACCTCCATCGACGGCAGCCGCTTTGATCAACAGGGCGATGTGTACTCCGGCGGGCAAGTCACGCGACGCGGCAATCAGGGCATGCTCGGCGATCATGACTTCATGGAAACGCCGTTCAACCTGACGTCCTACACCAGCACGACGGTGAAGAATCAACAGGCTCGCACCCTCGGCGATGTTGTCGCCAACGATCCTTCGGTGCGTACCACCAATCCGGCCGGTGGTCGTTTTGAGCAGTTCTCCATTCGCGGTTTGAGCCTGTACAACAGCGACGTGTCGTTCGGCGGTCTGTACGGCGTGCTGCCGACGTATTCCATCGACATGGAGATGGTCGAACGCATTGATATCCTCAAAGGCCCCGGCGCACTGCTCGGCGGCATCGCGCCCCGTGGCAGCGTGGGTGGCGGGATCAATATCGAGCCCAAGCGCGCAGGCAAGGATCCACTCACCGAATTTACCGGCAGCTATGCGTCTGCGGGCCAGTTCGGCGGCAGCATGGACATTGGTCGACGTTTTGGCGATGAACAGGAATACGGCGTGCGCTTCAATGGCGTGCGTCAGTCCGGCGAAACCGAGTGGGATCATCAGTCGGTGGAGCGCGAAGCAGCGGTGATCGGCCTGGATTTCAAGAAAGAGCGGGTGCGTTTGTCCCTTGATTTCGGTCGTTCCGAGCGCCACGGCGATGCACCTATCGAACGAGTGGAAGTCGCCGCCGGGATAAAAATGCCCAAGGCCGAAGACATCCATCACAACTTTGCCCAGCCCTGGACTTACGCCGATTCCAAGGACACCTTCGGCGCGGTGCGTGGCGAGTATGACGTCAGCGATTCATTGATGGTCTATGCCGCAGCCGGCGCGCGCAGTGGCGAGTACGACTTCCTGCGTCACGCGGTGCAGGTCACCAACAGCAACGGTAATTTCAACATGACCCCTCGCTCGTTTCAGCGCGACGAAGAGGTCAAGACCTTTACCGTCGGCGCGCGCAGCTGGTTCAATACCGGGCCGATTGGCCATACCGTCAACCTGAGCCTGAACCGCTTCGACATGGAATTCGATAACAGCGGCGAGCGTTACCTGACCCGCGTCAGCAACCTCTACAACCCGGTGTTGCAGCCATATCCGGGCGTGCCCAATCGCTTCGACACCTCGACTCACACCGAAGATGTGTTCTCCAGTGCGGCGCTGGCCGATACCTTGAGCTTCTTCGATGATCGGGTGCTGTTGACCCTCGGCGCGCGGCTGCAACGGGTCGAGGTCGACGCCTATGCCAATGGCGTGCTCGGTCAGCAATATGACGAGCAAGCCACGTCGCCAGCGGCGGGTCTGGTGATCAAGGCCACCGACAACATTTCCCTGTACGCCAATTACATCGAAGGCCTGAGCCAGGGCGAAACCGCGCCGACCACGGCGACCAACCGCGATGAAGTGTTTGCGCCGTACAAATCGAAACAGACCGAAGTCGGCGTCAAACTCGACATGGGCGGCTTCGCCACGACCTTGAGCGTGTTCCGCATCGAACAACCAAGCTATATCACCGACGCCAGCGGCAACTTCAAGCCCGATGGCGAACTGCGTAATCAGGGCGTCGAGTTGAACCTGTTTGGCGAACTCGCCAGCGACGTGCGTCTGCTGGGCGGGGTGATGGTGCTCGACAGCGAGCAGACCAAAACCGCTTTGGGCCAGTACGACGGCAAGCGCGGCACCGGTTCGCCGATCCTCAATGCCAATATGGGGCTCGAATACGACATCAACCGGTTGCCGGGCTTGACCTTGACCGCGCGGGCCATCCACACCGGCTCACAATACCTGGATCAAGCCAACGAGCAGAAAATCGACGCCTGGCAGCGCTACGATCTGGGCGGGCGTTACGCCTTCAAATTGGGCAGCAATCCGATCACCCTGCGCGCCGCAGTCGAAAACGTGCTGGACAAGACTTACTGGGTTTCTGCCGCTACGTCGTCGGATGCAGCGGCCGGCTTGACCTTGTCTACACCGCGCACCTGGCTAGTGTCGGCGACGGTGGGTTTCTAGTCTGGATTACGGCCGGCAAAGACTGCTGGCCCGTACCTTCAGCAGCGCCGGGAAACGATGGGATTGCACCGGTTCCCCTGCCAGGCGTTTGAGCAGGGTTTGCACGGCTTGCACGCCTTGGGCATGCATGCTGGTGCTGATGCTGGTCAGTTGCAGGTGGGCAGCCAGCGGCGTGTCGTTGTAGCCGACCACGGCGATGTCACGCCCGGCCACCAGCCTGCGATTGCGCAGGGCACCGAACAAGCCGATGGCGAGGAAGTCGTTGACGGCGAAAATCGCCGTGGGCGGCTGCGGATGAGCGAGCAGGATTTCGCCGGTGCTGAAACCGGTCTGCGTATCGAAATGGCCGGGGATGATCCGTTCAGCAGCAATTTCGATACCTTGCTCCCGGTAATACTCGACAAAGCTGGCGGTGCGTTCCATTGCGTTGCTGCTGTGCGGCTCGCCGGCAATCACCGCGACACGCGTATGCCCTTGGGCGAATAAATGCTCGGCAACCAGTCGACCGCCCATTTCGTCGTCGGAAGTGATCGAACAGTGTTGGCCCCGGCGTCGGCTGACCAATACGAACGGCACCTGGCGTTCTTCCAGTTCCTCAAGAAATCCCGCTTCATTCGTGCAGTGCACGTCGCTGATGATCAGCCCGGCAACATTGCGCGCCAGCGCTCGCTCGGCCCGTTCGCGCTGACGTTCGGGCAGGTCCAGGGTATTGGCGACGAATGAGGTATAGCCCATGGCGCTGGCGGCTTCGTCGATGCCTTCATAAACCGTTGCCAGCACAATATCGGACAGCCTCGGCACCAGCACGCCAATCTCACGGCTATTACGGGTTTTCAGAGTCCTGGCATGGGTGTTGGGCTGGTAATCCAGGCTGGCCGCCAGCGCGCGAATACGCTCGATGGTGTCTTTGGAGGCCGCGCGACCGGCGTGATCCAGCGTGCCGTTCAAGACTCGCGAGACGGTTGAAACATGGATATTGAGTTGCTGGGCGATACCGCGAAGCGTAGCCGGACGTCTGTTCATGGGGTACGCCTGAAAGTGCAGATGAGCAGGGTGCCATGCTCGCATCAAGTCGGGTCGCTGCACAGACTCAACCGATCCAGGACCGGTAAGCAGGCCGTTGCGCCACGATGGAGCGTTGCGTACCAAAAGATTGCACGAACCGTTGCGCAACACTACCCAAACGTTTGGGTAAAAATTTCACAGTGTTTATAAATCGCCATAGATTATTGAAAAATATGCAGTTTTATGATTGTCGAACGGGTTGCGCTACGGACAATTAAAAAGTTGGTATGAGCATTGCGTTGAGCCTGTCAGCTCTCCTTACCTGACTGATGGGAAACTCGCCATGACGCATGCTTCAGAACCCCGCGCACGTAGTTTTACCCGGCTGGCCCTGGCCTGTTCGATCGCCGTTGGTGCTTTGTCGCCATTGGCCGCCATGGCCGAAAGTACTTTGCGCATCGCCATGACCGCTGCAGATATTCCGCTGACTCACGGGCAGCCAGATCAAGGTTATGAGGGCAACCGATTCACCGGGATCACCATGTTCGATTCCCTGGTGGAGTGGGACCTGTCGCAAGGTGAGAAGCCCAGCACATTGATTCCAGGGCTGGCCACTGAATGGGCAGTCAAGCCGGACGATCACACCAAGTGGATTTTCAAGCTGCGTCCCGGCGTCAAGTTTCATGACGGCTCGGCGTTCAACGCAGATTCCGTGGTGTGGAACGTCAATAAAGTCCTCGACAAACAGGCCGCGCAATATGCGCCGGGCCAGATCGGCATGACGGTGTCGCGCATGCCGACCCTGCGCAGCGCGCAGAAAATCGATGACCTGACCGTCGAACTGACCACCAGCGAACCCGATGCCGTCCTGCCATATAACCTGACCAACCTGTTCATGGCCTCGCCAACGGCCTGGCAGAAAGATTTCGCCGCCGTTCCCGCAGCCACGACCGATCCGGCGGAACGCTCGAAGCTGGCCTGGACGGCATTCGCCAGCCATTCCGTGGGTACCGGACCGTTCAAGATGGACCGCATGGTGCCGCGCCAGGAACTGGTGCTGGACAAGAATCCCGGCTACTGGGACCCCAAGCGCATTCCCAAGGTCGACCATGTGGTGCTGATTCCACTGCCTGAAGCCAACGCACGTACGGCGGCGCTGTTGTCCGGTCAGGTGGACTGGATCGAAGCGCCCGCGCCGGACGCCATCGAGCAGATCAAGAGCAAGAAATTCAAGATCTACGCCAACGGCCAGCCGCACTTGTGGCCATGGCAGTTCTCATTCGCGCCGGGTTCGCCGTGGCTCGACAAGCGCGTGCGTCAGGCGGCGAACCTGTGTCTGGATCGCAGCGAGCTGAAGGCGTATCTGGGCGGTTTCATGCAGGAAGCCACCGGCATCTACGAGAAAGATTCGCCGTGGTACGGCAATCCGGATTTCAAGATCAAGTATGACCAGGCCGCTGCGCAGAAACTCATGGCTGATGCCGGTTTCAGCAAGGATCACCCGGTCAAGGTGAAGGTCCTGACGTCGGCCTCCGGCTCCGGGCAAATGCAGCCGCTGCCGATGAACGAATACATCCAGCAGAGCCTCAAGGGCTGCTATTTCGACGTGGACATCGCCGTCACCGAATGGAACACCCTGTTCAGCGGCTGGCGTCTGGGTGCCAAAGACCCGGCAGCCCAAGGCGCCAATGCGATCAACGTCAGCGCGGCGGTCATGGACCCGTACTTCGGCATGGTGCGTTTCTCCAGTGAAAAGGCTTTCCCGCCGGTTTCCAACAACTGGGGATTCTTCGCCTCGCCACAGGTCGAGAAGTTGATCACCACGGTGCGCAACTCCTTCGATCCGAAGGCGCTGGACGAAGCTTCCGGCAAGCTGCATGCGGCGATTGTCGATGAAGTGCCGTTCCTGTTTGTCGCCCACGACGTGGGTCCACGGGCCATTTCGCCGAAAGTCACCGGCGTGGTCCAGCCGCAAAGCTGGTTCATCGACTTGTCGCTGGTCTCCAAGCAGGACTGAGAAGCGCTGCAATACCCTATCCGTAGGACCGGCTTTAGCCGGGAGACGAAGCCGGTCCTACGGAGTCCGCGCGGTTGACGTCGTTTCCGTGATTGATCCAAGTGAGGAAACCTATGCTTGCCTATATCTTGCGCCGCGTACTGCTGGCGACTCCGATTCTGTTGGGCGTAGCGCTGGTGTGTTTCATGCTGGTGCATATGGCGCCCGGTGATCCGCTGGTGTCGGTAATGCCCCCGGATGCTTCCGAAGCGCTGCGCGAACAACTGGTTCAGGCTTATGGCTTCGACAAACCGTTGCCAGTGCAATTTGGCCTGTGGGTCTGGCATGCGGTGCATGGCGACCTCGGGATGTCGATTGCCAGCGGCCGCTCGGTGACCAGTGAAGTGCTCAATGCAGTGAGTTATTCATTGCGTCTGGCGGTACTGGCGACCTTGTTCGGTTTTGTCCTCGGCAGCCTGTTCGGCTTCGTCGGCGGCTACTTTCAGGACAGCTGGCTGGACAAGATCGCCTCGGCGATTTCCGCCATCGGCGTCAGCGTGCCGCATTACTGGTTGGGCATGCTGATGGTCATCGTCTTCTCTTCGCAATTGGGCTGGCTGCCGGCTACCGGTGGCGGACCCATGGGCCAGTCGGCCTGGGCGTGGGACTGGGCGCACTTTCAATTCATGATCCTCCCGGCGATTACCTTGTCGGTCATCCCAACCGGAATCATTGCCCGCACCGTGCGGGCGCAGGTGGCGGAAACCCTGTCCCAGGAATTCATCATTGGTCTGCGCGCCAAGGGCCTGGGTGAATGGGGTTTGTTCCTGCATGTGGTCAAGAATGCCGCGCCGACCGCCATGGCGGTGATGGGATTGCAGATCGGCTACCTGATGGGCGGTTCGATTCTGGTGGAAACCGTGTTCGCCTGGCCTGGCACCGGCCTGCTGCTCAACTCGGCGATTTTCCAGCGTGACCTGCCTTTGTTGCAGGGCACGATCTGGGTGCTGGCCTTGTTCTTCGTCACGCTGAATCTGTTGGTGGATATCCTGCAGACGCTGCTTGATCCACGTATCAAAAGGGGCTGAGCATGAACCTGTCGATTCTGCGACCGGCCGCGCCGGTCATCACCCCGGTTGAAAGCTCGCCGGGTTACTGGAGTGAAGTGTTCGGTCGGGTGCGTCGCGACCCGGTCGCCCTGGTGGTGGCAGCCGTTATCCTTGCCTTGCTGGTCCTCGCGGTGTTCGGCCCGTGGATCGTGCCGGGGGATCCGTTCACCACGTCGATGTTCAAACGCCTCAAGCCGATCGGTACCGAAGGTTTCCCGCTGGGCACTGACGAGCTGGGCCGTGACTTGCTGTCGCGCTTGATGCTGGGTGCGCGCCTGTCGTTGTTCATGGGCATCACGCCGGTGATTTTCGCGTTCTTCATTGGTGGCGCCATTGGTGTGATCGCCGGTTATTTTGGCGGCTGGCTGAACAGCCTGATCATGCGCACCGTGGACGTATTTTATGCGTTCCCTTCGGTGCTGCTGGCCATCGCGTTTTCCGGAGCCTTGGGCGCCGGGGTGAACAACGCACTGATCTCGCTGACCCTGGTGTTCGTGCCGCAAGTGGCGCGGATTGCCGAAAGCGTCACCACCCAGGTGCGCAATCGCGACTACATCGAAGCGGCGCGGGCGTCTGGTGCAGGCTCGTTCACCATCATTCGCACTCAGGTGCTGGGCAACGTGCTGGGGCCGATCTTTGTTTTCACCACCGGCTTGATCTCGGTGTCGATGATCCTTGCCTCGGGCCTGTCGTTTCTCGGGTTGGGCGTTACCCCGCCGGAGCCGGAATGGGGCCTGATGCTCAACACCCTGCGCACCGCCATCTACACCCAGCCGCTGGTATCCGCGTTGCCGGGAGCAATGATTTTCATCACCTCGATCTCTTTCAACGTGCTTGCCGACCGCTTGCGGGCGGCCATGGCGATTCGGAGTTGACTATGACCAAGCGCGATATTGGCGGTCCAGCGCAGCCACTGCTGAAAGTGGAAAAACTGGTCAAACACTTCCCGGTCAAAGGCGGCCTGGGCAAACGTAGCGTGGTTCGCGCCGTCGACGGCATCGATTTCGTGGTGCACAAGGGCGAGACCCTTGGCGTGGTCGGCGAGTCGGGCTGTGGCAAATCCACCACGGCCCGATTGTTGATGCAGCTGATCGAACATGACAGCGGCGAACTGGTGTTCGATGCCATGAGCGTGGGCGGGCACCAGTTGCCGTTGCGTGATTATCGGCGGCAGGTGCAGATGGTGTTTCAGGACAGCTATTCGTCACTGAATCCGCGCCTGACTATGGAGCAGTCCGTGGCGTTCGGGCCTTCGGTGCATGGCGTCAGCCAGCGCGAATCCTTGCAACGGGCGCGTGACTTGCTGGGTCGCGTCGGCCTGGAGCCAACGCGTTTCGCCGGACGCTATGCCCACGAACTGTCCGGCGGGCAGCGCCAGCGGGTCAACATCGCCCGCGCCCTGGCAGTGGACCCGCGTCTGGTGATTCTCGACGAAGCGGTGTCGGCGCTGGACAAATCCGTGGAAGCCCAGGTGTTGAACCTGTTGCTCGACCTCAAGGACAGCCTGCAACTGACGTACGTGTTCATCAGCCACGATTTGCACGTGGTGCGCTATCTGTCCGACCGGATCATGGTCATGTACCTGGGCGAAATCGTCGAGGTCGGGCCTGCCGAAGCGCTGTTTTGCGAAGCGCAGCATCCGTACACCCAGGCGCTGCTGACTTCGATGCCATCCATGGACCCGGCCAGACGCACGCTGGTTTCGCCGCTCTCGGGCGATCCACCGAGTCCCATTGATCCGCCATCCGGCTGTCGATTTCACACGCGCTGTCCCCATGCGGAAACCGTCTGCGGACAAACCGCGCCGCAACTGACCATGACCGGCAGCGACCATTTCGCAGCGTGCCTGATGGTGCAACCGGGGGCAGGGCACAGCCAGAGTCCATCGGCGGAGTTGATCTACACAGGAGCGCTGGCATGAGCGAAGAACCCATGGTTGCCGTGCGCGACCTAAAGGTCCGTTTCAAGCGCGGCGGGCAAACCTTGTCGGCGGTCAACGGTGTCAGCCTGTCGGTAGCGCGGGGCGAAGTGCTGGCGCTGATCGGCGAATCCGGTTCCGGTAAAAGCGTGACCCTGCGTGCCTTGATGCGCCTGCATTCCGAGCGCTCCACGAGCATCGAAGGCCAGATCGAGATCGCCGGGCAAAACCTCATGGCGTTGTCGCGCAGCCAGTTGCAGGCGCTGCGCGGGCCGGTGGCGGCGATGATTTTCCAGGAGCCGCTATTGGCCCTGGACCCGGTCTACACCATCGGCCAGCAGATCGTCGAAGCGCTGCGTCGCCATCGGCCGATGTCCAGGGCCGACGCCCGTGCGGCGGCGTTGGAAGCCTTGCGCAGGGTACGCATTCCCAGCCCGGAACAGCGTCTGGATGCATACCCGCACGAGATGTCCGGCGGCATGCGCCAGCGGGCAATGATCGCCCTGGCGCTGGCCTGTCAGCCGCAAATCCTGCTCGCCGACGAACCGACCACTGCGCTGGATGCGACCGTGCAGATCCAGATTCTGATCCTGTTGCGCGAGTTGCAGCAGGCGCTGGGTCTGTCGATCATCTTCGTCACCCACGACATTGGTGCGGCCGTGGAAGTCGCCGATCGGGTCGCCGTCATGTATGGCGGACGGATTGTCGAGCAGGCACCTTTGGCCGAGCTGCTGGACAACCCGCAGCACCCGTATACGCAAGTGCTGCTGGGCACGCGGCCCAAAGATGGCCTGCGCAAGGGCGAGCGCTTGATCAGTATCCCCGGTGCGCCGCCGGACCTGGCCAACCTGCCGGACGGTTGTGCATTCGCGGCCCGTTGCCCGCGGGCCAGCGACCTGTGCCGCCGCGTCGTGCCTGCCATCGAAGACGTCATTTCCGACCACTCAGTGAGCTGCCATCACTGGAGTCAGGTCCCCGTTCAACCTCTTTGCGAGTCCCTGTCATGACTGATTCTGCGTTTGCCTTGATGCCATACCCGGCCGTCGAAGTGCCCCGTGCGCCCAGCGGCCCATTGGCCGGATTAACCTTCGTCGCCAAGGACCTGTTCGACGTCGCCGGTTACCCAACGGGCGGCGGCAACCCACACGTATTGGCGATGTCGGGAATCAAAACCACCACCGCGCCGACCATTCAACGCTTGCTGGATGCGGGCGCCGAGTTGATCGGCAAGGCGCACACCAACGAGATGGCGTTCTCCATGAGCGGCAAGAACGCGCATTACGGCACGCCACGTAATGGTGCGGCCCACGACCGCATTCCTGGTGGCTCATCTTCAGGATCGGCGTCGGCGGTTTCCAACGGTTTGTGCGACTTCGCCATGGGCAGCGACACCGGCGGTTCGGTGCGCACACCCGCCAGTTATTGCGGGTTGTTCGGCCTGCGGCCGAGTCATGGTCGCATCTCTCTGGAAAATACCCAGGCGCTGTGCGAAAGCATGGACACCGCCGGTTATTTCACCCGCGACGCCAAGGTTTTTGGTCTGGTGGGCGAGTGTCTGCTGGGCGAGGATTCCACGCCTTTGCCGGATCAGCCGCAACTGCTGATAAGCGAAGCGTTGTTCGGGATGTTGCCGGACGCTTCCCTCGACGCGTTGGCGCCGGCCTTGGCGCAGATCGAAGCTGCTTGCGGAGCACTGGAAAAGCTGCAAGGCGAGCTGCCGTCGCTCACCGATGCCTATTGGGCATTTCGCTACATTCAGGGCCGCGAAGCGTGGCTGGCGCAGGGCGAGTTCATCGAACAAAACGGCTTGTGCCTTGGCCCGGATGTAGCGGCGCGTTTCGCCTGGTCGAAGGCCGTCACTGACGCGCAATATAACGACGCCTGCGCGCTGCGTGACCGCTTTGCGGCAAGCTGGAAAACTCTGCTGGGTGATCGCGTGCTGGTCATGCCGACGGTGCCGGATATCGCGCCGCTGCTCAGCGCCAAAGACGAAGAGATCGAGCAGACGCGGCAGATTTCGCATCACCTGCTGGCCATTTCCGTGCTGTGCCGCACACCGCAGTTGAGCATGCCGCTGGCAAACAAGGATGGGGTGCCGCTGGGTATCTCGCTGATGGGACCAAGGGGCAGCGACTTGAGCCTGGTCAAACTGGCAGTGAAGATTGCCGGGCAAAGCCTGGCCTGAACACGATTTTCGTCCTGTTTTTTGCTGACTGGAGACATCATGAACACCCAAATCAGTCCCGATCTTTTCACCACTAACGCGCCGCTGATCAACAGCCAGCGTCTCTGGCAATCACTGATGGACCTCGCGCAGTTGGGTGCGACGGTCAAAGGCGGTGTCTGTCGCCTTGCCCTGACCGATCTGGATCGCCAGGCCCGTGATCTTTTCGTGAAGTGGTGCCAAGAGGCAGGCTGCACAGTGACCGTCGATGCAATCGGCAATATTTTCGCTCGCCGGCCGGGCAGCGATTCGCAAAGGGCACCGGTCATGACCGGCAGTCACATCGACACGCAACCCACCGGTGGCAAGTTTGACGGCTGTTTTGGCGTCATGGCCGGACTGGAAGTCATCCGCACCTTGAACGACCTGGGTCTGCAAACTACAGCGCCCATCGAAGTGGTGGTGTGGACCAATGAAGAAGGCTCGCGTTTTCCTCCGTGCATGATGGGTTCCGGGGTGTTCGCCGGGAAGCTCGACCTGGCCGAAACCCTGGCCAAACAGGACGAGCACGGTCTGGTCGTGGGCGAGGAATTGCAACGCATTGGCTACGCCGGTAGCCGCGCGGTGCTGGGTCATCCGGTGGGCGCGTACTTCGAAGCACACATCGAGCAAGGCCCGATTCTGGAAGATCAGCACAAGACCATTGGCGTGGTCATGGGTTGCCTTGGCCAGAAATGGTTTGACCTGACGCTCAGCGGCGTCGAGGCCCACGCCGGTCCGACGCCCATGTCATTGCGCAAGGACGCGCTGGTCGGCGCCGCGCACGTCGTGACTGCCGTCAACCGCATTGCCAATGCCAGCCAGCCGCATGCCTGCGGGACGGTCGGTTGTCTGAACCTTCATCCGGGCTCGCGCAACGTGATCCCCGGCGAGGTGAAGATGACCATCGATTTCCGGCATCTGCACAGCGACAAATTGCAGGCCATGGTCGACGAATTACAGCAGGCAATCGAACAGGCGTGCGCGGCCAATGGCCTGACTTATGAACTGACGCCAACGGCTGACTTTCCGCCGCTGGATTTCGCCAGCCGCTGCGTCGATGCGGTGCGGGACGGCGCGCAGCAGTTGGGCCTGAGCCATATGGACATCGTCAGTGGCGCTGGCCATGATGCGATTTTCATCGCCGAACTGGGGCCTGCCGGGATGATTTTTGTGCCGTGCGAGGGCGGCATCAGCCATAACGAAATCGAAAACGCCACCCCCGAAGACCTGGCTGCCGGTTGCGCGGTGCTGCTTCGCGCGATGGTGAGTGCTGCGATGTAGGGTTCGGCGTTTGGTTTAAATCGTACAGACTGTGTGAAAATTACTGCGCTCGACAATACTGCGTTAAAAACAGGCGAAAAATGCTCATTTAGAACACCTAGACTCCGCTTTTTCGCCTGTTTTTGCCTTGTCTTGTCTTCGCTCGTGACGTTTTCACACAGTCTGCGTAGGAGCGAATTTATTCGCGAAGGCGTCAGCCCTGACACCGCGTTGCGTCAGGCAAATATTGGCCAATCAGACCGGCGCCCTCCCGGATAAATCCGGTCCTACGTGCCTTCAGCCAGCATCGTTGTTATTCACCGCCGGCTAACCACCACTTCCAGGTATTCGCTGGGCACCACCAAAGAAGACTCACCGGCGCGGTTCAGGCGTGTCAGCAACTCGGTAAGCTCGCGGTCCAATGCCACCGCGCCTTCGGGCGGGAGTGCGGCAAACGCCTTGTGAACCGGGCCGTACCAGGTGCGGAAGACTTCAATGAAATGCGCAGGCGAGCGGTAACGAAAGTTGAACTCGCGGCGCGTCACATTCATCCCCGCCGCGTTATCGCCAAACAGTTGCTTCAAGTGGTCTTCCACACCCCACAGAGAAGGCGGTTTGACACCGGCTGGCGGTGGCAGGTGCTTGCCCAGGGTCTTGAACATTTGCCCGACGAAGCCTTCCGGTGTCCAGTTGGCCAGGCCGATGCGTCCGCCGGAGCGGCACACCCGGGCCAATTCAGCGGCGGCTCGCGGCTGGTCGGGGGTGAACATCACGCCGAAGGTGGATAACACCGCGTCGAAGGATGCGTCTTCAAAGGGCAGGGCTTCAGCGTCGGCTTCCAGGAAGCTTACGTCGAAATGCTCGGCACGACTGCGCTCGCGGCCGCGTTCGAGCAGGCCGCTGACGTAATCGGTGGAGGTCACAACGCAACCACGGCGCGCTGCGGCGAGGGTGGCGTTACCATTGCCGGCCGCAACGTCGAGGACGCGTTCGTCGTAACGAAGGTCGCAGGCTTCGGCCAGCAGTTCGCCGACCAGTTGCAACGTTGTGCCGATCACGGCGTAATCGCCGCTGGCCCATGCCGTCATCTGGCGGTTTTTCAATGCGTGTAGATCGAGTGGCTCACTCATGATCGGGCTCCCTGTCTTCTCAATGCAGGTTTGGCAGACGGATATGCCATGCCGAGAAAACCAGGTAGCTATGCAACATCTGAACAGTCTGCAACACCTGCAACGATGGAAATCCTGCTGCCGGAAGTTATGAACATAGCTGCTTTCGCCCGGCAGTACGCAAGCGCCGCCAGCCGTGCGGATAGACCGGTTGGTTTTAAACTTATAACTAACAGTGTCGGCGTTAGAGTGACTCCGGTTGAAAGCTGGTCAGTTCAAGCGGGAAGTAACAAAGATCAAGCGGATGGTGGCCAGAGCAATGGCTTCCGCATCGCCTTTGATCGTGTCGATCTGGGTTTGCAAGGTGTCGGACTTGCCGGGCTCAATCCTCGCGTCAGCCAGGCGAGTCATCTGATAAAGGTGGTCAGAGATGTCGTGCAGGCTGCCCTGCAGGCGTTCCACCACAGTCGCCAGCGGATCTTCGGCAGGCAGCCTTTCAGTTACGCCCTGGTGCAGGGGCGTTACGGGTGATTCGTCGTTGTCGGACAGCGCCGACAGTCTCAAGCCGGTCACCACATAAGCCACGTCGACACCCGCCTGAGCTATACGCGACAGATAGTCCGCCCTGGGTGAACGTACTCCGTTTTCGTAGTTGCCTTGCGCATTGGTTTCCACGCCGCCGATCGCACCTAGCGCACTTTGCGAGAGCTTGAGTTTCAAACGTTCCTGTTTAAGCCGCTGACCAATCCCAGGCATTTGGATATTTCCTTTAAGACGGTAGCTTCCCAGGTTGACCCGGTGAAGCGATAAAAGGCCTTGTTCATTGAGCGCAAAGACATTGTAACGAAGTCGCGCTCAGCCCCGCGACGCTGATTTTCCGCACGCTTCGCTGGTCGGCCCGGTTTGAACCGATTTGAACGATACGCCTAAAATCCACTCAAGTGGATCGCTAGTTGGTACGACAACGTAGGAAATATTCGACTGAGGTCATTCGGATGGTTTCCGGCCCAGTTGGAGCGAGGCATGCCCGCGAATGGGCATTTCCGGTGACAGATGTATCGACTGATATTGTGTTCGCGGGCCAGCCTCGCTCCAATGGGCCCGGCCCGGGGGATTGAGTCAGCGCGTCACAGGCAGCGGGAACGCTGATCTTGCGCCCAGTTTCCAGCGGTCCTGGCAATGGTGTCGGCCAGACGGGAAACCGCACGCTGGTGAGCGAGCACCAGATTTTCCATGCCCAGACCGGCAGGCTCGCGAATCACGCTGCTGCACGTCAGGTTTTGTGCCTTGGTACCGGCATTGCGCAAGCCCAGGCTCCACACCACGTCGATCATTGCGTAGCTGCCCGGCACCGACTCGAAGCGGCGCACGTCGGTGCGCAATGACAGCACCGTCTGGCCGCTGTCCTTCGGCAAGCCTGCCATGTCTCGGCTGCCAAAGCGCCGCTCCAGTTGACCGGTCAGGGCGTCATGAAACTCATCACCCAGAGGCGAGCCCCAGCGTTCCGCGTCGAGAATGGCCAGGCTGCCATCACCCTGGCGAATCACCAGCGGCGGTTGATCCACCTGCACCGGCATCAGCACCGGCAGCATCTCGAACTGGAAAGGTGCGACTGCAACCGGTTTTTGTGCCGTGGTCGTGGCCGGTGCAATCAGCGTGTAGTAATGGGTCACCGTGGACGTGCAAGCACTGGTCCCCAGCAACGCGGCCAACACGAAGAACTTCAGGCGCAGGGTCATTGCTGTGGCTCCAGATCAATTGCACGGGAAGAGGCGGGGGCTTTGTACGAGCCTGGCGCGGCGTCGCCAGTGCGGCCACGTATCAAGGCTTCCGGATGACGGCTGAGGAAGTCGGTCAGCACGCGAACCGAACGCGCGGTGCGCTGCACTTCATCCATGGCCTGGCCGAGCTGCACACGAGCCGGGGAATCTTCACCCAGGCTGTCGTTGGCGGTATGCAGGGTTTTTTGCGCCTGTTGCAGGGTGCCGCGCATTTCCGGCAGGAGCGTGCCGTTGACCTGCTTCAGGGTTTTCTGCAATTCGCTCAGGCTGCCGTTGAGATTGTTCGCCAGCTCGTCGATCGGCAGTTTGCTCAGCTTGTCGACAAAGGCCTGCAGCTGTTCCTGCAACTTGTCGAAGCTGCCCGGGATGGTGGGGATTTCCAGCGGGCGGACTTTTGGATCGAACACCACTTTGGGAGCCTTGGGTTCGAAGTCCATCGCAATGTAGAGCTGACCGGTCAGCAAGTTGCCGGTGCGCGCCTGCGCCCGCAATCCCCGGGACACGAAGCCGCCAAGGATGCGCGCCGATTGCTCGTCTTCGTCACCCGCACCGCCCATTTTCTCCAGCTTGGCTTGCGCCGCGCCCAGTCGCTTGGGATAGATCACCGCACCGACGATGCCAGGGAAAGTTTGCGTCTGTGGATCGTAATCCAGGTCCACGGAAACCACGCGACCGACGTTCACCCCAAGAAAATCCACCGGTGCGTTGACCACCAGTCCGCGCAGCGATTGATTAAAACGCATGCGGATATAGCGCGGCTCGCCATCGGGAGGCGCCAGCGCCGCGACCTGATCGTCGAAAATCCTGAATTCGGCGTTTTCCTCCGCCGGTTTCGCGTCCGGACTCCAGTTCGGTTCACGAAAGGCAATGCCACCGGCGATGATCGAGGTCAGCGACTGGGTGGCAATCTTCAGCCCGGCAGCGCCCAGGGTGACGTCGACGCCACTGGCATTCCAGAAGCGCGTGTCGGTGCTGACGTACTGGTCATTGGGCGTATTGATGAAAATCTCGATATCGACGCCTTTGCCGTCCTTTGACAGGTCATAGGAAACCACCTGGCCAACCTGGATGCGTCGGTAATAAATAGGCGAACCAATGTCCAGCGAACCGAGGTCGTCTGTGTGCAGCTTGAAGCGCTTGCCTTTCTCACCGAAGGTTACCGGCGGCGGCGTTTCGAGGCCGAGGAAGTCATTCTTGGTCTTGTCCGAACTGCCCGCATCGGCGCCGATGAACGCGCCGGACAGCAGGGTATCGACGCCGGAAACGCCGTGGGCACCGATTCGCGGACGCACAACCCAATACTGGCTGTCTTCCCGAGTGAACGGGCCGGCGCTGCTGTTGAGTTCGATGGTGGCCAAGATGTGGATGCGGTCATCGCTGAGGGTGATGTCGCTGACGATGCCAATGACCACGTTCTTGTACTTGACCTGGGTTTTCTTGGCTTCGAGGCCTTCAGCGGTGAGAAAGCTGACGGTGATTTTCGGGCCGACGTTCATCCAGTCATGCAGCGCCATGGACAAGCCGATCAAGCCGGCAACGATCGGCACCAGCCAGACCAGCGAAACACGCATCCGGCGTCGTTTGACCTCGGGCCGAACCGGCGCGGAGGGGGAAGGGGGTAGGGCATTGTCAGACATCTTCAACCTCTGCGTCCCAGATAAGCCGGGGATCGAAACTCATGGCGGCGAACATCGTCATCACCACAACCAGACCAAAAAACAGAATACCGATGCGCGGCTCGATGGTGCTGAGCTCTCGGAACTGCACAAGCGCCGCCACCAGGGCAACGACCAATACATCAAGCATCGACCAGTAGCCGATCAACTCGATAAAACGATAGAGCCGCGACCGCTCCTGCATGGCCCAGGTACTGCGGCGCTGACAGGTGACGAGCAGCAAGCCCAGCACCACGAACTTGATGCACGGCACCACTACGCTGGCGATGAAAATCAGCAGGGCAATGTCCCACGAGCCGCTTTCGAAAAATTCGATCACACCGCTCATGATGGTGTTCTGGCTGCTGTTGCCAAACAAGGTGGTGTACATCACCGGCAGCAGGTTGGCGGGTATATAGAAAATCAGCCCGGCGATCAAGAAAGCCCAGGTCCGCGTCAGGCTGTTGGGCTTGCGCGCATGTACCGCCGAGTCACAGCGTGGACACACGTGGGTATCGGCCGGGCAGACATAACCGCAGATATGGCACAGGCACACATTGTGTTCGCTGGCATAGGGAATCCCGTTCATGAAGGCTCGACTCCCAGCTCTTTCCATAGGCGGCGAATGTCTTTGCCGGCGATCAGAATAATCAGGACCATCAACATTGCCATCGCCCACAGGCCAAGCCCCGGATGCACATCGAGCATCCCCGACAGCTTGACGATGGCCACCAGAATCCCCAGCAGACACACTTCCAGCATGCTCCATGGCCGCAGGTGCTCCAGGGCGCGCATGCAGGTCTTGAAACCCGGCGCGATCACGCCCTTGTGCGCATGCACCAGGACCCAGAACAGCAGGCTGATCTGCAGCAGCGGGGCGAAGATGATTGCCAGTCCGGCCACCAGGGCAATCAGCGTGATGCGGCCCTGAGCCAGCGCCTCCACCGATTGCCAGAGGGTTACTTGATTGCTCAGGCCCTGCATGCTGATGCTGATCACCGGAAAGTAATTGGCGAAGGCAAACAACACCGCCGCGCCGATGGTCAGGGCCAGCAATTGTTCGATGGTAAGACGATGACCACGGCCCAGCACCGCGCCGCAGCGCAGGCACAGAGCGGTTTCGCCATGGGCAAGCGGATGTGATTCATACAGCGAGTCGCAATGCTCGCAAATGATCAGGTCCGAGGGCTGTTTCGTATCAGGCAAAGTGGGCTCATCTGGGTAATGGTGACTGGGTGGAAAATTAATCAAACGCGGGGTTGGAAGATACCTTGTCGGCACCGAATCAGCCGAATTAAATCAGCCGAATTAAATCAAGACGGGCTGCGGTCGGTGGGCGTTATTGCATTGACCCCGACGCGCGACCGACGTTCACATGTCACGATGCCATTATCACTGGCCATTATTCACTGCCTGTCGCGACAAATGACGCAGGCCCGCGCTGATTGTCGTCCGCAGCGCTACAGGTGTAGCGGCGCGAGCGCGACAGATTAACTTCGTATTGCAATCAAGTCATTGAAATAAAAGACATTTAGCTGCATGGCACACGCCTTGCTCTGTTGCTCTCCAGCCGGGACGATCGATCCCGGTTCTAATAAGAACGGAGAGCCTCATGAATCGATTTGGCCAACAACCTCGTCCCGGACCGCTTGCGTCTCTCGTTGCTGCCGTCGCCCTGGCGCTTTCCTGCGCCAACGGCGCGTTCGCCGCCGGGGCCGCGCAGGTCGATGGTGCGCGGATCAGCGCCGCCGACCAGGAACCCGGCAACTGGATGAGCCACGGTCGTACCTACGATGAACAGCGTTTCAGCCCGCTGAACAAAATCAACGATGGCAACGTCGGCAAGCTCGGTCTGGCCTGGAGCTACAAACTGGACATCGACCGGGGCGTTGAAGCCACGCCCATTGTTGTGGATGGCGTGATGTACACCACTGGGCCGTTCTCCATGGTCTATGCGCTGGATGCGCGCAACGGCAATTTGTTGTGGAAATACGATCCACAATCGGACCGCAGCCGTGCCGGTGAAGCTTGTTGCGATGCCGTCAATCGTGGCGTCGCCGTCTGGGGCGGCAAAGTCTTCGTCGGTGTGCTGGATGGACGCCTGGAAGCCATCGACGCCAAGACCGGCCAGCGCGTCTGGTCCGTGGACACCCGCACCGATCCCAATCGCAGCATCACTATTACCGGTGCGCCGCGCATCATCAACGGCAAGGTGATCATCGGCAACGGCGGCGCTGAATATGGCGTACGCGGCTACATCACGGCTTATGACGCCAACACTGGCAAGCAGGACTGGCGCTTCTTCACGGTGCCGGGCGACCCGAAGCTGCCGCCGGAAAACAAAGCCATGGCCATGGCCGCCAAGACCTGGTTTGGCGACAAGTTCGTCGAGCAGGGTGGCGGCGGAACGGTCTGGGACTCGATGTCCTATGACCCGAAACTCAATCTGCTGTACTTCGGCGTCGGCAACGCTTCATCGTGGAACCCGCGCCTGCGTTCGGAAGGCAAGGGCGATAACCTATTCCTGTCGTCCATCGTCGCGATCAATCCGGACACCGGCGAATACGTCTGGCACTACCAGACCACCCCCGGCGATGCCTGGGACTTCACGGCCACCGCGCACATCATGCTCGCGGACATGGAAATCGACGGCAAGATGCGCCAGGTCTTGATGCAGTCGCCGAAAAACGGCTTTTTCTATGTCATCGACCGCAAGACCGGCGAGCTGCTTTCGGCCAAGAACATCGTGCCGATCAACTGGGCCACCGGCGTGGACATGAAGACCGGGCGCCCCATCGTTGACGAGAAAGCCGCCGTCTATTGGCGTGACCCGGAGAAAAAAGCCCTGCTGGTCCAACCGGCGTTCTGGGGTGCTCACGACTGGCAGCCGATGTCCTACAACCCGCAGACCGGTCTGGTGTACATCCCGGCGCACATCATGTCGGCGTTGTACCAGGACGTGGATGGCGTGCCGCCGCGCAAGAAATTCAAGAGCATGTACCAGTTGCAGGTCAACACCGGAATGATGCCGGAAGATCCCGAAGGCCTGCGCAAACTCGCCGACACCTGGACCGGCAAGCTGATTGCCTGGGACCCGATCAAGCAGGAAGCACGCTGGGAAGTGCCGTACTCGACGATCTTCAACGGCGGCACGTTGAGCACCGCTGGCAACCTGTTATTTGAAGGCACTGCCGATGGGCGAGTGGTGGCCTATTCGGCCGACAAAGGCAAAACCTTGTGGGAACAACCGGCCAATACCGGGGTGATGGCCGGTCCCGTTACCTATGAAGTCGATGGCGAGCAATACGTGACGTTCATGGCCGGTTGGGGCGGGGCGTTTTCCACCTTCGCCGGGGCCTTGTCGTTGCGCGCCGGGGTCAAGCCCAACGCTCAAGTATTGACCTACAAGCTGGGTGGCACGGCGAAACTGCCGGATCTGAAATACAAATACGCCGACCGCAAGGTCGATCCACCGGCGTTCACCGGCACCACCGAACAGGTCGACAAAGGCCGCGCGCTGTTCAACGGCCATTGCGATACCTGCCACGGCATCAACGCCATCAGCGGCGGCGTGTTGCCGGACTTGCGCATGCTGAGCAAGGAAAACCACCAGATGTTCCTCGGTATCGTCTATGGCGGTCGCGTTCAGGACGGCATGCCGTCGTTCGCCGAAGAACTCAAGCCGGACGAAGTGGAGCTGGTGCATCAATACGTCATCAAACGCTCCCATGACCTGCTCAACGATATGAAGTCGGCGAAGACGGCGGCGAAGTAAGCCGTGCGGAACTGAAAATATTTTGTGGGAGCGAGTTTGCTCGCGAAGAGGCAAGTACATCCGGCGCATTTGCGAAGGTCGAATACTGCTTTCGCGAGCAAGCTCGGCTCCCACGGATCCCGCTTTTGCTTAACGGAGAATGCACACATGTCCCAATCACTGCCCATCTACCAAAGCTACATCGACGGGGCTTTTGCCGCCGGCGATAACCTCATAGAGGTATTCAACCCGGCCAACGGCCAGTTGCTGGGTTCGGTGCCCGAGACCAGCCTGTCGGAGGTCGAGCGCGCCATCGCCGCCGCGCGCGCTGCGCAAAAAGGCTGGGCGCGCAAGCCGGCCAATGAACGCGCGGGCTATCTGCATCGCATCGCCAGCAAGGTCCGCGACAACGCCGAACGTCTGGCGCGGATCATCACGGCCGAGCAGGGCAAGGTGCTCGGGCTGGCTTTGGTGGAAGTCAATTTCACCGCCGACTATCTGGATTACATGGCCGAATGGGGCCGTCGCCTCGAAGGGGAAATCCTCACCAGCGACCGGCCGGGCGAGAACATCTTCGTGTTTCGCAAACCGTTGGGCGTGATCGCCGGGATTCTGCCGTGGAATTTCCCGTTCTTCCTCATTGCTCGCAAGTTGGCCCCGGCGCTGATTACCGGCAACACCATCGTCATCAAACCCAGCGAAGAAACGCCGATCAATTGCTTCGAATTCGCCCGCTTGCTCGCTGAAACCGATCTGCCCAAGGGCGTGGTGAACATTGTCTCCGGCAAAGGCGCCACAGTCGGCAGCGCTCTGAGCAGCCACGCCGGAGTGGACATGGTCAATTTCACCGGCAGTGTCGCTACCGGCTCGCGGATCATGGCGGCTGCGGCGGGCAATATCACCAAGCTCAATCTGGAACTGGGCGGCAAGGCGCCAGCCATTGTCCTGGCTGACGCGGACCTGGGCCTGGCGGTGAAAGCGATTACCGCTTCCCGGGTGATCAACACCGGGCAAGTCTGCAACTGCGCCGAGCGGGTTTACGTGCAGCGCAAAGTCGCCGACCAGTTTATCGACCAGGTCAGTGCTGCGATGGCGGCGACGCGCTATGGCGATCCATTGGTCGAAGATAATCTGGACATGGGGCCGCTGATCAATCAGGCAGGTCTGGACAAGGTCGCGCAGATGGTCAAAACCGCCGTGGGCGATGGTGCGCAGGTCATCACTGGTGGCTCAATCGCTGACCGCAATGGGCAGGGCTTTCACTATCAGCCAACAGTGCTGGCCGGTTGCCAACAAGCGATGGAGATCATGCGCCACGAGATCTTCGGACCTGTGCTGCCGATCCAGATCATCGACGATCTGGACGAAGGCATTGCCCTGGCCAACGACTGCGAGTTCGGCCTGACCTCATCGATCTACACCAAAGACCTCAGCTCGGCGATGCGCGCCTGCAACGAGCTGGATTTCGGTGAGACCTACATCAATCGGGAGAACTTTGAAGCGATGCAAGGCTTCCACGCCGGAGTGCGCAAATCCGGCATCGGCGGCGCGGACGGCAAGCATGGGGTGTATGAATTCACCCATACGCATGTGGTTTATTTGCAGATTTGATCTGGTGGGAGCGAGCTTGCTCGCGAAGGCGGTATTCCGGACCACGAACCGGTGGCGAGTTTGCCGGCCTCTTCGCGAGCAAGCTCGCTCCCACAATCACACCAGAAAATTAGGCTGCACGATCCCGTGTTTCTTCATCTTGCGGTATAGCGTCGAGCGGGCCACGGCGAGTTCTTCGGCCACGGCGGTGATGTTCCATTGGTGCCGTTTGAAGGCTTCCATCAGACGCTGGCCTTCATCACCGGCGACCTGACTTGCCAGACCCTGGCTCAGCGGCAGCGCTGGCCGGGTCGCGGCTTCAACACTGCGTGGCTGCGTCACTTCCACCGGCAGGCAAGCGCTGTCGATATATCCGTCGTCAGCCAATGCGAGGGCATAGCGCAATACATTGATCAGTTGGCGGATGTTGCCGGGCCAAGGGAACCGGCGCAGCAGGTCTCTCGCCTGGGCATCGATCCTGCAGGCTTCGCCGCCCGCGAGGTCAGTCAGCACGTCGTCGATCAGGCGGTCGATGTCACGCCGCTCGCGCAGGGCCGGCAAGCGCAAGGTCATGCCGCTGAGCCGATAGAACAGGTCTTCCCTGAACACTTTGTTGTCGATCATCGCCGACAAATCCTGGTGCGTGGCCGACACCACCTGAATATCCAGCGCAATCGGTGCGTCGGCGCCCAGTGGTGAAATCTCGCGCTCGGCCAGAACCCGCAGCAAGCGGGTTTGCAGGTGCGCGGGCATGTCGCCGATCTCGTCGAGAAACAGCGTGCCGCCATTGGCCAGTTCCAGCTTGCCCTTCATGCCTTTCTTGCTGGCCCCGGTAAAGCTGCCGCTGCGATAGCCGAACAGTTCACTTTCGATGAGGGTTTCCGGGATCGCGGCGCAGTTCAGCGCAACAAAAGGCCCGGAGCGGCGCGAGCTCGCATGGTGAATCGCCCTGGCGAAGGCTTCCTTGCCGGTGCCGGTTTCACCGTTGATCAAAATGGGCAGGTCTTTATCCAGCAGCTTGTACAACCGGGCGACGCTTTGCTGCAAATCTGGATCATCGCCGCTGAGGCGCTCCAGCGTCGGCGGATGCTGCACGACGGGCGTGCTGGCCGGGGTTTCGCGTTTGGCCGGAGCGCGCACCTGAACTGGCATACGTAGCCCGACCTCCAGCTGGCCTTTGCCGGTATTGAGCCGCACCCCGTTGGCGCCGCCGTTGCACAGGCGCAACAGCTCTTCGACGCTGTGCACCGGCAGCAAGTCTTTGAGGGAGCGGCCCAACAGCGGCCCGCTGTGTGTGGATTCGTATTCGACAAATGCGGCGCGATTGGCGCCGATCACCCGACCTTGTTCGTCAAGCGCCAGCAATTGCTCATTGGCCAGATCGCTGAACGCTTCGCAGGGTTTGATCATCAGGCTCAAGGTATTGCGATGGCTGTGCCTGAAGTACGCATTCTCGATCAGCCGGGCGTACATGATGACCAGTTGCAGGGTCAGGTATTGCGCCTGCTTGGGGCCGCCGCTGTTCAGGCACGAAGCATTGAGACAGCCGCGCAGATTGCCCAGCGAATCGAAGATCGGTGATACCGAGCAGCTCAAGCGGTCGTTGGCACGCAGGAAGTGCTCATCGCGGTGAATGATCAAAGGCGTGCGCGCGGCGATGCCGGTGCCGATGCCGTTGGTGCCCACCAGCGCTTCATCCCAGCGTGCTCCGATCACCAGGCCGGATTCCGCGTAGGCGCTGGCCTCCGGCGGGACTCGCGAGTCCAGGGTAATCCCGTGTTCGTCGCTGAGCAGCACGGCGAAGCCAGCCTTGCCGATCCGCTCGGCCAGCCCGCTGACGCCCTGGCCGGCGATGGACAGGTAATCCTGATTGAAGGCCTGATGCCGATGAATTTCCGCTGCGCTGAGCATGACTTTGGTCGCGCGCCCCGCAGGTTGCAAACCGTGCTCGATGACGCTGCGATACCAGGACTGGACGATCAGGCCGTCGGCGGGCAGGTTGCGATCAGGAAAATAATCTCCTATGAACGCGCTCAGGTCGGCGGGGCGGGGCAGGCTCGGTTGCAGGGACATGAAGACTCCGAATGCGGCTCCGCCAGACGTTGCGCGAAACGCATGATTATTGTTGTCGTTCTGGAGCAGAACAGGCTGCGGCTGATTGCTCAGTCATTCAGACTCTAGTCTTTTGTAACAAATACCGCTGGTTACAAAAAATATTTTTGTCTTTTCCATGGACTTGAAAACAGAGCAATAGTTGTACCGTCGCACAGGCGAGAGGGCGAAAGCGTCTGCCCTGCGCCTGACGGGCTGTTGGTAAATAATCCGGCCTGCGACGAGTTAGCCAAGGCTGCAACAGGTGTAGCGCCAAGTGCGAAACGGCTGTCGCAAAGGCCGTGCCAGAGCCTCAGACCGCCAGCTTGCAGCCTGGGTTGCGACGTGTATAACTGGCTTGCCGGGCTATTCCGGCGCAACTCTGGAGATTCGTCTATGTGGACCAAACCTGCATTCACCGATCTGCGCATCGGCTTCGAAGTCACCATGTACTTTGCCAGCCGCTGATCAGTAATCTGAGTCGCCAGGCTTCGTCAGTCATGTGCTGGCGAGGCCTTTTTCATTTGATGACCCAAGATCCTACAACTTCGCCCAAAACTCCTCGGCGAAGTCACTCAAGCGGGCGATGGGACGAAACAGACGGATCTGCACGGGAATGTCCCACTGTTCATCGAGAGCCCGTTGCAGCTTGCCAGCGCTGACTTCGGCATCGGCCAGCGTGCGTGGCAGCCAGGCGAAGCCTTTGCCTTCCAGTGCCATCGACAGCAGCACAGCCGCAAGGTGTGAGCTGAAGATCGTGTCCAGTTGCGGCGGCCGGGTTTCGCCGAGCAGCCGCGCCGCGACGATTCGCCCCAGACCGGATTCGGACGTGTACGCCAGGTGTGGCAACGAGCTGCCGGTTTGAGCCGAATCAGCCTCGGTCGCCTGCAACGGCAGCAACACATCACTGCCGACCACTTTGGACTGGAACTGACCTACGGCGAAGCGCGGCGGAGCATCAGGAAAGTGATGGCACAGTAAAAACTGCACCTGGCCTTGCAGCAGCATCTGTTCGCAGACAGTCATGCTGTCCGACAGCAGCCGGACTGCCTCGATAGGCCCACCGCGCTCGGCGGCGCGCACCCAGGCCGGGAAAAAAGTGAACGACAGCGAGTGCGTGGCCGCGAAGTGCAGGGTGCGCTCCTGTTTGCCGGCGACTTCGCGGGTGTCCTGGCGCATCTGATGCAGGCGCCGGGTCATTTCCTGCGCGCTAACCAGCATGTGCTTGCCCGCATCGGTGAGCGTCGCGCCATGGGTCGTGCGTACGAACAGGTCGACGCCTACCCAGTTTTCCAGCGAGCGAATGCGCCGACTGAACGCCGGTTGTGTGACATGGCGCAACTCGGCGGCGCGGGAAAAGTTACCGCTCTCCGCCAGCGCGCTGAAATCTTCCAGCCAGACCAATTCCATCAGTAGTGATGCCGTTCGTGCATGAGGTGCCCAGCTTTTAGCATTGGCCGCGTCGAATCGTCCAGTTCTAGAGTGGCCGGGCAAACACATAACAATACAGCCGCAAACAGGAGTCGCCCCATGCGCATCGTCGACATTCGCGAGAAGACCGTTTCCATCGCATCGCCTATTGCCAACGCCTACATCGATTTTTCGAAAATGACCTGCTCGGTCGTAGCCGTCATCACTGACGTCATTCGCGATGGCAAGCCGGTGATCGGTTACGGCTTCAACTCCAACGGTCGCTACGGCCAGGGCGCCTTGATGCGCGACCGCTTCCTGGCCCGTGTGCTGGAAGCCGATCCGGAAACCCTGATCGACAAGGAACATGACAACCTCGATCCGTTCGCCATCTGGAAAGCCCTGATGACCAACGAAAAGCCAGGCGGTCACGGTGAGCGTTCGGTGGCGGTGGGCACCATCGACATGGCTGTCTGGGACGCCGTGGCGAAAATCGAAGGCAAGCCGCTGTATCGCTTGCTTGCTGACCGCTATCGCAACGGCGTGGCCGATGACAAGGTCTGGGTCTACGCGGCGGGCGGTTATTACTATCCCGGCAAGGACCAGACCAAGCTCAAGGCCGAAATGCAGAGCTATCTGGATCGCGGCTATGACGTGGTGAAGATGAAAATCGGCGCTGTGCCACTGGACGAAGACCTGCGTCGCATCGAGGCGGTGCTGGAAGTGGTCGGCGATGGTCAGCGCCTGGCGGTGGACGCCAACGGCCGCTTTGACCTGAAGACCTCGATTGCCTATGCCGAGGCGATCAAGCCTTACAACCTGTTCTGGTACGAAGAAGCGGGCGATCCGCTGGACTACGCGCTGCAAGCCGAGCTGGCCAATCACTACGACCTGCCGATGGCGACTGGTGAAAACCTGTTCTCCCATCAGGACGCACGCAATTTGCTGCGCCATGGTGGCATGCGTCCTGACCGTGATTTCCTGCAATTTGACTGCGCGCTTTCCTACGGCCTGGTGGAATACCTGCGCACGCTGGACGTCATGACCGAACTGGGTTGGTCATCGCGTCGGGTCGTCCCTCACGGCGGGCACCAGATGTCCCTCAACATCGCCGCCGGCCTGCATCTGGGCGGTAATGAATCCTACCCGGACGTCTTCCAGCCTTTCGGCGGGTTCGCCGACGGCATCAAGGTCGAGAACAGCTATGTCGGACTGCCGGACATTCCGGGTGTGGGCTTTGAAGCCAAGTCCGCTCTGTATGCCGTGATGCGCGAGCTGGGCGAGCGGGCGTGATCTCGGGGTAACCCATCTATCCAACTGATTAGACGCAATTTCTATAGGCGCGAGGCTTGCCCGCGAAGACCTCTGCTCAAGCGATAAACGCGTCGAGTGGAACTACGATTCGCGGGCAAGCCTCGCTCCCACGGGGTTGGTCGGTTAGCAACAACGTTTTCAAAAGCTCCTCCCTCATACAACAACAAAAGTGAGGCACTTCATGGAACAGGTTTCGACACGTTGGTACAGCCAACTGTATGTACAAGTGCTGATCGGCATCGTCATCGGTGGCGCGATCGGCTTTTTCCTTCCGGATATCGGCGCCCGGTTGCAGCCCTTGGCCGACGGCTTCATCAAGCTGATCAAAATGCTCCTGGCGCCCATTATTTTCGGCACCGTGGTGGTGGGCATCGCCAAGATGGGCAGCGTCAAGGAAGTGGGGCGCATCGGTGCGAAGGCGCTGATCTACTTTGAAGTGTTGTCGACCCTGGCGCTGGTGATTGGCCTGGTGGTGGTGAACATTCTCAAGCCCGGCGTGGGCATGAATATCGACGTCAACACCATTAATGGCACCGCGATCAATACCTACACCCAGGCTGCGGCGGCGCAGGGCGGGATTGTCGAGTTTTTCCTGAATATCATTCCGACCACGCTGTTCGATGCGTTCGCCAAAGGCGCCATGCTGCAAGTGATCCTGGTCTCGGTGTTAATGGGCGTTGCGTTGGTGCAGATCGGCGCGCCGGCCAAGCCGCTGGTCAATATCATCGACATGCTGCTGCAAAGCCTGTTCCGGATCGTGGCGATGGTCATGCGTCTGGCGCCGTTGGGTGCGGGCGCGGGCATGGCATTTACCATCGGTAAATACGGGATCGGCACATTGCTGTCCTTGGGTCAGCTTTTGGTGGCGCTGTATGTGACAACGCTGCTCTTCGTGGTCGTGGTGCTGGGCAGCGTCGCGCGTTGGTCAGGCTTGCCGCTGATGCAGTTCCTGCGCTATTTCAAGGATGAAATCCTCGTCACATTGGGCACCTGTTCCACCGAAGCGGTGCTGCCGCGGCTGATGGTCAAACTGGAGAAGCTCGGCTGCGAGAAATCCGTGGTCGGCATGGTGTTGCCCACCGGTTACACGTTCAACTCCGACGGCACCTGTATTTATCTGACCATGGCGGCAATTTTCGTCGCACAAGCGACCAATACTCCGCTGACCCTGTGGGATCAGATGGTGGTACTAGGCGTGTTGCTGCTGACGTCGAAAGGTTCGGCGGGGGTTGCGGGTGCGGGTTTCGTGACGCTGGCGGCGACTTTGACGGTCATCCACGACATCCCGCTGATCGGTCTGGTATTGCTGCTGGGCGTTGACCGCTTCCTCAACGAAGCCAGGGCCGTGACCAACCTGATCGGCAACGGGATCGGCACCATCGCCATCGCCAAGTGGGATGGATCCTTCGATCAGGCCAAGGCCATGCGGGAAATCGAAGCCATGAAAAGAGGCAAGGCATCAACTTCGGTCGTGGTGCCGGACCCGGTCATTCAGCGGTCGGATCTCACTTAAAGCCCGCCCGGCTTGGCCCGCTGCATCAGGAAACTGAGCAAAGTGCGGGCTGAAGCCGGAACGTTCTGGTCGTCGAAGATGATGCAGATAGGGGTGGACTCGTCTTCGATGGTGATTTCGTACTGCTTCATATCCCGGGCTTGATCCGAAACGAAGCTACAGGACTGGTTCAGACCGCTGTCCCGGACCAGTTGCCGGAGTTGGTCGGCCTCGGGTTGCTCAAGGCTGGAGGTGTTCACTTCGCAGCTTTTGATGGCTCCGACAATGCCACCTGACTGGACGAAACAGACTTTCATCATCGCGCTCCCATAAATGTTCGGTTGGGCAGGGCAGGTCACACGGTAATCCCGACCTTCTTCCACGCCGCCTTGACCGCTTTTTTCGCGGCAGCACCGTAGCGTTTGTTGCCAGCGACTTGCACCGTGATCCGCGCGCAATCGTCAAACTGGCTTGAGCTGTGCAATTGCAGCATGGTTTCGTACCAGATCCTGCCTGCCACTTCCCACGCATTACCCCCCAGCGCCTTGGCCGTCAAGACAAAGGCCCGATTGGGAATCCCCGAGTTGATGTGCACGCCGCCGTTATCCTTTGGCCCGGTATACAGCCCGGCCATGGTGGCTGGCTGCGGATCATCGCCCAGTTCCGGATCGTTGGCATAGGCGGTGCCGGGTTTTTCCATGTCGCGAATGCCACGACGGGTGGGCGCAGGCGCCAGTAACTCCTTGCCGACCACCCAGCTCGCATCTTCAACGGCGGTGCCTTCTTTCCATTGCCGGATCAGCATGCCGAACACATCGGCGAAATGCTCGTTCAGCGCGCCTGATTGCCCCTGATACGTCAGGTTGCTGGTGAACGATTGCACGCCGTGGGTCAACTCGTGGCCGATGACTTCGAGGCTGCCGGTGAAACGTTTGAAAACGATGCCGTCGCCGTCGCCATAGGCCATTTGCTGGCCATTCCAGAAGGCGTTATTCATCGGCACGAACTCGCCCTGGAAATCCACCTCCGCAACGTGTGCGGTGGAAACCAGTGTCATGCCGTTGCCGTCCAGGGAATTGCGCTGAAACAGCTGCTCATAGAAATCGTAGACGTCGCCAGAGCCATCGTAGGCTTCGTCAACCGCGGCATCGCCGGTGGCCTTCTGGTTTTCGGCGCGGGCCAGGGTGCCGGGCAGGGAATTGGTGCCCTTGGCGTCATAGATCAGCCGGTTTTTCGTGCCATCGGGGGATTTTTGCGCAAGCAGGGTCGGCATCGCCTGCGCTGACATGCGGAACGCGACGAACGCTGCGCCGCTGGCCAGATTGGTGATCGCCAGCGCTCTGACGCGCTCGTGCGGTGACTGAGCCATGTGTTCCAGGATGTATGGCGGAATGAAGCAATGGATGGAATGTCGAGTGCACATGCGCAAACCCCTGCCCGGATTGGATAAACCAGTTTGGCAACGTCAGGTCTGCTGATGTTCCGACCGTTGGCCGGTTCGGCGAGGATATAAACAACCAACAGGTGTTTTACATGTCAAAAAAGTTCACTCCATTAAAAGAGCTATTTAAATGGATATGCCTCACAAGACGTTTTCCAACGTTTATCGTGGGCAGGTGATCGAAGTTCTGGTTGTTTGCCCTTTGGGCGTCAAGGAAGTCGCTGAATTCATCATTCACGTCACGGTCACGATGGCGTGTCAGACACCGATGCCGACCGTGATCTGTCGGCTGGGCTACGAGTCCGTCGATGAGGCGCGCCATGCGGGTGTCGTCGTCGGACAGAATCTTATTGATACACTCATCTGTTGACTGCACGGCCATTCTGGCCTTTTGACGCCTCGCTGCCGGTGACGGGGTGATAAACTCCCGCCACTTCAGACGAGGAGCAAGCAGACGTGCGCAAGATGGCAATAATGATCGCAGCTCTGGCCCTGAGCGGCTGTGATGTCGGCAAAACCCCGCCACCGCCACCCAAGGTTCAGGCGGCTCAGGCCGAGCAAACCGCCCCAGGCACTTCGGTGCAATGGAACATCCAGATGAACACCAGGGAGGCCGTGAGCGATACCAGCGCCTGGCTGCTCGAGCGCAGCTACGCGCCGTTTCTGGCGACCATCGACGGTAAGCAGCAAATGCTGCTCGGCCCTTTCAAAACCGAGCAGGAAGCGCAGGAACAGCTGGCTCTGTTGCAAGCCAAAATCACCAAGGCTCACCGGTTTGCTGATCCGGTGGTGATCAAGCGCCTCCAGTGATCGGTTCCCGCCCGATCTGCGACAAATGAACCGCGACACTCAACCGCTGCTGTGCCACCCTCGGTTTACGCGCTCGAATCAATCGACGCGTGAATCCGGGAAACGCTTTTATGGACGAAATTCAACGGTTGGGCGAGTTGCTGAGCGCCAATCAACGCAATGAAGAACAAAAGCATCAGCAGTTCCATACCGGCCTTGCGCAATGGGAGGCCAGTATCGTCGCGCTGTACCAGCAGATCGAAGCGTGGCTGAAACCTTTGATCGACAGCGGCCAGATCAGCGTGGAATACGAGCCACATCTGGCGCAAAGCAAAGGTTATCCCGACGAAAACTCCCCGTTCCGTACGCAACGCATGACACTGACCATCGCTGGACGCCAGGTTGCATTCATTCCGGATGCCATGGGAGCCAAAGGTCTGGTGTCGGTGGCTGCTACAGGTTTGAGCGTGCATGCCCAGGAAGTGGTGACACTGAGTTGTCAGGACCCGGCGCAGGGTACTCAGTGGCTTGAGAAAAAGCGGATCGGCGTGAAGGAGTCGGATGCCCAGCCGTTTACTGCGGATTACTTCGCCAAGCAATTGCAGGCGTTGGTACCGCTGCACACCTGATCGATTGTTGCAGGAGCCAACGTGTTGGCGAGGCGGTGATCCTTTGTTACCAGGAACATCGCCTCGCGAATGAATTCGCTCCTACGGATTTGCGCAGATTCAGTGTTCGCCAACGCGGATCGAACACCGGTCAATCAGTCGCGACGACCCAGCAACAGACCCACCACCAGGCCGAAACCTGCGGAGATCGCGACCGTCTGCCATGGATGGCCACCGATGTAGGTCTCGGTCGCTTCAACCACCGGCTTGGTGCGTTCACGCACGTTGGACACCGAGTCCAGTGCTTGCTTGAGCTTCAGGCTCAGCTGCGCGCGCAGGGTTTCTGCGTCTTCACCAACCAGCGCTGCGCTGTCCTTGAGCAATTTGTCGGATTCTTCGATCAGCGCCTGAAGTTCGCTGAAGGCCTGATCCTTGATTTGCTCTGCAGTGTTTTGGGCAGCAGTTTTACGAGCCATGATGATTTCCTTCCAATTGATGACAACAGTGAGCAATGGAGTCTTAAGCCTACGGAAAAGTTGCAGCGGTTTGTATGACGCATCGCAATTCGCTCGTCGAATTTGCCCAGAACTTATCCGTGACGGGTGTAAGATGCAGCCGGTTTTTAGTCACAGGTGACCGTTATGAGTTTCAATCTGGCCAACCGGCCTTTGCCTGAGCGCGCTGCACTCGAAGATGAAAAATCCCGTCTGTTCGATTTGTGGCAAAGCAACCTGGGCAAGGCCAAAGGCGACGCCGCTCGTCTGTTCGGTGAACGCTCCAAGCGCAAGGGCAAATGGTCTGAGTGGGTGCGTTCGGAGCTGGACACCATGAGCCCGCCGGAATACGCCAACATGGTTCGCAGTGAAGTGAATCGCCTGGTAGCTACCAGCAAATAAGTCCGAATTTCTGCGTCGCCTTACGGATTACCAGCTGCCGTCATCTGCATGCGGCAGGTTGAGTGTGCCGCTGTCACTGAAGCGCATGGTGCCAAACACGCCGCCAGCCAGTTTGCCCCGCAGCGTATACGGCAGGTTATCCAGGCTCTGGGTTTGCGTCAGGCCCACCGCCTGGCGCAATGCGGCGAAGGCGGAAACGCTGACTGGAACCACCAGCACGGCCTCGGAGAAACGCCCGATAGTGCCTTGCTGATCGCTGACTCCTGACGCCAGCAGCTTGCCGTTGACGTCCAGATCGAGCGCGACGCCGTTGTACTCGATAGCCGTTTCGTTGGGGTTCTGCAGGCGCAGCTTGACCGCCATGCGCACTTCAAGGCCTTGACCAGGCAAAGGCTCGATACCCACCACGTTGATATTGAGCGGGTCGCGGTTGGGAAACAGTGCGCAGGCCGAGACACCCAGCAGTAAAAGACTGACCAGCAAGGTACGAAAGGGGCGTAAGGGCATGGGGATGGCTCCAAGGGTGACAAAAACAAGCGACGTTGCGTTATCCCGTCAGACCGCAATTGCCCATAGAGATTCGTTTTCCTCGGGCATGGGCAGTATGCTGCGCAGATCGTAGCCTGGCGATCCCTGGATGGATAACCTCAAAACTGCTCATGCATCCGCGCCTGTCGTGATTGAAAAAGACACCATTGCCATTGAGTTGGTGCGCGAGGCATTGCTGGAATGCAGCCTGAGCGCCCAGGCTCGGTCGCGCTTGCTGGACAGGGTCGGTATTGCCGCGGATCTGTTGGCCAGCTCAGGTTCACGAGTCCCGGCCGCAGCCTATGCAGCGTTATGGCGAGCACTGGCGCAGGCCTGTGACGATGAGTTTTTCGGCATGGACGCCAGACGTCTGCGCCAGGGCAGCCTGGAATTCCTGTGTCGCTCGTCCATGGCCCAGCCCACCGTCGCCGTCGGGCTTGAGTCGGGCTTGAGTTTCCTGTCCTTGATGCTGGAGCGGTTCGGCGCCCGTTTGATCCGCCAGCACAGCGTGGCAGAAATCGTCCTTGATGAAGGCGACACCGCGCAGGGCAGGGCATTCAGCTACTTCACCTACTGGATGATCGTGCACGGTGTGGCCTGCTGGCTGAGTGGGCGGCGTATTCCTATCCTAGCCATCGAATTGCGCTGTGCGGCGCCGGCCTTCATCGACGACTACAAGGTAATGTTCGGTGAGAACCTGCGTTTCGAGCGGCCTTGTTCGCGAATGATCTTTGCCGCCGATTGCCTGGACTTGCCGATCAAGCGCTCGGCCACCGAGCTGCAGCGGTTCCTCGCCGGGGCGCCGGCCAACATTCTGGTCAAATATCGCGACCCGCAAAGCCTGGCTATCCGGATTCGCCATGAGCTGCACGAGCTGCCCGCCGAGCAATGGCCGGACACTGACGCGCTGGCGAGAAACCTGAGCATGTCCGCCTCGACCCTGCGTCGTCGTCTTGCTGACGAAGGCCACAGCTATCAAGGTCTCAAGGACAGCGTACGCAAAGAACTGGCCATTCACTGGCTGGCCGAAGAGGCGTTGAGCTTTGCCTCCATCGCCGCGCGCCTGGGGTTTGCCGACACCAGCTCGTTCTACAAGGCCTTCCGCAAATGGACCGGGTCCAATCCTGGTCACTACCGCAGCGTGATGCTCGGCTCTGAAGCCCAGATCGGCATTGACCAAACCAGTCATCCAGACTGAACGCTTTGACCATTGCCTGCGCCCGCTGACAGCGCGACTATCTCGCTTATTCCAAGAATAAAATCGAAATAGCGAGGTTGCATGGACATTCAAGACAAGGCATTCATCGTCAGCGGCGGCGCATCCGGGCTGGGCGCGGCAACCGCGCAGATGCTGATCGAGGCGGGCGCGCGGGTGATGTTGGTGGACCTCAATGCCGAGGCGCTGGCTGCGCAACGTGACAAACTCGGTGCGCGCGCCCACGCGGTGGTGACTGATGTCAGTCGGGAAGATTCGGCCCAGGCAGCCGTGGCTGCGGCGGTGGCGGCGTTCGGTGAAGTGCACGGGCTGGTCAACTGCGCCGGAATTGTCGGTGCGCAAAAAATCCTCGGCAAGGAAGGCGTGCATGACCTGGAGAGCTTCCGGCGGGTCATCGACGTCAATCTGATCGGCAGCTTCAATCTGCTGCGCCTGGCTTCGGCGGTCATTGCCGAAAGCGCGGCGAACGAGGGCGGTGAGCGCGGCGTGATCATCAATACTGCATCGGTGGCGGCCTATGACGGCCAGATCGGTCAGGCAGCCTACGCGGCGTCCAAGGGCGCAATCGTCAGCATGACCCTGCCAGCTGCCCGAGAACTGGCGCGCTTCGGCATTCGGGTCATGACCATTGCCCCCGGCATTTTCGAAACGCCGATGATGGCCGGCATGACCGCGCAAGTGCGCGATTCCCTCGCTGCGGGCGTGCCATTCCCGCCACGGCTGGGCAAACCGGCCGAATACGCGGCGCTGGTGCGGCACATCATCGAAAACCCCATGCTCAACGGCGAGGTTATCCGTCTGGATGGCGCGCTGCGCATGGCCGCCAAATGATCAATCAGACTCAGGAGTTTGATCATGTCTATTGATAATCCCGCAACTCGTGATGATCCGGTGGTGATCGTCAGCGCGGTCCGCACGCCCATGGGCGGCTTTCAGGGTGATCTGAAAAGCATGACGGCTCCGCAACTGGGTGCTGTGGCCATTCGTGCGGCCGTCGAACGCGCCGGACTGGCCTCGGCCGATGTCCAGCAGGTGCTGTTCGGTTGTGTGCTGTCGGCCGGGATCGGTCAGGCACCTGCGCGACAAGCCGCGTTGGGCGCCGGCCTGCCGACTTCGACCTTGTGCACCACCTTGAACAAAATGTGCGGCTCCGGCATGCAGGCCGCGATTCTCGGCCATGACATGCTGTTGGCCGGCAGCGCCGAGGTCATCGTTGCCGGCGGCATGGAAAGCATGTCCAACGCGCCGTATTTGCTGGATCGCGCCCGCAGCGGTTATCGCATGGGTCATGGCCAGGTGCTTGATCACATGTTTTACGACGGGCTGGAAGATGCCTATGAGCGCGGTCGGCTGATGGGCACTTTTGCCGAAGACTGCGCCGAGGCGAACGGCATCAGCCGTGAAGCCCAGGACTCCTTTGCTATCGCCTCATTGACTCGCGCTCAGGCGGCTGCCGAGAACGGCTATTTCAACGCGGAAATCGTCCCGCTGCAGGTGACGGCAGGCAAGGAACAACGGCAAATCACCCAGGACGAACAGCCGCCCAAAGCCCGTCCGGACAAGATTCCAACGCTTAAACCAGCGTTTCGCCCAGGCGGCAGCGTAACGGCCGCCAACTCCAGTTCGATCTCCGACGGCGCAGCGGCATTGCTGTTGATGCGCCGCTCCGAGGCGCAACGTCGCGGCTTGCAGCCGTTGGCCGTGATCCATGGCCACGCGGCGTTTGCCGACGAGCCGGGGCTGTTCACCACCGCGCCGATCGGCGCCATCAAGGCATTGCTCAGCCGTACCGGATGGTCGTTGGGCGACGTCGACCTTTTCGAGATCAACGAAGCCTTTTCGGTGGTCACGCTGGTTGCCATGAGCCAGCTGGAGTTGCCGCATGAAAAGGTCAATGTGCACGGCGGCGCTTGTGCGCTGGGCCACCCCATCGGCGCGTCTGGCGCTCGCATTCTGGTCACCCTGATCAACGCCCTCAAACAAAAGGGCTTGAAGCGCGGCGTGGCGGCAATTTGCATCGGTGGCGGCGAGGCAACGGCAATGGCGATTGAGGTCCTATAAATTCATTTAAATCATTGACTTGCGTGATATATCTCAAGTTATTTATGTGATTAGTTTGATTTTAATAAAAGAGGATATAAATCAATGGCCTATGAAACGATTCTAATCGAGATTCAAGGACAGGTCGGTTTGATTACCTTGAACCGGCCCAGCGCGCTGAACGCCCTCAATGCGCAGCTGATCAATGAATTGAACCACGCGCTGGATGCGCTCGACAGTGACCGCAACATTGGCTGCATCGTGCTGACTGGCTCCGCCAAAGCGTTTGCCGCAGGCGCAGACATCAAGGAAATGGCTGATCTGGTCTATCCGCAAATCTACCTCGACGATTTGTTCGCCCAAAGCGACCGGGTCGCGAACCGGCGCACGCCGATGATTGCCGCAGTGGCGGGCTTTGCCTTGGGTGGGGGTTGTGAGCTGGCGTTGATGTGCGACTTCATTCTGGCCGCAGATAACGCGCGTTTCGGTCAGCCGGAAATCAAACTGGGCGTATTGCCAGGCATGGGCGGCACCCAGCGCCTGACCCGTGCGATCGGCAAGGCCAAAGCCATGGAAATGTGTCTGACCGGACGCCTGATCGATGCCGAGGAGGCCGAGCGAGCCGGGCTTGTGGCGCGCATCGTGCCTGCCGAGCAGTTATTGGACGAGGCTCTCAAAGTGGCGAGGTCAATCGCCGAAAAATCCTTGCCGATAGCGATGATGGTCAAGGAAAGCGTCAATCGGGCCTTCGAAGTGAGCCTCGCCGAAGGCATCCGTTTCGAGCGTCGGGTGTTCCACGCGGCATTCGCGACCGAAGATCAAAAGGAAGGCATGGCGGCCTTTATCGAGAAACGTGAGCCCCATTTCAACGGACGCTAGCGCCGCAGATGAGGGTTCGTCAGTCCTGTTCCATGAACGCGCGTAGCCGTTGCTCGCTCCAGTTCTGCGCAAAGTAATCCTGCAGCGTCATGCAGCAGTCGGGATGCACCAGGCAAAGGTGCTTCGGGCTTCTGCAGTAGCGCGCGGAAAGCTCGCGCATCTGGGCGCAGGTCAGCCCGAGATAGCCTCGCTCGTCGGTTCTGCCCTCATAGAGAAAATGCCGGGGTTCGAGTCGCGGTAAGTGGGCCAGGCCTGGGATCGACATGAACACGATGTACCAGATTCGGTTTGCCAGCGGCGCGCCTTGCAGGCCGGGATGTTCGGTCAAACGCAAATCGTCTTCCCAGCGCAGCGTGTCTGGCGCTTTGACGGACGCCACTTTCGGCAAAGTGCAGGGTTGCAGGGTGAGCGTGTGCGGGCCAGTGATCGTGATTCCTGCGCTGCTCAGCTCGAACGTCGCCTTCGAAGTGCTTAGACGCAGGTCTTGCCGCGCTTCGAACAAGAGATCGTCCATGGCATTCAGATGAAGGTTAACGGGCGTTTCTTCGAGATTTATTCCGTTCAACAGGATTGCTGTTTCCGGGCTTTCGGCCACTCGAACTGCAGTTCTGTGTGCCAGCACGCCGCAGATGACCGGCTTGTCTGGATCACTGTCGAAATGCCGCACCAGCAGCCGGTCGCCAGCGGCCAGCTCGCTGACCGACACCTCGGCGAGATCGGGCAGGTCTGCCAGAACCCAGCAGGCGTGTTCATCCGCTGAGGATGGCGCAATCTGCCAGTCGTAACGTATCGGGACGCGCCACGCATCACCGGTTCTGACGAACCCGGCCGCGTCAGCCATCAACGTCACCTGCTGATCACCGCGTATGCCAGGTTTTCGGTGGGTGCAGGAAGGGCGAAATGTCATTGCCCAAGGCAGCACGCCAAAGCCGTTGCGGTAGCCATGATCGAATGTCTCAAGCTCAGGCAGCCTCGACAGTTGATCGATCCACGGCGCCTGTCCCTCGTCCGCTGCAGCGACGGCCGCGCCCAGGATTGCGGCCATATCATGAGGGTCGCAACCCTCCAGGACCTCTGGCTGTTTTGCCCAATGGCGGAGGTTGATCAGCAGCCATTGATCGTTGAACAACGGGACGGGGTGATCCAGAACCTGAATGATCTGGCCACTGGTCAGTGCGCAATCGCTGCTCCAGCCACGGATATGACGTCGCTCGCAACGCAGGCGCTCCAGCGTACGAGCGCTGGTCTGTCGATGGTGGGCTTCCTCGTCGCCGGGTCTTGGCGCGTCGGTTCCCGTGTCGAAAGGCTGGTTGGTTGCGCCTTGCGCAGCTGATTGCGCAGTCGCCAGCAATCTGGCGTCGGTGCCCCTGCAGCGGCGCGATACCGGGTCATGGGCGCCAGCATCGGCGTGGATGGTCAGGCGTTCGCTCAGGTAGCCAATGGTCGGCTGGTTGTGGGTGGTTTCATCGCGCTGCAAGCGTACGGCGCTCTGGCGCTCCGGAAAGCTGGCCGGATCGTCGGCAAATATAAGCTGGTGCCCGGTCGGGCTGTGCTCAAACCGAAAATGAATGCCTTCCTCTTCGCAGAGCCTTTGCAGCAGATGCAAATCGGTTTCGTCGTATTGCACACACCAGTCCCGAGGCGGATACACGCCCACTGGTTGCTCGAAACGGTAACTCTCCTGGTCCAGGCCATGGTTGTCCAATAACTGGATGATCAGCTGCGGGACGCTTAAGCCCGTGAATACGCGGCGCTGACGGTTTTGTTGCAGCTTGAGCAGACTGGGCGCCAGGGTCATTCGGTACAGGCTCAGGCAGGTTCCGGCATAGAGTTGCCTGGCGCTGTCGATCAGGCCATGAACCCCCGCATGCTCGACCCCAAAGGCCAGCCAGGCGGCGCTGCCTGCAAGACTTGTCATATCCAGATGCGGGTTGTTGCTGATCAGATCGACGTCAAAGCGATACGGCTCGTTCAGGGCGTCGTGGCCGGTGAAGCTGAGGACACGCAGGTCCATCGGGCTGCCGGCGAGGCTCAGCGTTATCGGCATTTGCTTGTCTTCGAACATCCACAGCGCTCCCAGCTTGAAATTCAGGGTGCAGAGGGTACGAAATGCCAAGGTCAATGGGCATCGCTTAGGCTTTTTTCGGAAAGGGACTACAAGCTAAAGGGTAATATCGGTGATTGGCTTCACGGTGTTTCACCGGCATCGACGGCTTGACTGCGATCAATGGCGCGACAGTAGGGGTTTCATCTGGCGCCATCGCGTATAAAATGCGCCGGGCGTCGTTCATCAGTCACGACGCATTTCATTCGGTTAGCCAATTTTTCAGCGCTTTGCCCCAGCCATCGTCGGTGTTTTGTAGCGACGGCGGCTGTGATGGGCAGGGCGCAATCGGATCAAGAGAGCAAGCATGGGCGCACAGTGGAAGGTCAAGCATAAAGAAGCAGCATCCAATGCCAAGGGTCGTATTTTCGGCAAGCTGTCCAAGGAAATCATGATTGCTGCACGCGCCGGCGCTGATCCGGATATGAACCCGCGTTTGCGTCTGGTGGTCGAGCAGGCGAAAAAAGCCTCGATGCCCCGTGAAACGCTGGAGCGCGCAATCAAGAAAGGCGCCGGTCTGCTCGGCGAGAACGTCACGTTTGAACGCCTGACCTACGAAGGTTTTGCGCCGCACCGCGTCCCGGTGATCGTCGAGTGTCTGACCGACAACATCAACCGCACCGTTTCGGAAATTCGCGTGCTGTTCCGCAAGGGCCAGCTTGGCGCCGCAGGTTCGGTGTCCTGGGATTTCAACTATCAGGGCATGATTGAAGCCGTACCTGCCAGCCCGGATGCCGATGCTGATGAAGCCGCCATCGAAGCGGGCGCGCAGGATTGCGAGCCGGGTGAAGAGGGCGCGACGCTGTTCCTCACCGAGCCAACCGACATGGACGCAGTCTGCAAAAAGCTGCCTGAATTCGGGTTTAGCGTGCAGTCCGCGCAATTGGGCTACCGCCCGAAAAGCACTGTGGACGGCCTGACCGACGAGCAAATGGCCGAAGTCGAAGCCTTCCTGGAAGCCATCGACAACAACGATGATGTGCAGAACGTTTATGTAGGGTTGGCGGGGTAAGCAGCGGTAAACAGAGAGCCTGTTGGAGCGAGGCTTGCCCGCGAAGAACGATAACGCGGTGCATCTGGTCCACCGAGGCGCCCGATTCGCGGGCAAGCCTCGCTCCAACGAATTCAGCGCCGTCCTTGTGGGTGCGAATTGTGGGAGATTCTATGTTGCAGGGAAACCTGGACTGTACTGGCCGCTTCGCGAGCAAGCTCGCTCCCACAGAGATCTTATCCAGTTTCAGATTTCGCGGGTCTGTAGAAAGTCATAAACCTCCTGCAGCATTGGCCTCGCGCCAATCTCCGGTTGCACACACTGAGCCTGCACCTGACGCAACGCTGTCATCTGCGACCCTTCGGCGTCACAGCGCTCCAGCAACTCCCCCAGTAAAATCCCGAACGCCCGTGTTTCAATGCGCTCCAGCGCTTGCCCCGAAGCAGAGGACGGATGAAACGACGCTGCGCCGAAATCCCCCAGCAGGCAGGTGCCGTCGGGTTCCCACAGAATGTTGTGTCCGTACAGATCGCCGTGAGTCATGCCGCACGCGTGCAAATGGGCGGTAACCGACGCGATGCCTTGGGCTATACGCAAAACCACAGGCAAGGACAGGCGCAGATCGGCTGCATAGATGTCCCGGGTGCAGGAATCCAGGCTCGGAGGTCCTGCCAGATTGGCAAAGCTCGGCGCAATCAATTGCATCACCAAACCTGCCTGAGCCTGGGGATGGTCAAGGATCTGGCCTTCGATGCCAATCAGGTTGGGGTGATTGCCGGCAGCAATACACGCTGCCATTTCATTGAGCGGCGAGCCATCGGAAGTCACGCTGCCTTTATAAAGCTTGAGTGCGACGGCCTTGTCAGGCTGTTCCGGGCTTTGCCAGCGCGCCTGCTGAATGATGCCCGAGGCGCCTTCGCCCAGTTGCTGTTGAACATGCAGCTCCGGCCAGGGAATCTGCCGCACATCAGGTTGTTCGTGTTCGGTACATAGCGGATTGCCAGCGTAAGCCAGCCAGGCCAGTGAAGGCAGTTCCAGCAGCCATGCGGGCAATTCCGTAAGCTGATTGGCGGCAATCCGGATCAGCTCAAGGCGTTCGCAACGGGCCAGGCTGGCGGGCAGCAACTGCAACTGATTGCCAGCGAGCATCAGCTTTTGCAGTGCCGGACAATCGCCCAGCGCTTCGGGCAGGTACTGAATCCGGTTGTCGGTCAGGATCAGCCAGCGCAACTGCGGCGGCAGCGCCTGAGCCGGGACATGCTGGATCTGGTTGGCCTTGAAACCGACGATCTGCAGTTCACGACACTGGCCGATGCATTCAGGCAGCTCGGTAAACAGGTTGTCCGAGCCGAACAACACGCGCAGACGCTTCAGGCGATGCAGGTCATCAGGCAAGTGCTGCAAGGCATTGCCGCTGAGATTGAGGACTTCCAGCGAGTCGGCCAGCGCAAAGATTTCCCTCGGGAACTCGGTCAGGCCACAGGACAGGTCCAGTCGTTTGATGCCGGCCAGTTGGCCAGCGCGCAGGTCTTCGAGGCTGTGCATGGATCAGACGCGCTCCACTTGAGCGTTGGCGTCTGCCAGGCAGCCGTCGACCCATTGATGAACGCGCGCGAGGGATGGCGCGGCTTCGGCGTACAGAATCCGGTAGACCGTCGGCGCTACCACGCGGTCGATCAGGTCCTCGGCACTGGGCGATGTTTCACCACGGGCCACTGCGCGATCAATGATGATCTGCAGCTGGTCGCGGGTAATCGCCATGCATTTGCCGGAACAGTTGGCGCCGTTGCTGGCTACGACGTCGCGCATCATTTCCCGGCCAGGAGCGGAGTCTACGTCGTCCAGGTACATCTCGGTCCAGGTCCGCAGATCGTCGCGCAGGTTGCCGCAATCGATGGGTGGGTCCGGGCGCAGGCGTTCCACCGCGGCATCGGCCAGCAGCGTGGTCAGGTCGCCCCAGCGACGATAGATGGTCGATGGGGTAACGCCAGCGCGCGTCGCAATCAGAGGCACGCTTAGGTCGCCGCGCTCATGTTCGCGTAGCAGATCGCGCACTGCGCCGTGAATCGACTCTTGCACCCGGGCGCTGCGGCCGCCGGGGCGTATTCCTTCTTTAATAGCCATGTGGCAGACCTTAACACAAAGTATTTGCTTTAAGCGGCGACAGCTAGCACACTCGGAAACGCTAAATATTAGCTTTAATGATTTGCTTGAGTGGAGAGTGTACCCATGTCCCTTCCTTTCCAGAAACCGGATATGCACGAACGGGGTCGCAATCACCTGGGCTTTCTGGCGTTTACCACGCTGTGCTTTTTCGCCGCCTCCAGCGCGCCGACTCCGCTGTACCATCTGTACCAGCAGGCCTGGGGCTTCTCGGCGGCGATGTTGACGCTGATCTTCGCGGTTTACGCGTTGACGCTGTTGGTTGCCTTGCTGATTGTCGGTTCGTTGTCGGATTATCTGGGCCGGCGGCCGGTCATTTTCAGCGCCTTGCTGCTGGAAATCGTCTCGATGCTGTTGTTTATCATAGCCACGGATGTGATCTGGCTGGTCCTGGCGCGCATGCTTCAAGGCCTGGCCACTGGCATGGCCGCAAGTGCTCTGGGCGCAGCATTGCTGGACAGCGATCAAAAGCAGGGTCCGTTGATCAACAGTATCGCACCAATGTTCGGCATGGCCATCGGCGCGTTGGGCACTGGCTTGCTGGTAGAGCTGGCGCCTCTGCCGCTGCTGTTGGCGTATTACCTGTTGCTGGCCGCGTTTGTGTCGCAGGCCATTTATCTGTGGCGCATGCCGGAGACGGTCAGCCGCCAGCCGGGGGTGTGGAAGTCCCTCAAGCCTTCGCTGCATGTCCCGCTCCAGGCGCGGCGTACTTTATGGCTGGTGTTGCCGGTGGATATCGCCGCCTGGTCGCTGGGCGGTTTCTACCTGTCATTGACTCCTTCGCTGTTGGCGGCGGCGACGGGTTCAACCTCGGCAATCAACGGCGGGTTAGCTGTGGCGTCGCTAACCTTGAGCGGCGCATTGGCGATCCTCACTCTGCGTTTGCGCCCGCCGACGCTTGGCTTATGGATCGGCGCAAGCTTCCTGACCCTGGGCGTCGCCGTCATCCTGGCGGCAGTGAATGCGGGTTGGCTATGGCTGTTTTTCGTCGGGACGGTGATCGCCGGCATAGGTTTCGGCTCAAGTTTTCTCGCCGCCTTGCGCTTGCTGCTGCCGCTGGCCCATGCCCACGAGAGGGCGGGTTTGATGTCGGCGTTCTACGTACTCAGTTACCTGGCGTTCTGTGTGCCAGCGCTCGCCGCAGGGTTTTCAGCGCACAGCTTCGGTCTGATCGCTACCACCAACGTCTATGGTGCGGTGGTGATTGCGCTGGCGCTGACGGCATTGCTGGGGTTGCTGGTGCAGCGCAGCAATGGCCGGCGGGCGATGGCTTGATCGGTTTGTTGCTGAATCACCGCGTCATTGCGTAGGACCGGCTTTAGCCGGGAGAGCGTTCTCCCGGCTAAAGCCGGTCCTACAAATTCGCAACCACCCATCAAATCGCTTCAGGCAAAGCCTTCCGGGCACGCTGGGTCGCTTCGTCTTTGGCGGCGCCAACCACCGCGTAGTTGTAACTGCCGCTGGACCAGTAGTCAGCCTGCAGATCGCCATCCAGGCGGCTGCCACGCGGTAGCAGATGATGCTGCGCACCGGGCGGACGGATGTAGAAACTCAGGGTGCGGCCTTCGCGATCTTTGTACACGACCATGGCCGCCGCGCCTTGCTCGGTGCTGGTCATGCGCCCGCTGACCGGCCTGAAACCGGCCGCTTCCATATTCGGCAGGCGCTCGGCCCGGGCAAAGTTGCGGTCCAGCCAGCCTTGGGCATCGTTGGGTTTTTCGGCGCTCCAGTCACTGGCCATGTTCTCGTTGACGGCGAACATCCGGTAAGCCTGCACCGCATCGGCCATGGGCAGGGTAGCGCTGCTCAGGGTCAGTTCCCGGGCGTGCCAGCCGCTCAGGCCGCCGACGCTCACTGCCACCAGCAATACCGCCGCCGTGGCGTAATGCCGATAGCTGTTGCGGCGCATGCGCTGGCGAATGAACGTTGGGTCCAGTTCGGGATTGGCCTGGCGTTGCAGTTGGCCGCTCAAGGCCGCACGCAACTGTTGCGCATCTTCCTGCCATTGCTTTACCTGCAAGGCGACGTCGGGATGCGCGGCGAGCCAGGTTTCCAGTGTCGCCCGGTCGGCATCGCTGAGCTGACGGTCGACGTAAGCATTCAATACGTGTTCGCTGGGGGGCAAAGTAATCATTTTAATATCCGCAGGGCAGGGGACAGGATTTCGCCATCACTGATTTGGCGTAGCGCCTGGCGAGCGCGCGACAGGCGGGACATGACGGTGCCAACAGGTACATCGAGAATTTCGGCGACCTCCTTGTAACTCAAGCCTTCCACTGAAATCCAGAGCAGCAACGCGCGCTGTTCGGTGTTCAGGCGCTCGAATGCACCCAGGGTGGACTGCGCCACCACGGTGCGCTCGACGCTGGGCTGGTAATGATCGTCGCCACCGCCGGTAAACAGCTCAAGCATTCGGCTATAGCGCCGGGAGCGGCGATGGGCGTCCAGAAACTGCCGGTAAAGGATGGAAAACAGCCAGGCGCGCAAATCGCCTTCCGGCCGCTTGTTACCCCAGGCCGACAAGGCTTTTTCCAGGCTGGCCTGCACCAGGTCGTCGGCAGTGCTGGGGTTGCGGGTCAGCGACTGGGCAAATCTGCGCATGCGCGGGATCAACTCCCGTAACTGTTCATCAAGCTCGTTCATGGGCGGCGGGTTTCCGGTCTGTAACTATGATCAGGTAAGCGTGTGATCAGAGAGACGACGCTCCACAGCGTTTATTCCTCCATTTATACAATTAATTTCGGAGCAGGGAATAAACCCTGACAGGGTGCGTCTTACCGTCCACTTACCTACAGGCCAACGGCCCAGGAGATCCCCCATGGTCGAGCGCTTCCCGCCGCCTGAACAGCAAAAACCGCCCCTGAGCCTTGGCAGCACACTGCTGCGGCTGGCTGGTATCGGCGTTATCGTGTTGGCGGCGGCCACCGCGCTGGCTTACGTCGGCGGCTATCTGGATCCACAGCGTCTGACCCCGGCACGTCTGGTCGATGGGCTTGAGCACAACAACGGCGTGCATCCCGGATTCAGGCGCAACCACCCCAAGGGCGTGTGTGTCGCAGGTTACTTTGAAAGCAACGGCAGCGCCGCGCAGTATTCCAGCGCACAGGTATTTTCCGCGACGCGCACCCCGGTCGAAGGCCGCTTTGCCTTGCCGACCGGCAATCCCTACTCGCCGGACAGTGCCGCGCCGTTGCGCAGTATGGCGCTGCGTTTCACCCAGGCCAACGGCCAGCAATGGCGGACCGGGATGAATGCCATGCCGGTTTTCCCGGTCGGCACGCCGCAGGCTTTTTATGAATTGATGCAAGCCCAGGCGCCTGATCCGGCAACCGGTAAACCTTATCCGGCCAAGCCTGCGGCGTTTTTCGCCAAGCATCCTGAGGCTGTGCCATTCCTCACCTGGGTCAAGACTGCCAAACCTTCCGCCAGCTACGCCACCGAAACCTATAACAGCGTCAATGCGTTCTATCTCATCAACGCAGAGGGCAAGCGCCAGGCCGTGCGCTGGAACATGGTGCCGGTCAATCAGGATACTGCGGACAGCCCCGCGCCGGATGCCAAGGACTACCTGGAGCCGGATCTAGCCGACCGGCTCGCCCGTGGTCCGCTGCGCTGGAACCTGATGATCACCCTGGCCGAACCAAACGACCCGATTGACGACGCCAGCAAGCAATGGCCTGCCGAACGTCGCGCCATCAATGCCGGGACGCTGGTCATCGACAGCACGCAACCCCAAGCAGACGGTGATTGCCGCGATATCAACTTTGATCCGTTGATCCTGCCTGCCGGTATCGCGGGTTCTGGCGACCCGTTGCTGGCGGCCCGCTCGGCGGCCTACGCATCTTCTTATCAGCGGCGTACCGGCGAAGTTGATCAATTGCCGAAAGCGGCGCCCGTTGCGGAGAAAAAATCATGAGCGCACCTACCCGACATTTCGCCCCGCTGGCGCGACTGCTGCATTGGTTGATGGCGCTGATGATCATCGCCATGCTGTTTATCGGCGCTGGCATGGTGGCTTCGGTATCGCAACGCCATGAATGGTTGCTCAACCTTCACAAGCCGTTGGGGATTGCGATTCTGGTGCTGGTGATCCTGCGCCTGATCGTGCGTTTCTCTACGCAAACGCCGCCGTTGCCGGCCGATCTGCCGACATGGCAGGCGTTGTCCGCCAAGCTGTCGCACTATCTGCTCTATGCGCTGATGCTGGCGATGCCATTGATTGGCTGGTCAATGATTTCTGCCGCCGGAGATCCGGTGATGTTGGGCAATTCGTTGCGACTGCCGTCAATCGTGGCGGCCAACCCGCATACCTTTGCGTTTCTGCGCCAGGCGCATACGTACCTGGCTTATCTGCTGTTTCTGACGATCTTGCTGCATGTCGCCGCCGCACTGTTTCACGGCTGGATCCGCCGTGATGCAGTGCTGGGCAGTATGTTGCGGGGTACGGGCACCGAGTAACGAACCTGCCCTGTAGGAGCCAACTTGTTGGCGAGGCGTCGTGCCTATTCGCGAGCAAGCTCGCTCCCACGCAGACTGTGTGAAAACTACTGCGCTCGGCAATACTGCGTTAAAAACAGGCGGAAAATGCTCATTTAGAACACCTAGACTCCGCTTTTCCGCCTGTTTTTGCCTTGTCTTGCCTTCGCTCGTGACGTTTTCACACAGTCTGCACAGTTCGCTCCAGAATTCAGTGCTGTCAGCGCAACACCGGGACCATTTCCGCGAGCGTGGTCAAAACATCCTTGGCCAGTTGCTTGGAACGTTTGCCTGACCAGCCCGTTACCAGGTCGGGGGCGTTGTCGTTGTCCTTGAACGGCATCTCGAGGGTCAATGACAGGCACTTGAAGCGCTCGCCGATGCTGTTGCAGGCCAGGTTCATGTTGGCCTGGCCGGGTTGCGCGCGGGGATAGCCGTAACGGGTCTGGAAATCCCGGGTGATTTCGCTCAAGCGGCGGCGGAAGTGTTCTTCCAGCTCAGCCTGTTTGGGCGTATAGCCGGGATTGCCTTCACAGGCAGCAGTGAAGACGTAGGGGATTTCCTCATCGCCATGTACGTCAAGGAACATGTCCACGCCATACTTTTCCATCTGCTGCTTGACGAAAAACACCTCGGGGCTGGTGTCTTCGGTGGAATCCTGCCAGCAGCGATTGAGGTCCTTGCCATTGGCATTGGTGCGCAAATGTCCACGGAAGGAGCCGTCGGGATTCATGTGCGGCACCAGGTACAAATCGGCGGCATCCAGCAATTGCGTCAGTTGCGGATCATTCTGCTCCACAAGGCGCTCGATCAAGCCTTCCATGAACCACTCGGCCATGTGTTCGCCAGGATGCTGCTGGGCGATGATCCAGATATTGCGCTTGCCCGGGGCTCCGTTGCCTTTGCGCAGCAGCGGAATGTCGCGACCTTCAACGCTTTTACCGGTGGCCAGCAGTTCCGTGCCAGCATTTTCCAGCGCGTGCTTGATCAGCCAGTCATGGCGCTCACGGCTGTAAGGTTCAAAGTAGGCGAAATACACCTCGGAGTGGGTCGGCGTGAGGGTGAAATTCAGCGCCTTGCCGTCGAACGTCGAGGGCACGCGGAACCAGTCCTGGTGGTCGTAGGACGCAACCGCGTTGTAGCCGGTCCACGCCCGGTTGTAACTGGACTGGCTGGCATTGTTGAGACTGAAATGGTGGGGCTCGCCGACGTGCAGGCCTTCAGCCTTGAAGTGAAACCACTGGAAATGCGGGCTTTTGGTGTCTGGACGCATTGCCAGCTGAATATGTGCAGGGCTGCTCGCGTCTATTACTTCGATATTGCCGCTGTCGAAGTCCGCGCTGATGCTGAGAGTGGTCACGGTGGGTTCCTGTACGTCAGTGCCAAATGTGACAGCTACTTTACACGGAACACCGCGGACCACGGCGACGTTAACTTCAGTCAATCGGCCATGAGTGACTCAGTAGAACGCCTCGGCGGTCACCAGCAGCCCGCCCACGAACGCCGAGAGCAACCACCATCCCAGATAGGCGCGGCGCTTGCGACGATGCCAGCCGCTGGCGCCCATGGCAGTAGCCGGAGCCAATAACTGACGCCACAGTCGTTCGGTCGCCTCGAAGGCGCACAGGTGATCCAGATCCGCATCAAGCCAGTGACGAAATTCAATGCGCTGACTGGCGGTGGCCTGCGGGCTTTGCAAATGCACATACCAACGGCTGGCCGCTTCGTTGACGTTTTCGGCAACCGGCGCGATGGACGCGGCCACATGGGGGCGGCTTTGTTGCAGGACTCGGACCATGGCGCGCTCGACAGCGTCCAGGTCGGTATCCAGAAAGCTGGCGATGTTCGCGTAGGGCAGGTTATCCAGCCGACTCATGAGAAAAATCTGCTGCGCGCGGCGCGACAATTTCTGCAGGCCGATGCGCAGTTCTAGCGCTTGCCGGCTGAGCGGTGCGTCCGGCTGGTGAGCCGGAAAGGCGGTAAAAGACGAGAGCCGGGTACTCATGATCGATCGCCTCGCTGATGAGATCACTCAATGATGAGAACCTATCTCAACGGAGATGTCTCATCATTTACTATTTATCTGGCTGCCAAAGGCTGAGAAAGCCAACTTCGCAGTCTCGTTCAATATTCTTTTTGCTATGATCCGCGCAATCGCAGAATGACACGTCTTCATTAGCCTGAAGCAACGAAAAAACCAAAAAAAAGACCCGGAAAAAATCCGGGTCAAAAACCGTGATTAGCCTGATGAGGAGATAATCCAGGAGCCGACCTAAGACTCCTGAGTTATCCAGCTGATCTCGCGACCAGTTGATGCAATAATAATCATTATCATTTGCAAGTCAAATGTTTTTCTTGCGCCCATGCAGAAAAGCAATCGGTGACGAGGCCGCAGAGCCTCAATCCAGTGGCAATTCAGTGGTGCGCTTCACCTCGCTCATGGCGATGTTGGAGTGCGCTTCCTGTACGTGGGGCTGTTGCAGCAGGTGATCGCGCAAGAAGCGTTCATAGCTGGAAATGTCCTGGGCCACGACCTTCAGCAAGAAATCCATAGTCCCCGCCATCGCATAGCATTCCAGCACCTCCGGGTAGCCGGTGATCGCTTCTTCGAATTCGGTCAGATAACGCCGACCATGCCCCGATAACTTCACGCTGACGAAAACCGTCATGGTCAGGCCGAGCTTTTTCGGGTTGAGCAGGGCGACTTTGCGTTCGATAACGCCTTCTTCCTGCAGCCGGTTGATCCGCCGCCAGCAGGGCGATTGGGAAAGCTCGACGCGTTCGGCGATCTCCGCAGCGGAGAGGTCGGCATCGTGTTGCAGCAGGCGCAGGATCTTGCGGTCGATGGGGCTTAATTTAATCTGCATGAATTGACCCTGTTTTTTATTTTTACCGAAAGGAATATGTCGAATATCAGCAGATTTTCGCCAAATTAGAAAGAAAAAGCCCGGTTGCTACAGGCAGTATTTTGCTTGTGACCGCTGAGTCGAACCTGCTCGGTACTACAGCCTGAAATGCTCATAAAAATAAAAGGAGCACCTGAATGTCTTTGGCTGATCTTCGTCTGGACGATAAGTACCGGCTCGCGACCGGCAATCTGTATTTGACCGGCACTCAGGCATTGACCCGCCTGCCGATGCTGCAGAAGCAGCGCGATGAGGCGCGTGGCCTCAATACCGCCGGGTTCATCTCGGGCTATCGCGGTTCGCCATTGGGCAACCTCGACAAAAGCCTTTGGGATGCCAAGGATTACCTGAAACAGAACGCCATCCATTTCCAGCCCGGCGTCAACGAAGAGTTGGCGGCGACGGCCGTTTGGGGCAGTCAGCAGGTCAATCTGTTCCCCGAAGGCAAATACGACGGTGTGTTTGCCCTCTGGTACGGCAAAGGTCCAGGCGTTGATCGTTGCGGCGATGTGTTCAAGCACGCCAACTCCGCAGGTGTCGCTAACAACGGTGGTGTATTGGTGCTGGCGGGCGACGATCATGGCTGCAAATCGTCAACCATCGCCCACCAGAGCGAACATGCGTTCATCGCCGCGATGATTCCAGTGCTCAACCCAAGCAATGTTCAGGAAATTCTCGATTACGGCATCATCGGCTGGGAGCTGTCGCGCTACAGCGGATGTTGGGTGGCGATGAAAACCATCGCCGAAAACGTCGACTCTTCGGCCGTCGTCGAAGTCGATCCGCTGCGCGTCGTCACGCAAATTCCCGAAGACTTCGAAATTCCCCAAGGCGGCTTGCACATTCGTTGGCCTGATCCGCCGCTGGCTCAGGAAGCACGCCTCAACACCTACAAAATCTACGCCGCCCGGGCCTTCGCTCGTGCCAATAAACTCAATCAAGTGGTTATCGATTCGCCTCAGCCTCGGCTGGGCATCGTCACCACCGGCAAGTCTTATCTGGATGTGCGGCAAGCGCTGGAAGAACTGGGCATCGATCAGGATTTGTGCGCGCAGGTCGGCATTCGGGTGCTCAAGGTCGGCATGAGCTGGCCGCTGGAGCCGGTGTCGGTGCATGATTTCGCCGAAGGGCTGGAAGAAATTCTGGTCGTTGAAGAGAAACGCAGCGTCATCGAAGACCAACTCACCGGCCAGCTCTACAACTGGCCAGTGGACCGCCGTCCAGTGGTGGTTGGCGAGTTCGACGAGCAAGGCCGGTCGCTGCTGCCGAATCTCAGTGAGCTGACTCCGGCGATGATTGCCCGGGTCATTGCCAAGCGTCTGGCGCCTTTCTACAGCAGCCCGCAAATCGAGGCGCGCCTGCAATTTCTCGCGGAGAAGGAACAAGCGCTGCAAGCACCGCTGTTCAATACTCAGCGCACCCCCCATTTTTGCTCAGGCTGCCCGCACAACACCTCAACGCGCGTGCCTGAAGGCAGTCGCGCCCTGGCCGGCATTGGTTGCCACTACATGACCATCTGGATGGATCGGGCCACCGAAACCTTCACCCAGATGGGCGGCGAGGGCGTGACCTGGATCGGCCAGGCACCGTTCACTGAAACGCCCCACGTGTTCCAGAACCTGGGCGACGGTACTTACTTCCACTCCGGGCATCTGGCCGTGCGTGCGGCGGTCGCGGCCGGGGTCAACATCACTTACAAAATTCTCTACAACGATGCCGTGGCAATGACGGGCGGGCAGCCGATTGATGGGATTTTGCGGGTCGATCAGCTCAGCCGTCAGGTCTTCAACGAAGGCGTGCTGCGCATCGCACTGGTTTCCGATGAGCCGGACAAATACCCGAGCCGCGACGGTTTCGCGCCGATCACCACTTTTCACCACCGACGCGATCTGGACAGCGTGCAACGCGAGCTGCGTGAGTTCAAAGGCGTTTCGGTGATCATCTATGACCAGACCTGTGCCACCGAGAAGCGTCGTCGGCGCAAACGCGGCACCATGAAGGATCTGGAAAAACGTGCGTTGATCAACCCAGCCGTGTGCGAAGGCTGCGGCGATTGCGGGGTCAAGTCCGGTTGTCTGTCTGTGCTGCCCAAGGAAACGGCGCAGGGCCGCAAGCGGGAAATCGATCAGAACGCCTGTAACAAGGATTTCAGCTGCGTCGAAGGTTTCTGCCCGAGCTTTGTCACCGTTCATGGCGGCGCATTGCGCAAGCCAAGCCTGCCGACTCAGGTGCAAGCCTTCGCCCAACTGCCAGACCCGCAACTGCCAAGCCTGGCCAAGCCGCACAACATTCTGCTGTCGGGTGTCGGCGGTACTGGCGTGACCACGGTTGGCGCCATGCTGGGCTTCGCCGCCAACCTGGAAGGCAAGGGCTGCAGCGTGCTGGACCAGGCCGGTCTGGCGCAGAAGTTCGGTCCGGTGGTCAGCCATATCCGCATCGCGGCGCGTCAGGAAGACCTGTTTGCGGTGCGCATTGCCGCAGGCGAAGCGCATCTGTTGCTGGGCTGTGACTTGCTGGTGGCGTCCGGTCCGGATGCGATTGCCAAGCTCAACTCGACCTTTTCCCATGCCGTGGTCAACAGCCAGCAAACCCCGACTGCCGAGTTCACCCGCAATCCGGACGCCGAATTTCCGGCCGAAGCGATGAAACAGACCATTCGCGACGCAGTGGGCGTGCAACATACCCACTTTGTTGAAGCGACGGATCTGGCGACCAAGCTCTTGGGCGACACCATTGCCAGTAACCTGTTCATGCTCGGGTATGCCTTCCAGTTGGGTTTGATCCCGCTGAGTTCGGCGGCTATCGAGAAAGCCATCGAACTCAATGGCGTGTCGGTCAATCTCAACCAACAGGCTTTTCTCTGGGGCCGTCGCGCGGCTCATGATCTGCCAGCCGTACAGGCTGCGGCCAACCCAATCGGTCAGATTCCGGAAGAACCGCAATTGCTGAGCTTTGATCAACGGGTGCAGGCCAATGTCGCAAGCCTGACGGCCTACCAGAACGACGCCTACGCCAAGCGCTACATGCGGCTGGTGAGCAAGGTTCAGGAAAGCGAGGCGCGACTATTTCCGGGCCAGCAACTGGCATTGACCGAAGCTGTGGCGTTCAACTACTTCAAGCTGTTGGCCTACAAGGACGAATATGAAGTGGCGCGGCTATACAGCAACGGCGATTTCACTCGCCAATTGCAGGCCCAGTTTGAAGGTGACTATCGCCTGGAATTCCACCTTGCGCCGTCATGGCTGGCCAAACGCGACAAGCTGACCGGGCAGCCGCGTAAACGCAGTTTCGGACCGTGGATGCTCAAGGCCTTCGATGTTCTGGCGAAGTTCAAATTCCTGCGTGGCACGGCCATCGACCCATTCGGTCGCAGCCTGGAACGCCGCCAGGAGCGGGAGCTGATCGAGTCTTACGTCAGCGACATCGAGCTGATCCTCCAGCATCTATCGGCATCCAATCGCCACACTGCATTGAGCCTGGCGCGACTGCCGGAGAAAATCCGCGGTTACGGTCACATCAAGGAAAGCGCCATGAAAGCCGCAGCCCTGCAAGCTGCGCGCATGCGCCAGAGCTTGATCAGCGGTGAAGTGGAGTTGCCGAAGTTGTATGAAGTGGCTGCTTGATTGGATACCGTAGGACCGGCTTCAGCCGGGAGAGCGTTCTCCCGGCTGAAGCCGGTCCTACGGGTCACAGCCTCCTGTGAATGTTCAAACGCTACCGGCTTCCAGCTCCACCAGCACCGTCCCCTCGCTGACCATCTCGCCTTCATTGCAATACAGCGCCGTAACCACACCAGCATGGGCGGCGCGGATGCTGTGTTCCATTTTCATGGCCTCCAGCACCACCAATTGAGTGCCGGCTTCAACTCGCTCACCCACTTCTACCAACACCCGAACGATGCTGCCGTTCATGGGCGCGGTCAGGCCACCTTGCGGGCCATGGCTGGATTCGGCCTCGGCAATCGGGTCCAGGCGCTTGATGGCGTGCACTTCGCCCTGCCATTGCAGATACAGCGTGTCGCCGCGTCGCAAGGCCAGATGCTTGCGGGTTATTCCATCCGTGACGACTTGCAGCTGTTCGCCAGTCCGCCGCGCGAGCAATGTATCGGCGTTGCGCAACTTGATGACATGCTGCTGGCCATTGCAGCTCAGGTGCAGGTCAATTTCACTGGGTAGCCCCAGACGCAGCCCGTTATTGGCGGCCCACGGCGAATGAGCGTCATCCCGATTAATGCGAGCCGTCGTGCTCTGGCTGAACGCCTCGGCAGCGGCCTGCCAGAACTCAGCGGACAATTCGGCAGGCGTGGGCAGCAGCTGTGCCTGATAGCGCGGGATGAAATCGGTATCCAGTTCCGTTGTGGCAAAAGCCGGATGGCCAACGATGCGCCGCAGGAAGGGCAAATTGGTCTTGACCCCGCCAACCACGAACTCATCGAGCATGGACAGCAGTCGCAGGCGTGCCTCTTCGCGGGTTTCCCCCCAGGCAATCAACTTGGCAAGCATCGGATCGTAGAATGGCGAAACGCTGTCGCTTTCGCTGACGCCGCTGTCGACCCGTTTGCCATGGCCCAGTGAACACTCCCGATACAATTGCAGCGTCCCGGTCGAGGGCAGGAAGTCGTGATCAGGGTCTTCAGCGTAGAGGCGAACCTCAATCGCATGGCCGTTACGCAGCACTTGTTCCTGAGAAACGGGCAGGGCCTCGCCCTGGGCGATCCGAATCTGCCATTCGACCAGATCCACGCCGGTAATAAGCTCGGTGACCGGATGTTCGACTTGCAGGCGCGTGTTCATCTCCATGAAGAAGAATTCGCCCCGGGAATCGAGCAGGAACTCCACCGTCCCCGCGCCGACGTAACCAATAGTTTGCGCTGCGCGGACAGCCGCTTCGCCCATGGTCTGGCGCAGTTGCGTGCTGAGGCCCGGTGCCGGTGCCTCTTCGACGACCTTCTGATGACGCCGTTGAATCGAGCAGTCGCGATCATGCAGATAAATGCAGTGCCCCTGCCGATCAGCGAACACCTGTATTTCCACATGACGCGGTTTGAGCAGGTATTTCTCCACCAGCATGCGTGAGTCGCCGAAGGACGCCAGAGCTTCGCGTTGCCCGGAGGCCAGGGCTTCAGCCATTTCCCCGGGCCGTTCGACGACCTTCATGCCTTTCCCACCACCGCCCGCTGTCGCCTTGAGCAAGACCGGATAACCGATGCGCTGGGCCGCGTCGAGAAAGGTTGCAACATCCTGTGCCTGGCCGTGATAACCCGGCACCAGCGGCACGCCTGCGTCTTCCATCAGGGCCTTGGCCGCAGCCTTGCTGCCCATGGCATCAATGGCCGAGGCGGGTGGGCCGAGGAAAATCAGCCCTACCGCTTCAATGGCTCGGGCGAAATCGGCGTTTTCAGATAAAAAGCCGTAGCCCGGATGAATGGCCTGGGCGCCGCTGGATCTGGCCGCATCGATCAGCTTGTCGATCAGCAGGTAACTGTCGGCGGCTTTACTGCCGCCCAGATCGACACAGATATCGGCTTCGCGACTGTGCCGTGCATCGCGATCCACTGCGCTGTGTACGGCGACGGTGGTCAAGCCCATTTTTTTCGCCGAGCGCATGATCCGGCAGGCGATTTCGCCCCGATTGGCAACGAGCAACGTAGTCAGTTTCGGGACGCTCATGAACGTGGCTCCTTGTGGTTGTCGGCCACGGCGGCCTGCCAGCCGGGCGTACGCTTTTCCAGAAACGCGCGCAGACCTTCCTGGCCCTCGGCGCTGATGCGGATTCGGGCGATAGCGTTCTCGCAATAGCGGCGCAGCCCGGGGCTCAGCTCGCCATTGCCGACTTCCCGCAGCAAGTCCTTGCTGGCGCGCATGGCCAGCGGGCTGTTGAGCAGCAGATTGTCGATCCACTGTTCGACGTAATGTTCCAGTTCGCTGGCGGGATAACACTCGGCAAGCAGGCCGATCTGCTGCGCTCTTGCGCCGCTGAACCGCTCAGCGGTCAAGGCATAACGTCGGGTTGCACGTTCGCCGATGGCCTGCACCACGAATGGGCTGATCACCGCCGGAGCGAGGCCGATACGTACCTCCGACAGGCAAAACTGTGCATCCTCGGCACCAATGGCCATGTCGCAGCAGCTGATCAAGCCTAAAGCACCGCCGAATGCCGCGCCTTGCACCACTGCCAGGGCGGGGATTTTCAGCTTGGCCAGGTTGTACATCAGTTCGGCAAGTTCCCGAGCGTCGTCCAGATTGGTGTTGTAATCCAGATTCGCCGATTGCTGCATCCAGGCCAGATCGGCACCGGCGCTGAAATGTTTGCCGCGCCCGCGAATCAGCAGGAAACGCAGGCTGGCGTCGCCTTGCACCTGATCCAGCGCGAGAATCAGCTCGCGAATCATCTGGGCATTGAAGGCATTGTTTTTCTCCGGACGGTTCAGCCACAAAGTGGCGAAGCCGCGCGGGTCACGGTGGACTTCTACAGTATGAAAATCAGTCATGGTCATTCCTTGGGCGCGCACCGGCTTACATGCGGAACAGGCCGAATGTGGTGGGCTCGATGGGGGCGTTCAGCGCGGCGGACAGCGCCAGGGCGAGAACATCCCGGGTCTGGGCCGGGTCGATGACGCCGTCGTCCCACAAGCGAGCGCTTGAGTAGTACGGATGCCCCTGATGCTCGTACTGATCGAGAATCGGCTGCTTGATCTCGGCTTCCTGGGCGGCTGTGAACGTTTCGCCGCTACGTTGCGCCTGTTCGCGCTTGACCTGTACCAGCACGCCAGCGGCTTGCTCGCCACCCATGACGCCGATGCGGGCGTTGGGCCACATCCACAGAAAGCGCGGGTCGTAAGCGCGACCGCACATGCCGTAATTCCCGGCACCGAAGCTGCCGCCGATGATCACCGTGAACTTCGGCACCCTGGCGCAAGCCACAGCGGTCACCAGTTTGGCGCCATGCTTGGCGATGCCGCCGGCTTCGTATTTCTGGCCCACCATGAAACCGGTGATGTTTTGCAGAAACAGCAAGGGAATGCCGCGCTGACAGGCCAGCTCGATGAAGTGCGCGCCTTTTTGTGCAGATTCGGCGAACAAAATGCCGTTGTTGGCCAGAATCGCGATGGGGTAGCCATGCAGGCGAGCGAAACCACACACCAATGTCGTGCCGAACAGCGCCTTGAACTCATCGAACTGCGAACCATCCACCAACCGGGCGATGACTTCCCGCACATCGAAAGGCTGTTTGGCGTCGGCAGGAATCACCCCATACAGCTCTTCGCTGGCGTACAGCGGGGCGATGGGAGCAATCGCTTCGAGTTGCCCTTGTTTGCGCCAGTTGAGGTTGGCGACACAGCGACGCGCCAGTTCCAGCGCATGCTCGTCGTTCTCGGCATAGTGATCGGCCACCCCGGAGGTGCGGCAATGCACGTCGGCTCCGCCAAGGTCTTCAGCGCTGACCACTTCGCCCGTGGCCGCCTTGACCAGCGGCGGACCGGCGAGAAAAATCGTCGCTTGCTGGCGAACCATGATGGCTTCGTCGGCCATGGCCGGCACGTAGGCGCCGCCCGCCGTGCAGGAGCCCATGACCACGGCGATCTGCGGGATGCCCTGAGCACTCATGTTGGCCTGGTTGAAAAATATCCGACCGAAGTGCTCGCGGTCCGGGAACACTTCATCCTGCCTTGGCAGGTTGGCGCCGCCCGAATCCACCAGATAGATGCACGGCAGGCGATTCTGCTGGGCGATGGTCTGCGCGCGCAGGTGTTTCTTCACCGTGAGCGGGTAGTACGAACCGCCTTTTACCGTGGCATCGTTGGCGATGATCATGCATTCGACGCCTTCGATCCGGCCGATACCTGCAATCACCCCGGCTGCCGGGACATCTTCGTCATAAACCTCGAAAGCGGCGAGCTGGCCGATTTCAAGAAATGGCGATCCGCTGTCGAGCAGGCGATTGATACGCTCCCGAGGCAGCAGTTTGCCCCGCGAGGCGTGGCGTTCCTGAGCTTTGGCGCCGCCGCCTTGCTGGATTTTCTCCAGCAACTGCCGCAAGCCGTGGACGTGCTCCAGCATTGCGACGCTATTAACTGAAAAAACCGGCGAGCGGGTGTTGATCTGGCTATGCAAAATGGCCATCAGTTACTCCCTGAATGCTGTGGTCCGCAGAGCGGCAGGATCTTGTCTTGCCGCTTGCAACTGCTCTTATTTCGTCTCATTGAACAATTCGCGCCCAATTAGCATTCGGCGAATTTCACTGGTGCCCGCGCCGATCTCATACAACTTGGCATCACGTAACAGCCGCCCGGCCGGGAATTCATTGATGTAGCCGTTGCCGCCCAGAATCTGGATGGTGTCCAGGGCCATCTGCGTCGCGCGTTCGGCGCTGTACAGAATCACCCCGGCGGCGTCCTTGCGGGTGGTTTCGCCACGCTCGCAGGCCTGGGCCACGGCATAAAGATAAGCGCGACTGGCGTTCAGTTGCGTATACATATCTGCCACCTTGCCCTGAATCAGCTGGAATTCGCCGATACTCTGGCCGAATTGCTTGCGGTCATGGATGTACGGAACCACGACGTCCATGCAAGCCTGCATGATTCCGGTCGGGCCACCCGAAAGCACCACGCGCTCGTAATCCAGGCCGCTCATCAGCACTTTCACCCCGCCGTCCAGCGCGCCGAGCAGGTTTTCTTCCGGCACCTCGACGTCATCGAAAAACAGCTCGCAGGTGTTCGAGCCGCGCATGCCGAGCTTGTCGAACTTGTTGCTGCGGGAAAATCCCTTCCAGTCGCGCTCGACAATAAACGCGCTGATGCCGTGCGCAGCCTTTTCCGGGCTGGTCTTGGCGTAGATCACATAGGTGTTGGCATCCGGGCCGTTGGTGATCCAGGTCTTGCTGCCATTGAGCACGAACCGGTCACCCCGCTTGTCGGCCCGCAGGCGCATGGAAACCACGTCAGAACCGGCATTTGGCTCGCTCATGGCCAGGGCGCCAACGTGCTCGCCGCTGATGAGTTTGGGCAGGTATCTGGCTTTCTGCGCCGGGTTGCCGTTGCGGTTGATCTGGTTGACGCACAGATTGGAGTGCGCGCCATAGGACAAGGCCACCGACGCCGAACCACGGCTGATTTCTTCCATCGCCACCACATGGGCCAGATAACCCAGGCCCGCGCCGCCATATTCTTCGTCGACGGTGACGCCCAACAGGCCCATTTCGCCAAACTTGCGCCACAAGTCAGCCGGGAACAGGTTGTCTTTATCGATTTGCGCCGCTCGCGGGGCGATTTCGGCTGCGACGAAGGACTGGACCTGATCACGCAGCATGTCGATGGTTTCGCCCAGGGCGAAATTCAGGCTTGGGTAACTCATGGGTAGCGTTCCTTTATTGTTGTTGGGTGGGTCGCTATGACCTTTACGTTAACGTAAGCCTGCAACTGAAGAGTGTCAAATGCGGAATGACTGCATCGGATAGAGGGCGAGGCGGGAAGGGGATGACAGGTGCAAAAGCCAGAAAGCACGAAGGGGAGCCTAAGCTCCCCTTCAAGTTATTTTTGCATGCTCATTTTTTATTTTCGGCTGGCCTATTGTTGTTTTTGGCGACCTGGCCTTGACTGCTTTTTTTGAGCGATCCCCATGCGGGATCAAGAGCAAACGTATTTTTTTGAGCGCTGATGCTGCTTTTATCAATCGATTCAACCAGTTCTGGAGCTACCTGAAGGTAGTTTTGTTGTTCTCTGTCTGGTTGTGAAGGCTCTGAAATCCAGAAGCTTCGAAAAGCGAATCCACTCCAAAAAAATCTGTTAGCTGCGTCTCTGTCCGTATTGTTCTTGTTATGTCAGAGCCGTTACGTATTGTTTTTATTGGGTTACTGCACATTTTATTCTTGTTGTACGTGAGATATAGCAGGACCCGTGCCAGTTTTGCCAAGTCCTTTAAATTCGGGGGTTGCGCAGAATTCGATGGCAGATGAGGCCGGAGAACTAATCGAAAACTGTTTCCGTGTTACCCGTTTGCGGCGTTTCGTCGCCGATGTTGCGGTGCGCAGGGTAACACTCTGTGACAAGTTGTCGCATGCTAGTCCGACAGACGTGCCTTCGCCACGCGCGAACCGGTTTCCCGCCCGAGCACCTGACAGATGCGCTGACCTGCGCTGATCAGTTTGTCCAGGTCTACTCCGGTGTCGATGCCAAGGCCATTGAGCATGTACAGCACATCCTCGGTGGCGACATTGCCGCTGGCACCTTTGGCATAAGGACAACCGCCCAGCCCGGCAATTGAGCTGTCGAACACCTCAATGCCTTCCAGCAGGCTCGCGTAGACATTGGCCAGCGCTTGTCCGTAGGTATCGTGAAAATGCCCGGCCAGTTTGCCTCGGGGGATTTGCCCTGCGACCACATCGATCAAGTCCCGGGTAGCCCCCGGTGTGCCGGTGCCGATGGTGTCGCCCAAGGAGATCTCGTAGCAGCCCATGGCGAGCAGCTCGTTGGCGACTGCCGCAACCTGTTGCGGCGCCACCTTGCCTTCATAAGGGCAGCCGAGGACGCAGGACACATAACCGCGGACCTTGATGCCATGCAGGCGCGCAGCCTCCATGATCGGCGCGAAACGTTCAAGGCTCTCGCTGATGGAACAGTTGATGTTGCGCTGGGAAAACGCTTCTGAAGCTGCGGCGAACACTGCGACTTCCTTCACGCCAGCGGCCAGCGCATCTTCGAAGCCTCGCCAGTTGGGCGCCAGTGCTGCGTAAGTGATGGCATCGTTGCGCTGGATTTGCGCAAAGACCTCGGCGGAACCGGCCATTTGCGGCACCCATTTGGCCGAGACAAAAGCGCCGACTTCAATGTAGCTCAGGCCTGTCGCGGACAGATCGTCCACCAGACGAACCTTGTCCGCAACGCTGATGGGCTGCGCTTCATTCTGCAGGCCGTCGCGTGGGCCGACTTCTACCAGGCGTACTTTTTTAGGCAGCGACATACCGGTCTCCAGCTAGATTTTTTCGAGATTTATTCGGTAATCAACTGATTTTCATCAATTTTACCCAAGGCAAGCTTGCAGCGTTCCTCGGCGGTATCCAGCTCCAGCTGCATTTGCTGGATGTCCAGCAACTGCTGTTCAAGCTGACTGCGACGCTCGATGATTTTCTCCAGCATGGTGTGCAATTGCTTGCGGTTGCCGCCACTGGGATCGTAGAGCCCGATGAGATCCCGGCACTCAGCCAGGGAAAAGCCGATGCGTTTACCGCGCAGGATCAATTTCAGGGTGACCTTGTCACGAGCGGAATAGATGCGCTCCAGCCCCCGACGTTCCGGGGCCAGCATGCCTTGCTCTTCATAAAAGCGGATCGCCCGGGTGGTAATGTCCAGCTCGCGGGCGAGGTCGGAAATGCTATAGGTCTGGTTACTCATAAGAACGCTCGACGGGAAACGTAGGGCTAACCTACGGCTCAGTTAACGTTAACGTCAAGAGATCAAGCCGGCCGGTGAACCTGTCCAATCTCTAAATAGCACTAAGTTTTGAAATTTAAATTAAATAAATCAGATAGTCGCATGACCAATATGAAGTTCTTTCGAGGTGTTTTCCTTCGCCGTGATGGTTTGACACAGTTCGATGATCTGCTCACGCATCCAGCGATTGGCCGGGTCCTGATCGGTGCTTTCGTGCCAATAGAGATGAGTTTCTACCGACGGCACGTCATTGACCGGCAGTGCAACGTAATGGAGGTCGTGACGCCGGGCAAAGCGTTCGGGCACCGTCATGACCATGTCGGTTTGTTGCAGCACTTGCGACGCCATCAGGTAATGCTGCGAGCGCAGGGCAACCTTGCGCTGAATACCCATCTTCCCAAGCGCCAGATCGACATAACCGAGGCCACTGCGGCGGCTGGAAATATGGATATGCGTCAGCGATAAATAGTCTTCGAGCTTGAACATCTCTTTACCCGCCAGCGGATGGCCACGGCGCATGGCGCAGACATATTTGTCTTCCATGAGTTTGACGTGTCGCACTTGAGGATCTGTGTTCAAGGGTGCGTCAACCGCAAAATCAAGACGCCCGGCCGCCAGCTCCTTGGTGGTTTCCCGGCGTTTGGACAGGAAGCTTTCGATGGTGACATTAGGCGCCAGGCGCCGCAGCCGCTGGAACAGGGCGGGCAGCGTTACCGCTTCGGTCAGGTCGGTCATGCTGATGCGATAGTTCTTGTTGGCCTGCAGCGGGTTGAAAATGCGACTTTCCTGCACCGAAACCCTGAGCAGCGACAGCGCGTTACGTACCGGGCCGATAATGTTCTGGGCCATGGGTGTCGGCACCATGCCCTGAGCAGTGCGCACAAACAGCGGGTCGTTGAAGGTTTCCCGAAGACGGGCCAGGGCATTGGAAACCGCTGGTTGGGTAATGCCGACGATCTGCCCGGCGCGGGTCAGATTGGCTTCGGTATAGATCGCGTCAAATACGATGAATAGATTGAGATCGACCTTGCTCAGGTTCATTCGATGCGCCTCGTTACTGTTTTTGTTAGGTCGCGGCTCGCTGGCTGCTTGGCTCGACTATATATCGGTTATGAATGTTAATACACGCCGAGAATAGATTAGATAAATGTTGGTCGCTGGCCTAGCATCGGATTCATGACCAGATAACCTCATCAGAAGGTAGCTACCCATGGATTTTGCGTACTCATCGAAGGTTCAGGAATTGCGCGAACGCGTCACCGCGTTCATGGATGCCTATGTTTATCCCGCTGAACCGGTGTTCGAGCGTCAAGTCGCCGAAGGTGACCGCTGGCAGCCCACTGCGATCATGGAAGAGCTCAAGGCCAAGGCCAAGGCTGAAGGTTTGTGGAACCTGTTTTTGCCTGAATCAGAATTGGGTGCGGGGCTGACCAACCTGGAATACGCACCGCTGGCTGAAATCATGGGCCGTTCCCTATTAGGCCCGGAACCCTTCAATTGCTCGGCGCCGGACACCGGCAACATGGAAGTGCTGGTGCGATACGCCAGCGAGGCGCAGAAAACCCAGTGGCTTGAACCGTTGTTGCGTGGGGAAATTCGTTCGGCATTTGCCATGACCGAACCCGATGTCGCGTCTTCGGACGCCACCAATATGGCGGCCCGCGCTGAGCGGCAGGGCGATGAGTGGGTGATCAACGGCCGCAAATGGTGGACCTCCGGCGCCTGCGATCCGCGCTGCAAGATTCTGATCTTCATGGGCCTGAGCGATCCCGATGGCCCACGTCATCAGCAGCATTCGATGATCCTGGTGCCAACCGATACGCCCGGCGTGAAAATCGTGCGGCCGGTGCCGGTTTTTGGCTACGACGACGCGCCCCATGGCCATGCCGAAGTGCTGTTTGAAAACGTGCGAGTGCCTTATGAGAACGTGCTGCTGGGCGATGGCCGGGGTTTTGAAATTGCCCAGGGTCGCCTTGGGCCGGGGCGTATTCACCATTGCATGCGTTCAATCGGTATGGCCGAGCGCGCGCTGGAGTTGATGTGCAAACGCGCGGTCAGTCGCGTGGCTTTCGGGCGTCCGCTGGCGCGTTTGGGCGGAAATGTCGACAAGATCGCCGATTCTCGAATGGAAATCGACATGGCGCGGCTGCTGACGCTCAAGGCCGCGTACATGATGGACACCGTCGGCAACAAAGTCGCGAAAAGCGAGATTGCCCAAATCAAAGTGGTGGCGCCCAACGTTGCCTTGAAGGTGATTGATCGGGCTATTCAGATTCACGGCGGTGCCGGGGTTTCCAACGATTTCCCGCTGGCCTATATGTACGCCATGCAGCGCACCCTGCGCCTGGCAGACGGCCCGGACGAAGTCCATCGCGCGGCCATCGGCAAGTTTGAAATCGGTAAGTATGTGCCGCAGGCATACGCCAAAGAGCAAACACTGTAGGAACGAATTCATTCGCGAGGAGGCCGGGACAGGCTCCGACTGCACCGACGCCCTCCCGGATAAATCCGGTCCTACAGATCGGGCTGATTTCGAAAGCGTAGGAGCGAATTCATTCGCGAGGAGGCCGGGACAGGCTCCGATTCTCTCGCCGACTGCACCGACGCGAAGGCGTCAATTCAGCCAGCGAGATGTCGGCCGACAGACCCATTCGCGGGCAAGCCTCCAACAGAATCTGGATAAATCCAGTCCTGCGGTTGGGCGCAGCAACTGCGTCAATTCACCCAAACCTCAACCCGACGATTCTTGATCCGGCCTTCGTCCATATCATTGCCGGCCACCGGCATTTCGTCGCCGAAGCCGCGAACTTCGCGCAGGATCACCGCGCTCTTCAGCAACTCCCGCCGCACGGCCATGGCGCGCAGCTTTGACAGCAGCGTCGCGCGCTCAGGATCGGTCTTGGCATCGCCAAAGCCCACCAGCGTGACGCTCTGGTTCAACTTATCGTTGCGCTTGAGGTAGTCAATGACGCGTTTCAGGTCCAGCTGCGCCTTGTTGTCGAGTTTCGCGCTGCCCTGGGCGAAACGGAAGTTCACCGAAAGCCGCTGCGCTTCGCGGGTCAAAACCTGATAATCGCGTGGCATTTCCGGCGTGGCCTGGACCTTGATTGCCTGCACTGTCTGCGCGACGAAACCGTTTTGCGCGACGATGGCCTGTCCGTCCGGGCTTTGCGCGAACTGCACCAGGGCGTTGGCCCAGCGTTGATGCAGGTCGGGCGGCAGGTACAAATACAGACGTCGCGATAGGGGATAGTCTTCGGTGGCGATCAGGCTTGCCGTCGGCAACATCGGTTTGGCCTCGCCATCTGCAATCGCCACGGCTTTGGCGTGACGCACATAGGGCAGGCCGATAAACCCGATGCCGAAACGATCCTGACTCACCAGGTCCGATAACTGTTCGCTGGACTCGTAGCGTTTGGCGGTGCGAGAAAGGCTTTTGCCGTATTTGAGCAACACCAACTCCTTGAAGGTCTCGTAGGTCCCGGATTGCTCGTCCCGTGCGTACAAATGGATGGGGCCGTCGCTGCCGCCCAGTTCCTCCCAATTACTGATTTGCCCGGCAAACACCTTCGCCAACTGCTCGGTGGTCAATTCCCGCAAGGGATTGCCGGGATGCAGGATCACCGCGACGCCATCAATCGCGATGACTTGTTCGGCCTTGTGGCTGCGCAGGTCGCCGAAACCTGCCAGGTCGAGTGCTTCCTGATTCTTGATGGGGCGTGACGAGGCGGCGATATCGGCCAGATTGGCTTTCAGCGCGGCGAAGCCCGTACCCGAACCGTGCGCGGCCACTTCGATGAAAACCGGTTTGCCTTCAGCGGTCGTGGCAGATATCCGCACTTCGTTGGGCGTCGCCGCAGCTTCGGTATGCACCGACTGCAGGCCTTGCTTGCGCAGCAAACCTTCGACAAGCGCCGGACCCAGTTGCGCGCCAATGGTGTTGGAGCCCTGGATGCGCAAGGCCGGGGCGTTATCAGCAGGAATCGGCAGCGCCGCCGCTACGCTCAGGGGCGTCAGAAAAACGCCCGCCAGCAAGAGCGGCGCAAGGTGGCTGACTCGAAAGGAAAACACAGCGCGCAGCATCTGCGGCACCTTATGGAAGGAGGAAAGTGCCGGGAGAATAAGTCAGATAAGTTACTGGAATGTGACGGAGCGGTAACATCGCGATTTTGTTGCGCGGCGACCTGGCCAGCGACAGTGGCTGGCCAGGGTTTTTGCCATCAGATCAAACCAGTTCGAGCCAGATTGGCGCGTGATCGGACGGTTTTTCCATGCCGCGCAAATCGTAATCTACACCTGCGGCCTTGATTCTCGGTTGCAAGCCATGGGACGCCATGATCAGGTCGATGCGCAGGCCGCGCTTGGGCTCGTCCTCGAATCCACGGCTGCGGTAGTCGAACCAGCTGAACTGATCGATCACTTCGGGGTACAGATGGCGGAAGCTGTCAACCAGGCCCCAGGCTTTAAGGCGTTCCATCCACTCGCGTTCTTCCGGAAGGAAACTGCATTTGCCGGTCTTCAGCCAGCGCTTGGCGTTGTCCGGGCCGATGCCAATGTCGCTATCCTGTGGCGAGATATTCACGTCGCCCATCACCACCAACGGCTGGTCGTTGCTGAAGCGGGTTTCCAGCAAGGCTTGCAGATCATTATAGAAACGCTGTTTGGCCGGGAATTTGGTCGGGTGATCACGGCTTTCTCCTTGTGGGAAATAGCCGTTCATGATGGTCACCGGCAGGCCATCGTTGTCTGCGAAAGTCCCCCAGATGAAGCGCTTTTGCGATTCTTCATCATCGGTATCAAAACCCTTGTGCAGCGACAGCGGCATCTTGCGCGACAGCAGGGCGACGCCGTAATGGCCTTTTTGCCCGTGAAAATGCACGTGATAACCCAGCGCCTCAATGTCGGCTTGAGGGAATTGTTCGTCCGAGACTTTGGTTTCCTGCAGACCGATAACGTCGGGCTGATGCTTTTCAATCAGCGCCGCCAGCTGATGAGGTCGGGCGCGCAGACCGTTGATATTGAACGAGACGATTTTCATGTGACGGCAGTCCTGACAAAAACAAAAAGGGATGCTAGCCCACCTGCAGGTTCTCGGCCAGTGTGCTGTCGGCCACAAGCTCAACAGCAACCTCAATATAAGCCGACTGCTAAGCTCAAGGTCGCATGCAAAGGTTTATCGCAACTTTCGGCACTGGCCGGGACTCGAAGCCTTTGTAGTACCAGAACGCTGCCGTTCGCGCAGCTGCGTCAATATGAGGTTAATTTTCATGCCTGAATCGTCTGCCATCGTGGCCGAAGTTCGCCAGCTCGACAGCGGTTATTCGCGGGAAACGCGCTCGCTGCTGTATCACGCGTACCGCCACGAGCCCAGTTTTGCCTACCTGTTCAACTCACAGCGGGCCGGGTTTGATCAGCGGGTGAGGGCGACGGTTCGCGAGCTGGTCAAACAGCATTTTCTGCAGGATCTGCCCGCGCTGGGGCTGTTTGTCGAAGACCGGCTGGTGGGCGCCGCACTGATTGCACCGCCGCAACGTCGATTGGGCATTACTGAAAGCTGGGCCTGGCGTTTGCGCATGGTCTTGAGCACCGGTTTCAATTGCACCAAGCGGTATCTGGAGTATTACAACGCGGTGCTGGCTTGCCTGCCTTCCGAGTCGGTGCACGTCTTGCCGTTACTGGGCATCCATCCTGAGTTCCAGGGCAAACACTTGGGCGAGCAGTTATTGGAGGCGCTGCACGATTGGTGCGCGGTGGACGAAAACTCACAAGGAATCGTCGTTGATACTGGGAATCCTCGCTACCTTGAGTTCTATAAGCGACAGGGCTACGAGGAAATCGGCGAAGTGGCTGTAGGACCGATCCGGGAACACGTGTTTTTCCATCCAAACCCGCAGGTTTCACTCAAAGCCATGGCGTAAGGGTATGAAATTCATACCTTTCGGTGGGTTTTAGTGGCGCCTGTCGCACGTGTTAGCATTCGCGCCTATGAAGCCTTTTGTAAAAATATTCAGCGGTTTATTTCTCGTTTTCTCAAGCGCCGTGGCCCTGGCTGCTGCGCAACTCGATGTGAGAATCACACCAGCCAACTCTGAGCTCAAAGCCAATATCGAAGGCTATGTGGGCAGTCCGGGTGAGCGCGATCAAGAGAGCCTTGAGCATTTCAGCATCGGTGCCCAGGAGCAGGCGCAGCGAGCCTCGCAAGCGCTGGGCTATTATCAGGCGCGCATCGACAGCGAAGTGGTCCAAGGCAGGAACGGCGAATTGCAGTTGGTGATCAATGTGCAAGCCGGTGAGCCGATCCATCTGCGCAATGTCACGGTGCGGGTCGATGGCCCGGCAGCCGCCCTCAAGGCATTCCGCATTCCCAAGAGCGCCGCCCTGAAAAGCGGTGCCGTTCTCAATCATGGTCATTACGAAGATGCCAAGCGGCTGATTCTGAATCAGGCCTCACGGTATGGTTTTTTCTCCGGTCGCTTTACCCAGCAACGCCTGTCGGTTGACCCGGCGGCGGGTGTGGCGGATATCGATCTGGTTTATGACAGCGGCCCGCGCTACTACCTGGGCAACGTCAGTTTCAGTGGCGATGCGCCCTTCGATGATGATCTGCTCAGGCGAATGGTGCCGTTCAAGGAAGGCACGCCCTACGATTCGGAGCTGATCGCCGAGCTGAACCAGGCCATGCAAGCCAGTGGCTATTTTGAAGGTGTCCGGGTGGACGCCGCCCCCACCGCGGCCATCGGGCAGAGCATTCCGGTGACTGTCGCGCTGGACACCCGCAAGCCTCGGACCATGGGGCTGGGATTGGGTTATTCCACGGACGTCGGACCGCGTGGCAAGGCCAACTGGACGCGCCATTGGGTCAACCCGCAAGGGCACAGCTACGGCATCGAATCCGAGCTGTCGGCACCGCGCCAGAACGTCGGCCTGTGGTATGACATTCCCCTTGATCCGCCGCTGACCGACAAGCTGCGTTATGCCGGCGGCTATCAATACGAGGAGATTGCCGGCACTGACTCGTTGAGCAAACTGCTGACTGTGGGTCCGGAATGGCACAGCAGGTTGCCCAGCGGCTGGGAGCGCGTGATTTCGTTGAAATGGCAGCGCGAGGAATACCGCCTTGGCGACGACTCCGGGCTCAGCACTTTGCTGATGCCGGGTATCAGCTATTCCTTTCTGCGCAGCGATAACCGGATCGATCCGCACAACGGCTATCGCTTGCAGTTTGATGCACAGGTGGCCAAGGAAGGGCTGATGTCCGATTCAAACCTGCTGCATGGCAACGTGCTGCTCAAAGGGTTGACGACTTTGGGGCAGAGTCATCGGCTGCTGGGTCGGGTGCAGTTCGGTGGCAACGCCACCAATGGCTATAAGTCGATCCCGCCGTCCCTGCGTTTCTTCGCCGGTGGCGATCAGAGCGTGCGCGGCTATGACTATCAGACGCTGTCGCCAGAGAACTCCGACGGCGATCGCATTGGTGGGCGCTACATGGTGGCCGGCAGCGTGGAGTATCAATATTCAATAGCCGAGAAGTGGCGCGTGGCGACCTTTGTCGACCAGGGCAATTCGTTCAATACCTTGAACCTGCCGAGCCTCAAGACAGGCGTGGGCATTGGCGTGCGCTGGGTGTCGCCGGTCGGTCCGCTGCGTCTGGATCTGGCCCACGCGCTGGATGACGACGGCGGCATTCGCCTGCATTTCTCCATGGGGCCGGAACTGTGAAGAGTCTGAATTGGCAGCGCTCGCTGAAGATTGTTGGCCTGAGTGTCGTCATCGTTGTGATGCTGATTGTTGCCGGGCTCGGGGTATTGCTTGGAACCCAGGCCGGCAGCCGCTGGACCTTGCAGCAGGTACCGGGCCTGCAAGTCGATAACTTCAACGGCACGTTGGGCGGGCGCTGGAGTGCTGATTATCTGCTTTGGCAGCAAACCGGCACCCGAGTTGAACTGGATGCGCCGGTATTCGCGTGGTCGCCGGGCTGTCTGCTGAAACTCACGCTGTGCATCGACGAATTACAGACCGATCAAATCCGTCTGCAACTGGCCCCCGGCAGTGACGAAAGCAGTGGCGGGCCGATTAATCTGCCGGATCTCAAGTTGCCGCTGGCCATTCGCCTGGGTGACGTGCGAATCGGCAGCCTGCAACTGGATGGCACCGAGCAGCTGCGTGACCTGCAACTGGCCGCGCACTGGACCCAGGAAGGGCTGCGCATTGATAGCGTGCATCTGCAACGCGACGATCTGGTGCTGGACCTGGCCGGTTTGCTCAAGCCAGACGGCGATTGGCCTCTTACGGCCAGCGGTCTGCTGAAACTGCCTGCTCAGGATCACAAGGCCTGGGTGGTCAATCTGAATATCCAGGGTGATCTGCTCAAGACCCTGAAACTGAATGCGATCAGCAGTGGTTATCTGCAAGCCCGGCTGACGGGCGAGTTGCAGCCACTTCTGGAAAATCTGCCAGCACAACTCAAGATCACGTCGGACGCGTTCAAGGCCAGTGCGGCGCTGCCGGACACCTTGCAGCTCAATCAACTGGTGCTGGATGCCCAAGGTGATCTCAAGGCCGGTTATCAGCTGACTGGTACTGCCAGTCTACCGGCTGAACAAGGGCCGGTTGCGCTTGCGATCAAGGGCAGAGTCGATACAAAAGGCGCCGATATCGATGCTCTGGACCTGAGCGCCAACCCGCAGCAACGCCTTAACCTGACCGGCAAGCTGAATTGGGAGCAAGGCTTGCGCGCCGACGCAAAAATCGCATGGCTGGATTTCCCTTGGCATCGACTGTATCCCGAAGTGGCGGAGCCGCAGGTGGCGCTGCGTAAGTTCAACGGCGAAGTGTCCTACACCGACGGCAAGTATCTGGGTAATTTCAGCTCCGATCTGGACGGTCCGGCCGGCGCGTTCAGCTTGAGCAGCCCGTTCAGCGGCGACCTTACCCAGGTATTTCTGCCGCAGCTGGAAATGGTTGCGGGGCAGGGCAAGGCCAGCGGTCATTTGAATCTGCAGTTTGCCGACGGCATTGGTTGGGATACAGCATTGGACCTGAGTGCACTTGACCCTTCCTATTGGTTGGCGCAGATGCCCGGAACCCTGGCGGGTCCACTGCGCAGCAAGGGGCAGTTCAAGAACGAAAAATTGAGTCTGAATGCTGATCTTGATCTCAAGGGCCGCTTGCGTGGTCAGCCAGCCGTGTTGCAAGCCAGGGCGGACGGCAGCGGCGACAAATGGAATGTCAATGCTCTGGATATCCGCCTTGGCGACAACCGCATTCAGGGCAGTGGCAGTTTGCAGCAGCGTCTGCTCGGCCACCTGGACCTGAACCTGCCACGTCTTGGTCAGCTTTGGCCGGGGCTGCAAGGCCAAGTCAAGGGTCGCCTGGATCTGGCGGGCACAGTGCAAGCGCCCCAAGCAATACTGGCGCTGCAAGGCGCGCAACTGGCGTTTCAGGACAATCGCCTGCGAAGCCTGACCCTGAATGGCAAACTCGACAACGCCCAGCGTGCGGTTATTGATCTAAAAGGCAGCGGCATTCAAGCGGGCGACACTCAATTGGGAGCTCTGGTTCTGGGTGCTCAGGGCGATATCAAGCGTCAGCAGTTGAAAATCGACTTGCAGGGGCCGTTGCTCAAACTTGCCCTGGCGCTGGATGGCAACCTGGACAAGGGTAACTGGCGTGGTCGATTGGCCAGCGGCACGCTTCAGAGCGGCGGTCAGGACTGGCGTCTGCAACAGCCCGCCAAGCTCGAACGACTGGCGGATGGCAAAATCAATTTTGGCGCGCACTGCTGGCTTTCCGGGCCTGCCAGTCTGTGCGGCGAAGACCAGCGTCTGATGCCGGAACCGCGCCTGCGCTACCACCTCAAGAACTTCCCCCTCGACAGTCTGGCGCAATGGTTGCCCAAGGATTTCGCCTGGAAAGGTTCGCTCAACGCCGATGTTCAGCTCGACGTGCCAGCGGCGGGGCCCAATGGCCAGTTCGCCATCAACGCCAACGGCGGGACGTTGCGGGTGCGGGATAAACAGCAATGGCTGGAATTCCCTTACGAAAGTCTGGTGCTGAACAGCACGCTGACGCCCAAGCTCATCGACAGTCGCCTGGCTTTTCGCGGCGGCAAACTCGGCACGCTGCTGCTCAACGCCAAGATTGATCCGCTGGCTCAAAACAAGACACTCACGGGTGATTTCAACCTCAGCGGCCTGGATATTTCGATTGCCCGACCTTTCCTGCCTATGGTGCAAAAGCTCACAGGACGACTTAATGGCAATGGCCGACTGTCTGGCGGGCTGCTGGCGCCTCAGGTCAATGGCAATGTGATGTTGAGCGGGGGCGAGATTTCCGGGCCAGAGCTACCCATCAGCCTCCAGGATCTACAGATCAAGGCGCTGATCGCCGGGGAAAGCATTCAGCTCCAGGGCGGCTGGAAAAGCGGTGAAGCAGGTCAAGGCAGTCTCGACGGTCAGGTCAGTTGGGGGCAAGCGCTGCTGGTGGACTTGAACCTGAAGGGCTCGCGCCTGCCGATTACCGTCGAACCTTACGCGACGCTGGAAGCCGCACCTGATCTGAAAATATCCATGCACGGCGACCGGCTTGGTGTTTCCGGCAAAGTCCTGATTCCCAAGGGTGTGATTACTGTGCGGGAGCTGCCGCCTTCGACCGTGAAATTGTCGGGCGATACCGTGATTGTCGGGCATCAGACCGAACAAGGCGCGCCACCCATGGCGATTGCCATGGATGTCGATGTTCAGGTAGGACAGGAAAAACTCAGCTTCACCGGTTTCGGCCTCACCGCCGATCTGGTCGGTCAGGTGCACATCGGCGACAACCTGGATACTCGCGGCGAACTTAACCTGAAAAACGGCCGTTATCGTGCTTATGGGCAACGACTGACGATTCGCAAGGCGCGCCTGCTGTTTGCCGGGCCCGCTGACCAGCCTTATCTGGATGTCGAGGCGATTCGCCAGACCGATGACGTGATTGCCGGCATTCGTTTGTCCGGCAGTGCCGAGCAACCCACCACCACGGTGTTTTCCGAGCCGGCCATGAGTCAGGAGCAGGCGTTGTCTTATCTGGTTTTGGGTAGACCGCTGAACAACACCGGCGAAGACAGCAACATGATGGCCCAGGCCGCTTTGGCCCTTGGGCTGGCCGGCAGCGAATCCACAACCGGCAAGCTGGCGAACAATCTGGGGATCAAGGATTTCGAACTGGACACTCAAGGCAGCGGCGACAAGACCAACGTTGTCGCCAGCGGCAAGATCACCGAGAAACTGAGTCTGCGCTACGGCGTTGGCGTATTTGAACCGGCCAATACCATCGCGTTGCGCTACATGCTCAGCAAGAAGGTGTATCTGGAAGCCGCCAGCGGCATCGCCAGTTCGCTGGATATCTTTTATAAGCGGGATTTTTGAGGAAAGCGGTATAGATCCCGTTGGAGCGAGGCTTGCCCGCGAATCAGACGCCTCAGTGAACCAGCTCTACCGCGTCATCGTTCTTCGCGGGCAAGCCTCGCTCCAACGGGTGCCGGAGTTTGCTGCGCGACAGCGCCGCGTCTGGACGACAGGAAATCTCCTACGGAGGTTTTGCCATCCCTTAGCCATTCACCAGCTTTAACGACGCCTCGCTGTAACGCTGCCCGGCAATCGCTTCAACCGGAAACAAATTCCTTAACGCTTTCAATTCCCCGGCGCTGAGCGTGATGTTCAGTGCCGCGACGTTCTCTTCCAGGTATTTGCGCTGCTTGGTTCCTGGAATCGGCACGATGTCGTCGCCTTGCGCCAAAACCCAGGCCAACGCCAGTTGCCCGGCAGTCACGCCCTTGTCAGCGGCGAGTTTCTGTACTTTTTCCACTAGTAGCAGATTCCTGGCGAAGTTCTCACCCTGAAAGCGCGGTGCGCTGCGACGGTAGTCATCCGCTGCAAAGTCGTCCGGGCTTTTCAAGGTGCCGGTCAGGAAGCCTCGACCCAGCGGGCTGTAAGGTACAAAGGCAATGCCCAGACGGCGACAGGCTTCGAGGCTGCCGTTTTCCTCGGGATCGCGGCTCCACAACGAATACTCGGTTTGCAGCGCGGTAATTGGATGGACCTTGTGCGCGCGTTCCAGCGTTTCTGCAGACGCCTCGCTCAAGCCCAGATAACGGACTTTGCCAGCCTTGACCAGCTCGGCCATGGCACCCACCGATTCTTCAACCGGGACTTGCGGGTCGATCCGATGCTGATAGTAAAGGTCGAGGGTTTCGATCTTAAGTCGCTTCAAAGTGCCGTCGATGGCGCTGCGAATGTATTCGGGGCTGCCATTCAGGCCGCGTGCAGCAGGGTCATTGGCGTCGCGGACAAAACCGAACTTGCTGGCCAGGAACACTTGGTCGCGCTTGCCTTGCAAGGCTTCACCGAGCAGTTCTTCATTGGTGTGGGGACCGTACATGTCGGCGGTATCGAGCAACGTGACGCCAAGCTCCAAGGCACGATGCAGGGTTGCAATCGATTCCTTGCGGTCACTGCCGGTGGTGTAAAAATCGGTCATGCCCATGCAGCCAAGACCGATGGCGGAAACGCGTGGACCATTGCGGCCCAATTGACGGGTTTGCATTGATGAACTCCTGTCATTGAAAGTGGCGACAGTTTTACTCCTCGACAAAATCTGGATAAACCCGCTAAAAGTGCTTTCACTGTTTAGAAAATCTAAATAATTCAGCGCCGAGGGTTTTCACAATGGATCGACTCAATGCCATGCGCGTGTTTACCCGCATTGTCGAGCTTGGCGGCTTTGCCAAGGCCGCCGACAGCCTGCACATGCCAAGAGCCTCGGTAACCATCCTGATCAAACAGCTGGAAGCGCATCTGGGCGTGCAGTTGTTGCAGCGTACGACCCGGCAAGTCAGCCCGACACTGGACGGTCAGGCTTACTATCAGCGCTGTGTCAGTCTGCTGGCTGATCTGGATGAGGTCGAAGCCGAATTTTCTTCAGCGAATATCGCCCCCAAGGGTGTATTGCGCATCGATATTCCAGTGGGGTTCGGGCGGATGATTTTGATCCCCGCTTTGCCGGAATTCAGTGCGCGTTATCCCATGATCGATCTGGAAATCGGCATGAGTGACCGCCCGGTGGATTTGATTCGCGAAGGCGTCGATTGCGTGCTGCGTGCCGGGCCGCCACAGGATGATTCGCTGGTGGCGCGGCCGTTGACCCGCATGGTTCAGGTGACCTGCGCCAGCCGCCGCTATCTTGATCAATACGGCACGCCCCACACCCTGGCGGATTTGCCGCGCCACAAGGTCATCGAGTACTTCTCTGCCAGCTCCAACAAGCGTTACGGCCTGGAGTTCATGATCGATGGGCAGGTGAAGGATTTCAGTCTGCCCAAGGCAATGTCGATCAACAGTGCCGACGGTTATCTGGCAGCGTGCGAAGCGGGCTACGGGCTGGTGCAAACGCCGTATTACCATATCGCCGAGCAGTTACGTCGGGGGACCTTGCTGGAAGTGCTCAAGAGCTATCGGCCGCCAGCGATGGCGCTGCTCGCGCTTTACCCGCCGCATCGGCAGATGTCGCGCCGGGTGAGGGTGTTTGTCGACTGGCTTGTGGAGCTGTGCGCGCGCAAGGAGCTGCTTGAAAAACTCAATGGCTGAGGCAAATTCCGCCGCATCCGATCTAGGTCGCCGGGCGCTTTCGTGGTTAACTTCCGGCTCTTCCCAAACCCTGGAAAAAGGACTCAGTTCATGGCTCAAGTGACTCGTAGAGGCAACCCTGTCCAAATCAACGGTGACCTGCCAGCAGTTGGCAGCGCTGCCCCTGCATTCACGTTGGTCGGCGGTGACCTGGCCGACGTGACCCTGGCTGACTTTGCCGGCAAGCGCAAAGTGCTGAACATCTTCCCAAGTGTCGATACCCCGACCTGCGCGACGTCTGTGCGCAAATTCAACGCCCAGGCCAACGACCTGACCAACGCCGTGGTGTTGTGCATCTCCGCTGATCTGCCATTCGCGCAGGCGCGGTTCTGCGGCGCCGAAGGCCTGGAAAACGTCAAGAACCTGTCCACCATGCGTGGCACCGGGTTCATGAAGAATTATGGTGTCGAGATCGCCGATGGCCCGATGCAGGGCCTGACCACTCGCGCCGTTGTAGTGCTTGATGAAAACGACAAAGTGCTGCACAGCGAACTGGTTCCGGAAATCGGTCAGGAACCTGACTATGACGCCGCGCTCTCCGTATTGAAGTAATAACCGGCAACACTTCGACGGCCTGAACCTGCTCAGGCCGTTTTTATTTATGCTTCAGATGTTTAACAGAAGTAACGCCAACGTAAATTGCCGGTAAAGGCGCTTTGCTTACCGTCCGTCTGTGCTTATTGTTCAACTCCTGAAGAAGCCCCATCCGCATTGGTTGATTATTCATGCAATTGTCTGGTTCCCGTAGTTCCCGCCGCTGGCTGATCAGTCTGCTTGTCCTGTTGGTTATCATCGGCCTGTGCTGGTGGTTCTGGCCGTCCTCTGCCGCCCATAAGGATGCTGGCAAAGGTTCTGGCGCCAGCCGGTCAGCCAGCGCGGCCAAGGGCGGCCCGGCGCGACCTGGCTTTGGCGGCGCGACCGGCCCTGTTCCAGTGCGTGTGGCGCCTGCGGTACTCGGGGACTTCCCGATCTACTACAAAGCGTTGGGCACCGTGACGGCGATGAACACCATCAATGTGCGCAGCCGGGTCGCGGGGGAACTGGTCAAGCTCAACTTCCAGGAAGGCCAGATGGTCAAGGTTGGCGATTTGCTGGCCGAGATTGATCCGCGCAGCTATCAGATCGCTTTGCAGCAGGCCGAGGGTACGCTGGCCACCAACCAGGCGTTGTTGAAAAACGCCCAGCTTGATGTGCAACGCTATCGCGGGCTGTACGCCGAAGACAGTATCGCCAAGCAGACGCTGGACACCGCCGAGTCGCTGGTGAACCAGTATCAGGGCACGATCAAGACCAATCAGGCAGCGGTGGGCGACGCCAAACTCAATCTGGACTTCACCCGGATTCGTGCGCCGATTGCCGGCCGCACCGGTCTCAAGCAACTGGATGTCGGCAACCTTGTGGCCGCCAATGACACCACCGCGCTGGTGATCATCACCCAGACCAAACCGATCACAGTCAACTTCACTCTGCCGGAGAAGGACCTGTCGGCGGTCATCACGCGTTATCGCAGTGGCGACAAGCTGCCGGTGGAAGCCTGGGACCGAGGCGATGTGAAACTGCAGGCCAACGGCGTGCTCGCCAGTCTGGACAACCAGATTGATGTCGCCACCGGCACCCTGAAATTCAAGGCACGTTTCGAGAACCAGGACGAAGTGCTGTTCCCCAATCAGTTCGTCAATGTCCGCCTGCGTGCCGACACCCTGAAGCAAGCCGTGCTGGTGCCGACCGCAGCGGTGCAGTTCGGAACCAATGGCACCTTTGTCTATGTCATGGACGGTGACAAGAAGGTCAAGGTGCGCGGCCTCAAGACCGGCCCGAGCGACGAGCAGTCGACTGTAATCAGTGAAGGCCTGGCCGCCGGTGATCGGGTCGTGCTTGAAGGCACTGACCGCCTGCGCGACGGCAGCGATGTTGAAATCGTCAATGACAGCAAGGACGTGCCAAGCACTCCAGGCCAGCAGTTGCAAGGCAAGCCATCGAAGGAGTCCGGCGAATCGGCTACGGCCGACAAGGCGGAAAAAGACCACGCATGAACATCTCACGGCTGTTCATCCTGCGCCCGGTAGCCACCACGCTCAGTATGCTGGCTCTGGTGCTGGCCGGTTTGATTGCCTACAAATTGCTGCCGGTTTCGGCCTTGCCGCAGGTGGACTATCCGACCATCCGCGTTATGACGCTGTATCCCGGCGCGAGTCCGCAAGTGATGACCAGCGCCGTCACTGCGCCGCTTGAACGTCAGTTCGGGCAGATGCCGGGCCTGACTCAGATGGCGTCCACCAGCTCTGGCGGCGCATCGGTCATCACCCTGCGTTTCAGCCTTGAAATCAACATGGACGTCGCCGAGCAGGAAGTGCAGGCGGCGATCAACGGCGCGACCAATCTGCTGCCGACCGATCTGCCCGCGCCGCCGGTGTACAACAAGGTCAACCCGGCCGATACCCCAGTGCTGACGTTGGCCATCACTTCCAAAACCATGCTGTTGCCCAAGCTCAACGATCTGGTCGATACGCGCATGGCGCAGAAGATCGCGCAGATCAGCGGGGTTGGCATGGTCAGCATTGCCGGCGGTCAGCGTCAGGCAGTGCGCATCAAGGTCAATCCGGATGCCCTGGCGGCAGCCGGCTTGAATCTGGCTGACGTGCGCACGCTGGTGGGCGCGTCCAACGTCAACCAGCCCAAAGGTAACTTCGATGGCCCGACCCGGGTGTCGATGCTCGACGCCAACGACCAGCTCAAGTCGCCCGAGGAATACGCCAACCTGATCCTTGCGTACAAAGACGGCGGTCCGTTGCGCTTGAAGGATGTGGCGCAGATTGTCGACGGCGCGGAAAACGAGCGTCTTGCGGCCTGGGCCAATGAAAACCAGGCGGTGCTGCTCAATATCCAGCGCCAGCCGGGCGCCAACGTGATTGAAGTGGTGGATCGCATCAAGGCCTTGTTGCCGAGCATCACCGATAACCTGCCAGCCGGTCTGGACGTCGTGGTGCTGACCGACCGCACGCAAACCATTCGCGCTTCGGTCACCGACGTGCAGCATGAGCTGTTGATCGCCATTGTGCTGGTGGTGTTGGTGACGTTCCTGTTCCTGCGCCGTTTCAGCGCGACGATCATTCCGTCGATTGCCGTGCCGCTGTCACTGGTGGGCACGTTTGGCGTGATGTATCTGGCCGGTTTCTCGGTCAACAACCTGACGTTGATGGCCATGACCATCGCCACCGGTTTTGTGGTCGACGATGCGATTGTCATGCTGGAGAACATTTCCCGGCATATCGAGGAGGGCGAGTCGCCCATGCAGGCGGCGCTCAAGGGCGCGAAGCAGATTGGCTTCACCCTGGTGTCCCTGACTATTTCGTTGATTGCGGTGCTGATTCCGCTGCTGTTCATGGCGGATGTGGTCGGGCGGCTGTTCCGCGAGTTCGCCATCACCCTGGCGGTGGCGATCCTGATTTCTCTGGTCGTGTCGTTGACCCTGACGCCGATGATGTGCGCGCGCTTGCTCAAGCGCGAGCCCAAACCTGAAGAGCAAAGCCGTTTCTACCGGGCCAGCGGTGCCTGGCTGGACTGGTTGATCGAGGCCTACGGGCGCAAATTACGCTGGGTGCTCAAGCACCAGCCGCTGACCTTGCTGGTCGCGGTGGGAACGCTGGCATTGACGGTGTTCCTGTACATGATCGTGCCCAAGGGCTTTTTCCCGGTGCAGGACACCGGCGTGATCCAGGGTATTTCCGAAGCGCCGCAGTCGGTTTCGTTCGCCGCCATGAGCGAGCGTCAGCAATCCCTGGCAAAAATCATTCTTCAGGACCCGGCCGTGGTCAGTCTGTCGTCGTATATCGGCGTCGATGGCGACAACACCACGCTCAACAGCGGGCGCTTCCTGATCAACCTCAAGCCGCATAACCAGCGGGATCTGGACGCAACGCAGATCATCCAGCGCTTGCAGCCGCAACTGGACAAGCTGTCCGGGATTCGTCTGTTCATGCAGCCGGTGCAGGATTTGACTATCGAAGATCGCGTCAGCCGGACGCAGTATCAGTTCAGCATGTCGTCGCCGGACGCTGACATGCTTGCGCTGTGGAGCGGCAAATTGGTCGACGCGCTGAGCAAACGCACCGAACTGACGGATGTCGCCAGCGACTTGCAGGACAAGGGTTTGCAGGTTTACCTGCTGATTGATCGCGATGCGGCCAGCCGTGTCGGCGTGACCGTGGCCAATATCACCGATGCGTTGTACGACGCGTTCGGCCAGCGGCAGATCTCGACGATTTATACCCAGGCCAGCCAGTACCGGGTGGTGCTGCAGGCCGATTCGGTGGGTGAGCTGGGGCCGAAGGCGCTGGAACAGATTCACGTCAAGACCACCGATGGTGTGCAGGTCAAGCTGTCGAGTCTGGCGCGTATCGAGCAGCGTCAGGCGCAATTGGCTATTACCCACCTGGGGCAATTCCCGGCGGTGATGATGTCGTTCAATCTGGCACCCGGCGTGGCATTGGGCGCTGCGGTGGAGATCATCGAGCAAACCCAGCAGGGCATCGGCATGCCGACCGGCGTGCAGACTGAATTCCAGGGCGCCGCCCAGGCGTTCCAGGCTTCGTTGTCCAGCACGTTGCTGCTGATCCTTGCCGCAGTAGTCACGATGTATATCGTGCTGGGCGTGCTGTACGAAAGTTACATCCATCCGATCACCATTCTTTCCACGTTGCCTTCGGCAGCGGTGGGCGCGCTGCTGGCGTTACTGATCAGCGGTAATGATCTGGGCATGATCGCCATTATCGGCATCATTCTGTTGATCGGGATCGTCAAGAAAAACGCGATCATGATGATCGACTTCGCCCTCGACGCCGAGCGTAACCGAGGCGTGGATCCGGAAACGGCGATCTACGAAGCGGCGCTGTTACGCTTCCGGCCGATCCTGATGACCACCATGGCGGCCTTGTTCGGCGCCGTGCCGCTGATGCTGGCGACGGGTTCCGGCGCTGAACTGCGTCAGCCGCTGGGTCTGGTGATGGTCGGCGGCTTGATGCTCAGCCAGGTGCTGACGCTGTTCACCACGCCGGTGATCTACCTTTACTTCGATCGATTGGGGCGTCGTTTCGGTCGTTCGGAGAAGGTCGAGGTGCCGGTGTGAAGCCTGGCGATAAGTTGAAGGCCTGGAGCTTACGCCCATGAACCTTTCCGGCCCATTTATTCGCCGGCCGGTGGCGACCATACTGCTGAGTCTGGCGATCATGTTGCTGGGCGGCGTCAGCTTCGGCCTGCTGCCGGTAGCGCCGCTGCCCAACATGGACTTCCCGGTGATCGTGGTGTCCGCCAGCTTGCCGGGTGCCAGCCCGGAAATCATGGCGTCCAGCGTGGCCACGCCACTGGAGCGGTCGCTGGGCACCATCGCCGGGGTCAATACCATGAGCAGCCGTTCGAGCCAGGGCTCGACACGGGTGATCCTGCAATTCGATCTGGATCGCGACATCAACGGCGCGGCGCGCGAGGTGCAGGCGGCAATCAACGCGTCGCGCAATCTGCTGCCCAGCGGTATGCGCAGCATGCCGACCTACAAGAAGGTCAACCCGTCCCAAGCGCCAATCATGGTTCTGGCGCTGACCTCCGATGTGCTGAAAAAAGGCCAGCTCTACGACCTGGCGTCGACCATCCTGTCGCAAAGCCTGTCCCAGGTCACCGGCGTCGGCGAGGTGCAGATCGGCGGCAGTTCGCTGCCCGCCGTGCGCGTCGAGCTTGAACCGCAGCTGCTTAACCAGTACGGCGTTTCCCTCGACGAAGTGCGCTCGACCATTACCGGCGCCAACGTGCGGCGGCCCAAAGGTTCGGTGGAAACCGCCGAGAGCCACTGGCAAGTCCAGGCCAATGACCAGCTGGAAAAGGCCAAGGATTACGAACCGCTGATCATTCGTTATCAGGATGGTGCGGCGTTGCGGCTCAAGGATGTGGCCAAAGTCAGCGACGCCGTGGAAGACCGCTACAACGCTGGTTATTTCAACGACAAGACCGCGGTGCTGCTGGTGATCAACCGCCAGGCCGGGGCGAATATCATCGAAACGGTGGCGCAGATCCGCGAGCAACTGCCGGCGCTGGAAGCGGTAATGCCCGCCAGCGTCAAGCTTGAAGTGGCCCTGGACCGCTCGCCCGTGATCAAGGCCACGCTGCATGAAGCAGAAATGACCCTGCTGATCGCCGTGGTGCTGGTGATTCTGGTGGTGTTCCTGTTCCTCGGCAATTTCCGCGCATCGCTGATTCCGACACTGGCGGTTCCGGTTTCGCTGGTTGGCACCTTTGCGATCATGTACCTGTGCGGTTTTTCCCTGAATAACCTGTCGCTGATGGCGCTGATTCTCGCCACGGGTCTGGTGGTGGATGACGCCATCGTCGTGCTGGAGAACATTTCCCGGCACATCGACAAGGGTGTTGCGCCGATGCAGGCGGCTTATCTGGGCGCCAAAGAGGTGGGCTTCACCTTGCTGTCGATGAACGTGTCGCTGGTCGCGGTCTTCATCTCGATCCTGTTCATGGGCGGGCTGGTGGAAAGCCTGTTCCGCGAGTTCTCCATCACGCTGTCAGTGTCGATCATCGTTTCGCTGGTGGTTTCCCTGACCCTGACGCCAATGCTTTGCGCCCGCTGGCTCAAGCCGCATGTACCGGGCGAAGAAAACGCCTTGCAGCGCTGGAGCCGGCGCGTCAACGACCGGATGGTCGACGGCTATGACCGTAGCCTGGGCTGGGTATTGCGCCATCGGCGGCTGACGCTGCTCAGCCTGCTGATCACCATCGGGGTGAACATTGCGCTGTATGTGGTGGTGCCCAAGACCTTCCTGCCGACCCAGGATACCGGGCAGCTGATCGGTTTTGTGCGGGGCGACGATGGTCTGTCGTTCTCCGTCATGCAGCCCAAGATGGAGATATTTCGTCGCGCGGTGATGGCCGACCCGGCAGTGGATACCGTAGCCGGCTTCATCGGCGGCAACAACGGCACCAACAACGCCTTCATGATCGTGCGCCTGAAGAACATCAAGGAACGCAAGATATCCGCAGAACAGGTGGTCGAGCGCCTGCGCAAGGAAATGCCCAAGGTGCCGGGCGGCAGGGTGTTCCTGATGCCTGACCAGGATTTACAGCTGGGTGGCGGCCGCGAGCAAACTACCTCGCAATATCAATACATCCTGCAAAGCGGAGATCTCGGCAGTTTGCGCGAGTGGTATCCGAAAGTCGTCGCCGCGCTCAAGTCCTTGCCGGAACTGACGGCCATCGACGCCCGGGAAGGGCGTGGCGCGCAACAGGTCACGTTGCAGGTCGATCGCGACACCGCCAAGCGGCTGGGCATCGACATGAACATGGTCACTGCGGTGCTCAATAACGCTTACAGCCAGCGCCAGGTGTCGACGATCTACGACAGCCTGAACCAGTATCAGGTGGTGATGGAGGTCAATCCGAAATACGCCCAGGACCCGGTCACACTGGAGCAGGTCCAGGTGATTACCGCCGATGGCCAGCGCGTGCCGTTATCGAGCATTGCCTACTATGAACGCAGCCTCGAAAACGACCGGGTGTCCCATGAAGGGCAGTTCGCTTCGGACAGTGTTTCGTTCGACCTGGCCGAAGGTGTCAGTCTCGATAAGGCCACCGTGGCAATCGAACGTGCAGTGGCGGCAGTTGGGTTGCCGTCTGATGTGATCGCGAAAATGGCCGGTACCGCCGATGCGTTCGCCGCGACCCAGAAGAGCCAGCCGTGGATGATTCTCGGCGCGTTGCTCGCGGTTTATCTGGTGCTGGGTATTCTCTATGAAAGCTACATCCACCCATTGACGATTCTCTCCACGCTGCCGTCGGCAGGTGTCGGCGCGTTGCTCAGTATTTATGTGCTGGGCGGGCAGTTCAGTCTGATTTCCCTGCTCGGGTTATTTCTGCTGATCGGTGTGGTGAAGAAGAATGCGATTCTGATGATCGACCTGGCGCTGCAACTGGAACGTCACGGCGGGATGACGCCGCTGGAGTCGATCCGCAGTGCCTGCCTGCAACGGCTGCGGCCGATTCTGATGACGACGCTGGCGGCCATTCTCGGTGCGCTGCCGTTATTGCTGAGCAGTGCTGAAGGTGCGGAAATGCGCCGGCCGCTGGGCTTGACGATTATTGGCGGGCTGGTCGTCAGCCAGATCCTGACCCTTTACACCACCCCGGTGGTTTACCTCTATCTCGACCGTCTGCGCCACCGCTTCAACAAGTGGCGCGGCGTGCGTACCGATGCAGCTTTGGAAACTCCGCTATGACCGAACGCCAGAAAATCAAAGCCGTCAAACAATGGCCCGCGCGCAATGCCGCGCGTGGTCTGGGCCTGGGGCTGTGCGTTCTGCTCCTGAGTGCCTGCGCGGTCGGCCCGGATTATCACAAGCCCGAAATGGCGGCTCCGGCGCAGTTCAAGGCGGCACAGGGCTGGCGTCAGGCCACGCCGAGTGATTCGCTGGCCCGTGGCGCTTGGTGGGAGTTGTATGGCGATGCGCAGCTCAACGGGCTGGTGGAAAAACTCAACAGTTCCAACCAGACCGTCGCCCAGTACGAAGCGCAATACCGTCAGGCCAAGGCGTTGGTCCGCAGCTCCCGAGGCGCGTTCTTTCCGACCCTCGACCTGACCACCAGCAAAAACCGCTCCAGCCAGGGCACCGGCAGCAGCAGTTCGAGCCTGAGCAGTTCCAGCAGCGGCATTCGCGATACCTACAATGCGCAGTTGGGCGTCAGTTGGGAAGCCGACATCTGGGGCAAGCTGCGTCGCGGGCTGGAAGCCGACACGGCCAGCGCCCAGGCGAGCCTTGGCGATCTGGCGGCCATGCAGCTGAGCCTGCAATCGGAGCTGGTGCAGAATTACCTGCAATTGCGCGTCATCGATGAGCAGAAGCGTCTGCTTGAAGCCACGGTCGACGCTTATCAGCGTTCCCTGACCTTGACCCAGAACCAATACCGCGCCGGCATTTCCGGACGCGATGCGGTAGCGCAGGCGCAAACCCAGCTTAAAAGCACACAAGCCGATTTGATCGATCTGATGTGGCAGCGCGCCCAGTTCGAAAACGCCATCGCCGTGCTGATGGGCCAGGCCCCAGCGGACTTCAATCTGGCCGCGAGCACTTCGATTCCGGCGCTGCCAGCGATTCCTGTCGGCTTGCCTTCACAGTTGCTTGAACGGCGACCGGACATCGCGGCGGCCGAGCGTTCGGTCATGGCCGCCAACGCCAATATCGGCATCGCCAAGGCGGCTTATTACCCAGATCTGACCCTGAGCCTGAGCGGCGGCTACAGCAGCAGCACCTTCGCCAACTGGATCAGTTTGCCGAACCGCTTCTGGTCCGTTGGCCCGCAGTTGGCCATGACGCTGTTCGACGGCGGGCAACGCTCGGCTGAAGTTGAGCGCACCGAGGCAGTCTACGACCAGACCGTGGCGCAGTATCGGCAAACGGTGCTGAACGGCTTCCAGGAAGTGGAAAACTACCTGGTGCAGCTCAAGGTCTACGAGGAAGAGGCGGGCGTGCGCGCCGAAGCCCTGGCGGCGGCCCGTGATTCGTTGCGCCTGACCAGCAATCAGTACAAGGCCGGGCTGATCGGTTATCTGGATGTGGTCAATGTGCAGACCACCGCGCTTAGCAACGAACGCAGCGTGCTGACCTTGCTGCAAAGTCGCCTGATTGCCAGCGTGCAGTTGATCGCGGCACTGGGTGGCGGCTGGGAGTCCGAACGCGGTTTGAAACTGCGTGACTGACGGGTCATTGGCGTCAGAGCCGGTCCGAAGGATGGCCCTTGGAGGCCTTGTATTCCGGGGCTTTGCGGAATTTTAGGGGCGATACCCGATACGCTCGAAATAATTAATGGCTATGCGCCATATTTGCGACGACGGACCGCGACATTTGGCGGAAAATGCGTAGAATCCCGCGGCTCTGACTGGGCATGGATTAGCTCGTTGTTCTACGCCGCGAGCCGCTTATGTTGATTGGTCAATACACGCCTTCGTTAGTTCTGGTTTCAATCTTTGTTGCCATCCTGGCGTCCTACACGGCGCTGGATCTTGCCGGGCGCATCGCGACGTCCAAAGGTCCTGCGTTGTTGGCGTGGATCGGCGGTGGCGCGTTTTCCATGGGTGTCGGCATCTGGGCCATGCATTTCATCGGCATGCTGGCCTTCGATCTGCCCATTGATCTGGCGTTCGACTTGCCGATCACCCTGCTGTCGCTGCTAATCGCGATTGTCTCTTCCGGTTTCGCCCTCTGGCTGGTGAGTCAGCCTGCTTTGCCTCGGCTGTTGTTGGGGCTCGGGGCGTTGTTCATGGGCGCCGGAATCAGTGCAATGCATTACACCGGCATGGCGGCGCTACGCATGCAACCGGGCATCAGTTATGACGTGGAAACGGTGCTGATGTCGCTGCTGGTCGCCGTAGCGGCATCCGCCGTAGCGCTCTGGATGGCATTGCGTTTGCGTCAACAGGTGACTTATGTGCGCTGCGTGCGCTTTGGCGCGGCAGTGGTGATGGGCGGGGCTATCGTCGGTATGCATTACATCGCCATGGCGGCGGCAGGCTTTGTCGACGCCAGTGTCTGCGGCGCACTGGCCACGGGAATCCGCGCGGATGGCCTGGACTCGTTGGTGCTGGTCACAGTCCTGGCGGTGCTTACCATCACGCTGGTGGTGCTGGTTCTGGATGCGCATCTGGAAGCGCGCACGGCGGCGTTGTCCCAGTCGCTAACCGAAGCCAATCGCGAACTGACGCACCTGGCGCTGCACGATACCCTGACCGGATTGCCCAATCGCGTATTGTTGGCCGACAAAATTGAATTGGCGATGCGCAAGGTGGACGCCAACGGCGGGCATTTTGCGCTGATGTTCATGGATCTAGACGGCTTCAAGCCGGTCAACGATGCATTCGGCCATCATGTGGGCGACCAGTTGTTGCGTGAAGTGGGTTTGCGTCTGCGGTCCAATCTGCATCGCCACGACACGCTGGCGCGAATTGGTGGCGATGAGTTTGTGCTGCTGGTCGAACTGAATGACGTTGAAGACGCGCCCAGGATCGCGGCGCGCCAAGTGAATGTCATTGCTCAGCCGTTTCGAGTCGCGGAGCAAGCCTTGCAGATTTCGGTCAGCATCGGGATCGCCCTCTATCCGGGAAGTGGCAACACGCAGCAGGAATTGCTGATGAACGCCGATGCGGCGATGTACCACGCCAAGGCTACGGGCAAGAACGGCTATACATTCTTCGATGCCACCATGAACTCCAATGCGCGCATTCAGCTTGATTTGTTGCAGGATTTACGCTCTGGCCTCAAACAGAATGATTTTTGCCTGTATTACCAGCCGAAATTCGACGCCATCAGTGGCCTGCCAATTGGTGCCGAAGCGTTGTTGCGCTGGGTGCATCCGCAAAAGGGCATTCTGTTGCCGGACAAATTCATCAGTCTCGCGGAAAAGACCGGCTTGATCATTCCCATTGGCGAATGGGTGCTGAATGAAGCCTGTCGGCAGATGCGCGTGTGGTTTGAGATGGGCTACAGCCATTGGCGCGTGGCGGTCAACCTGTCTGCGCTGCAGTTCTGCCATGCCAATCTGGTGGATATCGTTGCTCAGGCCTTGCACCGTCATCAACTACCCGCTAACAGCCTGACCCTGGAAATCACTGAAACTACCGCCATGAACGACGCCGACGTCAGTATGACGGTGTTGCAGCAGCTGTCGGACATGGGCGTCGACTTGTCCATCGACGATTTTGGTACCGGCTACTCAAGCCTGATGTACCTCAAGCGGCTGCCTGCCAACGAGCTTAAAATCGACCGTGGTTTTGTCCGCGACCTGGAGCATGACAGCGATGACGCGGCCATCGTCTCGGCCATTGTCGCCCTTGGTCAGGCGCTGAACCTGCGTATCGTGGCGGAAGGCGTCGAGACCGATCAGCAGCAGAACTTCCTGACCCGGCTGGGCTGCGATTCCTTGCAAGGCTTTTTGCTGGGACATCCGCTGCCCGCTGCGCAATTCATCGCTGATATCCACGCCGCCGAGGCGCGCAAGTTTCAGACGGTCCAAACTGAGAAGTAAGTGCGTTGTTGGTAGTGGCGTTTATCGTTGATCGCTGGCAGGATCATGGTTTGCCGCCTCCCTGCCGGGTTTGTCGGGGCAGCAGGCACTCACAATCGGTTCCTGGAACACGTCACGAGAAGATAATGGACAAAATTCTGCTCATCACTGGAGGTTCACGGGGTATCGGAGCCGCCACAGCCTTGCTTGCCGCCGCTCAGGGTTACCAAATCTGCATCAACTACCTGTCCGATCACACGGCTGCCGAACGGGTCTGCGGCCAGGTCCGGGAGTTGGGCGCGCAGGCAATCACGATTCAGGCCGATGTCAGCAATGAAGACGAAATCATCCGTCTGTTCAGTCGTATCGATGCTGATCTGGGGCGCGTCACGCATCTGGTCAACAATGCCGCAACCGTTGCCCATGCGTCTCGCGTCGAAGAGATGTCCGAGTTTCGCTTGCTGAAAATGATGATGAGCAACGTGGTCGGGCCAATGCTGTGCAGCAAACATGCCTTGCTGCGCATGTCGCCGCGCCATGGCGGCAAAGGCGGCAGCATCGTCAATGTCTCTTCGGCGGCGTCTCGTCTGGGATCAGCAGGTGAGTACGTAGATTACGCGGCGTCCAAGGGCGCACTGGACACCTTCACCACCGGTTTGTCCAAGGAAGTAGCGGGTGAGGGGATTCGTGTCAATGCCGTCCGGCCGGGTTATATCTTCACCGATTTTCACGCCCTGAGCGGCGATCCGTTTCGGGTCAGCAAGCTGGAACCGGGTATCCCCATGGGCCGTGGCGGTGCCGCTGAAGAGGTCGCCGAGGCGATTGTCTGGCTGCTGTCGGAAAAAGCCTCGTATGCCACCGGAACCTTCATTGATCTGGCGGGTGGACGATAAGAATCAGTTGCCGAGCATCGAACGGACGATCCGGCCCAGGGTTTCCATGGCTTTTTCCGCCGCATCGTTCCAGGGGCTGCCATAGTTCAGGCGGATGCAGTTCGCGAAGCGTTGGGTCGGCGAAAATATCGGTCCGGGTGCGATGCTGATGCCTTGGGCCAGCGCAACCTTGAAAACTTGCAGCGAATCTACTGAATCGGGCAACTCCAGCCAGAGAAAATAACCGCCAACCGGCTGGCTGACCCGGGTTTGCGCGGGGAAATAGCGGCCGATGGCTGCGAGCATGGCGCGTTGCTGATCTTCCAGGGCGTAACGCAGCTTGCGCAGATGACGGTCGTAGCCGCCGTGTTCGAGATAATCGGCAATCGCCGCCTGCGCCGGCATCGAAGCGCACAGCGATGTCATCAATTTGAGCCTTTCGATTTTCTGCGCATAGCGTCCCGCCGCCACCCAGCCGATTCTGTAGCCGGGGGCGAGGCTCTTGGCGAACGATCCGCAATGCATCACAAGCCCGTCGGTATCAAACGCCTTGGCCGGTTTCGGCGCATGCGGCCCGTAATACAGCTCGGCGTACACGTCGTCTTCAATCAGCGGCACTTGATGTTCACGCAGCAGCTCGACCAGTTCGCGTTTGCGCGCCTCCGGCATCAAGGCGCCGCTGGGATTCTGGAAACTGGTCATGCACCAGACGGCCTTGACCGGATAGCGTTCAAGAGTTTGCGCCAGAATGCCCAGGTCGATGCCATCATGGGTGTGCACCGGAATCTCCACTGCCTTGAGCTTCAAGCGTTCCAGCACTTGCAGGCAGGCGTAGAACGCTGGCGCTTCGATTGCCACCAGATCGCCCGGCTCGGTGACGGCTTGCAGACACAGATTCAGCGCTTCCAGCGCGCCGTTGGTGATCAGCAGCTCTTCCATGGGCAGCATCAGGCCGCTAGTCATGTAACGAAGGGCGATTTGCCGACGCAATTGCGGATGCCCCGGCGACATGTCGGTGACGACCATGCGTGGGTCCATATCCCGACTGGCACTGGCCAGGGAGCGGGACAGGCGTTGCAGCGGAAACAGCAGCGGGCTGGGGAACGCCGAGCCGAACGGTACGGTGTTCGGGTCCTTGATGGAATCCAGTACCGAGAACACCAGTTCGCTGACATCCACCTCCGTGGACTCACTGACCTGCGGCTCCCTGGGCGTCTGCGCCGGCTGCACGAGAACGCTGGGGTTGACGAAATAACCCGAGCGCGGCCGGGCGCGAATCAGGCCACGGCGCTCCAGCAGGTAATAGGCCTGGAACACCGTCGAGGGGCTGATGCCATGGGCTTGGCTGGCATAACGCACTGACGGCACCCGCGCACCGGGCCCGAGGACGCCGCTGCGAATCAACTCGGCAATATCGTCGGCGTACTTCTCGTAACGCTTCATGGTGTCTCGCGGGCTGGAAGGCGTGCAAAGCATACGCTACTCGATCAACGGTTCAGAGGTGCAACGAAGCGACTGGCCGCCCGGCTGCGGATTTCAGGCTGATCCTGATCGATCACCTCGAAGGCAATGGTCTGGGAGCTGCTGCTGGGTCGTTCAGCCAGCATGGCCACCGACACCGGCAAGTCGATGATTTCCCCGGCGGCCAGGCTCAGGTCGGTCCTGCCATGCAGTTCGAAGCCCGGACTGTCAGCGAGGGTCAGCCGGTATTGCTGGGTTTGCTGGGTCTTGTTGATGATTTTCAGGCTGTAGATATTCTCGATCTGGCCTTGGCTGTTTTCCCGAAACAGGCCGCGATCCTTGCTGACGTCCAGGGACACCATGGGCCGTTCAACCAACGCCAGCACCAGGGCGCCGATCATCAGCAGCAGCACCGCGCAGTAACCCAGCAGACGCGGGCGCAACAGTCGAGTGGTGCCGCCTTGCAGCACTCGTTCGGAGGCGTAACGCACCAGGCCGCGTTCGTAGCCCATTTTGTCCATGATCGAATCGCAGGCGTCGATGCACGCGGCGCAGCCGATGCACTCCATTTGCAGGCCGTCGCGGATATCGATGCCAGTAGGACAGACCTGAACGCAGACCTGACAGTCGATGCAGTCGCCCAGCCCCAATGTCGCCGGATCGGCTTCGCGCTTGCGCGGTCCACGCTGTTCGCCGCGCGTCGCGTCATAGGCAACGGTCAAGGTGTCCTGGTCGAACATCACGCTCTGGAAGCGTGCGTACGGACACATATGCAGACACACCGCTTCACGCAGCCAGCCGGCATTGATATAGGTGGCCGCCGCAAAAAACACCACCCAGAACAGGCTGACGCCGCCCATCTCCAGGGTCAGCAACTCTTCGGCCAGCGGGCGGATCGGCGTGAAATAGCCGACGAAGGTCAGACCGGTCAGCACGCTGATCAGCAGCCATAACGTGTGTTTGGCCGAGCGGCGCAGCAGCTTGTCGATACTCCAGGGTGCGGCCTCAAGCTTGATCCGCTGGTGACGTTCGCCCTCGGTCAGTTTTTCGCACCACATGAAGATCCACGTCCAGGAACTCTGTGGACAGGTGTAACCACACCAGACCCGCCCGGCAAACACCGTGATCGCAAACAGGCCGAATGCACAAATGATCAGCAACGCCGACAGCAGGATGAAATCCTGCGGCCAGAAGGTGGCGCCGAAGATATGAAACTTGCTCTCGGCCAGATCCCACAAGACCGCCTGGCGATTACCCCATTGCAGCCAGACCGTGCCGAAGAACAGCAGGAAAAGCAGCCCCGTGCCACTCAGGCGCAGGGAGCGGAACAGGCCGGTAAAGCTGCGGGTGTGGATCAGGCTGCCGGATGTTGGCCGGGGCCCGGTACGAACCGGTTGGCCGGGCTCAATGATCTGTACGGGGATTCTCTCGCTCATGCCAGGTGCTCATCTACCGCTAATCAGGTGACGAGACTATGGGCGCCGCTCTGTAACTAAAACAGATGCAGCTCTACGATAAAAAACCATATCAGATGGTGTTTTGAGTAATGTTTGCGGTAATGGAAGCTAAGCGACAGTCAGCGTGATCTGAGTCAATCCGCCGACTGCCAAGCTGTGCTGGATCAATTGACTGTCAGTGGGTTTTCAGTGTCGCGATCCACCGTGTGGTGGCGTAAATCCCTGGCATTTCGGACGGTCAGCGCATCGGCTTCCTTTTCGGTGATGGGTACCTTGATACCGCCGATCTCGGCTTCCGACATGTGGGTCGCGTCGTTGGTGGTGATGGCTATGTCGACCACTTTGCTGGTGTACTTATCTGTTTCGATTGTTGCGGTACAACTTTCGTTGGTGTCATCAAATTCCAGTGGCATGGTGAACTCCTTTCAAATGAGGCCTACTAGATTTACGACCATTTGCCGAGGGCAACGTTCTGAGCGGTATGCCAGCACTCCGGGCTAAGGTCGATGTCGATTGGAGTAAGATTCGAGTATTGGACTCGCACTGACGACGAAATGCCGCGAATGAGCCAGCCGCTTCCCGGATAAATCCGGTCCCACGAGGTCCTCATCGGTCAGATGCCGTCAGGTTGTCGTTTTTTTATTCCGCAAAATCGTCGCCCAGAATCGCCGGCGGCTCTTCTGCTGGCGGGTCGCCCACGGGCGTCGGGATTACCGGCGGCATGGTGGGCGGCGGATCTTCATCGGGCTTGGGTACCGGCAGTGCAGGATCATCAATCATCGGATCGGGCGTTTCTGGCGGGATCGGAATGCTCATTGGCTTCACCTTCCTGTGGGATGCGCTGTGGAGTGTGGCGTGCAGGACCGGCCGAGCAGGCGGTCTTGTCAGGCTCGAGAGTTTCGACAACGTGCTGTTGCCGATGACTCCACGTTCGTCTCCAGTTGTGTCTACGCTGACAAGCGCCAGTGCTCGGTCCGCTTGAAAGCTCTTTGAACTTTTAACCCGCCGCACCGCTCGGAAACTAGGCGACCGGATCACACGAGCCAGTATGAATTGCTCCGGTTGCCAAATTTTTGTCCAGCAGCCCGTTTCGGGCTGTCCGCAACCTCTATTGCATGGATTCGCACAGGAGCGTCCCTGGGGCGTGAGGAGTGATGCTCGATGAATGTGACTGCCGATCAGCCATTTGGCCCCGATTCCCTGGCCACCGATACCCAACACCCGGCTCGACCGATTACCTTGACCCAAGCCTTGCAATTGCCGCGCATCGTGATCGAAAGCACGACGCCGGTGATCGACGGCGGGCTGTTTGCCGCCAAGGCAATCGTTGGTCAGCCAGTCCCGGTCACCAGCAAGGTATTCGCTGACGGGCACGATAAACTGGCGGTCAAGATTCGTTGGCGCGCCGCCGACGAAGAGCATTGGCACACCGCGCCGATGCGCGAGCTGGTCAATGACAGCTGGGTCGGTGAGTTCACCCCGACCTCCGTCAACCGCTACGTGTTTCGCCTGGAAGCGTGGATCGACCAGTTCGCCAGCTATCGCTATGAGCTGGAGAAGAAATTCAGCGCAGGCGTTTCCATCGAACTTGAGTTGATTGAAGGCAAAATTCAGTTGGAACACGCTGCTGAACGCTCCAAGGGCGAGCTGCAACAGCAGCTTCATGCTGCACTGGGCGAGCTGGAAAAGGCCGAAGCCGAGGAAAAGGTCGCGTTGCTGCTGCACAGTGAAACCGCAGCGCTGATGAACCAGGCGGATAACCAGACATTCCTGAGTCGCAGCGTCGAGTTTCCGCTGGATGTGGAGCGTGAGCTGGCACAGTTCGCCAGTTGGTACGAACTGTTTCCGCGCTCGATCACCGACAATCCCGAGCGTCATGGCACGTTCGACGATGTTCACTCGCGGTTGCCGACCATCCGCGACATGGGCTTTGACGTGCTGTACTTCCCGCCAATCCACCCGATTGGTCGCGCGCACCGTAAAGGTCCGAACAACTCGTTGACCGCAGGTCCGGATGATCCGGGCAGCCCGTACGCAATTGGTAGCGAGGAGGGTGGTCACGACGCCATTCACCCACAGCTGGGTACTCGTGAAGATTTCCGCAATCTGGTTGCCGCTGCTGCCGAACATGGCCTGGAAATCGCGCTGGATTTCGCGATCCAGTGTTCCCAGGATCACCCATGGCTCAAGCAACATCCGGGCTGGTTCACCTGGCGTCCGGACGGCACGATCCGTTATGCGGAAAATCCGCCGAAAAAATATCAGGACATCGTCAACGTCGATTTCTATGCGCCTGACGCGATTCCCGGCCTGTGGCTGGAGCTGCGCGACGTGGTTCTGGGCTGGGTCAAGGAAGGGGTGAAGATCTTCCGTGTGGACAATCCGCACACCAAGCCGCTGCCTTTCTGGCAATGGATGATTGCCGATATTCGCAGTCAGTATCCGGAAGTCATGTTCGTCGCCGAAGCGTTCACCAAGCCGGGCATGATGGCCCGTCTGGGCAAAGTTGGTTATTCCCAGAGCTACACCTATTTCACCTGGCGAAACACCAAGGCTGAATTGACCGAGTACCTGACCGAGCTCAACGAGTCGCCGTGGCGCGAATGCTATCGTCCAAACTTCTTCGTCAATACGCCGGACATCAACCCGCCGTTCCTGCAGCAATCGGGACGTGCCGGCTTTCTGATCAGGGCGGCGCTGGCGACCATGGGCTCCGGCTTGTGGGGCATGTATTCCGGTTTCGAGCTGTGCGAAGCCGCGCCGGTTCCGGGCAAGGAAGAGTATCTGGATTCGGAGAAATACCAGCTGCGTCCGCGAGACTTCACGGCTGCGGGCAATATCATTCCTGAAATCGCTCAATTGAATCGTATCCGGCGCCAGAATTCGGCGTTGCAGACCCATTTGGGCCTGAAGATTTATAACGTCTGGAACGACAATATTTTGTACTTCGGCAAGCGCAGCGCCGATGGCAGCAATTTCATTCTGGTTGCCATCAACCTGGATCCGTTCAATGTTCAAGAAGGGCAATTTGAGCTGCCGCTGTGGGAAATGGGCCTGCCCGACGATGCCGCGACCTCCGGCGAAGATTTGATGACCGGGCATCGCTGGACCTGGTACGGCAAAACCCAGTTCACGCGTCTTGACCCGGCCTACCAGCCTTTCGGCATCTGGCGTATCCAGTCCACGAATTAAGCAGCAGGGACACATTTATGGCGAAGAAGCCCAAGAGCGCGGCGTTTATCAATGACCCGCTCTGGTACAAGGACGCAGTGATCTACCAGGTTCACGTGAAGTCTTTTTTCGATTCGAACGACGACGGGATTGGTGACTTTCCCGGCCTGATCGCCAAGCTTGATTACATTGCCGAGCTTGGGGTCAACACCATCTGGCTGTTGCCGTTCTATCCGTCGCCGCGCCGCGACGATGGCTACGACATTGCCGATTATCGGGGTGTGCACAGCGATTACGGCACCATGGCCGACGCCAAAAAGTTTATCGCCGAGGCCCACAAGCGTGGGTTGCGCGTGATCACTGAGTTGGTCATCAACCACACTTCCGACCAGCATCCGTGGTTCCAGAAGGCCCGTGCCGCCAAGCCGGGCTCCAAGGCGCGGGACTTTTACGTGTGGTCCGACAGCGACCAGAAGTACGACGGCACGCGCATCATCTTTCTTGATACCGAGAAGTCCAACTGGACCTGGGATCCGGTGGCGGGGCAGTATTTCTGGCACCGTTTCTATTCCCACCAGCCAGACCTGAACTTCGACAATCCGGCGGTCATGGAAGCGGTGCTGGAAGTCATGCGCTATTGGCTGGACATGGGCATTGATGGCCTGCGTCTTGATGCAATTCCGTACCTGATCGAACGTGACGGCACCAATAACGAAAACCTGCCTGAAACGCACACGGTACTGAAAAAGATCCGCGCCGAAATCGACGCCAATTACCCGGACCGGATGTTGCTGGCCGAGGCCAATCAATGGCCCGAAGACACCCAGCTGTATTTTGGCGATACCAAAGGCAAGGATGGCGATGAATGCCATATGGCCTTCCACTTCCCGCTGATGCCGCGCATGTACATGGCGCTGGCTCAGGAAGACCGCTTTCCGATTACCGATATCCTGCGTCAGACCCCGGAAATCCCGGCCAACTGTCAGTGGGCGATCTTCCTGCGCAACCACGATGAACTGACCCTGGAAATGGTCACTGATCGTGAGCGCGATTACCTGTGGAATTACTACGCCGCTGACCGCCGCGCACGGATCAACCTGGGTATTCGTCGGCGTCTGGCGCCGCTGGTCGAGCGCGACCGTCGCCGCGTCGAATTGCTCAACAGCATGCTGTTGTCGATGCCTGGCACGCCGACCTTGTATTACGGCGATGAAATCGGCATGGGTGACAACATTTATCTGGGCGATCGCGACGGTGTACGCACGCCGATGCAGTGGTCCATCGACCGCAACGGCGGCTTCTCGCGGGCCGATCCGGCAAGCCTGGTGCTGCCGCCGATCATGGACCCGTTGTACGGTTACCTGTCGGTCAACGTCGAAACCCAGAACAATGACAAGCATTCCCTTCTGAACTGGAATCGGCGCATGCTGGCTGTGCGCAAGCAGCAAAAGGCCTTTGGTCGCGGCACCTTGAAAATGCTGTCGCCGAGTAATCGGCGGATTCTGGCGTACATCCGCGAATACACCGGACCGGATGGTAAAACCGAAATCATCCTGTGCGTGGCTAACGTTTCCAGTGCGTCGCAAGCCGCAGAGTTGGAGTTGTCCAATTATGCAGGCACGGTGCCGGTCGAGATGTTGGGTGGCAGTGCGTTTCCGCCTATTGGCCAGCTCAACTATCTACTGACTTTGCCGCCCTATGGTTTTTACTGGTTTTTGTTGGCATCGGAGAACCAGATGCCAAGCTGGCACGTAGAGCCCGCGCAGAGCATCCCGGACTTTCCGACCATGGTTCTGAAAAAACGACTCGAAGAGCTGCTCGACGAACCGTTGCGCAGCACGATGGAAAACAACTCGCTGGCCGTCTACTTGCCTAAACGTCGCTGGTTTGCGGCCAAGGACAAGGCGATCGACAAGGTTCACATCGCCTATGCAGTGCGTTTTGGCGATGCATCGCACCCGGTTCTGCTCAGCGAAATCGAAGTCACCGCAGGCGATCATCAAGGCCGCTATCAGTTGCCGTTCGGCTTGTTGGCCGAGGATGACATCAGCAGCGCATTGCCTCAGCAACTGGCGCTGGCCCGTGTTCGTCGTGGACGCCAGGTCGGCTTGATCACCGATGCCTTTACCCTGGAAACCTTCATCCGTGCGGTCATTCAAGGCATGCAGGCTGAAACCGTGCTGCACAGCAGCGAAGGTGAGTTGCGCTTTGAGCGCACCGCGTTGCTAGAACCGCTTGGGCTGAACAGCGAATCGGAAGTGCGTTACCTGTCTGCCGAGCAGTCCAATAGTTCGGTCGTCGTGGGCGGCGGTCTGGTGCTGAAAATGATCCGTAAGGTCACGGCAGGGGTTCACCCGGAACTGGAGATGGGTGCTTACCTGACCAATGCGGGCTACAAACACATTTCGCCGTTGCTGGGTTCGGTGGTGCGGGTTGGCAATGATGGCGAACCTAACCTGCTGATGATCGCTCAGGGTTATCTGAGCAATCAAGGCGACGCGTGGGAATGGACGCAGAACAATCTGGAACGTGCGGTGCGCGATGAAATGGCGCACGGTGTTTCCGGACAGGAACAGCATTACAACGCCTTGCTGGAGCTGGCTGATTTTTCCCGCAACCTTGGGCAACGCCTCGGCGAAATGCATCAGGTGCTGGCGGCCAAAACCGACAATGCCGACTTTACTGCCGAAGTGACGACGGTCAAGGAAAGCCTGGCTTCGGGTAAAAGCGTCGCTGCGCAGATCGAGCGCGCCTTGCAGTACCTGGAGCAGCAGAAGTCGCACCTTGAGGCGGCTGATCAGAAACTGGTGACCGACCTGCTGGGCAAGCGCAAGCAAATCCTCAACCACGTGCAGGCCCTGGCCAAGCGTTCGGTGGGCGGCTTGCGTATCCGGGTGCATGGCGACTTGCACCTTGGGCAGATCCTGGTGGTCAAGGGCGATGCCTATCTGATCGATTTCGAAGGCGAGCCTGCTCGTCCGATGCACGAACGACGCGCCAAGCACAGCCCGTACAAAGACGTGAGCGGCGTGCTGCGTTCCTTTGATTATGCCGCGGCCATGGCCGTGCGCAGTGCGCAAAGTGTCGATACCTCACCGGAGGCTGGCGCCGCGCGCCGTCGTGTCGCCGAGGCGTATTTGAGCCAGGCCCGTGAAGCGTTCATCGAAGGCTATCGCTCGACCACCACGAAACTGGCGCATGCCTGGAAAGATGCCAAGGGTGAAAGTGCCGCACTTGAGCTGTTCACCCTTGAAAAAACTGCTTATGAAGTGGTCTACGAAGCTGAAAACCGCCCGACCTGGTTGTCGGTGCCGTTGCAAGGCTTGCTTGGGCTGCTGAACCTGTCTGATGGAGAGTCTCAATGAATGCGCCTGATAAAACCGGCGCGGCTCCGCAGTTGATGCCCGCAGCCGCGGACATGGATGCGTTGATCCGTGCTGAACACCGTGACCCATTCTCTGTACTCGGCCCCCATGGCGATGGCGCCAACGGCCAGTTCATTCGGGCTTACCTGCCGGATGCCTTGAGCGTCAGCGTGTTGGCCCGTGATGGCGAACGTGAGCTGGGTCCACTGCAAATGAGCGAAGTGCCGGGGTTTTTCGTCGGGCATTTCACCGAAGCTCAGCCGTACTTGCTGAAAATCAACTGGGCCGGCGGTGAGCAGATCACCGAAGACCCGTACAGCTTCGGCCCGTTGCTGGGCGAAATGGACCTTTACCTGTTTGCCGAAGGCAACCATCGCGACCTGAGCAGCTGCCTGGGTGCGCAGGTCAAGAATGTCGACGGCATTGATGGCGTGCGCTTTTCGGTCTGGGCGCCCAATGCGCGGCGTGTCTCGGTGGTCGGCGGTTTCAACAATTGGGACGGCCGTCGTCACACCATGCGCTTGCGTCACCCGACCGGCGTTTGGGAAGTGTTTGTGCCGCGCCTTAAGCCAGGCGAAGTCTACAAGTACGAGATTCTGGGTGCCGATGGCATCCTGCCGCTAAAAGCCGATCCTATGGCTTTGGCGACCACCATGCCGCCGGATACGGCCTCGAAAGTCGCCGCGCCTTTGCAATTCGACTGGAAAGATGACGCCTGGCTGGCCTCCCGTGCAGAGCGTCATGCGGCTAACGCGCCGTTGTCGATCTACGAGCTGCACGCGGGTTCGTGGCAGAAGGAGCAGAACGAAGAAGGCGAGTGGCGCCAATACAACTGGCATGAGCTGGGCGAGCGGCTGATCCCGTATATCAAGGAATTGGGCTTCACCCATATCGAGCTGATGCCGATCATGGAACACCCGTTTGGCGGCTCGTGGGGCTATCAACTGTTGGCGCAATTTGCCCCGACTGCGCGCTACGGCTCGCCGGAAGACTTCGCCGCCTTCGTCAACGCCTGTCACGAGGCGGAAATTGGCGTAATTCTTGACTGGGTGCCGGCGCATTTCCCGACCGATACCCACGGCCTGGCGCAGTTCGATGGCACCGCGCTGTACGAATATGCCAACCCCCAGGAAGGCTTTCACCAGGACTGGGACACGCTGATCTACAACCTGGGCCGTACCGAAGTGCATGGTTTCATGCTGGCCTCGGGGCTGCACTGGCTCAAGCATTTCCACGTCGACGGCCTGCGCGTGGACGCGGTGGCATCGATGCTGTATCGCGATTATTCGCGTAAAGCCGGGGAGTGGGTGCCTAATCGTTTTGGCGGCCGCGAAAATCTGGAAGCCATCGATTTCCTGCGTCACCTCAATGACGTGGTCAATCTGGAAGTGCCCGGCGCATTGGTGATTGCCGAGGAGTCCACGGCCTGGCCGGGCGTGAGTCAGACCACGCAACAGGGTGGCTTGGGCTTTGCCTATAAATGGAACATGGGCTGGATGCACGACACCCTGCATTACATGCAGCAGGATCCGATTCATCGCGCCCATCACCATAGCGAGCTGAGCTTCGGGCTGATGTATGCCTGGTCGGAAAAATTCATCCTGCCGATTTCCCACGATGAAGTGGTGCACGGCAAGCATTCGCTGATCGACAAAATGCCTGGCGACCGCTGGCAGAAATTCGCCAACCTGCGCGCTTATCTGACGTTCATGTGGACCCATCCTGGCAAGAAATTGCTGTTCATGGGCTGCGAATTCGGCCAATGGCGCGAATGGAACCACGACGAACAGCTGGACTGGTATCTGTTGCAATACGCAGAGCACATCGGCGTGAAAACGCTGGTCAGCGATCTGAACCGGATCTATCGCGACGAGAAAGCGCTGCACGAACGCGATACCGAGCCGATGGGCTTCCAGTGGTTGATCGGCGACGATGCCGCCAACAGTGTTTTCGCCTGGTTGCGCTGGAGCAAGGAAGGCGAGCCGCTGCTGGTGGTCGCCAACCTGACGCCTGTGCCGCGCGTGAACTATCGCGTCGGCGTACCGTTCGCCGGCAAGTGGAGCGAGCTGCTCAACAGTGACGCGCAAACCTATGCCGGTTCCAACTTCGGCAATGGCGGCGCAGTGCAGACGCAAGACAGCAAAAGCCATGGCATGCCGGCTTCGCTGGAACTGAACCTGCCTCCGCTGGCAGTGTTGATCCTCAAGCCTTACGCTGAGTAATCGACAGGCAGCGCGGCGCTCCCGGTGAGCGCCGCGTTGTGGTTTTACCCGCGCATTACCAACTGATTCTCACCCCCAGATTGCCCATCAAGCCTTCCAGATTGTCATCGTCAACGTTGCCGCTGTAATCGGCGCTGACATACAGACTCACTTCCTTGGATACCTTGGCCACCAGACCGATTCCTACGTCTGCCGTGGTGGATTTGTGCTGGGTCTTGATCCTGTCCACGTGATCAAAGGTCACCGTGTCCGAACCGCCAAAGGTGTGCCAGAGATTGCTGCGCACATAGGGTTCAACGGGCATGCCGCTGACCATGTACCGACCTTTCAGACGCGCGCCGACGCGGCCGGTGCTGTAGGCCTGGGAATCAAACGAGATGTGGGAAATCCCGTCATTCTGGCTGTCCAGGTTGATGTGTTGGTTGATCACTTGCACCTGGGGTTCGACGACCCAGTGGGTTGAAACCGGAATCGGATAACCGGCCTCCAGGGAAAAACTCAGTGCGCGGCCTTTGGTGTCGATTCTCACGGCCCGATCCGAGCGAGCGTATCCATCGAGCCGCGTGCCCATTGCCACCGCATCGACGTACCAGCCTTTCGGGTCGACCAGTGTCCAGTACACGCCCACGCTGTCACCCTCGATTTTGAGTTTGCCAGTGCGGTTATCTCTGAAGCCACCGGCAAAGCCGTCGACATGACCTTCCAGGCGACTGTGGCCGACGAAGAAGCCCGTGCGTTGGGAACCGCCGCTGGCAGTCTCCGAGGCGTACAGGTCATGGCCGACCTGATAACCCTTGAGTGATGCATCCAGGCTCGGATCCACTGTGCCGGACCAACTGCGCTTGAAGTCATTGCCGAACGCCCGTGCCCAGCCCGCCGGTACGAAACCGGATTCACTGAGCAGGCTCTGTTCGCCCTGGCGATCATGAAAAGTCCCGAGCGACATTTGCGTCAACATGGCGGCAGCTGGCGTCGCTACCGCGTAATTGGGCACTTCCATGCGATACAGCGTAATCGGTGCCGCGCCCCGGACTGGCGCCGGCAGCGGCGGGGTGCCGATGGCGGCAACCGGGACAGTCGCGGCCGGCTGCACGGGCACGGGCGTGGTAGGTGTGGTGGGCGTAGTCGGTGTGACGGGCGTGGTGGGTGGTGTTGTTGGTTCGGTGGGCGTGACAGGCGTAGTCGGTGGCGTTGTTGGTTCAGTTGGCGTGACTGGCGTAGTCGGTGGCGTTGTTGGTTCGGTGGGTGTTACGGGGGTAGTCGGAACGGTAGGTTCCACAGGTGGCACAGGCGTAGTGGCCACCGCGATGGGTGGAGACAAGACGGTCGAGCGCAGGAACCAGCTGTTTTCCGAACCGGCTGTCGCGCCGCCTTTGAACAGATAATATTCATACGCCCCGACGGACAATGAGTTGCTCAGAGCGAACGCACTGTTAGTGCTGGTTGCGCCCTCGCTGGCCTGCACGAGTTGAATGCCGTTCTGCTGAGTCACAGCGCCCAGCCCACCCAGATTGGTGACATTGATCTGCGTAGTCCCGCTGATCGCGCCCTGAGCCACGACCAGCTTGTCGCTGGCTGAAGAGTCGTCGCCCAATACCGATTGCAGCAACAACTTGCCGCTGTTGCCGATGTAGTTGCCGCGCACGGTCAGGGTGTCGGTTGCCTGGCTGCTGCCGGTGGTCATGTCCAGGGTTCCGGCGTTGTTCAGGGTTGCCAGTTGCCCGGCGGTAAAGGGGCGCAAGGTTCCGGCGGCAGACGTGACGGTACTGGTGCCGTCGATATTGAACATGCCAGTGCCGCTGGTTGCGTCGCCGAGGACCATTTCTCCGGCCAGGTCCATACGCGAGCCATTGTTGAGGTTGACCGTTTCCCAGTTGGCATAGCGACCGGGAACAGCGGTCGTCGATGCGTCGAAGGTCAAGGTGTCGGTGCCCGCTCCGCCGTCTAGCAGGGGGTTCGAACCGAGGAAGGTTTCCGTGAGATGGGTCAGGGTTGCGGTGTCATTTCCGTCGGCCATCAAAACAGCACCGCGGATCAGACCGCCGTCGCGCCAATTGAACGTGTCGTTGCCGAAGCTGGCGCGTATCTCTCCACGTACCTCGCCACCACTGATGGAAACGCTGTCGTCGCCACCGCTGACACTGACGTTGCCGCCGACAGTGCCGCCGGAAATGATGATGGTGTCCTTACCAAAACCGGTGACCAGATTGCCGATGATGGCGCCACCGGACATGTCGAAAAGATTGTCATCCAGTTTCATGTCGACGCGGCCGATTGTGCCGCCAGTCATCTTCGCGCTATCCCCATCCTCGAAGGCATTACTGATAGTGCCGCCAGTCATGAGGAAGGTGTCCAGCCCGTCGCCCTGTGCAAGCGAGCGCAGGGTGCCACCGGACATGACGAAATCATCGCGCCCCGAACCCTGGCTGACATCCAGCGAGATCGCGCCCGCAGTCATCGCAAAGCTGTCCAGACCATCGCCCTGGATGACGTTGCCGGTGATTTTGCCGGAATCCATCTGCACGTGATCGTTGCCGGGGCCGAAGGTGACGTTGCCGGTAACTGCGCCGGTGCCGCCCGCAGGGAAAATCAAAGTGTTGTTGCCGGAAGGTTTGGTTAGCGCGCCACTGCTGCCGCTGTCACACGTCTGCACGGGTTGGGCGAGGGTGGTAGTCAGATCACAGGCCGCTCGCGCCGGATTGCACCACATGCCAAAGATTGCGACGGGCAGGACGGCCAAACGCCATGGGCAAGATTTGCCACGGGGGTGGTTCATGATGTCTCTCCCTGAGTAGCGTAGTCAGGGAGGCGGTCAGATCGTGCCTGCGGGCCACGCTAAAACGCACGACATGTCAGACCAGCGACATTGCGTTTTTCCATGTGTAATAGGTAGTTGCATCTTTAGTAGAGAAGTGATCCACCTGCCCGTCAAGTAAATGACCGACGGATGGTTGGCGCAGGGCCACGGATTTTGCAGTGCTTCAGAGGTGAACTTCTACCGCGAGCGGCAGATGATCCGACAGATGTGTCCAAGGCCGGTTGCCGAGGATCTTTGGTGAGTGGCTGCTGGCATTGCGCAGATACACGCGATCCAGACGCAACAGTGGGAAGCGTGCGGGATAAGTCTTGGCCAACAAGCCGTGATGGCGCTCGAAGGCTTCGTGCAGATAATCACAACGCGCCAACGTGGCATTGCCCCGCAACTGCCAATCGTTGAAATCCCCGGCGATAATTACCGGTGCATGGCTGGGCAACGAATCCAGCAGTTTGCACAGCAGGTCCAGCTGCAATTGCCGATGACTTTCCAGCAGGCTCAGATGCACGCAGATCGCGTGCACTTCATCGTTCCCCGGCACCTGCAATACGCAGTGCAGCAGGCCACGGCGTTCGGGACCTGTGATGGAAATGTCGAGGTTGCGATGGCTCAGAATCGGGTACTTGGAGAGCAGGGCATTACCGTGATGACCGTCGGGATAAACTGCATTGCGGCCGTAGGCAAAATCGCTCCACATGCTGTCAGCCAGAAATTCGTAGTGGGAAGTGACGGGCCAGTCATGATGGCGTGACGCGTGACCATCGTGGCTACCCAGCACTTCTTGCAGGAACACCAGATCGGCGCCGGTACTGCGCACGGCTTCGCGCAGTTCCGGGAGAATGAAGCGTCGATTGAACGCGGTGAATCCCTTGTGGGTATTGACGGTCAGGACACGCAGCTTGTGGACGTCCGGGCTGTTGCTCATGTCCACTGCATTACCCTTTATACCAGCAGGATCAGGGGGCACACGAACGCTCCTAAGTACGGCAAATGTCTAAATGGGACTGATGCGTACGCTGGCAGTTCATCTTTTTTGGCCCCGATTTTTCCTCAAATCCTCGGGCGGCGCGACAGCATCACAGTAAGCATCAAGCCGCCAATCGACAGCAGCGATGCGAAGAAAAAGATTGAGGCGTAGCCCATTCCCAAAGCGATAGCGCCCATCACCGGTCCGGCAATCGCCAGGGCTAGATCGAAGAACACCGCGTAGGCGCTCAAGCCGGCACTGCGACTGGAGATCGGCACTTGCTTGATTGCTTCGACGCCCAACGCCGGGTAAACCAGAGACAATCCAAGGCCAGTCAAACCGGCGCCTGCCAGGGCAAAACCAGTGTTGGGGGAAAGCCACAACAGGACCAACCCCAGGGTTTCAACGCCCATGCAGACGATGGCCGAGGTGAAGCCGCCAAGACGGTTGATTGTGCCGATGAACAGCAAGCGGGCAAGAATGAAACAAATCCCGAAGACGCTCAGGCAATAAGCAGCGCCTTCCCATCCGCGGCTGACATAGAACAGCGTGATGAAGGTGGTCATCGTGCCATAGCCGATTGACGCCAGCGTCAGGCTGACTCCATACGGCGCGATGCGTCCAAACACCGACCAGAACGGCAGGCGTTCGCCCTTGATCACGGGAATTGAGGGTTTTTTGCGGATGATTACCAAGGCCACTATCGCCATCGCCGTCAAGGCAAGGCCGATACTGAAGAAGCCGACATCGCGCGTCATCACATAACCCAATGGCGCGCCGATGGCGATAGCCCCGTAGGAAGCGATGCCGTTCCAGGAAATCGCCCGGGCTGTATGGTCCGGCCCGACCTTGCCAATACACCAACTGATGCTGCCGACGCCGATCAGGCCTTGGGAGACGCCGATGAACAGCCGCGCAATGATCAGTACCGTCAGGCTCACCACCGGCGCGCTTTCCAGCAACGTCGCAACCGAGGTCAGCACGCCGCTGATGGCAATTCCGGACATGCCGTAAACAATCGCCAGTTTGGTGCCGATGGTGTCGCAGACCCTGCCGGCCAGTGGACGGCTGAGCAGGGTGGCCAAATATTGCGAACCAATCGTCAGACCTGCGATGACTGCGCTGAATCCCAACTGGTCGTGCACGTAGCTGGGCATCACAGCAATCGGCAAACCGATGCACAGGAACGCGATAAAGGTGTAGAGCACGATGGCGACGATCTGCAAGGTGATCGTCATGGAACTGACTTCAACTGGAGGTGGTGGCGTGAAGGCGGAGGACATGGGCTCGTTCGCTGGCAAGCGTTAGGGAGTGGCACATCATGGCTCTAGATTCCGGGAAAAGAAAGCACGCTAACGATGTAGTTTATTTATTTGTAAACAAATATTGCCGATGCTCCTAAGCAGTCATAGGATGACTGACCACAAACATAAAAATAAAGGATCTCTCGTGAGTAAACCCCTTCTTCTGGCTGCTGCGGTGGCATGCGGTCTTAGTTTTCAGGCCCACGGCGCGACGTTCGCCTACATTTCCAGCCCCGGCGACGGCTTCATTTCCCAATACGGTCTTGATGAAAAAACCGGTGCACTCAACTTGATCGAGCAGACCCAGGCTGGAAGTCAGGTCAATCCCATGGCGCTCACGCCGGATGGCAAAGTGCTGTTTGCTGCGCTGCGGGTCAAACCGTATCAGGTCGTGGGTTTCAGTATCGATCCCAAGACCGGGCATCTGAGCCAGATTTCCAAAGGTCCGTTGGCCGAAAGCCTGGCTTATCTGTCGACGGACCGATCCGGGAAGTTGCTGTTGGGCGCCTCTTATGGCGGGGATCTGCTCAGCGTGCAGGCCATCGACAAGGATCATCAGCCCAGCGACACGATTCAGACCATCAAGACCGGTCCCCACGCGCACTCGGTACGTACCGACCCGAGCAACCGCTTTGCCTACGCGGGCAATCTGGGTTCGGACCACGTCTTGCAGTTTCGCCTGGATGACAAGGCCGGCACACTGACGCCGATTGGCGACGGCTATGTCAGCGTTCCGACCAAGACCGGCCCAAGACATCTGGCGTTCTCGGCAGACGGCAAGTTCGTTTACGTTGTTGGGGAAATGAGCGGTACGGTCACCGCGTTCTCCATCGACGCGCAGAGTGGGGCGTTGACGCAGATTTCTTCGGTAAATGGCATTCCGCCGCGCCTGAATCTGGTCCACGGGGAAGTGCGCGACGCCAGCAACAATGACTTGAAGGACGACCCGACGCCACGCATCTGGGCTGCAGACCTGCGTATGTCTCCCGATGGCAAACTGCTGCTGATGACCGAACGTACCACCAGCTCGGTCTCGGCATTTTCGGTCGATGCCAGCACTGGCGCGCTGACCTTTCTCGATAACTACCCGGTCGAGGAGAAGCAACCGCGCAACATCGCGTTCTCACCCAATGGCAAATGGCTGCTCGTGACTGGCGAGAAATCCGCCACGGTCGGTGCTTATGCAGTGGGCAGCGATGGTGCATTGAAGCGTGTCAGCGAAGCGCCATCAGGCAAGGGCGCCTTGTGGATCGAGGTCCTGCAACAATCCGCTGAATAAGCTCCGCGCCTGAACGCAAAAGCCCCGTCACACAGGACGGGGCTTTTGTTTGTCAGCGTTCTGATCAGATCAAATCAAATCAAATCAGAGCACGACGCCTTGGCTGCGCAGGTAGTCGTCGTAGGTGCCGCTGAAGTCGACCACGCCGCTTGGGCTCAGCTCGATAATGCGGGTTGCCAGCGAGGAAACGAACTCACGGTCGTGGCTGACGAAAATCAGCGTGCCCGGATAGTTTTCCAGCGCCAGGTTCAGCGCTTCGATGGATTCCATGTCCAAGTGGTTGGTCGGTTCGTCCATGATCAGCACGTTCGGTTTTTGCAGGATCAGCTTGCCGAACAGCATGCGACCTTGCTCACCACCGGAAATCACTTTGACCGATTTCAGGATGTCGTCGTTGGAGAACAGCATGCGGCCCAGGGTACCGCGAACGACTTGCTCGCCGCCTTGAGTCCAGCGACCCATCCAGTCGAACAGGTTGGATTCATCTTCGAAGTCGGAAGCGTGATCCTGAGCGTAGTAGCCCAGCTCGGCCGCATCGGTCCATTTGACCGTACCGGCGTCCGGCGACAGCTCGTTGACCAGCGTGCGCAGCAGGGTAGTTTTACCGATACCGTTCGGGCCGATGATCGCGACACGCTCGCCGGCTTCAACGGTAAAGCTGAAGTCCTTGAACAGCGCTTTGCCGTCAAAGCCTTTAGCCATACGCTCGACGATGACCGCCTGACGGTGCAGCTTTTTGGTCTGCTCGAAACGAATGAACGGGCTGACACGGCTTGAAGGCTTGACCTCGGCCAGGTGAATCTTGTCGATCTGCTTGGCGCGGGAACTGGCCTGCTTGGATTTCGAGGCGTTGGCCGAGAAGCGGCTGACGAACGCTTGCAGTTCGTTGATCTGCGCTTTCTTCTTGGCGTTGTCCGACAGCAACTGCTCGCGGGACTGAGTCGCCACGGTCATGTACTCGTCGTAGTTGCCCGGGAACAGACGCAGCTCGCCGTAATCCAGGTCGGCCATGTGCGTGCAGACACTGTTCAGGAAGTGCCTATCGTGAGAGATGATGATCATCAGGCTGTTGCGCTGGGTAAGGATGTTTTCCAGCCAGCGAATCGTGTTGATGTCCAAGTGGTTGGTCGGTTCATCGAGCAACAGCACTTCAGGATCGGAGAACAACGCTTGAGCCAGCAACACTCGCAGTTTCCAGCCCGGCGATACTTCGCTCATCGGCCCGCTGTGCTGCTCGATGCCGATACCCAAGCCCAACAGCAGCTCACCGGCACGGGATTCGGCGGTGTAACCGTCCATTTCCGCGAACTCGGTTTCCAGCTCGGCAACGGCCATGCCGTCGTCTTCGGTCATTTCCGGCAGCGAATAGATGCGATCACGCTCGGCCTTGACCTTCCACAGCTCTTCGTGACCCATGATCACGGTGTCGAGCACGGAAAACTCTTCGTAAGCGAACTGGTCCTGGCGCAACTTACCCAGACGCACGTTCGGCTCCAGCATCACCTGCCCACCCGAAGGCTCCAGATCATCGCCGAGGATCTTCATGAAGGTGGATTTACCGCAGCCGTTGGCGCCGATCAGGCCATAACGGTTACCGGCACCAAACTTGACCGAGACGTTCTCGAACAAAGGCTTCGCGCCGAACTGCATCGTGATGTTTGCTGTGGAGATCAATTACCTTACCTTCAATGACTTGGAGTTGGCTGAATGCAGCCGATACCGATTTGATACCCGTTTCCGTCTTTGCTCAGGGCGTTTGACCCGAGTCTGAGGCCTTTCTTTGGGCCATATCTATTCAGCAATCTGCGACACGTGCGTCGGATTGCTGCAAATGAATGCGGGATTCATGCCGAATTTGGCGCGCATTGTCGCACAGACTGGGTGGCAGTTGTATGGCGGTCTGTACGTCAGGCCGATTGCTGTCGGATAACTGGTCGCGTGTAGCCGGGCTTAGGCGTTGATCAGGCACAGCACTCCAGTAGATGTACGTCTCGGATGATCTCTTCACCGCTTTCGATTTCTGCCTTGCGCAGATCATAGGAAGCCTGGAGGTTCAGCCAAAACTGCGCAGTGGTGCCCAGCGCTTGTGCCAGACGCAAAGCAACGTCTGCGCTCACATTCCTCCGCTCGCGAACAATGTCATTAACCGTTGGGGCAGAGACATGGAGTGCTCGGGCCAGTGCCGCTGGCGTAACTCCCAGAGGATCCAGGAATTCCTCTTTGAGTATCTCTCCCGGATGTATCGGCCGCATGCCGTTCGTATGCATGGTTCACCTCAGTGATAGTCAACTATTTCAACGTTTTCCGGTCCGTTTTGCCCCATATGAAGCAGATACGAAACTGAGCATTGATGCGGATACTGTGCTGTCCTTCTCGGTCACCATCAAGCTCTTCCAATCTATTGCCGGGTGGTGATTTCAGGTCTTGCAGTCCAACTGCCGCATCGAGCATCACAAGTTTTCGTTCAGCGACGTTTTTTATAGCGCTCCACCTTCGTGTCTTGCCTGTGGTGAAAAGCGTTTCGGAATGAGAACAACGAAAACTTTGGATCATTGTTAATGCTTAACGTTATGCGTTAAGCCGGAGTATATAGCGTTCCGGCCATTTTTCAACAGCCAGGCGTATCAGAATATCCGCGGCCACAAGCTTGTGACAAAAGCCTCTTGCCTGGACCGGCGAACTCACAGCACAAACTGATGCAACGCAACCATCATCGTGACCACCAGCACCGCGCAGCCAATCCCGAGTGTCCATTGCGCAGCAACCGTTTCGTCGAACCATTCCCATTTGGACGGGAATTTCCCCAACGTAACCAGACGTATGAAAAGCCAGCCAACGGGGTAGCACACTACACGTGCCAGGACTTCAGCTATTGCCTCGATCATTACTTGCACATCCTTGTCGTTCGTTCCCCACGTTCAATTCAATAGCAAGGAACTGAACCCAGTCGTTGCGGCCTCATGAATACCTGCCATTAAAAGAGGATCCGCTGATGAGCGAGCAAAAGAAAGAAGCGCCCAAGGAATCTCCGAAAGAAGCGCCCAAACAGAACACTCCGGCGCACTCGACACCTGAGGAGAAAGAACGGCTCAAGGACTTCAACAAAGACGGAATTCCGCCTGGCGTTTACTGATTCGTGGCGGCGGAGGGTGGAACGCTGATCTTGCGTGGATGTCTAGTGCATATCGCTTCCACCCTTGGGAAGCCAGTCTGGAGTAGCGCCGTTGAATATTTTTGAAGCCTTGCGTGAAAGTCATGATCGCCAGCGCGGTTATGCCGAAAATCTGGTACGTACCAGTGGCGACAATCAGGAACGTGTGGATGCGTACAAACAACTCAAGGCTGAGCTGCAGGCGCATGAAACCGCCGAAGAGCGCTTCTTTTATATCCCGCTGATGGCCCATGACAATGGCGTCGATCTGAGTCGCCATGCGATTTCCGAGCATCATGCGATGGATGAGCTCATGGAAGAACTGGACGAAACGGAGATGTCCAGCCCGAGCTGGCTCGCCACGGCCAAGAAACTGTCCGAGAAAGTGCATCACCATTTGAAGGAAGAAGAGCAGAAATTCTTTCAGATGGCGGGCAAGCTTCTGGACGAAAAGCAGAAGGAATTGTTGGCCGGTCAGTATGTAAAAGAGTACGAAGAGCAACTGGCTGAAGCCTGATAGCGTGTTCAAGGCTCGCCGGACAGGCGATGCACTGACGGCGAACGTGTAGAATCGGATTTTTTCGCCTTCAAGGATTGTCATGAAGCTGTTGATTGGGGCTGTTGCGGCGGTGCTGCTGGTTGGCTGTACCTCACCGTCAAATCAGGCCCGCGCTGGCGGGCCTTACAAGGTTTACACCACGCAGAAGGCGGCGAACGTTGTTGCGCAATGTGTGGAATATGCCTGGCAGGACGCCGCCATGGTGGGTCCGGACCCTGAAGCGTTCATGCGCTCCACTGCTGACGGCTTCACCGTCTACACAACCGGTGCCGAATACTTTGTCGATGTGAAACCGCAGAGCGGCAAGACCGTCCTCAACTTCTACGCCGCACCAGACACCATGCCGGCTGACCGACGCGGGGCTGCCTTGGCGACTTGCCTGTAAGACGCAGCATCCAACGTACAAAAAAAATGGCCCGGGATAATCCCGGGCCATTTTTCGTTGCAAGGCTGTCAGTTGTCGTCAGAACCTGACGCACCACCACCGGTGCCATTGGGGCCATTCTTGTTCGGGCCGCCGGTCTTGCCAACGCCGCTGCCAGTGTCACCGCCATCAACGGATTTACCTGCGCCGGTCCCCGTGCCGCGGCCATAGGCATCAGCATCTTTGCTGCCGGTTGGTGCGCTTGGATTGGTGCCGGGCGGCATGGCTGAACCGCTTTGGGTAGCGCCACCGGTTTCAGGTTTGGCTGGCCCGGTATTCGACTCGCCTGACGCCGCGAATGCGGACATGCAAGAGATGGAAAGCAGGCCGGTCAGAACAAGGCTAGTCATCTTTGACTTCATCATGGGTACGTCTCCTGGTTATGAGCGTTACCTGATATTGGTCAATCTTACCCTCCCCATCGTGCCCTGATCTGCGACGAACGGTCATACGCCTTGCATCGCTTCAGGGCTCAATCCCGTGCAGTTCGCAGTATTGCGACCATTCCATGCCGGCCATTTCGGCAACTTCCTTGTGAACCTCGCGACGCTGACTCTCGAATTCTTCAGGCGACTCGGCGGTGAGTTGCAAGGTCAATTCCCAGGCGAAGAAACCCAGGCGCTGGGCCTCTTCCTCGAAGGCTTCGTGCAGGCGTTCTTCACGATATTGCTCCTTGGTGACGCCCGCCGCCTGAGCGGCAAGAGGATTGAGGTGTTCGAGTTCATCCTGAAGGTGCGGATGAGCCGCGAGGAATCGAGTCAGGGCAATCTGGTGTGGATGTTCGGTTTGAGTCATGCAGGCTCCAAAAGAGGCAAATCGCGGAAACCGGGAGCAAGGATCGGGTAGCCAATTGCGTGCGCGGTTGTGGCGCAGCGCGCACTCGATTGAGGCCTTGCTACCCGGGACGTTGCCAACAGTAGCAAATCAGTCGTGCATGGTAGCCGCATCGCCGCGCTTGTCCACGAAGCTATCTCTATGATCCCGATGGAATTTCTCTACCCATGTTTTTTCATCGTCAGCCGTGGCACACTTCCTGCTGTCCATTCCGTTGTTGCATACTCTGTTCCGCTATAGCGGAACAAACTCATTCTTCGGTGGAGTTCTTGTCATGGGTAGCGGACTTTTCTCTTTAAAAACGTGTGCATGTGTCGTTGCGACGATGGCCGTGCTGGTCGGCGCGGCGCAAGCAGCGGATGCCAGCAAACTGGACAGCGTGTTGCAGCGCGGCAAGCTGGTAGTGGGCACGGGCAGCACCAATGCGCCTTGGCACTTTCAGGGCGCGGACGGCAAGTTGCAGGGTTTTGATATCGACATCGGCCGCATCATTGCCAAAGGCTTGTTCAATGACCCGAGCAAAGTCGAGTTCGTTGTGCAGTCCTCGGACGCGCGAATTCCCAACCTGTTGACCGACAAGGTTGATATCAGCTGCCAGTTCATCACGGTCACCGCCAGTCGCGCCCAACAAGTGGCCTTCACCTTGCCGTATTACCGCGAAGGTGTGGCGTTGCTGCTGCCGGCCAACAGCAAGTACAAGGAAATTGACGACCTGAAAGCGGCCGGAACAGGCGTCATCGTCGCCGTCCTGCAAAACGTATATGCCGAAGAACTGGTGCATCAGGCATTGCCCCAAGCCAAGGTCGATCAATACGACAGCGTTGATTTGATGTACCAGGCGATCAATTCCGGGCGCGCCGATGCCGCCGCCACCGATCAGTCCTCGGTGAAATACCTGATGGTGCAAAACCCTGGCCGTTACCGCTCGCCGGCTTTTGCCTGGAGCCCGCAAACCTATGCCTGCGCCGTCAAACGTGGCGATCAGGATTGGCTGAACTTCGTCAATACCGCCCTGCATGAAGCCATGACTGGCGTTGAGTTCCCGACGTATGCGGCGTCGTTCAAGCAGTGGTTCGGGGTAGATCTGCCAACGCCGTCGATTGGCTTTCCGATGGAATACAAGTAATCAGAACCTGACTGACGGGGCAGGATGACAAGGCAGTCGTCCCGTTCCAGGTATTGCTGACCATGAATTATCAATTGAATTTTGCCGCGGTCTGGCGTGACTTCCCCAACTTGCTGGCGGGGCTGGGATTGGGGTTGGAACTGGCCCTGATTTCCATTGCCATCGGCTGCGTCATCGGCCTGATGACGGCGTTTGCGCTGCTGTCTCGGCATCGCGCGCTGCGCGTTGTCGCTTCGGTGTATGTAACGGTGATCCGCAACACGCCGATTCTGGTGCTGATCCTGTTGATCTATTTCGCGCTGCCGGGCCTGGGTATCCGCCTGGACAAGCTTGCGTCGTTCATCGTGACCCTGTCGCTGTATGCCGGGGCTTACCTGACCGAAGTGTTCCGCGCCGGGCTGTTGAGCATTCACAAGGGCCAGCGCGAAGCCGGGCTGGCGATCGGACTCGGGGAATGGCAGGTCAAGGCCTACATCGTAGTGCCGGTCATGCTGCGCAATGTGTTGCCGGCCTTGTCCAACAACTTCATTTCGCTGTTCAAGGACACGTCGCTGGCGGCCGCCATCGCGGTGCCGGAACTGACGTATTACGCGCGCAAGATCAATGTCGAGAGTTATCGGGTCATTGAAACCTGGCTGGTGACCACCGGGCTGTATGTGGTGGCCTGTTATGTGATCGCGATGCTGCTGCGCTACCTCGAACAACGCTTGGCAATTCGCCGCTAGGAGGCCTGACTTATGTACGAACAACCTTCCTGGCTGCATGAGCTGTGGATTGCCCGGGAAACCTTGTGGGCCGGCTTCTTGACCAGCGTGCAATGTTCGGCGCTGGCCATCGTCTGGGGCACCCTTATCGGCGTGTTCGCCGGGTTGATCCTGACTTACGGCAATGTCTGGGCGCGCCTGCCGTTTCGGATCTATGTCGACCTGATTCGTGGCACGCCAGTCTTCGTTCTGGTCCTGGCGGTGTTTTACATGGCCCCCGCACTGGGCTGGCCGATCACGGCGTTCCAGGCCGGTGCCTTGGGCCTGACGCTGTTCTGCGGTTCCCACGTTGCGGAAATCGTTCGCGGCGCGTTGCAAGCCATTGCGCGCGGGCAACTGGAAGCCGGCAAAGCCATCGGCCTGACATTTCCCCAGTCCTTGATCTACGTGCTTTTGCCTCAAGCGTTACGGCAGATCTTGCCCACCTGGGTGAACTCGTCCACCGAGATCGTCAAGGCATCGACGCTCCTTTCGGTGATCGGCGTGGCTGAGCTGTTGCTCAGTACCCAGCAGGTGATCGCCCGGACCTTCATGACCCTGGAGTTCTATCTGTTCGCTGGTTTTCTCTTCTTCGTCATCAACTACGCCATCGAGCTTCTTGGGCGGCAAATCGAAAAACGGGTGGCCTTGCCATGACACAGTCTCAAACCGTGATTACCGAGCCAGCATTGCTGAGCATCGAAGGGCTGCATAAATCCTACGGCGCCGTGGAAGTGCTCAAAGGCGTGGATCTGCGCATGCAAAAGGGCAACGTGGTGACGCTGATCGGCTCCAGCGGCTCGGGTAAAACCACGCTGCTGCGTTGCGTCAATCTGCTCGAAGAGTTTCAGGGCGGACATATTCGCCTTGAAGGCCAGGACATCGGTTACAGCGATATCGATGGCAAGCGCGTGCGGCACCCGGAAAAAGTCATCGCCAGCCATCGGGCCATGACCGGCATGGCTTTCCAGCAGTTCAATCTTTTCCCGCACCTGAGCGCGTTGCAGAACGTGACGCTGGGCTTGCTCAAGGTCAAGAAGCTGCCCAAGGATCAGGCTGTGGCGCTGGCCGAGAAATGGCTGGATCGCGTCGGCCTGCTGGAGCGGCGCAATCACTTTCCGGGGCAGCTTTCCGGCGGCCAGCAGCAGCGCGTGGCGATTGCCCGCGCCATCGCGATGAATCCCAGCCTGATGCTGTTCGATGAAGTGACGTCGGCATTGGACCCGGAACTCGTTGGCGAAGTGCTCAGTGTCATCAAGGGCCTGGCGGAAGACGGCATGACCATGCTGCTGGTGACCCATGAAATGCGCTTTGCTTATGAGGTGTCGGACCAGATCGTGTTCATGAATCAGGGGCGCATCGAGGAGCAAGGTCCACCCAAACAGTTGTTCGAGCAGCCAAAGTCGGCGCGCCTGGGCGAATTTTTGAAGAACATCCGTTTTTGAGTGTTAACCACGTCTGTAGAGGAGAAACATCATGAGCATTACTCGTTACGGCGCAGGCAGCGTCGCCGGTGGCGGTCAACCGCGTCCTTTTGCCCGTGCCGTCGAGGCCGATGGCTGGTTGCATGTGTCCGGCCAGGTGCCGGCTGAAAATGGCGAGATTATCGTCGGCGGCATTGTCGAACAGACCCGCAAGACCATGGACAACCTGGTCGCCATTCTCACTGAAGCCGGTTACGGCCTCGAAGATGTGGTCCGCGTTGGTGTTTGGCTGGAAGATCCCCGCGACTTCTGGAGTTTCAATAAAGTCTTCGGCGAATACTTCACCCCCGAACACGCCCCGGCCCGCGCCTGTGTGCAGGCCAACATGATGGTCGATTGCAAGGTCGAGATCGATTGCATTGCTTACAAGAAAAAGTGACGCGGCAAGTTGCAGGCGGACGTTGCGATCCTTGCAGCTTGAAGCTCGTAGCTTGAGACTGCTTCACCTTTTACCGCGCTTGAGTGCGCCACGGACGAGCCAAACATGAGTGAAGATACGATCAAACGCAGGGCCCGCGGTCTGGACCGGGCGTTCGATATTCTCGATTTCCTCAAGGAAAAGGGCACGCCGCTGCGCCCCAATGAAATCGCCAGCGGTATCGGCAGCCCGAAATCGACGGTGTATGAACTGGTCGGCTCATTGCTTGAGCGACGGATTCTCGAAGCTGTCGGCAAGGAGGGGCATGTTTATCTGGGGCGGCAGTTGTACTTCCTTGGCCAGGCGCACCTGCGGCATTTCGATTTCACCCGGGAAGCGGAAAGCTGTCTGACTGACATCGTCAGCCAGACCCGGGAAACGGCGCAGATGTGTCTGCTCAACGGCCGCAAGTACACCGTGGCGCTGATGAAAGAGGGTGAACGGCATTTCCGGATTTCTTCGGACATTGGCGAAAACGCGCCGATTCCGTGGACCGCCTCGGGGCGCCTTTTGCTGTGTCATCTGAGCGATCAGGAAATTGCCGACTTGATCGATCCGGAGGATTTCATCCTGCCGGACGGTGAGCGCCTGCCCATGGACAGGTTTCTGGCCGAGATTCGCCAGGCCGGGCAGGAGGGTTTCTTTTCCTTCGACAGCGTGGCCGACACCTTCACTCATTGCTTTGCGGCACCGGTAAAAGACGACAAGGGTGTGTGCATTGCCACGCTGTGTATCGTCGCGCCTCGGGCCGACGCGAAAAACAATTACAACGACTATCGTCGAGTGCTGATCGCCAGTGCCAATGGCCTCGCTCGTCGAATCAACGAATAAAAACCCTGGAGAATTCTCATGGGCATTGCAGTGGTAGAAAAGGGCGCCGCCGCGCCGGGTGATCATCTGGTTCGCGACGTCAGCCTTCCCGCGCTGGTCATCCACCGCGAGGCGCTGGACCACAACATTCGCTGGATGCAGGCGTTCGTCAGCAACAGCGGCGCGGAACTGGCGCCCCATGGCAAAACCAGCATGGTTCCGGCTTTGTTCCGGCGTCAGCTGGAAGAGGGCGCATGGGGCATGACGCTTGCCACTGCCGTGCAGACCCATGCTGCGTATGCCCATGGCGTGCGGCGGGTGCTGATGGCCAATCAACTGGTCGGCACGCCGAACATGGCGCTGATCGCTGACTTGCTTGGCGACTCGATGTTCGATTTTCACTGCATGGTCGATCATCCGGACAACGTCGCCGCGCTGGGCGAGTTTTTCGCCTCCCGGGGCCTGCGCCTGAACGTGATGATCGAATACGGCGTGCCGGGCGGCCGCTGCGGCTGTCGAACGGAACAGGAGGTTCTGGACCTCGCCGATGCCATCGCGGCGCAACCGTCCTTGGCGTTGACCGGCATCGAGGGTTACGAAGGTGTGATCCATGGCGACAAGGCGGTCAATGACATCCGCGCCTTTGCCGCGTCGCTGGTACGACTGGCCGTGGAGTTGCAGGACAAAGGCGCTTTTGCCCTGGATCGGCCGATTGTTACGGCATCCGGCTCGGCTTGGTACGACTTGATCGCCGAAGCGTTCGACGCACGTCAGGTGCGCGAACGGTTTCTCGGCGTGCTGCGCCCCGGCAGTTACGTGGTGCATGACCACGGTATCTATAAAGACGCCCAGTGTTGCGTGCTCGACCGGCGCAGCGAACTGACTGAAGGGTTGCGTCCGGCCCTGGAAGTCTGGGCGCATGTGCAATCGCTGCCTGAACCGGGTTTTGCCGTGGTCGCGATGGGCAAGCGTGATGTGGCTTTTGACGCCGGTCTGCCCAATCCGATCAAGCGCTACAAGGCCGGCGAACTGCCCGCCAACGGCGATGATGTCAGCGCCTGCAAGGTCACGGCGGTCATGGACCAGCACGCGTTCATGACCATCGCGCCCGGTTGCGACTTGAAGGTGGGCGACATCATTTCCTTCGGCACCTCACACCCGTGCCTGACCTTCGATAAATGGCGCAGCGGTTGCCTGGTCGATGAACAACTGCAAGTCATCGAAACGTTCGATACCTGCTTTTGATGACCTGGAGAACCTGAACATGAGCGAACTGCTCAGCCACAGTCATCCGCGCATCGCCCTGATCGGCGAGTGCATGATCGAGTTGCAACAGCACGCTAACGGCAGCCTGCAGCAGAGTTTTGGCGGCGATACGCTGAATACGGCGGTGTATATCGCCCGCTTGTTGGGGCGCACCGCTCAGGTGGACTACGTCACCGCGCTGGGCGACGACAGCTTCAGCGACGCCATGTGCCGCGTCTGGGAGCAGGAAGGCATTGGCTTGAGCCAGGTGCAGCGCCTGCCGGGGCGTTTGCCGGGCTTGTATTGCATCCAGACCGATGCCAATGGCGAGCGGCGCTTCCTGTACTGGCGAAATGAAGCGGCGGTGCGTGATTGTTTCAACACACCCGAGTCCGACACCATTCTCAACGAGCTGCAAAACTACGACGTGGTGTACCTCAGCGGCATAACCCTGGCGGTGCTCGGCGAGCGTGGTCGCAAGCGGTTGCTGTCCAGGCTTGCGCAAGTCCGGGCGCAGGGCGTTCGGGTGGTGTTCGACAACAACTATCGACCGCGCTTGTGGGAAAGTGTCGAGCAGGCTCGTGAGGCGTATCGCGCTTGCATGGCCTGCGTCGATCTGGCCCTGTTGACCGAGGACGACGAGCAGGCGCTGTACGGTTATGCCGACAGCGAAGAGCTGCTGACGGTTTATCGCGAACTGGGCATCAGTGAAGTGGTGGTCAAGCGCGGTGCGCAGAGTTGTCTGGTGGAGTCTGGCGGCGAACGCTTCGAAGTGGCTGCTCGTCCGGTAAACCTGGTGGTGGACACCACGGCGGCGGGGGATTCATTCAGTGCAGGTTATCTGTCGATGCGCCTGCGGGGCGCGAGTCCGGTGGAAGCGGCCAATGCCGGGCATCACTTGGCCAGTCTGGTGATTCAGTATCCTGGTGCGTTGATTCCGGCGAGTGTCATGCCGAGTCTCTGATCCGCTCAATCCCGATAAAAGACCTGGACCAGGTGATAGCCGAACTTGCTTTTGATCGGGCCATGCACCACGCGCAACGGCTTTTTGAAAATGACCTGGTCGATGGCTCCAACCATTTGGCCAGGTCTGACTTCACCCAGATCGCCGCCGCGCTTGCCGGACGGGCAGGTCGAGTGCTTTTTTGCCAGTACGTCGAAGGCTTCACCCTTGGCGATACGCACCTTGAGTTGCTCGGCCTCTTCGGCAGTCTTCACCAGAATGTGACGGGCTTGGGCTTTCATGTGACGGACGCCTGAAGAAAAAACGGCGGTCATTATCACACATCAGGCGACGCGGTTTTTCAAAACCTGGCGCATCAGTGATTGCGTCCGGTAGCCTTCTGCGGCCAAGCTACACGCCTGCTATCGATGAACTGTTGTTCGGGGCAAGCGTCGCATGCAAGTGACCCATCCTCATTTACCTAATTTCGTGCGGTGCTGATTATGGATTTTCCGGCGTTGTTGAAGATTCTGGCCAGCCAGGATGGATCGGACCTTTATCTTTCTACCGGTGCGCCGCCATGCGCCAAGTTCAACGGCGTCCTCAAGCCGTTGGGCACTGAAACCCTGAAGCCGGGTGAAATTGCCGCTGTTGCACAAGGCATCATGGATGCTGAGCAAAAGCTGGAATTCCATCGTGAGCTGGAGATGAACCTCGCGGTTTCCATGGCTGGCATCGGCCGGTTCCGGATCAACATTTTCATGCAGCGCAACGAAGTTTCCATCGTGGCGCGCAACATCAAGCTGGATATCCCGCGCTTCGAGGATCTGTTTCTGCCGCCGGTGCTGCTCGATGTGATCATGGAGAAGCACGGGCTGGTGCTGTTTGTCGGCGGCACGGGCTCGGGCAAGTCCACGTCATTGGCGGCGCTGATCGATTACCGCAATCGCCACGCCAGCGGCCACATCATCACCATTGAAGACCCGGTGGAGTTCATTCATCGCCACAAAAAATCGATCATCAATCAGCGCGAAGTGGGCGTCGACACGCGCAGTTTCCATTCGGCCTTGAAAAACACGCTGCGCCAGGCGCCGGACGTGATTCTGATCGGTGAGATCCGCGACCGGGAAACCATGGAGCATGCCCTGGCATTCGCCGATACCGGCCATCTGGCGATTTCAACGCTGCACGCCAACAACGCCAACCAGGCGCTGGACCGCATCATCAACTTTTTCCCGGAAGAGCGTCGCAATCAGTTGCTGCACGATCTGGGCAACAACCTCAAGGCCTTCGTTTCCCAGCGATTGGTCAGGACCACCGACGGCAAACGCCGCGCGGCGGTGGAGGTGATGATGGGCACGCCAACCATTCGCGACCTGATCCAGCGCAATGAGCTCAACGAACTCAAAGGCATCATGGAAAAATCCGGCGGCCTGGGCATGCAGACCTTTGATACCGCGCTTTACGAGTTGGCGATTGAGGGGGTCATCAGCGAAGAAGAGGCGCTCAAGCACGCCGACTCACTGAATAACGTGCGTCTGCGCCTCAAGCTGCATGGGGAAGGTGGCGTTACCGGTCAGCTGACCACGCCACCGCCGCCACCGACGCCGGCAGCCAGCGTCAAAGTAGCGGATTGGGGATTGGTGGATGAGCGTGAGGAAGGCAAGCCGGGCATCTGACTCAGCGCGCCAGCCAGCCACCGTCGACATTCCATGCCGCGCCGCGCACCTGAACGGCGGCGTCGCTGCACAGGAACAGCACCAGCTCACCGAGCTGTGACGGTGTAACGAACTCCAGCGACGGTTGTTTTTCGGCCAGCAGATCGTGCCTGGCCTGCTGCGCGTCGCCGCTGGCCGCAGCGCGATCATCAATTTGCTGTTGCACCAGCGGGGTCAGCACCCAGCCAGGACAGATGGCGTTGCAGGTCACGTTGCTGGTCGCGGTTTCCAGGCCCACGACTTTGGTCAGGCCGATAACGCCATGCTTGGCGGCGACGTAGGCGGCTTTGCCAGTGGAGCCGACCAGCCCATGCACCGACGCGATATTGACGATGCGCCCCCAGTCTTTGTCGCGCATGCCTGGCAGGCACAGCCGTGTGCTGTGAAACACTGAGGACAAGTTGATCGCGATGATCGAGTCCCAGCGTTCAATCGGGAAATCCTCCACTGAATCGACGTGTTGTATCCCGGCATTGTTGACCAGAATGTCGACGCCGCCGAACTCACGTTGCGCGTAGGCAACCATGTCCGCAATCTGTTCGGGTTTGCTGACGTCGGCCGGATGATGACCCACCTTGCCGCCGAATTGTTCGACCTCGGCGATCACCGCAGTGACATCGCCGAAGCCGTTGAGGATCAGGTTCGCCCCAGCCTTGGCCAGGCACATGGCGATACCCAGGCCAATGCCGCTGGTGGAACCGGTGACCAGTGCCGTTTTGCCTTGCAGACTCATGGTGTGTACCTCAAACGATGCCCGTGGCGTAGAACGTGCCGATGACGACGAACACGGCCAGGGTCTTGATAATGGTGATGCTGAAAATATCCCGATACGCTTCGCGGTGCGTGAGGCCGGTAACCGCCAGCAAGGTGATCACCGCGCCGTTGTGCGGCAGGGTGTCCATGCCGCCACTGGCCATCGACGCCACGCGGTGCAGCACTTCCAGCGGAATATTGGCGGCGTGGGCGGCGCTGATGAAACTCTCGGACATGGCCGCCAGCGCGATGCTCATGCCACCCGAAGCCGACCCGGTTATGCCTGCGAGCAAGGTGACGGTGATTGCTTCGTTAACCAGCGGGTTGGGAATGCTTTTCAGCCAGTCCGCCAGCACCAGAAAGCCTGGCAACGAGGCGATGACCGCGCCGAAGCCGTATTCCGATGCGGTGTTCATGGCAGCAAGCAACGCGCCACTGACTGCGCTTTTGCTGCCTTCGGCCAGACGGCTGCGTATCGCGGCGAAGCCACACACCAGCACCATCAGGATGCCCATCAGCAGCGCGGCTTCCACGGCCCAGATCGCGGTCAGTTTGGCGATATCGGTCTGGATCGGCGTAGCCATACCCGGCAGCGCCAAGGTGTGGGTTTTGCCATACAGCTGGGGAATCCACCAGGTGAACAACAGGTTCGCCAGACCCACCAGAAGCAGTGGCGACAGGGCAATCAGCGGATGCGGCAGCTTGATGTCTTCGGCGGTTTCCGGCTCGTTGCGCAGTTCAGTGCCGTAACCTTCACCGGCCTTTTGCGCCTTGTTGCGCTGACGCTGCAGATAAAGCATGCCGGCGCAAAACACGAAAATCGTGCCGATCAAACCCAGCCACGGTGCCGCCCAGGCGGTGGTGTTGAAAAAGGTCGTGGGGATGATGTTCTGGATCTGCGGCGTGCCGGGCAGGGCGTCCATGGTGAAGGAAAACGCCCCGAGCGCGATGGTCGCCGGTATCAGGCGTTTAGGAATATCGCTTTGGCGAAACATCTCGGCGGCAAACGGGTAGACCGCGAACACCACCACGAACAGCGAAACGCCGCCGTAGGTGAGCAATGCGCAGACCAGCACGATCACCAGCATCGCTTGCCGAGTACCGAGAACGCCGATGGCAGCGGCAACGATGGCCCGGGAAAAACCGGACAGCTCGATGAGCTTGCCGAACACGGCGCCTAACAGGAACACAGGGAAGTACAACTTGACGAAGCCGACCATCTTGTCCATGAACACCCCGGTAAACGCTGGGGCTACGGCAGAAGGGTCAGTGAGTAATACCGCAGCCATGGCGGCGATGGGGGCGAAGAGGATAACGCTATAACCACGGTACGCAGCGAGCATCAACAGCGCGAGGGCTGCCAAGGCAATGATCACACTCATTGAGTGTCTCCTGGCCTGGGACTACAACGAACTCAGAGGCTGCCGAGGGCGCTCTGCATGGATCGCTGAATCCGGTCGGCATATTGTTATTGTTTTCGGCAGCGGCGATGGCCGCGTAATGGGTATAGCGGGTTTCATGCCATATTGCTAAGTTATTGTTTTATAACAATAATTTATGATGGTGCACGCAGCGTCGACTATTCAGGTCTCTATAGCGAGACAAATAATGAGCAAGATTCTGCGATGGCCAACTTGAATGGCCGCGAATAGGGCATGAGGGCTGGGTTCGGCAGCAGTCTCAATAAGTAGATCCAGTCTCCTTATTGAGACTCGGCAATCCCTAACGCGGCCATCTTCTTGTATAGCGTGGACCGGCCCAGACCCAACTGGCTGGCAGCTTCAACCACGCTGCCCGAACAGTTCATCAAGGCTTGTTCGATCAATTGTCGATCAAACCGCTGCCGCGCCTGGCTGAACGTCTCGAAAACCGACGGCTCTACCGCGCTGAAGCAAGGGCGCAAGGGAATCAGCTGACCAATTGCCGCGCGAATATCCCGGGCATTGAGCACCAGCTCATCGCTAAGGAGCGCGGCGCGTTCCAGCACATTGCGCAGTTCCCGGATATTTCCTGGCCATGCGTGCTGCGCGAGCAAGGTCAGCGCGCCGCTGTCCAGTTCGTGCTGGCTGTGCAACTCCTCAAGAATCGCCTCGCTGAGGGATGGCAAATCGTCCAGCCGTTCCCGCAGGGGCGGAACCCGAATTGGCAGGACGCTCAAGCGGTAATACAGATCGGCGCGAAACTCGCCACGCTTGATGGCTGCTTCGAGGTCAATCGAAGTGGCGGCAATCAGGCGAATATCGCTCTGAATGACGTCATTGGATCCCACCGGCTCGTATTCCTTTTCCTGCAATACCCTGAGCAGCTTGCTTTGCAGGGCGAGCGGCATGTCGCCGATTTCATCGAGAAACAACGTGCCGCCTTGGGCAATCTGCAGCTTGCCCGGTCGGCCTTTGCGATCCGCGCCGGTGAAGGCCCCCGGCGCGGTGCCGAAGAACTCGGCCTCCAGCAAGGTTTCCGGGATAGCCGCGCTGTTGATGCTGACAAAAGCTTTATGCGCCCGAGGCGACGCGCTGTGAATCGCATGGGCAAGCAACTCTTTGCCAGTGCCGGTCTCGCCGAGCAGCAACACTGGCGAGTCGGCCCCGGCGCTACGTCGGGCGCGACGCTTGACCTCCAGGCTGGCCGCACTGGTGCCGATGAAATGGGCGAAACTGTATTTGGCCTGACGCGCCCGCAGCAGTGAGCGAGTGGAGGCCAGTTCTTCCTGCATGCTCAGGTAGCGCTTGAGCAGCGGCGTCAGGGCGTGCAACTCATCGAACAAGGCGAAACCGATGGCGCCGATCAGGTCGCCCGATACGTCATGGATGGGCAGGCGCATGACCACCAGGGGGTCTTTGGCGGTGTCCATCATGTCCAGCAGGATTGGGCGGCCGTTGGTCGCGACCTGTCGCAACAGACTGCCGGGGATCACCTTTTCACAGGGCTGGCCCAGCGCCGCGCTTGGGTCTTCCAGGCCGAAACGCCGCGCGTAGCGTTCGTTGATCCAGACAATGCGCGCGTCCTTGTCGACGATCACAGTGCCTTCGCTGGATTGCTCGATGATTTCAAACAGCGAACGGATCGCCAGTTGTCGTACCCGCCGATAATCGTGGAGGCTGTCGCTGTCTTTCATGGGGTGTTCCGTTGTTTGTATCCGGCGTCTGGCCGCACAGAATGCCCGTTTTTAATTGAAACCCGGATGCGCCGCTGCCAGCAATTCCCTGGTGTAGGGGTGCTGAGGCGCATCGAACACATCATGGCTAGCGCCACGTTCGACCACTTTGCCGTCCTTGACCACAATCAGGTCATGGGCGAGTGCCCTGACCACTGCAAGGTCATGACTGATAAACAGGTAAGTCAGTCCGTGTTTTTCCTGTAATTGGCGCAACAACGCCACAACTTGTTTTTGTACCGTTCGGTCCAGCGCCGAAGTTGGCTCGTCCAGCAGAATCAAAGCGGGCTTGAGCACCAGGGCGCGGGCGATGGCGATACGCTGCCGCTGCCCTCCGGAAAACTCGTGAGGGTAGCGATGACGGCTTTGCGGATCGATCCCCACCTCTTCCAGTACCCGAATCACCTCGACTTCACACTGCAGCGGGTCAAGCTCGCTATGGACTTCAAGACCTTCGCTGATGATCTGTGCCACCGACATGCGCGGGCTGAGACTGCCGTAAGGGTCCTGAAACACTACCTGCATCTGTTTGCGCCAAGGGCGCATCTGCTTCTGAGTGAGGCCCTCCAGTGCCTGACCTTGAAAACGAATACTGCCACGCGATTCCAGCAAGCGCAGGATTGCCTGACCAAGTGTCGATTTTCCCGAGCCGGATTCACCAACGATTCCGAGGGTTTTACCGCGTTCGATGCTCAGGCTGATGTCATCCACCGCCTTGAGGTATTCCTTGTGGCGACGCAGGATGCCGCCGCCCAGGGAAAACCACACGCGCAGATTGTCGACTTGCAGGACTTTTTCACGGCTATCGCGTGGCAGCGGTTCGCCAGCGGGTTCGGCATCGAGCAACAGCTTGCTGTAAGGATGTTGCGGCGCCTTGAACAGCGTTTGGCAATTGGACTGCTCGACGATTTCCCCGGCGCGCATCACGCAAACCCGCTGAGCCACGCTATGCACGAGGTTCAGGTCATGGCTGATCAATAGCAGCGACATGTTCAGGCGCTGCTGCAGTTCCTTGAGCAACAGCAGGATTTTGCGCTGCACCGTTACATCCAGCGCGGTGGTCGGTTCGTCGGCGATCAACAGCTCCGGTTCGCAGGCCAACGCCATGGCGATCATCACCCGTTGCCGCTGCCCGCCGGAGAGTTCGTGAGGATAAGCCTTGAGGCGCTTTTGCGGATGCTGGATGCCCACCAGTTCAAGCAATTCGAGGATACGTTTTTGCGCTGCGCGACCACTCAAGCCTTTGTGCAGCAACAAGGTCTCGCCGATCTGCTTGGACACCGTATGCAGCGGGTTCAGCGAGGTCATCGGCTCCTGAAAGATCATCGCGATCTGATTACCACGCAATTGGCGCAGGGTTTTACTGTCAGCGCCGAGCAGTTGCTGGCCGCGATAAAGAATACTGCCGGTGCTGACCGTGCCGCTGGTGGGCAGCAATTGCAGGATGGAGTGCGCCGTTACCGACTTGCCCGATCCCGACTCGCCCACCAACGCCAGGCATTCACCGGCGCGGACATCCAGACACAGGTTCTTGACCACGGTCTGGCCGTTGAACGCGACGCTGAGGTCGCGGATTTCGATCAGGTTGTCCGTCATTTCAAGACCTCGGGTCGAAGGCATCACGCAGCGCCTCGCCAATGAAAACCAACAGCGAGAGGATCAGCGCCAGGGTAAAGAAGGCGGTCAGGCCCAACCATGGCGCTTGCAGGTTCTGTTTGCCCTGGGCGATCAGCTCGCCCAGGGAAGCGCTGCCGGCGGGCATGCCGAAGCCGAGAAAGTCCAGAGCGGTCAAGGTCGAAATCGCCCCGGTCAGAATGAACGGCAAGTAGCTCAGCGTCGCATTCATGGCATTGGGCAGAATGTGCCGCAGAATCACCTTGCGGTCGTCCAGGCCCAGCGCCCGTGCGGCTTTGACATATTCCAGGTTGCGCCCGCGCAGGAACTCGGCGCGCACCACATCCACCAGGGCCAGCCACGAAAACAACGCCATGATGCCCAGCAGCCACCAGAAATTGGGTTCGACAAAACCCGAGAGAATGATCAACAGATACAGCACCGGCAAGCCGGACCAGACCTCCAGTAAGCGCTGCCCGATCAGATCCACCCAACCGCCGTAAAAACCTTGCAAGGCACCGGCGGCGATGCCGATCAGCGCGCTGATTATCGTCAGTGCCAAGGCAAACAGAATCGACACCCGCGCCCCGAAGATCACCCGCGCCAGTACATCCCGAGCCTGATCGTCCGTGCCCAGCCAGTTGGTTTCGCTGGGCGGGCTCGGGGCAGGGCGGTTCAAATCATAATTGGGTGTGTCATCGCTGAATGGAATCGGCGGAAAGACCATCCAGCCATCGCCTTTTTTGATCAGCTCACGCACGTAATCGCTGCGGTAATCAGGCTGGAAAGGCAGTTGGCCGCCGAATTCCTGTTCGGTGTAGCGCTTGAAGGCCGGAAAATACAGGCTGTGCTGATAGCTGAGCAGCAACGGTTTGTCGTTGGCGATGATTTCGCCTCCCAGACTCAGCAGGAACAACCCGCAAAACAGCCACAGCGACCACCAGCCGCGACGATTATTGCGAAAACGGTCCAGACGACGCTGGGCCAGCGGAGAAAGTCTGTTCATCAGACATTCCTCGCGCTGAAGTCGATTCGCGGATCGACCACGGTGTAACAGATGTCTCCGACCAGTTTTATCAGCAGGCCAAACAACGTGAAGATGAACAGCGAGCCGAAGACCACGGGATAATCCCGTGACACGGCGGCTTCGTAACTCATGCGCCCGAGGCCATCGAGGGAGAAAATCACCTCGATCAGCAGCGAACCGGCGAAAAACACACTGATGAAAGCCTGAGGAATACCGGCAACCACCAATAACATTGCATTGCGAAACACGTGGCCATATAACACTCGGCGTTCGCTGAGCCCCTTGGCGCGGGCGGTCACTACGTATTGGCGGGTGATCTCGTTGAGAAATGAGTTTTTGGTCAGAATCGTCAGGGTGGCGAATCCACCGATTACCAGCGATGACACGGGCAGAACCAAATGCCAGAAATAGTCGGCGATCTTGCCCACGGTGCTCATTTCAGCAAAGTTTTCCGACACCAGCCCGCGCACCGGAAACCAGTTAAGCGACGTTCCGCCAGCGAAGACCACCACCAACAGCATCGCGAACAGAAACGCCGGCATGGCGTAGCCAATGATGATTGCCGTGCTGCTCCAGATGTCGAACTGGCTGCCGTGTTTGACGGCCTTGCGAATGCCCAGTGGGATGGAAATTAGATACGTCAGCAGCGTTGCCCATAACCCCAGGGAAATCGAAACCGGCATCTTTTGCAGAATCAGGTCAGTCACTTTAGCGCCACGGAAAAAACTGTTGCCGAAATCCAGCTGGGCATAGCTCTTGAGCATCAGCCACATGCGTTCATGCAATGGCTTGTCGAAACCGTACTGGCGTTCGATTTCCTTGATCAGCTTTGGGTCAAGGCCCCGCGAGGCACGGGATTGGGATTGATTGGCGTTGATCGACTCGGCAGGTGCACTGCCGACACTGGCGTTTGCGCCGCCAATGCCTTGCAGGCGGGCGATGGCTTGTTCAACCGGTCCACCCGGGGCGGCCTGAACAATGAAAAAATTGACCAGCAGAATGCACAGCAAGGTTGGAATGATCAGCAGCAGGCGTCGCAATAAATAGCCGAGCATTCACTTCATCTCCGAGGCAATGGCTGAAACACCGCGTTTTGCCGCGAATTGCTCGTTGGTCAGCGGGGTCGGGCTGATTTCCCACCAGGTGTCGATGGCTTCAGCGTTGCTGGCCTGAACTTTCGGAATGCCAAAGCGGTTCCACCAAAGGGTCGATGCGCCCGGCGGATAATAATTGGGAATCCAGTAATAACCCCATTGCAGGACGCGATCCAGGCAATGTGCGTAATTGACCATCGTCGCTTTGTTGTCAGCCTTGACCACGCCTTCGATCAAGCTGTCGATGGCCGGGTCCTGCAAGACCATATAGTTGCTGGAGCCGGGATCGCGGGCGCCCTTGGAGCCGAAGTTGTTGTACAGCTCCATGCCGGGAGACGAGGACACGGAATAGCCGGTGACAATCATGTCGTAATCCCGGGCCATGACCCGGTTCAGGTATTGGGCGGCATCGATGCGGCGAATCTCGAAAGTGACGCCGATCTGCGCCAGGTTACGCTTGTAGGGCAACAGGATTTTTTCGAAACCGGCCTGACCGTTGAGGAAGGTGAAGCTGAGCGGCTCGCCCTTGGCATTGACCAATTGGTCGCCCTTGGGCATCCAGCCAGCTTCCTCCAGTAGCGCCAGGGCCTGCAGCTGTTTGTCACGGATAAAACCCGTGCCATCGGTTTTCGGGGTGCGGAACACCTCACTGAACACCTCTGGAGGAATCTTGCCGCGCAGCGGTTCAAGAATCTTCAGCTCGGATTCGCTGGGCAATTGCGTCGCGGCCAGGGGCGAGTTGGAAAAGTAGCTGTTCTGGCGGATGTACATGTTGCGCATCATCTGCCGGTTGGTCCATTCGAAGTCCCAGAGCATGGCCAGCGCCTGACGCACGCGACGGTCCTGAAACATGGGGCGATCCAGATTGAACACGAAGCCCTGGGAACTCTGCACCGCACCTTTGGCCAGGTGCGCTTTCTGCAGGCGCCCCTCATCCAGCGCCGGGCTGTCGTACAGAATCGAGTAAGCAGTAGCGGAGTATTCGCGGTTGTAATCGTAGGCGCCGCCTTTGAGCACCTGCCGCGCTACGTCGGTGTCGCCGAAATACTCCACGCTGAACGAATCAAAGTTGTAGAAGCCCTTGTTGACCGGCAGATCGTTGCCCCACCAGTCCGGGTCTCGGGCAAAGGTGATGCTGCGGCCCGGATCAACCTTGGCGACTTTGTAAGGCCCGCTGCCGAGGGGGATTTCAAAGCCGCCGCCGCCCGCGAAGTCGCGGTTTTTCCACCAGTGCTCAGGGAAAACCGGCAGCGACGCCAGGTCCAGAGGCAGGCTGCGGTTCTCGGCACTTTTGAAATCGAAGCGGATCTGGGTCGGCGATTCCACCTCAACGGCCTTTACGTCCTCAAATTCCGTGCGGTATGACAGGCTGCCCTGGGTCATCAGCAAATCGTAGGTATAGCGCACATCTTCGGCGGTGATTGGCGTGCCATCGGCGAAGCGGGCCTTGGGGTTCAGGATGAACCTCAAGGACAGGCCGTCGTCGCCGCGCTCCATTTTTTGCGCTACCAGGCCGTACACGGTGTTGGGTTCGTCGAGGGACTTCACGGCCAGGGGTGAGTACACCATGCCGTTGAGTTGCGAAACGCCGGTGCCTTTGTCGAGATAGGGCATCAGGTGATCGAACTGACCGATTTCCTGCGCCGAGCGGCGCATGCTGCCCCCTTTTGGCGCGTCTGGATTCACATAGTCGAAGTGTTTGAAATCAGCAGGATAGCGGGGCGCTTCACCGTAGACGGTCAGCGCGTGCAGGGAAGCGGCGGACGAAATTTGAAGGCCGGACAGCAAGGTCAGCGTTACAACGATCAGCGATGAAAAAACAAAACGCATTACTCGAATCCTGGACTGACCTCCGCAGGCGGACATCAGGGTTAAGGGTCATGATCGACGAAATGTCTTACACGTTGTCCGACGCAGCACAGGTATCTACAGGTAAATACCGCTGCGCTCAAGGTACCGGATACCGAGCACCTTTGTAACCAGATGATGCGTCAGTGGCAGCGGCAACACGATGGCACCGCCGGGAGCAGTAACACAAACGAGTAATCGGCCAACATTGAGCAATTGATAGCACTGTTAGCAATTTGCTTGCCGTGTTGCGGGGTAGGGGTAGGAGGTATTGGCTGGCCAGAGGAAACAATGGATCGGCAATGATCGGCTTAAATAAAAACGGCCCGCTTGGGGCGAGCCGTTTTTCAATCATCGCACAACAGGAGGATCAGTCCTGGCGGCTGGTGACTTCCAGCAAGTGATAGCCGAACTGGGTCTTGACCGGACCTTGTACGACGTTCACTGGAGCACTGAAAACGACGGTGTCGAATTCCTTGACCATCTGGCCAGGACCGAACGAACCCAGATCGCCGCCTTGACGGCTCGAAGGGCAGCTCGAGTTGGCTTTTGCTACTTCGGCAAAATCAGCGCCGCTTTCGATTTCCGCCTTGAGTGCGTTGCATTTTGCTTCATCGGAAACAAGGATGTGGCGGGCAGTGGCTTTGGCCATGGGGAATTGCTCCTGTTAAAAAAAGTGAAAGCCTACCGGATTAAGGGACGCTTTTCCTGCTAAAAGTTCCAGAGACGTCACGGGACACGTGACCATCGGCGCCCGGTTGATATGCCCGACTTGCCGAAAAAGCCCCGTCGTGCGCGGCCGCGTCACTGTGAGCCGCGCCAGAACCAGCCGTCAGATCAGGGCTGCGATTTGTACCTGATTATCTGTAACGCAGCTTGTCCACGGCGTCTCGCAACAGCTGTTCGGTGTCGTTCCAGCCCAGGCAGCCATCGGTAACCGAGACACCGTAACGCAGGAATTCGCTCAACGGCTGGCAACCCTCGAACAAATGGCTTTCCAGCATCATGCCGACCAGCGATGTGTCGCCTTGGAGGCGTTGAGCCAGCACGTCGCGGAAGACGTGAGGCTGGCGCAGCGGATCCTTGCCACTGTTGGCGTGGCTGCAATCCACCATGATGCGGGCGCTGAGCGCATGTTTTTCGAGGCTGCCGCGTATTTGAGCGACGCTTTGACTGTCGTAGTTCGGTCCGCCATGGCCGCCGCGCAGGACGATATGTGTGTCGCGATTACCTTGGGTTTCGATAATCGCCGGATGACCCTGGCGGTCCATGCCGAAATGGCGGTGCGGGTGAGCCGCCGAACGCATGGCATCGCTGGCGACTGCAATGCCGCCATCAGTTCCGTTCTTGAAGCCGACAGGCATTGGCAGGCCGCTGGCCATTTCCCGATGAAGCTGCGATTCGGTGGTGCGCGCGCCGATTGCCGCCCAGCCGAGCAAATCGTCGAAGTAGCCAGCGGCCATGGGTTGCAGGATTTCGGTCGCAATGGGCAGTCCCAGGCCCAACATTTCCCGCATCAAGTGCCGTGAAAGCGTCAAGCCACCCGCCATATCATCACTGCCATCCAGCTGCGGGTCGTAGGCCAGGCCTTTCCAGCCGACTGTCGTGCGCGGTTTTTCCACGTAGGCACGCATCACCAGCAGCATCTGGTCGCTGACTTGCGCGGCCAGATCGGCCAGGCGCTGCGCGTATTCCAGGGCTGAGTGCGGGTCGTGAATCGAGCAGGGGCCAACGATCACCAGCAGGCGCGAATCATCGCCATTGAGAATCGCGCGTATCGCCCGACGATGGGCGGCGACTTGTTCCGTCAGGGCAAGATCCAGCGGTATTTGGGACTTGAGCTGCAGGGGGCTGGGCAGGCGTTGGGGCGCCGGGACGCTGTCGAGTACCGTGAGATTGCTGGGCGACAGGTCGGATGATTTGACTGAGACAGAAGAATTCATATTAGGGCTTCCTGGACTGGCGGGCGCTCCCGCTCAGGTCCTACTGATGTGTTCGACAATTTGCCGTATTGGCTGTGTGCAACTGGCTGCCACCCGTAAGTGACCGATCGGAGGCGGCTGGCTGTCCCGAACGGAGGTTGCTAAATCGCCAGGCGAAGCGGCTGTCGTAACGGTAATAAGTGCTGTAAGTCATGTCGTATTCCTCGATGGATTCAATGTTCAGGGAAAAAAATTCAGGGCCTGAAAAAACAAAACCCCCGATCGGGTAGCCGACCGGGGGTGGAGATTTCTCTGGTTGGCGTCCCCGTTAGTGTGGGCGCCAGGTAGGTATCAGGCGCGCCAGTGGCTATACCAATACCCAAAATAAAAGCTGTTCGGGAGATCAATGCCGTTCAAGCCGCTGCACGCGATGAAGCACACGGCCGAGCGATCTACGCTGGCAGAGTGGTGCATCGATGAGGTTGGCTGGGACATGGAGCATCTCCGTTAAGGTGCTGCGAGCTTACTGCAGCCTGCGGTGTGGATTCAATCAGAAAATCCAATCGCGTCCAGAAGCGCTATCTATTCAATAGCTCCGGACTTCCAGGCATCGCCGCCGCATGACCGTATGACAATTTGCAGTCAGTCAGCCATTTGCTGAGGCTGCGCCTCGACAGCCGTGGGGATACTGCCGATCTTCATGCCGAGCAATACCGCGACTTTGTGGGCTTCCCCACGTCGGCCTTTCTTGCGTCCCGCCAGCACTTGGTAGGTGGTCGCAGGGTCGATGCTGTTCTCGCGCGCAAACTCTTGAACAGATTTACCTTGTTGCTCTAGCCAGGCCTTGGCTTGTGCAGCGGTACGTATTCCGGGCATAGTTCAAAACCGTTCAAATCAGTTTAATTTATCTAGATTCTACCATTCGTAAGGATGGGGTCAACAGGATTATGCATTCAAATGAGTGGAATTGGTTACCGACTTAGAAAAGAAAGAGAACGACTGGGGCTTTCTCAGCGTGCCTTCGGAGAAATCGGTGGTGTCGAAGCGAACGCTCAAGGCAAATACGAAAGCGGCGATCGCGCTCCCAAGGCGGATTACCTCGCAGCAGTCGCGGCCAAAGGCGTTGATGTGCTTTACGTCCTGACTGGCACGCCGACACCCATCCCTGTCGATAATTTGAGCAATGCCGAGGAGAAGGTATTAGGGAGTTACAGATCACTACTCAAGGAAGATCAGGATGCCATTCGACGTCTGACCACGACCATGGCCGAGCTGTCGGCTTCCTATGCAATTCATGGCAAGCCCGGAAATCGCGACGGCAATTGAGCCTTTCCCCGTGATTACGGGGTGAAGCAGGGGAATCAAGTCGTTCAACCGTATAAGTAGCAAAAAGCTATATCTGCTGTTACCACCTCTATATGAGTCAGACCTCGCTTTAAGCTAGGTCTGACTCCCTGTTTTTGCTATGGTGACGAGCATTCGTCATGACCGTTTCGCGAGGTGTCTGCTTGATTAAGGTGCTAGTTGTCGATGACCATGATCTTGTTCGGACAGGCATCACACGCATGCTGGCCGATATAGATGGTCTGGAGGTCGTCGGTCAGGCTGACTCCGGAGAGGAGTCGCTGAAGAAGGCGCGTGAGCTCAAACCCGATGTGGTTCTGATGGACGTCAAGATGCCTGGCATCGGCGGTCTTGAGGCAACTCGCAAAATGCTGCGCAGCCATCCGGAAATAAAAGTCGTCGCAGTGACCGTTTGTGAGGACGATCCATTCCCTACGCGTTTGCTGCAAGCCGGTGCCGCCGGTTACATGACCAAAGGCGCCGGACTGGCCGAAATGGTCCAGGCCATTCGTCTGGTATTTGCCGGCCAGCGCTATATCAGCCCGCAGATAGCCCAGCAGTTGGCGATCAAGTCATTCCAGCCGCAAGTGAACAATTCTCCGTTCGATTTGCTCTCCGAGCGTGAAATACAGATTGCCTTGATGATCGTGGGCTGTCAGAAAGTCCAGGTGATCTCCGACAAACTGTGTCTGTCACCCAAAACCGTTAATACCTACCGTTACCGTATCTTTGAGAAGCTTTCGATCAGCAGCGATGTTGAGTTGGCTTTATTGGCAGTACGTCACGGCATGGTCGATGCCAGCGCCTGAAATGAATCAACCGTTCGATCCCAGTGCTTTTCTTTCTACCTGCAGCGGCCGTCCTGGCGTGTATCGCATGTTCGATGCCGAGGCACGTCTGCTTTATGTGGGCAAGGCCAAGAATCTTAAAAACCGCCTCGCCAGTTATTTCCGCAAAACCGGCCATGCACCCAAGACCAGCGCGCTCGTTGCTCGTATCGCCCAGATCGAGACAACGATTACCGCCAATGAAACCGAAGCGTTGCTGCTTGAGCAGACACTCATCAAAGAGTGGCGACCGCCCTACAACATCCTGCTGCGCGATGACAAATCCTATCCCTACGTGTACTTGTCGGACGGCGACTTTCCCCGCCTGAGCATTCACCGGGGCGCGAAAAAACCCAAAGGCCGCTATTTCGGTCCGTACCCCAGCGCAGGGGCCGTTCGCGAAAGCCTGAGCTTGATGCAGAAGACGTTTCTGGTCCGCCAGTGCGAAGACAGTTTCTACAAGAACCGCACACGGCCCTGCCTGCAATACCAGATCAAGCGCTGCAAGGGGCCATGTGTCGGTCTTGTTGAGCCGCAGGTCTACGCCGAGGATGTTCGTCACTCGGTGATGTTTCTCGAAGGTCGCAGTAACACGCTGACCGACGAGCTGAACGCCTTGATGGAAAAGGCCGCCATGAGCCTGGACTTTGAGCGGGCAGCTGAATTGCGCGATCAGATAGCGTTGCTGCGGCGTGTGCAGGATCAGCAAAGCATGGACGGCGGCACTGGCGATGTGGATGTAGTGGCTGCTTTCGTCAATCCCGGCGGCGCCTGTGTGCATCTGATCAGCGTGCGCGGTGGACGTGTTCTGGGCAGCAAGAATTTCTTTCCTCAAGTGGGTATCGAGGAGGAGGTGGGCGAGGTCATGTCTGCGTTCCTTTCGCAATATTTCCTGGGCGGTGTGGATCGCGAGCTTCCCGGCGAAGTCATCGTCAATGTGCTTCACGATGATTTCCCGACACTGATTGATGCGATCGAAGAGTCTCGTGGTCGCGAACTGATCATCAGCCATCGTGTTCGCGGTACGCGCGCGCGCTGGCAGCAGATGGCTGTTACCAACGCAGAACAGGCCTTGTCGGCACGGCTTGCCAACCGCCAGCATGTCGCGGCCCGCTTCGACGCATTGGCGAAGGTGTTGAAGCTCGACGAGCCGCCGCTGCGCCTTGAGTGCTACGACATCAGCCATTCAAGTGGCGAGGCAACCGTCGCATCGTGCGTGGTATTTGGTCCTGAAGGGCCGATCAAGTCAGATTATCGACGCTACAACATTGAAGGGATCACCGCTGGCGACGATTATGCCGCCATGCATCAGGCGCTGACCCGACGCTTCAGCAGACTCAAGGACGGCGAGGGCAAGTTGCCTGACATCCTGCTGGTCGACGGCGGCAAAGGCCAGCTGTCCATGGCGCGGGACGTGCTCAACGAATTGGCGGTTCCTGACCTGATTCTTCTGGGCGTGGCCAAAGGTGCAACACGCAAAGCCGGTTTTGAAACCCTGTACCTCAACGACGCCGCGCACGAGTTCACCTTGCCGGGGGATTCGCCCGCATTGCATCTGATTCAGCAGATTCGGGATGAAGCCCACCGTTTTGCGATCACCGGACACCGCGCGCGACGTGGTAAAACCCGGCGTACGTCGACGCTTGAAGGCGTCGCCGGGGTTGGGCCTACGCGTCGTCGGGACCTGCTCAAACACTTCGGAGGGTTACAGGAATTGTCACGCGCAAGCATCGAAGAAATAGCCAAAGCGCCCGGAATCAGTAAAAAGCTCGCAGAGTCGATTTATGCAAACCTACACAGCGAGTAGAATGCTCGCTCACCTCGTAGCCAGTTGTGCCGATGAATATTCCTAATCTGATCACCGTTCTACGTGTCCTCCTGATTCCAATCTTCATCTTGTTGTTTTACATGCCTTACTACTGGAGCTACATGGCGGCCAGTTCCGTCTTCGCATTTGCGGCGGCAACGGATTGGCTCGATGGATATCTGGCCCGGCGTCTTGAGCAAAGCACCCCGTTTGGTGCGTTTCTAGACCCCGTTGCCGATAAATTGATGGTCGCGGTTGCGCTGGTGTTGCTGGTTCAGGCACACGCCAATCTGTGGCTGACGCTGCCTGCTGCGGTGATTATCGGTCGCGAGATCGTGATCTCTGCGCTGCGCGAATGGATGGCCGAACTGGGGGCGAGAGCGCAGGTTGCGGTCTCCAACCTGGGTAAATGGAAAACCGCCGCGCAAATGGTGGCGCTGGTCATCCTCCTGGCCAATCCACCGGCATTTACCTTTTGGGTGATCGTGGGCTACGTTCTGCTGTTACTGGCAGCCGGTCTGACGTTGTGGTCGATGGTGCAATACATGAGAGCGGCTTGGCCTCATCTGAAAACCACCACAGAAAAAAAATAAGTTTTGAATCAAAGGGTTGACGCGGCTATTTGAATCTATAGAATGGCCCCGTCACCAAGATGCGGGAATAGCTCAGTTGGTAGAGCACGACCTTGCCAAGGTCGGGGTCGCGAGTTCGAGTCTCGTTTCCCGCTCCAAATATTGCGCTGCAGAGTTCCACTGAATTCTGTAAGCGATTGAAATCAGGACCTTCGGGTCCTTTTTTCGTTCCGGCGGGAACCACTGAGATCCAGCTGTTGGCGCTGATATCGAATTTACCCAGTTGCCGAGATGTCACTGACCCAGTCTGATTCCTCACAATCCGTTGCCTGTCCAGGGTTTGTGCTGATTGGGAGGTGGGTCGGTCTAGCGTCGGCAGGTGGTTCAATTCGGCATCGGCGTCAACAGGTCAGGCTGTCATCTCCCGATTCATGGCAACAATGTCCTCGTGTGTAAAATTGCCATCTGGAGCCATGAATATGCCCAGAAGTGCGTCCCGATTTTGAGGCGCCCTTATTTTGTCTGCCGCACACAATGCGGATTTCAACTCTGGCAATTTCAGTTCGGTGCAGTAGGCCGGTGTGCCTGGTTGCTGACGCCATGAGTTTTCGAGGCTTCCTGCGGCAAGCGCGGTAAAGCCGGTATCCTCTACAAGATCCTGCACGATTGCCTCAGCATTGATGTCACCGCCAGCCACAGGTATGGCTATGCGTGAGGAAGACCCGACTGGTTGGCCATGGTCGGCAAGAGTCGTTGCGAGGACGGCATTCCATGCCTTGATGAGCGGGCGGCCGATCTGCTCGCTTACCCAAACGCTCTCAGGTTTACCGTCGTCAACTTCTTTGATTGCCCCGTCGCGGCCCGGATAGTAATTGGAGGTGTCAATGACGACGGTTTTCTCCGGAATATTTCTCAAGGCCTGCTTGAGATCCGGGTAGTTTGCGAAGGGGATCGAGAGGATCACAACGTCTACCTCCGACACAGCGCCTTCTTTGGTCACCGCCTGTACACCGATCTCATTGGCAAGGTTCTGAATACTCTGAGGACCTTTTCGAGTTGGCCAGTTTGATTTCATGGCCGCACGCAGCGAGCTTACGGGCAAGTGTCGCCCCAATGTTGCCTGCGCCGATAATTCCGATTTTCATTTCAATAACACCCTCGCCTACAAACGACAATCAAGCTATTGCCGGGCTTAAAAAAGGCGCCTATCAGTCGATGTCACTTTTGAGGGCAAATGAAAAGGCCGGAACGATTCGTAGCGGGGTTACTAACGATGACTTTTTTCTAGCCATCGCCGGAATATGGCAAATGGATGCCCAGAGCGAATGGCGCTCGCGTCTCGCCAGGTTGATGAATCTGGTGATGGATGGTTTGTGCGCAGGCAGCCCCGAAAGCCTGAAGAAAAATAGCGCGTAGCATTGGCCTGAAGTGGCTAGTCCTGAAATAGGTTTACACCTGTTTCAGTCTCAAATCGCCTCATTGAGGACGCGTCCTCTCCCGCAATGACGGGACAAAGATCATTTCTCCAGAAAAAAACGGCCATTAAGGCCGTCAAGTGGGATGAGCGGTTTCGTTCGGGCAGTTAATATCCAGGTGGGTCATTGTTTGTTAAGTTGGAGGGCTGGATGAAGGCGTTTTTCTTGCCGCCGCCGCAGAGTTTAACCAGAGTAGAATTGCTCCGATAGATGCGGCTACTATCAGTGTAAGCCACATGATCACCAATAGAGTTAATGTGACGCTGTTATTTAATTCACGAAAAAGGCCGAAGGCAAAAGCTGTATACCAGGACACGCCCGAAATTGCACCCGATGCGAGAAATAACGCAGCTCTTCTGCGGGAAACTCCGAAGAGTAGGGGGCGACTCAAGTCGCGTAATGCTTCAGGCAACACAAACGCGTGGATGATTATTCCGTTGATGGTCAGGACAATCACCACAATTACCTTCGCCCAGAGTTTAGGGTTTTCAAACTTTTCCGGCGACTCCATCGCGTAAAGGGCAAGAAAACCAAGGCCAGAAAGCCAAAGGAGGCATAGTCCGATAGTGACGGCCTCGCTGATGAAGTGAAAGATGCGTCCGATTTCAACCGGGAGGCTGCCCTTGCGCATCCAACGCAAAATCCATAGGTCTAGCATCGTCGCTCCACCTAGACCAAAGCACATGCCGAGCAAATGTAAACCTACAAGGAGTGTCAGAACCTTCAGCTGTGGAAGTGGATCAGGCAATGGAACGCTGAGCGTAAGTGTGTCCGCCAGTAAGTGACTGCTGCTGGAGAGCGCAAGTAAGCCGCCGACAATCATGAGAGACGTTCGTGTTTTCATTTATTACAATCTCAGGCTAGCGTTCTTATTTGAACGCGTGCGCAGTTTGTTTGCTGGAGAATAATGTCCTTGTATTCTCAACGTTATGGATACAAGTGATTGCCTTGAAAGGAAGTTAAAGCTTGCTCCGGCAAGATTCTAATAAAGTAGGCGGCTATCTGCGTCATTGCTGCTAACAGGATGATAAGTTTGAAACCAGCCACCGGATAAGTGAGCTTGGCGACGACAGCTTCACATCAGCAGCCAGCACGGCCGTGGACACTACTCAGGAAGGAACTGGTGCTTGAGCATCAATCAAATTCTGACTCTTTAGCTCCTCCCAGAACCCTGCCGGAATGCCAACTTTCATAGCTTGTACATTGGAAACTATCTGCCCTGTCGAACGTGCCCCCGAAATGATCGCGGACACTTGCGGATGTGCCGCTGCGAACTGCAAGGCGGCAGTATGGATGTCGATGCCATACCGGCTGGCAATCGCCATGATTTGCCCGCGCTTTTCTACCGCACCGGCAGGTAGATCCAGGCTGAAGTTATATCGGCTGCGACCTCCCAGAAATCCATCATTGAGCGGTGTTCCAACCATGACGCTGGTACCTTTTCTTCTTAACGCCGGAAACGTGCTGCGCAGCGCATCGCCGTGGTCAAGGAGGGAATATTGGCAGGCAAGCAACACGACGTCGGGGGTCGGGTCATCACTGCTCAATGCGTGAACCACGGCATTCGGCGTATTGACTCCGAAGCCCCATGCCTTGATGAGTCCCTCATCACGCATCTTTTCAAACTCAACCATTGCCCCGGTGCGCGCAATTCGATACGCCGCTTCCCATCCGCCTTCCAGTTCGGTGTTATCTGGCGAGATGTCATGGATAAAAGCGATATCGATACGCGGTAGCCCCAGTCGCTGCAAGCTGTCTTCCACGGAACGACGCGCGCCTGCGGCGGTGTAGTCATACCGGTAATTGAAGGGCGCTGGTGACTTCCAGATGGCATGGTCCGCGCGCGGGCCCCCAGCGGCAGTCAATACCCGGCCCACCTTGGTGGAGACCACATAGTCATCTGGATCCTTGCCCCGCAGAAAGCGGCCTAGACGATATTCACTCAAGCCAAATCCGTAGAACGGCGACGTGTCGTAAAGCCTTACACCTGATCCCCACGCAGCCTGCAGAACCATAGCCGCCTGCTCGTCGCTGATCGGAGCAAAGATATTGCCGATCTGCGTCCCGCCCATACCAAAGCGTTGAGGCGTCATGTATCTCATGGTATGCGAGGGCAAATTGAGGGGCAGGTCTGCGCGCACTAGCCGACCCTCAGTGCGCATCACGCTCCCGCGCTCTGTCAGCGAAGAGGACGCTGGGGCGTCCGCTGCCGAACGTGCGACACTCGATGCTGGCAGCCAGGCGGCCGCAACAGCACCAGCCGCCGAATAGGCAAGAAAATTTCGTCTGTCCATCCCACTTTCCTCTCGCGACTCAGGTTTCACGGGCTCATCGAAGCCAGTATTCGTACTACAAATTAGAGCAACCAGGCTTAGCCAAGTGACCCTGATTCGCCGTATTTTGTGCACAATCCTGCCGATACGCTTGTGCGAGACACACATTCTCAGCAGACTCGAATATTCCGTTAACAGGATGCATGTGATGACGAGCGCTTCCCTCTCGCAGTTCGGTTTCAGCCATATGCAATCCCTTAGCGTGCGCGAGCCCGTTCAGCCCAACGAGCGCCTCCAGGCACTCAGACGGCTTGTCGAAAAAGTCACTCTGCAGATTGGGTTGAACGAGGTTTGCACGACGTCGATTCCAGGCTTGACGTTTTATCGATTAGCCGAGCTGGGCACGCCCGCGTACTGCATCTATGAGCCTTGCGTGGCCATCATTCTGCAGGGCGCGAAGGAGATTACGTTCGGCGAGGAAGTCTGTGGGTTCGCGCAAGGCGCGTTTTTCGTCACGTCGGTCGATATACCGACACTGGCTCGCGTTACCGCGGCTAACAAGCAAACCCCTTATTTATCAGTCGTGTTGAAGCTCGATTTTTCCATGCTCAATGAGGTGATCCTGACCCTGGAACCGCTAAAGCAGGAACTGGCTACTGAGCTGCGGGGCTTCGTATCCGGTGTGGCGACGGTTGAGATGCTCGATGCGTTCGCTCGACTCTCTGCGCTGATCGAGCGGCCGCTTGAAGCAAGCTTGATGTCGGGCCTTATCATGCGGGAGATATGCGTCAGGCTACTGCTCAGTGAAGCGGGGCCTTTGTTGCGCAGCGTCACTCGCGATGGCTACCGAGACAGGGGCATCGTGAGAGCCATTGAGTGGTTGAAATTTCACTACGACAAGCCGCTGCACGTGGCCGAGCTCGCCGAGCGATCAGGTATGGCCAGTTCTACTCTGCATCACAACTTTCGCAAGCTGACTGGCACCAGCCCCGTTCAATATCAAAAATCGTTACGCCTGCAAGCCGCGCGCAGCTTGATGTTGATCGATAGGGTAGACGTGAACACCGCCGCGCTGCGGGTAGGCTATGAAAGCGTGGCCCAGTTCAGCCGCGAATATACCCGACGTTTCGGATCCCCACCCTCGAGAGACATCAAGCACGCCCGGGAAAATGGTGGCCGGCTCGACTCGCCGCACCACGCGTGATGCGAGTATGCAAGACGACGTTGAGAAACAATCAGTGACCTCGTCCATGACCTCGCCCTTGAGGATTTTTGGGCCGATAGCGTTTCTGCAGGTCAACCGGGAATTGCATCCGGGCTTGACCAGAAACACATCAACCCAGCATGCCTGCGAATGACCGGAGATCCTTAGCGAATTATTTAGGACAGTTGACTGAAATCCCCCATGGCTTCGCGCGAAGAGGGCACTTTGATACTATGCTCAGTGCCACTGCAGGCAATGTTCTGGTTTCAATTTTCGGCCGAGTCGTTGCCAGCAACCCTATGCTGGCAAGACAGTAGGTCGGTGGACTTCAGGCTTTTTCAAAGGCAATGCGCAACAGCCCTCGCTCGCGCCATACAGGGAGATGCCCAATGCATGCGCCAAACCTCACAGGGTCGACGATCTCCAATCTGCAAGTCGACTGCGCCAACCAGGCCTAGCAGTCGATCCAGGCTGTTGGCAGGTGCAGGTGGATTACTGTTAGTCAATCCCAAGCACGATGGAGAACAGCATGAACACTAAACCGACCCACAAAATCTTGTGGCGCTTCGCCGGCTGCGTGACCGGGCTGGCGATGGTTGCTGCCAATCCAGCCCAGGCTGCCGATGGCGGCATTGCCGTCGACCCCACCGCAAGTCATAGCATTGCTTTCAGCAACTCCTACGCGGGCAGCGATTTCCGCAAGGTGATGGTGCGCAACTGGCAGGAGATTGCGGTCCAGGCGCAAAAGGATGGCTTGATCCGGGAGGCCCCGGTGGTCAGCGCGAATAACTCGGCATCGGAACAGGCGGCCCATATCCAGGACATGATCGTCAAGGGCGTCAACGCCATCGTCATCCTGGCCGCGTCCGACACAGCCCTCAACGGGGTGATCCGCGATGCCTGCAACGCTGGCATCGTGGTGGTCGTCATGGCCAGCCTGGTCACCGAAAGCTGCGCCTATACCGTGGACTACAATTGGTCCGCCATGGGCCGCGTGGAAATGGATTACGTCGCCGAGCGCCTCAAGGGGAACGGAACGCTGCTGGAGATCCGCGGCATTGCTGGCGATGCCACCGATAAAAACATCAGCGACGGCATTCGCAAGGCCGCCAGCGACTATCCGGGCCTGAGGTTCGCCAGAACCGTTTACGGGAACTGGACGGCTTCCGTCGCACGCAAGGAGGTGGCGCTGGCGCTGCCGTCGCTGCCCAGCATTGATGCCGTCGCTACTCAGGGGGGCGACGGTTATGGCGCGGCCATGGCGTTCAAGGCGGCGGGACGCCCTTTGCCGATCATCGTGATGGGGAACCGTCAGGACGAACTCGCCCTGTGGAAACAGGAACGCGATGCCAATGGCTACGAGACCGTCTCGGTCTCCGCCTCCCCGAGCGTCTCCCAGGTGGGTTTCTGGGTGGCCCAGCAGATTCTGGCGGGCAAGCAAGTGCCTAAGTTCGTCGAGGTGCCGCTGGTACGCATCGATGCGAAAGACCTGGACGCCTGGCTCGCCACGATGCCCGTGGGCGGAGCCGCCAATCCTTTCTACAGCCAGGCTTCCGTTGCGGCGATGATCGACGCGGCCATCAACAACACGGTGCCGCCGGCGCCTTTGCCGGAGGTTATGAAGCAGTAGCGGCGGGCGGGGATGCGAGGCGCCATGTTGACATTCAAACCCGTCAGGGACAGGCCCATTGCCGTCAAAACTGGCCTGGCGGTCGCCGCACTGGTGTTCCTGATGCTGGCGGTATCGCTAGTGAACCTCTACGGCCTGCGAGGCATGGTCCGTGCAGTGGATTCCGCCAGCCATTCCGCGGAAATTCTGGCGTCGGTCAACGGGGCCACCGGGCGGGTGGAAAATTTTATCGCCACCCGCGACCAGGAAAGCCTGTTCCAGGCCGAAGGCATGGTGGCGACGGCCATCGCCGGCCTCAGTGCCATTCCGGTGGCTGAGGCAGAATCGCTCAAAGGCAGTCTGGAGAGGCTCGCCGCAGCTATCGCCGCCTTGCGGGCGGCGACCCTGACCATGGATGGCGAAACGGAGAACATGACAGCCCACTACGGCCGGATGCGAGAGGCGACGATCCTCGTCGAACAGGGCATCGCCGATGGGCTGAAGGACCTGGGTTCCCGCGCCGCTGATCACAAGGCGCGGGTGAGCAACATCGAAAACGCCCATCGCATCCTGGATATCCTCCACAACAGCGAACGGATCATCACCGCCAATGTGGCCAAGACACTGGTGACCGGCGATGGGGCGGCCGCCACTGCAGCGCGGAACGCCTGCGCGGCTCTCCCGCCCGTGGTCGAGCAATTGCGTGAGGTGATGGGGACGCCGCAGGAAGGAGCGATCCTGGATCTGTTGGCGACGGCGGTCGCTGCTGCCAGCCTGGCGGTCGAGCACCTTGGCGAGCCGTCCAAACACCGGGAAAGTGAGGCTTTGCGGCATCTCGCCGCCGTCGGGGATGTGGCCGAGCGCCTCGATGCGATGCTGGATGAAGTGGACGAGCACGTTGCCCGTGACGCAAATGACATTCAGGCAGCAACCGGTTTGCTGAACAATGCAGCCGCGTTGTCCAAGCGTTTCGCCGAGCGCGTTGCCACTCTGGAGGCACAGACCTTGTCGTTCCGCCTGTCGCCGTCGGCCGAGGTCGCAGGTTCTGTCGGCAACATCCTGGACGAGCTCACCCGTCTCTCTCGTGTTCTCCCTTCGACCGTGGGGCAGCAAGCCAACGCTACGCCCTTGACTGTCAACGATCAGATTGCCGGCTACCGGGCAGCATTCGCCAGATTCCATCAGGCGAGCAACTCCTTGAGCGGCGCGCGCGACCAGGTTCGCAACGAGGCACGGAGCGCCGGCCTGTTGGTTGCGCGCTTCGCTGGCGAAGCGCGCTCCGACGCCTTGGTCCACAATGATCGCGGCATGCTTGCAACGGTGGTCGCGGGTGCCGTCGCCATCCTGCTAGCCGGCGCCATCGCCTGGAGCACATCGCGGTTTATCGCGCAGCCCATCGTGGCCCTGGCCTCGGTCATGCGCCGGCTTGCGGCCGGCGACCTGAACGCCGAGATCGCCAGCGCCGGACGCGGCGACGAGATTGGGATCATGACCCGCGCGGTACGGGTGTTCCAGGAGAATGCCCTGCGCATCCGGGTGCTGGAGGCCGAGGCCGAAGCCGAACGACAGCAAGTCCAGGCCTCTTTGGAAAGAATGGTCGCCGAACGGACCGACACGCTGCACCAGCAGACCGAGGTGCTGGAGGCGCAGGCCGTCGAACTCATTCAGGCGCGCAACCAGGCCGAGACGGCCAACCAGGCAAAGAGCGATTTCGTTGCCACGGTCAGCCACGAACTGCGCACTCCTCTGACGCTCATTCTCGCCCCCCTGGAACAGCTCTCGGCGGCGACCATCCCGCCGGCGGACTGGCGAGTGCAAATCGACCGCGCCCAACGCAACGCGCTACGCTTGATGAACCGGGTGAACGACATCCTCGATTTCTCCAAGGCCGAAGCGGGTAAGTTTGAGCTGTGTCCGGCGCCAATTGACTTGAACCAGGCGGTTGGTGTGCTGGCCGAGGATGCCGCCATGGTGGCCAAGGGCAAAGGCTGCACTTTAACCTGCAGCATCGATCCCGCGCTCGGCACGGTTTTCCTGGACCCCCGACATTTCGAGAAAATTCTTCTCAACCTGGTGAGCAATGCCATCAAGTTCACGCCCGCTGGCGGCACCGTGCACCTGGCAGTAACTCCCCTTGATGGCGAGCGATTTGAACTCGCGGTGCAAGACTCGGGGATTGGCATTGCGCCAGACAAACTGCCGCTGCTGTTCCAGCGTTTTTCCCAGATCGACAATTCCGCCACGCGCCACTACAGCGGCACAGGCATCGGTCTCGCCCTGGTCAAGGATCTGGTCGAACTGATGGGCGGCGAAGTCGGCGTCAACAGCGAGCCCGGACGGGGGTCGTGCTTCTTTGTTCGATTTCCGCTGGGGGCTGAGCAAAACACCTTGCCGACCGAAGCCAGCAATATGCACGAGCGATTGTCACCGAGCACGACCGAGCAGCGCCACCTGCGTTTCGACGACGGCCGCCACGGCAGTAGCAACGACCGAGCTTCGACGGAAGGCGCAGACGACGGGCAGCACCAGCATCCGGAACGCGCCTTGCAGTCCAGGGTGCTGGTGGTAGACGACAGCCCGGAAATGCTTGGCTACCTCAGCGAACTTTTGCACGACGACTACATCGTCGCCACCGCCGCTGATGGAGAGCAGGCCTGGGCACTGCTGCAGCGTCGACCAATCGATGTTGTCGTCTCGGATGTGATGATGCCGGAGCTCGACGGCTTTGGCCTGACAGCCAGAATCAAAGCCAGCGCCGGTTTTGCCCATTTACCCGTGATCCTGCTGACCGCCCGCGGCGGCAGCGAGGCCTGCGTCTCCGGGCTGGAGAGTGGCGCCGATGACTATATCGCCAAACCCTTCTCGCCGCTGGAGCTCAAGGCTCGCGTACGCGCGGCGATACGCATGAGCCAGGTGCAAACCGAACTGCATGCAAAATCCCGTCAGGCGGGCATGGCCGAAATCGCCACGACTGTGCTTCATAACGTCGGCAACGTCCTCAACAGCGTGAACGTATCGGCAGAACTGGTCAGCAACCAGATGCGCACTTCCAAAGCCCAGGGGCTGGGCAAGGTGGTTCAGCTGATGAACGAACACGTCAATGACCTGAGCGACTTTCTCACCACAGACCATAGAGGAAAGATGCTGCCCGGCTACTTGCTCAAGCTGACGGAGGTGGTGACGGCAGAGCAACAGGGCATCATTGAAGAACTCGAGCGACTCACCAAGGGCATTGACCACATCAAAACCATCGTCGCTGCCCAGCAGTCCTATGCCGTTACCGTCAGTGTCGTCGAAACAGTGCCGGTCCCAGAGTTAATCGATGATGCCTTACGCATGAGTGCCGGATCACTGGCCCGCCAGGAGGTGACGGTGGTCAGGGAAATTGCCGACTTGCCCCTGCTGTCGCTGGACCGGCACCGGGTGCTGCTGATTCTGGTGAACCTGATCAGCAACGCCAGGCAGGCGTTGGACGGCGTGGTCGATCGCAGCCCGTGCATCACGTTCGGCGCCTTCCTCGCTGACGGATCAGTACTGCGTATTACGGTGGCCGACAACGGCAATGGGATTGCGCCAGAGCACATGGCGAGTATCTTTTCGCATGGCTTCACTACTCGCAAAGACGGTCACGGTTTCGGCCTGCACAGCTGCGCGCTCGCCGCGCAGGAAATGGGTGGCAGCTTGACCGTGCACAGCAACGGGTCGGGACAGGGCGCGACCTTCACCCTCGATATCCCTCTTGATGCTCCGCAGAATAAGCGATGAACACCGGGCCGGCGCAGTTCGGCGACACTCTGACGGGTGCGGCTGCGGTAACTTGCGAGCTGTATTCGGCCAACCGGCAGGTCATTGCTCGGCGGTGTCGGCACGTTGTCGGTTGGGATACGGAAAAGTAAGGCGTCCTGATATGGGTGCCTTAGAGATGCAGCGCCGGGCCTCTGGTTTCGCCGAGTGGGGACGGTTGGATTCTGACGCGCCATGCAATCAGCAGTGCTGACAGCAGCATCACGATCCCGCCGGCGATAAAGACGCCAGCGATGCCGCTCAAGCTAAACATTGCTCCTCCCGCAGCGGCACCGGCTGCGATAGAAGATTGCACCGATGCCACCACCATCCCGCCCGCGCTTTCCGCCTGGTCAGGCACTGAACGTGCGACCCAGTTGGACCACGCCACTGGCACGCCCCCGAACGCCAACCCCCAAAACGCAACCAACAGCGCTTGCCCCGGTACTGAGGCAGGCAAAAACACCAGAGCCAGCGCTGCCAGCCCCACCAGCGCAGGCATAAGCGCCAGTGTCACGCTAAGACTCCGCGCAATCAGCCACCCGGTAAGCATTGTGCCGACAAAGTTGGCCACCCCGAACCCCAGCAACATGAGCGCGAGGCCATCGGTACCAACGCCAGTAGTGCTCTCCAAAAATGGTCGGATGTAGGTGAACAGAGCGAAATGGCCGGTGTGTGCAAGTACACAGCCAAACATGCCGATAGCAATGCCCGGCCGCATCAGCACGTCCAGCACAGTTCTAAGTCGTGCCGGACTGCGCGGTGCCATCTTCGGCAGTGTGAACCACTGGAAGAGCAGGGTAAGGCAGCCCACTGCCGCAGCTGCGAGGAAAGCGGAGCGCCAGCCGTACAATCCGCCCAGGTAACTACCGAGTGGGACCGCGACGACCGTTCCTACTGCAATGCCGCTGAAAATGATCGACAGCGCGCGGGGAAGCAAGGAGGCCGGGACTAAACGCATGGCGACGGCCGCGGCCATGCACCAAAAACCACCGAGTGCCACCCCGAGCAGAACGCGCATCACCATTAGCACCCAGATGCTGGATGACAAGGCAACCAACAGGTTGGAAGCAATCATCAGTACTGAAAAACCTAAAAGCACAGTACGCCGGTCAAGCGATCGCGTGAAGCCTGGCACCAGCAATCCAGCAAACAATGCCACGACGGCGGTTACCGTCACCGCTTGTCCCGCGATCGCTTCGGATACCGCCAGATCGGTGGCCATCGGGGTAAGCAGACTGGCCGGAAGGTACTCGGCCGTCAACAATCCGAACACGCCCATGGCCAGTGAGAATACCGCCATCCACGCGGGTACTTTCGGTTCTACATCTCCAACAGCTCCAGCTTGAGCATTGGTTCCGGTGTCACACACGCTGCTAGTCATTACAAATACCTTCCTGAAATTGACGCGAGCCCAAGTCTAGGCATCAAAATCAGGATGATCTATGATGAATCGTCTGTAACTTTTGATCAAAACTCCGGATTTAACATGTCAGATCATTTCGCCCTATCTTCCGATCTCATCAGCGAATTGCTGACCGGCATGCGCCTGCGTGGCGTCCAGTACCGGCGTATCCAGACCGGTCCAGCGTTCGGCATCAGCTTGAATGCCCGGCCTGGACATGCCTACTTTCACTATCTCGCCATCGGTTCTGCTGTGCTGCGCACAGAGGATGGTGTGTTGCATGAATTGTCCGCAGGGAATGCAGTGTTTCTGCCGCAGGGCGCGGCGCATCAGCTGCTGTCCAGTTCCGACGCGCCAACCCAGGACATCAGCCTTTTCGAATCGGTTCCCCTGGGTGACACGGTCAGTGCCGTCAACCTGTGCCCTACAACCAGCGCCATTCCCAGCGCCATTCTTTTTTACGGCTGTATGCAGTTCGATCTTGGTGGAATGCAAGGGCTGGGGCCGCTGATGCCGGGCCTGATGACGGTCGATGCGATGAGCGATCGTTACCCGGGGCTGATGCCGATACTCGCCGCCATGAAAGGAGAAATCTGCTCCGGGCGCATCGGCTTCGCCGGGATTCTTGCGCGTCTTGCCGATGTGGTCGCGGCGATGATCGTACGGGGTTGGGTTGAATGTGGTTGTGACTATGCATCGGGCTTGGTCGCAGCGCTGCGTGACCCCAGGCTGGCCCGCGCCATTCTGGCGCTCCATCGCCACCCGGGCCGCAATTGGACAGTGTCGGAGTTGGCAGAGGAGTGCAATTCCTCGCGCTCGGTCTTTGCGGAACGCTTCCAGGCAACAATCGGAACGCCGCCACTGCGCTATGCCACCGAATTGAGGATGCGCCTCGCCAGTCAGTGGCTGAACCAAGAGAGGCTCCCCATCGAAACCGTGGCGCAGAACCTCGGTTACACCTCTCAAGCTGCGTTCAGCCGCGCTTTCAAACGCATCACGGGCCAGGCGCCCGGTGCCAGCCGACAATCTTATCGGCTGCCTATTTCCTGAGGTTCGTGGTCAAAGGGTCAGGATATCGACTGCCGTCAGCAATCTCGATCCTGCGCTGAGTGGGCCTGGTTGTTGAGCTCTGGTAGGCGCTTTCGCCAACGAAACCCGCGGTGACTGCACGCCGCCATTTTCTGAACCGAGTCGATTTTGTGAGTCCCAACGATAGCGCGGTAAGCCGACGTCGAAGATCTGCTGCTGAATGCGTTTACCAAACAAGAAACTGGCAATCAGCCAACAGAACACATCCACCTCTATTTCCGCTTGAGGGCGGAAACTGACGGTCACTCTTTGACGTTCATGAACTCTTTGGCCCACGCCACATAGCTTTCTGGCTGGGTGTAGGTGTGGGTCAGTTCTGTGGCACTCAAGTTCGAGGTGCTTTGCGTCATGTGGCGTTGAGCACGGAGGCTGTCGTAAGTGGCCTTGATCGCTGCAAAGTAGGCCGCATGGCCCGCAACGACAACGCGCACACCCAGGTTCGCCAGACGCTGGCTGTCGTTGAGCTTTGGATTGCCATAGGTCACCAGCATCAAAGGCACAGTCAGCTTTTCCGAAATTTGCTCAAGGTGCTCGAAGTCTTTGATTCCGACAATACAGATGCCGTCGGCGCCAGCTTTCTCATAGGCTTGAGTCCGTTCAGCAACATCTGCGACGGGCAGCACGGCCGCGTTCGTTCGCGCGATGATCGAAAGTTCAGGGTCAACGCGCGCCTCCAGGGCAGCTTTGACTTTACCGATGCCTTCGTCGATGGAGATCAGATCTGTCGATTTACGGCCAAATTGCGCAGGCAACAAAGTATCTTCAATGGTAAGTGCGGCAACGCCTGCGCGCTCAAGCTCTTGAACTGTTCGCATAACGTTGAGGGCATTACCGTAGCCATGATCGGCATCCGCGATGAAGGGGAGTTGCGCGACGCGACCTATTCGGGTTGCCTGTTCGACGAATTCGCTCAACGTGATAAGCGCGAAATCGGGTGCGGCCAAGACCTGCAGTGATGCAACAGAACCACCCAGAATGCCGACTTCGAAGCCAAGATCTGCTGCGATGCGAGCGGACATCGGATCGAAAACGGAGGCTGTTTCAAAGCACAGTTTCGAAGCAAGCAGATCTCGGAAGTTACGACGCAAAGCTGAGTGAGACATTCTGGACATGACGTTTCCTGGTTATGGCGATCATCGAGGCAAGATCAACGCCAATCTGAAAAAGTGATGAGATTACCACGCAGGAAAATCCAGGGTCATGACGTTTGAGAATAGAGACTGCAGCCGCACAGCGGCGAGGCCGTTGAGACCTGCTCCGACTATCTCGCTGACTGAGCCGACGCCTTCTCGGATAAAATCCGCACAAGATCACGCACGATTTCGAAATCGTGCGCATTCATTCGCAAGACTTGCGGCGCCTTGCTCAGAACCTGCTCGATCAGGGCTTTCCTGCGCCGTTGCCAATCTGCCAGACGTACGGCGGTTCGGTGCCATTGATGCGCCAGTCGCCGACAATCCGCGCTTTATAGATCGACGGGTTGTGCGAAGCCGCCGTGCGCGCATTGCGCCAGTGGCGATCCAGCGCCTTGTTGACGCTGACACCCGAAGCGCCCAAGGCATTGAACAGATCCGATGCGGCGCGCAAGACCAATTCCGAAATAATCACCTGAGCCTTGGCCGTTTCGATTTCCGCAGCAATATTGGCGTCCTTTTCAACCTGCGCATCGTTGCCGAAACGAGCCACGTAGGCACGTTGCAGCGGTTCGGCGGAACGGATTGTCGCGGCTTCGGCAGCATAGACCTGCGCCGAAATTTGCCCGACCACTTGCTGGACCTGCGCATCGTTGCTCACGCTGCTGCCATTGCCATGGCTGAACACGCGTTTGCGGTCGCGAACTTCCTGGGCAATGTCGCGTTCGATGGCGCGGCCAATGCCCGCCAGCACCGCCAGCAAGACCAATTGATAGAACGCCGTCTGGTATTTGAAACGCTGTTCGAACGGGATGACATGCTCGGCATTCACCGGCACGTTTTCATAGACCGAAGTGCCGCTGCCGGTCGTGCGCTGGCCAAAACCATCCCAGTCGTCGCTGTGGCGCACCCCGGGGTCACGTGCCTGGACGACAGCGATCACATCGGCGCCGTTGTCGGCCCGTTGTGCGTACACGTCAATCCAGTCAGCGAAGATACTGCCGGTGCTGTAGAACTTGGCGCCATTGAGCACAAATCCGTTGCCCTCGGCGCTGACCTTGGTAATCACGTCGCCGATTTTCACTGCGCCGACTTCAGTCCAGCCATTGCCCACCAGATCACCCGCGACGAACCGTGCGAACCACGTGTCACGATCGGCGCCGGGTGGCGCGTTGAGACGATCTTCGACAAATGCAAAGTGCGCGCGCAGGGCTTGTGGAATGTTCGAGTCGGCTTCAGCCAGCTCGATCAACAGTTGGAACAGTTGACCCACTGAAGCGCCTGCGCCGCCATATTCGGTGGGCACGCGAACGGCGCCGAAACCGGCTTTCTTGAGCCAGGCAATCGGCTCGTAGGGCAGGGTGCGAGATTTCTCGCGCTCCACGTTACCCGCGCTTATCTCACGAAAAATCGGCCGGAAGCGGTTGGCCAGGGTTTCGTAATCGGTTCCAAGGGACAGTGGGTTTGCGGCTGTGGGCTGAGTCATGCAGTGCTCCTGAGTGCAATGTGATCGGCGGTCAGACCACCGGATTGAGTAGCTGGAGCACTGCACGCTTTGTGCCTGAATACAACGTATTGATTTAAATGGATTTTTGCTGGCAGCCCGAAATGCATCTGTTGCCTGGCAGACAGTTTCTCAACAGCTTGTCAGCAAACAGTACAGCGCAACGTTTTGTGAGGTGTCCGCAAGTGCTTGATCTGGCTGGACTTATGGCGATGGCACGTTTGCTGCTCCGGTGAAGATAATCGATCCCGGATGCAATGACGTTCGGGGCTTTCCAACCGAGGAGTTTCTCCATGAGTCAGCAGCCCATCAAATTTGCCTACTGGGTACCCAATGTCAGCGGCGGCCTGGTCGTCAGCAAAATCGAACAGCGCACCAGCTGGACCATCGATTACAACCGCAAACTGGCGCAGATTGCCGAGCAATCCGGTTTCGAGTACGCCCTGACCCAGATCCGTTTCACTGCAGGTTACGGTGCCGAGTTCCAGCATGAGTCAGTCGCTTTCAGCCATGCGCTGCTGGCTGCCACTGAAAAGCTCAAGGTCATTGCAGCGATTTTGCCAGGGCCATGGAATCCTGCGCTGGCCGCCAAGCAACTGGCGACCATCGATCAGCTCACGGCCGGTCGGGTGGCGGTGAACATCGTCAGTGGTTGGTTCAAGGGTGAGTTCACTGCCATCGGCGAGCACTGGCTGGAGCACGACGAGCGCTATCGCCGCTCCGAGGAATTCATTCGCGCCCTCAAGGGCATCTGGACCACTGACAACTTCACCTTCAAGGGTGATTTCTATCGCTTCCATGATTACAACCTCAAGCCCAAGCCTATCCAGCAGCCCCATCCGGAAATCTTCCAGGGCGGCAGTTCACGGGCCGCGCGGGATATGGCGGCGCGGGTGTCCGACTGGTATTTCACCAATGGTAATACCGTGGAGGGCATCAAGGCTCAGGTCGATGACATTCGTGCCAAGGCGGCGCTAAACGGGCATTCGGTGAAGGTCGGCGTCAATGCTTTCATCATTGCGCGGGACACCGAAGAAGAGGCGCGTGCGGTGTTGGCCGAGATTATCGACAAGGCCGACCCGGAAGCGGTCAATGCTTTTGGTGATGCCGCCAAACAGGCCGGCAAGGCCAGCCCCGAAGGCGAGGGTAACTGGGCTAAATCGACCTTTCAGGACCTGGTGCAATACAACGATGGCTTCAAGACCAACCTGATCGGTACGCCGCAGCAGATTGCCGAGCGCATCGTGGAACTGAAGTCAGTGGGTGTGGATTTGGTGCTGTCGGCGTTCCTGCATTTCCAGGAGGAAGTTGCTTACTTCGGCGAGCGCGTGCTGCCGCTGGTTCGCCAACTGGAAGCTGCCAGGCAGGAACAGGGTGCAAGCGTTTCCGCCTGATGCTGCCGGCTGCCGTGGATTTTGAGATGTACGGCAGCTGTTGGCGGGGCAACAGATGTTCAACATGCTGTGCTGGCCAGATACGGCCATGCGCTGCCTGAACAGTCGTCAGGTCGTTGATAAACAACGTATTTATGAGCTGGCACGGACGCTGCTAGGGACGCTGCTATAGCTCCATGAACTCCATGGATTCTTTCTCAACGGAAGCGCCACATGTCCCAGTCATTGCCTCAGGCCTTGTTACAGCAGTCCCAGACCCGTGGCGCGCAGATTGCCCTGCGTTACAAACAACTCGGCATCTGGCAGACCCGCAGCTGGAGCGAGCTGGCCGTAGAAGTCAGCCGCTTGGCTGGCGCCCTGCATCAGAAAGGATTTGGCGCCAGCCATGATCTGCTGATCATCAGCGAGGCCAGGGCTGAAGCCCTGTTGCTGGCGCTGGCGGCGCATTGGTTGGGCGGCAGCGTCAGTCTGCTGGATCCCGCCGTGGATAACCGGGATTTGCTCGCGGCACTGGCACCCGACTTCGCTGTCGCCGAAGGTCTGGAGGCGGTTGGGCAATTGCGCAGCGCGCCGCCGGGAGTTTTGATCTTTCTCGACAAGCGTGGGTTGAGCGCCGCGCCGGACAAAGGCGAGGTCGCCTACGCCGCACTGCTGGACGGTGTGCACGCCGAACCCCCTCGTCCTGCCGTAAATGCCACCACCAATGCGTTCATATTTCCCTCTCTCAATGGCTTGTTGCGCCAAGAGCTCAGCCACAGGGATTTGCTCCTTGGCGCGCGACAACTGATCGACGTTCAGGGCTTGGATAATCACGAGCAGGCGCTGGCCTCCAGGGTATTTGCCGCCAGTGGTCAGGCCCGTTATCTGTTGGCGCCCTGGCTGGTGGCAGGTTTCTGCCTGAATTTTCCCGAAGGATTGAGCACCCGGGATAACGACCGTCGGGAGTTGGGTCCGACGCTGGTGCTGGGCACCCGCGAGTCCTATGCGCGGCTTGAGCTATGGGCACGGGAGCGCCGACCGCTGCCGGGCAGCCTCAGTCACGGGCTTTATCGCTGGGCCATGAATCCGGCGCCTGGTGTCGTGCGACGCTGGTTGGGGTTTTGGCTGATTCGTCGCCCGCTACTGGATGTGCTGGGCATGAGTCGCCTGAGCAAACCATTACTGGTGGGCGAGCCGCTGACCCCGCAAAGCACTGCATTTTTCAGTGCGCTGGGTATTCAGCCGCGCTCGCTGAGCGCGGTCGCGAATGCCAATGCGTCGGTCGATTTGCCGGCATCCGTATCTCCCCAACCTGCCTGATGAGCCTTTCTTGATGAATGCAGTTGCCCCATCGACATTACTCGCCCTGGACGACATCTCGCTGTCCTTCAAGGGCGTCAAGGCCATTACTTCGATCAGTTTTTCGGTCGCCGCAGGAGAAATCTGTGCCCTGATCGGGCCCAATGGCGCGGGCAAGAGTTCCTTGCTCAACGTAATCAACGGTGTCTACCAGGCACAAAGCGGATCGATCAGTTATGCCGGCCAGACCCGGCGCCGCATGCGTCCGCACCAGGCGGCCGAGGAGGGCATCGCTCGTACCTTCCAGAACATCGCCTTGTTCAAGGGCATGAGCGTGCTGGACAACGTCTTGACCGGACGCAATCTCAAACGTCGCAGCACTTGGCTGGAGCAAATGCTGCGCGTCGGTCGTGCCCCGGCTGAAGATGACGAGCAACGCTGGTATGCCGAACGGATCATCGAGTTCCTGCGTATTCATCCGTGGCGCCATGCCCTGGTGGGCAAGCTCTCCTACGGTTTGCAAAAACGGGTGGAGTTGGCTCGTGCATTGGCCGCCGAGCCTCGCTTGCTGTTGCTGGACGAGCCAATGGCCGGCATGAACGCCGAAGAAAAACGCGAAATGAGCCAGTTCATCCGCGACATCAACCGCGAGTTGGGTACCACGGTGGTGCTGATCGAGCATGACATCGGCGTAGTGATGGGTCTATCCGATCATGTGGTGGTGCTGGATTACGGCCGCAAAATCGGCGATGGCACCCCGGAGCAGGTACGCAGCAATCCGGACGTGATTGCCGCCTACCTCGGCACGCGCCGCTCGCAATCGGCCAGGAGCCAATAAGCCATGGAATTTTTCTTCGAAGTGCTGATCGGCGGCCTGCTGGCCGGGGTCATGTACTCCTTGGTGGCCATCGGTTTCGTGCTGATCTTCAAGGCTTCGGGTGTGTTCAATTTTGCTCAGGGCGCCATGGTGCTGTTCGCCGCGTTGACCTTTGTCAGCCTGCTGGAACGCGGCCTGCCATTCTGGTGGGCATTCCTGGCGACCCTCGCCACGATGGTGGCGCTGGCCTTGCTGATCGAAAAAGTGGTGCTGCGGCCATTGGTCAATCGTCCGCCGATCATCCTGTTCATGGCCACCCTCGGCCTGTCGTACATGATCGAAGGTCTGGCCCAGGCGCTCTGGGGCGCGCAGGTTCACGGCCTGGAGCTGGGCATTCCCGATGAGCCGCTGGAGATTCGCGGCATGCTGCTGTCGCAATTCGATCTGTTCGCCGCCGGGACTGCTGCCACGCTGGTGATAGCCCTGTCTCTGTTGTTCAACCGCACACGCATCGGCCTTTCCTTGCGCGCGGTGGCCGATGACCCGCTGGCTTCCCTCGCGGTTGGTATCCGGCTGCCGCGGATCTGGGCGGTGGTCTGGGCCGTGGCCGGTTTTGTCGGGCTGGTCGCCGGGCTGCTCTGGGGCGCACGACTGGGGGTGCAATTCTCCCTGTCGCTGGTGGTGCTCAAAGCGCTGCCGGTATTGATCATTGGCGGATTTTCCTCGATTGGCGGGGCGATTGCCGGTGGCTTGATCATCGGCGCCGCCGAAAAACTCGCCGAGATCTATCTCGGCCCAGTCATCGGCAGCGGCATCGAAAACTGGGTGCCCTATGTGCTGGCGTTGCTGTTTTTGCTGGTTCGTCCTGCTGGCCTGTTTGGCGAGCGGGCGATCGAACGTGTCTGACTTTCAGTAAGGATTACTCCAATGCTTTATCGAGAAGCTGGACAGCTCGCCACCCGTTATGCAGCAGAGCGCCGCATCTTTCGCTTGCGTCAGGACCGGATCGGGCTATTGGCCTTGTTGGCCTTTGCTTTCATCGGCGTGCCGTTGCTGGGCAACGACTACTGGTTCAGCGCAATTCTGATTCCGTTTTTGGTGCTGTCGCTGGCCGGTCTGGGCCTGAACCTGTTGACCGGTTACGCAGGCCAATTGTCCCTGGGGTCGGCAGCGTTCATGGCCGTCGGTGCCTTTGCCGCCTACAACCTGCAATTGCGGATACCGGGGATGCCACTGCTGCTCGGTTTCGCCCTGGGCGGTGTGGTCGCGGCGGCGGTAGCTCTGCTGTTTGGTTTGCCCAGTCTGCGCATCAAGGGGTTCTATCTACTGGTATCGACCCTGGCTGCGCAGTTCGTGGTGGAGTGGGTGCTGACCAAATTCAGCTGGTTCACCAATGACAATGCGTCAGGGGTCATCACCTCGCCACCGCTGATCATTGCCGGGCTGAATTTCAGCTCTCCCGCAGGGCGTTACCTGCTGACCCTGAGCCTGGTGGTGCTGTTGTTCTGGCTCGGCAAAAATCTGGTGCGCAGTGAATTGGGCCGCAACTGGATGGCGGTGCGCGACATGGATACTGCTGCTGCGGTCATCGGCATCCGCCTGTTCAAGGCGAAGTTGCTGGCCTTCGCCATCAGCGGCTTTTATCTGGGCATCGCCGGTTCGCTGTGGGCATTCGCCTATCTGGGCACTGTCGAGCCGCACGGCTTTGACTTGAGCCGTTCGTTCCAGGTGCTGTTCATCATCATTATCGGCGGGCTGGGAAGTGTGGCCGGCAACTTCCTCGGCGCGGCGTTCATCGTGTTGTTTCCCATCCTGCTGGGCAATCTCAGCGCTTTGCTGCCGGTCGGCCTGGTCGATTCCGGGCAGCTGGAAAATATTCAGAAGATGCTCTTCGGGGCTTTGATCATCGCGTTTCTGATCAAGGAACCTGAAGGGCTGGCGCGCCTCTGGCAGCGCTTTCGGCAGCGCGCGCGAGTCTGGCCGCTGCGTTATTGATCGACCTATTTCCCACAAAAAACGCCACGTGCACTCTTAAAGGAATCTGCCTATGAACCACCGAAAAAACCTGCAACGCCTGGCACTTGGTCTGGCCCTTCTGGGCTCTGGACTGGCGGCAACGGCGCAAGCGGCCAACGAGCAATACTTTCCCTTGCAGAGTTATCGGGTCGGACCTTACGCCGCAGGCGGCACCGGTTTTTTCGGTGGCTTTATCGATTACATGCAGTACATCAACGACAACGGCGGGGTAAACGGGGTCAAGTTGACCTGGTCGGAATGCGAAACCGAGTACGTGGTCGAGAAGGGCGTTGAATGCTACGAACGCCTCAAAGGTGGCCCCAATGGCGCTCCGGCCGCAGCCACCAATCCGCTGTCGGTGGGAATTGCCTACGCGACCCTGGAGCGCTCGACCGCCGACAAGCTGCCGTTGATCACCATCAATCACGGGCGCACCGACTCCACTGACGGCAGCGTATTTCCGTATGTTTTCCCGTTGCAGTTGAACCCGTATTCGGAAGTCTCGGCCATCGTCAATTACATCGGTCAGCGCGAAGGTGGCGTGGCATCCCTCAAAGGCAAGAAAATCGCCGTGCTTTACCACGGCTCGCCATACGGCAAGGAAACCAACGGTGTGCTGGAAACCCTGGCAAAAAACTACGGGTTTGAATTGACCGCCCTGGAAGTGCCGCATCCCGGCAACGAACAGCAATCGCAATGGCTGAACATCCGTCGTCTCAAACCAGACTGGGTGATTCTGCGTGGCTGGGGCGTTATGAATCCGGTGGCTCTCAAGTCAGCACAGAAGGTAGGTTTCCCCGCAGATCACATCATCGGCAATATCTGGAGTAACTCCGAAGAAGACGTGATCCCTGCCGGCGGCGCCGCCAAAGGCTTCATTTCCATCACGACCCACCCGTCCGGTACGAATTTCCCAGTGCTGGAAGGCATCAAGAAATCCGTGCTCGACAAGGGCCAGGGCAATCTGGCCGATGCCAAGCGGTTCGGCACCGTTTACTACAACCTCGGCGTTGTGAACGGCATTCTCAATGTCGAGGCGTTGCGTATTGCGCAAGCCCGATTCGGTGACAAGCCGCTCACCGGCGAGCAGGTGCGCTGGGGCTTCGAACACCTGAATCTGGACGACGCTCGCCTGCAAGCGTTGGGCGCCAAGGGGCTGGTTCAACCCTTGAAACTGTCCTGCGCCGACCATGAAGGTGGCGGTGCGGTGCGTTTTCAGCAATGGGATGGGCAGCGCTGGAACCTGATCAGTGACTGGGTGCAGGCTGACCGCGCCTTGTTGCGGCCGATCATCGAAGCCTCCGCCGCGCAGTATGCCAAGGAAAAAGGCATCACCCCTCGCGATTGCAGTAAGGAGTAATAAGTCCTGATGAGCCAGATCCCGCACGCCAGCCTGTCCGCCGAAACCATTCTGTCGGTGGAGCAGGTCGAGGTGTTTTACGAGCAATCCATCCTCGCGCTGCGCGGGATCAGCCTGCAGGTGCGTCAAGGCCAGATGGTCGCGCTGCTGGGCGCCAACGGGGCGGGCAAAAGCACCACCCTCAAGGCGATCTCCAATCTGATTCGCGCCGAACGGGGTGAAGTGGTCAGTGGCCAGATTCACTACCTTGGGCAATCCATCGCTCGCTCCGACCCGGCCGCACTGGTCAGGGCGGGGCTGGCGCAAGTGTTGGAAGGGCGACACTGCTTCACTCACTTGAGCGTCGAGCAGAATCTGCTGATCGGGGCGTTCGTGTCGCGGCCTTCACGCACTGAACTCAAGTCCAGGCTGGAGAAAGTCTACGGCTACTTTCCCCGGTTGCGTCTGCTGCGCAAGCGCTTGACGGGCTACACCTCCGGCGGGGAGCAACAAATGGTAGCCATCGGCCGGGCATTGATGTCCGAGCCGCGCCTGCTGTTGCTCGATGAGCCGTCCATGGGTCTTGCGCCGCAGGTGGTCGAAGAGATCTTTGACATTCTGGCCCGACTCAATCGCGACGAAGGGCTGAGCCTGTTGGTGGCTGAACAGAACATTAACCTGGCTCTGGATTACGCGCAGTTTGCCTATGTACTGGAGAACGGTCGGGTGGTCGACTCCGGCGCGGCGGCCGAGTTGGCCGGACGCGAGGACATCCAGAACTACTACCTGGGGGCGGCAAACTGTTGATAGCGCGAGGTTAAATCGACAGGTGCAACATCCGGTCGCCCTGGACGGGCTGTGCAGGGCGCCGTTTGTTGACCGCCAGTTCGCCGATCTTGATCAGTCGTGTACGGGTAACGTTGCGGCTCAACCCCAGCAGATTGGCAGTGTGCACCTGGTTGTAGTGGCTGAAGCGATAGGCTGCGCGCAGCAACGAGTCTTCGACCTGTTCATGCAGGGCTCCGGCCTGCTCCTCGAACAACTTCTGAAACGCCCGGTCCAGCAGGGCCTGGGCCGAGTTGTCGCTGGCAGAATTGTCGTCATGACGTTCGATCCGCATGTTGGACATACGCAGGTCCTGGGCCTGAATGATGCCATCGCGGCAAATCAGCAGCGTATGGTGGATCACGTTCTCCAGTTCGCGAATGTTTCCCGGCCAGCCATAGGCTTTCAGGCGTCGTTCGGCGTCTGCAGTGAGCTGGATTTGGCCATAGCCCAAACGTTGGCTGTAGCTCTGAATAAAGTGCTGGGTCAGCGGCAGAATATCTCCCGGACGCTCGCGCAGGGGGCTCAGTTCCAGGCTGACCACATCCAGACGGTAAAACAGGTCTTCGCGGAAGTGGCCGGCATTAATGGCTTTCTCCAGTTGCACGTTGGTGGCTGCCAGCACGCGCACGTCGATGGGAATGCTTTTTCTCGACCCCAGGCGGACCACTTCGCGTTCCTGGAGTACTCGCAGCAGCTTGACCTGGATCGGCATCGGCAAATCGCCGATCTCATCAAGAAACAGCGTGCCGCCGTTGGCTTCTTCAAACCAGCCCGCCTTGGCGCTCAGGGCTCCGGTGAAAGCGCCTTTTTCATGGCCAAACAGTTCGGCTTCCACCAGCGACTCGGAAAAAGCCCCGCAGTTGACCGCAATGAATGGCCGGTTCTGACGGGCACTGAGATTGTGGATATGGCGAGCCACCAGTTCCTTGCCAGTGCCGGTTTCGCCGATGATCAGCACACTGGCCTCGCTGGGCGCGATTTGTTGCAGGTGGGCCAGCAAGGCGCGTGATTTCGGGTCTTCGAATACCTGCGCGGTGGCACGGATCGAGGTCGCCAGTGCCGGGGAGGGCGGTAGGGTAAGCAATTGCATGGCGGTTTTCCCTACGAATAGAAAGTCGGTTCGGGCAGAGCTTGATTCAATGCCCAATTGCCCAATTCATTGAGTTTGTAATCCAGCGAGTCGTGCAGGCTCTGGGTGCGCAGATTGCGCCAGTGGCGATCCAGACCCACGGACGCATGGGTGGAGCGCGCGCCGGTGACCTCGAAGACCTTGTTGCAGATTTCCAGGCCGTTACGGCTGGCTGCAACCTTTACCGTGGCGATGTCTACTGCCAGTTTGCCCCGTTCAGTCACGCTCAGTTGCGAACCTTTGGCCCAGGCGGCGTCCAGGTTGTCGACAGCCCGTTCGAACAGGGCGCGGGTGCTTTCAAGACCTACCCAGAAATCACCGAAGTGGTTAAGCACGTATGGATCTTCGCTACTCCTCGATGCGGTGGATTTGAACCATGGCCGGCTCTCTTCCAGAGTGTATTTGCGCGCTTCTTCAAAGGCGCCTTCGGCGATACCCAGAAAGATATTGGCGAAGTGCAGTTGCGCGATCAGCGGCCTGAGACAGGCAGACGGTGTGCTCAACGGACCCGGATCGAGCAGCAGTTCCGATTCCTCGACCCGGACCCGCTCAAACGTCGCGCTGCCGCTGTCGGTCTGACGCTGGCCCATGTTCTCCCAGTCGTTATGCAGGGTAATTCCCGAGCGTGCGCTGGGCAGCGCGGCGATCAGCAGCTTGCCGCCGGCTTGCGGGTCTACTGCCGAGGCAATAAGCATCTCTGAAATGTTGGCGCCGGAGCAGAAGCTTTTCTTGCCGGAAAACTCACGCCAGCCGCCCAGGTTCTTGACCACGGTGCGGGTATCAAGTGGGTTCAGCGCGTTGCCCCAGAACCAGTTTTTTCGTGCAGTGAGTTCGAACCACGGTTGCCACTGCTCGGGTTTGCCGAACAGGCGAACCGTGGCCAGCATCAGGTGATGGAACCCCAGAACGTGGGCCAACGAGCTGTCGACTCTGGCGAATTCGCGCACCACTTCGAACGTTTCACGCCAGGTCGCACCCTGACCGCCAAATTGACGCGGGATGCTCAAGGACAAAAGACCGCTTTGGCGCAAGGCATCACGCTGGGCGACGGGGGTGCCGCCTTGGTGATCACGTTCCACCGCCGTGCGGGCGAATTCGATCGCCAGTTGCCGGGCAGTTTCCAGGGGCGATACCAGGGTGTTTTGCAGTGTTGCAGTCATGGATAACCTCAAAGTTGCAGCGCCGGACGGTCGGTCTTCACGTCAGGCCTGGGGTCTGCCGGCGCGCATGGGCACACAGGCTGCGATGTCATTGTTCAATCGCAGTCTTTGTCAGCACTGGCGGGTGAGCGTGTCTCGGGTTCACTTCTGTGGCGGCAGATCGTTGGCGATCATTTCGCCGAACGGTCCAGTCAGGTTGGTGATGCCGCGTCCGGCCAGGCTGCGGTACGGTTCCGGCAACAACGGGAAAACCAGTTCGGCGAAGCGATAGGCTTCTTCCAGATGGGGATAACCCGAGAAAATGAAGCTCTCGATGCCCAAGTCGGCGTATTCCTTGATGCGCTCGGCCACTTCCTGAGGGTTGCCCACCAACGCCGTGCCCGCACCGCCACGCACCAGACCGACCCCGGCCCACAGGTTCGGGGCGATTTCCAGGTTGTCGCGACGTCCGTCGTGCAAGGCCGCCATGCGCCGTTGGCCTTCGGAATCAAAGCGCGAGAAAGACTTCTGCGCAGCGGCGATGATTTCGTCGCTGATGTGCTCGATCAGTTTGCTGGCGGCTTGCCAGGCTTCGGCGCTGGTCTCGCGTACGATCACGTGCAGGCGAATGCCGAACTTCAGGGTGCGACCTTTGCGTGCCGCGCGTTCACGCACGTCGGCCAGTTTTTCCGCAACCGCAGCCGGCGGTTCGCCCCAGGTCAAGTAAACGTCCACTTGCTCGGCGGCCAGATCGTGGGCGGCCTCGGAAGAACCGCCGAAGTACAACGGCGGGTAGGGTTTCTGGATCGGCGGATACAGCGCCTTGGCGTTCTGCACGCGCAGGTGCTTGCCTTCGAAATCCACGGCTTCGCCTTGCAGCACCCGACGCCAGATCTGCAGGAATTCGTCAGTGACTTCGTAGCGCTCGCTGTGATCGAGGAAGCTGCCGTCGCCACGGTTTTCGTCCGGATCACCGCCGGTCACGACGTTGATCAACAGACGACCGCCCGACAAGCGATCCAGGGTCGCCGCCATACGCGCCGATACCGTTGGGGAAATGATCCCCGGGCGGATCGCCACCAGGTATTTCAAGCGTTCGGTCAGCGGCACCAGTGCCGAAGCGATCACCCACGAGTCTTCGCAGGAGCGCCCGGTGGGAATCAACACGCCGTGGTAACCGAGGTCGTCAGCGGCTTGGGCCACCTGTTTCAGGTAATTCAACGTGACCGGTCGCGCGCCTTTGCTGGTGCCAAGGTAGTGGCCGTCGCCGTGGGTTGGAAGAAACCAGAAAACATCCATGACAAATCCTTCAAGCTTGAAAGCTCAGGTTGGAAAATGCATTTCTGGAATACAACGCATGCCGTGATAAACCGCTTGGCGTGCATCACCGATCCTGAAATACGAGACCAGCAATAGAGCAAGAGATGTACCACTTCGCTTATCCGCCTGTTTGGCGGCTCGCAGGCAAGACAAACACCAAGCGGGCTGTTGTTTAATTAGCGGAATGTTGAATAAGTGTGGCTACAGCAACAGTTGCTGGCGAGTCAGTGGTGGGTCCCGATAGCGCGCCTGATCTCGTTGTCCCATCCATTGATGCGCTGCTGAAAACAGATTCTGACCGCGCACTTTGCACACGCAGCTGAGCACGAGCAAAGCACTTGTGGACCATCACGCCGGAGACGGTGAAGCAGCTCAAACATACCGCCCTACATCGTGCCAGTGTCGGACCAGACGCTTGCATAGTGCGCCAGATGTTGAGCCACGTTTATCAATGGAACGCTGTTAATTATCACGTTTACTCATTACCTATTGGTTAATTTCAGATTTCGATTCGTCGATGTTGAGTTGGGCTACGAGGTAGTAGCACGTACGTACAATTTGCATTATGCGATGCTCGTTAAGCTGGAATTGGCCGCAAATAATTGTCTTTGGCATTCTGATTCAGGCTGGGCAGGTGACTCACCTTTGCCATGTGACATTGTGATGCTACTCAACTGTTTATTGCTCTCTCGACCTGTTTCAAAGGAAAAGCGAGAGCGCGGGACAGAACGGAAGATCCACCCCCACTCGTTCGGAAGGAATCTGAAATGAAATTGAATAAGTTAGTCACTGGCTTCGCGCTGACTGCGTTGGTTTCTGCATCCCATTCGGTATTCGCGGAGACCGTCAAACCCACTATCGTTTTGGTTCACGGTGCCTTTGCCGGCTCCAGCAGCTGGAATGGCGTCATCAAGATTCTGGAGAAAGACGGCTACACCGTAATTGCCGCTGCCAACCCGTTGCGCAGCGTTAAAACCGATGCCCAATCCATTACCAATCTACTTAAAGGCATCAAGAGTCCGGTAGTGCTAGTGGGCCATTCCTACGGCGGCCCGGTCATCAGCGAAGCTGCCTATGAACAAGCTAATGTCAAAGCACTGGTATATGTCGCTGCTTTTGCACCTGAAGCAGGTGAAAGCGCCGTCGCGCTCACGGGAAAATTCCCGGGTGCAACCCTTGGCCCGACCCTTGGCACTCCAGTTGCGCTGGAGGGTGGTGGAAAGGATCTGTATATCCAGCAAGACAAGTTTCCCGAGCAATTCGCAGCTGACGTGCCCATCGCTGAGGCCCGTTTGATGGCAGCCACTCAGCGCCCGGTCACTGAGCAAGCGCTGAACGAAGCGGCTACGGACGCTGCATGGAAGACTATCCCTTCGTGGTGGATCTTCGGCGACAAAGACAAGAACATTCCTCCACAAGCCATGCAGTTCATGGCCGAGCGGGCACAGTCAAAGCAGACCGTCGTGGTCAAAGGTGCGTCGCACGTAGTCATGGTCTCCAACCCGAAACCAGTCGCGCAAATTATCGAAGCAGCGGCAAAAGCTCCGTGAGAAATACCTGAGTCCTCTCGCATTACCGCTTTAACCCGCACGGTATGTGCACCAAGCACCATAGATCATCAATGAAGACCTGCTGGCGTTAAATGGCAGTGTCGACCGCTATAGTGCGGATCACAAAGCCAGGAGCGCCGGCAATGAGAGCTGCCGGCTTTTCTTGGTTCAGAGGTTGATCGGGTACTGGGTGATGAATCGGACGTCGTCGACGTCGCCACTGAACGAGTTGCGATAGGTGGCTTGACGCACCCGGAACGAGAGGTTTTTCATCGGCCCGCTCTGGATCACATAAGCGGCTTCGAGGTCTCGCTCCCATTCGTTTTGATTGCTGGCACCACTGGCCAGGCTGATGTTGTTGCCCTTGATGTAGCGGGCGAAGACGTCCAGCCCAGGCACGCCGAACGCGGCGAAGTTGAAGTCGTAGCGGGCTTGCCACGAGCGTTCGTCTTCACGGGTGAATTCAGCATACTGCACGTAGTTGGCCATGTAGTCGGTGTTACCACCGTCGGTGTAAAACACATAACCATTTTTACCGGTGATGGCCTGATAGGCCAGGGTTACTTTATGTGGGCCATAGGCGTAAGCGCCCTTGATGCTGAACGAGTTGCTGTCGATATCACCGCCATTTTCCGCCCCCGTACTCTTCTGGTTGTAAAAGCGAAAATCGGTAGTGAACGTCTGTCTGGCATCAATCGGTTTGACCCAGCTGAGGCCCGCGTACTTCTTCTTCCACAGATCCTCGACATCCGAAGCGTAAAGTGCGCCGGTGAGGTTGGGGGTGAAGTTGTAGGTGGCACCCAGTACATCAGCTTTTGTCATGCGCCCGGCGTTGTGGGCACTCTGGTTGTAGACACTCAAGGAGGTCAGGTGCGCTACATCCACCCGCAGATTGTCGATTTCCTTGCTGCTCAAATAGAAACCTTCGGTGGTTTCTGGCAGCAGGCGACTGTCACCGGTGGAGTAAACAGGCAAGTTGAGGGTTTGTTGACCGTATTTGAGCACGGTCTTTGAAATCTTGATTTTTACCGCACCTGCGGCCCGTGAATAATCATCCGCAGCCTGGTCTACACCTGCCACGTGGTTACCGCTGCTGGGCAACAGTCCGCTGCCGATCCGGTCGGAACTGCTGTCGAGCTTCATGCCGTAAAGGCCGATTGCATCAACACCAAAGCCAATCGTTCCTGGGGTGAAGCCCGAAGTGAATGTACCGATGAAGCCCTGCGCCCACTCTTCGCGATAGCTCTGCGCGTTGGACGCTGCATTACGGAAATCGCGATTGAAGTAGAAGTTTCGCGCGACAACCTGAGTGGTGCTGTCTTTGAAGAACGGATTGCCGAGAATGTCATCCCCGAACGCTGCGCCTGAAATTGCCGCGCACAGCGCTGCACTGCCAAACATGAAAGCTGACCGCATGGTGAGAACCCTTATCAAGAAATAATCAGCAGATGATGAAGCAGTTGAAGTGCTGTTTTTATTGTTGGCATCCCTGCCTTTTATTTATGAATTCAGAACTCTCCGGCAACTTCGCAGACGCTGAGAATGGCCAGAATGTAGACGCGCACCATGTCCAGGTAATCGCGTTTGTGCACGCGCTCGTCCGGCATGGTGTTGAACTTGCCGCCCGGGCCGCAGACCACGCCTTGCATGCCCAGGCGCTGGTAAAAGTGCGCAGCGTCAGTGCCGAAGAAAGCGGGCGGGGTGATGATACCGGTAGGCTGAGGCTCGCCACGAACCTGCTGATAGGCCTTGTTGATGGCCTGGACGATCAGCGAATCATGGGACACCTCGAACGGAGGCATCAGGGGTTGGTTGTGGCTGTCGTTGATCAGTGTCGCCTGCAGTCCGGGGAATTGTTCGCAAAGCTGATCAAGCAGTTGCTGCAGGTCAGCCAGTACTGACTCCACGGTTTGGCCGGGGGTGTAACGCGCCGAGCCGCGCAGCCGCAAAAAGTCTGCGACTTGCGGCGGGCGCCACTCTTCAAGTTCACGTCCCAGTGCGCCACGGACGACACCGATGTGGCCACGATTGACTTTGGCATGTTCCGGCGAGCGTGCGCCGCTGAAAGTGATGCCGTTGATCTGCGGGATCAATTGCACGGCGGCAGTGATGACGTCCACGGCCTCTTCGCGCTTGGACAGATGACGGGTGTCGCCAGTCAGCTCGATGACGAACATCAATGAGCCGACGTGCAAGGTGACCGCCTGCAAGTCAGTGGGCTCGGAATTAATGAAGTAGTCTGCCTTCACGCCTTGTTCAATGGCGGCGATGGTGCCGATGCCACCCTGCAATTCGCCGACCACATAGGTCAGGATGACGTCGCCCTTGAGCTTGATGCCAGCGTCGATCACGGTTTTCAGCGCGCAGAAATAGGCGGCGTCACCGGCCTTCATGTTGGATACGCCGATACCATAGATGAACTCGTCATCAATCTTTCCGGCCCAGGGATCTACAGTCCAGCCTTCGGTCACCGGGTTGGTGTCCAGGTGGCCGTTGAACAGCAGACTGTGGCCGCCACCTTGTCCCTTGAGGGTGCCGATGGCATTCAGTCGTTCGCCTGGCACCGGCATCAGTTCAGCGTCCAGACCAAGCTCCCGCATTTGCCCCGCCATGTACTCGGCCAATTGCCGTTCTTCGGGGGTGGCGCTGTAGCTTTTGTGCTGCACCATGCGCGCGAGAAAATCCAGGCAATAGGCCTCGTCAATGCGGTTGAGTAGCACTTCAGGCGTCATCAAGGGGCTCCAATTCGTTCAAAGGCTGCGGCACTGCGTCAAGCAGTGCTCGGGTATAGGGGTGGCTGGCCTGAGCGGCCATGTCCACGGCAGGCAGGATTTCCAGCAGGTCGCCTCGGTACATCACGGCGATACGATGGGCGATCTGCCGGACCAGGTTGAGGTCATGGGTGATGAACAAGTAAGCGGTGCCATGCTGGCGCCGCAGTTCCAGCAACAGTTCGATAACCGTGGCTTGTACCGAGACGTCCAGCGCTGCGGTAATTTCGTCGCAGATCACCAGCTCCGGGCGCGCGGCAAAGGCCCGGGCGATGGCGACGCGCTGCTTTTGTCCACCAGAAAGTTCATGGGGGTAACGGCTGGCGTAATCTTCGGGCAAGCGCACTTCGCGGAGCAGACGTGCGATGGCCTCAGCTTCGGTTTCGCCCTCCGTCAGGCCATACAGGCGCAATGGCCGAGAGAGAATCTGGCCAATCGTCTGCCGTGGATTGAGCGACGCATCCGGGTGCTGAAAGATGATCTGCACCTTGCGCCGGTAATCGCGATCCATTTGCGCAGGGCCGGAGATCGGTGTGCCGTCGAAATACACCGCGCCGGTAAACGGCGTCAAGCCAGTGAGGGCCTTGGCCAGGGTGGATTTCCCCGAACCTGATTCGCCGATGATGCCGAGGATCTCACCACGTGCCATGCTCAGGTTCATGTCGCGAGCGCCCATGGACGGCACAGACTTACGCCTCAGAAGGCTGTCCAGCATGCCCGGGCGTCCATACCGCACATTAAGATCGCTGACTTGCAGAAGAGCGGGACCGACAGGTCTTTTTTCATCCAGCAGACGCTTGTCGGCGGCAGGCACCGCAGCCACCAGACGCTGCGTGTAGGGATCGCCTGGAGCGCTGAAAATACGTCCACCGCGAGCCTGCTCGACGATGCGGCCCTGATTGAGGACGCAAACCCGATCTGCGACTCGCGATACCAACGCCAGATCATGGGAAATATATAAAGATGCAACGCCCGTTTCTTCGCGCAGACGACGGAACAACTGCAGGATCTGCGCCGAGCTGATCACGTCGAGAGCTGTGGTCGGCTCATCGAAAATCAGGCACTGCGGTCGACAGGCGAAGGCAGTAGCAATCAACACTCGCTGTTTTTCACCACCGGAGGCTTCGTGGGGGAAACGCTTCATCATGGCGGCCGGATCTTTCAGGTCAACGTCGGCCAGTAACTGCTCGCCCAAGGCCCAGGCCTCGCGATACCCCAGATCCCGGTGGCGGGTGAGGACTTCGACGACTTGCTCGCCGAGGCTCAGTGTCGGGTTGAGAGAGGCACTGGGGTCTTGAAAGATCATCCCCAGACGCCCACCGCGCAGTTTTTCTATCTGACGCGGGGGCATTTGCAGCAGATTCTCGCCTTGCAGGCTGATGCTGCCGCCGATCTCCCGGGCGTTGCCGGCCAGATAACGCATGATTGCCCAACCGAGGGTGGTCTTGCCCGAGCCGGACTCGCCGACCAGACCGACTACTTCGCCGGCGGCGACACTGAAATCAATGTTTTGCAGGACGTGCAGGGCGCCATTGGGCAATTGATAATCGAGGCTGTAATCAGCCACTTTCAAGACTGTATTCATGAGCGCTGCCCCTTTGGATTGAGGGCATCGCGCAAGCCATCGCCCAACAGATTGAAGCCGATCGCAACGATGGCAATGGCCAGTCCAGGCATGAGCATCATCCAGGGCGCCTGAAAGAAATAGCGTCGCGCTTCGGCGACCATCAGGCCCCACTCCGACTGTGGCGGTTGTGCGCCAAGCCCCAGGAAGCTGAGGGTGGCGAACAGCATGATGGCAAAGGCGACGCGGATGGTCGCTTCGACGATGATTGGCGCGACGATATTGGGCAGCATCTCGCACACCACGATGTAGGCCGTCGATTCGCCACGGGCGATGGCCGCATTGACGTAATCCTGACGCCGGGCGGCGAGGGCGACGCTACGGGCGATGCGGGCCATGCCGGGAACGAAAGCGATGGTGATCGCCAGGACCGCGTTGAAATCGCTTCTGCCCAGAGTGCTGACAATCAGCAGGGCGAAAAGCAGGGTGGGGATGGACATCACCGCATCAAGAGTACGCATCAGTGCTTCGTCGATGCGCCCTCCGAGGTAGCCGCTGACAGTGCCGAGCAGAGCACCGATGAGCATCGCCATCGCGGTGGCCAGTACCGACAGCGAGATCGTCGCACGAGCCCCGATCAGTAGACGGCTCAGGATGTCTCGGCCCAGTTGGTCGGTCCCCAGCCAGTGCACCAGGTTCGGCGCCTTGTAACGCGCGAGAATCGAAATGGCTTCCGGGTCGAACGGTGCCAGAGCCGGTCCCGCGCACACCAGCACCACGGCCAGTATCAGGATCAGACTGCCCAGCAGGCCCTGGGGAGTACCCAGTAAGCGGTAGAAAATATCACGCATATTGAATTCGCCGGTCGAGATAGGCATAGGTGAGGTCAGCCATGAAGTTGACCACGCAGTAGGTAGCGGCGAGGATCAGCACACCGCCCTGAATAGCTGGCAGGTCGCGGGCCGCCACGGCTACCAGCAGTTCGCGGCCAATGCCGGGGATGTTGAAGATTTCCTCGACCACGACGATGCCGCCCAGCAAGTAGCCGACGTCCAGAGCGACAATGGTGATGGTGGGCAGCAAGCCATTGCGCAAGGCATGGCGCAGCAACACCCGGCGCCGCGACAGACCTTTGAGGCGTGCGGCTCGAATGTAGTCAGTCTCCAGCACGTCGATCATTTCCGAGCGCACCATCCGCGAGACGTGAGCGACCATGATCATCGATACGGTCAACGTCGGCAGGATAAGGTGGCGAATGCCTTCGCCAAAATTGTCGCCCAGCGGCACGTAGCCGGTTGCGGGCAGCAACTGCCAGACATCCGCAAAGAGCAGAATCAGCAGCGTGGCGGTGACGAACTCTGGCAACGACACGCCGATATACGACAACACGCCGATGATCAGGTCCACGGGACGACCCCGGCGCACAGCGGCGATGATTCCCAAGGGAATCGCCACCGCCAGCATCAGCAACAACGAGCAGCTCGCCAGCAACAATGAGCGTCCCAGCGCATCAACCAGCGAGCCGAGTACCGGCTGGCCATTGCGCATCGACACGCCCAGATCGCCTTGCAGTACCGCCATCAGCCAGTGGCCGAATTGCAGCCACGCGGGCTGGTCGAGGCCAAGCTTGGCGCGCAGGGCAGCCAAGGCCTCGGGCGTGGCACTCTGGCCCAGCAGCGTCACTGCAGCATCCGCCGGGAGCAACTGGGTGATGGCAAAGACCAGCAATGAAACGATCAGCAGGGTGTACACGACCAACAGCAATCGCTTGGTCAGATAAGCAGCAGTCACAGATTTATCCTCGGTTCACGCACGCTTCGGAGCGCTGTCGTCCAGCCACGCTTGATCCAGGCGGAATACCGCGCCACGTGGATGCAGTTGATAGCCTTGAACGTAATTTCGCTGCGCAGCCAGGACGTCGAAGAAGGTCGGAATCAGCGACGGCACCTGCTCGTTCATCAGTTTTTGCGCAGTTGCGTACAGCGCCATGCGTTTGACCGGGTCATCGGTGCCACGGGCGGCGGCGACAGCGGCGTCGAACTCGGCATTGTTCCAGCGGGTTTCGTTCCAGGCGGCGTTGGAGGTGTAGAGCAGCGAGAACACCGCGTCGGCCGAAGGCTGCATGTTGTAGAAGCCCACGTAGAAGTTGCCTTTCTTCCAGACTTGATCCAGGTAAGTGCTGTTGGCCATGGTCGCGACGTTGATATTGAAACCGGCAGGCTTGGCCATCTCACGCACGGCAATGCCCAATTGTGTGCGAGTGGACGGTTTGTCTGAGGCCACCAGGGTGATATCCAGCCCTTTGGGATAGCCCGCATCGGCCAACAGCTTTTTCGCTTGCTCAATGTTGGCCTGCCGTAGCGCGATATCGGTGTGGTAGCGGTAGGCGGCATTTAGCGGAGTGTCATTGCCCGGCGTACCAAAGCCTTCCGCGACGAAATCCACGAGCGCTGTGCGGTCAACACACAAGGACAAGGCCTGGCGTACGCGCACATCGTTGAACGGCGGCTGATCACAGGCCATGTTGATGTTCAGGAATTGCCCGGAGGCCACACGCAGGCCTTTGACTCCGCTGGCGTCACTCAGGCGGCTGAATTCAGTGGCCTGAGCCGAGAGCATCAAGTCGATGTCGCCGGACATCAATGCCGAGCTTTCCGACGACGGGTCGGGATAGATGCGGATTTCGACGCGATCCAGATGCGGGCGCTGCGCATCGTAAAAGTCTTCGTTACGAGCGACCACCACCATGCGCTCCGGCTCGAACGACACCAGCTTGAACGGTCCGGTGCCCACGGCTTCGCGGGACAGGCGGGTCATGTCGCCTTGTAGGATGGCGGCCGGGACGATCTTCGCGGCCGGGTAGGCCAGGCTCACCGGCAGGTCCGCATACGGGGCGTTGGTGGTCAGCTTGACGCGCAGTTCATCCAGCGCCTCGACGCTTTGGATCGGGCCGATGTTACGCAGCGCGGGTGAGGCAGTTTTTGGGTCGAGGATCGCTCGCAGGCTGGCCGCGACGTCCTTTGCGGTGCAGGCGCTGCCATCGTGGAAACGCAGATTGCTGCGCAACGTGAAGGTCCACTCGGTCAGGCTTTCGTTATGGCTCCAGGATTGCGCCAGGTCGGGTTCGGCCTGCATGTCCTGGCTCAGACGGGTCAGGCCATTGTAGAGCAGTTCGCTAAGCAGATACTCAGGGTTGACCCGTGTCAGCAGCGGGTTGAGCATGCCGACCGCCTGGTCGACGCTGATCCGCAAAGTGCCGCCCTTACGTGCTGCAACGCCAGCCCAGAGGGTGGTGGAAAACGGCAGCATCGCAGCGCCGGTGACAATAGCGGAGGTCGTCAGGAAACGACGGCGGTTGAGCCTGAAAACTGTATTCATGAGGTGCTTCACCTAGCAATGGAGGGCATGGGGCAGCTAGAAAAAAGCCGATGACCAGTCTTGATGCCAGTCTTCGGTGTTTACAGTCAGTCCGGTGGGGTGAAATCTTCCGCCAGATAAGCCAGGATCGATTGCGCCAGGGCGACCAGGTCGCTACGCGTCGTGTATTCATCGGCGGCATGGATGCGACTTTCCGGGCGGATCAGCCCACCGAGCAGAATCTCCTGGATGCCTGCTTGCTGAACCCAGCCCATGTCCGAGCTGCTGGACGAGCCGTAATACTGGAATTGCTCGGCAGTGAAACCGAAGCCAACTCCCAGCGCCGCCTGCCATCGCGGCCAATGTGGACCGGTGGGGTCGGCGACTGGAGCCAGATGGCCGATCACTTCATATTCGACGGACAGTGCCTCGGTGCCAGCCATGGCGGTTTGAATGCAGTGTTGCAGCTCGGTCAGCACCTGCTCGAAGGGTTCCTGCGGCGCATAGCGCCGATTTATCAGGATCTCGAACTGAGCCGGCACGGTCGAACCCTTGCTGCCGCCATGGGCAGCGGCCAGGGTCATGCGGGAAATCAGCGGCGCACCGTTGTAATGAGGCGGCGGGGGCATTGGCCAGGCACGCTGCTGCACTGCAAGTTTCAAGGTGTGCAGGGCATTAAGCAGCGGCAGGCTCTGTTCGATGGCATTGATCGCATTCACCGGTTCCCCCGAATGCGAAGAGCGCCCCTTGACGGTGATTTTCAGATCGACGCTGCCAAAGCAGCCCGCCCATATCCGCGGTGCCGCGCCGCCGTTGAAGCTGAGGATGTGCCCCTCGACACATTGCTGTTCGGCCAGATAACGAATGCCAGGGTACAAGCCACCTTCTTCGTCAGTGCACAGCAACAATGACGGGCAGTAGCGCAGTGGCAGGTTGAAACGTTGAGCCGCGCGCAGAGCGGCGAGGGTGGCGGCAACACTGCCTTTCATGTCGGCGGTACCGCGGCCGATCAATTTTCCGTCGACCTCGGTCAATTGCAGGGGCGGCTGAGTCCAGCCATCACCCGGTGGCACGGTATCGACGTGGAAATACAGGCTACAGACCTCTTGATCACCGGACTGACGGGCAATCAGGTTGATGCGCTCTCCGAAGGCTTCGCCGCTGCGGGTCTGCCACAGCTTCTCTGGCACGGTGACACGTCGGGTATCGAGACCCAGCGGCGCCACCAGTGTCTCCATAAGGTCGGCGAAGGCTCCGTACCCTGCACCAGGAGGAAAACAGGTATCTATGGCGATCATTCGTTGCAGATCATTGATCAGCGAATCATGATCCGCTTCGATCGACTCGAGTGCCTGTTTCAGAGCTGCATTCGTGGACATTTTTTGCACTCGCTGTATTTCTATATAGTTTATAGTTAAGTATCTGCGCACCGCTCGTCAAGGAAAAAGAGATGATAGATAGCAACCCTCCAGTCGCACCAAGTGGCTTCTCGCGCTTGAGCGCGCGCGACAGTGCGCCGCTGTATGAGGTGGTCAAACGGCATATCTCTGAGGCGATCCTTTTGGGGGAATGGACCAGCGGAACGGTCATACCCAGTGAAAATGCACTGGCGAGTGATTTTGGTGTATCAGTCGGAACCGTGCGCCGCGCGTTGGCAGAACTGGTATCTGAGGGGATGCTGATGCGCCGCCGCAAGACCGGCACGGTAGTCACCGGGTGGGCACCGCTGCACAACTTGCGCTACTTCTTCCAGTATTTTCGTCTGCACAACAAAGAGGGGGCGCTGCTGAAGTCGCGCACTGCTTTACTCGACTATCAGCTCGGCAAAGCCACTGCGCTGGACGCTGAAAAGCTGCTGATCGAAGAGGGCAGTCCGGTTTATCGCCTGCACCGTTTACGCAGTATTGATGGCGTAGCAGCGATGCACGAATTTTTCACCGTCGTTGCCAGTAAGGTGCCTGACTTCCCTGGGCCGGACGAACTGCCGGAATTGCTTTATCGATTCCTGTTGGAGCAATACGGTCTGAGAGTGGCAGCAGTTCGCGAGCAACTGACCGCAGGATTGGCTAATGACGAGGATTGCCGCCTGCTGGAACTCACTGCGCCACATGCGGTGATGATCATTGATGCAGTGTCCTTCGATCAGGCGGCGACGCCGGTGATGATGACCCACCAGCGCGCAAGTACCGGACACTTCATGTACGTCAATGAAATACGCTGAAGTATGCGACCGGCAAACAGAGGTGCCGCAGAAGCTGATGGGCATGCTGGACCAAATCAACGGGCGCTGGGGACACTACGCATGAGAAGTCTTCCAGTAGAGCCGGACTGGGGGATGCGGCGACAGGCTGGTTGAAATCAGCCAAGCATGATCATCGCCACCGCAGCCAGCCAGCACCCGCCCAATACAGTGAGCAGCAGCCCGAACCTAAGCACGGTCATCGGCCCCGTTTCGCACGCTCGCCGCCAATGACGTCACGATCCGCTCGATGGCATCGCGATCATCGGGTTCGATCAAGCGAAAGCTCTTGATGACGACGTACTCATGATCGGACAGCATCGTATTGCCCACCGACCTGCGCACGCCGGTAATGATGTACTGCACATCAAACCCGGCGGCATGGATCAGCGACAGGTAATCGGCACGTGGTGAGCGTTGCCCATTTTCGTAATGCCCCTGAGCGTTAGCCTGAATATTGCCCATCGTCGCCACCTCACGCTGCGACAGGCCCTGGGCTTCACGCTCACTGCGTAAACGGTTTGCCAATGTCATGATTCTCCCTCCTTTCCTGGACGGGATAATGCCGGACCGACAAGTGCAAATGAAGGCTCGAATGAACTCAAAAAGCATAAAAAAACCATCCATTCGGATGATTTTTTGGCCTTTCGCGTTCAGCACAACATAGGCGGCCAAAAAGCGTCCGTCCCGACTCCCGCCGACCGGATTTGCCTCCCAATTTTTGCCGGTTGCGGGGGCGTTGCAAAATACATTTCAGCCTGTGCGCGCCGCTGGTTTTTAGCAGGCGATCGGATTTTTCAGTACTCAACGGATGACGCTTAGCGCACCCCGGAATCGCTGTCTAGAATCCTCGGTACTTCGATCTGTGTGGCATCGCCTGGCCGGTTCCGGGACCGGCCTGCCGATTGCACTCATGCCCGGTCAGGAGGAGATCATGCTCAGTTATCTGTACATAGGCGCTAACGACGTCGACGATTGGCAGATGGTGTTTCATCAAGGTACAAAAATCCCGTCTTTGCTGTGAGCGTTCCAGTTGAACATTGGCAGATGTTGAAGTGCATCTTTTGCCCGCTTGCGCACACGGGTTTATCCATCTTCCTACCTCCATCGCAGACAGCGTTCTTGCATACAGTCGTGAATGGATGACGAATCGAGTCAACGCTATGTCTGGCGTGAAAACCATGCCCATACAGCACATGTGCCAAAGGTTGCTCGCCTTGAGCCGCTATTTCGCCATAATGACTGACCGTAATCCTCTGTTCTCACGAGATCAGCATGCATCCCTCCGAATCCCTCATTGAGACATTTTCCGAGAACGACCGCTATCGACTGCTGGTAGACGCTGTCGTCGACTACGCGATCTATATGCTCGATCTCAACGGGATAATCCGTAGCTGGAACTCGGGTGCCAGGCGGATCAAGCAATACGAGCAAAGTGAAGTGTTGGGGGAGCATTTCTCGCTTTTCTATACGCCAGATGACCTTGCGGCGGGCTTGCCCGCCAAGGCGCTGGAAATCGCCGCGCGTGTGGGCAGATTCGAAGGTGAGGGTTGGCGCCTGCGCAAGGATGGAACGCAGCTTTGGGCGTCGGTCGTCATCGATCCGATACGCTCATCTGATGACACGCTCATCGGCTTTGCAAAGGTCACCCGGGATTTGACCGAGCGTAAAGCGGCCCAGGAAGCGCTGCGCCACAGTGAGCAGCAGTTTAGCCTGCTCGTGCAGGGTGTGACCGATTACGCCCTGTACATGCTGGATCGCTCCGGCATCATCACCACCTGGAACGCGGGCGCACAGCGCATCAAAGGGTATGAACCTGCAGAGGTCATAGGCAGACATTTCTCTATCTTCTTTCAACCTGAAGATGCACAGAACGGCATCCCGCAGCGCGCCCTTGATACGGTAGTCGCCGAAGGCCGCTATGAGGGGCAGGGATGGCGCTTGCGCAAGGACGGTTCACGGTTCATGGCCCATGTGGTTATCGATCCGATAAAAGATGAACAAGGCGTCCTGATCGGCTTCGCGAAAATCACCCGAGATGTTACCGAAAGCGCCCAGGCACAGCTTGCCCTGAAAGAGACCCGGGAGGCTTTGTTTCAAGCGCAGAAAATGGAGTCTCTGGGCCAGTTGACGGGCGGTATCGCCCATGACTTCAACAACCTGCTGACGGTGATACTTGGCAGTCTGGAGCTGGCCAAAAAACGTCTCCCTGGTGAATCGACACTGTTTCCTCTGTTGGATAACGCAATCGCTGGCGCTCAACGTGGGGCAACGCTCACCCAGCGAATGCTGGCTTTCGCTCGTCGGCAAGAACTCGATCCTAAACCCGTAGACGTCGTCAGCCTGATCCGGGACATGGCCGATCTACTGTCGCGCATGCTCGGCGCAGGTATCGAGGTAGACACAAGATTCCCTCTGATCCTGCGGTCTGTGCTGGTCGATATAAGCCAGCTGGAAATGGCACTCATGAACCTGATTATCAACAGTCGTGATGCAATGGCGGGACGTGGAAAAGTTCTGATATCTGCCCGGGAAGATTCAATTCCAGGCTCAGCACTGAGCGATGACAGGTTTATCTGTATTTCAGTTGTCGACGACGGCGCCGGGATGGATGAGGCAACCTTGCAGCGCGCCATGGAGCCCTTCTTTACGACAAAAGGGGCAGGCAAGGGCACGGGACTCGGCCTCTCGATGGTCCATGGTCTGGCCGCTCAGTCCGGTGGTCACTTCTTACTGAAAAGCTCGATCGGGCAGGGGACGACTGCCGAGCTTTGGCTGCCGATCGCAGCGGTCGACGCGGCGGCTCAGGCTGCAGACGCATCGAGTTGTATTCCCGGACAGGCAAATTCCGAACAATGTCGAAGCCTCAAAGTGCTGTTCGTCGACGACGATCCGTTGGTATTGATGAGTACCGGGGCAATGCTCGAAGACCTTGGGCATCGCGTCGTTCTTGCCTCTGAAGGGCTGGAGGCGTTGGCAGCGCTGGAGCACTCAGCGGATTTCGATTTAATCATCACTGACATGGCAATGCCCGATATGACGGGGCTCGAACTTGCCGAGATAATCGCCGTGCGGTTTCCTGATATCCCGATCATCCTGTCTTCTGGATTTGCCGAACTCTCGTCTGATGTCACGGTCAGTCTGCCCAGGTTGCCCAAACCATTCGGTCAGAGCGCGCTGGCCAGTGTGATTGCTGAGGTTGTGCGGCTTGTTTGACTGACAACTGACTGCCACACTTTCCCCGGCTTCATGGTCGTCGACCTGGAAGCTATGCTTCGCTCTGGATTGATCGGGCTTTCCAGTCACGCAGCCATTTCAAACCTTCGGAAGTGTTGCCGCGTGGCCGGTATTCGCAACCGATCCAGCCGCTGTAGCCCAACTGATCGATCAGCTCGAACAGGTAGGGATAATTCACTTCATTGAGCCTGTCCGGTTCGTGGCGGTCCGGTACGCCCGCGATCTGGATATGACCGATACCGTCGATATCACGACGCAGCCTGGTCGCAACGTCACCCTCGACGATCTGGCAATGGTAGATGTCGAACTGAACCTTGAGGTTGGTCTTGCCGAGTTCCCTGCAGACGGCCTGGGCCTGATGTTGATGGTTGAGGAAAAAGCCCGGAATGTCGCGGGTATTGATCGGTTCCAACAGCACAGTCACGCCAACCTTGGCTGCTTGTGTCGCTGCATGGTCAAGGTTTTCCAGATAGGTTGCATGGTGTCTGCCGCGCTCCGCTTCAGACGACAGCTGCCCGGCCATGACATGGATGCGATCGTTGCCCAGTACGGCGGCGTATTCCAGGGCCTGCTCAAACCCGATACGAAACTCAGCTTCGCGCCCCGGCAAGGATGCTATGCCTTTTTCTCCTTTCCCGACATTGCCGGGCGGGGCGTTGAACAACGCCTGGACCAGACCATTGTCGTCGAGCCGCTGTTTCAATTGCCGGGCGCTGTAGTCATAAGGAGACATGTACTCCACGGCCTGAAAACCATCGGCGGCAGCGGCGGCGAAACGATCAAGAAACGGGTGTTCCGGGTACAGCATGCTGAGATTGGCAGCGAAACGAGGCATAGAGATTCCTGAAAGCAAAAAATCAAGCAAATTGTGGGAGCCAAAGCGCGATCTGCGGAAACATGATCAAGAGCGCGATCAACATAAGTAATACAAAACAGAAAGGTAAGGCGCCGTAGACCACATCCAGGAACTTGCCTTTATTGCGAATACTTTGCACCACGAATAGATTCATCCCGAATGGGGGCGTGATTTGTCCCATTTCGCACAGAATGATAAGTATCACGCCAAACCACAGTGGATCGAAACCCAGGGCGACAATGACTGGCACCACCAGCGGTGCCGTGGTGATCAGCATGGCCAGCGTATCCATGAAGCAGCCGAGGATGATGTAGAACACAATGATGGCCAGCAGCGTTCCCATCGGGGACATGTCGAGGTCCGTCACGAAACTGACCAGGGTGGATGTCAGCCCTATGGAAGACAGCACGAAATTGAGGAAGAACGCCGACAAGGTAATGAATATGATCATTCCGGTCGTACGCATAGTGGATTCGAAGGCCTGCGCCAGATTTTTCCAGGTAAACGCGCGTCGCCACAGGCCCAGTGAAAACGCTGCAATGACCCCCAGGGCCGCCGACTCACTGGCAGTTGCGAAGCCGCTGTAGATGGCTCCGACCACCAGGGCGAAGATGGCCAGCGGCGCAAGCAGGTCGGGAATGCTGTCCCGTCGTTCAGCCCAGGTTGAGTGCTCTTTTTTACCCCCCAGTTCGGGGCGGATAATGCAAGCCAGGACGATCATTGCGACAAACATGAAGCTGAGCAGAATGCCCGGAATCGTCGCTGCCAGATAGAGTTTGGGCACCGACAGATTGGCGATCAGCGCGAACAGAATCATGTTGATCGAGGGGGGGATCAATATGCCAAGGGTACCGCCAGCGGCGATAGATCCGAGGAACAGCGGCGCTGAATAGCCTTTTCGCTCCTGCTCCGGCAGGGCTATGGTCGAGATCGTCGCGGCGGTCGCCACGCTGGAGCCGCTGGTTGCCGAAAACAGTGCCGAGGCGCCAATGTTGGAGTTCATCAAGCCGCCGGGCAGCCACGAAAGCCATTTGGCGACGGCGCCATACATGCGTCCTGCGACACCTGAACACACCAGTAATTCGCCCATGAGTATATAAAGCGGAATCGCCACCAGCAGGAATTCGGCGCTGGTGCTCCAGGCGATTTCGCCCATGGCGTTGCTCAGTGGCAAAGTCGAAAACAGTTCTGACAACGAAATGCCCAGCAGGCCGATGCTGACCGCTGCGGCCACGCTCAAGCCAAGCAAGGCGAGCAGGGTGAAGAGGGTAAAGGCCAGCATCTAGTGCGCTCCATTCGATGGGGAAGTTTTGCGCCCCGGTGCGGGACTGTGGATTTCTTCTTGAATGTCCTCCTCGACGGAGTTGATACCGATCAGCGCAGTGATCGACGCCCATCTTTGTTGACGCAGATGCGACAGGCTCGCGCAGGCCAGTACCACAATGGTCAGGGCAAAAAACACGTAACCTGCGAACCAGACTGATTGAGGCACCCACTGCGGAATTTGCAGCGGCGTGGTGGAAACCGAGCGGTACTGAATGGAGTCCCACAGCACACCCCATGAGTGGAACAGCAAGGTACCGACGAACATCGCCATGCAGCTCAGGGCCAGCAGGTCCAGCGATGTTCTGGTTTTGGGCTTCAGCCGTGAGTAGATAATGTCCACCCGGATATGGGAGCGCTTTAACAGGGCGATGGGAAACGCCCAGGTGCTGACAATGGCCAGGACATAACCGGCAATTTCGTCGGCTCCACCCATGGACAGGCCGATGGTCTTGCGCAGGATCAGGTCGGTGCCGATCATCAATGCGGTGCCCATCAGTGCAATGCCGCCGAGCCATGCGCTCAGCCTGGCGATGGTGTTTACGAGCCTGATACCAGAAAAATCAGTGTGTTTCATGGCTGGGGTTCTCCGCAAACGGGGCGTTCAGAACGCGCAACAACTGTTGTCGCGCAGATTCACAGGTACTCAACGGATTGGGCGCGGGTCAGGGTTTTGCAGATTTACGCCAAGGGCAACGCCGGCCGTGGCATTCCAGCGCTCGACACATTGCGCCCCGCAGCGTTTGCCCCAGTTGTTGGCGATGTTAAGAACAGCGTCCCGCACCACCTGTTTCTCGGCGTTTGTCGGTGTGCTGACCTGCATATTGGCGGGGTGGTGAATCTGGCAGTCAGGCGCGCCGATATTGCAGGCCAATGCAGAGTGATTTTCTTTGGCGGTTTCTTCCCACCACCTGGCTTCGAGTACGTCGGACTGTTCTTGCAGCAGGCGCTGTACAGGTTCGGGCAATGACTGCCAGCGCTTAAGGCCAATGGCGTAGAAACCAATCGACCAGTCCACCGGCAGGTTATAGATGTGGTTGGCGACGTCGTACCATCTGGCCGCGTTGCCTGAGCCAATGCCTGTCACCGCACAATCAATGACCCCGGTCTGCATGGCCGTCACGACCTCGGCGAAAGGCAAGGTCATGGGCGATCCGCCGAGCGCTTTGATCATCTCGGACATATTGCGTCCGCGAACGCGAATCTTGCGTCCCTTGAGGTCCTCTATCGAGGTGACGGGGGTGCGACAGAAGAACACTTGCGCCGTATAGGGCACCGTTGCCAGCAACTTGACGCCATGTCGTTCGGCCATGCGTTGCGCCAATACCGGTTTGAACGCAGTCGAAACCCGATGTGAGGTTTCGATATCGGCAGCCAGGCCGGGCAGATCAATCCCTTCGAAGAACGGATCATCACCGGCAACAAAAGCGAAAACCCCCATGCCGACATCAACCGCGCCAAGACGTAGCAGGCGCACCATCTCCGGACCTTTGAGGCCGCTTTCCGATAGCCCTCTGAGGCGAGCCGTGACGGTCCCGCCAGAGCTCGCGGGCAGGGTCGTGTTCCAGAACGGCTTTTCCACCGCGCGAAACGTGTAATTGTGGCTGCCACCGCCAATGACATTGAAGTGGGTGGTTGCCGGGGTGTCCGCAAAGGCTGCGGGACCGATAAGACCGCTGAGCAGGGCAATGATCAGGGGCGGAATCTTGAACGGTTGCATGGTAGTCCTTTTGTTTTTTTGAGGGAGCTACATGGCAGAAACGGGGCAGCAAAGCGGATCTGTGTTCGCCTGTTCAGAGGTCCCCGATTGCAGCGTTGATGATCGATCTGGAACCTACGACATCCGGGAATTTCTCGCCGTTTGCCAATCTTGCCAAGGTGATTTTTTCGTTGTCCTGAAACTTGATTGCGCGTCGGGCCAGTCTGAGGACCTGGTCTGGCTTGATGATGACGATGCCGTTCTCATCGGCGACCACGGCATCGCCGGGATGAACGACCACACCTCCACATTGGACCGGCGTACAAAACTCACCTTCGTTGCCCTTGAGCCGGGTGGTCACGGCACTGGCGCCCCAGGACCAGATGGGAACACCATGCTGGCGCAACTCACCCAGATCGGTGACGAAGCCATCAATGACAATCCCGGCGATTCCAGCCTGCCTGGCTGCGTAAGCCATGGCTCCGCCCATGGCCGCCGTGACGCGCTCACCGCAGCGATCCACGATGAGGAAATCGCCTGGCCTTGCGCAGCCCATCGCGTAATGCAGAATTCCCCCATCAGCCCCAGGCATTCTAACTGTGACTGCGGTTCCAACGGTTCTAATGTCCTGGAAGTGTGCTTTTATCCGGGGACTTAAAATACCTCTAGTGGTGAAGTGGCCGATCGTTGCCGGCTCCGCTGCGAGGAGAACCGAAAGTTCCTCCCTGTCGATCTGTCGTGGCAGTTCTTCAATAATATACATACTGGAATTTACTTGTTTTTGATGAATGTCTGATACAGTCCGTCCATCCTAACAAGCATGATTTTAATGCGATAATAAAAAACAACGAGTCAACGGCGGGACGATTTTTATCATGAGAATTACCCTGATGCAGATCGAGGCTTTCTATTGGACTGCCCGACTAGGTGGTGTTCATGCGGCCTCTCGACATCTTCATTTGACACAACCGGCAATTTCCTCTCGAATTCGCGAGATGGAGTCGTTGCTGAGTGTGAAGCTTTTTGACCGCAGCAAGCAGCGCATGATCATCACCGCCGATGGCCTGATCGCTCTGCAGCATGCGGAGCTGGCGCTTAACAACAGCGTGAAGCTTGAACAGTTTGCCGCCAAGCAGAAGCAGAATCGCAGATTGCGCGTCGGTGCTGACGAATGTTCGGCAATGGTCGGGTTGACTGCGGTCATTGCCGAGATCAAGACGCATTTTCCAGAGATCACCCTTGAAATCACCATTGATGTAGGGGCGGTGCTTAATCAGAAGCTGAATGATCACGAGCTTGACCTGGCGCTTCTGACCAACCCGATTACGCGAGACGATGTCACGGACATCTTTTTAGGATGGATGACCTTTCAGTGGGTGGCCGCCGCACAACTGGAGATCGAAGGGGGGGAGTTTCTACCGAAACACGCTTGCGCCCATCCCATAGTGACGCATTCCGCGCCCTCGACATTGTACTCAGTCGTTGAGCGGTGGCTGAAAGAAGGGGGGAGTGTGTCCGAGGCTTTTCACTCCAGTAATTCCCTGGCGTTTATCGCGAAAATGATCTCTGCCGGATATGCTATCGGGATTCTTCCGGTTCCGTTAATTCGAGATATGTTGGCTGTTGATTTGTTGAAGGTGTTGCCCTGCAAGCCCGCTATAGAACCGGCCAGGTTCTGTTTGTCTTATGTAACGGAAAGGCCTGATGTTCAGCTCGATGAGTTGGTTGCACTTACTCAGGCGACACTGTTGCGTCAAAATTTTTTAGTCAGCTAACGCTTTCCGGGATACTGTTAAGGCCGAATCAAGTTTATTGATTCGGCCTTAATTGTTTATCCGCTGTTCTTATTGAAGGATTTCCTTTACCCCTGAAGTGTCTTCTGAATGGCCGAGATATGTTGTCCAGCCTGGTTCAGCCATGACAGATCACTGCCCATCAGTAACATGTCGCAGCCCATATCCAAAAGGCGGCGGGAAGTCTCCGTGTCTGCGGGAAAGCAGGGCACCATGACTTGAATCGAGCGGTCATGACATTTCTCGATCAGCAATGCCAGCCGCGCCAGGACTTCGGGATTGCCGAGGCGATAGTCGACCGGCAACTGACGCGACAGCGAATAATCCGCCGGGCCGAAGTGCACCGCATCAATACCTTCGACGTCGAGAATTTCATCGATGTTGTCGAAGAACTCATAGCTTTCGGCCATAGGCACGATGACACTACGGGAGTTTTCCTTTTGCGTGTAACTGGCCCAGTCAAATCCGGGGCCAGCAAAATTCGCGGAGCGAACCGAACTGTCACCGCCGCGCCGCCCGAATGGGGGGAATTTGCTGTAGCGGATGATTTCCCGCATCTGTATGGCGCTGTGGACTTGGGGAACAATGACCCCTGAAGCACCCATTTCCAAGGCTTTACGGATGTCCCATTCGAGGGTGCCGCGAACGCGTACCAGGCTATGGATGGAGGCATGGTTGGCCGCCAAAATCAATTTTTCCATGTCTTTGTCGACGCCAAGCGCAGTGTGTTCGGCATCAACGAAGACAAAATCCAGCCCCCAGTTGCCAGCCACTTCGATGGCCATGCAGGACGTACTGTAGATGTTCATCCCGAACGTCGGGCCTTCAGCCATTCGATCTTTCAGTGAGGTGAGCTTCTTGTGCATTGCAAGTACCTGAGAGTGCGTAATCGGTGACTGCTGCGTCAGAGGCGATAGGTCTCTGGCAGCCGGTCGCGGAAGGGGTGTATCTCGAACACGCCCGGGTCGCGTATCAATGACTTGTTACGCGCCTTGTCCAGGTCGATGTCGACGCTGAAGACGCCATCTTCCTGTCCTGCGCGGATCAAGGTCCTGCCGGAAGGTTCGATGATGTGACTCATGCCGATGAACTGCATGCCGCCATCCAGGTCGTTACGATTCGGGGCCACGAAATAGACGATGTTTTCGGCCGCGCGCACGGTACTGAAAACGTCCGGCAGCAGGCGCGCCTGTTCGGGCCAGGCCGCTGGCAGGATCACGATGTCAGCGCCCTCCAGTGCCAGGGTGCGAATGACTTCGGGGAACCGGATTTCATAGCAGATGGCCAGGCCGATACGGCCGATCTCAGTGTCGAATACCGGCGGCGTCCATTCTGCTGGGCGATCAGTGAAGCGGTCACCGATCATGAACGGCAGATGACGCTTGCGATGCAGGCCTATGATCCCTTTGGGGCCGATCAGTGCGGCTGTATTGAAGATCGAATCGGCGTATTTTTCATAGAAGCCGACGACAATGTGGATACCGGTTTCCGCCGTGGCCGCGAGCAAGGGGTCAAGTGCATTGAGACTGATGGCACCTTCTTCCAGTTCTTCGCGGCTGTCGAAGGAGCCTCCGGTCAACAGGCATTCGGCAAATGCGATCAGACGCGATCCTTCTTCTGCGGCTTGACGCGACAGTTGGGCAACTTTGTCGATGGTTTGCAGCGGATTACCAGCCACCGGGTGGATCTGTGCGACCGAAATTTTCATGGTGTTGCTTCCTCTCTATTGTTTAAAAAGCGTGCGCTGAGTGGGGCGGCCAGCGCAGGGCCGGCCGTATGTCCGGCATCGTTATTGCGGCTGGTAATCCATGGCCTTGTAGACTTTGCTCACCAGTTCGGGATTGATCTGCGCGGCGTATTTTTCGATCACAGGACGGACCTTTTGCTGAATGCGCGCGATCTCTTCGGGAGCCAGCTCGTTGACTTGCATGCCGGAGCTGCGCAGTTCGGCAATCGTTGTGCTGTCGGCCTGGCGGGAAATTTCGCGTTGCTCAAGGCGCACTTCCATGGCGACCTCCGTGAGCAGCGCCTTCTCATCCACATTCAATGTGTCCCAGAAGGGCTTGCTGATCAGAACAATCTGCGGGTTGTAATTGTGCTGAGTCAGACTCAGGTATTTCTGAACTTCATTGAACCTTGAGGCGAGGATCAGTGCCGCCGGGTTTTCCTGGCCGTCCACCGTGTGGGTCTCGAGTGCGGTGTGAACTTCGGTGAAGGGCAGGGGTGTTGGATTCGCGCCGAGTGCGGTCCAGGCGTCCAGGAACAAGGGCGATTGTTGCGCGCGAATCTTCAGGCCAGCGATGTCTTCCATTTTCTGCACTGGCCGGACGTTGTTGGTCAGGTTGCGCACGCCCAACTCCCAGAACGCCAGGCCGACCAGGTTTTTCGCCGGTAACTGGTCGATCAGCATCTTGCCGACTTCGCCATCCAGCATGGCGTCGACCTTGGCCATATCGTTGTAGATAAAGGGGAAGTCGAGAATGCCGAAGTCGGTCACATGATTGAGCATCAGGCCGGCGTTCCAGGTCATCATTTCCACCACGTTACCCTGCAATGAGGAGAGCACCTGTACGTCGCCACCCAGCACTCCATTGGGGAAGGTTCGTATCTTGATCTTGCCTCCGCTGCGTTCGTTGACCTTTTTGGCAAACAGCTCCATGCCGATTGCCGGCGGCGTTCCCTTCGGGCTGGTTGCGGCAAACTTGATCGTGCGCGCGTTGTATTCGGCGGCGAAGCTCAAACTGCTGGCCAGCAATAGGGCAGCAAGAACGGTGAGTTGCTTGTTCATGGTTTTTCCTTTTTTTGTCAGTTGTTTTAGTGGGCGAACCATTGCGCCGGAACAGTCACCAGCTCGGGGAAGATCACCAGAAGGAAGAGAACGATGACTTCGGCGATCAGGAACGGGACGGTGCCTTTGAGCAGCGCTTCGTAGCGCATGTTGCCGATTCCACAGACGACGTTGAGCACCGTGCCCACGGGCGGTGTTATCAGGCCGATGGAGCAATTGATCATGAACAGCACGCCGAAGTAGATCGGGTCGATGTTCGCAGCGGTCACTACCGGGACGAGGATCGGCGCCAGCAGCAAAATCGTCGGTGTCAGGTCCATCACCATGGAGATCACTAGAATCAACAGCATTAACACCACGATCAGCAGTTTCGGGTTGTCCATGAAGGGTTGAATGAGCTCGATGATCTGCCCCGGGATGTCCGCGATGGTAATCATCCAGGCCGGGATCGAGGCTGCGGCGACCAGGAACATGACAGCCGCAGTAGTCTTTCCTGCGCGCATCAGCAGCTCGCTGAATGATTTCAGGCTTAGTTCACGGTAGATCAGCGATGACACGAGCAGCGCATAGACACTCGCCACTGCGCCCGCCTCGGTAGGTGTCACTAAGCCGAAGCGCAGGCCGGCCACGATGATCACTGGCAACAATAGCGCCCAGGTGCTGTCGGCCAGGGCCTTGAGACGTTCCTTGCCAGAGGCCTTCGGACTCAGTTCGACGTCGTTGTCACGGCGTGACACCAGCCACCAGGCGATGACTAGCGCAGTGGCGATCATCAGCCCTGGGGCGATCCCCGCCAGGAACAGTTTGGTGATCGACAAACCGGAAGCGACCCCCAGCACGACAAAGCCGATGCTGGGCGGGATGATCGAGCCGAGCACCGAGACCGAGGCGATCAGGCCGCCGGATCGATTGCGGTTGTAACCTGCAATGACCATCATCGGGAGCAACAGCGCCGTCAGCGACGCCGCGTCGGCCAGTGCCGACCCGGACAGGCTGGAGAGCAGTACCCCGGCGAAGATGGTGACGTAACCAAGGCCGCCGCGCATATGGCCGACCAGAGAAATGGCCAGGTTGATGATGCGCTTGGACAGGCCGCCGCTGTTCATGACCTCACCGGCGATGATGAACAGAGGAATGGCCAGCAACGGAAAGCTGCCCGCCGAGTTGATGATGTTCTGCGCGATGATCTGGCCGTCGAACAACCCGAGCAGCCACATCAGGGCTACGCCGCAGAGGATCAGTGCATAGGCGATTGGCGCGCCTATGAGCAAGGCGGCCATCAGCACGCCGACAAAAACGCCCAAGGCCATTATTTGAGCACCCCGTGTGCGGTTGAGGACAGCGGCACGCCAGCCGGTGTGGCCAGGTGTTTCACCAATTGAGCGCAGAGCAGGATGGTGCTCAAGACGCAAAACACCAACCCGGCGCCATAGAACAACCCCATGGAAACTCCGGTGGAAGGGGCACCCACATGCAGGTTGATCAGTGTCTGCTTCCAGCTGCCCTGGAGAAACAGCGAGGTTGTGAACAGCATCAGCAGATAGGTCAACGTCAATAAGTGTTTGGCTGTTCGGGGCGAGACACGGCTGGTCAGGATATCGACGCCGATATGGCCTTTTTCATGAAGCATGAGTTGGGAGCCGGCGAATACGAGCCAGACGAATGCCAGCCTGGAAATTTCTTCAGTGAAGAACAAGCCGGAATTGAAGCCGTAGCGCAACACTACGTTGGTGAAGATCAGCGCAGTGATACAAATCAGGCACGCAATGATCACCACCTTCAGCACTAGAAAATAGAGTTTCAGGAGTTCTTTCATGGTGCTTGCACCACGGTGATTGTGTGGGGGCTGCGCAACCGAGATTTTGCAATGAGAGAGCCACTGAGCCGGTTGGAGCGCGATGCAGGACAATGCAAACGGAGCATAAGTGAAATCACCTTTATTATTAGTTGTAAGTCGTCGTATGACCTGTGGTGAGTCTTTCTTTCTGGCGAAGTTATGTCAATCGCAATAGCGGTATTTACTGAGTCAATATTCTTATTAGTCAGATAAAGGAAAGTAATCAGTAGCAGGAAACTGGCTGCTCAAATTTGCGATTATTCGTTTTTAAATAACGGCAGGGTTGTTTTATTTATTGTTATATGATGTCGTATGACTTCAATTGCTTTCCCAATGACAATAAAACAGGTGATAAAAAGATGACTCCATCTGAGCTTCAATCCGTTCTTTCCTCGGGGCTTCTTTCGTTCCCGCTGACTGATTTCGACAGCCACGGTGAATTCAATGCCTCCGGGTATGCGCGACGTTTGGAGTGGTTGGCTCCGTATGGCACCAGTGCGCTTTTTGCGGCGGGTGGAACCGGGGAGTTCTTTTCCCTGGCAGCTGACGAATACAGCGCGGTCATCAAGACTGCTGTCGATACCTGCGCCAGCAGTGTGCCGATCCTGGCGGGTGTGGGCGGGTCTACACGCCAGGCGATTCAATATGCGCAGGAAGCCGAGCGATTGGGAGCCAAAGGGTTATTGTTGCTCCCTCATTATTTGACCGAGGCGAGTCAGGAGGGGGTGGCTGCGCATGTTGAAGCCGTGTGCAAATCCGTCAAGATCGGTGTCGTTGTCTACAACCGCAATGTGTGTCGTCTCACCGCGCCGCTTCTGGAGCGATTGGCGGATCGCTGTCCGAACCTGATCGGCTACAAGGATGGTCTGGGCGATATTGAATTGATGGTCTCGATCCGTCGCCGCCTCGGTGATCGTCTTTCGTACCTGGGTGGTCTGCCGACAGCTGAGGTCTACGCTGCGGCCTACAAGGCGCTTGGCGTTCCGGTTTACTCTTCGGCGGTATTCAACTTTGTACCCAGACTGGCGATGGATTTTTATCATGCGATTGCCAGGGAAGATCATATTGCCGTTGGCAAAATGATCGACGACTTCTTCCTGCCCTATCTGGACATCCGTAACCGCAAGGCCGGTTACGCGGTAAGTATCGTCAAGGCCGGTGCAAGAATTGTCGGTCATGACGCAGGTCCGGTGCGTACTCCGCTCACCGAACTGTCTTCAGAAGAGTACGAAATGCTCGCCGGGCTGATAGAAAAGCAAGGCAAACAATAACAAGCAGAGTTGATGTGACTGAAACATCGACAGTTCTAAATTAGTTAAACAACACCCTGCAAGTGCATAGCGCTTGCGGGGTGTTTTGTTCTGCAGATGCGATACCTATGTTGGAACGATGCGCGCAGGCGAGTCTCACCGAGAAAGCGCCTGCGCAACGATGTCGCCCTTAGCACAAAGCCTGGGTGAATAGTCGAATGGCCCTCCAGAAAAGGTTGTAATAAGAACAATTCGCGTTTAAGGTGCGCGCGTCCGCCATGCCCATTCATGGCGTTTTTCGTGTTTGTCTGTCTGAGGCGTTCCATGTCGCTCCATGAAACGGATTCGATCGTTTCTCTCGATATTTTGTATGGCACGCATCGCGGCTGGCTGCAGGGCTGGTTGCGGCGCTCGTTGGGGTGCTCGCAGCAAGCGGCGGATCTGGTCCAGGACACTTTTTTGCGTTTGCTGGTGCGCGGTCAACCGATCAGCGCTCGTGCACCGCGTGCGCTGTTGGTACGTATCGCCCGAGGTCTGGTGATCGACCATTGGCGGCGCGATGCATTGGAACGAGCCTATCTTGAGGCGCTGGCGCAGTTGCCCGAGGCCAGCCATCCATCACCTGAGGTCCGTCATGAGGCGCTGCAATGCCTGGAGCGCATCGCGCGGCTGCTTGACGGTCTCAAGCCAGCGGTACGCGAAGCGTTTCTGTTGTATCAGCTCGGTGACCTGAGCCATGCCCAGGTAGCTCAGGCGCTGGGGGTTTCCAGTCGTACCGTTGAGCGGCATGTGGCGAGCGCCCTGATGCATTGCTATCGAGTGTGCTTTGAGGCGCCACAGTGAGTGCGGCTGCCGAGCGCCTGCCGGAGGGCATCATCCGCACGGCCATCGAGTGGCAGATGCGCGTGCGGGCCAACCCCAGCAGTGCCGAGTTGCATAAGCAGTTGCACGACTGGCGGCGTCACGACGCCCGACATGAGCTGGCATGGCAACGCTTGCAGCAAATGGGTGACTTGTTTCAGGCCAGCCAGTTGCCTGATGCCGCACGCACCATTCCGCTGTTGCGACGGGCCGAGGCTGATCTAAGCCGTCGACGCACACTGAAGTTGCTCGGCCTCGGTTTGGTTGCGGGCAGTGCAACGCTGCTGGTCACGACAGCGCCGCCCGCCTGGCGCAGCGACTTTGCCACGACCACGGGCGAGCGTCGCCGGGTAGAGTTGGGCGGTGCTGAGCTGACGCTCAATACCGGCAGTGCAGTGGATGTGCGGGGGCGCGAGTGGCTGCTGCGTACTGGCGAGGTGCTGGTGGACGGTACCGACTGGCGTGTGCGCTGCCGTTTCGCTGAGTGTGAGGGCCGGCAGGCGAGGGCAGTGCTGCGTGAGCGTGATGGCTACAGTGAAGTCCACGTCGAGCGCGGCGAGGTGCTGATTTCCACCTCATTCGGGCAGCGCCGTCTGCAAGCGGGTAACGGGCTGGGCATTCACGCAACGCAGATGACGGTGTTGGGCAAGGGGCCGCTCGATCCCTTCGCCTGGGCCCGGGGTCTGTTGCTGGTCAACGATATCCGCCTGGTCGACTTCCTGGCTGAGGCTGGCCGTTATCGTCAGGGTTGGTTGGGCTGCGATAACACGGTGGCCGACTTGCGCCTGTCCGGCGTTTTCCGCCTTGATGAACCCGAGGTCATGCTGCGCAACCTCACTCATCTGCTGCCGGTGCACATCGTCGAGCGTACCCGTTGGTGGGTGCGCATCATGCCGCTGGTGTAAATAAGTTGTCGGGTTTTTGCGGTTCGTCCGGTTAGGGATGATCACTTCCTGAATGGATACCGTCATGTTCTTTGCCAGACTGCCTCTGCGTGCCATTGCCCCGTTCCCGTCCCGCACTCTGCCAAAGGCTGTATGCCTGGCGTTGGCCTTGCTCGGGGGCGCGGCGAGCCTGCCGGTTCAGGCGGCAGCGTCGAATACCGGGCAGGCAGCGGCCCCGAGCATTCCTGCCGGGTCGTTGCAGCAGGCGCTCAGCACCTTCGCCGAGCGGGCCGGTATTACCCTGTCTTATTCTCCGGAGACGGTGCGCGGCATGAGCAGCCCAGGCCTGCCGGGCGGCGGATCGCTGGACGAGGGCCTGGCGAAGCTGCTTGCCGGTAGCGGTCTGGTCGCGCAAAAGACCTCATCCGGCTATGTGGTGCTGCCCGGCAAGACCGACACCAGCTATCAACTTGAACCCACCAACATCGATGCCGCATCGGTTCAGAGTGCGTTCGCGCCAGTGGCAGGCTATTTCGCCAGCAATGCCAGCAGCGCCACCAAGAGCGACAAGCCGATCCTGGAAACCGCGCAGAGCATCAGTGTCGTAACGGCCGAGCAGATCGCTGATCGCCAGGTCGACCGGGTCGAAGATGCCGTGGCTTACAGCGCGGGTGTGCGGGTCGGCAGCTCGGGGCTGGACCCGCGCTTCGACATGATCAGTGTCCGTGGTTTCGAGACCACCATCGGCGCCGACTTTCTCGATGGCCTGCGCCAGCCGGGCAGTGGCTGGTTGTCCTTGTACTCCACCGAGGCCTACAACCTGGAGCGCATTGAAGTGCTCAAGGGGCCGGCCTCGGTGCTCTACGGGCAGATCAGCCCCGGCGGCATGGTCAATCGGGTGAGCAAGCGGCCGAGCCTGCTGGCGAAAAACGAAGTGCAGGTGCAGTCCGGCAACTACAACCACCAACAGGCGCAGTTCGATGTGGGCGGGCGCCTGGATGAAGCGGGGGATGTGCTGTTCCGTACGGTTGGCGTGTACCGCGATGCAGAAAACTATATCGAACAGTTGAACAACGATACCCGCCTGCTGGCACCTTCGCTGAGCTGGGAGATCGACCCCGACACTCGCCTGACCGTGCTGGCGCAGTATCAGGAACGCGAGACCGGTGCTTCGCCGATGCTGTATCAGGACGGCGATCATCTCTCCAATTTCTGGCAGGGTGACGAGTACTTTGACAAGCTCAAACAACGTCAGTGGACGCTGGGTTATGAGTTCGAACATGCGTTCAACGATACCTTCAGCGTGCAGCAGAACCTGCGTTACGGTCAGGTGAACACCACCAATCAGTACCTCCAGCCCAGCGACGCCGGCGATGGCCATACCCTCAACCGCTCAGCCATTGGTGTCTACGAAGACATGTCATCGCTGTCTACCGATACCCGCTTAGTGAGTCGCTTCGCTACCGGAAATCTGCAACACACGCTGGTCACCGGCATGGACTATGCGTGGATCGACACGTCGCTGTTGTATGCCATGGGCGAGGCACCCTCCATCGATCGTTACGCGCCGAACTATCACCAGCCGGTTGATCGGCCCACGACTTCCCTGGCTGACGAGGACGGGCTGGAGCATCGCAGCGGCCTGTATATGCAGGATCAGATCGAACTCAACCAATGGCGCCTGTCGGCCGGACTGCGCCGTGACTGGGTCAAGGTGCGTCGCTCGAACAACCTGAGTGGCGATAACAGCAACACGAATGATTCGGCGACCACCGGCCAGGTTGGCGTGCTTTACCTGTTCGACAATGGCCTGGCGCCGTACGTCAGCTATGCCACGTCGTTCCGGCCCGAAAGTGGGACCGACGCCAGTGGCGAACCCTACAAGCCGACCAAGGGCGAGCAGTACGAAGTGGGCCTCAAGTACCAGCCGCCGGGCACCAGCACGATGCTGACGGGCTCGCTCTACCATCTGACGCAAACCAATGTGCGTACTCGTGATTTGGCCAATCCCCTCAACAGCATACAAACGGGCGAGCAGGTATCCCGTGGCCTGGAACTGGAGGCGGTTTCCGACCTGAGTGATCGCCTGCGGATGACGGCGAGCTACAGCTTCAACGATCCCGAAGTCACCCGCAGCAATGACGGCAATGAAGGCAAGGCACCGATGAATGTGCCGCGTCATCTGGCCTCGCTCTGGCTGAATTACCGCCTGCCCATGGGCCTTGGGCTGTCCGGCGGCGCGCGCTACACCGGCAGCAACTACGGCAATGCCGCCAACACCGTGAAGAACGAGGACTACACCCTGATCGATGCTGGCGTGCATTACGACTTCGGTGGCGCTATGGACGGTGTACGTCTGGCGCTGAATGGTCGCAACCTGTCCGACAAGCGCTACATCAATTGCCAGGAAGGCTATTGCTACCGGGGTGAGGCGCGCAGTGTCGTCACCAGCCTGAGCTATCGCTGGTAAGGAGAGAGACGATGATTCGCACGTTATTGATGGTGTTGGGCGCCATGCTGCAGCTTGGTTTCCCTGCCGCCCACGCAGAACCGGTGACCCTGGACGGTACCGAACAGTGGACGATGCACAGCGCGGAGGGCCGCGAGTATCGCATCATGATCAGCCTGCCTGAGGGCGATGTGCCGTACACCGGCGGTTATCCGGTGATATATCTGCTTGACGGCAACGCCTATTTTCCAGCCTTCCATGCAGCCAAACGGGCGCAGAAACGGCTGCGTGGTTCGATTCTGGTGGCTATCGGATACCCAAGCGACACGCCGCTGGATTTCGTGCGGCGGGCGTTTGACCTGTCACCGCCTGCGCCGCCTGCGCGCAACGACCCGCCGCAAGGTGGGCAGGATCTGTTCCTCGACTTCATTGAACAGCGCCTGATGCCGAAAGTGGCCGAGCATTTCAAGGTCGATCAGGATCAGCGCAGTCTGGTGGGGCATTCCTTTGGTGGCATGTTCGGTGTTTATACGCTGTTCACCCGGCCGACACTGTTCCAGCATGTGGTAGCGGTGAGCCCAAGCCTCTGGTGGCAAGATCGCTACCTGCTGGAGCCCGAGCGTGCCTTCAGCCAACGCGCGCATGCCGGACAGTTGAACCTGACCCACAGCAGCCTGACGCTATTGATGGGCGAGCGCGATCTTGTCCAGGCCATCCAGGATGCCCGCGCCTTGCAAGAGCGGCTGCAGGATTTGTCGCAGTATGGGCTGCGTAGCGACTTCCAGATCGAGCCGGGCGAGGATCACATGTCGGTGCAGTTTCGTGTTCCCACGCGGGTGCTTGATGAGTTGATCAGCACCCGGCGTTTTTGAATGGCGGCACATGCCTCTACATTTGAGCCAGTGCATCTATTGACGACCAGATCGCCAAATACGGTTTGCACTGGGGGTTGAACCGCCTTTTTTTGATGCTGCAAGGCTGCGGTGTCACTTGCGGTCGCCAGAGCGGCTTTACCGCAGGTCGTAAAAATATTAACGGCAGGGAATACGCTCAAGTAACGAGTTGCAACAGTCGATAACCCTTTCGAGTACAGCAATCCGTGGCTGGTTTGCCCAGCTGACGACGCACATGCCAACAGGGAAACCACTGGATGTCGATAAAATTACGCCTGCTTTTGCTGATTGGCACCAGCTTGCTCACTGCCGTGATCGTCAGCCTGGTCAGCTATCTGGGCAACCTCCAGATGCGCGATGCAGTGAATGACAGTGAAGTCAGCATGACCGCGCTGCGTAATCATCTCGAAGCGGACATGATGCACGATGCGCTGCGCGGCGACGTGTTCTCCGCGATCCTGGTGGGGCTGGGGAAAAGCACCAGCACCAAGGATGAAGTGCGTAGCTCCATCGCTGAACACGCGGAACACTTTCGTCAGATGCTCGGTGACAATCTCAAGCTGCCGGTCAACGACACTATCAAGACCGCCTTGAGCAAAATGCGGCCAAGCCTCGACACCTACATCAGTGCCGGCGAGCGCATCGTCGGACTGGCCCTGGATGATCCGAATGCTGCTCAGCTGCAACTGGGTACGTTCAATAAAGCCTTCAGCCAACTGGAAGAGGAGTTGGCCGCCCTCAGCGAGTTGATCGAAACCGACACTCAGCTGACGGGCGAAGGTACCCGGCAAACCATCAGCAATGCCAACATAACCCTCGGCGGCGTGCTGCTCGCCAGCCTGCTGTTGCTGTTGATCCAGGGACGCTGGGTGATTCGCAGCATCATGGGGCCGTTGCAGTCCGCCAGCCGGATTGCCGACAGCATTGCCCATGGCAACCTGAGCGAAACTATCGTCGAGCCTGTGCAACGGGACGAAGCCAGCATGCTGATTCGCAGTCTGGCGACCATGCAGCGTGACCTGCGCGGCATGATCGAGGTGGTTCGCAGCAATGCCCAGGGCGTGAGTGGCATGAGCCAGCAATTAAGCAGCGGCTGCCATCAGGTCACCGGCAGCAGCCAACAGCAAAGCGTGGCGGCCAGCACCATGGCCGCTGCGGCCAGCGAAATGACCGCGAGCATCGAGGAAATCACCCGACACGCCGGGCGCGCGCTGCAGATGGCCAATCAGGCTGAGGAATTGGCCAAGGACGGCGGTCGCGTGATCCATCAGGTGGTCAACGACATGGACAGTATTGCGCGCTCCGCGCAGCAGTCGGCACAAGTGATCCGCACCCTGGACAAGGAGTCCGAGGGTATTTTCAGCATCATTCAGGTGATCAAGGGCATCGCGGACCAGACCAACCTGCTCGCGCTCAATGCGGCCATCGAGGCCGCCCGCGCAGGTGAGCAGGGCCGTGGTTTTGCTGTGGTTGCCGACGAGGTGCGCAACCTGGCCGGAAGAACCAGTGCTTCGACCCAGGAAATCGCCAGCATGGTCTCACGCATCCAGCAAAGCACCCGCGAGGCTGTCACCAGCATGGAGACGGGCGTTGCCCAGGTCGACAAAGGCATGGCAGTGACCGCCGACGTCGAGCGCGCCATCCGCGAAATTCTCGATGCCACTCTGAAGACGACTCAGCTGGTCAATGACATCACCCGGACCATCGGCGAGCAAAGCCTGGCGAGTAACGAAATCGCCCATCAAGTGGAAATGATTGCCAACATGTCCGAAGACAACAGCCGGGTCATTGGCCAGACGGCGGCTACTACCGATGACCTGTCGACCCTGGCGGGCAAACTTTCGCAATCGGTGGATCGGTTTCGTCTCTGATGTATTGGCGGGTGCTGTTTTAGTAGGGCGCCGCGTTTATAAATCCAGGACCAGGTCTGACGTCGGTTCGCTGCAGCAGAGCAGACGCAGCCCTTTGTCGATTTCACGCTGGCGAATACCGCCGTTGTGGTTCATTTCCGCCGTGCCTTGCAGGACTGTGGTCTTGCAGGTGCCACATACCCCTTGGCTGCAGGAAGAGGGCTCGATGGCACCGGCCTTTTTGGCTGCCGTGAGTACCGTCTGGTTGCCCGGCATGCTAAAGGTCTTACCTGAGCGGGACAGCGTGACGGTAAACAGGCCCTCCTGCTGATCCAGGGTGCGAGCTTGCTCGATGACCGGTTCTTCGTTCAGCGCTGCGGTAGCGGCTGGATTTTCATGATGCGTGCTCTCAAAGTGCCGAAGGAAGTGAAAGTCAATCAAATGTACTCAGGTGTACATTCAAAGGGCATCGGAGTACATTTAAATTACACGTTTTTGAAGAAGGTTGCCCAGATGTCCCAATTAGGGAAGACCCGTGGCAAGGCCCTGGATAGCGGGTGGCGCGGGTCGCCGGAGGGATGGCTTGAAGCCGCCTATGATGCGCTCAAGGAGTCGGGTATCGATGCGGTTCGGGTCATGCCGCTGGCCAAGCGTCTCGGTTTGTCACGCACCAGCTTCTATTGGTTTTTTGAGGATCGCGAGCAACTATTGGCCGCCTTGCTCACGCGCTGGCGCGATACCAATACCGGTGGGTTGATCCGGCAGTGCGAAAGCTATGCGGAAAGCATTTCCGAAGCCATCCTGAATGTCTTCGAATGCTGGCTCAATCCCCAGTTATTCGACTCGCAGTTCGAATTTGCGGTCCGTAGCTGGGCGCTGCAATCAAATGAAGTTGCCGCAGAAGTCGCGACCATAGACGAGCAACGAATAAACGCCCTGGCGAGCATGTTCAAGCGCTTCGGCTATGACAGCCAGGGTGCTGACGCACGGGCTCGCACGATTTATCTGACGCAAATCGGCTATATCTCCATGAACACCAATGAGCTGATTACCGTGCGTTTCCAGCGTATTCCCCATTACGTGAGTATTTTCACCGGGAAGGTACCCAAGCAGCGTGAGCTGGATCGTTTTTACGGCAAGTTCGGTTATGCCGAAAAGGAACCTGGAAGCTTCGTGCCTTTGACAGACACCTTCGAGGAGTCAGCTGCCGATGACCAATGAGACGCTGGGCATCATTGGCGGCACGGGCTGGTTGGGTGGCTCAATCGCCAAGGCTGTGCTGGCAAAGGGATTGTTTCCAGCCGGCAAGCTGGTGGTTTCAAACCGATCGGGAACCCACCCGTTGGCCCAGCAGGGCGCCAGCCTGGTTACCGATAATCAGGCGCTGGTGGATCGCAGCGACATGGTGATCATTGCGGTTCGTCCTGAACATTTCGCCAGCCTGCACATCAACGCGGCGGGCAAAACAATCATCTCCTTGATGGCTGGAATTACCGCGCAAACCATTGCCGCGCAGACATCCGCTTCAGCAGTTGTGCGGGCGATGCCCAATGCGGCGGTAGAGATCGAGCAGTCCTTTACGCCCTGGTATTGTTTTGGGGCGATGGACGCATTGGGGAAAAATCTCGTGCAGCGCCTGTTCGAATGCGTCGGCACTGCGGCCGAGGTTCAGGAGGAGGGCTTTATTGACTACCTTTCAGCGCTCTCCGGCACGGGGCCTGCCTTTCCCGCCTTGTTGCTGACGGCACTGAGCAACCAGGCAATCGCTGCCGGCATCCCCGCTGATATCGCGCAACTGGCGGCGAAAAATGTCGTGGTCAATAGCAGCCAGCTGCTGGCCAGTCGTGATCCTCAGGAAATCATTGATGCCTTGGTGGCTTACCGGGGCGTGACGGCCGCCGCTTTGCAAGCAATGACTCACGGTCATTTTTCGGCGCTAATCGGCAGGGCATTGCAGGAAGGGGCTGCGGTGGCCCGCAAAGGGCTTCAATCCTGATCAACCAAGCCTCAATCCGTTCCGGTCAATGAATTGCCCCTGATGGTTGAAGTCAGGGGCATGCCGTCAGATGTCTTTCACCAGTCGCAACGCATCGTAGATGGCGGCATGGGTGTTGCGCGCCGCGACCGCATCGCCGATCCGGAACAGCTGGAAGCGGCCTTCGGGGTTGGTCACGATATTCTGAATATTCCCGGCAATCAGATCCTGCTGCTCGACGGCGCCGCCGTTGCGCGAAAGGGCGCGTAGATCGAAGTACAAATCGTCCAGGGGAAGGGTGCCGTGGTTGATTACCACCTGATCGACCACGCGCTGCTTGTGGACCTGGCCATAATCGCTGCCAAAACTGGCTAACAACTTACCGTCCCGTTTCTCCACGGATTCGACCCGATAGGTCACCGTAAACGTCACGTCCAGGTCTTGCAGGCTGCGCATGTAAGGCACCAGGTTCATCGCCATCACTTCCGGTGCGAAGGACCGATCCGGTGTGACGATCTCCAGGGTTGCGCCACTGTTGGCGATGACTTCCGCAGCCTGCAGCGCCGCATGGTCGCCAGCGTCGTCGAAGATCAGCACGTTCTTGCCGGGTTTGACGTCACCGGAAATGATGTCCCAGGTTGATACCACCCATTCATTGCCCTGTTTCAGCACATCGGTGTCCGGCATCCCGCCGGTGGCGACGATCACGACATCTGGCTCTTCAGCCAGCACCGTGTCGGCTTCAGCCCAGGTATTGAAGTGGAATCTCACCCCGAGACGTTCGCATTGCGCCATGCGCCAATCAATGATGCTGATCATCTCCCGGCGCCGCTCGCTGAGCGAGGTCAGGCGAATCTGTCCGCCAGGCAGGTCAGCGGCTTCGAACACCGTGACGTCGTGACCGCGCTCACCGGCCACGCGGGCTGCTTCCAGACCCGCCGGGCCGGTTCCAATCACTACCACTTTGCGTCTGGCAGGCGCTTTGGGGATTTCGTGGGGCATGGTGGTTTCGCGGCCGGTCGCGGCGTTGTGGATGCAATACGCCGCGCCGCCTTGATAGATGCGATCCAGGCAATAGTTTGCCCCGACACAAGGGCGGATCTCTTCTTCACGTTTTTCGATGATCTTGCGCACGATGTGCGGATCGGTCATGTGCGCGCGGGTCATGCCTACCATGTCGATTTTGCCGGAGGCGATGGCATGCCGGGCTGTAGCGACGTCGGAAATCTTGGCTGCGTGAAACGTCGGGAAACCTGTCGCCGCGCGGATTTCACCGGCGAAATCCAGGTGCGGCGAGTTACGCATGCCCTGAATGGGAATCACATCGGTCAGCCCCGCATCGGTGTCGATGTGCCCGCGCACCACGTTGAGAAAATCAACCAGGCCGCTGTCCTTGAGCATGTGCGAAATAGCGATGCCTTCCTGCGCGCCGAAGCCACCGGCCAGGTCCTCATCGCCGGTGTAACGCACCCCCAGCAGAAAATCCTCACCGCATTGCTTGCGGATGCCGCGCAAGATATCGAAGGTAAAACGTAAACGATTTTCCAGGGAACCGCCGTAAGGGCCATCGAGGTCGTTGGTCAACGGTGACCAGAACTGATCCATCAAATGCCCGTAGGCCTGCAGTTCAAGGCCGTCGAGGCCCGCAACTTTCATGCGCTCGGCGGCATCGACGTAATCCTTGATGATCCGGTCGATATCCCACTCTTCCATCTTCTTGGGGAAGGACCGGTGCGACGCTTCGCGGCGGTGCGACGGCGACACCACAGGCAGCCAGTCGGCTTTGTCCCAGCGAGTGCGACGACCCAGGTGGGTCAGCTGAATCATCACCGCCGCGCCGTGCTCGTGGCACTCGTCCGTCAGGTCCTTCAGCCAGCCGACCACTTCGTCCTTGTAAGCCAGGATGTTGTTGAACACCGGCGGGCTGTCGCGCGACACCGCGGCGGAACCGGCGGTCATGGTCAGCGCCACGCCAGCCTTGGCACGCTCGACGTGGTAGGCCCGATAAAGCTCTTTGGGCATGCCGTCGACCGGATAAGCCGGTTCATGGGAGGTGGTCATGATGCGATTTCTGAGCGTCAGGTTTTTGATTTTATAGGGTTGCAGCAAGGGATCGCTGGACATGGTGGCGCGCTCCTGGAACAGAACATCAGGCTTGGTTTTGACATAATGGTACGTCGAATGTACGTCGGTGTCAACGAGTATGACACGTATGTACATTTTGCTTGCGCGAGCCAAAATCCAGGATTAATATCCAGCAAACACGGGCTGATCTGGCTCTTTTGAGCCAAAAGGCGTTGCGAGGTGAGGGTGATCGATGCGATGCGGATCAACGCGCGATTGATTGGTTAACGACGTATCGCCAGATTGCGCCCATGGGCGAAGGAGGGCCGAACTACCGGAATGGACAGTGATTTCGCCTAACAATAATTCATCCAGCTCTAACCTGAATGCCCTTGTGATCGCGATGTCATTTTGCGTTCATGAGATAACTTGATTCATCTGCTGCCCTGCCAATAACTATTCATACAGTACGCGGAGATGCACCATGATTACGTTATCCAGTAATACTCTTATTGGCTGGTTTGCGGCCTTGACTATGGCCTCATGCAGTCTGGTCGCTCATGCTGCCGACCCGGCACCTATCCGGATCGGCTGGGTAAACTGGTCGGACACCGAAATCGCGGTAAAGCTGGCAAATGCCGCTCTGGAAGACCACCTCAAGCAACCCGTCAAACTGGTTCTTGCGGACATCGGTATTCAGTTTCAGGCGGTGGCCAACGGCAATATCGACCTGATCCCGATGGTCTGGTTACCGAGTACTCACAAGGCGTTCTACGACAAATACCGCGACAAACTTGAAGACCTCGGTGTGCTGTATGAAGGCCGGATTGGCATGGCGGTGCCCACTTCTATTCCTGTCAGTGAGATTGCCAGTATTGAAGACCTCAACAAGCCAGCGGTGCGGGAGAAACTGGGCGGCAAGATCCTGACTTCCGAAGTGGGTAACGGCCAATACAAACTTACGGAAAAGGCCATTCAGGAATACAAACTCGACGGCTATAAGATGGTTGCCTCTTCAGAGTCTGGAATGCTGAGCGAACTGGATCGTAATCTAAAACGTGACAAATGGTCGTTGATCAACGCGTGGAGCCCGCACTGGATGTTCTCCAAGTGGCCCCTGCGCTATCTGGATGACCCGAAGCATGTCTTCGGTGGCGCCGAGCAAATCCACGCAGTTGCCCGCAAAGGCTTTAGTGCCGAGCACCCAGACGTCGCGCGGTTCTTTGCCAACTTCAAGATTCCTCAAGCTGATCTTGAGAAGTTGATGGCCGCAGCGCGTGACAGCTCTTCAGATAAGGTCGTTGCCGAATACTACGCGGCCAACAAGCCTCGCTTTGCGGCTATGTTTGGCGCTCAGACTGCCGCCGCGACGGCAGGCCAGCCCTGATCGCCGCATTCATGTCGATATTTTCAGGCTGGTGTCCTTTGCGCAGAGTGAAGGGCAGCCGCTGCTTCAGGCCATGGATAGCGATGTGCACTTCTATCTGAATCCAGTCCGGCTCAGCGGCGCCCGGCCCGGGTGGTCACATCCACCCACACGGCCAACACCAGAATGCTGCCTTTGACGATCATTTGCCAATAGCTGTCCACGTCGAGCATGGACATGCCGTTGTCCAGGCTGGTGATGACCAGCGCGCCGAGGAGGGCGCCATAAACGGTGCCGGAGCCGCCGCGCATGGAGGTGCCGCCGATGAAACAGGCTGCGATGGCGTCGAGTTCGCCCATGTTGCCGGCCGAGGGCGAGCCTGCGGCCAGGCGGGCGGTGTTGACCACCCCCGCGAGGGCGCACATCACGCCCATGATCCCGAAGATCCACAGCTTTACGGCCTGCACGTTGATGCCGGACAGGCGCGTGGCTTCCATGTTGCTGCCCACCGAGTAGACGCGGCGGCCGAACACCGTCTGGCTGGTCACGTAACTGAACACGCCAAGCAGAACCAGCAGAAGCAGCACTGGAACCGGGATACCGTCGTAGCTGTTGAGGGTGTAGACGAAACCCGCCAGCACCACGCCAATCAACGCCACGCGCAACACGTCCCGCACCAATGAGTGTGCCGTCAGGCCATGAAGGGCACGATTGCGGCGCTGTTTCCAGGTCAGGAACAGCGTCAAGGCGAACAGCAGCACGCCGAGCCCGGCCCCAACCGTGTGCGGCAGATAACCCTGGCCGATATAGACCAGCTCCGGCGACACAGGCGCAATGGTGGTGCCGCCGGTAACCCCCAGGAGAATGCCGCGAAAGGCCAGCATGCCCCCCAGGCCGACAATGAACGACGGGATACGCAAATAGGCCGTCATGTAGCCATTACCCAAACCAATCACCAGGCCGCACAAGGCAACCAGGCTCAGGTTCGCCAGCAGCGGGATGTCATAAACCACGTCGAGAATCGCCGCCAGCCCACCCAGCAGGCCAAGCAATGAGCCCACCGACAGATCGATTTCACCGCTGATGATCACCAGCACCATGCCGCAGGCGAGAATCCCGGTGATGGACATTTGCCGCAGCAGGTTGGAGAGGTTGCGCGGGGTCAGGAATCCGCCGTCGGTCTGCCAGCTGAAGAACAGCCAGATGACCGCCACGGCAATCACCAGCGCGAGCATTTTGTAGCGGCTGAAAAGTTGTTTGACCTGATTCATCTATGCGGACTTCCGATCATTATTGCCAGGTTCATCGGGATGGCTGAGCGCGGCGGCGAGCACCTGTTCCTGGCTGAGTTCGTGGTTGAGGAAATCACCACGCAGCTGACCTTCGCCGATCACCAACACTCGGTCGGAAACCCCCAATACTTCGGCGAGCTCCGAGGACACCATGATGATCGACACCCCTTCGGCCGCCAGCGCGCCCATCAGCTTGTAGATCTCGTACTTGGCGCCGACATCCACGCCCCGAGTGGGCTCGTCGAGAATCAGCACGCGGGGTTTGGTCAGGAGCATCTTCGCCAGCACGGCTTTCTGCTGGTTGCCGCCGGAGAGACTGGTGATCGGCAGGAACGGACTCGCGGTCTTGAGGTGCATGCGCGAAATTTCCTTGTCAATGCTGCCCAGCTCGGCTTCGGCGTCGATGCGGGTCATTTTCGCGTAGGTGTCCAGGACGGCCAGGGTGATGTTCTGGCCGACGCCCAGGTCCGGAATGATGCCCTGGCGCTTGCGATCTTCAGGGACCATGCCCAGCCCGGCACGGATTGACTTGAGGGGCGTGCGCGTGTCGATCCGTTGGCCTTCCAGCCAGACTTCACCTTCGTAGCGCCCGGGGTAAGCGCCGAACAGCGCCGACACCAGCTCCGTGCGACCGGCACCGACCAGCCCGGCGATACCGAGGATTTCCCCGCGCTTGAGCACGAATGAAATGTCGTCAACCCGTTTGCGTCTGGGGTTGTCGACGTCGTAGCAGGTGACGTGGCGCGCCTCGAATATCACTTCGCCGATGTCATGGGGTTCGGTGGGGTAGAGATTGCTCATTTCCCGTCCGACCATCTGGGTGATGATCTTCGGGATGTCCATATCGGCCATGGCGGTAGTCGCGATGTGTTTGCCGTCGCGGATGACCGCAATGGTGTCGCACACGGCTGCTACTTCATCGAGTTTGTGGGAGATATAAACGCACGCCACGCCCTTGGCCTTGAGGTCGCGAATGATGTCCAGCAGCACCTCGATTTCCGAGCGGGTCAGGGCCGATGAGGGCTCATCGAGGATCAACAGGCGCGCTTGCTTGTTCAGTGCCTTGGCGATCTCCACCAGTTGCTGGTAGCCACCGCCGTACTGTGAAACCGGCAGCGACACGTTCATGTCCGGCACTTTGAGTTCACGCATCAGGGCTTCGGCCCGGTGAATCATCGACGGGTAGTTCATGCGCCCGCCGGGAAGCGTCAGTTCGTGGCCCATGAAGATGTTTTCAGCCACTGACAAATCAGGTACCAGGGTCAGCTCCTGGTGAATGATGACGATCCCGGCGGCCTCGGTTTCACTGATGGATTGCGCCTTGAGCGGTTGACCGTCCCAGAGAATTTCTCCCTCCCAGGTGCCGTAGGGGTAGACCGCCGACAGGACTTTCATCAGCGTGGATTTGCCGGCGCCATTCTCGCCGCACAGGCCGACGCATTCTCCCGGCTTGACCTTGATGTCGATGCCATTCAGGGCTTTGACACCGCCAAAGGTTTTGACGATTCCGTTCATTTGCAGCAGGTAGTCGGACATCGCAAGGACTCCTGAAAAGGGCTCACACCGTTTTTTTGCCTGACTGACTGCATTAACCCCAAAGTCGCAGGTCACTGCCCGGCAATCTGTGCCTTGGTATAGAACCCGTCCTTTTCCAGCAGGTCGATGTTGTCCTTGGTCAACGGGGTCGGGGTGAGCAGGATGGTGTCGACTTTCTTGCTGCCATTGTCGTATTGCGAGCCGTAGGTGGGTTTCTCGTTACGTGCCAGTTGCACCGAGAGCTTGGCGGCTTCCGATGCGATCAGTTTCAGCGGTTTGTAGACGGTCATTGTCTGGGTGCCATCGATCACCCGCTTGACTGCCGCAAGGTCTGCGTCCTGGCCTGAGATCGGTACCTTTCCCGCCAGTTTCTGCGCGGCCAGAGCCTGAATGGCACCGCCTGCGGTGGCATCGTTGGAGGCGACGATGCCGTCGATCTTGTTGTTGTTCCGGGTCAGGGCATTTTCAACAATGCTCAAGGCTTCAGTGGCGCTCCATTCCTTCACCCACTGCTGGCCGACAATCTTGATATCACCCTTGTCGATGGCCGGTTGCAGCACTTTCATTTGCCCTTCGCGCAGGACCTTGGCGTTGTTGTCCGTGGGAGCGCCGCCGAGCAGGAAGTAGTTGCCTTTGGGCGCGGCTTTCAGCACCCCGGCGGCCTGCATTTCGCCAACTTTTTCGTTGTCGAAGGAAATGTAGGCGTCGATATCGGCGTTGAGGATCAGTCGGTCGTAGGACACCACCTTGATCCCGGCTTTCTTGGCTTCGGCAACCGCATTGGTGAGCACCGTGGCGTTGAACGGCACGATGACGATCACATCGACGCCACGGGAGATGAGGTTTTCGATCTGGGAAATCTGCTTCTGCTCGTTGGCGTCAGCTGACTGGACGAAGACCTTGGCGTCCAGTTTCTCCGCCGCCGCGACAAAGTAATCACGGTCTCGTGACCAACGCTCCAGACGCAGGTCATCGATGGAAAAACCGATCTTCGGGTGAGCAGGATCGGCCATGACCGGAAGCGAAAGCAGGGCCAGGGCGCCAGCGAGTAACGTGAGTTTTACTTTTTTCATTGTGGTGCGTCCTTTTATTGTTGTTTGAAGACACTTCCTGACGATGAACACGGTGCCGGTAGAACTGTAGAGAGTCGCAGGCCGCCGCGAGCACAGATTTGTCGCGAGAATGTAACCGCCCGCGGACTCACGGCTGGCGGCTGTAAGGTTTGTCTACTGTCAGGGGTAGATAAACCGGTTGACCACACCTTCGAGCATTTCCTGCCGACCGCTGACGGCCTGGGGATTCAGCTCGTTGGCGAAGGCGTGTTCGGCCAGTGATCCAAGGCTGAACTCACCCGCCAGCACCGCCTGACCAAACGGCTGCTGCCAGCCGGCGTAGCGTTGATCTTTGAATTGCTGGAGCTGATCGTTCTCAACCATGGACGCTGCGCGTTTCAGCGCCAGGGCGAGGACGTCCATGGCGGCGACATGGCCATAGAACAGATCGACCTCGTCTACGCTCTGGCGCCGGACCTTGGAATCGAAGTTGAACCCGCCGTTGGTGAAGCCACCGGCTTTGAGGATTTCGTAGGTGGCGAGGGTCATCTCCTCGACGCTGTTGGGGAACTGGTCGGTGTCCCAGCCGTTCTGCGGATCGCCACGGTTGGCGTCGATGCTGCCGAAGATCCCCAGCGAGACGGCCGTGGCGATTTCGTGATGGAAGCTGTGCCCGGCCAGAGTTGCGTGGTTGGCCTCGATGTTGACCTTGATCTCGTTTTCCAGACCGAACTGCTGCAGGAAACCGAAAACCGTGGCGCTGTCGTAGTCGTATTGGTGCTTGGTCGGCTCCTGCGGCTTGGGTTCGATCAGCAGGTCGCCTTTGAAACCGATCTTGTGCTTGTGCTCGACCACCATGCGCATGAAGCGGCCCAGTTGTTCGCGTTCACGTTTCAGATCGGTATTGAGCAGGGTTTCGTAACCTTCACGACCGCCCCACAGCACGTAGTTGGCACCTTTGAGGCGCTGGGTGGCGTTCATGGCGCTGAATACCTGGGCGGCGGCGCAGGCGAACACTTCCGGGTCCGGGTTGCTGGCGGCACCGGCGGCATAGCGCGGATTGCTGAAGCAGTTGGCGGTGCCCCACAGCAGCTTGATCCCGGTTTGTTCCTGATGGCGCTCCAGCTGGTCGATCATCTGGGAGAAGTGGTTGCGGTACTCTTTCAGCGAGCTGCCTTCGGGTGCGACATCGGTGTCGTGGAAGCTGTAGTAGTCGATGCCCAGTTTGGAGAAGAACTCGAAAGCCGCGTCGGCCTTGCCGATGGCCAGCTCTATCGGTTCCCCGGCGTGTTGCCACGGGCGCTTGAAGGCGCCGACACCGAACATGTCAGCACCCGGCCAGACGAAGGAGTGCCAGTAGCAGGCAGCCATGCGCAGGTGCTCGCGCATGGGTTTGCCGAGGACAAACTTGTTGGCGTCGTAATGGCGGAAGGCCAGGGGCGAGTCGCTGGCGGGGCCTTCGTAGCGGATCTTGTCGACAGCGGGGAAGTACGGCATGGGCGATTTCCTTATTGTTCTTGGCGGTGTCCCGATACTAACGCCGGCCCTCGGGCTGCTGATTATGAAAATCACCAATGCGCCGTTCGATTTTGCGTATTGAGATTCGTCGTTTGCGCGCCTAGTCTGTGTTGATCGGCCCAGGTAAAAACAATGAAAACCGTACCTCCCGTTCACCGCATTGCGCTGTTGTTCAACGGCAGCAAGATCTACGACCGCGGCATCATCAGCGGCATCGGCAACTACCTGAGCAGCACCCGCGCGTCCTGGGACTTGTTCCTTGAGGAGGATTTTCTCTGTCGGTTGAAAGGCATCGAGCGCTGGCAGGGCGATGGGATCATTGCCGACTTCGACGACCCGCTGATCGGCGAGGCGCTGGCCGGGATCAAGTTGCCAGTCGTGGCGGTCGGCGGGTCTTATCAGGATGAGCGCGCCTATCCGAAAGGGATTCCCTACGTCGCCACCGACAATTATGCGCTGATGAAGTTGGCATACGAGCACCTGATCCAGGCGGGCTTGACGCGTTTTGCCTGCTTCAGCCTGCCTGAAGCACAAGCCAATCGCTGGGCGCAGGAGCGGGAAAAAGCCTTTCGCCGACTGCTGCAGCGCGATGGCTTGCACGTCGAGGTCTATCGCGGCATGGGCACCAGCGCACCGCTCTGGGACAGCGCGGTCGAACAGCAGATTGCCTGGCTGCAAAGCCTGCCCAAGCCCATCGGCATCATCGCCGTGAGTGACGCCCGCGCCCGGCAACTGCTGCAGGCCTGCCTGACTGCCGGTATCGCGGTGCCGGAGCAGGTGGCGTTGATCGGCATCGATAACGACCCACTGACCCGCAGCCTGACGAGGGTGCCGCTGAGTTCAGTGATTCAAGGCACCGAAACCATGGGCCGGACCGCCGCGCGCCTGCTCCATCAGATGCTGCACGGCATGCCGTCCACGGGCACGCAGGTGCTGATTCCGCCTGACGCGATCAATGTGCAGACCTCAAGTCTGCATCAACCGCTGGGTAATCCCTATGTCATGCAGGCGCTGCTCTTCATCCGCCAGTATGCCTGTCAGGGCATCAAGACCGCGCAGGTGGCGGGGTACGTCGGCGTGTCGCGCTCATCGCTGGAGTCGCACTTTCGCAAGGTGCGCGGCTGCAGCGTGCACGACGAGATCCTGCGCTTCAAACTGGCAGCGGCCGCCAGCGGACTGGAAAACACTGATTCGGCGATTGCCGATATCGCCCAGAATTGCGGCTTCAAATCGGCGCAATACCTGCACACGGTGTTCCGTCGTGAATTCGGCTGTACCCCACGCGAGTATCAGCAGGTGAACGATGAACCCTCATTGCGGGGAGGGCGGTAGTGCCCGGACGCTGCCGTCCACATCACGCGCCTCGATATAGCCAATGCTGTCCGGATTTTCGGCAATACGTTTCTTGACCTCTGCGCTGCTTGAAAGCGCCAGCGGAGGCTGGCCTCTGCCGGTAAAGATAATTTTCGACCAGTGCGCCTTGAGCTGGGGCGCGGACTTGCCCGTGAACTTCGAGTAGAACTCATCGCGGATCGGCGAATCTTCGCTCTGATCAATCGGTACCGCCTGCCCACCGTCGGGGAAACGACTGGTCTTGCCCAGGAAGATATCCGCCACTTGATTACGCGCCAGTACTTTCACAGGGCTGGAGGTGGCGACGACCACCACCACATCGGCCCTGACGATCGCGCAGGTCACGCACATGACGAACCCCGCTACAGCGAATCCGATGAATTTCACAAACCCCATGGCCTGCTCCATCAGAATACGAAATCGACAGCCAGGCTGATCACGCTGAACGAGCCCCCTGACTCAAAGTCCGGTTGGGGGTTGATCAACGGACCGGTAGCGTTGCCTTTTAGCCGCGTGTAGTCGTATTGCAATTTGGCGTCCATATTTTTCGCGAAATCCCAGCGCATCCCAAGTGAAAGCGTTTGCTGACCTTCGTTGGTACCCAGGATGCCGTTGAGGGAGCTGTTGAGGCCGACGGCGGTCCCGGCTAGGTCCGGTGGCAGACCAGCCGCCGTCAAGCCCGTGGTAGAGGTCGCGGACTCCGACTTTTCTCGCGCGTAAGTGACATAGGGTGTGAACGCGTCAAGCCGGTACCCGCCGCTGACATACCAGGCGCTTCTCGCACCGATCGCCGAATGGCTGTCGAAATGACCCCATTCGCTCATCACGAACCACTTGCCCGGATCATAGCTGGCACCTATCCCGAAAAATTCGAATACTGAGTTATTGGGATCGTAGCGAGCCGCGATGGCGTTGCCTTCTGCATCGAAGTCCCTGAAAGCATCGAAGAATGAATTGAATGACTCCACGGTCAGATCGGCTTTCAGGTAGGTGATGCGAGTGGTGAGGGCTTCGTATTCGGTCGTATTGGTGATTTCCCACAAATCTCGCGCCAACGCCTTGCCGGCGCTGTCTGCCTCTCGGTTATCGCTCTGGCCGTAGTTACCCCGCACGGTATTGGTGAACTCGCCGACGTGAAATCTGTAACTCAGGTCCAGACCGTCGCTGTTGGTGACTGGCATCAGCGAGTAAACCTCCATCGGCGGACGCACCCAGGGCAGGGTGTAGCCCACTTTACGGGTGTCGGAGAGCAAAAAAGTCGGCAACACGGTGCGCCCGATGCGTGCGCTGAAATCCGGCGTGAATTGATACTTGATGTTGGCCCATTCGACGAAGGGCCGATAGCTATTGTCGTAACGCTGCTCCGAGATGACCTGCACCACGGCAGAGAGCTGCGGTGTGAAATTGGCGAGCACCTGAGCACCAATCAGGCTGTCGACGTTGGCGCTCCAGCTGCGTGTGCGACCTGCACCATTGGGTTTGAAGACACTGGAGGTGAAGTCGGCTTTTTTCTCGCTGGAATGGACTACCCCCACGGTGCCAAAACTGCTCAGTGAAAACATTGAGGTTTCCTGGCTGTCGGCACTGGCCGCGCAGGCATACAGCGTCGCCACCAAGGCCACTAAATTGAGTCTGGAGTCCATAGGATCACTGCTACCTCATCAGAAAAAAACAACGTGTGGTTCAGGCACGGTTCCAAAAGCCGCAAGCGTCGGCGTTGACTAATGAGGTGTCATGGGGGCTGCTGCCATTCGTTTATTCCTTTTAACGTCGGCTCATAAACTGCGCACTATTGTTCGGAGGCTTTAATCGCCAGTTTGAGCGTAAAGGTCGCGCCCGTTCCCGGCCCGTCGCTATGTGCTTCCAGCGAGCCGCCCATCTCCATGGCCGCCAGAACGCAGCTGTGCAAACCAAAACCATGGCCGTCCTGGCGCGTGGTGAACCCATGGGCAAAAATCCGCGTCAGATTTTCTGGCGCAATGCCTTCGCCATTGTCGATGACGCTGATAATCAAGGTATGCCCTTGCTGCAGTTCGCTATGCAGCGTGATCTGCGGGCATGGCAGCGGCCGGTGATCCATTGCGCTGCTGGCATTTTTTATCAGGTTGACCAGGATCAGCAGCACGCGATGTTTGTCCAGCTGAAGCGAGGGTGTTTCTGCGAAATTCCGCACCACCCTTATCTGGCGCGCGGTGAGTATTTCGGCGTTCATGCGCAGGGCATCTTCTATCAGCTCATTTATCTGTACGGTCTCGGCGATACTGGATGCGCCAGCATAAGATTGCTGGGCGGCGACGATCTCTTTGATGTGGTCAATGCTTTTGCTCAACTGTTCGAGTTCGGCGGTCATGCTTTGCTGTTCGATCGCCAACGCATCCACCAGTTGGTTCAGGTAGCCGGGCAGAAGCTTGCCTTTCGCGTCGTGGGAGATGAAGTCACCCAGGTCTTCGGCATGCTGGTTCATCAGTTGCACTGCCTTGCCGAGTCCCAGGGCCTTGCTGGTGCGCAGCTTCTGGGTGACCAGTTCAGCGGAGATATTCACGCTGTTAAGAACGTTGCCCACGTTATGCAGCACGTTGGTGGCAATTTCCGCCATACCGGCCTGGCGTGCTGCGGCGGCGAGTTGTGCCTGGGTTTCGGCGGCGCGCAAACGGCTTTGCCCCAGTTGCCAGCTCATCCGGGCGAGCAGCCCCAGCAATAACACCAGCACCAGACTGCCGCCCGCAGCGCGCCATATATAGGTGTGCGCTTGCTGGGTCACCACCGTCAGTTGTTCCTCCTCGGACAAACCGACAATCACCGCCAGCGGAAAGTCGTACAGCTGGCGGGCGCTGGTGTAGCGCCGCACTCCGTCCCAGCCGTTGTCAGAAAGCACAGCCTTGGTGTTTTCGGTGTCCGGCATCACCACCGTCGCGTAATCGACCGCATCGCCGGCCGCTACCTCCTCCCCGGCGCGCCTGACGCGGAAGATGCCGTCGATACCCAGCAAACCGAGCAGGCCGTGATCGCCCAGTTTCGAGGCGTCGTAGCTGCTGACGAAATACGCCGCATCGACCTCGACCATCGCAATCCCGGAGAACACGCCACCCGCTGCGTCGAGCCGACGGCTGAAGCGCAATCGCCATTCTCCGGTGACAGGACTTTTCCAGGGGCGACTGATTGACAGTGAATCGCTGTGCCGCAATGTCTGCTGTTCATCCGGGTCAGCGATATAGTCCCACTCGTGGACCCGCGTACTCGCCACGAGCCCGCCGTCCGGGTTGACCACACTGACGTCAAACACCAGGGGCGGCGGCAACAGAGCGCGCTCTTTGAGTCGAGGAAGCGGATTGGGCTCACCTTCAGCTTCAACGGTGTATTTGACCAGCTTGAGGGTTTGGTCAATCTCGTGGATGGCGCGCAACATTTGCGCTTCATAGGTAGCGCCGATTTCCAGGCTCGCCGCAGCAATGCTCTGCTGGGCGCGAACATGTTCAACCTTGATCAGGTACAGAGTGGCTGTCCAGACGGCCAGCAACAGGAGGGCGGCTAGCAGCGGGAATAGAATGTAGGCTTCTTTGATCTGGTCGAAGCTGCGCCGAAACAGGCTGTTCGGACTACCGGAAACGGGATTTGCGGAAGTGGCTATGCTGACGGCCGACCTCAGTGTATCGGGCCGCTGGATCGGCATGGCGTGCTCCCTGCTTTGTTTCACTACTGAAGGCTTGCGGGTATCGACGCGGTTACGGTTTGAGACGCTTGTTGATCCTGATCACCCGTAGGAAATAATTCAGACCTGACACGGACTATACACGACAAACCGTGCCTGACAGCACGCGGTGATACGGGTTCCCGGCATCCGGACAATCAAGTGCGATGGAGCAACCGGGCGAAGCCTGATTGCCCTTGGTGGGCATTATCGACTACGCATGTTTGTCGAGTGATCGGCCCGCATTGATGAAGTCTATAAATGCGCGCAACGGGGAGGGTAGATAGCGGCGTCCAGGGTAATAGAGAAACGGTCCGGTAAAGTTTTGCCACCAGGATTCCAGCACCGGTTCCAGCGCGCCGCTGTCCAGATGGGGCGCAAGCCAGCCCTCGAACAGGTAGACAATGCCCAGCCCGTCAATTGCCGCCTGAACGGTCAGGTCCACGGCGCCTCCCACCCTGACAATCAAAGGTCCGGTCGGGTCTACGCTGATGACTTCGCCCTGACGTTCGTACTCCCACAGCGGCATCGCGCCACTGGGGAATTTGCCCCGCAGGCAGGCGTGATTCAGCAGATCCCGTGGGTGCTGCGGTCGACCTCTGGCGTTGAGGTACGCCGGGGATGCCGCCGTTGCGAAACGTTGAAAGCGCGGGCCGATGGGGACCGCAATCATGTCCTGCTCAAGGCGTTCATCGTAACGAATGCCCGCATCACAACCGGCCGCGAGCATGTCGACGAAGCTTTCTTCGATCGTCACTTCCAGGCGGATGTCAGGATAAGTCTGTAGGAACGGGGTAATGATCGATGGCAGCACCAGTCTTGCGACGCTGGCAGGTACGTTCAGCTTCAGCGTGCCCGATGGGCGATCGCGAAAGTCGTTGACTACATCCAGAGCTGACTCGACCTCACCTAATGCGGGCACGATGCGCTCCATCAATCTGGCGCCAGCCTCGGTGGGTGCCACGCTGCGGGTGGTCCGGTTGAGCAAACGTACGCCCAGCCTGGCCTCCAGCCGGCGTACTGCATCGCTCAAACTCGAGGCGGATTTGCCGCTCGATCTGGCCCCTTCGCGAAACCCTTTGGCGTTGACCACGGCGACAAAAGCCAGCAGGTCTTGAATGTTGGTTTCCATTGTTCTCTCAGCCGTACAACCCGTGCCGATTGCACCCCATTACCAATGAAGTGGTCAATGCCTATAGTGCGTCCCACAAACATTGATTGAGGTGGAAAAAATGAGCGATGTTGCCAGAGCAGGTTCCTTCCAGTTGGGCGACCGGTCGGTCAATCGCATGGGCTACGGTGCGATGCAGTTGGCCGGACCTCATGTTTTTGGTCCGCCGAAAGACCCGAAAGCAGCCATTGCCGTACTGCGTGAAGCGCTGGCGGCGGGCGTCAACCACATCGATACCGCCGATTTTTACGGGCCGCACGTCACCAACCAACTGATCCGCGAAGCGCTGCACCCTTACCCTCAAAACCTGGTGATCGTGACCAAGGTCGGCGCACTGCGCGGCGCCGATGGCTCGTGGAATCCGGCACAGAGCCCCGCCCAATTGACTCAGGCGGTGCATGACAACCTGCGCAATCTCGGCGTGGACGTACTGGATGTGGTGAATCTTCGGGCAATGGGTAACGTGCAGGCGCCTGCCGAAGGGTCCATCGAGGAGTCGTTTACCGCGCTGGCCGAATTACAACGCCAGGGGCTTATTCGCCACCTGGGCGTCAGCAATGTCACGGCAACGCAGATCAAGCAGGCGCAGGGGATCGCCGACATCGTCTGCGTGCAGAATCACTACAACCTTTCTCACCGGGACGACGAAACGCTCATCGCTGAGCTGGGTCAGCAGGGCATTGCTTATGTGCCGTTCTTTCCATTAGGCGGTTTCACACCACTGCAGTCGCACGTGCTCTCCAGCGTGGCAGCGCGTATGCAGGCGTCACCGCTCTGTGTAGCGCTGGCGTGGCTGCTGCAACGTGCTCCCAATATTCTGTTGATTCCCGGGACTTCCTCGGTGGCCCACCTTCGCGAAAATATCTCCGCCAGTGCATTGGTCATCGCGCCTGACCTGCTGGCTGAACTGGAAGCGCTGGGATAAAAAGGGCGGCGAATCCAAGGGCAATCCAGGTTTTGATACTCAAAGCCCCAGGATAACCGCCCCAGCAGCAACGACCAGGCACACGATCCAGCGTTTTCCGCTGACCGCTTCGCGCAGAAATACACGTCCGATCAGCGCCGCGAAGACCACGCTGGTCTCACGCAACGCCGATACCGCACCCATTGCGCCCAACTGCAACGCCCAGATGACGATGCCGTAAGCGGCGAGTGACACCAGCCCGCCCATGAGCGACGAGCCAACGGCAGCCGGCGTCGCTCGAAGCGGATTCAATAGTGCGGCGCAGCCTCGCATCGCGACGAACAGAACTGGCATCAGCCAATAGAACATGAACATCCACACGGTATACGCCAGCGCCTGACCGTCAGATAACCGCACGCCGATGCCGTCGATCACTGTATACAGCGCGATCATCACGCCGGTGGTCAGCGCAGCCAGTGCATCCGCGCGCGACACGTGACGGTCCTGGAGCGCGAGTGTGAGGATGCCGCCGGATATCAGCGCAATCCCGAGGGCATGCAACGGGCTGATTGCTTCCTGGGCGAAGAGCGCCGCGCCCAGTGTGACGAGCAAGGGCGACGAGCCGCGTGCAATGGGGTAAGCCACTGCCAGATCGCAGCGCTGATACGACCGCACCAGGCTCATGTTGTAGATGATGTGCACCAATCCCGAGGCAACGATATAAGGCCATGCCGCCTCGGCCGGCAACGGCAGGAACACTGCGGCCACAGTCGAAACCAGCGCAATGGCGATGCTCATCCAGGTCATGGAAAGGTAGCGGTCGCGGTTGCCATGCAGCATCGCGTTCCAGCCTGCGTGGAGAATTGCCGCGAGCAGGACGAGGCCGCCGGTATAACTGAGCATGGTGTTTTTCCATATCGGGGAAGGGGATGAGAGTGCTGTGATCAGCAAAATATCTATCTTGGAGTTGGCTGACAAACCAGATAAATTACCCGTTCACGTGAGTAGAACTATCTCGAATGAATCGGAAATTACCTCCTCTCAACGCATTGAAGGCTTTCGAAGCCGCTGGCCGCCTGGGCAGCTTCAAGGAAGCCGCGGCGGAGTTGCATGTGACCCACGGCGCGGTGAGCCAAAGCGTGCGCTTGCTAGAGGAGTGGCTCGGTGCGTCGCTGTTCGAGCGACACAATCGCCGCGTGGTGCTGACTTCTGCAGCCCGGACATACCTTGGCAAAATCGGGCCGCTGTTCGAGCAGCTGTCCCAGGCAACGCTGGAGTTTGGCTTCGCCGAGACGACCTCGCGAACGCTGTCGGTGAACGCGTCCGCGACGTTTACCTTGCGTTGGCTGGTACCGCGCCTGGAGAAATTCCGCGCCGAGCATCCCGGCGTGGACGTCAACGTCGAAACGTCGAACAAACTGGTGGAGAGCCTGAAAGACCCCTATGACGTGATTATTCGCGGCGGTCCGGACACGCTTTATGGCTACTCGACGCGACCTTTCCTGTACGAAGAACGGCTGCCGGTGTGTAGCCTGGCGCTTCTGCAGCGGCTGCCGCTTCGCGTGCCCGACGATCTACGTCAGCACACGTTGCTGCATACGTCGAGCCTGCCAAGGCTTTGGCCAGACTGGCTGGCGAGCGCGCACATCTCTACGCTCCGACCGAGTGCCGCAGTGGTATTCGATCATTTCTATCTGACCTTGCAGGCGGCTATCGACGGGCTGGGCGTCGCGATGGGGCCGACGGCGCTGATCTCCGCTGATCTCGCCGCTGGCCGGCTGGTCATGCCGTTCGCCAACCCGCGTCTGCCGTCACGCAGCTATTGCACCTACGTTCCGCTCGGCAAAGCGGCGGATGACGCGGTTGTGCTGTTCTGCGCATGGCTTGAACGCGAGGGATTACGCGCTAGTGAGCCCCTCGAACGCATCCCGGTAAAACGCTTTCAACGTTTCGACAAACTCTTCGGCCAGCCTGGTTCTCGCCTGCGCAATGGGCCAGATGACGTAGGTGGGGAAGAGGATGTCCGGTCTGAACGGTAGGACCACCACATCGCGGTGCAGGTAAGCCCTGGCCACCAGTGGATGGGCGAGTGTAATGCCCATGCCCAACGCCACCATTTCGCAGTTGATTGCGCTGTATTGCGCCTCCACCGCCATGATCCGCTCGACACCTGCCTGCTCGAATAACCCGTCCACCAATGACCGTGTGCCGTCGCCATGGCACAACGAGACAAATGCCTCGCCTTCGAGATCGGTAAAGGTGATTTCAGCACGTTGCGCCAGGCGATGAGCACTGGGCAATACGCAAACCGCGGGGATTTCAGTCAGCAACTCGATCTGGTGACTGCTGACATCGCCGGGATGGACGACGATGCCGATGTCGCAATACTGGGATTTGACCCATTGCTCCACAGTCGGTGACGAATTGACGTGCAGGGATACGGTGAGCTCGGGCCTCGAGTCAGTGAAGGTCTTGAGTACTCGGGGAATCACGCTCAAGCCGTTCGACGGCACGGCCGCGACCCGCAAGCGGCCGGTGCCGAGGTTGCGAATGTTCTTCGCCGAAAGCTTGAGGCTGTCCAGGCCGACGAACGCGCGCTCCACCTCCTGAAAGAACGCCTGGCCCTCCTGAGTCGGAATCAAACGCACGCCGGCACGCTTGAACAGCGTCAGCCCGGTGCTCAATTCCAGCTGGGAAATCAACCGGCTGACATTGGGCTGCGAGGTGTACAAGACCTCCGCTGCCGCGGTCATCGAGCCCAGCCGCATCACACTGCGGAACGCTTCTATCTGCCTGAGGTTCATGGCGACCTACCATATCAAATATGAATAACTAACCCGTATATCCGTATTTGACCATATGAATGGGCTGTCGCAATACTCAAAACCAGCAACCCCATAGCGCACATGAAGATGCGCCACCCGGGATGGATCTCCGGGAGCATGCAGCCTGCATGCATGACTTCGGTCTTGGCCGAAGCAACTGACGCATTGTTCGATCTGCCCCACGCACTTCGGAGATAGTCTGTGAATAGCCTTAACGCATCCCCAGCAGCACAGCCGTTTCGCTTGAACCGTCTTTCCATCGCCGTCGCTGTCAGCCTCATCGGGTTTGGCAGCAGCGCCGCTTTCGCTGATACGACGCTGTACGTCGCAGGTGTCGGCGGCTCTACGGAGCAGATGTACAAGACCAAAGTCATTCCCGCCTTTGAAAAACAGCACGACGTCAAAGTCATCTACGTCGCCGGCAACTCCACGGAAACCCTGGCCAAGCTGCAAGCGCAGAAAGGTCGGCAGCAGATCAACGTCGCGATGATGGACGACGGGCCGATGTATCAGGCATTGCAGATGGGCCTGTGCGGGAAACTCAGCGATGCGCCGGTTTACAAAGACCTTTATCCCCTGGCGCGTCTGAGCCCGGAAGCCACCGGTATCGGCGTGGTCGCCACCGGCATTGGTTACAACGAGGATGCGTTCAAGAAGCGCGGCTGGACCCCGCCGGATTCCTGGGAAAACCTGACCGACCCGCGCTACAAGCAATTGCTCGGCATGCCACCGGTGACCAATACCTATGGTTTGCACACCCTGGTGGAAATGGCCCGGCTGCGTGGCGGTGGCGAGAAAAATATCGACCCCGGCTTCAAGGCGCTCAAGGACGAGATAGGCCCCAACGTCCTGGCTTGGGTCTCAGCGCCGGGTGAAATGGACGGCATGATGCAGAACGGCGACGTGGTCATGGCCGTGTATGGCAGCGGTCGTGCCGTGGCGTTGCAGAGCACCGGTTTCCCGCTGAAGTTTATTTACCCGAAGGAAGGTGGCATCGCCTTGCAGGTCGCCGCCTGCGGCGTGACACCCAATGCGCAGCCCGAACTGTCCCAGGCGTTCATCCAGTACGTGTTGTCGCCTGAAGTGCAGACGATCCAGGCCAGGGAAAACGGTTTCGCGCCGGTCAATCAGACCGTCACGCTTGCGCCCGAAATTGCCGCCCGCATGCCGTATGGGCAAGAGAAGGTCAATGCGTTGATCAAGGTCGATTGGGACACGATCAACCCGCAGCGCAGCGAGTGGACGACGCGCTGGAATCGTACCGTCGAGCGCTAGCCTTCACGGTTGCGACTTTCCCGAAACCTTTCTGGAGACGCAGGCTCATGCCTGCGTGGCAAGCCCCATGGCATTTCTCACACTCGAAGGTATCGTCAAGACCTACGGCAATTTCAGGGCCATTGATGGTTTGAACCTGGAAGTCCGGCACGGCGAATTCATCGCCTTGCTCGGCCCGTCCGGCTGCGGCAAGACCACCACGCTGCAATCCATTGCCGGCTTCGTGCAGCCCACCGAAGGGCGCATCGTTCTGGATGGCCGCGACATCACTCATGTGCGACCTGAGCAGCGCGGGCTGGGCATCGTCTTTCAAAGCTATGCGCTGTTTCCGCACATGACGGTGGCGCAAAACATCAGCTTTGGCCTGGAGATGCGTGGCGTATCCAAAAGCGAACGCAGCAAGCGGGTCAATGAGGCGCTGGATCTGGTGCGCCTTGGCGGCCTCGGCGAGCGGTACCCCAAAGCCTTATCCGGCGGACAACGGCAACGGGTGGCGATTGCCCGTGCCCTGGCGATCCGTCCCAACCTGTTGTTGCTCGACGAACCCATGTCCAACCTTGACGCCAAGCTGCGCGAAGAGATGCACATCGAACTACGGGCGATTCAGCGCGATCTGGGCATCACCACGATTCTGGTGACCCACGATCAGGTCGAAGCCATGACCATGAGCGACCGCATCGCAGTCATGCAGAAAGGCCGCATTGTGCAGATCGACACGCCGTTCGAAGCCTATGAGCGTCCCCATTCGCCGTTCGCATCGGCGTTTCTCGGCAAGACCAACGCCTTCGCGGGTGCGGTGCAGCTGCGTAACGAGCGGTGCTGCGAGGTACAGGTCCGGGACACGCTGCTGCATGTGCCACACGAAGATCGTTCGCTGGGCAACGACGTCAATGTCTACATTCGTCCGGAGAAAATCCGCCTGACCGCAGTGGGGAACGGTCGTTTGACGGGGCGTGTTCGCCTGAGGGTGTTTTTGGGCAATCTGTGGCTGATCGCGGTGGATAGCCATCTTGGGCTGGTGCACATGACCCAGCCCAATCTCGGCATCCCGCCGCCCGATGAAGGCTACGAGGTCGGCCTGGACTGGTCCGATGACGACCTGCGTCTGCTGGATCGGGAGGTCGCCCATGGCCAGGTATGATGCCGAACACGTCGGTTTTGCCCCGTGGTTGCTCAGCGGTCCGGCATTGCTGGTGTTTATCGCACTCTTGCTGGTGCCGCTCTTGCTGACGGCGGTGCTGTCGCTGAATCTGTTCAGCGACACCGGAAGCGTAGTTTCGGGCTACAGCCTGGGCAACTACATCGAGGTGTTCAAGGACGGCTATTTCCACGAGATATTCCTGCGCACTGGCGGCATGGCGCTGGCGGTTACGGTGTTCTGCGTGCTGCTCGGTGTGCCGGAAACCATCATCATTGCGCGCATGGCGCCGCGCTGGCGTTCGTTGTTTCTGCTGGTGGTGCTCGGCCCGCTGTTGATTTCGGTCGTGGTGCGCACGTTGGGCTGGGCAATCCTGCTGGGCAACAACGGCCTGATCAACGACGCCTTGCAGGCGCTGGGCATTACCGATCAGCCGATAAAGATGTTGTTCACCCAGGTCGGCGTGATCATTGCCCTGACGCACGTACTGGTGCCGTTCATGGTGATCGCGGTGTGGGCGACCTTGCAGCGTCTGGACCTGCAAGTGGAGTGGGCCGGATTGTCACTGGGTGCCTCACGGTTGACCGTGTTCCGGCGGATCATCCTGCCGCAGATCATGCCGGGCATTCTGTCCGGTTCAATCATCGTCTTCGCCCTGGCCGCATCGGCCTTCGCCACCCCGGCGATCATCGGTGGTCGGCGCCTGAAAGTGGTCGCAACGGCGGCCTATGACGAGTTTCTCGGCACCCTCAACTGGCCCCTCGGCGCTGCCATCGCAATGCTTTTGCTGGTGGCGAATCTGATCATCATTCTGGGTTGCAGCAAGCTGGCCGAGCGCCGCTTCAAGCAAGTCTTCGAGTAGGCCGCCATGCACAAGAACGGATTTTTCTCGCAGCTTTATCACGTGTGTTTCGTCGCCTTCATCGTCGCCCCCTTGCTGGTGGTCATGGCGATGGCATTTACCAGCAAGGGCTATTTGTCGCTGCCCACTGACGGTCTGTCGTTGCGCTGGTTTCGGGCGTTGCTGGAAAACCAGGAAATGCTCGACGCCTTCACGCTGTCGATCAAGCTGGGCCTGGCCTCGGCGACCATTGCGGCGTTGCTGGCGATTCCTGCGGCATTGGCAATCAGTCGATACGAATTTCCCGGACGCGGCGCGTTGACCGGCTTTTTGCTGTCGCCGCTGATGATTCCGTCGGTGGTGCTGGGGATCGCGTTTCTGCGCTTTTTCTCGCTGGCGCAGATTGGCGGATCGTTCTGGGCGTTGACCTTGACCCACGTGATCGTGGTCCTGCCGTATGCACTGCGCCTGACGCTGGCGTCGACCATCGGCCTTGAGCGCGATATCGAACAGGCGGCGTTGTCGCTGGGCGCCAGTCGCTGGACCGCGTTCTACCGGGTGGTGCTGCCACGTATCCGCACCGGTGTGATCGGCGGCTGGATGCTGGCGTTCATCCAGAGTTTCGACGAGTTGACCATGACTGTATTCGTCGCCACGCCGGGCACCACGACCTTGCCGGTGGCAATGTACAACCAGATTTCCCAGACCATTGATCCACTGATCACCGCCGTCTCCACGGTGCTGATCGTCGGCACCCTGCTGTTGATGCTGGTGCTCGATCGCATGGTGGGTCTGGATCGGGTGTTGATTGGAGAGGGCAAATGAGTCAGGACCTCAATAGCGTCACGCAGTCCGACGTGATCGTGATCGGCGGCGGCCTGGTCGGTACGGCGGTGGCTTACGGGCTGGCACGCAGTGGTGTGGACACGGTCGTGCTGGACCAGGGCGACGACGCGTTTCGCGCATCACGCGGCAATTTCGGTCTGGTCTGGGTGCAAGGCAAAGGCCACGACTTGCCGGACTACGCGCGCTGGACCCGCTCATCGGCGACGCGCTGGCCGGCCCTGGCGCAAGTGCTGCTGGAAGACAGCGGCGTCGATGTGCAACTGCGGCAACCGGGTGGATTTCACATGTGTTTCAGCGACGAAGAATTGCTGGAACGGCAGTCGCGGTTGCAAACCCTGCAGGACGCGCTGGGTGATTATCCTTATCAAATGCTGGATGCCGCTGAGCTCAAGGCGCGCTTGCCGTTGATTGGTCCGGCGGTGATTGGTGCCAGCTACACGCCTCAGGACGGGCACGTCAATCCGTTGAAATTGCTGCGCGCCTTGCACACCTCGGCTCAGGCCAAAGGCGCGCGGTTGCATGGTGGCGTGCAGGTCGAGCGCATTGATTGCGCGCCTGGCGAGTTCCGCGTCACGGCAGGACAACGGCGCTTTATCGCGCCGCGCATCGTATTGGCTGCCGGCCTCGGCAATCCGGGGTTGGCGAAGCAAGTCGGCCTGCACGCGCCGGTTGCGCCGAATCGCGGTCAGGTACTGATCAGCGAACGCGTGCGGCCATTTCTCGATTACCCGACCATCAACGTGCGCCAGACCGACGAAGGCACGGTGCAGCTAGGCGATTCGATGGAGGAGGTCGGTTTCGATGACGGCACCTCCACTGAGGTGCTGGCTGCTATCGCCAGACGCGGGGTGTCGACGTTTCCACTGCTGCGTGACGTGCGCCTGATTCGCGCCTGGGGCGCGTTGCGGGTCATGAGCCCGGACGGTTTTCCCATCTATCAGCAATCCGCCGCGCACCCCGGCGCGTTCGTGGTCACGTGCCACAGCGGCGTGACCCTGGCCGCCGCCCACGCGTTGCGCATTGCGCCGTGGATCAAGGGCGGCGCGCAGCCCGACGAGCTGGCGGTGTTTACCGGCGAGCGTTTTCTAACCGACAAGGTGTTTTCCCATGCGCACTGATCCGCTGTTTCAACCCGTCATAAGCGAAGTCAGGGCGACGCGCACGGTGAACCTGACGTTCAACGAACAACCCTTGACCGTACCCGCTGGCACCAGTGTCGCGGCGGCGTTGCTGATGTCCGGCATCAATCGTTTCCGTGCGACGCCGGTGAGCGAAGCACCGCGTGCGCCGTATTGCATGATGGGCGTGTGTTTTGAGTGCCTGCTGGATATCGACGGCGTGCCCAATCGGCAAAGTTGCCTGATCGAGGTCGCTGAAGGCATGCGTATTCGCTCGCAGGAAGGCGCCCGCGACCTGATTTTCCAGGCGACGAATGTTGGCCTCATGGAGGTACAGTCATGAACCTCGAAACCGTTGATGTGGTAGTGATTGGGGCCGGCGCGGCAGGCATGAGCGGCGCCGTGGCACTAGCAGGGTTGGGGCTGGGCGTGGTGTTGCTGGACGAGCAGGGCAGTCCGGGTGGGCAAATTTATCGCGGCATCACCCTGGCGCCGTTGTCGCGCCGGGACATGCTTGGCCCGGATTACGCCCACGGCAATCAACTGGCCCAGGCGTTGGCATCATCGACGGTGCGCTATGAGAAGGGCGCGGCGGTGTGGCAGGTTACCCGGGATCAACAGGTCAGTTACTTGCGCGACGGTCGCCTGCACACGCTGAACGCGAAGGCCGTGTTGCTCGCCACGGGCGCCATGGAACGGCCGTTTCCGATTCCGGGCTGGACGCTGCCGGGAGTGATGAGCGCTGGCGCGGCGCAGATCCTGTTGAAAAGCTCGGGTCTGGCGCCCAGCGAACCGGTGGTGCTGGCGGGCTGCGGGCCGCTGTTGTACCTGCTCGGCTGGCAATACCTGCGCGCCGGTGTGCCGATCAAGGCGCTGGTTGATACCACCCGGCCGGATGATTACTGGCGCGCACGGCGTCATCTGTTTGCCGCGTTGCGCGCCTGGCCGTATCTGCGCAAAGGGCTGGATTTGATGCGCTGCCTGCGCGTGGCGGGCATCGCTCATTACACGGGTGCTGAACAACTGGCGGTTGAGGGCGAGGAGGCCGCGACGGCGCTGACGTTCACCGCTGCCGGAAAATCCGTACGCATCGCCAGCCGTTGTGTGCTGCTGCATCAAGGCGTAGTGCCCAACATTCAATTCAGCCAGTCGCTGCGCGCCGGGCATGGATGGGACAGCGACCAATTGTGTTTCAGTCCGGTGGTCGACGCCTGGGGCGAGCTGGATGTGCCGGGCGTTTATGTCGCCGGAGACGGCGCGGGGATCGGGGGCGCTCAAGCCGCCGCTGTGCAAGGGCAACTGGCGGCGCTCGGGATTGCTGCGCAGCTGGCCACCATCAGCACGGCGCAACGTGATCAACAGGCTGCACCGCTGCGCGCCAAGCTTGAGAGCAATCTCAGAATCCGGCCATTTCTGGACGCTCTGTATCAACCGAAAGAACAAAACCGCATCCCGGCGGACGACGTTATGGTCTGTCGCTGCGAAGAGGTTACCGCTGGTGATCTGCGCGGCTTCGTTGCTTTGGGCTGCGCCGGGCCGAATCAGGCCAAATCCTTTGGACGCTGCGGCATGGGCCCGTGTCAGGGCCGGATGTGCGGTCTGACCGTTACCGAAGTCATTGCCAAGGCGCGCGGCGTGTCGGCTGCGGAAGTCGGTTACTACCGGATTCGCCCACCGATCAAGCCCATCACTTTGGGGGAGCTGGCCGGTGAGTGAGTCAAGCCGTCGTCAGGGCGACGTATTGGTCATCGGCGGCGGCATTCACGGGCTGAGCACCGCATTTCATCTGGCTCAACGGGGCGTCAAGGTGACGGTTCTGGAGGCTGAATATTGTGGCCGTCACGCTTCCGGGGTTAACGCTGGCGGCGTGCGCACGTTAGGCCGACATACGCCTGAAATCCCTTTGGCGCTTTCGTCCCGGGATCTTTGGCATGAACTGAAGCATGTGCTGGGCGACGATGGCGGCTTCGTGCCCAGCGGCCAGTTGAAACTGGCGGAAAACCCGGCTGAGCTGGAGGAATGCAGGCAGCGTGTCGAGCACTTGCAGGGTTTGGGGTTCAGCCATGAAGTGCTGGTCGACCAGCAGCAGGTGTTCGACATTATTCCCACCGTGGCCCGCCACATCGTCGGCGGCATCTGGGTAAAAGACGACGGTTATGCGGTGCCTTACAAGACCGTGACGGCCTTTCGGCTGGCGGCAGAGAAACTTGGCGTTCAAGTGCATGAAAACTGTGCCGCGCTACGTATCGAGCAGACTGGCAGCCAGTGGAAAGTCACCACCGCGAAGGCTGTATTCAGCGCCGAGCATCTGGTGGTCACCGCCGGTGCCTGGGCGGGGGAGTTGGCGGCCCAGGTGGGCGAAGCGGTGCCGGTGCATCCAGAAGGCCTGATGTTGATGGTCACCCACCGGGTCGCGCCGTTCTGCGCGCCGGTCTTGGGGGCAACGGGCAGGTCGCTGTCATTCAAGCAATTCGCCAACGGCACGGTGGTCATCGGCGGCAAACTGATTGGCGGGCTGGATTTTGCGGCGCGTCACGGCGAAGTCGATATGACCCGGCTCGGCACCAGCGCGCGCACGGTCACCGATCTGTTTCCGCACCTCAAACACCTGGGCGTCAATCGTGTCTGGGCGGGTGTCGAAGCGTTCACGGCCGATGACTTGCCGGTGATTGGCGCCAGTCGCAGGGTCAGCAACCTGAGTTATTCCTTCGGCTTCTGCGGCAGTGGCTTTCAGATGGGCCCCGGCACCGGCAGGCGTCTGGCCCAGCAGATTATGGGCGAACACTCCGACATCAATCTCGATGCTTTCGCCATCGACCGTTTTGACAAAGCAGCGGCAATAACGCCGCTGATGCCTCTGCAATCCGCTTCAACCATCCCGCAACATTGAGGAGTTCACATGCTGGAAATTACACGTATCGAAACCAATCAGCGCATGAGCCGCGTCGTTCAATGCAACGGCTTCACCTTTCTCGGCGGCCAGACCGCCACCGACCGCACCCTGGACATCAAAGGCCAGACCGCGCAGGTGCTGGAGAAGATCGACAACTTTCTCGCCAAGGCAGGGCTGGATAAAACTCGTATTCTCAGCGCGCAGGTCTGGCTGTCGGACATCGAGGCCAACTTTGCCGGAATGAACGAAGTCTGGGACGCCTGGGCACCGCAAGGCCATGCGCCTGCTCGGGCAACCGTTGAGTCGCGTCTGGCGGCTCCGGATTTGCTGGTGGAAATCACCGTGGTTGCAGCGGGCTGAGTCGCACGCCATTCTTCTCAAAGCCTCGTTCGGTGACTGTGCCGATTCGAGGCTTTGATCTGCTCCGTTAAGCTTTCGGCGCTGTCAGCTCATCCAGTTGCCCCCATCAACGTTGTAGGTTTGGGCAAATCCTTCATCGGGCCCGCGCAGGGTTTGCAACGCCTGGTGCTGTTCTTCCAGTTGCTCAACACTTTGATGAGCGCATCCAAAAGGCGTTCGACTATCTGCAAAACGAATTGACTGGCGACATCAGACTTTCGGTTATCGCCGATCGGTTGAGCATGAGCGAGCCTGGATTCTCACGGTTTTTTCAAACGAGTCACCGGCCACGGCTTTATCGATCTGATGGGTAAGCTGCGGGTCCAGCGCGCATGGCTTACGCCTTGCCAGAAAGCAAGTAACCTGAAACCGGCAATCGATACAGCAGGTCGATTGCCGGTTATTCCTGACCAACTTGATCATTTACGGCTGACTTGTATTTTTTTCATGGCATTCCTTGACATGCCCGCCGAACAAGTACAAAATTGCGTCCATTCCTGATTCGGGAATACGAAAAACCCTATAGATTTCAAAGGGTTGGAAGCCAATAGCTGGTTATGGTTTCCGGACAAGTTTATATGCATTGAATGCTTGTTAAGCATTTGATGTTTGAGGCCGAGTAGCAAAATGGTTATGCCGCGGATTGCAAATCCGCTTACGCCGGTTCGATTCCGACCTCGGCCTCCACTATTAAAAACCCCGAAGACTCACGTCTTCGGGGTTTTTTTTGGGGTTTGGAAAAGGGAACGTACCAAAACTTTTGGGCATGCGTACCAAAACTTTCCTATTTCGTGGGGCTTGCGATGGCGCCAACGCGGCGATAAACCCGCTCGGTTATACCCTCCTTTGAGTGCCCCAGCAGGCGGCTTGCGTCGCCGACATCGATGATCTCCGATGCGGCCTTTGGACGGATATCCCTGAACTGGAATTGCAGAATGCGCGTTGCCAATTCACGGGCTCCTGATACCAACGCTTCATCCGCCGCGTTCTGCCGTGTTTCCGCCCATCGGTTGCGCAACATCTCCCAGGACAACCGCAAGCCGTATCGATTGACGATGAAATAGGGAGACGGATGTTTCGCATTGCGCTGCATGATCTGATCTGATCGAGCAATTGGCCCAGGCTGCCTCGTTCGACACCATTATTCAGATGGATCCGTAGCCGCTTGCCTGTTTTGCCCTGACTCACCAATAGGTAATCGCCAGCAATGTCGTCACGCCGCATAGCTAAAACGTCGGCAGGACGCTGTCCGGTCAGGTAAGCCAAGTCCATGGCGTCTTTCAGCTCTTGGGGCGCTTTCTGGTAGACCGCACCCCATACTTCATCGTTGGCGTAATAGTGGCGTGGCTTTTCTTTGTTTTTGCGCACTCCCAGGCACGGATTTTCCTTGTTGGTCAGCCCCCATTCGCGCGCCGTGTTGAACACATGGGAGAGCAGGGCGATCTCCCTATTAGCTCTGGTCTTAGCTGATCGGCTGTCGCGATATTGGGCAATCATTGATGGCGCGATTGAGTCGATAGGCGCCTCATCGAACACGACCCGCAGCTGACGTAGCTCTGCATGGTTATCGCGTTGCGTGCGGTTGGCTTTTTTGGGGATTATCTGCCGCAGGTATCGAAGGAGGGCACTTGGCTACTGCAGAAAGGTGAAAGGGTCGTCGATGGGCGCACTAACCGTGACCTCAAACAGTTCCTCAGCCAAGCCCCCGAGGCCGCCAATCAAACCGGGTCCGCGCCGCAGATCAACATCATAGTCAATGGCGATGGCAGCGGTGGCACGGTTGACTCTGCCCAAGGCTACGAAGCGATGGGGCAGGCGCTGCTGGCCACCGTCCGCGCGGAAATGCCGAAGATCGCGCGTGGGGTGATCGTCAGCGAAAAAGGGCAGAACGGGTTGCTGGATCCGAGTAATCGGCGGGTGTAGCGTGCAGCGCTGGAACTTCAAATAAGACGCTGCATGCCTGCTGTCTTGGCTGCTTTGATATCGAAAGTCACCGTGTGGTCGCAACCCGCAGCGTGAGCGGAGCGTTCAATCAGGCAGTCGGCGAAATCGGCATTAGAGTCAGTGAACTTTCGCAATGCTTGCCAGACTGTCTCGGCATTTTCCAGCTTTAGCTCACGTGTGCGCAGCAGCATTTCCAGCACGACGATGATCTCGGCTTTACTGGATTCATATCGGGGGCTTTGCAGTACCCATACCAACTCCACGACCGTCACCATTGTGATGAAGCCCGGAGAAGAAACCGTCAGCGACTCAATCGACTCGGATGCTTTGGCTGACTGCTTCGCATCATCCTGAGCGACGTAACGGACTAAAACGTTGGTATCTAAACCTATCATTCAGCTCTTGATCCCTGCTCTGCGATTGCTTGATTCATGTCTTCGATGCTTACGGGCTTGGCCGGCTTGCGGATCAATCCCTTGAGATCTTTGACCGAATGCGTGGCCGCCATGATGGCAAATTTACCTTGTCCCAGATCGACGAACTCAATCCGGTCTCCGGTATCGAGACCGAGCGATGCCCGAACTTGTGCGGGGATAGTGATCTGGCCCTTGGAGGTTACAGTAGCTGTGGCCATTTTTTAACCCTCTTAATGAATTTTCCTTACTTTGAGGTAAGGGGTGTGCGTAATCAAGTGGGAATTTACACTTTAAGTGTAATTAACACGGAAAGTGTTCAGACGAGACATTTCAAACAGAGTAGGGGCGTATGACCGAAGTGTTCCCTTGGTCGCCCCGAGTCCGCTCCAGCGGCGACACCCAACCCAACGTACTCAGCTCGCAATTCGGCAATGGCTACAGCCAGCGCTTGCCAGTGGGCATCAATAATCTGGCGGCTACCTGGTCGGTGTCGTTTACGGGACCGAGAAGTATCTTAAGCCCATTCAGGACTTCTTCATCCGGCAATCCAGAGACTCGGTTTTCGATCTTGAGGGCAGAATCGTTTTAGAGCACGCCTGGTGTATGGATCTGAAGTGAGATCCCGCCCCATATAAACCTAGGACTGCTGACTAACCATTCGCTGGTTGAATTACGTACCAAAGCAGACTTTAAAGTTGCCTGCGTTCTGATATCGCCTAGGGTCGTCCTTTGCGGATCAGTGCCACGATCATGTTGGTTAATGCCGGTGCAAATGACTAGTCAGGTCGAATGCAAAACTGTAGCTCGTTGAATTCATCACCGGCGTGCTTCCTTGGCATGGCATCAATCTGCAGGAGGCCGACCAAGCAACGCCGACAAGCGCGGATTACGCGGTGAACGCAGCGGCCTTTTCTGGGAAGTCATACGCATCCTCAAAGAAACTCAACCTCGCTGGGTGGTCCTTGGCAGACAACACCCCCTCACGGATCACTATGGGCTGCACAACTTTCGTCGCTCACCCACACGGATGGGATCAGATGGTTGAGCGGCAGCGAGCGTCTGAAGATGATGGGCTTTGGCTCGGACTGGATGCGGCCAACCTTACAGAGGCTTTCGCTGCCGGAAACGCCGTTGTTACGCAGGTCGCGGAGTGGATTTGTCGGAAACTGATCGGGGCAAATTGACCGGATAGTTGGCGAAAATTGGGTACGTACCGGTCGTCGGGAGGAAGCGGTTTCGGCGTAAAACCTGTTACTTCTGACAGTTGTGGGAAATCGTTAATGGTAAGAGCATTGCGGCGTCGTTCGATTAACAATCATGAGGTGTGCCATGGACCGGGCAAGCGTCGCGACAAGATTTAAAGATGTTCTCGACAGAGAGTTTTTAGTTGATATAAGCCGTATTTCAGATACAACTACATTCGAGGAATTGGGCTTGGATTCGCTCGACATGCTCACGCTGGTAGAGGCCGTACAAGAAGAGTTTCAATTGAAACAATCAGTTAGCAGGTTTTCGGAGGTTGAGACGATTAGATTGATTGGTCGGGCGATTGATATAATTGTCGACATTACCAAGTGATGGGCAATCGAACTGGGTTGAGGGTAAATGATGTAGCCCATTTCGATTTCGCCAACCATGCCAATAATCCACGGCAACGTTCTATTTTCACATGAGCCGGAAAAGGCTCTACTGAGTCCGCAAAATCAGTTGTGGACCTTGATTCCGCACATTACCAACCGCCCGGTCTACCGGAAACCACTCAAAATCCAACCGGCCTGCGCATTCCATGGCGATCTCCTCAGCGCGCCTGGAATTTATCGTCGCGGCCATCCACTCCCGGGCCAGCTCAGGTGTCCACACATGCTGTCACCCGTCGAAATTTCCTACACCTGAGATTGACCGCAAGCAGTCTTCAGCGTTAACTGTATATACATACAGCTAACCATTACAAGGCTCGCATCATGAGTGTCACCATCCTTGGCCCTTTGTCGGCAGGGGGCGAAAAGCTCCCGTTGTTCTCGTTCCAGGTACCGGTTGGCTTCCCGTCGCCGGCGGCCGATCACATCGAAAAGCACATCTCGCTGGATGAGCTGTTCGACATCCGCGCGCCGCATGTGTACCTGGTCAAGATCGAAGGCGACAGCATGCAGGGGGCGGGGATTTACAGTGGTGATCTGGTGATTGTAGATCGCAGTCTGTATGCCGAGCATGGCGATATCGTCATTGCCGCGCTCAACTCCGAGCCGGTCTGCAAGCGTCTGCACATGCGCGATGAGGTCATCATCCTGCAGTCGGAGAACAGCAAATATCCGCCTCGGCATGTAATGGAAGGCGATGAGCTGGTGATCTGGGGAGTGGTGAAGTTCAGCGTGCGTGATCATGACAAAGCATGAGCCAGTCTTCGCCCTGATCGATTGCAACAGCTTCTACGCCAGCTGTGAGCGAGTCTTCCGCCCGGACCTGACCAAGACGCCCATCGTGGTACTGAGCAATAACGATGGCTGCGTCATTGCCCGCAGCTACGACGCCAAACCGTTCGTGAAGATGGGCGCGCCGTATTTCCAGATCAAGGACCTGCTGCGGCAGAACGGCGTCGTCGCCTTCAGCAGCAACTACGCGCTGTACGGTGACATAAGCGAGCGGGTGATGACCGTCATCGAATCCATGGTGCCCGCCGTCGAGATTTACAGCATTGATAAGAATAAGTTGCATACTGTGGACGCCCAAAGCTAGATAGGGCGCCCATGGATATTTACGCTTGCTCTTACAGAGATATCCCTTGGCTACCGTTGAACATATTCATTTCAGTCCGCATGACCTTTCTGTCAAAGACCGCTTGGTTACCTACTCGTCGAATAGCTCCCGCGTAGTAATCGAAGGGCTACCACAAATCTTCTGGGAGGACGGCTTGCCCTGGAGAGAGGCGAACCTCTGGGCTATGGAGAGAGTCACCAATGCTGAGGCAATCCTTAAGACCGTTTCTAGCAACCTGAACGGGCTTTTGAACTACGCGAAATTTTTGGAGAGTCGCAGGCTTCAGTGGTTTGAGTTCCCGTCTCGAAAGGCTGATCGCTGTCTTGTTCAGTACCGTGGGGCGCTTATCAAGGCTCGTGATACCGGTCATATCAGCCCTGCCACGGCTTCCGAGTACATGCGTAACTGCATCGGTTTCTACCGGTGGGTTAGGAGACGTGGCCTTCTAAACTCGCTATTGCCGCTGTGGAAAGACAAGCGCTATTTCATCAAATACTTTGACCAGGTCGGCTTCGAGCGAACGCTAGCTGGCACCACCACCGATCTGGGTATTCCAAATCGAAAACGCATTGGGGTCACTTTGGAAGGTGGGCTACTTCCCGTGTCTGCGGTTGATCGAGACGTCATACTTGATTTCGCAAAACATAGCGCCTCCCCCGAGCTTTATCTGATGTTGGCTCTAGGTTTCTTTACGGGTATGCGACTGGGAACGATCTGTGACCTTCGTATCGATACGTTGGAGCGAGCCCTGCCTGATCCGTCTGCTAAAGGTCTGCTTCGGATCTCGGTAGGGCCAGGTGCGTCCCCGCCCGTGCATACCAAATTTGGAGTAACTGCCCAGGTATGGATTCCCGAAGCGTTGTGCTCAGAAGTCTTGGAGTACGCCAAGGGTCTTCGCAGATTGACTCGCGAGGCATCTGCTGCTGGCGAGCATCAAAACCTAGTGTTCTTGACACGTTTCGGAAACCCTTTCGGACGTCGCAACAGTGATCAGTCTTCGGCCGTAAACGTTGAGATGTCATCGCTTAGAAAATTAGGCATCGCGTCTGGCATCAAAGTGCTCAGGAAGTTTCGCTTCCACCAATCCCGGTGCACCTTTGGAACTGAGCTAGCTAGGCTCGCTTTAGCAAATTGCACTGATGTGGCGATAGTGATTGCGATGGTCAGCAATGCATTGCTTCACGGTCGAAATTCGGAGGCCACCACCTTCAAATACATCAAATTTGTTCAAGCCGCACCCGCCAAGCAAGCCATTGCGAACAGCTTCATGACTGCGTTTACAGGGATTGCTTCGATGCAGGGAGCAAGCAATGAATAATCTGACGTTTTCTGACCTAACGTTTCCAATGCTTGAGTACGCGAAAAATGAGACGCCCTGGGATCTGGCACCACTTTTATACAGCGGTGGTGCTAAGGCAAAAGTGAAGACTGTACGCAGTGAAATCACATCAGGTGCTTTGGGTGATCCTTTGCTGGAGCGGGTAGAGCTTGTGAAGGGGCTCCATGACTGTTTGACCGACGACCTTGTCGGCGGGAGGAGCCGCTTTTCGGCAAATAACAAGATTGGTGCGTTGAGGAAGTTTTTTCAGTGGGTGGATCAGTGCGAGCGTCCGTTGAGCGTTGATACGGTTGCGGAGGAATACTTGGGGTGGGCTGAACATCTTCTAAAGCGTCATCGCGTGGAAGGATATCTAACTGCCGGATCGTTATACGACGCGGCAAGTTTAACTGCGACGATGCTCGACCGAGTTCTAGGCCGAAGCTCGACGCTTCTGTACAGCACCCGAATCCGCAAGCCTAGAGGCAACGGAAAGGCCAGTAATGGGCGCGCTGATAAGCAAAGTTTAGAAGAGAGCTTTTCATTCGGGCAGTTCATTGCCGACGTCTGTACGTCCCTTACCTATGAAGCTGTGGCGGGGCCACTTCCCATCCACGTGGAGTTGCGGTCGGGTTCGACGCTACCTATCTGGTGCGGCCTGCGCGATACAGAGAAGGAAGCGTCACGACGGATTCGACCTCAAACCAAATTCCAGATTGCGGCCATCCTTAGAAACCGCGAACTTCGGAGCGCTGACGTTTCAATCGATACTCGATACCCGGCAGTGAATCTGCGAATCGAAGCCGAGCTGCTCATGTTCATCGCACAAACCGGCATGAATTTGTCGCAGGCGCATCAGCTTCGGATCGACCAATACCATTACACGAGTCATTTTGATGGTTACCAAGTGAGGTCTTACAAAAATCGCCGTCAGGGTGAAGTGCTGTTTGACGTTTTCTCAAGCTACAAGCAGTGGTTCGAACGCTACATTGAGTGGCGTAACACGTGGTTTCCTGACGATCTAGAGGGACTTCTTTTCCCTCTCGTCCGCCCTGGGGGACGTCTCGTTTTAGAAGCTCCTCAGTTCACAGCTATTGCGCGCGTCTGCACCGATTCCAGTGTTCGATTCGTTCGACCTCGTAAGCTCCGGGGTGCGCGTATTAATTGGCTGTTACGTGAGTCGCAACGCCCCGAACTGGTGGCGGAAATCGCACAGCATACCGCTGAAACTTTGATTCGTGTGTACGCCGAGCCCAATCCGCAAATTGCGATGATTGAAATCACTCGATTTCACCGGCAAGCAGATCTCGTCGTTTGCTCACCTGCTCCAGGTACTTGTGTGGCGCCGATACCAGAATCGGTCGTGGATGCTCCGACTAATGCCCCTGATCCCGATTGTATCAACGCTGCGGGTTGCCTTTTCTGCGTCAATCATCGGGATATTGAAAGCGAGGATCACGTCTGGTCTCTGAGTAGTTTGCGAGTGCTAAAGAGCTTGGAGCTAGTTAGATATCGCCCAGCTTGCACGGATAGATCTGACGAGGCTGACCATCCAGCGATGCTTGCGGTCGAGCGTCTGAGTGCGAAGTTACGGTTCTTTCAAGAGAGTAGCGAGGTGCGTCGGCTTTGGGTGGATGAGGCACTGGCACGCATAGCTGAGGAGGACTATCACCCAGCTTGGGACGGATGGAGAGGCTGACGTCTCTCACCATGGGCTTCAGCATGGATGAAGTGCTGGTCTCGATCCTGGAGGTTGAGGGAGGTGAGGTTTACATCGACACGCATGAGCCAGGCATTAAAGTCGAGTCCCTGACTGGGCTGAAAGAGCTGTATCGCAGTCGTGCCTCGACTTCCACTTCAGCTGCATGGCTTGGGGGGCATTAACAATGACAGAGAACAGCGAAGTGGAAGTCGATTTCTACATCAAACGCTCCTCCGATTTCGACCTGCTTCGGATTGCTCGAGCGGTCGGGCAGGGCTTCGAAGAAGAGGTCACGTCGATTCTTGTAAATGTCCACATCAGTAGGCACAGCGCGGTTGGCGTTGTGTTCGGGCATACCAAGAAGGGGCCGAACGGGCGATACGCGGATGGCCACTTCATCCAAACCTCCGACATCCTAGCTACGGCAAAGGAGGGGAGGTTTTGGGTGGTCACCACGATCAACTCTCGGTACGTGATAGCCACATTCCAGCGCGATGGCGGGCGCCGCAGCTTGAACGAATTCTGGCGTCTGGTGGGTAATCGTTACCCCAACATCTAATCGCGTGAATCAACTTTAGAAATGAGCCACGGGTGTGACTGGATCATGCCCTAGGTATCCATGTGCTTGGAATATAGGCAGTTAAGCATGGAGCGGTAAGGGTGTTAACTTATGTAAAGTTATTTGCTTTACCATAAAGCTGTATGCTTTACTTTTTGAGTCGGGTCACGATGGGCTCGATAGAAACCCAACGACGTAACAGGAGGCCTTATGGCCCAAATTAATGCTCGTGTTGCTGACGAGGATAAAGAAAAAGCTGAAAAGGTACTCAAGGCTCACGGTTCGTCCGTGAGTGGGTACTTCGCCAGCGTGATTGAGTACATCGCAGATACCGGGGCTGTCCCGTTCGAGATCAAGCAGAAGCCGAAGCTGGTCAATTTTGATGAGGTCTACGCCGAGGCAGTCGAGAAATTTGCCGACCTATACAATGGCTTGGTTTTGATGAGCAAAGCGATGCAGCCTGGGATCACTGATCAGTGGGAGCGATCCCGCGCCCTGTGTAATGACCACTCACTGGCTATGAGTTTTTTGCAAGAAAATGAGCGGTATGTCTACGGCGCGCCTTGCCAGATGGAGAAGGTGACGACTGGCGACGGCTCACAGCACGATTTTTCACTGGGACGTGAGCGATTTCCCGCATTAAAAACAGGGCTCGCGCATGCATTGCGCTGCATAAACTTCAACAGTCGACCTCTAGATCGTTCTGATTTGGATGAAATGTCGGAGGCTCTTTCTGGGGCCGAGGCAGCCCTGCAATCCCTGCGTGACCTCAGCCCAGGAGAGCGATCGATTGAGTCACGCATCGCATTCTTCATAACCGCCGCATTGGATGCTCTACAAGCCGCGAAGGTCTTGACTGATGGCCCTAACGAAGTATTCATGTTCCATCACTGGTTCACTCGACTGGATGCTGTATGCCGCGATGTGGTGGCCTGTCATAAGCGGGTGGGATCCACCAAGTGGGATGCGCAAATTCAACTGGTGGTTGAGCACGTAGCTACGGTCAAAAATCAGATTGACGAGTGGAACCGAAAGCGTCTGGATTTTGCGTCCCAGAATAGCTCCAATTGGTTGGCCTTTCAGGGTAACGCCATTGAAGTTGCCGATGAGCAGGTGAGAAAGCTGCAGCGAACTGCTCTTCGTGGAGGTTCGCGATAGTGTTGAACCTTGCGCGCTTCTTCACTGCTGGACGCGCGCAAGGCCTGCCACCTTTCCGACATCGGGCCAGACGCCTCCAGCAGGCTCCGCGCTAGCTCAAGCCACGCCTTGGCCGCAAATGAGAGCTGACCTTGCCGACGCAGGCGAGGGAGATCTCCCAAGTGAGAGAGGGTGACTGGATTTCCGCGACCGTGAAGCTACAGTGCTGGACGATGTGAGACAGCAACGCAGCCTCTCCCTACACTTCCACACCTTGATCGGTGACGACAGAGGAGTACCGAGAAGCGTGGTTTTGCCGATTCAGGATACGGTGATCGCGTCCACAAAAAATAGGGACACACTTGCCCTTAATGCTGGAGTTGGAGGGAGCGCTCGGCGGGCGCCTCCCCTCAGCCAGCTCATCGTAGCCTTACAGACCAAGACTAAGACGCCACGGCAACGCCGGCAGGAATCGACAGGGTCTTGAAAGTCTCAATCTTCTCGGATTCCAACTCCTTCAGTATCGTTTCCTTGGCATCATTCTTGTCGATAGACCTGCCCGTGTTATCGAAGCTAATCTGCTTAATCCTCAATTCAATCTCACTGTCTTTCTTCTGGCCCGCAGAAAATTCTGGGAAGCCCAGCGAGATCACGCAATCACCATCGAGACCCGAGGTGCTGAATCGGAATTTGGCATCGATCCTGTGCAGGAACAGGCTAGGGCGGTAAGACACTTCTGAGAGAAAGTCTGAGTGCTCAAGGCTAAAGCCCTTCAAGTCCAGGTTTCGAATTTTTTCCTTCATCCAGTCCAAGGCTGCCGGGAGTAGGATGTCTGGGTCGGGCGAGATCCCGATATCGACAACCTCCTTAAAGGACAGTGCGACCAATTTGCTGTGTTGCGTGAGCCCTAACAGGTAATTGAACCTGTTCTGGTTGGTGAAATCGCAGAAACGAATCGAGGTCGCCTGCTCACTCTCACTGATCTGCTTGACCGACTTGAAATGTGAAATCAGATGCTTCGACATCGCCTTGTTTGTCGTCTTTGTTTCCGGTGCAGTGTGCGTGAAGATCAGGATGAGCTCGTCCTGAGCCTTGTTTTTCTTGATCTCGATGGACCCTTTAAAATTTTTGCGCGAGTCAGCCCAGCTCTTGGAGCGGTCAGTTCGCTCTAGCAGGTAGTCCATCCGGATCGTGTCGAGGTCTCTGTTGACTGGGTAGAATTCTGGCGTTCCCAAGACCTTGAAGTTTACGAACTCAAGATCCAGCAGCTTGTTGACATCCATGACGTCAGGGATCGCGTCCAACAAGGCATCATCACCTTGCCACTTGATCGTCTGGGTGGTGATCTTGGGGTTGTCTTCCTTGGTCGTGTAGGCAAGCTGAAGCTTGGAAAACTCGCTCGGACGTACCAAAGACAGTGTAAGAGCAGGGATGGAATGCTCTTTCTCTGAGCTGTTGATGAAGACGCCTCGGCTCTTCAGAACGTGTTTGATGTCGCCGGCACTGATGTAAGGCTGAGCAAGGTAGGTACGCAGCGCTTCACCTTGGGGAAGGATAGAGTCAATATTTTGATTACTCACTGCATCACCCCCTGAAATCTGCTTGGTAGGATTCGAATTCGACGATTGAAGCGAACTCCTTGTTCGCAATTGACAGCCTCGCAATGTCTGCAATTTCCTCATGATCTACGTAGTTGTAGTCAGGGAACGCGAGGGCCACCTTGTGAGGAAATTCCATGGCGATTTCCATCGAGAAGCCAATCATGCGTTTTACCGCTTCGAGGCTGAAAGGATCCTGACAGCAGATTAGCAGTGATTTCCTTTCATGCTCTTGGATGAAGAAGGGGATCAAGCCACTGTTGAGGTATTCGGGAGGCAGTATCGTCCCGTTTGTGATCCTCTCGATGGGGCTTACGTTTTTCCCAGTAGAGGGGTAGAGGAAACGAACATTTTCTGCACCGAATCGATTTCTCGCGTACGTAATGGTGTCGAACAGAAAGCTAGCTCGGTAATTATCAATGACGTAGATGGTGCCGTAGTTGAAGCTGTCGAGGTTTCGCGACCCCGCTACTTGACTGACCACATCCTCCTCTGCGTCCGATGCCGCACTGAACCAGCAAAGGATGCCAGCGAGCGACTGACCGCTCGCGCCTGTATAGCCCGAGTTGATCGACTTTTTCAACGGTGAGCGATTGAAGCACTCGACTGTCGTTGCAAGGTCGGTGAAATTGTCTTTGAATAATGGGCCAGGAGAAGTTGGGTAGGGGCCGGATGTAAATTTCGAAGAAATAACGAGGTGCTTGAGGACGCCGTCCTCCAATGGGGATAGGCAGCTGAAGACAAAATCGGCACCATGGGTTTTTCTGGGGTTGCCGGTCGTGCTGTGGAGGACAGGTTTCACACAGTCGAACTCGTGTCCCTTGAGTGCTGCCTTCCAACCAATCAGGTTGAGCAGCGACTCCGTGATGTGTTCACCACGCTCGCCCAGCTTCTTTGACCATTCGCCCATCACACGTTCCTTGAATAATGAATGTCTTGCAACCCTATGCGGCCAGAACGCTACGGAGGTTGAGGGATGATGTCTAGTGGCAATTTGTCGGCAAATCGACGGTGGATTGTCTAGCTTCAGGATAATGGCTAACCCATCAAGCCGGTGCGTCAGCCTACGACTAGGGCATGCAGGGTGAGGGATAGTGAAATGCTCTCGCTTACCTCCCGCTACGGCAAAGATGGGATCTGGCTTCCAGCCCGCAGCAGTGACATTATCTCGCCATCTAAATATCGTTGGTGGAGAATGGACTTGCTGGATCTTAAGGATGACGAACAGCTGAAGGCTGCATGTATTAGTCTTCAGGAGCAGGTAATGTCCTTGGCGGGTAATCAAAGCTGGATCACCGAATTCCAGCAGTGGTTGGTGCGTGTCAGGGATGTGTCTCATGAAGAGTTCTTAAGCAAGGACTTCCAACTGGCGCTCTGGGACACCGAGGCTGTTTCGGCAACCGGCATGGGGCGCATCAACATTTCTGCGGTCGCCGAAAATTCGGCCATCGCAGAGAGCCTCTGGCATCTGAAGCAAAAGTTCGCGCAGACGAGCGATCCTTCTGAGAGTGAAATGCTCATCGCCGACGCTTGGGCTCAGATTGCGTCCGCAGTTGCTGGGCTGACCAAAAGAAACCCTCGACTGAAGATGTACAGAGTTTTCGCATTGCTTTGTCCGGGTGCATTTACGTCGATAGCGCATCATCGAAAACTGCGCGAGCTGGCTCATGCCTTGGGGATTCCACTGAGCGGTCAGAGGCGTCATCTGCACCGACTCGTATTGAACCGGTTAGATGACGTGCTGGGTGAGGTGGTAGACGTCTATTCAAGGGAGGGGGTCTCACGCTTGACGCTGCCTTGGCTGCTGTTCGTCAACTATGTTCAGAACCCAGAAGGCGAAGCCACCGAAATATCCGACCTGGAGACAGGTGACGAAGTACTCAAGCCCTTGCCCCCTGAGAGAAGGAGGCGCGGTTTGCTGGCGATTGGCGGAGGCCCAGCCACCATTCAAAGCATGATCGACTTTGCAACAGATGGATGCACTCGTGAAGACTTCATCCAACACTTGCAATCGATCAACCCTCAATCAAAAACGTCGACTTGCAACACTCAGCTGAACGCTCTGATTGCCGAATGGGGCGTGCTGCGTGCCAACGCAAGCAACATGCAGTTGACACCCCGCGGGGAGGCATTCCTGGAGTCGGGTGATCCAGATGAGATCATTGACTGGATGATCACCCGCATCTTGGGGTTTGACTATTTGCTAGCGGCATTGCGTGACACACCGTTATCTAACCGTGACGCCATCCTCACACTCAGAAAGGCAAACCCAGGATGGACGACTGATTTCGCCCCATCAGCGATTATTGGTTGGTTCAGGTACCTTGATCTGGTCACGATCTCCGAGAAAGTGCTCAGCCTTACCGAAAGGGGTAAGCAGTGGGTTAATCGCATTCACTGGGAGCCTAAGGGTCTTGCGAGCATTCCAGGTCTCAGCCCGTCCTTAGCTCAAGTAGCCCCAGTCCAGCTCGATATCGAAATTGAGCGGCCGAAGCTACGCGCCGTGATTGACCGCTTTGATCAAGAGTTTCGCTTTCCAGAGGAGTTGATCGGACAGCTTGATGCTGGATTGTGGGGGCACCCGAGGCGTCATTTCGCGGTGCTGACAGGCTTGAGCGGCGCGGGAAAGACGCAACTTGCCCGTAACTATGCGCTGAGTCTATGGCAGGACGATCCCGAGCCAAGTGAAGGGTTGCTGATCGTGCCTGTCCAGCCAGGCTGGCACGACTACACGAGTCTGCTGGGCTACGTTAATCCGCTGGAGTCAGACGCGTATGTGCGTACTGGCGTTCTGGATTTTCTCCTGCAGGCAAGCGCCAACCCGACGAAGCCCTACACACTGGTTCTTGATGAAATGAACCTCTCTCATCCGGAACAATATCTGGCGCCTCTACTTTCAGCGATGGAAACCGGTGAAACGATCGTCTTTCACGGTCAAGTCGACGAGATCGATGGTGTTCCTCCAGGCATTCCGTATCCGAGCAACCTCGTGATCATCGGCACCGTGAACATGGATGAGACCACTCATGGGTTGAGCGACAAGGTGCTTGATCGAGCGTCTGTGATCGAGTTTTGGGACATTGAGGTCAAAGCATTTCCTGGCTGGCAGAAGAGCTCGCTTGAGGATGAACAGATTTCAATAGTCAGAAATCTCATGTCCTCACTCATGGATGTGCTTCGTCCAGCTCGACTGCATTTCGGGTGGCGCACGCTCAACGACGTGATTGGCTATCTGCAGCAAACGCAGGCGGGTGGTGTCATCGAGTTCTCACGTGCACTCGACCATGCCATTTATTCGAAGATACTCCCCAAGTTGCGCGGTGAAGACAGCCCTCGACTTCAGCAGGTGTTCACTTTGCTACATGCCACGCTCAAAGATGCGGGGTTGGGTATGTCGCTGCGCAAGGTTAAAGAAATGGCCGACGACCTGGCTCACTCCGGCTCGACTAGATTCTGGCGGTAGACCATGTCGATCATCTTGCAGGTAGAGCAGGGCGATGCTCGATTTGACGTGCACCCAGGTCAGTTGAACCCAGGTTTCATGGAGAAGAAGGCTTATCGTTTTACCGCGCTTGAAGGGTTTTCCTTATACATTGATGACGTCTTGATCGAGACGGTCGACCAAAACGGCGTGTGTGCGTGGTTATGGTCGCCAGGCTTTTATGCAGGAGAGGTCGCGGCAGAGCTTCTGGATGACCAGGGGCGGACTGCCGCCATTTACCGGCTGGACGTTTCAGCAGCTGATAATAAGCTCGGAGGCCAGGCATTCGCTGCCATGGTTGAGGCGATTCTGGATTTCGACCCGGCTCTGGTTCTGGGCACAGAAGAGGCTCAGTTTGGAATTGGCCATGATGGAGCACTAACCAACCCGCATCTGCAGTATGCGAGGCTGAGACGCTATGGGGATCGGCTTCACCGCGCGCTCAAACAGATATCTCAGCGGCCGTTAACAACCTTGAAGAGCGACCGCACCTCGGTGAGTGCCCACACGGTCAAGCGGTTGGACTCCGCATCCGTCCATAGGGCACTCAGAGGGCCGACGGGGCAGGCACTGTTGCATCCTGCTAGTACTCAGCGTCCGGCCCTGAACACTGTACGCTTTGAGGTCAGCAGATCTTACGAGGAAGAGGACAACCCGGCGAATCAGGCCGTTGGACTTGTTCTCTTCGATGTTCTTAGACGTTGCCGGCAGGTGGTGAGGGGACTTCAACATGCCGCTGCAACTGAGATGGTCAGCGAAACCCGATCAGCGTTAACGCCAAGGCTCGTACGTCGAATTGCGTTCACCGAGTCGCTTGCTCGCAAGCTTGAATGGCTTCAACGCGCGAGACCTTTCTGTATCGTGACTGCCAGACGTCTATCGGCTGCAGGATTGAATGCGATCTCTGCTCACCCTGCATATGCGCGAGCTTATCGGTTTGGTTGGTACGCGTTGCGTTCAGGGTGGTTGGGAAAGGATCCTGATGAGACGCTGTGGATTAGTCCAACATGGGAGATCTACGAGCGGTGGTGCTTTGTGACGGTAGTCTCACAGCTGCAACGTCAGCTTCCTGAACTCGTCTGGAGTCGTGAATATCGATCGTTGGGCTTTAGAGAAATCGTATGGCGGGGAAAAGCGGCTGATGTGACAGTTGAGGTGTGTTACCAAGTCCGATGCCCAGCGATTGATCAGCCTGCGCATCGCGGTTTCCAAAGTTTATCGCGAGAGAGATATCCGGATATCGTCGTGACGTTGGACTCGCATTCGGCGAAGCGCTTCGTAGTTTTCGACGCAAAGTATCGCAGCGCCCGCGCCAGCGTCCTGGATGCGATGGAGTCAGCGCACATTTATCACGACAGTCTCCGGTGGAAGGGCATCAAGCCTGACGTTTCATTGCTGCTGATACCTCGGGCAGACAAAGTAATGTCGCTTGTCAGCCCGACCTATCATGCGGACTATGGGGTCGGAGCTTGGCAAATCGGGACTGAGTCAGAAGGGGAGGCACTGGGTATCGAGCTCAAACGTATTCTGAGTGCAGTACCAATCGCGGCCGCTCCGGCGCGTACAATTGCTACTGGAACGGCGAAGTAATCGAATGCGTCCCCAGCCTGAGTGAAAATCCTTCCGGCGCTCGCGAGAGCTCAGAGCTGGAAAGGGAGTATCTATTGAGTTTTCCGCCGATAAGTACCGTTACTGGCGGGAAATTGCGCGTCTGCTGGAGCTGTTGTACGGGCCGGTGGCTAAACGCCAATTGGATCAACAGCCTCGCGGCTATGTGATGTCAAGCTGTCGTTCTGGCTCCGTGATCGGGCACCCGAAGCGTTGCGCAGCGGCGAAAATTTCGCGCAGAACGTTTCCGCGCTTTCGCATGTTGGGGCGTCGTCAGGAAATTCGCGATTGCCTCGCGAGACTCCTTAGGCGTCCTTCCCAGCAGCCTTGCTGCCAAAATCCACAGTTTTGGGCTGAACTCCAAGCCCAGGCCCAGGCCCAGCGCTCGCAATATCTCGTCCGCCCTATCTAGATTCGGAACGCCTGGGCCGTTCAGCCACCCATCGGGAAGGTTTCTGCAATTGTCGAGATCCATGTCGTTCGTGGCTGCACGGTACTCGCAGATCTTTGCGTAGTCCTTTGCACCCCAAGTACACAACGCTTTCACGAGGCAACCGAACGGGGCTGCGCCCATCAAGATTTTTTCCAGTGCAACGATCGGTAGAGCACAATGGATCATTCTCAAGGTAACACTCGCACCGAACGCAAAAATGGTCGGCCAAAGCAGGCTCATCATGTCACGCCGGTCAAGAAGGCCTGCTTCATGTTTCGGAATTAGTGCAGCGTAGTATTCAAGCCAACGGCGAAAGCTCAAAAAAATGATTCTTGAATTCATCCAGGGTGAAGAATGCTTCGCAAAGATGCTGGAGGCTGGCCTGGGCTTTTATAGCGAAAAGGCTGAGCTTCCGCCCATCTTCCAGCTTAAGCAATCCGCCCCCAACGACATCGATTTCGACTCCGACGATGCCATCGAAGACGACTTTGACTTCGATGACATGGATGAAGAGTACTTTGATTCCACCGACCAGGGCGATGAGGATGAGCCAGAGACGGGCGCGCGGCCAGCTGGCTCCCAAGACCTGTTTGCAGACGACGACTCCGATCTGGACGAAGTCTGGTAGGCAGGCTCGTCCCGTCGCCCCCCCACCCGGGCCGCCTCCGGGCGATTTTGAAAGTACATCGTAGGTACCGCTGGCGCCTTGACCTCAACATCCCACTGCTGGATCTAATAGCGTTCCCAAGCGTGGGCTGGCCTAGCAGATAGCAGCCCCGACCTAGCAACCGTCGTGTGCTTTGGGGGCTGCGCAGGAGTCGCAGGCTACCTGTCGTATTTGGAAGGCAATGGACAGTCGTAATTGACGTCAATCATGTCCAAGTTCTTCAGCTCGAAATTGGTCTAGCTTGTCCCATTCGATGTACTTACTGTGGGCTGTCCGTACAGGAACACGAATGCGGTCGGTTTAGGCTCCTGAGAGGCCTTTGAAAGCCTGGTTGCCATGAGGTTCTTGACCTGTAGCGGTCGACGAGCGCATCCGAGACGAGCTTGAGGTTGTTAGGCTTTCGGTTCCGCGCACCAAGCATTTCTTGAACTTGATCCGGTACGCATCGTCTTTTCTGGTGCGGTCAATGTACGCCCAGCCATAGTAGATGACGGGGTGGTCGGGGAGGTCGTTCAGATCCTGCTCCCAAACGCATTTGAAAATGCTGTCGTACGCTACGTCCTGGCCAGCGATGTTGAGGCGGCGAAACTCCAGGATGTTGTCAGATCGATAGCGAATGTACCGACTTACCACCGAACGGACGGAGTAGATGGGGCCAACGATCCCAGATTCACCGAGTTTGGTCGTGTAAGGCCTCGTGCTTTTAGCGCGCTTTTTCGCTACATGCACATCAGCGATGGCGCGTCGCAAATGTCAGCAGACGCTCGCCCAGCAATCGACCATAATCACGGCTCGACGCAGCCACATGCCCGGCGTGAGGCATAGCCAAAGCGGAGCCTGCTTTCACATGAGCACTTTGTCCCCTGATCAACACGAACGTTACCTAGAAGTGCTCGAAGCAGCTAAGAGCTTGTACAGCGGCGATCTTGATGCGGCGATGCGCTTGATGTCTCACCCACACAAAGCGTTTGATGGCAAAGCTCCTGCCAGCATGGTCGCAACCAGGCTGGAGACTGATACGGTGATTGAGCTCATCATGCGCTTAGAGCATGGGTTTGTCGCCTGAGTAACCTTGAGCAGGCCCCTTTTACCCGCAATGCTTTCGTGGCCCAGGGCTTGGCGCTCATCAAGGGTATAGACCAACGGTTAGACTGGATCCGCCACGCGATCGATAGGCCGGCCGTTCTCGATTACGGAGGAGGGTAACCGCTAGGTTTCCGTAAATGTCGCTCGATGGTTTTTTAACTGGCAACGCTGGATTTTGATGTATTTGGACGCACGCGCACGCTGTTTGTTTAAGGCTCGCCGCTGTTCGAGCTCTCCAGTATGCTTCTGGTACCTTGATTTCTTGACTGGCGTCCTGGGCTAATGGAGTAGTGATAGACAATGAGTTTTTCAATCGCACATGGATTGCCCAGACGCCAGCCCCCCAGCGTTACCTCGCGGCCTCAATGCCAGCCAGGCAGCCACGCGCCTGTCAAACCCACCATGTCCAGTCGTCGCGGCGCTTAAGCTTCCCCAATGATTTTTTGCGTCTTGCATCATGCAAAGCGGACTCACCACTTTTGACTTATCGAGAAGGAAACATTCATGAGTAAGCCTTTCAAAGACCGCATTCATGCCATGAATCAGATGTATAAGCTGCCGATAAACAGCGTTCCCACGCTTCTGGCCGATCCTGCGGACAAGCTCAGGAAGTTCAAGGTCACACTAATGGCTGAACTTCATGAGATCGATGAAATCGTCGAGAAGATCGAGAAAGGTGAAGCCGAGATCGATATCAAGGTTGCCATTGCCGACCTGCTGGGCGATGTGATGGTTTACTGCCGGTCTGAGGCCCTGAAATACGGGTTGCCATTGGAGGACGTCCTGAACGTCATCATGGACAGCAACGAAAGCAAACTGGGAGCAGATGGAAAGCCTATCTACGACGAGAACGGGAAGTTCCTCAAAGGCCCGAATTACTGGAAGCCAGAGCCTAAGATTAAAACCTTGCTTCTTAGAGCTGAGGATAAAGCGGACGTTTGATTGGAGACACAGGCTTGAAACCTATCAACCTTGGCAAGACGCGTACGCTCAAAGACATCGAAGCAGCCATTCGCAAGATCAGCGACAGCCAGGGTGAGAGGTTTCTCATTCAGGCAGACATGCTCAGTGCGCGGCATGGCGCCATGCATGATGCCGCACGCCTGCAACTGATCGTTACTCTGGCCCGGCAGCAGTTGCAGAGCGATTACCTGGATTTTAATCCGCAGGCCGATGCTAAAACGTTGCTGCGCAACCTCGCTAACTGTTCGCCAGGTATTGCGGCCTTGCGCCTTTCCAAGGGTGTCCGGCTGGGCGAGCAGACATTCAATCGCCGAGAGGTCTTTCAGGAGTCGGTCGAACGAATGCAGGCCATGGACGCCGGCAGGTACGAGGACGTCGTCAACGGCCGAGTCGTCGATCTGATCTGTGTTGCAGGATCTAAGGTTCAGCACCTGCGACCGCTTTTTAGCGCGGAAGACAAGGTGAAGCCTGCGTCCGAAATGACCACTGAGATGCGCAGACTCATTGACTTCGTCAACAAGCAGAGCGGGCGCACCAGTGTCCCGGATTCTCTCCTCGAAAGCTTAGGCCTGCTCTGCTCTGAGCTTGTATCCAACACCCAGGAACACGCGACTTCAGACCACTTGGGCCATGCGTATGTCGCCCATGTTGAAGGCGTCATGGTCGGATGGAAGCGACTGGAGGACGAGATTTTTGCTGAAGATTTTGACGGTAGTGAGGACTTGCGCCGTTACTGGCAGCGAGAGTCGTCCACCACCGAAAACAACAAGACCAGCCTGCGCGCATTGCACATCAGCTTCTTCGACTCAGGCCCCGGATTTGCCTCCAGGTTTAGCGGCAGAGCGGTGCATGAGATGTCGCTCCAGGAAGAGCGAGACTACCTGCTCAAATGCCTGCAGCCACGCCAGTCCAGCAAGACTCTGGACGCTGCGGGCATCGGCCTACCGGCCATCCTGAACGAGCTTCGCAAGGTGGGCGGGTTGATCCGGATCCGCTCCGGTCGGCTGTGCATCTACAACCAGTTCGAAGAGAACGATCAGCACCGTCACCCTGACGATTTCAGAGATTGGGACACCACCGACTTGGCGCCCGTTGCAGGGGCTGTTGTCACCATCATGATTCCATTGAGGGGCATGTAATGGAGCGTTTCTATCAATGGATGTCTGCTGTAAGCGACTCCTATGGCAGTCATGAAGCGTTGGTCGTCTGCTACAACAATTCCGAGCTATCGGTTCAGCATGTCTTCACTGATATCGAGGCAGCGCTGAAGGCCCAACGGCATCTACCTGACTGCGTCTACATCCTGGGGACGTCTGATCAGTTATCTGTGTTCAAGAGCGGTTGGGCTGACGACCAAGACCGCCTGGCCAACCTCCTGAAGCGTGGCGAGAAAAACTCGCGTGTCTGTGTCCATGAATACGTGTTCCTGGAGTGGAATGGTGCGAGCTTCATCCCTCATGTGCTGGGCGGCAATGAGCTTGTCTACCGTCATGATCCGAGCGCTCTCTTGAGGGATGGCTTGAGCACGCTGATCGAGAAGAACAACGTCATTCATTCAGCGCCGTCCGCGCATTCCTTCAAGCACCCCTCCGGCACGCTCAACAATGTGTTCATCCAAACCAGGGAACTGGCGAGCGATGAGGCCGAGGTGTGTGTGGTGGGGTATGCGATTGCACTCGAGTACGTTGCCAGGCTGCGCCAGGCTGACAAGGTGTACATTGACACCATGGGCATCTACGCATTCGTGAAAAATGCGCTCGCTCGCTTGGACAGCAAGGCCGAAGTCATGAGCTTCCACTCCTACGAGCGGCTCAAGACCATCTACCCGCCGGCTGGTGAGTATTTCTGCGTGGTATCAGCCTCCACATCTGGCGGTATGGCCAAGCAGATGGGTGAGCAGGGCTTCGCAGAGGAGTGCGTTGCCACACTGATCGATCGCACGGCGGATGACCGATACGGGGGTGTGCTGGTCGCCCTGGATGACATTGACTACCCACTGCCGGTCAAGGCGGAGGAAGGCTACACGCTGATTGAGATCATAGGGGAGAACTTCTCGGCGAAATCCAAGCCACCCAAGTCGATCACGATATCCTTGAAGCATGACCCGAAGCGGCTGGCCAAATTCCACAAGTACTTCGGTATGGGAGGAATTGATGGATTCAACAAGTCTAGCAAGCCTCGCAAGCTGTTGACGCTCAATCCTGATCTGTTACTGGCGGACGCTGCCTTCAGAAAATGGCTTGCCGCTGAAATCGACTGGTCGGTCTCCATGGCGACAAACCTGATCGTCTACGCCGACGATGACGGGTCGAAGAAACTCGGCGAGGTGGCCCATGAGATGCTCAGCGAGAAATGGGGCGCGACCAAGTCAATCCGATGCGTGCCTTACAGCGAGCTTGATCAAGTCGATTTCAAAACCGTCTCCGGGGTGCTGGTCGCGACAGTGGTTGCGCGCGATGGCGGCATCCTGAGAGAGATTAGTCGTGATCTTCGGGCCTACATGGAAGCGACCGTGCCGCGCAGGTTCCTTGCACCGATCGGGATTCCACAGAGCGCGAGAGCCTGGACACTTCTCAAAACTTTCTTGATGAAGAACCCCACGCCCCGGGAGTATGGCCTCTCTAACTGGCTGTGCCTGCCTATCGGAGATGACGGGAAAGAGAACGCCTGGAGTCGGTTGACCAAGGTTGCCTCTGCCGGGCAGGTCGATGACGTCGGCTTCATGCCCGCAGTCGCGGACAAGGTTCGTCATCAGGCTCTTGATGAGGCCGCTGAGCTGGTTATGGCGCACAAGCACAGCTTCCTGCCAAAACATGACGGCAGCGCGCTCGCCTTATCCGATGGCTTTCTGTTCTTCGACGCCTCAAGCAATGTGGGCCAGGACTGTCCGAACGTACCGCAAAGTACGGTGTTCTTTACGATTGCTGCAGTCCTGCAGTTCGCTCGGGAACACGAAGATCATGATCTGCGGCTGCAGCCGACGGGGTATGAGTCCGTGGTGTTATCACCGGAGTGCTTCCTTCGGTTTAACGACAACGTCCTACAGGCGTCATTCCTCCGGGCGTGTCTCCCTTCAGAGCTTGACTACTCAGCAAGCCCGGAGCTGAGCAAGCTGATGAAGGAGTTCATCGCCAAGGTATTTGCCCGCTGGGAGCGGACTTACGGCGATGCCGCCCTGGAGTTTGCCGCTGCACTGGCTACCGGTACGCTAAAGCTCACGCAGGAAGACGCCCGGGCACTGCTCGAGGAGGCTATCGAAAACCGTAAGGACAAGGCCTCCAGCCTATTGGGGTTGCTGCTGCTCACCCAACGCGCGCTGTTCCCTGCCTCTGAAGGATAGAAAAGAGGTTGTAAACCAATTTTCGATGCTGTTAACCGCAGTGGTTTACTGTGCAAAAAGTTGGTTTACAGGTATCTGTGTGGGGCGCCAGTGACCGGAGTCATCCCTGAAAACTAACGGTTACCTTAGTTTTCGCGGACTATAGCTATTTCGGATCCGAATCCGGACTGAGGTAACCCAAGCGGTGGCGTTTTCCGTTGCGAGACCTGAAAGAGCAAGGCTAGCGGACGGAGAGCGAGAGGCCACGTTCGTCCAAGAAGGGGTGAACGGATGAAGAATCCCTCAGCAAGGCTCTGTATACGCCAGCTAACCTTGCCTTCGGACGGCAATCGTTGTTCGGCCCATACCGCCGCCGGGCGCACACCATAGGTCGGAGGCGTGCTTTATGTAGTCTTGCAACCGCCAATGGCAACCGCAAAATTTATGCGAAACCTATGCTGAGATCACGGTGCCCAGAAACGGCGTGGCCCTTGATGATGGGGTTTCGACGGTGGCTTATCCGGATGCTAAGTATCCTTTTGAGAAAGGGCCCCATCAGCCAGAAGGGCAGCGATTATTATCGGATATCTGCTCTGGGACGCGTCGTGCTGTCAGGGCAGAGGAAGCCCAATTGGTGCCTTCCTCAAGAAGGTGGGCTCGGAAATGGGAGGCATGATCATAGTAAGCCAATGTCGTAACAATCCTGAATCACCCGGGGTTTGCTACGCCGATCTGCTAGAGATTTGGAGCGGCGTATGATTTGTGCCCACATTGATTGACGTCTGTCGCACCCATTTTATGGATCCGAATTTAATCTTTTGAATATCTTCTTCAGAGCACCCGTCGTCTGCCATAGCAACAGCTGCTTCTGCGAGAACCATCTGGAACAGGAGATTTACATGTCTGCGACTCAAGCCTGGCCGACCAGCGTTAGTAGAAAAAAGAGGGGTCGAATCGCGAGCTAGAGGAATCAAATGAGTGCCAACATGACGGCGATAGCGCGCCAGATGAATTGTTCGGTAATCCTCCGGAACCTGAACTGTAATTAAACCTTTACCGCCGACGCCCAAGTTGAGATACATGCGATCATCATCATCATAGAAAAAATCTGACATCCTTAATGTCCCACTGTACTTGTCAAAGTCTCCAGGTTTGAGAAGCAGGTGAAAGGCAGACATCACGACGAAGCGCGTGCGCTCATGCGAGCTGTCCTTGGCGATCAAATCGTCCATGGCTTTTGTGATGTAGAGCCACTCACTTGGAGAAAATACACCTAGGGGGCCATCAGCTGCCGGAGTCTGGACATACTGCCCACTTCGGTCAATTTCTTGCATAGGGTTGATGGACATCAAGTCTTCGCCACCAAGGAACAAAAAAAATGAACGGCAAACCGAGGCCAGTTGTGGGAGTGACGTTTTATTGTGGACGCGCAGATCAGCTAGGGGGGCGGTATCTCCCGATGATGAGCAATCATCTGCAGAGGCCGCGACGAACGGACGCCAATCAGAATTGATGATATAGGCAGTTATAGAGCCACGCTTGCGGCCATTGGTGCGAGTGAACCGTTGATGAGAGTAGGCGCTAACCCAATGTGTGGGTGGATCATTACAGAACTCAAAGAACTCATAGACATCATTGGCGTCAAGCAGGTTAATGGGCTTCGCTGCGATGTAGATTGACCAACTGAGCAACTTCTCAATCTGGGTACGATAAACGTTATAAGAACCGTTGTTACGAAAGTTGGACAAAAAGAGCCGCACCACTTTGTAGGACTTGCGAGCATCTGTTGCAGCATCCTGAGCCAACAAAAAAGCACGTACCTGTGATTGTTCGTTCTCAAGGGTGTCCAGATTCAGTTTGTTGAACCTGGACTGCGTTTCAAAAAAAGGGATTGGCGAGACGTTCATCATATGCCTTGATTCCTGTTGACGAGTTTGTCATACACGACTCTCATACCTATTTGTTTTGTTGATTCGATCGCTTGTCGATCTTGTTGCTTGGTGTAAGGGGAAGCGGTGTGATCAGATGCGCTTGCTGGATGCAGATAGCTGATTATCCGGCCTTTGTAGTATCTTTCTTCGGTCGCTCCGACATCCGCAATACGCAGATCCCTGTTGAGATGCAGGGCAGTCATTGAGGCGGCTTTCAGGGTGGCAGAGGTATGGCGGAGCCACTTTATGGATCCGGCTACAAGCCTACTTACCTGGTCTTCGGGCCGCCCGTCCTCCACCATGATGCTTGCTGCCACATCAAGAACCTCCTGAAACAGCACATTTACATACCTGGCGGCAAGACCTGCGCGCCCGCGATGACTAGCGAACAATGGTGTAGGGTCACGGGAGAGTGGCTGTGAGTCCTCCCCCAGATAACGCCGGTAGCGCGGTAAGTGAATGCTTAGATACTCATCGTCCACGCTGATTATTTGCCGTTCATCGCGTGACGCGCCTAGAGGGAGCCAAGCTGCACCATCGACGTCAGAGAAGAAGTCGCTCATTTTAAGTGTGCGGCTGCAGCTGGCGAAATCACTGGCCCGCAGGTGCAAGTGATAGATGGACATGACGATGAACCGCGTGCGCTCATGGCTGCGATCCTGAGTGACCAATCGATCGAGTGCTCGGTTGAGATAACCCCACTCAGAAGCAGAGAACACGGTCTGGCGCTTGTAATCATCACGCGGCCTAACATACCGCTCGCTCCGGTTGATTTCGCGCATCGGGTTCTCGCGGATCAAATCCTCTGTCGCTAAAAACAAAAAGAATGACCGGCATGTCATGGCCAGCAAGCTAACTGAGACCGCAGCGTATTGGTGTCCTTTGGATTCGCACTCGGGTAAGCCATCAGTCGACAGATTTTGCACCGCGAGGTTGGAGACGAAAGGGCGCCAGTGGCTGTTGATGACATAGGTCGTCTGAGAATGACGTTTTCGGTCATTTGCCTTCATAAAACGTTTTTCTGGCCTCAAGCTGATCCACGCTTGGGGCGGACTGCTGCAGAACTCGAAAAACTCCTCAAGGTCGTCTGGGCATAGCGCGGTGAGCGGTTTGCGAGCGATACAAATCGACCAGCTCAAAAGCTTCTCAATGTTGTTTCGCTGGGCCTGATACGACGCTAATTTGACGTATCTCGACAAAAACAGGCGCACTGCTAGATAGCTTTGGATCGCGCCCGTCCCATCGTTATGAGTCGCCAAAAAAGCACGGATATCGGACAGCTCGACGTCCAGCGCTTGTAGATTTAGTTTCTTGAAGCGCTCATGCGCCTCAAAAAGAGGAATCGGCAGAACAGTCATGCTTCACCTGCGAATTTCCGAAAGGGTTTGCCAGGCTGTACCTCAGCCACGGTCTTTCATGCCCAGCCGCTTTAATGAATAGGCGCGCTTCTCATCGTGGGTGTTGTAGTAGACGTCCTGTGTTGTGGCGAGGCTGCTGTGACGCATGTCTGTTTGCAGATCCTTTGCCTCCCGCAGTGGTGCATCGAAAGTGGCCGAGGTATGGCGCAGCCAGTGCGCAGAGGCCAATCGCAGGTTGTCTACGTCGATATCATCCCACTGCTCGTCAATCATCCTTGCCAGCGCGCGGTCGAATACCTGCTGCATCAGGGCTCGGACATAGCGATCGGACAGGCCCGGCCGGCCTTGAAAGGAGGCAAGGAGCGGGGTGGTTTCGCCAGGTGAGGGGAGTGGGGGCAGATTCAGGTACCCGCGGTATCGAACAAGGTAGCTGAGGTAATCATCCCGAACGCCTATTTTGGCTGATTTGTTGCCCTTGCCCACAACGTGAAGCCACCAATTTCCATGACCATCCTGGCGAAAATCCCCCATGCAGGGCTTCCAGTTTGAACGTCCGACCAAATCGGATATCCGCAAATACATAGAGAACAGGGTAGCTGTGATGAATAGCGTGCGCTCATGACGCTCTGGCTCCTCGACGGCCATCGCCTCAGCCGTCTCTAGGACATAATCCCATTGCAGTGGTGTCAGGGCTCGGTTGGTAGAGTCTGTCGCCAGGCGTTGGCGATAGGATGATTTTTGCCTGATAGCCCGAAACGGATTGAGCGCATTCATTCCCTCGACAATCGCGAATTCAAAGAAGCTGCTGCACACAGAAAACGTGGAGGCCACGGTAGCTTGCGACATGGCGAATTTTGGCTCGGGTGGTTCAACCCCGGTTTCATCGGCGATCTTGCGTTGGCGCTTAGGTGTTGAGGTACAGAACGGTCGCCAGTTCGGATTGACTTTTTGGCTGGAGATCGACTCGGCAGTCTGGGCCGATGCCATGAATCGTCCTCGAACAACCGGGCCGATCCATCCCGAAGGTGGATTGAGGCAAAATTCCATGTAGGCTTCGGCGTCAACACGCTGTAGCTCCAAAAGTGGCCGCCGACGGACGATCAGGCTCCACAGCAGCAGCCGCTCGATATTTGTCCGGTAGGAATTGAAGGTCGTTTCGTTGCCGGCATACGACTTAAGAAAGCTTCGCACCGCCTGGTAACCTTCGAGTGCATTTAGACCAGGATGAAAACCCGCCAGGTACTCGACGACCAAAGGATTCTCGGCGCTGAGCCCGTTGAAATTGAGCGCGAGAAAATTAGGGTAGGTATCGAACAACGGTTGCGGTTGGATTGCCATGAAAGATCTACCCGGAGATGAATTCGATCAGCCCAAATTTGATGATTTTAAGACTTCCGAGAATGGGAATTATCGGAAGTGCTGGGGCTGTAGGCCTATACGCCTGGGCCGTTCTGACGTTCTCTTTATGTCTGACGTTCTCTTTATTGAGGCTCGCCGCATTGGTTTTTCTCCTGGCGTTAGGCTCTTCGCGTTTGGTATTTTGGGTTTTGGGTTTTGCTCTTTCCATTTGTCATCGGCTGTCATCGGTGCTGGAGTCATTTCGAAGCTTCCCTTCTATAAAGAGTAATGGGTACTTCGTCAGGTCAAAGTCTTTCATTTTTTTAAGAGAGGGTCTGACATAGCTAAAGCTTCGAAGAAGCTTTATTGAAAGCGGTCGACCTGTCAAGCACTTCCCAGATGTTTCTCTGACTCTTTTTTAGACTGGGCTGTAGCAAGTAACGATTAATCAATATATTGACAGCGAGTTCCTAGTCGGAGGATATATCATTTTTTTGTGAACCCCTCAGGTAGCATGGGTAGAATCGCTGGAGGCACCATGCTACGGGGCTTAGCTTGATTTTTATCGTATGTAGAAAACCATAATATCTGCACGAAACTCTCATTTATAATCGATGTTGCTATGAGGAACTCTCGTTTTATTCGGAATAAACAGCCGCAACGCCAGCGATTACAAGCAGCGCGTCAATGGTTCTCTCGTTAATTACTGATATTGAAGAAAGCGGGAGCTCTCACAATTTAAGGACAGTGCATTTAGCATGTTATTGCTGAGTTCGAATCGCCCTTGATTTTTGGGCTTGTCGGGCTATATGAGGTAGGCGCCTCGTAGAGTTAGAGTTCGAGAATGTGTCATTGATCGTTGAAGGTTTGTATGGAAAGTCGCATCGATGGTTGAACAAAAAGGCGGGAGGGCTTGGTTCTCTTGGGCTGACAACCAGAAATGAGCGTACGGTGGCGTTTGATGCTGGCCGGGGATTCTCTCATCCACGAATGAACAGCGATTTTGCACCGCAACGCTACGTTCCTTAGATCACCTGAACGGGCTCAGGCTCTCGTCTTGGGCTGACGTTCCACCACGATCAAGCACCAAACCAGTGCGGCTCACAGTGGAAATTACGTAAAAGTAGCGCAAAGCCCTGACTTTGCTGCTCTCATTGATTCCTGCATTTCGCTCTCACAATTTGAGGGCGGTCACAGCTGACGGCTTCGACAGGCAACTGACCCATATAACTAAACTAAATAACCGTTTAGTCGAGTTAGGTAATTTGGTTATGAAAAGGAGCGTATCACCACCCCCGAGGTAAATCCAAGGGTACGCATAATTTCTGTGACGTTATGGTATTCACCGCCCGAATGGGCAGAGTCGGGCATCGGGAAAATCGCCCCGCGCCCGGTGCCCGATTTACCCATAACGTCCATTATGCGTGCCGGTACCATTTCATACGACCTGGTGCGATTTCCGGCGACGATTATGGTACTAAAAGCTTGCTCTATCTATCAGCTTTGGTACCATTGTCTCGCCCAGGTACTTCACCTGGTTAACGGGAGTGGTACCAAATGCTCGTAAAAATCCTCGATGCCGATGATGATTTCGTTGAAACGCTGAAACGCCAGACCAGCACGAATACAGCTTCAAAGGCCTATGCTCACGCGGCTTTCCAGTTTCAGTTGTTGCGAGGTCGTATTGTCGATCTTGAGTATCACGTTGAGTCTCTGCAGAACGAACTGGATGACGCCAATTCTGTACTTGAAGGTGCTCGTGCTGCCGCGTTGCTGGTCGTCGAGAAGACTTCGCAAGCTCGCCTCAAGATCTAACCGGTACCTTTTCTTCCTGCAGCAATGTTGCCCAGGGCGAAGTTCTGGTACCAGTTGCTGCCATACCTCGACCTGCCCGCAGGGCATTAGGCGCTTCGCAGATCCGCAGTCAGGCTAATCAACCTCCGCGCCGATACCCGGCAACGCCGGCCGTTCTCCCGCCCAACAAAAAACCCCCAGCGATCAACTGATCACTGAGGGTTTCTGTCGCGTTCAAATCATCTTCAAGCGCCGTGATGGCACTTCGCGCCCTGATCCTCTGCTTTTCCAATCCCGGGCCGTCATTGGCCTTATGCGGTCCCGTGACGTCCAGCTCTATCGCCCGTCAGGTCCCGGCAGGTCCAATTTTCTAGCACCTTGGATTGGTACGCCGATCAACCGTCTTTCGGTGTCGTCAATGGCCGTTGCCCTTACGTAGCAAGCCCCTGATGCCTTTACACCGTGTAGCCGCTGCACCATCAAAAGCTTTGTCATGGTGCTGCTGCACTTTGCTTCTGTGGCCGCTGGGAAGGCCATTTCAGGCTTTCCCTCGATCATCATCAAAAACACCCATGTTTCCAGCATTCCGCCTCCTGCGATTTTGAGTCGAGCGGGTGGGGGTGCTGTAACACCCCCACTTTGGTATGGAATCCCATACTTTTCCTACTTCAGAGTCTCTTGTTCGAAGCTCTGTAAAACCCCTCTTAAAACTATCCTTGCCATGGATTTCATCTCATCCGGCAGCATGTCGAATCGCTGAAATAGAGCCCTCAGTTCTTCCGATACATGCCTTTCCGATTCGTCCATGACCAGCTGATCTGCTGAAATCCCTAAGGCTCTCGCAAGGGCTCCGATCCGGTCCCCAGGTGGCGGTTGTGATCCGCTCTCATATTTTTTATATGTTGATATCGGAATCCCTGCACTTACAGCCACTTGCGCCTGAGTCAAGCCCTTGTCCTCTCTGGCTTTGCTGAGATTTTCGCCAATATTCATCATTTCGCTGCTCTGAGGTGCGTTATCGTCCACAGATGCTATTTCCTGTATAAAAAACCATAGATCGGATTTGGAACCTAAACAGACCATATTAGGGTTGACTGGTTCGACCCATATCCTATACCTTTGCGTCTCGGATGTGGGTCTTGACAGGAATTCTGATGTTTTACGATTGGGTTAAGGCGTTTCAGGATTACCCGTACGATCTGCCCAAGGTCGCGGACATTATCATTCGCCGTCACGACGCTGAGACCGAACAGCTTTTAAGCCAGACTGCACCTCCTTTTTTGGCTGAGGGTAGCTACTGCACAAGCTTTCGAATTCAGGTTTCAGGTCGTCGGATCACTGTCGACGGCAACCCCTCCAGAATTAACCGGCTGGACAACGTTTTTGGCTTGCAATCGCTCGATGATTGCATGCGTGTTGTCAACTCTGTTCTCGCTGAGTATGACCTACCGCCGATGACTCGCTGTCGCGATATTCAGCGCTTGCAGGACGGTGGTGTTGTCGCTGATGGAGCTGTCTTTCTTCGTCTCGATCTGACTTCGAATTTTTACGTAGGGCAGGGCAACGAACGCGCATTTCTGCGTGGTATTTCCAGCCAGCGTTATCGGAACTCCATTGCTTACCTGTATCCGGACGGCAACACCTGCGTTTGGACTCCGAAAGGTGGAGAGAAGGCCGGTCGGTTGGTTTATCCGGGCAACTACAACAAAGCTGCTGAACTTAATGCTCACCTTCTTCCGCAGATGAAGCGGACCTACGGTGAGGACTCAGATGAATACAAATATGTTCGCCAGCTTCGCGACTGGTGCGTTTCTGTTGGCATGGTTCGATCAGAGATGAAATGCAGAAGTGAATTTTTAAAACGTGAAGGTCTTAATTTCTGGGGCCTATTTCAAGAAGACGAATTGGTAAAACTCCACAGGGGGTTTCTCATGACTGGCGAACGTTTACAGGTCAATAGTTTTGACACATTCAGCGTTGCTGAACAGCTTATAGCTGAAGGTATTTGTGACAATACTAAAGCAGCCATGACAACAGCGGGTTATGTTCATCTGTGGATGCATAATCATTCATTCAATTTTGACAAGTCGTCTGTAAAAACCCATCGGGCTCGACTTCGCGCTATTGGTATTGATATCAAGCTTCCTTATGACGGTACTCGTCATGGTGCAGTATTTATTCGTAACGTACGTGAAATCGTCCGTACATTTGAAACTCAGTTGCCAACGTTTTACCGTTCCGCTGTTGTTCCTCGTCACTTGCAATTGGTGGCCGCATGAAAACAGTTAGCTTTCAAGGCCTCAGCCTTTCTGCTGCTCAGCGTCGTCAAGTCGAACTGCGTTCACGTATGCGTCCTGTAGATACGTCTGTTCTTCGCGCTCAGGTAGAAGAAACCTTAGCTGCTGTAAAGCTCAGGAAAGAGCAGGGCGTTAAACCAGACCAGCAGTATTTTCATGTATCCAATGATGCTGGTACGCCTTCAGTCGCTGAATGGATGGGTTACTGATGGCTGGCTTTATGCGGTTCGCATCCACGTTAATTGATTTGTTTGTTATTTTCATTATTTGTCTTTCGGCTTCGTCTTTGGTTTTTTATGTCTGGGGTGTTTGATGGATCGTATTCAATATCAAATGCTTCGTTACTCAGTGGAGAATGAGATTGCTGATTATGACTCTGGGCGTTCTGACCCTAACGCTCTCGCTAATTCGCTTATGCGTTTGTTTCTACAGGCTCAGTCATCTGAGCAAGTCAGGAACCAACATGCAAAACGTAAACTACTAACTTTCAGGCGTCGTCCTGATGTAATTGTGCCCGGCTGGGCATTTCACCCAACTGGAAGGAACTCATAATGCTTATTCTTAAAGGTCACGTCATTGGTGTTGCTGCAAAGGGCACACCTGAAAAGCCTTGGCATCTTGTGGCTATTCAGGCCCAATCTATCAACCGTAACGGCTTCATCGAAACGACCCTTTTTGAACTCGGCGTTTTCGGTGAGGCTGCTAAAAATGGTCTTCAGAATTCGTATCGCGAACTTCAAGGTTCTGAGGTTTATGCGCCTGTTACTGTAAATTACAACGAAAAATATAAAGAGTTGAGCTACCAGCTTGCTGGTATTCCTCTTCGCGTTGCTGAGCAGCGCCCAGTTCAGTCCGCTCCTACAAAAGCTGTAGGAGGCTGAATAAGTGCCGTCTCAGTCTGTTTTAACTTGCACTCAATTTTCAACCTCAGCCGAGGGTGTTATTTCGTGTTCGTCTCAGGCTTGGACGGAAACTTATGTTGTTACGCCTGACCAGCAAGCTCAATTGGAACTTGTTATCACAGGTGGTTTTGATGGCGATACATTTATGCAGTTCTTTATGGGAACGATAATGTTATTCGTCGTTGGTTTTACGGTCGGTATTATTATTTCTCAGTTGCGCAAAATGCGCAGAGGTGTTTGACATGAAACAAGTACTCGCTAAGTTCCAGTCCCTTCCTACTTTTCGTCCGTTTGCCGCTGGCATTGCTGGTATTGGTTCTTTTGTTGCTGCCGGCACCAGTTTTGCTGCAGGAATTGCGGACGGTGCCACCGCTTCCATTGCTGAAGCTCAGTCCAGCGGTGAAACAGTCGGTGCTGCTGTTGTCGCCTGTGTGGCTGCGCTCTGCGTCGTCGGTGTGATCATCGCACTCGTTCGTAAAGTCTGATTCCAGGTGATCTGGTCCGCGCTGGCTGGCATCATCATGGCCAGCGCACTGGTTTCAGGTATCCGGTGCGCTGAATATCTCTAACTTCAGCCCCCGGTTTCTGCGGGGGTTTTTTATGCGCGCTTTTTTACTTTCTGTCCTTATTTTATTGCCAGCGTTTTTCTCTTTTGCGTTCGCTGTCGATTTTTATTACACGTCTAGTGGGGCAACCAAGTATGCCGACGCTACAGCTGCTTGCCTTGGTTATATCCCCGATGGTTACCCGGGCTCTTCTGATTACTCAATTACTAGTATTGCTGCGTTTGTAGGTACTTCCCAGCCTACTAGGGCAAGTTGTAGCTTTTCGTTTCTTCAGAAGAACGGTTCTAAATCTAATTCTAGCGCTACGATCTTTCGCTATGGCACCAGCTGTCCTGCTGGTAGCGCTTTAAGTCCTACAACCGGACAGTGTTTGAGTACGGCTAAGGACGGTGAGAAATGTGCCGATCAAACCGGCTCTAAAGGTCCGGGCGACCCGATGATTTTCGATGGAAAGCAGGGAAAATGCGTTCTCTTCAGCGAATCCAGCGAAGAGCCAACTTGCAAATATATGGCTAGCCAAGGCGGTTCTGGCACGGCCTATCAAATTGCAGGCACTTGGGACGGTGGTGTTCCTTCGGCCCCACCTAGCTTTGCTCAGAGCGGTACGAGTTGTGAGGTTTCTGTTGTCTCAAGTAGCGACTGTGTTTCCGATGTCAAAGGCAACGTTTTATGCAATGTGATTGGAAAGCTTACTGGTAACGTCAACAATCAAACGAACGTAATCGATGCTAAAGACGCGGCTTGTGACGGCGGTGTTTGTACGCCGGTGAAAGAAGAAACTTCTGTTACTGATAAGCCGTGTGTTTACTCTGGCTCTGGTGATTCTGTTTCCTGTACTTCTGAAACTGAGACTCAGAAAGATGGAAAACAAAGTTGCGGTACGGTCAATGGCGTTCGGACTTGTGTATTTTCTCAGCCTTCAAGTAATGGCATTAAGATAGATACCAATGTTAAAACCACTACTAACACTGACGGTAGTAAAACCAGTGTCAAGACGGACAATGCTACCAAAACCACCTGTACTGGTATTAACAAGTGTTCAACTACGTCTTCTTCAACCACAACTACTACTAAAACCAATGGCGCTGGTCAAACCACGTCTACTGATACCAAATGTACGGGTACCTGTGGAAGTTCGGGCACTGGTATTCAGCCCGGCAGCGGTTCCGGTTCTGGTAATGGCTCGGGTGACGGTGAAGAAGACGGCTCTGGCGACGGTGCTGGTTTAACCGATCCTGAAAATGGTTCCTTCGATGGCCAGGGTGATGAATGGGATCAAAAAATTGCTGACTCCAAAACTGAACTTAAGGACTCACTCGCAAAATTGAAAGAAGCCTTCAGTCCTGTAGGAGACATAACATTAGGAGGAGGAGGGCAGTTGTATTGTCCGCCTGCTGTTACTGTGCTGGGTCACTCTATTGACTTCTGCCTTGATAAGTATGCCGGTTCCTTGTCTTGGATTGCGTCGGCCATCTTTGCACTCTGTGCGATGGTCTCCTTAATGATCGTGTTCGCCTGAGGTTGATATGGACTTTGTTATTTCGTGGATGGGTAGTGTTACTGATTTCTTCCAAGCGGCTTGGGACTTCATGGACAGCGGTATTTATACCTTTGTTAAAGATCTTCTTGTCATTCTTACAAAGGCGCTGATTTACTCCTTTTTGCAATTTAAGATACTTATGCTGGATGTGGGTTACGAGGTTGTTCAGGAAATATTGCAGGAGAGCGGTGTTACTGAATTGGTTAAATCTGCATGGGCATCGATTCCCGGCAACATTCAATCCATGTTGGCTTTCTTTAAAATCCCTCAGGGTTTAACTCTTATATTTTCTGCCATCCCCACACGTTGGGCTATGAAATTTATTCCCGGAGTCAGTTGATTATGGCGATTAAAATTCATCATGGCCCTAATGGGTCTTATAAGACTTCCGGTGCTGTTTGGGACGATGCTGTCCCTGCTGCAAAAGAAGGTCGACTGATTATTACCAATGTTCGAGGGATGTCCCGTGAGCGTTTCGAAGCTTTGTTTGATGATCTTCCTGACTCTTTTGATGTTGAGTTTATTAGCCACGAATCCACAGAGGGAATGGAGCGCATTAGAACTTGGTTTCAATGGGCTCCGCGAAACGCCTTTCTGATATTCGATGAAGCGCAGGTTATTTTTCCCAGCAAATGGTCGGATAAATACGTCGAGCGCTTCGATTTCCCCGGTGGTCCTGACAAGGCGAAGGCCTTGGACAAGCCTACCGATTGGCTTTCTGCGTGGACCATGCACCGGCATTTCAACTGGGACATCATTTTGACGATGCCCAATATCAAGTACTTACATACTGATATTCGTCATACTTCCGAAGCGGCTTATCAGCATTCAAATCTGGCTCTGCTAGGCAAGTACATGAAGAAGCTTGTTGGCAAGGACTATAAAGAGTCCATGCACAGCGCTCAGGAGAACAGAGCGCCTACTGATGGCACAAATATCGTTCAACTGCGCAAAATTAATGAACAGGTGTTTAAACTTTATGACTCAACAGCTACCGGAGCCCACCGAGACACTATGGCTGGCAAAAACGCCCTCACGTCTCCGCGCGTTTTTATGCTCCTCGGAGTACTGGTTCTTATTGTTGGGTTTGTGTTCTGGCGCAATGGTGGTAATCCGTTTCACAATCCGCTCTCTATACAAGGCGCTAAAACCAGTACTCCGGTTGCTCAAGATACTTTGCCTCAAAGTCCTGTCAAAGTTGTTCACGTGGCTCCTGATAGCGTACCTGATCAGCAGAATTTGCCGCCTCCTAGCGTGACTTCTGATCCGTTTGCAGCTTTCAACATCGCTATTAAAGGCAGTATCAGTACTGAATCCCAGGGCACATTATTTGCGTTCCAGCTGAGCAAAGATGATCGATCGTTTATGCATACGTCCCGTGAAATGATTGCCTCCGGCTATGGCATCATTTCCCGCGGCCCGTGTGTGGCCGAGCTGACGTTTCCTGGCGGTAGTCGCGTCGTTCTTTGTTCTGGTTCTTCAACTGCCAACGGCGGCGGTGAGCGGCTCGGTGCAGAGCGAGCCGCCGTCGTTGGCCAGCCTCGTTTTGTTGCTTCCCAAGCTCCGCAGCCATCAGATACGGCGAACAGAGCCACGCATCAGGGCGCATCATTTACCGTGGTTGCTGATTCGAGCCGGACACCTCGAACGCTGACGGCTTCGACAGGCAACTGACCCATATAACTGAACTAAATAACCGTTTAGTCGAGCTAGATCATTTGGTTATTATAGAAAACGTAAGTCATTGATATTCCTAAGGGTACGCATAATTTCTGTGACGTTATGGTATTCACCGCCCGAATGGGCAGAGTCGGGCATCGGGAAAATCGCCCCGCGCCCGGTGCCCGATTTACCCATAACGTCCATTATGCGTGCCGGTACCATTTCATACGACCTGGTGCGATTTCCGGCGACGATTATGGTACTAAAAGCTTGCTCTATCTATCAGCTTTGGTACCATTGTCTCGCCCAGGTACTTCACCTGGTTAACGGGAGTGGTACCAAATGCTCGTAAAAATCCTCGATGCCGATGATGATTTCGTTGAAACGCTGAAACGCCAGACCAGCACGAATACAGCTTCAAAGGCCTATGCTCACGCGGCTTTCCAGTTTCAGTTGTTGCGAGGTCGTATTGTCGATCTTGAGTATCACGTTGAGTCTCTGCAGAACGAACTGGATGACGCCAATTCTGTACTTGAAGGTGCTCGTGCTGCCGCGTTGCTGGTCGTCGAGAAGACTTCGCAAGCTCGCCTCAAGATCTAACCGGTACCTTTTCTTCCTGCAGCAATGTTGCCCAGGGCGAAGTTCTGGTACCAGTTGCTGCCATACCTCGACCTGCCCGCAGGGCATTAGGCGCTTCGCAGATCCGCAGTCAGGCTAATCAACCTCCGCGCCGATACCCGGCAACGCCGGCCGTTCTCCCGCCCAACAAAAAACCCCCAGCGATCAACTGATCACTGAGGGTTTCTGTCGCGTTCAAATCATCTTCAAGCGCCGTGATGGCACTTCGCGCCCTGATCCTCTGCTTTTCCAATCCCGGGCCGTCATTGGCCTTATGCGGTCCCGTGACGTCCAGCTCTATCGCCCGTCAGGTCCCGGCAGGTCCAATTTTCTAGCACCTTGGATTGGTACGCCGATCAACCGTCTTTCGGTGTCGTCAATGGCCGTTGCCCTTACGTAGCAAGCCCCTGATGCCTTTACACCGTGTAGCCGCTGCACCATCAAAAGCTTTGTCATGGTGCTGCTGCACTTTGCTTCTGTGGCCGCTGGGAAGGCCATTTCAGGCTTTCCCTCGATCATCATCAAAAACACCCATGTTTCCAGCATTCCGCCTCCTGCGATTTTGAGTCGAGCGGGTGGGGGTGCTGTAACACCCCCACTTTGGTATGGAATCCCATACTTTTCCTACTTCAGAGTCTCTTGTTCGAAGCTCTGTAAAACCCCTCTTAAAACTATCCTTGCCATGGATTTCATCTCATCCGGCAGCATGTCGAATCGCTGAAATAGAGCCCTCAGTTCTTCCGATACATGCCTTTCCGATTCGTCCATGACCAGCTGATCTGCTGAAATCCCTAAGGCTCTCGCAAGGGCTCCGATCCGGTCCCCAGGTGGCGGTTGTGATCCGCTCTCATATTTTTTATATGTTGATATCGGAATCCCTGCACTTACAGCCACTTGCGCCTGAGTCAAGCCCTTGTCCTCTCTGGCTTTGCTGAGATTTTCGCCAATATTCATCATTTCGCTGCTCTGAGGTGCGTTATCGTCCACAGATGCTATTTCCTGTATAAAAAACCATAGATCGGATTTGGAACCTAAACAGACCATATTAGGGTTGACTGGTTCGACCCATATCCTATACCTTTGCGTCTCGGATGTGGGTCTTGACAGGAATTCTGATGTTTTACGATTGGGTTAAGGCGTTTCAGGATTACCCGTACGATCTGCCCAAGGTCGCGGACATTATCATTCGCCGTCACGACGCTGAGACCGAACAGCTTTTAAGCCAGACTGCACCTCCTTTTTTGGCTGAGGGTAGCTACTGCACAAGCTTTCGAATTCAGGTTTCAGGTCGTCGGATCACTGTCGACGGCAACCCCTCCAGAATTAACCGGCTGGACAACGTTTTTGGCTTGCAATCGCTCGATGATTGCATGCGTGTTGTCAACTCTGTTCTCGCTGAGTATGACCTACCGCCGATGACTCGCTGTCGCGATATTCAGCGCTTGCAGGACGGTGGTGTTGTCGCTGATGGAGCTGTCTTTCTTCGTCTCGATCTGACTTCGAATTTTTACGTAGGGCAGGGCAACGAACGCGCATTTCTGCGTGGTATTTCCAGCCAGCGTTATCGGAACTCCATTGCTTACCTGTATCCGGACGGCAACACCTGCGTTTGGACTCCGAAAGGTGGAGAGAAGGCCGGTCGGTTGGTTTATCCGGGCAACTACAACAAAGCTGCTGAACTTAATGCTCACCTTCTTCCGCAGATGAAGCGGACCTACGGTGAGGACTCAGATGAATACAAATATGTTCGCCAGCTTCGCGACTGGTGCGTTTCTGTTGGCATGGTTCGATCAGAGATGAAATGCAGAAGTGAATTTTTAAAACGTGAAGGTCTTAATTTCTGGGGCCTATTTCAAGAAGACGAATTGGTAAAACTCCACAGGGGGTTTCTCATGACTGGCGAACGTTTACAGGTCAATAGTTTTGACACATTCAGCGTTGCTGAACAGCTTATAGCTGAAGGTATTTGTGACAATACTAAAGCAGCCATGACAACAGCGGGTTATGTTCATCTGTGGATGCATAATCATTCATTCAATTTTGACAAGTCGTCTGTAAAAACCCATCGGGCTCGACTTCGCGCTATTGGTATTGATATCAAGCTTCCTTATGACGGTACTCGTCATGGTGCAGTATTTATTCGTAACGTACGTGAAATCGTCCGTACATTTGAAACTCAGTTGCCAACGTTTTACCGTTCCGCTGTTGTTCCTCGTCACTTGCAATTGGTGGCCGCATGAAAACAGTTAGCTTTCAAGGCCTCAGCCTTTCTGCTGCTCAGCGTCGTCAAGTCGAACTGCGTTCACGTATGCGTCCTGTAGATACGTCTGTTCTTCGCGCTCAGGTAGAAGAAACCTTAGCTGCTGTAAAGCTCAGGAAAGAGCAGGGCGTTAAACCAGACCAGCAGTATTTTCATGTATCCAATGATGCTGGTACGCCTTCAGTCGCTGAATGGATGGGTTACTGATGGCTGGCTTTATGCGGTTCGCATCCACGTTAATTGATTTGTTTGTTATTTTCATTATTTGTCTTTCGGCTTCGTCTTTGGTTTTTTATGTCTGGGGTGTTTGATGGATCGTATTCAATATCAAATGCTTCGTTACTCAGTGGAGAATGAGATTGCTGATTATGACTCTGGGCGTTCTGACCCTAACGCTCTCGCTAATTCGCTTATGCGTTTGTTTCTACAGGCTCAGTCATCTGAGCAAGTCAGGAACCAACATGCAAAACGTAAACTACTAACTTTCAGGCGTCGTCCTGATGTAATTGTGCCCGGCTGGGCATTTCACCCAACTGGAAGGAACTCATAATGCTTATTCTTAAAGGTCACGTCATTGGTGTTGCTGCAAAGGGCACACCTGAAAAGCCTTGGCATCTTGTGGCTATTCAGGCCCAATCTATCAACCGTAACGGCTTCATCGAAACGACCCTTTTTGAACTCGGCGTTTTCGGTGAGGCTGCTAAAAATGGTCTTCAGAATTCGTATCGCGAACTTCAAGGTTCTGAGGTTTATGCGCCTGTTACTGTAAATTACAACGAAAAATATAAAGAGTTGAGCTACCAGCTTGCTGGTATTCCTCTTCGCGTTGCTGAGCAGCGCCCAGTTCAGTCCGCTCCTACAAAAGCTGTAGGAGGCTGAATAAGTGCCGTCTCAGTCTGTTTTAACTTGCACTCAATTTTCAACCTCAGCCGAGGGTGTTATTTCGTGTTCGTCTCAGGCTTGGACGGAAACTTATGTTGTTACGCCTGACCAGCAAGCTCAATTGGAACTTGTTATCACAGGTGGTTTTGATGGCGATACATTTATGCAGTTCTTTATGGGAACGATAATGTTATTCGTCGTTGGTTTTACGGTCGGTATTATTATTTCTCAGTTGCGCAAAATGCGCAGAGGTGTTTGACATGAAACAAGTACTCGCTAAGTTCCAGTCCCTTCCTACTTTTCGTCCGTTTGCCGCTGGCATTGCTGGTATTGGTTCTTTTGTTGCTGCCGGCACCAGTTTTGCTGCAGGAATTGCGGACGGTGCCACCGCTTCCATTGCTGAAGCTCAGTCCAGCGGTGAAACAGTCGGTGCTGCTGTTGTCGCCTGTGTGGCTGCGCTCTGCGTCGTCGGTGTGATCATCGCACTCGTTCGTAAAGTCTGATTCCAGGTGATCTGGTCCGCGCTGGCTGGCATCATCATGGCCAGCGCACTGGTTTCAGGTATCCGGTGCGCTGAATATCTCTAACTTCAGCCCCCGGTTTCTGCGGGGGTTTTTTATGCGCGCTTTTTTACTTTCTGTCCTTATTTTATTGCCAGCGTTTTTCTCTTTTGCGTTCGCTGTCGATTTTTATTACACGTCTAGTGGGGCAACCAAGTATGCCGACGCTACAGCTGCTTGCCTTGGTTATATCCCCGATGGTTACCCGGGCTCTTCTGATTACTCAATTACTAGTATTGCTGCGTTTGTAGGTACTTCCCAGCCTACTAGGGCAAGTTGTAGCTTTTCGTTTCTTCAGAAGAACGGTTCTAAATCTAATTCTAGCGCTACGATCTTTCGCTATGGCACCAGCTGTCCTGCTGGTAGCGCTTTAAGTCCTACAACCGGACAGTGTTTGAGTACGGCTAAGGACGGTGAGAAATGTGCCGATCAAACCGGCTCTAAAGGTCCGGGCGACCCGATGATTTTCGATGGAAAGCAGGGAAAATGCGTTCTCTTCAGCGAATCCAGCGAAGAGCCAACTTGCAAATATATGGCTAGCCAAGGCGGTTCTGGCACGGCCTATCAAATTGCAGGCACTTGGGACGGTGGTGTTCCTTCGGCCCCACCTAGCTTTGCTCAGAGCGGTACGAGTTGTGAGGTTTCTGTTGTCTCAAGTAGCGACTGTGTTTCCGATGTCAAAGGCAACGTTTTATGCAATGTGATTGGAAAGCTTACTGGTAACGTCAACAATCAAACGAACGTAATCGATGCTAAAGACGCGGCTTGTGACGGCGGTGTTTGTACGCCGGTGAAAGAAGAAACTTCTGTTACTGATAAGCCGTGTGTTTACTCTGGCTCTGGTGATTCTGTTTCCTGTACTTCTGAAACTGAGACTCAGAAAGATGGAAAACAAAGTTGCGGTACGGTCAATGGCGTTCGGACTTGTGTATTTTCTCAGCCTTCAAGTAATGGCATTAAGATAGATACCAATGTTAAAACCACTACTAACACTGACGGTAGTAAAACCAGTGTCAAGACGGACAATGCTACCAAAACCACCTGTACTGGTATTAACAAGTGTTCAACTACGTCTTCTTCAACCACAACTACTACTAAAACCAATGGCGCTGGTCAAACCACGTCTACTGATACCAAATGTACGGGTACCTGTGGAAGTTCGGGCACTGGTATTCAGCCCGGCAGCGGTTCCGGTTCTGGTAATGGCTCGGGTGACGGTGAAGAAGACGGCTCTGGCGACGGTGCTGGTTTAACCGATCCTGAAAATGGTTCCTTCGATGGCCAGGGTGATGAATGGGATCAAAAAATTGCTGACTCCAAAACTGAACTTAAGGACTCACTCGCAAAATTGAAAGAAGCCTTCAGTCCTGTAGGAGACATAACATTAGGAGGAGGAGGGCAGTTGTATTGTCCGCCTGCTGTTACTGTGCTGGGTCACTCTATTGACTTCTGCCTTGATAAGTATGCCGGTTCCTTGTCTTGGATTGCGTCGGCCATCTTTGCACTCTGTGCGATGGTCTCCTTAATGATCGTGTTCGCCTGAGGTTGATATGGACTTTGTTATTTCGTGGATGGGTAGTGTTACTGATTTCTTCCAAGCGGCTTGGGACTTCATGGACAGCGGTATTTATACCTTTGTTAAAGATCTTCTTGTCATTCTTACAAAGGCGCTGATTTACTCCTTTTTGCAATTTAAGATACTTATGCTGGATGTGGGTTACGAGGTTGTTCAGGAAATATTGCAGGAGAGCGGTGTTACTGAATTGGTTAAATCTGCATGGGCATCGATTCCCGGCAACATTCAATCCATGTTGGCTTTCTTTAAAATCCCTCAGGGTTTAACTCTTATATTTTCTGCCATCCCCACACGTTGGGCTATGAAATTTATTCCCGGAGTCAGTTGATTATGGCGATTAAAATTCATCATGGCCCTAATGGGTCTTATAAGACTTCCGGTGCTGTTTGGGACGATGCTGTCCCTGCTGCAAAAGAAGGTCGACTGATTATTACCAATGTTCGAGGGATGTCCCGTGAGCGTTTCGAAGCTTTGTTTGATGATCTTCCTGACTCTTTTGATGTTGAGTTTATTAGCCACGAATCCACAGAGGGAATGGAGCGCATTAGAACTTGGTTTCAATGGGCTCCGCGAAACGCCTTTCTGATATTCGATGAAGCGCAGGTTATTTTTCCCAGCAAATGGTCGGATAAATACGTCGAGCGCTTCGATTTCCCCGGTGGTCCTGACAAGGCGAAGGCCTTGGACAAGCCTACCGATTGGCTTTCTGCGTGGACCATGCACCGGCATTTCAACTGGGACATCATTTTGACGATGCCCAATATCAAGTACTTACATACTGATATTCGTCATACTTCCGAAGCGGCTTATCAGCATTCAAATCTGGCTCTGCTAGGCAAGTACATGAAGAAGCTTGTTGGCAAGGACTATAAAGAGTCCATGCACAGCGCTCAGGAGAACAGAGCGCCTACTGATGGCACAAATATCGTTCAACTGCGCAAAATTAATGAACAGGTGTTTAAACTTTATGACTCAACAGCTACCGGAGCCCACCGAGACACTATGGCTGGCAAAAACGCCCTCACGTCTCCGCGCGTTTTTATGCTCCTCGGAGTACTGGTTCTTATTGTTGGGTTTGTGTTCTGGCGCAATGGTGGTAATCCGTTTCACAATCCGCTCTCTATACAAGGCGCTAAAACCAGTACTCCGGTTGCTCAAGATACTTTGCCTCAAAGTCCTGTCAAAGTTGTTCACGTGGCTCCTGATAGCGTACCTGATCAGCAGAATTTGCCGCCTCCTAGCGTGACTTCTGATCCGTTTGCAGCTTTCAACATCGCTATTAAAGGCAGTATCAGTACTGAATCCCAGGGCACATTATTTGCGTTCCAGCTGAGCAAAGATGATCGATCGTTTATGCATACGTCCCGTGAAATGATTGCCTCCGGCTATGGCATCATTTCCCGCGGCCCGTGTGTGGCCGAGCTGACGTTTCCTGGCGGTAGTCGCGTCGTTCTTTGTTCTGGTTCTTCAACTGCCAACGGCGGCGGTGAGCGGCTCGGTGCAGAGCGAGCCGCCGTCGTTGGCCAGCCTCGTTTTGTTGCTTCCCAAGCTCCGCAGCCATCAGATACGGCGAACAGAGCCACGCATCAGGGCGCATCATTTACCGTGGTTGCTGATTCGAGCCGGACACCTCGAACGCTGACGGCTTCGACAGGCAACTGACCCATATAACTGAACTAAATAACCGTTTAGTCGAGCTAGATCATTTGGTTATTATAGAAAACGTAAGTCATTGATATTCCTAAGGGTACGCATAATGTATATTATGTTAAATCATATATTCACTCCTTGGTAACCCTGCCTGGAGACCCTGTACGATCCCTGCGCTGGTAACTAAGCTCTTGGTGCTGCTAAACGAGCCAACGCGCCATCGCGGATACCGTTGACTTCTGTAGTGCTCTGAAGTAACAATAACCCTAGATTTCCTCCCGGCCGCCGAATCTGGACGATGTACGCCTTAAACACCGTTTCCTTCAAATCTCCGAAAGCATTTCCCTTTCTGTACGCTTTGAGTTGCATTTACTTCCAAACCTCGCAGACCTATCCATCTGGATGGGAGAAAGCTTAAAATCTAGTTGGTTTACACGTTTACGCAACTATACAGCCGACCATACTGGCAAAAGTAAAGTCCAGGGCTGATGCTTCCGATCCCCGCTTGAGGGCTCAAGGTACATGTATGCCCAGACCTGACTTTTACTTCAAAAACTCATGCTTTAGCATCAGCATTCCTTCAAAATCACATGCCGTAGCGCCAAACTTCCTTCAAATCGTATGCTGTAGCATTCATTTCTCTTCAAAACCGCATGCCTTAGCATCAACTTTTCTTCCCTTCGGGATTATCAGATTAGTACTTCCGTTCGGAAATTGGGCGAGATCTTCGACCCGACGCGCTCTCCTGACAAAGATCCCTCAAGTCTCTTTTGCCGAGGCAAGCAAGCGAAACCCGTTCAGCAGTGTGCCGAAGTCTACCAATTGGATCCCTTTGTATTTCCTAGCCGCTTCTCGGTAACTTATGTAGGCAGCGGCTTCATCCACGTTGGCCGGCATGAGCCCAGCAACGACGACGCACCGCGGTTTTTGGATCTGTCCTTTAATATCAGGCCGCAGCTTTCGACCTTCCTCTATCGCAGATGCCAACTCGGGATGAGGTATCCACTTTCCTGGCTGCTCCCCAGAACCTTCTAGGTCAGAACCACCAATACCACCTAAGCTGTCACGTATCATGAGCGTCGCATAAGGCGATCTCACAGTCAGCACCAACGCTTCATGCCCGTAAATGATTGGGTTCCCTATAGCGGATTTGGGTTGAGCACCTAGCGGCGGTTCCAGCACGCTGCACTCCGGATGCTGCAAGCATTTGACTACCAAATCGATGTTATGGCTGAGGAACGATTGCCACTCGGCTGCGCTGAGGTTTTGCGCGAGCAGTATTTGATAATGGTGGATCATGCGGTATAGCTCGCCCCGATCCATCGATTCCCGCATTGCCTTGAAGTCTTCAGGCATCCCCAGAGGCAAGTACCGAATGTATGCCTGCAGTGTTGCTAGATAATCTCGCTCGGCTTCACTAAACCTGCTGAAATAATGACCCCCACGGTCATCAGAATGTTTTAGATCAGGAGCTAGTTTTTCTACAATTTCTTCGTAAATGTATGAGCCGCGTGACCCCTCTTTTTGACGATTCCAAAAGGCATCGCCGATGTTGAACGCCTTTCTGAGATCATTGAGGGTGGCTTCCGAAACGCACACTACGTTCTCGCGCCTGAACAGGTCGCCCTCGTAATGTATTTCAATGGTGTCGACACTCTTGTCGATCTGAAACGCGTGGAGTACCGCGTTGAAGGATGGCTTGAACCCCAGCCCCAGGGCACAGGAATTGAAAATCCCGGAGTCGAATACGCGTTCGATGTGAGACACCGCCGAGCTAGGATCGGTTGGCAGTGGCCCAGCAAAGGGTTTTGGAAGCCGATATACAATGTGAGGGTAAGGCTTCCTCTGCCGCGTATATTCTGAGAAGAAGCCGGGGTTGATGACTGTTGGCCAAGTCTCGATTCGGTCTGCAAAAATCCTCGCGAGCACATGCGAACCAGCGCCCGATGAGCTGGTCGTAGGATGCTCGCCGGCCGTGGAGGACGGCACTGATAGCTCGACGTAAAAAGCTCGATTCACAACCCCCTTTCGGATACTAGGCACTGGCAAGCTCTTCGCCCGTCCTCGTCGCTGCTTCTTCGTTTGGGAAGACTCATCACTGCCGTCTTTCACGCGCTGCTCCCTTAGCCTGGAAGGCTGAGTATGCATCATCCCAGAGCCGTAGGATTGATCGAGTGATTAGAGAGACCATTCGATGCGGCACCAAGCGCCGGATATATCAAATATTTCATGAGTAGCTAACTTCAGGGCCCTCATACTAGAGATCCTTTTGCGTCGCTCAATCAGCAGGTCATAGCCACCAAGGCACACGACAAGCGCCCTCACCCGTCATCTCCTAGGCCGACCACGCCGGCGGTGAGCGTGGCTCTTCGAGCACGGCTGCCGTGAATCAAGCCTCCCGCGACGCGGTCGTCTTGACCCTCCGGGCTTTCATCCTCACGCCTTCGCGCTCCGCTTACTTGTCTAGGCCATCAGAGCGTGGATAGGCCCAAAAACACCCATATTGGGCGCGATGTAAAACGCTCACGCGATCCATCCGTCCTCAGATGCCATGGATGAGGGCCTTGTAGTCGCGGTGATTACGTCGTCCTCTGGCGTCAGTGTTGCGAGGTAGCCCTCAGCTTTCATCGCGCTGACCAACCTCCGGTTAGCCTCGGTGTTTCTTACCTTGATCTTCTTGACCTTGGCGCTCACGGTTTTGAAGTCCTCATCGTCGAGTAACGCCAGCGCCGCTGAGACGTCCGGCCACTTCATCCCGGGTAGACATTGCGTCAGCATTCAGAACGATGCTCCGGCGTGAGGCTTGCGTTGCGAACCAGATGTCGCAGCACGGGCATCAGCGAATCAGCAAACCGCTCGCCGGCTTGGTTGGCCCGCGTAGATACACGGGCGATTTGAGACACCGCTTCCGGTTTGCGTTCAATCGTCTCCAAGCTTAGACCTAACCACATCTGGATTTTCTGGGTGAGTGCCAGCGCGTTGCTTTTGTTAAGTTTGATCATCGAGTCCAGCTGGAGCGAGCCGATATCGATCTCTGCTTTCGCTAAATTCCACGGTTAAACCAAGTAGTGGCCCTCCAGCATTGGCCAAGCAGCAAATACGATCTCTCGGAGTCCGAACCGGGCAGAAAGGCTGAAGTCACCAGCATGACCCAGCGCCCCGTAGTCATCTTCGCTTTCAGCGTCGACAGGTCTTGAAGCACGACAGTTTTCACTACAGGGGCATTCGAAGACAAAGCGTTCCTAGCGTTTCTTGCGCCAGCTATCGCTCCACACGCAACATGTAACAAATAAGACAAAACGAGGAAGTCAAAGTGACTAAAACAGAACTCACATCCCCTCAGAGGCGAGCCAGGCACTGGTTTGGCAGGGGTAAACTCTCCGCTACGCAGAAGAAGTCCCTAAAGCTTAGCAAGTTCCAGGCGATTGGTTGGTTTTTCAATGCGGTCGACCTAACGGCCAAAGGATCAATCTTGAATCAGATAAATGGGATGTTTTGTTTTGATCGCGAAATCGATCAGCTCTCCCTTGGGTATTTTGCACCCGTGCACCTCTTATGCTCTGCGAATTGGGATGAAAGGCTGTTTGTGGCCTGGTGTCTAATTGACTCGACTGAACGAGAACTTGCAAAGACGCTGGTCGCTGAAGATCTGCATAATTTTTGGCCCGACAAGCGCTTCTGTGAGCTCGACTGGGAAGCCCAAGTCCAAGCAAGATTTCCCAGCTTGTCCACGCTTCAGCCTGGTCATATTGAATTCAAATTTGGCAGCTTTTTCGGACAACCCGCTAGGGATCCCCTTCAGTTCGCACAATAGTATTAAGTTGCAGCTGGCACAGGTGCCCAAGAGTACACCCAGCGGTTACCCAGTAAGCTTGCGTCCCATCCTGAAAAACACTTCATCAAGCCAGCGGTTATAGGCCGCTTGTGACGCTGGGATGAGCAGCTGCCGTTCAACAATGTGTTCCTCTTGTCGATGCGGCATCGAGAGACTGCTCGATACGACGGTCGGCGGCTCTTGGAAAAGCTTGTAGGAGATGTCAGTCAGGGAAAGCTGGAACCACCCTCCTCGGCCATGCGTGATCAATCCGAATGCAGCCTCGGCCAGTTTTCGCACTCGGCTAGGAGAAATGTAATGGCCGGCAAAAGGGTCATGGTTGGATGTGGGGGCTGTGAGGGCAGCCGTGAACCAGGCCATTCCGGAATCATGGTGACGCCATGCCACAGTGCCCGCATCTATGCCGGTTAAATCGCCCTGATCGAAATCCTTGTACCCGTCCTTCACTGAGCTCAAGCCCGCCTGGCAGAGCTTGAGGAAGAACGTTTCGTGTTCGGAGTGCACCTGGCGCAGAGTACCGGAAAGTTCTGGCTGAGGCAGGAAGGCTATCTCGATGCGGGTATCGCGACTCCAATTATTCCAGTGCCTCTGGCCATGACCTTGGTGCTGCTGAAGGCGCTCAACAAACTCGTGCTCTGAAATCGCGGCACGCGTCACGTTGAGCTGATGCAGCGCCTGAACGATAGCGTCTGACAGCTCGTGTTCGTTGCAAAAGGTCGCCCGGAACAGCCCATCGACATAGTCCGATACCTCCCATCTGAACGCTTCCTGCGGCCCCTCGACCGGAACGTCCTGAAGGAAGGCAAGCACCCTCTTCCCACCTGCCCTCGCACGACGAAATTCCTGCTGGGTCACCGACTCCCCGCTTGGAGTTTTGAAGCCAAAATCGGCCCCCAGAATCACAATGACCACGTCAGCCTGGTCGACCTCGGTCATGCATGCGACTTCTGACGAGTCGGGTCGAGCACCGAAATCCTCGCACATGATGGACTGATGCTGGAGCAGCCCTACGGCTTTTCGGGCAGAGGCTCGATATGCCTCGAAGCCACGTACAACGGAGCTGATAAAAACCTTCACAAATAACCCCCCACACAGCTTCATCCGAGCTTAGGTGTTTGCAATAGGCCGCTTTAGGGCCAGCGCACCAAGTCTAGCTCTTTGATTCGAATAGCCATGGCTGAATCCGAAACCCCGAACTGCTGGGCCAATGACACCAGGTTCCGATTGTTGAATTGGGTGCACCGCGCCAGCGCTAGCTCGCGCTCATCTGAGTCCTTTGAGGCATAGAGCAGGCGATCCGGGTGATTAGGGTCGAGGTGAAAGGCGATCACGTCGCTGAAGCGCAATTGTCCTTTGCAGCAGAACATGAATTCGAACCGTTCTCTCAACAGCTTTTGAGGCATCAGGAAGCACGCTGCGAAGCGGTCGGCTTGCCTCTCAGCGAGAGGCCGAGGCGCTTGCAATGGGCCGCCGTCGAACGCGCGGTCGCGATGCATGACGGTGTCTTCGTGCAGTACGAGATGGCCTATTTCATGGGCGCCAGTGAAGAGCTGGACTTTGTCACCAAACTCGGTCGCAACGGCAATCTTGTTAGCCTGACGATCAATCAAGCCCGCGATTCGGGTACCGGTGTTATGCCGGTTGAACTTGGTATCCCCCAGCGTGGGATAGACATGGTAATCATAGCCACAGACCAAAGCAGCGATTTGAGGGCTGCGCATCATCATTGGCTGGGTATCTTGATCTGGCCAGAGGTAGCGGCGATCTCGGTAGATTTGCATGAGCAGATCAGTCGCTGCTTTCTCGATATAGGATTCGTTCATGGCAAAACACCAGATTTAGGCTCTCAGACATAAATTAACCCAATATGTAGTGATGTCAGTATGCCAAAATCCCTAGATGTGGGGTTTGCCGATGAACGGTAGCTTAAGTGCTTCTCATGCGGGAAGTGCCGGGCAGCTGAGAACCTTTGCATGGAAGAGGGTCTACCTGAATCCTGTAAATTTCCTGTCGTTCGACCAAGGAACATAGCGAACGGGATCAACCGCGCTGCTAAATCGAACACCCTGGATCTGGTGAATCACGATGCAATCTCTGGCTAGACGCAGGCTTGGCTCGGGATGCGGTACGAGTGGCACATATTGGGAGCGTTCATCTCTGCTTTTCGGCCCGGCTTCCCAGAATTCAGGGTAGTACACCCACCGATCCTCATCCGACTCCCACAGGCTCACGTACTCCGCCTCCTGTGTGTCCTCCAACCTTTCAACCCCGCTTGCCTTGTGAAAAAGAATCACGTTCTGGCCCGGTGAGGCATCCTTCGGCACCTGTGCAGACGGGAACAAGATCCCGTCGAGGTTGAGACCTTGGTGTGTAGCCAGAAAATCGGCAATCGCCTGCGTGATTAGATAACCGCTTTCCGCTGAGTCAGGCATGACCGGCATGGTCAGTTGGCTTTGTAAGGCTTTGAGGAAGGCGCAGCGTTCGGCAAGGCTCCTGCGAACGGGATTGAAGTAGCTCAGGTCACGATGCGGACGCATCGCGTTCAGGTCGTTCAGGTTGAGAAGTCGCAGAGGCCTGATAACGTCGAACCGTGCGGTCACCACCGTGCTACCTACGGGAGGGCGAACCTCCGCAATTGCGGTATGGTCGTCTGTTGCACCGTAAAAAACCGAGATGCCTTTGGCATTCATTCGCCCCGGGGAGCCCTTACCCCTGGGTAGGGGCCCCAGATGCTTTTCAGGGTGCTTCAGCGCTGCTGCCATTGTGTCTTCGTCTTGGAACACCCGCCCCCGCTGGAATGATGAGATCGGTTGGTCAACGCCGGCGATGACAATGGCTGATCGATCGTCCTTTGAACGCAAATCTTCAATGCCATCGAAAACCATGGACAGGATCGACCCCACTAAAGGGTTCGCCAGCCGAGATTCAAATTGCAGGCTGTGCTCCATTTTCCGCCAGCCAACCGTCAGCTCTGACGACGCCTCAGTCTCTTCAATAAAATAGGGATCGTCGTCATCGTCCAGGCCGCTCCAGGCTTCAATCAACCGATCATGAACATCAGACAGCAGGCTCTGACCAGCACCCAGCATACGCTCCAGGACGAAATACAGACTTTCACCGACGGGAGGATAACCGTGGTGTATTACTGAGCTCGGTTGCGGGATTGGACGAAAGCAAGCGTGGATTGCCGTCTCACACATATCCACGAGTTCGTCCATGTCCATGACTGGAAGCTCTCGGTCACAGTAGTCGCATTCACTGACATCATTATCCGCGGCCTGATCGCGCAAATAGGCTTCGGTGAGACAATGGGTACACACGAGCTGGCTCATTACGGGCTCCTTGTCTGTTCAAAAGACGCTTGTCTATACGCCGGCGCAAGGCCAAGTCACCATCGGCTACCCTTTCGGAGTGGATCGCGCCTCTGTGAGCGAGTAGCCCTATTTCTTCCTGCTGAACCTTGGCTTGGAGAGGCGCTAGATCAGACAGGGCGTTCCAAAGCTGGTTACGGCACCTCGAACCCCAACTGCGCCAGCACAGGTCGATCCTCGGCTTTGAGCTTTTTCACTGCCCAAATCAACATGTGCTGTGGCCTGGAACTCGCTACATAGGCAAACCGCGCTGCTTCTGATCCGCGATCCCGCAGCCAGTCTTGCCAATGAGACTGATGCACTCCGGGCTGTTGGGAAGAAACCACCACAGTGACATCATGAGTTTCGCCCTTCACTTGGTGAATCGTTTCGTAGCGCAATGTGTCTGGTAGCCCTTCCAACATCTCTTGGCTTACTACTCGCACGGTTACGGGCTTGCCACCCTGCCCTTTGCGAGCCACAAGATTCAAGCCTCTCAGGCCGTCCAGCACATCCCGCAGCTCCATAGGTACAAAGGGCTGATCCGGGAGTTGTCGGATCGCCAGCTTCGCGGTGCGCACCCAGGCCGACCAGGTCTGATCGGAGTTTCCAGCACCATTGGCGACCATGAACTTCAGACTCTCATGGATGAACTTCCGCCAGGCAAGCCTGGACTCCATGACAATCGGGCAATACGGGCCGACCTTGGTGACCTCCAGCTCAAGTTTGTTCGCCAGCCACTTTGCAAACGTCCTCAGGCTATCCTTGATGTCCTTGAGGTTGCCTGTACTGGCGCCGATGCACGCGACTGCCAGCAGCTCGATGCCTTCAAAGGTCTCACCATTACGTAAGCGCTGCAGGGTGGTATGACCGCGCGCCACCAGTACCACGTTGGTGTACGCCTGTGTCATGGCGCGGATCGTAGGCAAAAGCTCAGAGGGGCAGGCCTTGTATTCGAGAATCCGCGGTTGTTCGGACGCAATATCTGGGTTGCCGCTGATCCGTTCGCCGCCGAGGATTTTGGTGCATAGATCGACTATGTCCTGTCCGCTCCGCCAATTCGTCTTAAGCTCATAGGGTTCGAACTTGAGCTTGCCCATTAGCTCGGTGACCTTATCGGGGTTCGACCTGCGAAAGCCATAGATTGACTGGTTCAGATCGCCGATGAAGTGGAACTTGATGCCGAACTCTGTGAGATGTTCGACGATTCGCAGCTGCTCGGCCGAGAGATCCTGGCATTCGTCCACGATGACCAAAGGAAATCGGCGCGCGATCCGTGAATAGTAGGCGTCGAATTTCTTATCCTTGAATGCCTTCAGGGCGAGCATGTCGATGTCGCCAAAGGTGGCGAACCCTCCCTTCCACAGCCGTTTTTTGGTGGCGATGAGATCTTTGAAGGTTTCCTGATCAATGGCTGCAGCATTCAACTGGTTATCGAGGCTGCGTTCGCCGGTTGAAAATACGAATCTGGCGGCTCCAAGGTCATAGTCGTATTTGCACGCGGAGATCCAGCGGTCGCAAATACTCTTTCGCGTGCGATAGATGTCCGCTGTCTTGTCTAGAATACGAATGCGAAAGTCACCCTCCTTGCCCGTATATCCAGTGATCTCACTGGCGATGCTCGCCACCAGCCGGTTCAGAACGAAGCTGTCGAACGTAGCGATCATATGGGGCATACCGATCGGCTCCCCCAAGTACTTATGAATCCTGTTTCTGAGTTCGTCCGTCGCGCTGTTGGAGAAGGTCAGCACTGCAATGCCTGAGGGTGAGCGAGACCATCCCTGAACGATTCTGGCCACCATAGCGGCAACCACCTCTGTCTTTCCGCTGCCCGGGCAGGCCTTGAGGTAAACATGCTGGTCAAGCGGTGAGGCGAGGTAGTCCAACTGCTCTTGGGTGAACTTCATCATGGGCCGGCCCTGCGTAGGACTTCTGCGGCGGCTCGAACCATCATGCTGGTCTTTCTTCCAGGCCGCAGGCCCAAAGAATCGCCAGCCGGATGTACTCTGGCACCACGAAGTCAGTTTCCAAGACCTCTAGCGCGTCCGCAAACGACTGGGCATAGAGCCCTTTGCCGATCTCATCCGAATCGAGCCGATCAAGTAAGGCTCCCGCGTAATCGGCTCTTTCGGCAGATGTCATGGCGGCGAAATCCAGTTTCGCGTTCTTTTCCAGCCCCTTCACTACCGAACCGTCCGGTACTGGCCAGAGTCCAGCCGCAACCGTCATCATCGTCCTGAGATTGTCGCCCTCCATCGCGATGTCGTATTCGAATGTCTTGTACATGCCTGCGAACAGTCGACCGAACTGCGATCGGTTAATGGGGCCTTGCAGCGATAATGCTGGGTTGTTACCAACAGGATGCTCATCAGCGTGGGGTAAAAAAGGTATTGCTTTGGTTCCGCCTTTCCCATCGTCAATAGACTTCAAAGACTTCGGTGGATCGTTGTCGGTTAGACCGGCGCACCTGACTGGCATATCAGCCCCCGGCTGCTCGCCATTGACGTCACAGAACAGCTGCATGAAGTGTTTGAAGTAAATACCTCCGAGGTTTATCACCGACACGCCATAATCATCCAGGCAGTCTCTCCCTTTGCCGTAGGGCCGCAGGACAATCCGAGCCAGCTCCGGCACCACGATGGCTTCTGCGATGCCCTCGACCAAGATTGCGCCCTTGGAAAACAACAGATTTGACTTCGTGACATCCAGCCAGCGATCAACAAAGCGCCGGCTCTGGTCGGGAAGCCCCGTGTTCCTGAGAGGTACTGCTACGGGCTTGTCGTCATTGGAGATATGAATGATGTGATCGACCGACACAGCAGCAGAAATCACCGTTGAATGCGTGGTGATGATCACCTGTATCCCGCGTGCTTCGGCAACTGTCTTGAGGTGGCGAAGCAGCCGTAACTGGAGTTGGGGATGAAGGTGAGCCTCCGGCTCCTCAATCAGTAACAACCGCAGATAGGTTTCTTCACCTCGATCTTCCTCTGCTTCAAGGATGAGCTCTGCCAGGATCGATGCGATGTACAGAAGGTTGTTGTACCCCAGGCTATTTTCCTCCAACGACCGAAACTGGGTAGCGTCAGCCTGGGAGAGATTAGGGAAATACAAGAGCCGCAGGCCTTCCACGATTCGGGAGAAGCTGACCTCTGAAAACTGGATCATTGTGCCCTGGGAAAGGTGCATCCCCAGAGCTGCCTTCAGATTTTCACCGATTCTCTGATTGGCCAATTTGATAGCAAACTTGTCGCTTTCGGAGAGCTCACGGTTGAAGTCGCCCACGTATTGCTCCAGCGGGTGCAGCTCGCCGGCTTTTCTCGCGGTTTCAAGATCTTTGCGGCATAGGGCTTTCAACAGGCGAGCTAGGCGAGACTGGCGCCCCTCACGAAGTTTGGTCTCGGCGTCACGTAGCGGCGGTAGGTAAACGCAATGAATGTAGTCGAGCGTTTCCGTGTCTAAGGCCTTGGTGTATTCATGGCCACCGTATGTGTGGTGTCTGAACCGGCCGCGCGCCTCCTGATTAAGCGCGGTGAAAGTCAGTTTTGCTTCGTCGTGATTTCCACACCAATCTTCGAAGGCAATGACATCGTCTTTGTCCAAATCGGAAAACGTGGCTTGAATCCAGATCGATTCCGCGGGGACGGCTCCAACCCCAAAGCCTTTATAGAAATCGCGCTCACTGATGATCCGCTTACCCGACTCGGAGTCATTGAAAAGCTGGCGTATTGCGCTGATCACGCCGGTTTTGCCCGCTCCGTTTTCCCCAACGAGAACGTTGAGACCGTCGTGGAACTCGATGGTAAAAGGCTTGCCAAAACACTTGAAACCATTAACGTCTAAAGCACGCAGATACATGAGCATCCCTTCTCGTTAGTTGTCTTCCAATCGGGCCTGTGGCGCTGCTTGATCCCTCCGGCGCTTAGCACGACGCGCAGCTTAAAGGGCGCCCGAATAGTCGCGATACGATACACCGTGTCCAAGCCAAGACATACCGGTGAGCCGTTGACGGACACGTCATACCAAAACAACCGCACCGCACTTTTTGACGCCGCTATCAGCTTCATTTGGTAATGACTGTGACCTGCACTGAGTCCACAGAATAAATACTGTATTGCGTACGCAGGCCGAATGTCCAAATCGCCTTACCAGCAGGGTGGCCTACGCAAAGGCGTGACTACCAGATACCCAGGCCAACACCGTCATTTTAATTGCTCCATGAGCCCAGGCATGACCCAAGCGTGTCCTCTAATAAGAGCCATCAGGATGCGTCAGAGGATAGGACTGATCAACCCAAGTCGGTCGCGGTGGTTGCTAGCTTCTTCAACTTGAATGCGACGAGCAGCGCGGCGAGAAGAAATGCCCCCATGAACGCGCCCACCCCATTCCAACCGCTTGCATGGTAAGCAAAGCCACCAAGACTACCTACGACGCTCGACCCGACGTAGTAGGAAAAGAGGTACAGAGACGAGGCCTGCCCTTTCGCGCGCACGGTGCGTCGACCGATCCAGCTGCTTGCAACTGAATGAGCCCCGAAGAAGCCAAATGTGAATACAACCATCCCTGGTAAAATCAAGACCACCGGCGTCGCCATGGTCAGCCCTAACCCCGCGGCCATGACCAGAATCGATACCATGAACATTGAGCGTCGGCCGTATTTATCAGCCAGGGATCCGACCTTGGCGGAGCTGTAGATGCCGGCCAAGTAAGCGGCGGAGAGCAAACCTACCAACGCTTGGCTCATGTGGTAGGGCTCGGCCAACAGCCGATAGCCAATGTAGTTGAACATTGTCACGAAGCATCCCATCAACAGGAACGCTTCGAGAAACAACCATGGCAGCCCTGCATCCTTGAAATGTACAGAAAATCCATCGATCAATGCTTTAGGGTTCAGGCGGATCGGGCGGAAATTACGCGATGCAGGTAAGAACTTGGCGAATAGGACGGCTGAGGTTAGCGCTATGCCGCCGATGATCAGCACGGCTACGCGCCAAGTGGTGAAATCGACCAATACGCCACTGATGAGTCGGCCGCTCATTCCGCCTACGGCGTTCCCCGCGATGTACAAACCCATCGCCAGACCAGTGTGCTTGGGATGGATCTCCTCGCCGAGGTAGGTCATCCCTACCGCCGCCAGTCCCGATAGCGACAACCCGACCAGCGCTCTCATAATCAAAATTTCTGTCCAGGTAGGCACAACGGCGCTGAGCAGCGTGCATAAGGCCGCGCTAAAAAGCGCAGCGACCATCACTGGCTTGCGCCCGACCGCATCGGAAATCGGGCCGGTGACCAGCATGCCGATCGCCATGAGCCCCGTGGAGATTGAAAGTGAAAGACTCGCCTGGGCAGCGTTTAGTGAAAAATCGTGGGACAAGATCGGCATCAGGGGTTGCACACAGTAGAGCAGTGCGAAGGTTGCGAATCCGCCGGCAAACAGCGCCAAAGCCGTGCGCATAAACTCAGCTGTCCCTTTTTCGATGAACGATGCAGATGCGTCCCCGAATGTTGCGGTTGCGGGTTTCAATAGGGTACCTCAGAAGTTTCAGGCTCAAGATGACCTGAAGGGTCAAGGGGGTGAACCGATTGATCCAATATACTATTCGACTGGATTGATATCTAGCACGTATCGTTTGCTATTGCCAATGGCAGCGTTCAAGATATACAAACTCACCAATCTAAAAAGCATCGCCTAGATATAACGTTTAACTTATTTAGAACTAGTAACAGACCTCGCTCCATTCCTATACTGATAAGAATAAAAGCAACAAAACAATAATAATAAGAGGGATGCATACGATGGCCCAGACAACATTCTCCTTCCGCACCGAATCGTCCAGAAAAGCCGACTATGAAGTCGCAGATCATGCGATTGAGAGGAAAGAAAGCCGCAAGCTCAGCAGATTTCAGGCGCTCGGCTATTTACTGTGTTGGGTAGATGCGCTCGCGGAAGATGAATCAGATCCAGGTCGCTCAATCAGCACGATCTTTGGTTTTGATGGCGAAGTTGCAGCCTTGGGTTTCGACCCCTATGACCCGGTTCACATTCTCACGGCGCCGAACTGGAAAACCCGTATGCTCGCACGCCTGGTGCGTCATCGGGGCCGCTGAGCGAGCCATCGCTAAACAGCTGGATTACAGCGATCTGCACAACTACTGGCCCGACACCGATTTCTGTAGCCCGGGTTTTGATGAGGAAGCCACGCAATGGGTTTCTAGCGCTGGTGCCTACGACGATCCTGCTGAGTTCAACATATGTGCTTTTGTCGGCAACCCTGCCCGGCCCCAGTTGATTTTCAAACCCGAGAGCCCCTGACCACTTGCCCGCCTAAAACTCGAAGGAGCCGCCGCACGCAAACGGGCTGCGGCGGCCCTAGCCTCCTGTGCGCTCAAGCACCTGCAATAATCACATTCTCTACAGCGAGCCATGCACTTCCGAAAGCACGACCTAGGCGGATCAGCGCAGCCCGAACCCCATCCGCTTCAGCTCCTCGACGAGCTCTTCCCGCCCGTGCAGGTTCGAGACACTGCGAAGCCGATTGACCACCTGCTCCGACCACCCGGAAGCCTTCATGCCCTCACGCCGGTAAAACGCCCCCAGGCGCTCATCGTATTCAGCCACTGCATCCACATCGGCTGCTGTCGAGTAGGTCTCGTGGTGAAGCACTGCTCCTTGCGGTAACCTTGGCTTGACCTGTGCTGGTCGTTCGGCAGACGGATAACCGACGCATAGGCCGAAAACTGGATAGACCTGCGGCGGAAGGCCAAGCTCCTTGGCCACGCCTTCAATGTCGTTTCGGATTGCGCCGATGTACACGCTGCCAAGTCCCAGAGATTCCAGAGCAACCACGGCGTTCTGAGCCGCCAAAGCCGCATCTATGGTGCCGAGCAACAGGCTCTCAAGATAAGGCACTGCTTCCAGCTCCACCTCTTGCTGCTTTGCTACTCGAGCCACCCTCGAAAGGTCGGCAAGCCAGACAAAGAACAGAGGCGCCTGCCGAATGTAGGCTTGGTTGCCCGCCAGTGCTGAGAGACGCGCTTTCCTATCGCTATTCTGAACAGCGACAACGCTCCAGACCTGCAGGTTTGACGAGGTCGACGCAGATTGCGCCGCGGCGATCAAGGTCTCGATGGTGCCGTCGGGCAGTTGCTGATCAGTGAAAGCACGAACGCTGCGATGGTCGAGTAACTGATCGATCGTGTCGCTCCAGGGCTTCAGCGGCGACACGTCAGGCGCGCCATAGCGGGCAGCCAGTTTTGATTGTGCGTTGACTCTCATTCGAGATCTCCAAATAGAGACTCAGGCTATCAAATCCCCGGCAGGCCGACACGCCCCCCGTAGGAAGTTTCATATACCATACGAGCACATTGGTTCACACAGGCACTTTTCGTTTGTCAGCAAAGTCGCTAACCGCCCGCGAGGCCTATCAGGTGCTCCGCGACATCTCCTTAGGTGTTCGCACTATGCGCCGCCTGGGTACGAAGTCATGGACTGACATGTACTGCGGGATGATGACCGTTGAGGTCGATGGCTGGGTCATCACGTTCTACAACGATTGCGACTCGCTCGACTACTGCGATAGCTGCTATTGCCCAGACCGCCGTGCGTATCTCTTCGACTCGTCACAGCAATTTGGTACTGATCCTGTCGAGCTGCTCAGCACTTGGGAGCATGCTCAATTGGAGAAACTTCTTCGCGCTCTGTAAGACTTCACGGACGTCCAGCAGCACCTGATGCCTTAACAGCACGCTGCCCCTTCTGCCCTGGCCGCCACTAGCAGAGCAATCCCAAGCCATAGACGACGATTTGGTGCGCAACATAGATACCGTGCGCCCTAGGCTGAATTTTTGGAGCAAACTACATGACGATTGTTGCACGTGATTTCACAACTCAGCTGCTCATTGATGCAGGCATAAAGGATGGGATGCGCGTCTTGGACGTCGGTTGCGGATCGGGAGACGTGTCCTTCCTGGTACGCAGCCTTGTTGGAGAGTCCGGAGAGGTCATAGGCGTCGATCACGATGATGAGGCTCTCACTGCAGCACGCAACCGTCGCGCCGAAGGTTCTCTACCGTTGCCCGTTTTTATTCAGAGCAACCTGCTCGATCTTCCCAATTCAATTGGCATGTTTGACGCTATCGTCGGTCGACGCGTGCTGATGTATCAAGCAGATACGGTTGCAACCGTTACCTCGCTTGCGGCGCATCTTCGCCCAAGCGGGTCGATGGTTTTCCAAGAGCACGATACGACGATGGCCCCAGCCAGCATCGACGCGTTCGCTCTGCATAGAAAGGCCCAGGGCTGGTTGAAGGAGATGATCGCGTGCGAAGGCGCTGACCTACACATCGGCTTCAATCTCCACGGTATTTTCACCAGGGCTGGCCTGTGTGTTGGTAGTGTGCGTGCAGAATGTCTTGTACAGACACCCGATTCCCCTTATAGCCTTGGCCACATCGTGCGAGCCTGCTTGCCGCGTATCATCGCACTGGGTGTGGCGACCACGGATGAGATTGGCATCGAAACACTGCAGCAACGTTTGGACGATGAGCGCGTTCAGTCACATGGCATCTACATTGGAGATGTGATGTTCGGGGCATGGGCTAGCAAGCCTGCCGGGTAAGACCAAAACGCCGAGGATTGAATGTGCAACAGCGCAGACTTTCTGGGCCGCGGATAATCAGTGGCGTACGGGCTCGCCAAGTGATCGATGGAGGATGCTCCAACAATACGCGGATGGAGCTTATCCGTGTTGTAGCATTGAGGTGTGTCTTGCTTCAATCACAAGTTTGGCAAACTGCACCAGATCCCGTATCGCTCCCCTGCCCGATCGATCCAAGTGAAACCCCAGCATCCCCACCGCCCTGGGCCCATCCCTGTCGCACTTCAAAGAGTCGCCCACCATTGCAATCTGCTCCTTTTGAACGCCGAACAGCTCACCGGGCGATACCGCCAGCGAGGTGCAGATGGACTGGTAAATCATCGCATGCGGCTTTATTGCGCCGACCTCATAGCTAAAGGCGTATCCATCGAGATCAGGAAATGCCTGCAGCACCGCAGCCCCATAAGGTTCGCAAAGGTTGGAGCATATGCCCACTCGCACGCCTTCTGCGCGCAGCAAAGCCACCGCCTCGATGCCATCCTCGAACGGTACGATCGATGCCACTTCGCGATCTAGGTCGTCCTGCAACTCTTGCAGGCGAGCGGGCGATGTGCTGATCCCCAGTTGATCCGCAGCATCCTCCAGCGACCATGGGTTACTCATCAGCACCCGCACATCGTCCGGGCTGGCCCTGCGGCCGCTGACAGCACCCTCTTTGAGCAGTTGCCTGAACGGATGGCGCTTACTTTGGAGGTTGACCAGGGTACCGAAGGCGTCGAAAACAACGGCTGAGATCATGACATTACCTATTCGAGTCGTAGGCCTTACCTGCCGGAAACGTTGATTTATGGCCAGCAAGTGACCGTACCATCACAGCCCAATTTGTCCAGCACGTATCCAATCGGTGTATGCGATGCGTTAAGCCTTCTGTGGAACCTGAAATGCCCGTAGATACGCGGGTTTGATCAGCTCAGCTTGTAGCGGGTTATGCGGTGGAGTACAAATGTACTCACCACTCAACCTCACCTGCCTGCCGTTTTTCTGGTCGCCTGTGTAGGCACGTCTGCGATCCGCATGGCTGATTGGACAGGCGAGCATCCCGTTAAAACTCCCAGAGCGCAGGGCAGAGATTCCGGGGCCGTCGGAAAGTATGCGCGGCCCTATTTGCCGGGAACATTGGCCCTAGAAGCACCGCGGGGTCTAGAACTGGTCGAATTTGGCCAGATCGCCAGCATATGTCGGAGGTACACCCCCCCTTGTAGAAGTGACGTGGGATGGAATCCAGCACGTCCTGCCGTCGTCGAGATATGGCGGGTAGCGGTTTTAACCAGAGATTTCGCTGATGGATCTGCGCCAGCGTGGCGAGTTTACAGAAGTCCTGTTTACCCCCTCGCAACCAGCTAGATCGGACGAGCTAATGCGCATGCTTGGTCGTATCAATGTGAAGTTCGGTGAAGAATGCCTTGCATTCTAGGCGGATGCCGGGCGATGAATCGCGAGATGATCAGCAAGAGCTATACCACGCGCATCAATCATCTTAGGCGTTTCCAAGCAATTAAGTCAGACGCTTAAGGCCACTAGGGCCGGCAGCAGCTCTGCACGCCGTGTACAGAGCCGGAGTCTTATAGTTTCAACGACGCAGTACTATTACCAATTTCCGATCGGGGCAAGCTGATGCGATTTTTTTTGGATACGAACATCTGGAGCTACATCGCAAATGAGGGGGCCGGGAGCGAATTGGCTATGCGCGCCCGGGACACAGGCGTTGAGATCGTCATTTCCCCAGCTGTAGTGGATGAAGTTCAGCGACTGCCGGTTCTAGAGGCTCGTCGCAAGGTCATCCAACTGGTGACCAGAAAGGACTGGAAGCGGCTGATGCCCGAAATATTCAGCGAATGCGCCGAGGTCAAGTCGGAGATCATAAGGCTTCGCCCCGAATGGGTCATCGCCGAACCGAATATGACTGAATTCAATCGTGTCAGGTATGACTGGGTAAGGCGTACAGGAGGTTTCTGGGATCGTGCACGCCGAGAGATAGAGACACCTGCGACTAACGAAAGCGTACGACGAGACGAAGAAGAACGTCTTGCTGTGGAGCAATCATACGCAATCAGGGAGCGAATGAAGAAGATCAAACCCGGCAGCGAAGAGCACCTGCAGAAGGTCGGACATATCCCCGAAGCGGGTACGCCAGGCTGGTCTGGAGATCCCGTACAGTATTGGCGGGTACCCAGCTTGCACATGTTCATAACCGAGCTCCAGGTTTATGAAAGCGCCGTTCGGGAGTGGCTCGATAGCGAGATCGATGTGCTGGCGATGCTTTCATCCCCCGACTCGATGAACAGGCTTTGGCTGCATGAGCTCGATGCGGCAGCGGTTCCGCGGCAATGGCTTCGAGGCGCGTTCGAGTTTCTTCAAGCCTGGCATAAGGTCACCACCGGTACGCCGGGGGACGCGCGTCTAGCCGCGCACCTTGTTGACGCCGACATCATCATCTCGGCGGACAAGAATTTCGTGCGGTTTGCAGAGCGTTGTCGAGACGAAGCGCCGTTTTCGATTGGCAAGACTCTGCGTGCTCAAGCTAATCGCGCAGGTGTCGACGAAGTTCTGCAATGGATTTCAAAACCTGAAACCCTCTGACGCACTGGGGTTGTGGTTCACGCAGCGGATTATTTGCTCTGTTTCAGAGCTGATGGGGTTAGAGGACGCGAGGTTGGTAGTATGAATGACAATCATGAATTTCCAGATGACGCGCAAAAACTGGATAGTTTTCTGCGCGAGCGGAGGGCCGATTTCGATGAGCGAAATTATTGGATTGAACACTCACTTGGCGCGGAAAGTCATTGGCTCTTCATCCAGGCGTACGACGCTCTCAGGCATGGACTATACCTGCCAGCTTGCACCGGTTTTCTGACGGGAGTGGAAGCCTCACTACGCAACACGTTGTCACAGGTGCAAGACCCCATCAACGTCCAGAACCTTGGAGGTATTTCTACCCTCAGCAACTCACTGCTCCGCCTGGCGAGAACCTGTGGGATTAACATTGATTGTTTGGTCTTCCCAGGAGAGCAGGACTTCGAAGCTAGGCTGGCTACCCGACAGAGCCATGTCGAGCTCGTGAGGATCAGACACACCCTTTGCCATGGCAATATCCTTGAGTACATCAGCAGACAGGAGGGACTGCCGCCATTTTTCACGCCTGAGTGTTGTCGTGACCTTGCCGAAACGCTTCACGCGATCTCGCGTGAGTGGGTGGCAAGCCTGGGGGAATTCAGAAGACAGGCGTCGCGCATATGATCCAGGCGCATTTGTTTGGGGGCGTGGGTAACTCAGCCACGACCCGAGTCAGAAGATGCTAGCGTTTCGTGGCGATCCTTTACTGTTCGGGACAGCACCATGGCCAGCCGGCTGGTAGCGACTAGCTGGTTGATCCTTTGGTGCGCTCGTTGATGGTCAAATTTTTTCGCTAGAACTTCCCGCTTAGTGCTGGTGTCTGGTCTCATCGCCATCACCTCTTCCGCTTCGTTTGTGCGCCCTTCGGCACCGGCGCACTCCGAATTTCTGAGACAGACTGATCGACTGTGAGTGACGAATTCTCTAGGGCCTGACGGGCCGTTTCGGCGAACTCAAGCTGAACCTTCAAGTCTGTAACAAGCTTAGCCAACTCTGATTCGCGGGAGGCACCCTGCGCCATCGATATGTGCAGGGCCTTGAGTTCGTCATTGAGCTCACTGGCTTTGGTTTGGTGGTGCTCGATGATCGCCCCTGTCCTGGCCTCGGCCAGCGCCAAGGCATGCACCTGTGCAGTAAGGGTCTGCACCTGATCAACCTGAGCCTGAAGCGTCCTAGCCTGTTGGCGAGATTCGCCGAGGAGACGTTCATTATCGCGGTTGAGTCTGGTTGACTCATCCTGTTTGATGGTCAGCGACTCGCGAAGCTTTCGTTGCTCGACCTGAGATTCGTGCAGCTGAGCTTCATGTCGGCGTTGATCTTGATCGCGCTGCTCCTTAACCGACTCCCGGTAATGCTCCAGGGCGCCACGTGCATGAACATGCTTCTCTTCGAGGGACTGGATCTGTCTATCCTTGTCACCGACCAACGCTTCAAGATCAGTACAGCGCTGGCTGATCCCGGCGTTGCGGGTCAGCTCAGCCTGAAGCGAAGACTGCGTGGTCTGAAGGTCAGCGGTTTGAACCTCGATGGCGGCTTGCTGAGCATCCAGTTGCCGACGTGCGGAGGTCAGCTCAGATTGCAGACTGGCAATCTGTGCCTCAAGCCCCACCCGCTGCAAATCGAAAGCTGATCGAGCCTGCTCGATGGACTCGTCACCCTCCTCCATCAGCCGATCTAGAAGACTTCCAACCATTGCCGAAAGCTCCTCTCCCATGCGCTCGCGGGAGGACGGTGGGCGCGGATCGAAGGACTCGATCTCTTTCAGGTACCGGGAAATAGTGGTTTTCGAGCCCGTGTTACCTAGCTCGACGCGCACGGCGTCAATGCTCGGATGCATACCCTTTGCGAGCAAGGCATGCCTCGCTTTCTGCACTACCGCCTTGTTTATGCCGCCGCGCGCCATTAGGACTCCTACGATTTCGTGGTGTGGTACGTGTTATGTACTTACGTATCACACTATATGATTATAAGAAGTTTTTAAACCCGGTTTTTAAAAAGCTATAATAGAAGTTTATAGCTTCTTGATGATTTCCAACGCCTGGACAGCGCTGCAACGGCCTACACAGGCGTCAAAGCTTCAGATTTGAGGGCAAAAGGTGGAAAAGGCTGATCGCTATCTAAACGCCGGCACTCGGGAAAACACCCGGAAAAGCTACCGTGCGGCGATTGAACACTTTGAGGTGGTGTGGGGTGGGTACCTCCCCACGACCGGCGTAGGGGTCGTCCGATACTTGGCGGAATACGCTGACAAACTGTCGATCAATACACTGAAGCAGCGCCTGGCAGCCCTTGCGCAGTGGCATGTCACCCAGGGTTTCCCAGACCCCACTAAAACGCCTGACGTCCGCCAGATGATCAAGGGCATCCGAGTCGTGCACCCTGCCCAAGTGAAACAAGCCGCCCCCCTATTGCTCACCCATCTGGAACAGGCAGTCACCTGGCTCGAGGGCGAGGCAGCGTCTGCGCTTGAGCGCGGTGACTACAAATCACTGGTTCGCCACCGTCGCTCCGTGGCGATAATGTTGATAGGTTTCTGGCGTGGCTTTCGGGGCGATGAGCTGGCTAGGCTCACGGTTGAGAATACCCAAGCCGCCAGTGGTGAAGGGATCACATTCTTCTTGCCCTACACGAAGGGTGACCGCCAGCATGAAGGTTCGATCTTTCATACGCCGGCACTGGCCAAGCTCTGTCCGGTGGAGGCCTACATCAACTGGGTGACGGTAGCCGGTATTGCAACGGGGCCGGTGTTCCAGAGGATCGATCGCTGGGGCAATCTATCGGGCAAAGGCCTGCAGGCCCATAGCCTCATCCCAGTCTTGCGTCGTATCTTGAAAGACGCCGGCTTACCGGCAGAGCTGTATAGCAGTCACTCGCTGCGCCGCGGCTTTGCGACCTGGGCGTCGGCCAGCGGCTGGGACATCAAGGGACTGATGAGCTACGTGGGGTGGAAGGATATGAAGTCAGCTCTTAGGTATGTTGACCCTGCAGTCTCTTTCGGAGGACTGGCTGCAACGGATGCCGTCGCCCGCTTGAAGATCGTTTAGCTCTGACGCACACAAGCGACTACAGAGGAGGCAGTGATCCGACTGGAATATTGTCGACGGTACGCGCAGATCAGCCAGGCATCGTTCGATATCGACTGCCGGGTAATGCGATTGAAAACTCACCCACCCTGGCAAGCTCCCTCCCTATTGATTAATAGACGTTCCGAGCCAATGTCGGGCAAGCGCACATGCGTGTGCGCCCCAACGCAGCAGTTTCATCCATGCTTGCTACTTTTCCACCCCAAACAACTCAATGGCCTCACTGTCATCAAGCATTATTTTGATGAGGCCGATTGGGACTTCTTGAAATTGCCGGCGGGCGCATTTTGATCTAGTGTCTAACTTAAGCAGTCGGGAAAATAGGCTGCCGGTCTCTATAGGTTCTAGCGAATCATACAGACTGTTTAAATCATAAAGGTCAAAATTAGAAGCCCCCCTTTCGACCATGACGAGATTATAGCTAAACTGGATCGGGAGTTTGAAGTGATTGTCTGGGGCATGAGAGTATTTTAAACCATACCCTTTCTCGACACACATTTGCATCAGTTCTTTCAGCTTGGGGACTATATCGCAATAATATGATCTTGCTTTTTTAAAAACTGCGGATTCACCATGGTTGCCTGCAAGCCACGCCTTAGCTGCAGCTGCACGGTGGTTACCCAGTCGGCAATATACAGCGCCACCCACGAACCCAATTCTTAGCTCTGAAGACGATCCCATGGCCGGGAACGACGTATCTAACAAGTCAGACGTGAAATAGCTTACGATTTTATCCCGAGATTTATCCCACCCATCACAGTGCAATCCCTGTGCTGCATCACGCCAGCTAGAACCAGGAGGATAAAATTTTGTTTGAGGGCTGAGAGCGATCAGTTTTCCGATCGAAATATCAAGAATACGCTCAACGCTAGGTTTGCTCCATGAAGCAAATGCTTCAATCATATCCCCATCATATACTTCAGCGTCCATAACTCCGCCTTTCAAGGCCTGTTTGGCGGAACGGTGTATTTCATCTTTCATACTATTTATTTTCCAATTTCAATCGGGCGCTTAAACAACTCGGGTGGGCTTATCCTTAAATACTTCCAAGACCCCTGCGCGCTGACAAAAGCCTTGTGGTTTTAATCGAATCGATATCGGCGGTCTATATGTCGAACTACGCTGCAGCACGCAGCGCCATTCAAAAATTTACCGCCTACTCCATTAGCCGTGGGCGTGTTCTTGATTGCTCTTGACCACCTCAGGATACTGGGAACTGTGCACGTTGAGTGAGAAGGAGCAGCCCCAGGAGACTGGATGGTTCCCCTCTGCGAATCTCAAGGCCTTCACTCAGCAGAGCTCGCGTGTCCTCCGGCGTGAGCTGCAGCGTACCTGTAGCAAGCGCCGCAGCAAATTCGAGAGCAGCATCGCCATAGGTTCTTTCCCACCGGGCAAAGACCTTGGCGAGGAACTCCTTCATCAACTTGCTCAGCTCGGGACTCGCCGAATAATCAAGCTCTGATGGCAAGCAGGCCCGCAAGAATGAAGCTTGGAGGATGTTGTCATTGAACCGGAGGAAGCATTCTGGCGACAAGACCACGGATTCATACCCCGTCGGCTGCAGCCTTAGTTCGTGCTCGTCATGTTCGCGAGCGTATTGCAGCACCGCCGCGATCGTGAAGAACACCGTACTCTGAGGCACGTTTGGACAGTCCTGACCTACGTTGCTCGAAGGATCAAAGAACAGGAATCCATCGGACAAGGCAAGGGCTTCCCCATTATGTTTCGGTAGGAAGCCATGCTTGTGCTGTTCCACGAGCTCAGTGGCCATATCAATCGAGGCATGGCGGATATCTTCCTCGACGTTGGCTCCGAAACCGTCATCATCGACCTGCCCGGCAGAGCCTATCTTGACCAAGCGATTCCAGGCGTTCTCCTTACCATCGTCACCAATAGGCAAACACAGCCAATTTGAGAAGCCGTAATCCCGCCCAGTGGGGTTCTTCATCAAGAAGCTCTTGAGAAGCGTCCAGGCACTCGCACTCTGCGGAATGCCTATTGGCGCAAGAAAACGCCTAGGAACGGTCGCGTCCATGTATGCCCGCAAATCGCGACTAATCTCCCTAAGGATTCCGCCGTCGCGGGCCACGACGGTGGCAACAAGCACCCCGGAGACTGCACTGAAATCTACCTCGTCAAGCTGAGTATACGGGACACAATGGATGGTTTTGGCTTCCCCCCACTTCTGACTGAGCAGCTCATGAGTGATCTCACCAAGTCTCTTCGAGCCTGGATCGTCGGCGTGCACGATGAGATTCGTCGCCATAGAGAGAGACCAGTCAATTTCGGAGGTTAACCAGCGCCTGAACTGGACGTCTTCTAGCAGCGCAGAAGGGTCAAGTGTCAGCAGTTTGTTGGGCTGAGCCGACCTGTTGAACCCGATAATTCCACCCATGCCGAAATACTTGTGGAATTTGCCGAGCGTCTTCGGGCCATGCTTCAGGCCGATCGTGATCGATTTTGGGGGCTTTGATTTTGCGGAGAAGTTTTCCCCAATGATCTCAATTAGCGTGCAACCTTCTTCTACCTTGAGCGGCAACGGAAAATCAATGTCATCCAACGCGACCAGGACGCCACCGTACCGATCATCAGATGTACGATCAATCAGCGTGGCAACGCAATCTTCCCTAAAAGATTGCTCGCCCATTTGCTTGGCCATCCCGCCGGATGTGGAGGCTGACACGACACAGAAGTAGTCTCGTGCAGGAGGAAACATCGTCTTGAGTCGCTCATAGGAATGGAAACTCATGACCTCTGCTTTCTTGCCAAGGCGGTCTAGTGCATTCTTTACGAATGCATAGATTCCCATGGTGTCGATGAACACTTTGTCCGCTCGGCGCATCCTGGCGCCGTACGTCAGCGCTATCGCGTAACCCACGACGCAGACTTCAGCCTCGTCACTTGCCAGTTCCCTGGTCTGGATGAAAACGTTGTTAAGCGTTCCCGAAGGATGTTTGAAGGAGTGCGAAGACGGTGCTGAATGGATGACATTGTTCTTTTCGATCAACGTCTTTAACCCATGCTTCAACACCAAGCTCGGATCGTGAGGATAGATTGGCGCGCCCCCGCCGAGAACATTTGTATTGAAGCCTTCGCCGTTCCATTCCAAGAATACGTACTCATGGACACAGACACGGGGATTCTTTACGCCACGGCTTAAGAGGTTAGCCAGACGACCTTGATCATCCGCCCAACCTTGGTTGAACACTGATAACTGGTCAGAGGTGCCCAGAATGTATACGCAATCGGGCAGGCTCCGCTGGGCCTTGAGCGCCATCTCGATGTCCGAGAACACGTGCTGCACTGATAGCTGTGAATCGTTATAGCAGATGACCAAGGCCTGGTGGCTGCCACCCGGGTTGCTGATATCGGACATCCATTGATAAAAACGCTCCATTACACGCCCCTCAATGGAATCATGATGGTGACAACCGCTCCTGCAACGGGCGCGAGCTCAGTGTCATCCCAATCCCTGAAGTCGAGAAGATGACGCTGCTGATCGTTTTCTTCGAATTGGTTGTAGATGCAAAGCCGACCGGAGCGGATGCGAATCAGGCCACCAACTTTGCGAAGCTCGGTCAAAATGTCAGGAAGGCCCACCCCCGCTGCATCCTGTGGCTTGCTGGATTTGCGTCGATGTAAGCACGTGATCAAATGCTCTCTCTCTTCGCCCAGCGACATGTCTTGCACTGCCTTGCCGCTCATCCTGGAGGCGAAGCCGGGGCCCGAGTCGAAGATACTTATGTGCAACGCCCGCAGGCTAGTCTTATTGTTGTCAGTGGTCGACGACTCACGCTCCCAGTAGCGCCTCAAATCCTCACTACCGTCGAAATCCTCAGCAAATATATCGTCTTCCAACCGCCTCCACCCGACCATAATACCTTCTACGTGGGCAAAATACGGGGCACCAAGATGGTCGGAGACTGCATGTTGCTGGGTATTGGATATCAGCTCACTGCAAAAGAGGCCCAAGCTATCGATCAATGATCCCGGAACGCTGACGCGAGCTGTCTGCTTGTTGACGAAATCGATGAGACGGCGCATCTCATCAGCCATCTCGAATGGAGGCTTTACGTGACCTGTTCCATGGAAGAGCGGTCGCAGGTGTTGAACTTTCGAACCTGCGACGCAAATCAGATCGACTACCCTCCCGCTGACGACGTCCTCGTACCGCCCTGCATTCATCGCCTGCATCCGCTGTACGGACTCTTGAAAGACAGCTCTGCGACTGAATGTCTGCTCGCCTAGGCGAACACCCTTGGAAAGACGTACGGCGGCGATGCCCGGCGAGCAATTGCCAAGATTGTTCAGCAACGCTTTAACATCGACTTGAGGGTCAAAGTCGAGGTAGTCGTTCTGCAACTGCTGCCTGGCCAATGTGACGATGAGTTGCAGGCGTGCGGCGTCGTGCATGGCGCCTCGACGAGCACTCAGCATGTCGGCCTGGATCAGGAATCGCTCTCCTGAGCGCTCGCTGATCTTGCGAATGGCCGCCTCAATGTCCTTGAGCGTACGCGTCTTTCCAAGAGTGATGGGTTTCAAGCCTACGTCTCCAATCAAGCGTCTGCCTTGCCCTGAAGGCCCAGGAGCAAGCTCTTGATCTTGGGCTCAGGCTTCCAGTAGTTAGGCCCTTTGAGAAACTTGCCATTTTCATCGTAGATGGGCTTGCCGTCCGCGCCGAGCTTGCTCTCGTTACTGTCCATGATGATGTCCAGCACGTCCTCGAGTGGTAAGCCGTACTTCAGCGCCTCAGACCTGCAATAAACGATCACATCGCCGAGCAGGTCGGCAATAGCAACCTTCACATCGATTTCGGTGTCGCCATTCTCGATCTTTTCAACGATCTCATCGATCTCATGCACTTCATCCATCAGCGTCGCTTTGAACTTCTTGAGCTTGTCAGCCGGATCGGCCAGCAGGGTTGGAACACTGTGGATCGGCAGCTTGTACATCTGATTCATGGCATGGATTCGGTCTTTGAACGGCTTACTCATGAATTTTTCCTTGTCAAACAGTAAAAAATGGCACGTTTTGTTTGCGTGGCCGCGAACACGGAGCGCCTGGGATGCAACACAAGCTCATGATCGCTGGGCCACGCTGAGACCGACGTGGACATCCTGCTCTCCTGAGATACCTCAAGGCATTGAGGGCGTGGGCCGTGGAAGCGAGGTGAACGAAACCTCTCTTGGCCACATCACCCAATGCGATCAAAACACATCTGCCCTAATCCGTTACTTCAGATGGCCACCCAAGCGGTCAAGGTACCCGAAGCATACCCTAGATGTTTCAGCCAGCGTGGCTGTATGGTTGATCAATGCCTCGTGCTGGGCAGTCTTAACGCGCGTTCAACCGCACCGCCGAGACATACTGGCAGCCCTGACGATCAGCGATTGCTACCTCACAACAAGAAGTTCAGCGTCGAAGACGGTGCGTGAGATGAATGCAAGCGTCCTCAGCGTGGGCTGTCCATCGATCGCGCGTGCGACAGCGTCCGGATCCACCGACTTGTGCCCAACGAGTGAGCGTCGACTTCTGCTCTGGCGAAGCACATCAACGAATGTATACCCTAGTTCGCGGATTCCGTTTTTATCCAGATCCCGAGTGGCACGCTGACGCTGGGGCGCACCCAGGACAGCCCCCACCAGCATCAGAGCGTTGACCGGCGATGGATCATCGGAGCACCGGTACGCCTTAAGACGGTTGTTGAACACGACACAGTGCGGATCTTCATCAGGCAGGAGGCCGACATCACCAGGGCGGAATCCGAACGAGTTGTTGGCGATCTGCTTCGATAGGTAGTGCTCGTTGAGTTCTGCGGTCTGATAGAACGCCGGGGCCACTTAATAAACGTCGTTGCCCCTGGTTACCTTCCTACGACCGGCTACCTGGCCGAGTACGCTGACAAGTACGCAATCAGTACGCTCAAGCAACGCTTGGCCGCGCTGGCGCAGTGGCATATCACCCAGGGATTCCCAGATCCAACCAAGACGCCCAACGTGCGCCAGATGATCAAGGGCATCCGCGTCGTGCATCCCGCTCAAGTGAAGCAAGCCGCCCCGCTTCTGATCAGACATGTCGAGCAGACGGTTGAATGGCTGGAATCTGAGGCGGCCGCTGCGCTCGACCGGGGCGACTACAAGACCCTGCTGCGCCACCGCCACTCGATTGCCATGTTGCTAATCGGATTCTGGCGGGGGTTCCGCGGAGATGAGTTGGCTAGGCTCACAGTGGAAAATACAAAAGCCTTTAGCGGTGAAGGCATCACCTTCTTCTTGCCCTACACCAAGGGCGATCGCCTGCACGAAGGGACGACCTTCCAAACCCCGGCTTTAAAAGTGCTCTGTCCCGTCGAGGCCTATATCAACTGGGTCACGGTTGCCGGCATCTCCAAGGGGCCTGTATTTCGGCGTCTGGATCGCAGGGAAAATCTTGCCGAGAAGGCCATCCAACCCCACAGTTTGATTCCGATGCTGCGGCGTGTTTTCAGGGAGGCTGGACTGCCTGAAGAGCTCTATAGCACCCACTCGATGCGCCGGGGTTTTGCGACCTGGGCGTCGGCCCACGGGTGGGATATAAAAGGGCTGATGAGCTATGTGGGCTGGAAAGATATGAAGTCGGCGTTGCGGTATGTGGATGCCAGCGTGTCATTCGGCGGCTTGGCTGCTCGAGCAGGCCCTGCCTTGCTGAAGGAATCTAGCTGACCGACGCGCTGCAGCGGCCTTAAGGGCGTGGTGGGCGTATAGAGGAATACACGGGCCCTGTGTGCTCAAATGGAGCGCCACTGAGCGACTCGGCCATTTGGTTTTTAGACGCCATCCAGTCATCGAAATCTTGTAGGCGTTCGTTCAGCAAAGGATGACCAGGGATAGCGGCCGCAATCAGGAACGCAACGGCCTGCCCGGTTTCGACGCATACCAGTAGCTCGCGGTTGACATGCCAGCTATTACAGCCTTGCACTCCAGTAAGTGAGAAGCCGAACTCATCATCTCCTTGCGGCCCAGTTGGCCCGAAATGACTCATTATCCCCAATGGGTTCGGATGGGCTCCGTAATCAATCGAGGCCTCATACAGGCCCCTGACGTACTCAGCCATCTCAGGCTGAATAGGTTTTAGGATCCTGATCGTGTTTTCAACGGTGAACAGCTTCCTACAGGCCTTGAGGTCACTGACGCTGCGATTACGATTGAGCCATACATCTGCGTTGACCTCATGTTCGCTCACTAGCAGCGCGTAGCAGGCTGATTCTAGTGCAGCGCGGGCGACAGGGAAGACCAACGCCACATGACCCGATAGGGCTTCGCGTACTGCACCGATGAGGGACGTATATGCATTCATCGCGAGCAAGGCTCCCACAGGATCCATTTCAAAAGGCTGCGTGAAAAATTCTCGATGAAAAAAAGCATCCATTTCATCCACCAACTGCATAAGCTGTGGCGGCGAAGCGGCATGACCCTGGGCGACCTTGGCAGTTGCTTCGAGGTATTGCGCTAGTATTCCTGCCGTCATTTGCATCGGAAGAGCCTCCAAACTGCGGTGATATCTTGCGGTTAGCGAGGTACCTTCTCAAAACGCGATTTGAGCTTGGTCAGTTCCCGTCCTTTACCGAAAGCATCCGCAATGACCTGTACATCATCATCGCTCAGCTTTGACTCATCAACCGCCGTCAAGGCGGCATGAGTGCCAAGACCAAAGGCAAGCCGAGCGAGATTGGTTTTGATCGTGACTGATGAGCAGCTGGGGATCGTCGCCAGCAGGAGCTTTGCGGTGCCTAGCCGACTTTCTTGGTCGCCCAAACGATTGCAGATGGACTCCAGGTCGTTATTCACAGCTGCAGCAGTCTCAGGTGCTGCTGCCATTGGTAAAACCCGAATGCTCAGGTCTATCAGCTCAGTTGGCGTTGGGGCTGGGTTCAGCGAGGCCACTTGGCGCCATAGGCGACGACGGCCGTCATCACTGGCTTCGGTAGACATCAAAGCTTGTACCAACCCTTGATAACCGCCGTTACCGAGGCAATTTATCCATAAGGATAGAGCTTGGTCTGGTAATTGGGCGCTACCGACCGGGCCCAGCGCTAGCACTAGCAACGTCGTCGCGGTTCGTTCCGATGTATCGAGCTCTGAGACAGTTTTTCCCCAAGCGCCCCTGAGCCAACTTATTTCTTCCAAGGACTCCCAGTCTATGGCGCCAGGTAGCTGGGCGATTTGGCCGGGTGTGAGTCTTCTGGAATCGCGAGTGAGGAACTCCTGCGCTTCCACTGGGTGCGCTTGCCAGATCAGACATGCCAACTCCATCAGCTCCGTGTCGCGTTCCAGACCGACGATCCCTGACTCGATCATTGAATCAAGAGAGCTAAGCAGCCCGCGCCCTGCTTCTTTCGGGCTTCGTCGGCCCACATTGATTGCGTCAGAGAATATGGTGTCCGGCGCGTAACCGGGCTGCACCACATCGGTAGACGGCCAAGTTCCGGCGAAATACTGATGAAGTCGTTCATGTTGAGCCGGATAGCTGGAGGCGCTCGAAAAGGTATCTCGCAAACAGGTTGCAATCGTCGCAGGGGAACCACGGAGATAGACTTTTGACAGCCCAACCAGCAAGTCGTCCAGATCCTCCACAGGCCTAGAAACTCTTGAGGGAAGCCTGCTCAACGACCGATCTAGATGGTCGTGCAATAGGCCCGAATCCCAGGATTTGCTTGGAATGTTCGTTGCGGCGATGGCGTAAAGTTTTCCGAAGCGCTCGGGCAGCGTTGTGGCTGTAAATCCTGTGTCAAAATACGCGATAACGTTGCTCTGCACGTCTTCCGGCAAATCCGCATAAGCTTTCAGCAGCGATGCGCAGCATTCAAGAGGCAAGCCTTCAGCAAAATCTTCAACCCAATTCGCGCTCACCTGCGCCAACATGCCAAGTTCACGCTGAATGATCTGTTCGAAGAGAGCAACGGCATCCCCCTGGTAGGATTCTCCGCCGGATAAATTCTCACCCAGGTCAGCAAGGCTGGACTTGGCTTCTTTCGAAAGTTCTTCAAAACGGGCAGACGCCGTCGATAGAACCCAGCGGAACCCACGCTCGAAGTTGACTGCGGGGTTGGGGTGTTCGATGAGGTTTCGCACGATGGTGACCAAGCATGCGGACAGCGGCTGGGCGCCAGCTAATTGATGAGATTGTTCCAATGCGGTAAGCGCGCAGGACTGCAATTCAAGCGCTGGAAGCTTCAGATAGCGATCGATAAGCCTCCATAGATCTGCGCGACTTTCCTCCCCTTTCGCAGCGAGACTCGCAAACAATCGATCAACCCTGCCTGCCACGGTCGGCAGCTCGAGCGCCTGCGACCTGCCCGCTTCAGCTTCATCTGCTACAAGCGAGCTGTAGTCAGTCCCTAGCATCGTGAGCAACATCTCCTCATGCTTGCCTACCCACTGTTCAAGTATGTTGAAATCGAAATGAAAGGAGGCTTTTCCTATGCTTATGTCCCTCACCTTCAGCCATTCAATAAGCTTGCGTTCTTGTGCGGTGGGCAACCCATGCAGCGCCCGAACGTTGAGGACAACTTTACAAGCCTTGAGCACCATGGCCTTTGCTTCGTCCAAGCTTGGGGTCTGCATGGTTTCTAATCGGAATTCAATTTGATGCTGCGTGGTCAGGAGATCGTCAACCAACTCAGCCGCTATCTGCCGTTGCTCCTGCGCATTAGCGAGCAGCACAACGCTGCCGATTTTCTCGAGTCCAACCATTGACCGAAGATCCAAGGATACGGTCAACTCATTACAGAGTTTGCCGAGCATCAGACGCACCGTGCGTGGTGGGAGATGATCAAGCAAGTTCGCTATGACGCGCATTGCGTTGTGCCGCCGCGACACCGTCTCCAGGTGCAGATCACTAATCAGTTCATGAAGTAGCAGTGCCTGATCCTCGCTTAGCGCGATTTTGTCGGTGCGAGTAGACAGCTGCTCAATCAGCCCTCGGGTATCACCAGACACAAGCAGGTTGTAGAGAGTGCTGGTGCCCGCGCCGAATTTGCGACTGATTGGATCCTCGGACAGCAATAGCAAGCTTTGCAGTGAATCTGGCCAGCGCAACCCTACCAGGCTAGATAAGAACTGACGCAAGTCTCGACAGCCCTCTCGTATCGTAGTCTTTCCGTCCTTGTCTTCGATGACGTAGCGTTTGGCCAACAGGGCCCGCGTCTCAACAGGCTGATTCGAGAGTTCACCGTCATGCACCAGAAGCTCCGTCAGGCGGCCAAGCAGTAAAGGATCGTCCTGAAGGTCGCGGTAGAAATCAGGAAAACTCACGCGGGCAGCGCTCAGCGCGCCAAGCGAGATTGGATGACTGGTCACCGCACCTTCATGAAGGCCACCAGGCCGTTCACTCGAGCTTCCTTCATATTCTCTTCGCTTTGCGAGCCACCATGACTGAGCAAATGCGTTAACGACCTGAAGTGCATTACGCGGATCGATAACGTTCACGTGAATCATCCGGTCAATCACTTGTTCTGGACTTGCACCTCGCGCGTTCAGATCTTTCACAATGTCCGTAAACGACGACAGATGCTTCAAAGCGAACTGCCTCATATCTCCCCTGGGTGCAGGCGGAATTTCCAAGCGGAATTGGAAAATGCGGTCGAGGTACCTTCGAGCGTCCATGTGAGTGAAGACAGTACCGGGCTGCTCAGGATTGCCGCGGCCGCGAGCCAGGGCATCGGCTACCTTAGCTTCGTCACACGAGATCACGAAGACGAGGCCAAGATCCGTTGGAAGCTTCTCTGAGGGGATTTCCATGAATGCACGAACTGCGTCGAGGCCCAGCACCATTTCTTCGGCCGAAAGTCGATCTAGGTCGTCTACGAAAATCACCAGGCGCTCACAGGGATCGGGTTTGGAGAAGATGCCCGCTGCAGGGCCCTTGAATACTTTGAGTTGCTCAAGCAGCATCTCTTCGTACTGCTCGGCGCTTGCGCTGGGCAGCGAAACCTTGGTGACAGATCGGTAGCTATCGACTTTCGAAGGTTTCAAATTCTTCAACAGATAGCTGTAGGCACCACTGATTGCCAAAATGAACGTCGATTGGACAATGGGATTGTTCCACGGAAGGATGGCAAGTCCGGCCCATACCAGGCCAAACAGCAGCAACATTGCGCCAATGAACGCAGGCAATGGCAGTGACCATGCTCGCCACAGTTGCACTGTGTATTCCTTCCACCCCTTCCATTGGGTTTCGACCCGCGTGACATTTCGAAAGAGCTTGTCGTGGAGTGCCTGCTCGTCTCCCCCAAGCTCCATAAATACGTGACGCAGAAGCGCACGCTTGATGTCCTGATCTTTTCCGCCAAATCGCCACGCGTTGAAGGTAATACTTTTGATGCGATCCCGACGCGGCACCTTCCCTGACCCATCAGACGCACCATCAGCAAGTCCGCGGGTATATAGCTCTTTGATAGAGCTTTTGCCCGTACCCCAGCCCCCGAGCAGGCCAATGCTAAAGGGTGGTTTGTGGTGTTCGGCTTCCACCAAGCTCTGTAGCGCTTGGGCAAAATGCCTGTGCCCAAAAGCATCCTGAGCTTCGTTTTCAATTTGCCGATCAAGCACTGCCGGCATCGGCTGGTAGGGTTCAGACATGCGTTGTGTTCCTTCATCAACGTATTGCTGGCGGGCTGCCACTATGGCTAAGCGTAATGGATGGATGCGCGGCTACACAACAAAGCCTTTGTCTGACAGCATCAGCCGGACTGCGGCGGAGTGTTTCACCCTCAACTTGGTCGCGGTGACGGTCTGAGTGGTTGTTGCCGTCTCGACTCTCAAAGCGTACTTGCCAGCATACTGGCGGCCCAAAAAAATATGATCGATGTGGGCCGCAAAGTGTTGCGCCAGCCGCAGGTCATTGAGGTAAAGCACGGTATAGGTCAGCCGACCCGCTGGAGATACATACAAGCCGGCGACGAGGTCGTCGTCCTCATAGTGAGGGTTTTGCAGGTTCGTCGGGAGCAATCCATGTGGCAGGTCAACCAGGACGGTCGCGTACTCCACCGTGCGTTTGTTCGCAAAATCACCTTGGGAGCGAAGTGTGCCCTGATCCTTCATCATCCTGCTCCATCACGATGTACAGCGTTGGTTCCGTTAGACGGAGTGACTTGCATTATCACCTATATTGAACCAGCCTCAATGTCTGCATTTTTGCGGTGTTTTTGAAGCACGCGCTCCTTTGGCGTTATGCGCGCATTTCGGAGGGCCTATGTTTCCCGTGTTGAGCAACGCTCAAGGCCTAATGGAGCGCTACTGAACGAAGCTTAATCGCTTAAGTGCAAACGGCCTCTGCTCAGCGTTGAGGCTTTCAGTTACATTCGCCAGCGTTAAGATTTCACCTCCCCAGGGCTCAAGGACGACGCATGCAGATCAAACATCTGGAAATAGCTAATTTTCGTAAGCTTCACTCCGTACGAATAGACTTGTCAGCTGAGACCACCCTTCTCGTGGGCGCCAATAACAGCGGGAAATCATCTGCGATGCTCGCGTTGCGCAAATTTCTGAGCGGCAAGTCCTCAGGAATACGGCTTCAGGATCTCACGCTCTGTCACTTCGACCGCATAGACGACATTGGCCGTTCATGGGAGGTTGCTGGCCCTGCCGAGCCCTTGCCGACAGCGAATGACTGGGATGATTGGCTTCCTCACCTGGACGTATGGATCAGCGCAGAATCTGGTGAGTACCATTACGTAAGAGATTTGATCCCGAACTTTGACTGGGATGGGGGCTTGGTTGGTATGAGGTTCCGCCTCGAGCCTGATGACATAGCCGAGCTGTTCGCGGATTATCGGAAGCAGCGCGAGCGTGTTTTAGAACTGCTGACCTTCTTGGCAGCCGACTCAAAGGCTAACGCTGCAAACGACAGCAATGCTCAGAAAAGCGACGATGACAGCGACGACCAAAGAAAACGGCGAATGGGCTTGAGCCTATGGCCGCAGAATTTAACCGACTACCTCAGTCGCCGCCTCAGCAAGGTATTTAAGATACGCTCCTACCGCCTTGATCCAGGAAGGCTGCATACCCCACATGGCATGATGCGTAGGGCTTCGCCTCAGAAGCTATCAACATCCGCGATTCCCCTTGAAAAGAGCCCTTTGGATGGGTTGATCAAGATCCATGAAATCAATGCTCAGCGGGGGTTTGGGGATCACGGGGATGAAGGGCAAAACGACTCGAAATCATCGGGAGGCAAAAAGCTGTCCGAGCAGCTGCGCAGTTATTACGAAAAACATCTCGACCCAGGTGATTCTCCAGAAGTGTCTGATTTGGAGGCGCTGCGAGCCATCGAAATCGCTCAGTCTGTCTTCAATACCCGGCTGAGTACAAGCTTTGGGCCGGCACTTTTACAAGTCCAAACGCTCGGGTATCCCGGGCGCAGCGACCCCACCATTACCCTCCAGGCCAAACTCGCCGCTACAGATGGACTGAACCACGAAGCCGCCGTTCTTTTCGAAATTGACTCCAAAAGCGCGACTCCCACGGCATCTGTGCTACGGCTTCCAGAGACATCTAACGGCCTGGGTTACCAGAATCTCATCTGGATGATATTTCGGTTGATGAGTTTCCGGGACGACTGGCTCAACAAGCATCGCAATCCTGAAGAACAGACCACCACTGGGATTGAGCCAATTCACCTTGTTCTGATTGAAGAGCCCGAGGCCCATCTCCATATTCAAGTCCAGCAAGTTTTCGTCCGACACGCCTACCAAGTGCTCTGTGAGGATGAGCTGATCAAGCGCTATCCCAATCTGGGGACTCAGCTGCTAGTGAGCACGCACTCAAGTCATATCACCCATGAGGTAGAGTACGATCACCTTCGCTATTTCCGTCGCCTGCCAGCGGGTATGGACGGCGTACAGGTACCTGTTTCGACCGTTTCAAACCTATCGACAGTGTTTGGCGAGGGTTCCTACACTCAAAAATTCGTCACTCGTTATCTCCGGGCTCAGCATGCAGAACTGTTCTTTGCCGACGCAGTGATTTTGGTTGAGGGCGCTGCTGAGCGAATGCTGTTGCCACAGTTTTTGCGCACTCACTTCAAGTTTCTCGATCAATGCTACATCAGCATCCTGGATATTGGAGGGAGTCACGCTCACCGACTTCGGCCTCTCGTGGACGCACTTGGAATCGTCACATTGGTCATAACTGACCTGGATGCTGGCAAGGCCAAAGCGGCGAAACCGGTTCGCCGAGGCGCCGACCTCTCGACCAACAACCCAACTCTCAAGCACTGGCTTAGGATGAAGGCCGCTTCTGCAAAAGTGGATGACCTTCTCGAAATGGCCGACGAGCTGAAATGCCAGGAGCTCGATGAGCTTTTTGCTATTCGAATCGCCTACCAGACTCCCATCTTGGTCGCTCTTGCTCAGACGGGGTCTCTACCGGTTGAGGTGCTGGCGAACACGTTCGAAGACAGCTTGGTACTGGCCAATGCAGCTTACTTTGCATCACGCTCCGGTCGTGGGCTTGTCGGTCAGTTTGCCCGGGCACTCCAATCGGCCACGACCCCTGAGGAGCTCAGTGAGAGCTTTTTCGAGGCGCTTCGAGATGGCAACAAGGCAGAGTTTGCTTTGGAGGTACTGGGGGCGACTACCTTTCCTATGCTGACAGTACCAAACTACATACGTGAAGGCTTGGTATGGCTTGAATGGAAGCTGCGCAAGAAACAGTCAGAATTGGTGATTGTTACGGCCTCCCCTGGGGAGGAGATTGTATGAGTGTGCTGCCAGATGCTGACCAGGTGATCCAGCGATGCTTGGATCTTGATAATCCCACCAGCTTTTTCCTTTACGCGGGTGCAGGTTCGGGCAAAACCTACTCGCTTGTTGAGGCGGTTCGAAACTTTAAAGAACGGGCATCGGAGCGCTTGCGGGTCGAAGGTAGACAGATCGCTGTCATCACCTACACCAACGCAGCCGCTGAAGAGGTGATGCGCCGACTGGAACACGATCCGCTGGTTTGGGTATCCACTATCCATTCCTTTGCGTGGGAGATGATCAGGGGATTCAACGACGACATTCGAGCCTGGATCAAGGTCAAACTGGCCAATGATATTGCCGATTTGGAGGGCAAACTGGCTAAAGCCCGGGGTGAAAACAAGACCTACCGAGCTAACAAAGCAGACCGGGATAGAAAGCTTAAGCGGCTAGAAAACATTGATCACGTTTTTGATTTTACCTATAGCCCAACGGGTGAAAACCGTGGCCATCAGGCGCTCAACCATTCAGACGTGATTGGCTTGGCCGCGGACTTTATCCAGCGGCGCCCGCTACTCGATGTTTTGGTGGACAAACACCCGGTTCTGCTCATCGATGAGAGCCAAGACACCATGGCCCGACTGATGGAAGCTTTCTTGGTGGTTCAGGCTGAGGCATCCGATCGTTTTTGCCTAGGCCTGCTAGGCGACACCATGCAGAGCATCTATGGACACGGTATGCAAAGCCTTGCTTGCGCCGTGCCTGAAGACTGGGCCAAACCCGAGAAGGTCTTGAACAGGCGGTGTCCGGTACGGGTGGTGGAACTGATCAACGCAATCAGGGCCCAGGCCGACACGCATCAGCAGTCGCCGCGTCACGATGCGCCTTTGGGGACAGTGCGCATGTATTGCGTTCGAAGCCAGCCAATGTCGACCTTTCAAATCGAGAGTGAGGTCGCCAGGCGCATGGCCGATGTCACCGGAGATAGCGTCTGGAATTCAGGTATGGAGGGAAGGAAAACGCTGATCCTGGAACACAAGATGGCGAGCCGACGGATGGGATTCGACGGCGTTTTCGTTCCTCTTTATCAGGTCGACCACCTGAGAACCGGCTTACTCGATGGCACACTTCCGGTATTGCGAGTGTTCCTTGAAGGTGTGATGCCAATACTTGATGCGGCGCAGATAGACAGCTTCAAACTGATGGAGACAGTAAGGCTTCGCTCACCACTGTTGGCCCGGGAGCGGTTGGCAGCGGCTCCCGACCAGGCGTTGACGATAGCGCAAGCCGGTAGAGGTACCGAAGGTTTACTTGAGCTGTTCGCCGATGCAGATCCCTTGATAAGCGACGTCGTACGGGTACTTGCGCATACGCATCTTCTAGATCTCTCAGATCGCCTTCGTGTTGCATTCGAGATGGGGGCGACAGACGAAGACTTTCCTGACACCGGCGATCGGGAAGCGCTTGAAGTCCATGCCTATAGACTGCTGATTGGAGCCTCTTTCTCGCAGCTCACCGGCTACGCCAAGTATTGCAGTGAGCTATCGCCTTACGGGACGCATCAGGGGGTGAAGGGTCTCGAATTTCCCAGAGTTATGGTCATCATTGACGACAAGGAAGCAGCAGGCTTTTTATGGCATTACGAGAAAGCTCTCGGTGTAGTGCCACCCTCCCCTGGCGACATCCAGAAAGAGGCGGCTGGTGAGGACAATGCGCTGACTCGGACGCGCAGACTGCTATACGTGACTTGCAGTCGCGCGCAGGAAAGTTTAGCAATTGTCTTCTACACAGCTGACCCCGAGGGCGCGCTGACCAGTATCGTCAAAGCAGGGTGGCTGCACGAACACGAGATTTCGATCATTTAGTACTAATGACAAGCTTGAGGCTAAACGAGCGCTGCGATGGGCGTGATCTTGGTCGGCCCTCTGCTAATTTTCAGAAACCAGGGCGTTAGTCTTCAGTTGAGGTTCCCTCGCCCTGTGGAGGCAGCTTTCTTTTCTGGCCTGGCTGAAACAGATATTGGCCGGTGACCATTAAGACGTCGCCAACATAATGCTGGATAGCCAATCGTTCCTTGATCCAGTCAGGGGCGTCGCCTTCCAGCCGGTGTTGGGCGACCTCGTCGTTGAAGTACCTCAGGGTTTTAGCAAACGCATGTGCCATTGCTTGGGGCTTCGTAGATTTTGGGTTTTGATACAGCAGGGAAAACGATTCGCCGAACCACCAATGGCTACTGAGTTTGTCTTTCTGCTCTACCGATTTATGGCGGTGATAAAGGTTGGTCAGGACGACCATATCGACATTGGAATACTCCTCCGCTGGGGCATAGGATTGCTCAGTAAACAGTCCTTGAACTCCGGTTAGGTAACCTTCCCACTGCATGATGTCACCCGCATCGTCGCAGCCGACAACCAGCACGTTGTATTCCCCCTGCCGGGTAGCGTCTGGGAATTTGCCATGAGCATCTATCAGATACGCTTTGAGCTTGTTGTCCATATGGAGACCTTTCACAAGCTCATTGCCCCCCTTAGCGAAGGTTTCCTGTAGCTCAGCAGCGGCCTCGTTGTAGCCTGGCATCCTACCCACTGCCCTCATGATGAATGCGCCTCCCCCGTCGATATCCTCTTTCAAGGTGAAATCAGCGCACTTCACTTCGACGTTGAATTTGTAACCTTCACTTTTGAACGAGCAGTCTACATCGCGAGGCGGCACGACCTTGTCCTCGTAGACGAACCCTTCAGGGAAGAATCGTGCGTAGTGTGCGCAAACAGTGAGCTCGACAGCTGCTTGCAAATATTGCTTTTCGCTAGGGGCTGGGTCTTCGACACGCAGCTTCTTCAGTACGAGTGCTTCGAACTCTGACTTGGTGAGATGCCTGCCGATGCATTCCAAAGCTTTAGCCATTTCCTCGCGGTACTCGTTTGGCGGGATGTAGGGGTTGCACACTGTGACCGCGAGCGGCTTCCGTACCTCTGGGTGTTTTGGCATGCCTAACTCCATGACTCGATAGTTGATTGATAGCTCACGATGCCGCGTGGCAGTGCCGCCGCAGGGAGGCGCTTGCATTTAGGATCGCCTGCGGACAGCGATCGCGTTAAGAGTCGACGAACGAGCCGGCATACTACCGATGGCTCAGCAACAATTCAGCACACACCAGAGGCAGACGTTGCCATCGACGTGTTTCGGTACCCACCGTACTACAGCCCCAAATCGCTACTGAATAACTGATCTACAATGGGGCCATCCGCATTTCCGTCCCGCACTAGCATCTTCTGCAGCTCTCGCGTGATGTGGGCCCGCAAGGTAGAGCGAATTGGAATATAAATGGGCAGATTGCTGGGCAGCGGGCTCACCAAGCCTAGATCTGTCATAACAGACCAAACCATAGCCACGGCAGGCGCTGTGACCTCTGAAGCGTGAAGACGCCCGGGATCACCCCGCTCTCTCGGACGTGTCTGGCACGCATCCCGGATGATGGAGCGAAGCGCTGCGGTCGTGTATTGGTCAAACGCCTTTTTCCATACCGCAGTCTCAACCGCATGTGCTCCATTATCCATTCGCGATGCCTCTCCCCTCGGGGCGTAAGCGTGCTCATAAAGAGCCTGCCACCCTACTGCTCGGCGCTGATTACACCAGGGCCTCAATTTTTGAAAAAAACGATGTGTGATTTGAAGCCAAAGAAAAAGTAGGCAGCTTTGCTGCCTAAAGCCGACCCCCTCAGCCCCTGCGGGTCTTAACAGTGTGCAGCCTTACCGTCACCGTTCGGCCTGGATGCACTACAGATCAAGAGCTTCAAAAGCACTCAGCGTCCACCAACTTGCCTGCGAAACTGACTGGGGACTAACCGCTTTTGCTTTGAACACAAAACGATAAGCTCCTCAAAATTTTTTTCTTCCTAATAAGAACTACTCCGTCTCAGCGTCGATTTTTCAAGGGGGTCGAATAGCAAATTGTCGCCAACTAGTATCAATATGCCGATTTTTGGACAGTTGTCCGAGGTGGCCCGAGAAAAGGAGCGCTTTGGCTTTCCCACACCTTGCAGCCAATGCGTCTCTGTTGAAGCGAATCTCATACTCTTGCTAGGTGCGGCCGGATAGGTCTTGAGCAGCTCAGCCCGAGCCCGGGCACAATCGTAGTGCAGCTGCTAACGGCATGATCACACCGGCCCCGTCTTGCCGCCGAATGTCATGTTGCGCAATCACTTCAGCAATAAGCAACCTTCGACATTGCTGCGTGGCGCCTTGCGCGTCATCGCATGTTGATGATCAACAACAGGCTATCGCGCACAGGCCCAGATCCGCATTACGCAGATCGATTCCTCGGTGGAAGTCGTGTAGTTTCGCTGTAAGTGACTTGGGAGACGGGTAGGTATGGCACTGGACTGCATCATGTGTGGTAACCCGGCGGGATCGCGGGAGCATGTGTTCCCTGCCGCATTCGGGGGGCGTAGGAAGAACAAAGGGATTTACTGCGACGACCACAATAAAGGTCTCGGCCACCACGTAAAGGAGTTGATGAAAGCGCTGAGCTATTTCAACGCCACGCTCGGGGTTCGATCCGATCACCATGACGCACCTCAGCCCCATCAGATAACTCAGCTAAACGGGCAGCGGTTCCAAGCGCTAAATGACAACATCGAGGTCGCTCCACCGCCTCCTTTGAGCCATACACCAGCGATTTTGGGGAAGGAAGCCGTCCTGGCATTTGCCTCCATTTCTCAGCGAGATCGGTGGATCACGGAGCAGAAGAAGAATGGTTTTGAATTCCTATCTGCCGTCACGGGTGAGTCTCGGACTGAATATTTCCCGACAGCGATCAGCCAGCGGTTAGAGTTCGGTTCCGATGAGTTCCGATGTGCGCTGGCCTATGTGGCTCTCACTCTCCTCTCGCATTACTTTCCCGATGTGTCGCGCCATCGTGCGCTGTCCTCAATCAAAAAATCTGTCCTCGGCGAAGAGTTGATCGGCGAGCGAGTTTGGTGGGTAGATCCATCACGCGTCTCGGTGGTGGGCGATGCCTCGTTCCCACACGTTCATTCCGTCGTGATTGAGGTCTCGGGAGCAACCGGACAAGCCACTGCCCTCATCACGCTTTTCAAACACCTTTGCCTTGCCGTCAATCTGGGCGTACTGCCTCAAGGAGCCGAAAAGCGTATTACTGTTTTGATAGATCCATTGGCGCAGAGCGCTGGGCCCAATAAAGATGTGCTGGAAATCTCTGGTGGCTCACTGTTGACCCTACCAACACCTGAGGAAGGCCGAAAATACCTGCAGCAAATGATCAACCAGGAAAGACCCAATCCTGCATCTGAAATCTTACGTGAGCACCGCGATATACACATGGCTCGCTTTGTCGAAGACCTACTTCCGAGGTTTTTGGCGGCGCAAGAAATGAACACCGCCGAACGTCTTCACCACGTTCGAACGATTGTTGATGAGCAAGGGCAGCGGATTTTGAACCTGCTGAACCGAGGGATCAATATGGTGGTTGAGGAGGGGCTTGAGTTACCGACTCCTGTAGTCAATGCTTTGAAGCTGGCGATCGTTGAAGACAGCTCCACGAAGCATGGAATGGCTGATAGGTCGATGGGCTACCTAATTCTGGCTAAATGCGCGGTAATGGCAGAGGCAATTCGGCAGCTTGATGCAGGGACAATGAACGGCGACACGTTGCAACAACTCTTCGGCGATGGATTGGGCATCGCGACTGTGACAAAACCTGTGACCACTGCGGTGATTAAGACCACCCGTCTCAGATCCTGACCACCGCGCTTGGCGACTACTGCCAAGCGCGGGTAGAAGGTTGAGGCAGGCAGATGACTTGGCCAGACAGTTGCGCACTAAGGCAGTCACAGCGAATCATCCCTGTTCATCCACTCATTAATTGAGCTGCGTGATCGACTAGGCGCTTGAAACGAGCTGGTAATCTAGTCGCTGCACCGTCTGGATTGCCGCGTTCACGGTCTGGGTTACCTCGTCCTAGTAATATCCCTTACCCATTTCTAGTGATTACCGGAGTGCCCCAGCGGCTCAACAAAACTCAATGGCCAACAGTCGAGCCACCTGGGCAACGTCACCAGGAATGCGGCCCCGAAGCATTTCAAGGTCAGCACCAAAGAAGGCGTGGAAATACGGAGGATGTAGCGCCATCTCGACGAATCGCTTACCGATGGTCTGTGCAATCGGCACATCAGCTACGACCGGATCCCCAGCTAGGGCTTGAGCAATACAGCCCATACATGCGCCAAAACCGACGTTAAAGCCGCTCTGCGCCAGGCTCGGACGGAATTGCTTTTGGCATCGACATCTCATCCGGGGGCCGGACATATCCGGGAACCCGCGAGCTAGACGCCGCTCAGAACATTAAATCCACTGCTGGGGAATGACGTGAGTAGCAAAGAGCAGTTGCATATCCAAAGGGCTCATGAGCGAGCGGTCAACCTGGTAGCGCAGATGACGGAGGACGAAAAATTCTCATGGCTATCCGGCCCGATGGCTATCCCGTTGGGAGACACGCAAAAGCCTGAAGGCGCTTTAGGTTCGGCAGGGTTTTACCCCGGCATAGCTCGCCGCAGAGGGCGCCGATGGCCCATGCTTTTTCTTTGTCTGTAAATATAGAGCCGCGTCCCGCTTAAAATTTTTTAAGGGCGGCGGGCACATTGTCACACCTGTATAAATAAAGTCGCATTTGAGCAACCTTGGCCGAGTCTGACCCAGGTTTTTGCTGACATCGTCGATGCTCTATAGAGCGATTGACCAACTGGATTCCAGTCTGCGACCAGGTTGGTGGAGCGCCCTCTTGCTCAGTCGGTGTAAACCTAAATTTTGATCTGTTAACCGCAGTGGTTAACAAGCGATGTTTTGGGTTTACAGATCTCTGCATTCTTGCCTATGCCGTCGCTCGCGTGCCTGGGTCAAGATTATGGCCTCTCTGAGCTCCTAATGAATTTACTGCATGCTTCGCAGAACGTCCACCTGCCGTGCAGTGATGTGCAGCGAGAGGCGTGCGGCTCTGGGAATCGGCTTTAATAATGTTTTTACTCCTGTGCCTGCGGCAGGCAAACGTTTGTGACATGTCGAGTTCCCAGGACTGAAGACAGCAAATGACCGCCCTAAGGTAGACAGCTTACAAACAGCCGCCTTGCAGTGATTTCGTTTTGATATCATGGATTCTTTATGTGTAAGGACGCAAATGGACAGCTACGTTGCTCGATATCTTAAGGACAAGAAAGATGATCTACCGGCACTTTACAACTGGACGTTTGATCAAAGCTTCGCCGGCGCCCAGTTCGGAATTGCGTTCGAAGGCGAAAACGCGTTTGATCGAACCCTGGAGCTGAAAGCAGGGCTTCGCGCCTTGGTCAACTCCAGCACCTGTAACGTTGAAGACGGGCGCGTGGCCACCTACTTCATCAAAGTATGGGGTGGTATCACTCGGTTCTCGAAGGTCGATGAAACGCTAGGGCTTTTTTCGTCTTTGAAGGGAATCGCCGAGATACCCGCGGGCTTCCAGCCACGCTTCCAGCAGATAAGCAGCTGGTCAAAATGGGCATCGATCGTGTGCCCAGACTGGGCCTGCATCTACGATGCACGAGTTGCATACTCCCTCAATGCTATCAACTATCTGATGGGTGCTGAACATCCTATTTTCCCAATGCCTGAGGGCCGGAACACCCGCCTGAAGATGCTTGATGTGACCACGCTGATCCTGGGTGAGCGCCTGCTTTCTGGCGAGAGCACCGACCCGAAGGATTTGAGAAAGAAGCACTTCATCTCAGAGCGTGCTGCTTATCCGCGTTACGTCTCGCTCGTGCGCAACGTAAGCATTGAGCTTTGGGGCAATCCGCATCACATCCATGAGGTTGAGATGCTGCTCTTCTCCCTTGCTGACGGCCAGATTTACCAGGATGTGTTTAACCGCCTCTCCAGACGGTAAGCATGCAAACGCCGTGTAACTGTGGTGAGCAATATCGAAGCAAACTACTAATAATTTGCGGCCACAGCGGCATGGGTTAGCTCAACGTACCTGGTGCAGGATATCCATTGAGCAGGCCTTTCTAGCCCTCTTCGAAAGCCTTAAGTCCGCAATGTACGTGGAAAAGATGATTCGTACGGAGGTGCGAAATCAGATTATCGATAGTTTGTCATGGCCCAAATTGAGTTCCATCCAGCGCTGAAGGGCCGCCCCCTCACATAGACTTGACCGACAGCACCTCGACATACCGGTATTTCTTCCTGGCCGCCTTCACTGCGTCTTGCTCTGCCAAAAGCTTGCTGAGCGTGTCGGCTTCGTGGATCAGCTCAAACATCTTGCCTTCAAACTCATTGCCAACGCGCAGAGTTACCTGCAGCCTAGGTGTGAAAGCCTTCGCTATCTTCTTCTTTGCCACAGGCGGCGCTGGCTTCACAAACACGACCTCAGGAGCCGACTCCTGTTCTGGTGATGCAGCCACTTTTGGTGAGGGCTCGGCGTCGCCAAAAAGCGCTCTGCGCATTTCTACTTCAGTTAGATCTGTGTTCATGCAATATCTCAGAGGAATCTCTATTCAGTTCGGTAGAGTTTACTAGCGTTGCTGACCGCTGTTATAGCCGATTTGCCACAGGGCTTAGGACTCATAACGTCCGTATCGCCAAGGTGAATGAGGTGAGGAGCCGCGGCAGGCCGGGGCGTTCCATACCTAGGTCAGTGGCGGCGTGCGACGGGATCGGTCGCTCCGTTCTCGTGCAAACGATGCGCAACCACATAGACACCGTCAGTTGCAATGACGAGCTCGTACCCCTCAACCCAGGCCCGGTCTTCCATGACTCCGGTCTGAATCTGGGATCCATCCCGAGAGCGTCCGCTTTGATCGCAAAACAGCAAGCCCGTCACCCTACCCCGTCGTTCCAGGGCACACAGCAGGCACCCTGCAATTCCTTCAGGGTCGACAGCTGATAGTGCAAGTGCAATGGCTTCGGGTAGCTTGTTGAACCAGAATTCGCTCATTTGGAAAGGCTTGTGTTTAGTTGTTCGGCTTTAAGCCCCGAGCGATCACTCATAGCAGGAGTTGATTGCCTGATCGTAGGCTCCATACGTTTGACGCGAGGCCGGCAAGTTTGATTCTCACCCTGCGTAACCTCTCACCATGCTGGGGCGATGTCACTGGGAGCGCTTGGGCTGCTGTTGAGTACCGACGAGCCTCACCCCTTTTTCCAATAAATTGTCGAGGATTTCGTCGCGGGACAACCTCGACTGACTCGCCAAATCAACCAAGGCTGCACAGGCTTTCGATGCAATCGTTCGCGCCTGAACGCGCTGCGCAGTGGGTATTTTTTTCATGCCCCCACGGCCATGAATGAAAGCGCTCCTAACGTTGAAAAGCTCGTCATACACGTCAGCAGCACCGGCATCATTCAGCGCCGCGGCTAAGCGCCTAGCGACTCTCTTGGTGGCACTTATTTTCGGGAAATTGCGACGACTGTTGAAATCATGGTCATCTTGCAAACCCAGGGCCGCTTCGACGGTAGTCAAGTGGGCCATGAACTCGTCGATGCCATCCGAAAGAAATCCTCGAACCAGAAAATGCATGATCGGAGTTTCGAACAGCTCAGAGACCAGGGCAGTCTGGAAGGCTTGCCAGTGGGGAACTCCAAGGCCCGCTAGGAATTCGTTGGCGGCATCAGTAAGCCTCAGCTCTACCGGTCTATCAATCTCCTCAGACTCTCCCCATTGATCCTGGTAAACATACGGTTCCCAAGACAGGCTGTCTGAGCCACGAGGGATTGATGGCGTGACAAATAAGTCATCGTCTAGCTGATAAATCCAAGGGATCCGAAAACCTCGCCAATCGACCTCGGGCATCGTCGCCCATTCCTCCCACGGCGCAAGCAGCAGAAAGAAGAGCGCTGTCTCAACGGCCAATGGAAAGCGGCTTTTATGAGGATCAATCTCACCCAAGTCTCTATTCATCATCATCGAGAAGGCAGGAACAGCGCGGTCACCAGCCCCCTTGTCCGTCACTACCTCCTCTTCAACCACGAGCCAGTTGAATTGAGAGAACCCGTCGAACTCCGGATCAAGAGTGGGATAGTACCTGGCGAGTCGTGGCCTATCGAAGAGCACGCTAAGCTCTACTGCAGTAAACATCGAGACTCTGGCATTGCCGAATTTCATCGGCGGAATTTGTTCGGCCAGGTCAAGTGGGCACAGGTATCTACGCCGTATCGTCTTCTGGCTGAAAGCGGCTTCGAGCCTGTTCGCGACTTGGGTTGGATCAAGCGGCTTGACTTGCGAAAGTGACGCCGACAGACAAGGCAGCCCCAAAGACTTCAGCGCGTGATCTAAGGCAAATGTCAGCCCGAACGTCACTTTTCCCTGCTGATATTCGGCCGCACACGCATTTCGCAGTTCGACGAAGGCATGCTCCTTCCAGAGGCCGGCAGACCCGACTTGCCCGAGCTCCCAAAGCTTATTTATCGCCCCCAGAACATCCCTATTCATATCGACCTCACGAGGACTATTTTGTGTGCGTAATGCCGGTCTCAGCGCTCATCCAAGAGCCTGAATGCACGGTCTGCGCCGATTCTGTCATTGACTCTGGAAGCTGGTGTGGCATTGGACTTAAGGGGCCCAGGATCTTGACGGGACTGCGTTCAGGAGCTCGATCGAGACACGCTTTCTAAAGCCCTGGCCCAGGAGCACAAAGATCGTGTCGGTGGTTTCAAAGATGCCCCGGCCATCGTAGCTGGTCGCATAGCCGGTCTTGATGCGCTCGCCGTTCTCATAATCTCCGGTGCTGTGAAGCAGCACGCTATGGCTAAACAAGACAATCGGTAAACGTCCTAAGGCAGCCAATGGCTCGGCATCCACATCGAGTACATCAATAACGACCCAAGCAACCGCAGCACAGTATGCTTTACCCGTTTCTGCGACACGTGATTGGATGAGCTCGGCTTCCGCTTCGGACGCCCCAGACAGCAGCTCGCCGTCGAGAGCCATGGCTTCCGCTATTTGTAGTAGATACATCATTCCTCCAATCCCTGTGGTACCTCGTGCGTATAGAGGTGTCCAAAATTCTGTTCCACGGCGCCGGCCGGCTGGATGAGCACATAGCAGCTGCCCGTAAACGTATGGGCAAGCAAATACCCATGCTCCCTGGTCAGTTGCATGATTGCTGAGGTCTGGATCAGACCACCCTCCAAGAAACGCTCGCTCAAATCCCCATGGATCTCACCAGCCAGGCACGCCCCAAGAGGGAACGCCCGCCATAGAAACCCACCGATCCTGGATTTGAAACTCAGCGATGCAGCTTGAACAAGTTCGCTAGGAACCTCAATGCTGGATGTCATCAGCATGTCCTTCAGCGCCCAGCTCACTCACGATCAGAAAGTGATGCTCCCCGTTGGGAGTACGCATCAGCTGAAATCCCGACTGGGCTTTCACAAGCTCCAGCGGCGGGGTGGCAACTGTCATGCCGTCGAGACTAGCCCCGGATTTATCCCCATACACGATCGCTGCATATCGCTGCCCTACCCTTGCCGCATCGTATAGGTATGCATCAATGGCCACACCCCAATCCATGGCTTGAGCTCGGATGACTGCACCAGGAGCCTCCTGGTTCTGACGCTTGACGGCTTCCTCTTCCGCGACACGCTTATGGGAAAAATTGATCATCAAATCGAAATCTCAAAAAACGGGTCGAAGCCCGTCTGCTCGTTGGGATAACCCCGGGGATTGGAGACCACTCTGCAGCCGCCAAGCTCTATATCCACAGCTTGATGGGTATGGCCAAAGACCCACAAATCCGCTTTCTCGATGAGTCTGGGCCAGTCGTTGGTGTAAGCCGCATTCAGATGCCCGTCATGCTTCGTTCCTACAACTACAGGTGATGGCGCGTGGTGAGTGATGACGATCGTTTTGCCTTCAAAATCTTGGGCAAGCTGTTGGTTCAGCCAAGCTTTAGCTGTGTGGTTGCGGGCAATCAGGTCATCGGGTCGCAGGCGTCTATATCCGGCATCTGCTCTGATGTATCTGAAGTCGTTCATGGATGCTCTAGCCATAGAGGCGGCGGCGATCTGGTCGCCAGTTGAGGAAAAATCGGTCCATGCTGCGGTACCTAGGATGCGGGTGCCATTGATGATAAGGGACTCATTCTCCAAGACATGCACGTGGCTTGCTGCAGCATCCCGCATCTTGCGCAGCGTTCTATCGATATGGCCGTCGTAGTACTCGTGGTTGCCGCTTATGTAAGCGACCTTGCACTGGAACGTGTCATTTGCCCACTTCACTCCACGAGCCTTCTTGTCGATGTCCCCTGCGAGGATGACCAAGTCGACGTCCGGATCAAGGGTCGGCGGCTCGAAGCGATGAAATTCGTTATGCAGGTCTGAATAAATTCGTAGCTTCATCGTTGGATCACTATGGAATTTGGCTGCGTTCAAGGTGCTTTACAGGTTGCACGGTGAGAGTATGCAATCCTGTTTGACCACCTAGCGGGCACCGTTATGAGGTTTGTTGTTTTCGAATGAGTTTGATCATCCAAGGGCCTGTCACGGCATAACCTGTGGGCATCCGTATGCCGAGTGCCTAGTGGCGTACGCCAGAAAATCGTGGGCTCAACCCGTCCGGTGCCCACTCGCAAACAACGTAGAAGCTGCCATTGCACGTTTCGAATACGTGGTACCCGTCGCTCTCGAACCTACCACGTAGCGACGACGTCCGAACGGTCGCCCCATCTCGAAAACGCCCACGTTGCTCTTGGTAAACCACACCTACCAGGCAATTGATTTCGTGATCTACCCTCGCGCAGCACATGTAAGCGGTGGCCGGAAATTCAAACCGCATACCCATGGCGCGCTCAACGCTTGCGGGAATTGAGGTTGGCTTGACCTCCCCTGCAGTCCGCAAGCTGTTCAAGGGCTCATGGTCTGTAGGCATGGCAATTTGCTCGATCTGTCACGGCGTGATGTCCAGTGTTCAATGCACTTCGAAAAACGGCCTGATAGCACCGTTTTCGAAGTAATGGTGGGCAACCACGAACAAGCCGCCCGTGACCGCTTCCACCACCAGGTAACCGTTGCGGTGAAACCGCCTTACAACTGGCGGCATGTGAGCTGGCAGACCCGGAGGCAAAAGGCTTATGCGGTTACAGAAGATCAACCCGGTCATCCGCGGAGGTCGATACAGCGCGCATAAAAGAAACCCCACCACGTCTAGATCTGGTATCGCCGCTTTCGCCTTTTGAATCACCATAGGTAGCCTGTTGAAGCTGAGGTCTCTTATCGTCGACCCGAAGGTTTTGATCATGAATGCCGAAGGGTCTGGCGATGCTGTGTTGCTCACTGGTGGTTCCTCGCTTAGATCCAGGCTTCTCGGCACACGACGCAGCTCTGTTCGCTGCACACCGGTTTCGGAAACCACCGCTATCGACTTCGCCCTTTGAGCTCTTCATCCAGTTCCCAGGCCGCCTCTGTAGCTGATTGCCAACACCCGGACGTAACCACTGCTGACCTGGGTTCTGCAACTCGCCTAGGGCTAGAGGATAAAAATCACAATCGACGGTTTAGGGCTAAATTGATATCTGGTAGAGAGATGTCGCCCTGAGTCGCTGCCCTCACCCGCCTGCCTGAACCCACGCAGTGGTGGGTCGAACCACGCGCTTGCGCCGTAACCGTGCGACTACTATATACGGTAGAGTGTTACGGCACAACATGGCTACATCCTCGGTTTTGAGGAATGCCTGTGTCGATGAAGGTACCTTTAGCCGCGATCCTTCGCGCGCTGCGAGCTCACAAAGGGTTGACCCAGGAGTCAATTCCCGAAGGGAGCAATCGTCAGTACCTGAGTCAGCTTGAGCACGGCAAGTCGAGCCCGACATTGGACAAGCTGCAGGACTTGTCGGAGGCCTACGGGGCGTCTACCCTATTGCTAGTCGGCGCGGCCACCCTGATCCAGGAAGGCATAACTGTTGATGCGATCGTAGAGAGATTTGCAGAACAGATGCGCGAATTGGATGCCACCGGCACACTCGCGGCAGCGCGGGCAGAATTGGATGACGGTGGGCTACGTAGCAGGCCAGCCGGCCGGGTGATTGATCGCGATCTGAAGGCCTCGATTCAGGAGTGCAAAGTCCAGGGCTTGAGTCAGGCGCAGACGTCTCAGAATCTGGGTGTGAACAAGATGACTGTCAGCCGATATTGGCGCGGCCAGCCCAGCTAGCTGATAGCCACTATACCCACATCTTAAGTGGCGGTTGCGATGATAATCCCCGCGGGAATGGTGCCTCAAGCTCAGAGGAAACATTCACCAAGCATGTGGGGTTTAATAACTCACAAATAAATGTAGTTTCTGTTAATTTTAAAATTTTGTGGACTAAGAAATTTCAAAACCAAACCGGGCTCAGGGTAGAATCGTTCAGCTACGTCATCCACGAGATTTTGTGGAATATATTCCGAAGTGCCGGATTTGCACTCACATCGCCGGATCGTCAAAGCTTCTAAATGAGAAGCAGATACAAAGTAAGCACCATACTCTCCGGAATCTAAAGCCGAACAAGTCCATGGGATATCTTTATACGTATGAGAAAAATTCGAGTTAAGAGTTTGATCCAAGGGTAGATTGTGGAATTTCACAACGGTCTCACAGGTGCGCTCCGCACCTATCAAAAGAGCACCCCAAACGCTATAAAACCCGACCAATTGATCGTTAAGAATGTTTTTGAATGTTGCCAGCGGGCAATGGTCACGACTTCCAGACGCCCAATATGTACATCTGTCTTGTCCGGTCGCCATCGCCATATTTCTGGTTGATAGCGCATTCATCAGCCAACAGACATAAGCCAACGAGGCGCAGCAACTTCTCTCAAACTGCAAGTTCATACGCTGATGGAGGGTGAGTTCGATGAAAGAACGATAACATTTTTTATGTTTCGACACATAGGTCTTCCAAATATACCTCCTAAGTGATTTTACGCAGCGAATTTGATCGGTTTTTGATATAGATACGACACCCATGCACTGCATGTCGTATAATCTGTCACTCCTCCGATCTGCACCCCAGTAACCTAAAACTCCTCCTTCTCGCTCATATGAGTATTCAAGACTGAGCCTCGTAACAGGGAAGCTCAGATGAGCTTTAAATGGCATTGGGATAGCAGTTTTATTCTCCAGATACTGCAATATCATGTCATCAAGATTGTTTTGCACTTGTCGTGATTCAGTCCAGCGGAATATATCGTCCCCAACCAATTCCGCCGAAGCAGCCAACCATCTCATAAATTCACGATGCCAAGACCACATCTTTTGGTATATAGGTGCTGAAAGATCGGGGGCAACAAGCCGCCCAGCGAGCAGTAATATGTGTTCACAAAAATGAGCGGGGTCTGACGGAAAGCTTCGAGCATATTGCGAAGGAAGATGAAGGCTACTCAATAATTCGTAGCACTTGGAACAGCCGACCAGTTTATCTCCGTGCCATGGACAGGATTCGATTTTCATAAGGCAAAATACAGAAGAGTGGTAACCAATCTTGATACAGCTAGGACAATGCAATATTTGAGGCCCCGTATAATGAAGATGGTTTCTAGGGATCAACCCAAGAAAACTGTCATCCAAAGCGCCACGCTGGAAACCAAGCGTATCTTCCAGCTTTCCTTGGTCTATAGCGCCTTTTGCCCACCAACTAAAATTACGAGAATCTCCCATTTCAGGATTTTTAATTAAATCGATCACCTGGCGTCCGCTTACCTTATTTATAAGCATCACCTTAATCAATATAAGCCAAATAGATTCGAAAGGTGCCAAGCGTCTTATAAATGATAAAATTTGGCGATTATTCATGATCTAGGCCACTTGGCGGCTTTGCACCCATCAGCGCAGCGAATTGACTCATTTCAGAACTCGCGATTGCACTTTTAATATCTTTTTCATCAAATTTAAAACCGTCCACGTCCTTCAGCCTTGCGCCGACGAGTAGGTATGACATTGTCAGGAAGATATGCTCAGTGGGTATTGTCTGTGCACCCGCTGCTACCACGCAATTCATGGAATGCTTATAGATTTCATCTGCCACTGACATCAGCCTGAAGCCTGCATGAAATGCATTGGGCAAAAAAAATTCAGTAAAACTGCATTTGCTGCCATACGGATAAGCAGATCCCTCGTCGAAATACGCTAAAATAGAACTAAGCCACTCAACACTTCCGCAGCCAACAAAGTCGATTTTTCGACCTAAAAATCTTGCCAGTATCGCCATATGCTTTCCGGCATGCAGCGAGTTCCGAACAGCTTCGATTTCAGTTTGTGCAAAGCCAACTGTTGTGAGCTTTAAGCCTCGCGTACTCAGAATATTTTGTAGGACTTGCAGATGCTGATAGTCTCTGTAATCTAGAGCCTGCATCTCATCAAGCACCAGTATGAAATGAGTACTTCCAAGACTCGCAAGCTCGCAGATGATGTGATCAATCACGGCATCTCGAATGCCGCTCAATTTAGTCCTAGGCTTAACTACCAAACCAATTGCTTTAACCATAGACTGAATGATACTGTCTTCGCGGGCAATATCAGCAGTGACAAATTTGACATATCTATTGGGGAAATCTTTACGCAAGATTTCCACCGTCGCGGTTGCGCATTGAGTTTTCCCCATCCGGGGTACTGACTGAAAATAGACGCTAGGCATGCTCAACCAAACTTGCTCGCGAACCTGTTTGTAAGCCCACTCAATCGTTGGAGTTAAGACAAAATAGCTTCGGAGCACAATAGGATGACCCTCCAGTAGCTGATCGCGCATGGGTGTTATTTTGGGATCAAAATCAAGCACTGGACGCCCTCCATCTACTTAAATAAATTCCTGATATTTAGCGCTGTTTCTGGAACAACCGAGTCGTAAGACTTTGTTGGGTAACCGTCCGGCGAAGTCACCTACCCGATCCCTGTAATAAGGGCGATGTTCTCCACTTAAAAATACGTGGACACCATCGCCCTTATCATCAGGATTGCCATGCGCCAGAGAACTTCTTACCCCAAGCCCTTTAAAGCTCAGATCGTCCAGGAATGCCTGCAACCTGGCATGTCGATGGCCAGCGTAGCGCTGCGCCACGGCATCAACGCCAATCTGGTTCGCAAATGGATACCTCTTTATCGTGATTGTGAGGCGGCAACGTTGCCCGCTTTTGTTCCGATAAAACTACCATCCCCACCACAGGCCGATCTGCAAATGTCCGTCAGTATCGACGTTCCGTTCGGCCATCAAAACCTCATCGTGAAGTGGCCACTGGCCGATCCCGACGGGTGCGCCCGTTTTATCCGTGGTCTCACTCAATGATCCGCATCGACGCCATCTGGCTCGCCACCGAGCCCATGGATATGCGCGCCGGCACCGAGACCGCCTTGGCCAGAGTTATCACGGTGTTCGGTGCGGCGAAGCCGCACTGCGCTTATATCTTTGCCAATCGACGGGCCAACCGAATGAAAGTACTGGTGCACGACGGGATTGGTGTCTGGCTGGCGGCACGCCGGTTGAACCAAGGTAAATTCCACTGGCCAGGCATTCGACAAGGTAGCGAGCTGGAACTGGATGCCGAGCAACTTCAGGCCCTAGTACTTGGTCTGCCTTGGCAGCGCGTTGGCGCTGGCGCTGCAATAACGATCCTTTAAAAAGGCTGTATTAACGTCTGAGCCTGCTGCCGCAGGCGGTCTGCTTTAGTAAAATCCACGGCATGACTTCCTTGCCCAACCTCGACCAAATGACCCCCGACCAGCTGCGCGCTCTCGCTGCGCAGTTGCTGTCGAAGGTCGACACCATGGGCAGAAAGAGCCACCGCGATGACACCATCATCGAGCAGTTGACCCACGAGATCGCACTCCTCAAGCGGCACCGGTTTGCCAAGCGCAGCGAGCAGATCAGTCCTGAGCAAGGCAGCTTGCTCGACGATCTGCTTAACATCGATCTTGAGGCTATCGACGCCGAGCTGACGGCACTGCTTCCGGCTCCAGTTCCAGCAGAGGCGCGCCAAAAGCCGAAGCGCGCGCCGTTGCCGCCACAGTTTCCACGCACCGTCATTCATCATGAGCCAGAAAACACTCAGTGCTCCTGCGGTTGCCAGCTCCAGCGCATCGGCGAGGACGTCAGCGAGAAGCTCGATTACACGCCAGGCGTGTTCACCGTCGAACAACACGTGCGTGGAAAGTGGGCCTGCCGTCAGTGCGAAACACTGATCCAGGCGCCGGTACCGGCCCAGGTGATCGACAAGGGCATCCCAACCGCAGGCCTGCTGGCTCACGTGATGGTGGCAAAGTTTGCTGACCACTTGCCGCTGTATCGGCAGGAGAAAATTTTCGGGCGCGCCGGTCTAGCGATCCCGCGCTCGACACTGGCGCAATGGGTTGGGCAGACCGGTGTGCAGCTTCAACCGTTGGTTGATGCCTTGCGAGAAGCTGTCTTGGCACAGCGAGTCGTGCATGCCGACGAGACGCCGGTGCAAATGCTTGCGCCCGGACAGAAGAAAACTCACCGTGCTTATGTCTGGGCTTACTGCACCACACCGTTCTCGGCAATTAAAGCTGTGGTTTATGACTTCAGCCCGAGCCGGGCCGGTGAGCATGCGCGTAACTTCCTCGGCACGTGGAACGGCAAGCTGGTGTGCGATGACTTTGCTGGCTACAAAGCAGGCTTCGAGAAGGGCATGACCGAAATCGGCTGCATGGCCCACGCCCGCCGTAAGTTTTTCGATCTGCACGTGGCCAATAAAAGCCAGTTGGCAGAGCAGGCGCTGCACTCGATTGGCGGCTTGTACGAGGTAGAACGCCAAGCGCGAGACATGAGTGACGAGGATCGTTGGCGAATCCGGCAAGAAAAAGCAGCACCATTGGCGAAAGCACTGCACGACTGGATGTTGACCCAGCGCGATCTTGTGCCTAACGGCTCAGCAACAGCCAAAGCCCTGGATTACAGCCTTAAACGCTGGGTAGCGCTGACGCGCTACCTGGAAGATGGGTCTGTACCCATAGACAACAACGCAGTCGAAAACCAGATTCGGCCGTGGGCACTTGGGCGTTCCAACTGGTTGTTTGCCGGGTCGCTTCGCAGCGGCAAGCGGGCGGCGGCGATCATGAGCTTGATCCAATCGGCGCGCATGAATGGGCACGATCCATATGCCTATCTTAAAGATGTGCTGGCGCGGTTGCCGACGCAGCGAGCGAGTGAGATTGAGCAACTGCTGCCGCATCGGTGGGTATCTGCCTAAGTCGTGCAAGGTGACTTCGGCGGACGCTTACTTTGTTGGATCTGGAAGTGGCTGCGCGCTAGACTTTTTAGGGCCTGCCAGTGCCGGCTTCGAGGGAGGGTGTGGCTCACCCGACTCATGCAGTGCCTTTTTATAGGCGGAGGCAGCCCCTGCATTCATTCGGTCTTTAGGCGTTTCTATAATTTCTTCTTGGGACGCATGGAGTGACTGCGCTTTTTTCGCCTGATACTCCAGGAATGCTACGACAGGATCGTCTGAGTGTGCCAAGATAAGGAGACGAGCTCGTACCAGTTTATTGATAGCCTTTCTGGTGCGACGAGTGTGTTTGGTCTTTTCCCACCCACCCGTGGCGGTCAATGTCCCAAGTGGTGATCCATCTTGCAGAAATGCTTCAACAGATCTCATATCGCTCTCATCGATTTCGACGGTTAGAGTTTCACCTATGAGCCAGGCTGAATGCGAAAGGAGTTCACTTTTATACCTAACCCGATCGATTTGAATGTACCCCCTAACCCCCCTGCTCGGATAGCCGACGACCTTCACTCGTGCAACCGTCTTTTTGAATGCTATTGATGGGAGGACTGTTGCAATAGGGCTTCGAGGGATGTAGCTACCATTATCGCGCCCCAGATACTGGCCAATCATATCTAATGGACTCAACCCTCCTTTGCCTTCAGAAGGTAGGCCGTTCGCCACTGCGTGATGGTGATACAACAATTCCTCAACTTCGTCTGCTTCGATCCGGTACACAGCTGCAGCCTTGATACCCGCCGCACCCTCGCCAGGTTTTGAACTGGCGCGATTGGGCATCCGCGTCATAGCAGCAGCCACTTCTCTGAACGCACGCTCAACATTGGGCCTGCGTTCAAATTTTGCCGGCGCACCATAGCATAATGAAACCCCGAGCAGCTTCCTAAGTTCGGATGAGACAACGCTCGCTTGATGCGCTAACGCATTGTCAAAAAATATACAGCTAGGCAAAGAGCCTACCAAAGCTTGGAATTTCTCGGTGGGGTAGCCGGCTCTGTCGGGAAGGGTTAGATTTAAATTGTTAGTGCGTGGTTTCGGTAGCACACTCCTCAAGGACTCTGTAACGATATCAACAATATCTTGAGAGTTAACCTCTGGGCTGTATACCACCTTCATCCACCATGCGGCAGAGGTTGCCTTTTCAACAATCGCGATCAAGTTGATTCTCTTAATTGGCACATATGTCAAAAAACCCGCACTATTTCTCATCCCCACGACGAAATGGGCATCAATTTTATGCGAATCAATTTCAAAAACGTCTAGAAAGCCATCTAGTTTTAGAAAAGAGTCAATGCCACGTCCTACTGCCAATTGCGCAATCGCCTCGGTACTTCCTGATATCATCGTGAAGGCGTCAAAATATCGGAGCTTAATCGCCTTCAGAAAATTTGCCACAGTTCGATAGCCCTGATATTCCATATTCAGTGGCCACTCATTCTTAGAATGTCCTTCTGCTTCTAAAAAATCATGAAAATGCGAGAATAAGGCCTTGGCTTTCATATTTATTTCTTTTGGCGCTTTCTTTGATTTCCTAGGTATTACTTTGTCTATCAAATACTGCTCTAGATTAGGGTATTGCCTAAAGAGTGCCCTGAGAGCACCTGCATAGCCTCCACGACCCGATTCGCCAGGATTTTTCATGGGAGCTACTCTCTCGTAGGTAGCTATCCTGAAACGTGGGATCAGAGCGGTATAACCCGCCACCATTCCGTTCGAACATACTGACATGCAACGCTTCGTGAAGCGGCGCAGATCCGAAGATGGGATGGTGGTTTTTTTAAAGATATCATCCAGCGGCGCACCATCAACATACATATCAACCGCTAATTTTCTCGCTTCAAAAATTTCCCTATCTGATTCACTCATCAGACTCGTATGGACGTCACTCCAGGGCCGAGTGGCTTCCATTGCGGTGATAATTTCTCGACGAGATCGTCTAGCTTTCACTTAGCGACCACCATGTTGAGCGCCCAAAATCAAACATACTTAAGTTTGTTTGCTTAATGACCCCTTGAAAAATAAACTTAGCAACAATTCCGACCACTATCATTTCATCACTCATGGAAGTACTGGCGATTATTTCCTGAATATCACCACTTTTAAGTATCTTGAGCGTATTTAAGACAATTTCTTCCTCGGACGGCCATTTCTTGTAGCGCATCTGGGCTACAAAGGGCAGAAGTCTGAGCAATCTTGCTGAATATTTTGCCCGAGTGACAAGGTAGTCTTCGGTGATCGCTCGATATGTTATTTTTCGGACGCTGCCGTCTTCAAGGCTAAATTTCGCAGAGAAAGCATCTACATGTCCAGCCTTCGAGGTTATATGGTGTATTTCCTCATACCCCGTATCGAAAATAACCTGGATGGCGTCAATCGACTTGAAATTTTCCTTAGGGTCATTTACTTGAATTTTAATATTATAGCCAAACCTGAACGATTTTACATTTCTATTAGACTCCAGATCAGCCAGCCAATAGAGCAACTCATTATTGCTAGCCAGTGATAAATCTCGATTAAGTTTGACGCTATAGCAAAGCCAAAGGTTATTTGTGGTATTAGTTCGCTGCCCGTGTGCAGCTGCTAATCGCCCCCTCATTTTACCTTTAAGTGATGGCATGGAAAGCACCTATATCAATACCGCTTTCTCTCATCTATCGCACATGATAGCTGTAACTTCAAGGGGTTTTGAGAGGGGGCTATCCGCTAGATCAGACGTATCTATACGCTTCTATGTTTTTATACGGTCTTATTTTCGTATGTATACGTAGTTTTTTTTGTGCTGTATACGTCACAATATTGAGAACGCAGCTTTACCTGCAACCAATCCTGACAAAAGCCTTGGATGTGGCGCTTCTTGGCTAGAAAGAGCGTTAGTACGTATGCGTCCGGGCATCACGCCTTGCGTGATTAGGCCGGCTGCCACCTATGCGGCAGCAACTGATCAATTTCACTCGCTCGCTGCGTTGGTAGGCGCGTAAGGACATCCTTCAGATATGCGTACGGATCATGGCCATTGAGCCGCGCAGACTGGATCAAACTCATAATCGCCGCCGCCCGTTTGCCGCTGCGCAGCGAACCTGCAAAGAGCCAGTTTTTGCGACCCAACGCCCACGGTCGGATTTGGTTCTCGCACCAATTATTGTCAATGGGTACGGCCCCGTCATCGAGGTAGCGCGACAACGCTGCCCAGCGTTTCAGGCTGTAATCCAGTGCTCTGCTGATGGCTGAGCCTTCAGGCACGAGATCGCGCTGGGCCATCATCCAGGCATGCAGCCTATCCATCACCGGTACGGCTTTTTCTTGCCGTATTCGGCGCCGTAAATCCGGCTCCAGGTCGCGCACTTCACTCTCGATTTCGTAAAGCAACTGGATGTAGCGCAGGGCCTGTTCGGCGAGCGTGCTCTTGTTGGTCGCGTGCAGTTCGAAGAACTTGCGCCGCGCATGGGCCATGCAACCGATCTCGGTCACGCCGAGTGCGAAGCTGGCCTTGTAGCCGCCAAAATCATCACAGACCAGTTTACCCTTCCAGTCTTGCAGGAAGTTGCGAGCATGTTCACCAGCGCGGCTGGGGCTGAAGTCATAAACAACAGCTGCTGTTTCGCAGAACTGGCTGGTGGCGTAGGCCCAAACATAGGAGCGGTGAGTCTTCTTCGTTCCCGGCATGAGCATTTGCACCGGTGTTTCATCGGCATGAACAACCTGTTGCCCTAGCACTACGTCGCGCAGTGCATCGACCAGAGGTTGCAGCTGCACCCCAGTCACACCCACCCATTGAGCCAAAGTTGAACGTGGAATCGCCAAGCCGGCACGACCGAAGATCGATTCCTGACGGTAAAGCGGCAGGTGGTCGGCAAACTTGGCGATCATGACGTGGGCCAACAGCCCGGCGGTTGGGATGCCCTTATCAATAATCTGTGCAGGAACCGGTGCCTGAATCAGCGTTTCGCAGTTATCACAGACCCATTTGCCACGGACATGGCGTTCAACGGTAAATACGCCGGGCGTGTAGTCCAGCTTTTCGCTGACGTCCTCACCGATACGCTTGAGTGCGCAGCCACATGGGCAGTGAGTGTTGTCCGGCTCGTGATGGATTAGCGTGCGTGGAAACTCTGCCGGCAAAGCAGTGCGTTTGGGCTTTTGCTTTTTCTCGGTCGGAGCCAGCACTGTTTGCAAGGCTTGAAGCTCTGCTTCAATCGCCGCGATATCGGTATCGATCAGGTCATCGAGCAAGCTGGCCTGTTCAGGATTCATCTGCTCGCTACGCTTGGCAAACTTCAAACGCTTGAGTTGTGCGATCTCGTGGGTGAGCTTCTCGATAACCGTTTGATCGCGGTTGATCTTCTTGCCCATCGTCTCAACCGTCTTACCCAGTGTGTCGACTTGATGGTCGAGCGTCTCGACACGCTGTATCAACTGCGCCGCCAAAGCGCGCAGTTGTTCAGGGGTAAGGTGGTCGAGATTGGGGAGCGAAGTCATGGCGCCGATTTTGCCAGAGCAAGCAGTTCGCGGCGATAGACCGATAGGCTAATGGCAGCCGTTAAAGCAGTGTGATCGAGCCGCCGGAGCCTACGCGTTGCCATGGCAGGCCCAGTACTAAAGCCTGAAGTTGCTCGGGAGCCAACTCCAGTTCAGAGCCTTGGCGAATACCTGGCCAGTGGAACTTGCCTTGGTTCAACCGGCGCGCCGCCAGCCATATTCCGAAGCCGTCATGCACCAGCACTTTCATGCGATTGGCGCGGCGGTTGGCGAACAGATAAGCACAGTGCGGCTTCGCCGCACCGAACACCGAGATCACCCTGGCCAATGCCGTCTCGGTACCGGCGCGCATGTCCATCGGCTCGGTGGCGAGCCAGATGGCATCGATGCGGATCAAAGAACAAGCCCTCGGACAAAGCGGGCGCATCCGTCAGGGTCGGAAGTTGGCCATTTCACGATGAGCGATTGCTCGCCAAGCGCCAGCTCAATGATCGCTGACGCTTCGGTCTTATGTTTTGGTTCAACCGGCGCGACTTTCAAAGGAATGAAAGCTGGCAGCGCGACTGCCTGCCGATCACGGTAAAGCGGTATCCACCGGCGAACGACATTGGCATTAATCCCGTGACTCATCGCAATAGCTGCCACGGAAACACCGGGCTGCTCGCACTCTTGAACGACTTGGGTCTTGAAGGATTTCGGGTATGACTTACGTTGGCGCATGACGATCCTGGCATTAAGGGTAATTGCGTCCGCTTAAAATACGCGGACACAATCGCCCTTATTGCTCGGGCTCGGAAGGCGTGTTCCCCGGCCCCTTACGTTAGTACGACCGCTCGTGATAAATAAATCTTGCTTCGGCGTCCTCAGAATCTGATTAGACCCATTTAGAAGTTCTTATTTCTTGACGCCCACGCTCGCCGGCTAGCACAGGAGGTGCATGGCAGCTTATTCTCAATAATCAGACGGACGGTACCCTCTGCCCCCCCCCTTGGGGATCTACGCCCACTCGACTACCGGGTAATTATTTTGCGACACCCAGTATAGGTACATTGGTGTCGAACAACTTTATCTCTTAAGCAAAACCAAAATGTGAGGCAGTCGGCCTATTCCGACCAGCAGCCGCCTATACGGCCCTCTACTCTTCTGTTCCTGGAGCGATTAACTAGAAATTTCTATGGTTCCAATTACTGATACCGGGTGGGGCTGGCCTGCACTTATTCCTTATTGCCTGCGGTAGAGCGAGACTTTTGAAGCTGCATTTTCTGGTATTCGAGAAAAGAGATTTGTTTGACCGAATAACCTGCCTTACGAATATGTCTGCGCTCCCAGCATCTGAGAGCAGGCTCCGAAAATACCGACCAACTGCCACTGTTGGTGTAGCTATCGGATGCGTCAGCGCCGCTGGATTTGTGCACTGACGTACATAGCGCGGCTTCGCCCAGCAAGGGCTCTGATTCTCGATCTTGGGCAGTTGTGCGCCAATACCGTGCATAAAACTTCATCTCCGCTGCATGCCTTAAAGCATTATTACTTCAACTGTATGCCTTAGATTAGAATTACTTCACGTTCTAGTGAACTAAATGCTTCGCCAAACCTGAGACTGGTTCTAGTTTATGGGTTGTAGATAATTGATTTGGATGGAAAGTGTTCAGCGGAATTTTAGGGTAAAATTTACTTCAGAGCACTTCTGTCGTCTAGCAAATCCCATGCGCCTTAGGCGCAAGACGACAACGAGGACGCAGACATGTCGCTACACACCTACTCCGTTAATGATTTGCTCAACTCCACAGAGCGTACTCAGGTGCTTTACAAGCTGGCTGCCGGGGCGAGCGTGATAGTAGGCACCATTGCTTCGATATTCGCCTGGATCACCGAGTATTGGGGTGCATCGATAGCTTTATCGGCTCCGGCGGCCGTTGTGATTTATCTGTTTCTGGTCAGGAGGGTTGAGCTCGATCTCTGGAAAAATGACCAGGCTCGCCTGTTATTGGGGATTTCCCTGCCTAACATCAATGGTCGTTGGAAAGGTACCGCTCAAAGACGAAATCGCAATGGGAACCCCCTTCAGGATTCCAATGAGGGAGAAATGTATATCTTCCAGACTTGGTCGACACTGGGCGTGGAGTTTGAGACCGAATTCACCATTTCCCACAGCACCGGGGGCTTCCTGACCCAAGGCGGACACTATCTGATACTGACAATCGAGTACCAGGCTGATCTGCGCGATCCGTACAAAGACAATGCGGAGGTTCAGGCTCACAAAGGAATATCCAAATTTAAAATCCCCATGAAGGAGGATGGCGAATTTGATTTATCCAGGATTGAAGTCCCCTACTACACCGACCATAGAGAAAGCGGGATGATAAAGCTTGCGCAATTTTAGAAGCAGAAAACCCCCGCCGAAGTGGCTTGATTGATTAGCCGCTTGACCGGGCAATTGCCCCCAATTGCCCGGCCGATTTCACCTTTGGCGACCCTATCATTGCCTTTTGGTCTCTATGAAATGCCGGTCATTTTCAGGAAGAGCCGATAGCAGAATCATCTGCTTGAGGAATTCAATGATTTGCGGCTCGCCGATATCGTTGTGGTCCTTGATCAAGTCACCGCTCACGCTCACGTTCATATAGGGATTTCGATCTCCCAACTGGGTGCGTTCTAGAGTCAGGCCGGCAATCGTTAACCGTGTACTCGGTTGCCCACCAGCTGCCCAGGCTTTCACGAGTGGTTGTGTATCGGGTTTGCCAGGCGCTGCCTTGTATAACTCATGGGTGATGTAGGGCTGGTAATGCCCGACCGTTGTGAGGTTCTTCTCGTCCCAACCATCTCTCTCGAACACCGTGTTAAAGCGTCGGCCCAAGGGGAACAATACTCCGGTGGCATCGTCCGCCTTGGAGGTGAGTATCACTTCTACTGGCAACTGCTGCGCGGGGAACCAGGTGCGGTGGGAAGCGATATCGTGCAAGCCTGAGTAGCGCTGGGCTTCGAACGCCGGATTTATCAGCACCACCAGGTTGCCGAAGCCCTCCACGTCAAGCTGACAGCCGTAGTCACCCCCTTTGGTGCGTATGGCACGATCCTCGAGGATCTGCCCAATGGATGACTGCACCACCAGCCCGCCAAAGCTGTGGCCGATGACAACCAGTTTGGTTTGACTGGTTACGTCCTGTCCTGCGGCGATAACTTTTCCGCAGCGGTTTTCATCAGTTGACTGGGTGCTCCCGGCGCTGCTCTGACTCTTGGCTTCGAATGCAGCATCGCGGGCCTTGCTGTCCTGGGTACGCTTGATTAGCTCTATTCGGCTGAGCAGTTCAGTGACTTCCCCGTGGCCCACCTTCTCAGCAGTATTCTTGCGATCCCAGAATGTCACGTTGTTAATCGGACCTAGCGCCAGAGAATCACCACGCCAGCCGACATAAACGCCAGCGACCTCCCGGGCAGGTCGCCCAGAGGCCGCCTCTGCCATAGCTACGCTAGCCAGCACGGTACGGAACGTGTTGATATTGCCATCGCCCTCCTCTGCCGAGTGGTGCCAGCCATGGACGAAAACCACTATCAGTAAGTCCTTGGCAGCGGCCTCAGTATTCAGGTGATTGATTACGGCCTCCATCCCCTGACGCTGCCATAGATCGCCCTGATCGTTGAACTCGACGAAGCCAAGAAAATAGTCGCCTGGAGAGGTGCTCGTGCCGGCGTGCCATTGCAGAATTGCGTTCGAGCAATCTGCCTTATTTGTTTCGCACAAAGTGTTTTGGGTTCGGTACGGCGCATACGGTGCACAGGCCCCAAGGACCATGACCAGGCACAGAGAGGCAGCAACGGCGATAGGCTTCATGGGCAGCTCCGATGTCAGCGGCAATACTGAAGAACAAGCACAGGCTCCCGAAGGCACCGTCGTATTCGGCCAGTCTTGCCAAAAGCGACCAGTCATCAGTTGGATATGTTCAGGAGCCAGTAACGCTCAATTCCTCAGGCACTCGCCATCTCCATTGCTTGGCTTTGGATTCAACGATAGAAGCAACAGAAGCCCGGGGTTAGTGTTTTTCGCGATATACCGGGGCCAGATCAGGATTAATTGAGCACTCGCCTTGAATGGATAGCCGGACTCTGGTGATGCAAAGCACCGAGATGCTCCACCAGATACCGCGCATCTTGTGCCACTCCCGAAAAACGCCCCGAGCCCCAGGTGTACAGCCATGGCAATCCAAGAAAGTACAAGCCTGCCTGCGAGGTAATTCCGCGTTGGTGCCCGGGATGGCCGCGACCGTTGAAAACTGGCGCCTCGACCCAGGTAAAGTCCGGGCTGAAGCCGATGCACCAGATGATGCTGGTGATTCCCTCGTCAATCAGGTCCAGTTCGCTGCGCACCTGCTCTGGCACCCAGGTTGGCTGATAACGCTCACCGGGCGGAACATCAATCGAGTGCTGCTCGATGTACTTGTCGATCGAGCCGTTGATCCGGTTGTAGACCGCATCGGCGCTGTCCAGGCTCTCGGCCAGATTGTTGGCGAACTGAAGCCGCGTGCCTTGCAACCCCTCAAGGCGACCGACCAACTCCATGCCTTCACCAGCGAAATTGCGCAGATCAATGTCGCGCCCACCGTCGCGCCCGGTGACGTAGTGATTGGTGTTGTCGCGCACGCCTTCACGCAGCGGATGCGTGTCGACGCCAATCTCGTAGTAACCCATTTCAGCGAGCCAATCGACCACGTCCTTGCCACGGTAGAAGCGTGCACAACGCGGCGCATCACCCACGGCCAGATAGACCTTGCGCCCGGCCAGGTGCAAATCTTCAGCGATTTGCGCACCCGATTGGCCGGAGCCGACGACCAGTACATTGCCCGCGGGCAACGCCTGCGGATTGCGGTATTGCTCGGAATGAAACTGGTGAACACCCGCTGGCAAACGTTCCGCCAGACGCGGGATGATCGGCGTGTGATAACCGCCCGACGCGACAATCACCTGATCGGCGCTGAACTCGCCTTGCGAGGTGTGCACCTCGAAACCACCTGCTGCGCGAGGGATTACCCGTTGCACGGCGACGCCTTCCCGAACTGGCGCATTGACTGACTGAACGAAGCCGGCCAGGTATTGGTTGATCTCGTCCTTCTTCATGAAGCCGTGCGGGTCGGTGCCCTTGAATTCATCGGTGTAGCTGTAGCCCGGCAACGCGCACTGCCAGTTGGGGGTTACCAGACTGAAGGCGTCCCAGCGCTGATTACGCCAGGTGTGGGTCACGCTGTGTTTCTCCAACACCAGATGATCAATCCCGTGCTGTTGCAGGTAATAGCTGGCGGATAACCCGGCCTGGCCGCCGCCGACGACGATCACGCTGTGGTGTGATGGTTTGATTGAAGTGAGGTGGCTAGTCATACGCAGCTCCGGTCATCGAGGTCAAAAACGTTAAAGAAAAATCAGGCACTCAGAATGAACTCCAGCCCGCACCGATCACCTGCCCGGCGCCTTCGGTTCGCATGCTGAGAATTTCTACCTGTCCGGCAGCAACGTCCGGCTCGACCAGATAGCTGGCCTGCCCCTTGAGCGAACTCAAGGTGTCCATGGCGGAGATGCAATAGAATCCCTTGACCTCCTTGACCCGTTCCGAGGCGTTGTTCAACGCGCTTTCAACGCGTTGCAGAAAGTCCGTCAGCGGGTAGCTGGCGCCCTCCTCCAGGTATTGATAAATCACCGTCGAAGGTGAATAATCGGTCGCTTCCTTGCCATTGGGCCAGCGAATTTTGAAATTGACGGCGGGCATGTCAGTGCTCCTGTTGATCAAGGTTTAAAGGGGTCAAATCAAGATGGGGGTAGCTGAAGCCGGTAAACGCCTGCTGATGCAGGTCCCAGAATTCGCCGCACTGGTCGCAGAGCTGGACGTTCAACGCGCCGCTGGCATCCACCTCGCCGATGCGCTCACAACGCACGCCTTCGAAGGCAAATGCGGCCTGCACGAGCGCCCAGTCACACTTATCCAGCGTCATCAAAAAGCCGTAGCTGGGGAACACCTGGAGCCAGCGCGCGAGGTCGACATCCGGCGGACATGGCATCGCCGCCAAGTCGATGGTCGCACCGCAGCCAGTGGTTTCCAGCAGCATCAATAGACTGCCAAGCACGCCGGCGTTGCTGATGTCCTTGGCCGCCCGCAGCAATCGGGCTTCGGCCAGGCGCGGCAGTACGTCGAGCTTGCTGCGCAGGCGTTCGGCCGATACACCTTCAAAGGCTTTCCAATAGGCGCTGTCGCCATGCCATGCGCCTTCAAGGTCCACCGCCATGGCGATCACCTGACCGGGCGCGACATGCAAGGTCGACAACAAGGTTTGTGCAGTGCCGGTAATCGCTACCGCCAGAGCTGTCGGGTTACCGGTCGCGAGGCTGGTGTGCCCACCGGCCAGCAACAAGCCATAGGCTTCACAGGCCGCACGAATACCTGCCAGCAGTTCGTGTGCAGCTGAGTTGTCGTGATGCCAATACGCGTTGACCACCGCCGTCGCACGACCGCCCATGGCGGTGATATCGCTGACGTTGGCCATAACCGCTGACCACCCGGCAAACCACGGCGCCGACTCGACGAACGCCGGCAACATGCCTTCGATGGCCAGCAGCTGAAAATGATCGCCACAGGCAATCGCCGCCGTATCATCGCCGGGCAAGGCGTAAAGCTGCTCGCGGGTCAGTGCTTGTTGTGTGCTGCCGATAACGGCGGCCGGTTGCTGGATCGCCTGTTTCGAACGCATCGCCGGGGTGTTGCGCAAGGTGTCGAGCAGCGCAGTCAGATCATTCATGGCGAGCCACCTTCAGCGCACGCAACGACACCTGGCGCGGCATCAATGGGTAGCTCGGCAGATCCGCCAGCATCAGGCAATGTGGTTGGCCGAGTAATTCAAGGTGTTCGAGGGTTTGCCAATGCAGGCCATGGAAATAGCTTTCGTTCTGCGCCTGCACCGTGGCGCGAAACACTTCGCAACCCAGGTCTTTGGCCCGCGACACCGCTTCGTTGACCAGCGCCCGGCCAATCATGCTGTGCCGCCGATACGCCGGGGCCACACACAAACGCCCGCCGAACCAAAGGCCCGGCTCCGGTTGATAGATGCGCACTGCGCCGACTACCTGATCGGCAATCCCGCAGTTGCCGGCCAGGGCAACGATAGCAATCGCTTGGAAATCATGGCTGTCCTTGTCTTGCACCAGCAGTTGTTGCTCATCGGAGAACACCGCGCGCCGCAGGGCGAAATAGGCCTGTTTCTCCCAGTGTTCGCTGGCGGGCTTGACCAGCAATTCACCCGCACGGAACGGTTCGAACGTGCTGTCGACCAAGGCAAAGGCAAGATTCGGCATGGGAGTTCTCCGGCTTATTCGTAGCTTTTCAGGGCCGAGCACGCGCCGCATTTGGCGCAACCGGCGTTGATCTGATCCGAGTGCAAACCGTGCCGACGCAGGCTCGCACCGATCTGCGGATACAAACGGGCCATCATTGCGCTGTCGGGTTTTGGGTGATGAGCCAATGGTGTGCCGTCGATGGGCACGAAGGGCACCACAAATGGGTACACGCCCAACGCGCATAAACGCTCACTCATCTCGCTGATGGCGGCTTCGCTGTCACCCAGTCCGGCGAGAATGTAGGTGCTGACCTGGCCGCGACCGAACACTTCGACCGCCGCGCTGAAGGCCTCGAAATAGCGACTCAGGGGCACTTCGGCCTTGCCCGGCATGATGCGTTGGCGCACTTGCTCGGTGACGGCTTCCAGGTGCATGCCCAGCGACACCACGCCGCTGTCGGCCAGGCGCTGAAACCAGCGGTCATCGTCCGGCGGCTCGCATTGCGCCTGAATTGGCAGAGCGACCGCAGCCGTCACAGCCGCTGCGGACTCACACAAGATCGCCGCGCCACGGTCCGGGGTTTGCGGCGTGCCGGTGGTCATCACCATGTGCTTGACGCCATCAAGTTCCACTGCTGCTTTTGCTACTTCCGCCAGTTGCTGCGGACGTTTACGGGCGATAGTCTTGCCCGCCGCCAACGATTGGCCGATGGCGCAAAACTGGCAGGAACTGCCGCGATCATTGAAACGAATGCAGTGCTGCAACACCGTTGTCGCGAGTACATCGCTGCTGTGCAGCGTGGCGATTTTCCAGTAAGGAATGCCATCGGCAGTGCTCAACCCGTAGAACTTCGGCACGCCGGGCATCTGCACCTGCCCCACCTGCAAGCCTTCGCGAAAGATCAGCGCCTGGCTGCCATCGGCGCTGGGTTGCGCTCGATAAGGTGAATCCTGCGAAGCCTGATTGAGGATCGGCACCATCATGGTCCGGCTGCCAAAACTCAGCGCCTTGTGGTCCGAGGGCCCCGCGCCGCCTTGCCGGGACAAGCCGTTTTGCGCGGCGGGCCAACGCACGCCATGACATTGCAACTCGGCCAGCAATTCATTGGTTTGCATGATCGAACTCCTCGGTGGCCAGCGCCGTAAAGTGCGCGCCGCGTTCATGCACATGAGCCGTCGGCGTGCGGTCAATCAGCAGGCTGAGCAGTTCCGGGCGGCTGTAATGCCCGACGGAATCCATCATCCGTTTGCGCTTGTCGATCAACGCCAGATCGAGGTCGGCGATCACCACGCCCTCCCCGGAACGCAGCGGCTCGCCGAGCAACTTGCCCTCAGGCGACACGATCGCGGTGAAGCAACCGCCCGAGATCGGCCCGAGACCGCAACCGGTGTCCTGCATAATCTGGCCCTGTTGATCGGCATCCAGCCACGCGGTGGCATTCACCACAAAACAGCCGGACTCCAAAGCGTGATGGCGGATGGTAACTTCGATCTGCTCGGCAAAGACGTCGCCCACCAGTGAGCCGGGAAACATCGCGGCATGAATCTGCTCGCCGTCCGCCATCAAGGCGTAGCGGGCCAGCGGGTTGTAATGCTCCCAGCACGCCAGGGAACCGATGCGTCCGACCGCGCTATCGATGGCGCGCAGGCCCGAACCATCGCCCCGCCCCCAGACCATGCGCTCGTGGTAAGTCGGGGTAATTTTGCGACGATGCTGAATCAAGCTGCCGTCGGCATCGAACAGTAATTGCGCGTTGTAGATCGTGCCGCCATCGCGTTCATTGACGCCGATGGAGACGACCATTGCCGCTTGCTTGCACGCTTCACCAATTGCCAGCGTGGCGGCGGACGGCACGGTAACGGATTGATCAAGCAATTTGAGGTGTTGTGCGCCCATGGCAAATGCGGGCTGCACAAATGAAAAATACGGGTAATAAGGCACCACCGTTTCCGGAAACACGGCGAACTGCACGCCTTGTCGGCCGAGGGCGATGATCTGTTGGCAGACCTTGTCCACGGTGCCTTCGCGGCTGTAAAGCACCGGGCTGATCTGTACGGCGGCTGCGCGAATGATGGCCATGATGGGTCCTGAGGTCAGTAGTGCTCGGAAGATCGATGCGGGTCTGTGGGAGCTGGCTTGCCTGCGATGCCGGGGACGCGGTGTTTCAGGCGCGCCGCCATCGCGAGCAAGCTCGCGCCTACAGGGTGTCGGTGACTCAAGCAGTCCAGGTATCGATGATCATCGCGCCTTCACGGCGCATCAGCAGACGCAGGTCCATCACGTCCAGCGGGTTGATAGGGCGGATCCCTTCGATCAGGGCTTTTTCGGTCTGGCCGTACAGCGCCTGCAACGCGAAGCGGCAGGCGTAGACCTCGCCGCCCTCCTCCATGAACTGGATGAGCTGCTTGTTCACCGCCAGATGACCGGGAAACGCTTCGGCGCCCAGGGTCGGGAAGCCGCGTTGCACGCCCAGCTGCACACCCGGTCCGTACAGCAGAATCTTGGTTTCGAAGCCTTTGCGCAGCAGGCGCTTGGCCTGAAGCATGTTGACCAGGCCGATGGAACCCTCGAATGCAATAGTGTGGAAGGTGATCAGGACTTTTTCGCCGGGCTCGGCTTTGACGTCCTCGAAGACTTTCTCTTCGTAATTGACCAGGAAGTCGCCGTCTTTGTAATGGGGGATGTCCACGGTTGGCATAGTGTCGCTCTCCAGTTTCTGCGTGCTTGAACGTCAGCCGGTGTTGGCTGCCGGGTTGCAAGAGATAGAGCGAACGCCGTGCCAGAAAATAAAACCGGGGTTTATGCGTGGGTAACCTGTTGATTCTGCTTGGATTACTCATCTGATCCGGTTTTTAATCCCGCTTCTGATGCTATCGGCGAAGCACGGATTCCCGTAGAAACACGAATATTCGTAGCGACAAATCACGAGATCTCGTAGCCATGACTGAAACAGACTCTCTCAGCGGTTGGGCCGATCTGGCGTATTCGTCGCGGCACATGGTGTTCGAACATTGCGCCGAAGCCATCGCGCTGCTTAACCCGTTCTCCGATCGCCTGGGCGACCTGAACATCGCCGCCTGCAAGTTGCTCGGCTACCCGCGTCAGGAATTACTGGAACTGCCAGTGAGCAAGCTGTTCGGCCATCAGCTAGCCGACCTGATCGTATTCACCCAGGCGGTGATGGATAAAGGTCGCGGCTGGACCGAAGAGCTGAGCTGCAACTGCAAGAGCGGCGAACGCATCGAGCTGGAAATTTCCGCTACAACCCTGCAAATCAAGGGTGAACAGCAACTGATCCTGGTGCTGCGCGAGTTGAGTCATGAGAAGTACCAGCGCGACCAGGCCCATACCGAGCGCACCATGCGCGGCGGGCTGATCGAGTGGCGCAACATTCTCAACCTGTTCCAGGAAAGCGAGCGCGATAACCAGTTGCTGCTCAGTTCGGTGGGCGACGGCATCTACAGCATTGACAGCGAAGGCCTGGCCACCTTCGTCAACCCGGCCGGCGCGCGCATGCTGGGTTGGGAACCGCAGGACATGATCGGCAAGAACATCCATCGCATCCACCATCATACTCACGCCGACGGCAGCCATTACCCGGTCGAAGAATGTCCGATTTATAAAGCCGTGCGCGACGGTGTGGTGCATGAGGGACGCCAGGAAGTGTTCTGGCGGCGCGACGGCAGTTCGTTTCCGGTGGAATTCACCAGTACTCCAGTGATTTCCGAGGGCCGAATCGTCGGCGCGGTGGTGGTGTTTCGCGATATCACCGAGCGGCGCAGCACCGAAATCCAGCTACAAAACGCCCTGGAAGAACTCAAGGTGCTCAAGGATCGGCTCGAAGAACAAAACGCCTATTTGCAGGAAGAGATCCACATCGAGCACAACTTCCGCGAGATCGTCGGCCAGAGCGAGCCGATCAAGAAAATCATCAAGCAGATCGACGTGGTCGCGCCCACCGATGCCAGCGTGCTGATCAACGGCGAGTCGGGTACCGGCAAGGAACTGATTGCCCGCGCGATCCACCAGGCCAGCCGCCGCAATGCCAGCCCGCTGATACGAGTCAACTGTGCAGCGATTCCCGCCGAACTGTTCGAAAGCGAATTCTTCGGGCACATTCGCGGCGCGTTTACTGGCGCGGTACGGGATCGCGTTGGCCGCTTCGAACTGGCCGATGGCGGCACATTGTTTCTCGACGAAATCGGTGAAATCCCGCTGGAGCTGCAAAGCAAACTGCTGCGTGTGCTGCAGGAAGGCCAGTTCGAACGGGTCGGTGAAGAACGTACCCGTAAAGTCGATGTGCGGATCATTGCCGCAACCAACAGGGATCTGCGTCAGGAAATCGTCGCGAAAAACTTTCGCGAAGACCTGTATTTCCGGCTCAATGTTTTTCCTATCCAGTCGCCTGCGCTACGCGAGCGACCGATCGATATTGCGCCGCTGGCCGCACATTTCCTCAAACAGACCGGCAAGCGTCTGAACATGCCTGGGCGCCGCCTGCGCAACAGCGACATCGAGCAGCTGCAACGCTATTCATGGCCGGGGAATATCCGCGAACTGCAAAACGTGATCGAGCGCGCGTTGATCACTTCGATTGGTGCGGACCTGAACCTGGACCTGCCGGATGAGTCGGCCACGCAGAACAGCAACTCCCAGGCTATTGACCGCCAGACCATCATGACCGACGCGCAGATTCGCGAGCTTGAACGAAGCAACCTGCAGGCTGCGCTGGCCGCAACCAAGGGCAAACTTTTTGGTAAGGAAGGCGCCGCAGAGCTGCTGGGCATAAAGCCCACGACGTTGGCGTCTCGACTTAAACGCCTGGATCTGAGCTGAGCGATTGGTGGTTTACATCAGCCACCATGGGTTGTTAGTTAACCCATCTCATGTGGCCATCGGGCACCCAAGTAGCGGGTGTTCATTGACTTCCTCAATCGGAACTACAAAAAGGCCCAGATAGTGGATTACCTTGAACACCGAGTCATCTCACGAGTGCAGGCCGATCCAGCCGTTGATGCCCACATACACGCCTACGCAGATGATCAACACGCTGGAGAGGTAAGGTGCCCGTCGAGCGGCGGCATTGAGCCAGGGGAAACGATTTGAAGCTTTTCGAGCGCCGATGGCGGCGACAGCGCCAACGGTGACCAAGGTAATCGCGAGGCCGAGGCTGAAGCAAAGCACCATCACAGCCCCCAGTGTGGTCTGCTTCACTTGCAAGCAGAGCAGCAGCACGGTGATCGCTGCCGGGCAAGGGATCAGCCCCCCGGTGAGGCCAAACATCAGGATCTGACCGTTGCTCACCTCACGATTGGTGAAGCGCTTGCGAATATCGTTGGCATGGGCCTTTTCATGGGCGTCCTGGTAACCCTCAGCGGTCAGGCTTAATCCGTCCAGATCGCCGTGGTTATGGTTATGATCGTGTTCTTTGAAGTTCAGGTCGTAGTCGTGGCAGTGGCTTGCGTGCCTCAGGCTGAGCCGGGCGCTGAACTCATGCGGTTCCGGTATCGTATCTGGCGACTGGAGAAAACCGTCCTGCTGCACGAACCTGAATTGTTGCGTCACACCGTCCGGTCGAGCGGTATGGACCACGACTTCGTCCGCGCTCCAGCCGTGTCCAGACAGAGCCTTCAAGCGCCAGTGAGGAGGTACGCCCTGTTCGAAAATCGACAATTCGACGCGCCCGTGCCCCGTGTCAATGCGGTGTGTTTCGTCATGGCCATGGTGGTTATCATTAGCACCGTTTGCCTCTTCGAACTTATACAGCTGCTCACCACGCCATGTGCGCCACAGCATCCATAGTGCAATGGCAATGATCAGAGCAGAAGATGCGAGCTGGAAGTAAGGCTCTGTGGTTTCAGCATCCAGACCCTGGCCTAGATACATCCCACCAATGGCCACCAACCAGACGACGGCGGTATGCGACAGCGTGGCTGCGAGCCCCAGCAGCACTGCCTGCTTGACGGAACCCCGGATGGCCACAATGAATGCCGCCATCATGGTTTTGGAGTGCCCCGGCTCAAGCCCGTGCAACGCTCCCAGCAAGATGGCACTGGGGAAATACAGCCAGGCGTGCGAACCACCTTGCTGCAACAATTCGACAAAGTTCGGCATGCAAGACCTACAGGTATTTAGTGATTTGCTTGAAGGCTTCCAGCGGTGCCCGCTCGCCTTTTGCGAGTGAACCTACGGTGTCTTCAAGGCAGTGATCGATGTGATCCTGAATCAACGTGCGTTTGGCTTGGCATACCGCTTTCTCTACCGCGTGAAGCTGCTGGGCGATATCCACACACTCGCGGCCTTCTTCAATCATGGCGATGATGCCGCGCAAATGACCGTCGGCCCGCTTCAGGCGCTTTATAACGGCCTCATGAGACAAATGCGTGTGGCCATGGGGGTGGTCGTGCTCACTCATGGTTTGAGCCTCAGGTCTGAATGATTCAGGCTGGCACTCTATCCCCCCGGGGGGGATATGATCAAACACCTTTCCAAGGCGCTTCCTCGACATTGTTCCTGGACACATGACATTGCTGTGCAAATTGCCGATCGTCATTGAGCCGCTGATCGAGCTGGCAAGAACAGCCGTAATCTCAAACAAGCCATTCGCCGCCAACCTGACCTATCTCAAAGTGTACGGCTCACTCTGCCTGTCTCTGTAACGCTGCGCGCCTCGCGCGCTGTGGCTAAATGGGCGTCCGAATTACCTGACCAACGAGCCCTTTATGACCTCCCGTGATAACACTGGCATGGCCCTCGGCCTGCTTGGCGTTATAATTTTCAGCCTGACCCTGCCCATGACCCGCATCGTGGTCGAGGAAATTCACCCTCTGCTTAACGGCCTCGGCCGCGCGCTGGTGGCCGCGATTCCGGCGGCAGCGCTGTTGCTGTTGAGGCGTGAACAATGGCCGACCTTGAAGCAGTTCAAAGGTCTGCTCTTTGTCATCCTTGGGGTCATCGTCGGTTTCCCTGTTCTCTCGGCATGGGCGATGCAAACGCTGCCCTCATCCCACGGCGCACTGGTTAACGGCCTGCAGCCGCTGATCGTGGCCATGTACGCCGCCTGGTTGTCCCATGAGCGTCCGTCCAAAGCATTCTGGGCCTGCGCCGCGCTGGGTAGCGCGCTGGTGCTGACCTACGCGTTGATTCAGGGTGCCGGCAGCATCAGCAGCGGCGACTTGCTGATGCTGGCAGCCATTGCCCTCGGTGGCCTGGGTTATGCCGAAGGAGGAAGACTGGCGCGGGAGATGGGTGGCTGGCAAGTAATCTGCTGGGCATTGGTGCTGGCATTCCCGGTGCTGCTGGGCCCTGTGTTGTACTTGGCTTTCCAGCATCAGGGGCCAATCAGTGCACCAACATTGTGGGCGTTCGGATACGTCACCCTGTTCTCGCAATTCATCGGTTTCTTCGCCTGGTACGCCGGGTTGGCCATGGGCGGGATCGCCAGGGTCGGTCAGGTGCAACTGCTGCAGATTTTCTTCACCATTGCCTTCTCGGCGCTGTGGTTCGGCGAGCACATAGAACCTATCACCTGGCTATTTGCTGCTGGCGTGGTAGGCACCGTGATACTGGGACGCAGGACCACCGTGAAGCCGCCGCAAACGATTACGCTCAGTGACTGAGCCAGGTAGGCCAAACTAAAACCTGACCGGATCGCCAGGTATGGAGGGTTGGACGAGAATCTGGCCCTCAGCTGCCCTGCAAAGCAGCAACAAATTCATCGTGGCGCATATTTATCCAATCTCTTCATTCAACAAACACCTAAGTAGCTTAGATCAAAAAAGCCTTTTACAGCTCTTGGTCATAAGATTACGGTCTTAGTAAACCTGCCGGGACATTCCCGCGTCAGCCCTCACTCCTGACTGATGATTGCCCATGAGCACACGTTCCCTGGCTTGCGTTTCTGCCGTTACGCCTCTGGATGAGCCAGTGTCGGCTTTGGACGTCTCGGTTCAAGCACATATTCTCGACCTGCTGGCCGAATTGCAGGCCGAACAGGGATTGGCCTACCTGCTCGTATCGCATGATCTGGCGGTGGTGGCCAACGTCGCGCATCACGTGTTGGTGCTGCGTAACGGTCAGGTGGTTGAACAAGGGACGACCGACGATGTGTTCAAAAACCCTCAAGCGGCCTATACCCAAGAACTGCTGGCTGCGGTGCCAGGGAAAAAGCTGAGCGCTTGATTGAATAGGCCGGCAGACACAGCTTCGCCAGACGACTTGGTAGAAGCCAGCGTGATTCGCTTACCTCAACATCACAACTTTTCAGCTTGCTCCACCCGATTTCGCCCCCCACGCTTGGCGCGATAAAGCGCAGCGTCAGCCGCGCCGTAAGCGGTATCAAAGGTCGTCCCGGAGGTGCTCGCGCTGACGCCAAAACTCGCGGTGATCTGGCGGTTTACCGGATCGGCAAATACATGGTTGGCAATCGCGTCACGCATGGCTTCTGCCAGTTCCAGTCCACGCTCCAGGTCTTCGCCGGTAATCAAGACGGTGAACTCCTCGCCCCCCACGCGACCTATCTTTCCAATGTCTGCGACCACCTCGCGCAGGCAGCCGACAATCCCCTGGATGACCGCATCGCCGGCCGGATGACCAAACTCGTCATTCACTTGCTTGAAGTGATCGATGTCCAGCACCACCAGCACAGCGCCGTTTTTCTGCAGCGCCTGGACAGCCAGATCGATGATCGCCCCGCGATTCAGTATTCCGGTCAGGGCGTCGTGAGTGGCCCGGTATTCAAGTTGGCCCGCCAGCGTCTGCAACTGCGTATTGAGCAAATTCATTTCTCGCTCGGCGCGGTCGCTTCTGCCGATCAACCGGCGCATTTCGCGCATCAGTCGTTCGTAATGAGAAGCCAGATCAGCCAGCGATCGCTTGTAGGTTGATGCCTCGGCATCCGTCACGGCCAGGACCGAGCGGGCATGTTCGAGGGCGTCCGTCTCGTTTTTAAAAAGGTCCGGAACCGCGTCAATCGAAGCGCAAATGGGTGTGACTGAAGCTGACATGACCGTCATCCTCATCAAGTGGTGATTGGATGGTCGTTGAACGTGACCGCCGTGAAGTCAGCCTTCAATTCCTCGCCGAATTCAAAAATCGTTTCGTCTTCTTCGTCGTGATACCAGTTCACCTCGATGCGGTTTCCAGCCTGGGCAGATTGATCCAGAGCATCGAAAATATTGAAGAGGATTTTGGTGCTGGAACTATTGAAATAGGCCAGTGCGATATTCACGGTGATGGTTGCGCTGGCTCGCTCCAGCAGAAAAGCACGTAGTTGCTGCACAACAGGCGCATAAAAAGCAGCGGCATTTTCCGGATATGACTCGCCCTTCATCGAAAGAAGATCCTGATCAAAGCGAAAATCGATTTCCGGCGAAGTTGCGGTTGCTTCGATGTAGAAATTATCCATGCTAGATAGGCCACTCATTTCAAATAATCGCTTTGAGGCAGAACAACGTGGTGTCGGGATCGTCCTCCCTCGGGTGAAAGCCAAACTCCAAAGGTGCGCTTGCGTCGCGGGCCATGGTCAGGAAGCCCAGCCCGGCGCCCTTGCTGTCTGCCGGCGTCTCGGAACGCAACGTTACCTTGTAAGCGGCCTTGATTTCTTCAAGTGACATGCTGCGCAGCGGCTCCAGCTTTTCTCGCAGGCGCTCGACATCTGTCGTCGCAATGGGGTTGGCGCAAAGCATCAGATGCCGCTCGCCGTCGGTACTGATGCAAACGGCACCCTGGCGAAGCACTGAGTTCTCGGAATGAGTTGCGCCAAGAGCGTCGGAGGAATAATGAATAATATTCTGCGAGAGCTCGACGAACGACGAAAACAACTTGCGTCTCGTTGGCCCGCTGACACCAGAAATCTCCAACTGAAGTTTCACAACCTCAGCCATTGCGGAAATGACGTGGTGTGAAAAGTAGCCCTTGTGATAGAAAATCACGTTTTGCCGGCTGGCCAATTCGAAGAATGAGCCGTCCTGCTGAGCGGTAGATGAATTAAGCATTGTTATTCCTGAGGCGGGCACAGAATAGGGTCAAGTCATCCCGACGGGTTTGCTCGCCCTGCCAGTTAAGCAGCGTATTTTTTATAGCATCACAGATGGCTGCCGAAGGTTGGGCACGATGTTCAAGAATGGTGTCGAACGCCTTGCGCTTGCCGAATGCAATGCCTTTAGGGCCGCCGATTTGATCGGTAAGCCCGTCGGTGGCGATGAAGATCATGCTGCCAGGCAACATAGCCATGGCAGCGGGAACCCACTCGAAGTCGTAATCGCTATCGACGTAGCCGACCCCCATCCGCTGGCCGACCAGGGTCTGAAGCTGTTCCGAGTCCGGATGCAATACGTGCAGCGACATTCGCGCCCCTGCGAAACTCAGCACCTGCGTGGCGTTATCGAACCAGAAAAACGCCGCATCCAGTCCATCATCTGATTCTGGTGTGCCGTCCAGTCCATCGACCTGCCCTAGAAGTCCCTTCACGCCACGGTTCACGGCCGACAAAAGCGCCGCGGGGTTGCGAGGCCCGAGTTGCCCCAACGCCTGGGTAAGCGATGAAGACGCAATCAAGGTCATGAAGGCGCCCGGCACGCCATGCCCCGTGCAATCGGCTATTGCCCCGAACCAACCCTCGGGATACGCACAAAAATGATAGAAGTCGCCGCCCACTACATCGCGTGGTTCCCACAACAGCGCAGCGTCATCCAGCGTCGAGGCCAATGCATCGCGGGAAGCTCTGAGCATCGCGCGTTGAATGACGCTTGCGTACTCGATGCTCTGCATCATCTGACGATTCTTTTCCGCTTGCATGGCGGCCACCACCGCCATCAATTGCAAACCATTGCCCAGACCTGCGAACCGGCCTTCACGCGTCACGATGAAACCGTCGGCGAGGGCTTTTTCGCCAAACTCGACCGTCTTGAAGGTCAGCTCTTCGATACTCATCCTGGAATCGACCACCAGGGGCTCTTTGTCCATAAACGCAATGCAGCTCTTGCGGTCATACAGCTCGCGATGAAATGGCTTGCTCATCTGCGACATGAAGATATTTCGATTGATCAGCCCGATGGGTCGCTCGCCCTCGACCACGGCCAGGCACACCATCTCGCGATGCGCGGTGAAGAGATCCATGACCTTGATGTTAGTGCTGTCCGAGTCGATGCCGGGCACCTCGTTGCACAAATCATCTGCACAGCGATGATCCCTGGGCAGCGTTGGTCGCATGAATGTGAACTGTTCTGCCTGCATGCTTACGTCATCGTGGCTGACTAAAGCTCGTATCCTGACACACTGATATTAAAGTGATATTACAGTGCGCGCTTTATCCTGCTGCGCGATTAGATAGCTGTCCGCGTCCCTGAAGCCCCCGCAATCGGCATCGATTTATCCCCCCGCATATCGAACAGCGCTCAATGAGCTCAAGGCGTCATCGTTCCTTCACACCTTTGTGACATTCATCTTGCAGCGCTTGGTCATACACCCGCCAGGCACGCCGAAAGTTCTGTGGATCAGAGGAAAGCGGACAGATGAAAGTGACAGTGTTCGGAACCGGTTATGTAGGCCTCACCCAAGCCGCCTGCCTGGCCGAAGTGGGCCACACGGTTTGCTGCGTGGATGTCAATCGGGAGCGTATTGACGCCCTGCGCCATGGTATCTGTCCTATTTTCGAGCCTGGCCTGGCGCAATTGCTGCGCAACGGACTGGACAGCAAACGGCTGTACTTCACCACCGACGAAGCCGAAGGCAGTCGCTTTGCTGAACTGGTATTCATCGCGGTCGGCACGCCCCTGCAAGCCGACGGCCACGCTGACCTGAGTCAGGTGCTCACCGTGCTGCGTTCGCTGCTCAGGCATGCCGAAGGTGCGCGAATCATCGTCAATAAATCCACTTCGCCGGTGGGCACCGTCGACCGCCTGCGTCTCGAAATCGCTGCGAGCCCGCGACGCGATGAAGGCTTCGAAGTGATCAGCAACCCGGAATTCCTCAAGGAAGGTTCGGCCGTCAACGACTGCCTGCGCCCGGACCGCATCATCGTCGGCGGTGCCAGCCCGGCGGCGCTGGAACGCTTGCGCGAGCTTTACCAGCCCTTCAGCCGTAACCGCGAGAAGTTCGTGGTCATGGATGCCCGGAGCGCCGAGTTGACCAAATACGCGGCCAACTGCCTGCTGGCGACCAAGATCTCCTTCATCAATGAGATGGCCAACCTGGCGGAACGACTGGACGCCGATATCGAACAGGTGCGGCTGGGCATCGGCGCCGACCCGCGCATTGGTTATGACTTTATCTACCCTGGATGCGGCTTCGGCGGCTCGTGTTTCCCCAAGGATCTGCACGCCCTGCTCAGGACCGCCGAGGAGCATGGCATGGAAGCTCCTCTGCTCGGCGCCGTGGAGCAGGTCAACCGCCGCCAGAAACACCGTCTATTCGAGAAAATCCACGCGCATTATCAAGGCGCGTTAAAGGGCAAGGTCTTCGCTGTCTGGGGGCTCGCCTTCAAGCCCAATACCGACGATATCCGCGAGGCTTCCAGCCTTGCCTTGCTCGAAGCGCTGTGGGCCGCCGACGCGCAGGTCCAGGCCCATGACCCTCAAGCCATGCAGGCCATCCAGCGGCAATATGGCTCGCGCAACGACCTGAATCTGGCGCCATGCAAGGAAGACGCACTGGAGGGTGCGGATGCGCTGGTGGTGATTACCGAATGGCAGGATTACCGGGTGCTGGATCTGGATCGACTCGGTAAACAGCTGCGTGACCGAGTGGTATTCGACGGCCGCAACCTTTTCGACCCGACACAGGTGCGTGACGCCGGACTGACGTACTACGGCATTGGTCGTGGGCAGGCGGCCCGGCCGTGACGGTACTGGTGACCGGCGCCGCCGGTTTTATCGGATTCCACGTCGCCCGGCAACTGTGCGAGCAAGGCGTTGAAGTGGTCGGCATCGACAACCTCAACGCCTACTACAGCGTGGAGCTCAAGCAAGCCCGTCTGGCCAGGCTGCAGTGCCTGCCGGGATTTACTTTTCAACGTCTGGACATCACCGACTTTGCCGGTCTGTCGGCGCTGTTCGAGCGTCACGGCTTCCAACAGGTCATACACCTGGCGGCCCAGGCCGGTGTGCGGTATTCGCTGGAGGATCCAGGCGCCTACGTCCAGTCGAATCTGGTCGGCTTCGTCAATGTGCTCGAAGCCTGTCGGCAGCATCGCCCGGCGCATCTGATCTACGCCTCGAGCAGCTCGGTCTACGGCGCCAACCAGCGCATGCCCTTTCAGATCGAGGATGCCGTCGACCGCCCGCTGTCACTGTATGCCGCCAGTAAACGTTCCAACGAACTGACCGCGTACAGCTACTCGCACCTGTTCGGCCTGCCGACCAGCGGCTTGCGCTTTTTTACGGTGTACGGCCCGTGGGGTCGCCCGGACATGGCCCTGTTCAAATTTACCCAAGCGATGCTCACTGGGGAGCCTATCGAGCTCTACAACCATGGGCAGATGGCGCGGGATTTCACCTACATCGATGACATCGTCGAAAGCATTCTGCGCCTGCGTCTGCGCCCTCCCGTCGCTGTCGACAGCATCCCGCCTCATCAACTTTTCAACATCGGCCGGGGTCAGCCGGTCACGTTGCTGGAGTTCGTCGATAGCCTGGAAACGGCGCTGGGTGTGCGCGCAGAACGTCGCAAGCTGCCGATGCAGGCTGGCGATGCGCTGAAAACCTGGGCCGATGTCTCCGCCCTGGCGCGATGGATCGACTTTCAACCGCAGGTGTCGCTCGACGCCGGCGTCCGTGCCTTTGTCACCTGGTACTGCGAGCACTATCAGGTCCAGGTCTGCCTGCCATCTTCACAACAGGGACACCAATGACTGTGCCGATTTATCTTTCCGTAGTGATTCCCGCCAAGAACGAAGCCGACAACCTGCCGACTTTGTTGGCGGAGGTCCGCAGCGCGTTGTCCGGGGAACGCTATGAAGTGCTGGTGATTGACGACGGCAGCACCGACGACACCTTGCGGGTGCTGCGTGCGCTGATGGACAGCGGCTTTCCGGAACTGCGGGTTCTGCGAAACGAGCGCTCGCTGGGGCAAAGCACCTCGATCTACAGCGCTGCTCAGGTTGCCCGGGGCACTTGGCTGGCGACCCTCGATGGCGACGGGCAAAACGATCCCGCAGACATTCCCGGCATGTTGCAGCTGGTGCGTGCTCGGGAAGGACGCGCCGATGCCATCCAGTTGGTGGCCGGGCACCGGGTGAACCGTCGCGACACCGCCAGCAAACGCTGGGCCTCGCGATTCGCCAACGGTCTGCGCAGCCGCCTGCTCAAGGATTCCACGCCCGATACAGGTTGCGGCCTCAAACTGATCGAGCGTGAGGCTTTCCTGCGCCTGCCGTATTTCGATCATATGCACCGGTTTATTCCGGCACTGATCCAGCGCCACAACGGCCGCATGCTGATCCATCCGGTCAATCATCGTCATCGCCAGGCCGGGGTGTCCAATTACGGCAATCTGGACCGTGCGCTGGTCGGCATTCTCGACCTGTTCGGCGTCTGGTGGCTAATCCGCCGCACCCGGCTGAACAGCCAGCCTCAGGAGCTGAACCCATGAGACTCGATAGCGCAACCCTCTGGCTGATCCTCGGTTTTGTCGGGCAGGCAGTGTTCACCGGCCGCTTCGTCCTGCAATGGCTGTACAGCGAATTCAAAAAGCGCAGCGTCATCCCGGTAGGCTTTTGGTATCTGAGCATGCTGGGCAGTTCCCTGTTACTGGTCTACGCCATCTATCGCCAGGACCCGGTATTCATCGCGGGCCAATCCTTCGGCCTGGTGGTGTACCTGCGCAACCTTCAGCTAATCAACCGACAAGCCAAGTCACTCAAGGAATCATGACGGTGCGACCTACCCTTTCGCTGCGCCTCGAAGGATGGCTGCTGGTCGTGTTTGCCGTGCTGCTGATCGGTGCCGGACTCGGTCTGCGCCAGGCACAGAATGTGGATGAGGAACGCTTTCTGGGCGTCGCACTGGAAATGCTGCAGAGCGGTTCCTGGTTCGTGCCACACCGGGCGGCAGAAATTTACGCCGACAAACCGCCACTGTTCATGTGGACCGTAGCGTTCTTTACGTGGTTGACCGGCCGACCGGAAATCGCTCTGTACCTGCCGGGCTTGCTGTCGGCCGCTACCACCACCGCGGTGCTCTACGACCTGGGCAATCGTCTATGGAACCGACGCACCGGACGCTACGCGGCCTTGCTGTTCCTGGCCACTTATCAGACCTACAGCATTCTGCGCACCGGCCAGATCGACAGTTTCCTGTGCCTGTGGATCGCGCTGGGTTTCTATGGACTGGTTCGCCACTTGTTGCTAGGGCCGGCCTGGCGCTGGTTCTACCTGGGTTGCGCAGCCATGGGCCTGGGCATTATCAGCAAAGGTGTGGGTTTCGTGCCGGCGCTGATGCTGATCCCCTATGCTTATGCCGTGCGCAAGGGCTGGCATGGCGTGGTGGCAATGCCCGGACAGGCTGCTCGCTGGGCGCTTGGCCTGCTGGTCGTGCTGCTGGCCTGTTGCCTCTGGCTGGCGCCGATGGTCATCTCGGTGTTGCGCGACGGCGGGCCGGAAGGTTTTGCCTATCTTCGCGAGATACTCCTGCATCAGACCGCCAATCGCTATGCCAGCGCCTGGGACCACCGCGAGCCATTCTGGTACTTCGTCGTCAAGGTCATCCCGCAATATTGGTTACCGCTGGTGCTGGCGCTGCCCTGGCTGATCCCGGCCTGGCGCCGACAGCTGTCCAAGCGCGACGGCCGGGTGCTGGTTCTGCTTGGCTGGGTATTGCTGGTGCTGCTGTTCTTCAGTCTCTCCAGCGGTAAGCGCAAGATTTACATCTACCCGGCGCTGCCCGGTCTGGTACTGGTCGCAGCGCCGTTGGTGCCCTGGCTATTGCGGCACTGGTTCGCCGACCGCGCCTGGGCCCGGCGAGTTTTTCTCGGCGTAACTGCGGCCTGGTTCAGCCTCTGGTTCGCTCGCGGGTTCATCGAGCCCATCATGGAGGGCGACAATCCTCATCAGCGCCTGATGGAACAAGCCGCCGAACTGACCCATGGCGCCGACCTGGTGCTGGTCAACTGGCGCGAAGGTCACTGGCTTTATGCACGCCAGCCTCTGGTGCATTTCGGTTTCGCCCACACGCTATCGATTGAACAGGCCGCCGGCTGGTTGCAAGCGCACCCAAGCGCCTATGCGCTGGTACCTGGTGCGCAACTGAGCAAATGCTTTATCCAGGACAAGGCCTACCCGCTGGGCCAGACTTCCCGGGCTGACTGGTTCATTGTTGGCGTCGACGCCGACAACGGCCAATGTCGGCCGGCCAGCCCTGCTTCCGTCTATCGCTTCGTCTGGGGTCCGAACAGCCGTTGACGGACCAAAACGTGATGTGTGCATCATTCGGTCGCGTTTGCCGTCCTGCTCATTCCCGGATCTCAGGAAAGATACATCCGCCATTGCGAACCAGCGCCTTCACTTCTTCGCTGACCTGCATGGGGTTTTGACTTAATCGGGCAACAAACGCCTCGCGGCGCCGCACGTACGACTCCGAATCGTGCTTCGCGCTCCAGAGGACGATGGTAAGCACGATGGGAATGAGATCCAGACCCTTCGCGGTCAGCGTATAGAAATCCTTGCGCCCGTCGTCGGGGCTGGGCGCCCTCGAGAGAATTCCTTGCTGCTCAAGAAAGACAAGGCGGGAGGCCAGGACATTGGTCGCGATGCCCTCTTCCGACTTCCGGAACTCGCCATACGTCTTTTTACCCACAAAAATGATGTCGCGAATGATCAGCAGCGACCACCGGTCGCCGAAGATCTCCACGCCGTAGTTCACTGCGCAATGGGACCGGATGTCTGCTTTACATGTCGTTTTCATGGCCGGAGCTTACCATCGCTTGCTTGTCGCAAGTAAATTTCTACTTCTGACTTGCCCGTCAAGGCGATCACTACCGTCTTATTGATTTCTCTCTGTCGGCGTCGATTACCTTGGGGCCGATGGCCGCTTCCGGTCAAAAGCGGGGGCTGCCCTAAGGGCGTCTCATCGATTGCGCTGATGTTTACTATCGAATTGCCTGCCTGTCTGGTTGCCAGCACTGACTCATATACTCGCCTCCCGTTGCTCCCCGCCCCCACGCCTGTCTTCAGGCGACATTTCCCTCTGGAACCCAGCACTATGCCAAGCGCCAGCCAGGCCCCTCGAGGTCTACCCGAACATAATCAGCAGAGTGTCAAACAGCAATGGCTGGCGATTCTCTCGGTCGCCGTGGGAGCCTTCGCCTTGGTTACCAGTGAGTTTCTCCCGGTGGGCGTGCTCAACGACGTCGCCAGCGACCTCGGCATCAGTGCAGGCCATGCCGGTTTGATGGTAACCCTGCCCGGCATAGCAGCCGCCCTCGCCGCCCCCTTACTGTCTGTGGGCATTGGCGCCATGGACCGTCGCTATCTGCTGATCGGCCTGACGCTGATCATGATCATCGCCAATTCGGTCGTAGCCTACGCCGCCGACTTCAGCCTGCTGCTGTTCGGCCGCGTACTACTGGGCATCAGCATCGGCGGTTTCTGGGCTACGGCCATTGCCCTCAGCGGTCGCCTGGCGCCCAAGGGAGTGGGCGTAGCGCAGGCCACCTCGATCATCATGGTCGGAGTGACCTTGGCCACCGTCCTGGGCGTGCCCGTCGGCACCTGGCTGAGTGGTCTGATGGGCTGGCGCATGACCTTTCTGGTAACCGCGCTGGTGGGTGTACCAGTGCTACTGGCGCAGATTTTCCTGCTACCGCGCCTCAACCCGGACAAGGCCATTCGCATCAGTGACCTGCCGGCTTTGTTTATCAATCCACAATCTCGGGTTGGATTGATCGCTGTATTGCTGATTGGCCTGGCGCACTTTGCCGCGTACACCTATGTAGCCCCCTTCTTCAAACAAAGTGCCGGCTTCGATGGGCCGACTATTGGCTCACTGTTGCTGTTGTATGGCTTGGCCGGGGTGATGGGTAATATTTTCGCCGGTTTCGCTGCCAACCGCAGCGTGCGTCACACCCTGTTGCTGGTCGCACTGATGATCGGCACCAGCACCGCCCTGTTCCCCTATTTCGCCACCGGCATGACCGGCGCAGCGATGCTGATCGCGCTCTGGGGCTTCGCCTTCGGTGCCTTCCCGGCCTGCGCCAGCATCTGGATGTTTGTCGTCGCGCCCAAGGATGTCGAACGCGGCATGCCACTGTTCGTCGCCTTGTTCCAGGTGATTATTGCGTTGGGCTCGTTCTTCGGTGGGCAGATCGTCGATCAACTGGGAAGCTCGGTGCTGTTGAGTTTAGCCACGGCCCTGGTGAGCTGCGGTTTTGTGACGGTGCTTGTGCTGGGGCGTAATGTCAGTAATAACCCGGCGCCCCAACCCAGCTAACCAGAGCGATGTGATTCCGGTTTCCATAGGCGACTCAAGCGCGCGCTAGCTCAGCCGATAAATAGTAAGTCGGCGGCTCCAGGCCTCGTCCGCCTCTATGAGTAAACCAGGGTAAACGTCTATGGCTTCGCCGCTCAACCGCCTACTGATGTTTAGCGCCCTGATGCTTCTGGCAGCCAGCGAGTTTGCGCCGAGCGCCGTCGCAGAGCCCGCTTTGCGGATCATCACGGAAGAGTTGCCACCCTACAACATGACGCAGAATGGCCAGTTGACTGGCATGAGCACCGAAGTGGTTCAGGCTGTACTCAAGGAAATTGGCATCGAAGCTTCGATCCAACCTATGCCCTGGGCGCGTGCATACGAGCTGGCGCTTAATGAAAGCAATGTCTTGATTTATTCAATTGCCCGCACGCCTGAGCGAGAAGAGCTTTTTCAATGGGTAGGGGCGATTGCGCCGACTCAGTGGTACATATTCTCATTGGCCGAGCGGCCGATAAAACTTAACTCGCTAGACGATGCCCGCGGTCATCAAATCGCCACGGTCAATCAGGATGTGGGGGAGCAATATCTGATTTCAAAAGGTTTTCGTATCGGTGCGCAACTGCAGTCGAGTAACAAGTACGAACACAACTACCGCAAGCTCAAGGTCGATCACGTCGAACTTTGGATTTCCAACGAACTCAACGCGCTGTACCTGACCCGCCAGAATGGTGAAGACCCTGAAAAGGTGTTGATCCGCTCCCTGCCGCTTCCAGAGCTCACCAGTCAGGAAGGCTTGAGCATGGCGTTCAGCCGGGGCACGCCAGCCCAGACGGTTGAAAAATTTCGTTCAGGCCTGGAGACCATCCGTCGCAATGGCGTTTACGACGCCATCATGCGCAAGTGGTTATGACATGGAGGGTAATCTCGAGCGTCCAGCTCAAGAACCTCAGGGCAACAGGTTCAGCTCGCTAGGACGTCGCCTGGTACTGGCGACGCTTTTATTTTGTCTGATCTTTACCGTGGCCATGGTCTCCTTGCGCACCTGGATGGCGTGGAAAAGTAATCTCAAGGAGATGAATTCGGAACTCGTCCTGATCGATCAAGTGTTCCAAAACACCCTGTCCCATGCCATTTGGGAAATGGACCGCGAATCGCTGAACAAGCAACTCGCCAGCGTCGCCAGCGCCGCGCCGGTCGGGCGCGTGGTGCTGAGCATCCTGCGCCCCGGGCAATTGCCTGAAGTCATCGAACTCAATCGCTATACCGACGCCACGTCGGACAAGGCGCCAATGCTGCATCGCCAGCTCGTTGCCCAGCCCTATGCGGGAGCACACGAAATTGTCGGCGAACTGACTATCGAAGGCGATGCTGATTTGCTTTGGGCGCGTCTTTGGGGCGAAGCGCGGAGCATCGTTATTACGCAAGTGATCCAGTCGTTGTTGCTGGCTGGATTAGTCATGACCATGTTCAATCGATTGGTGACCGTACACGTCGTACACATCGCGCGGCATCTGGGTGGGCTCGTGCCACAAACGCTCGGGAATCACCTCAAGTTGCAACGCTCGGTGGGGCGCCAGGACGAGCTGGGCCTGCTCGAATCCCAAGTGAATGAGCTTCAGGACAATCTTCGCGCCCACCTGGAGCGCCAACATTCAGATGAACTGGCCATTGCCGCCAGCCGCGATCATTTGGCCGAACTGGTTGAAGCGCGTACCGCGCAATTGAAGGCCGCCAATCAGTCTCTCGAAGCCCTGTCACGTCACGACCCGCTGACGGGGCTGGCCAACCGTCGCTATTTCGACGAACTGAAGGAAGTGGAGTTTCGCCGCGCCATGCGTCACAAAACACCGCTGGCGGTGCTCATGTGCGACGTCGATTTCTTCAAGTCTTACAACGACACCTACGGCCATATGCTGGGTGACGAGTGCTTGAAACAGGTCGCTGCGACCCTGAGGAGCGTCTTCGGACGCTCTGGCGAACTGGCCGCCCGAATAGGCGGCGAGGAATTCGTCGTGGTTTTGCCTAACATTGATGCCAAACAGGCCTACAACGCTGCGCAACTACTGCGCACGAGCCTGGCTGCGCGAGAATTGCCACATAGCGGCTCGGCAGTGTCTCCCTTTGTGACGTTGAGTATCGGAGTCGCCGAGCTGGAACCCCAGACCATGGACCATTTCGACCAATTGCTGCAACGCGCCGATCAAGCGCTGTACCGGGCCAAATCTCAAGGACGCAATCGCGTCGTCTTATAAACCAGTGTGGCCATGAGGTCTGTATGCATTCTCGTCTGACGTTCTGCTCATGCGTGTTCCTCGCTCTAGTCAGCCTGCAGTCCCACGCTGAGGGGATTGAAGTGGTGACCGAAGACTCTATGTACGCGTACCCTCGTGACGGCAAGATCGTCGGTCCGGGTACTCGCATTGTCGAAGAAACCTTGCGAGGCGCCGCGCTGACTGACTATAGCCTCACGCTATACCCATGGGCACGGGCCTACGAAAAGGCTTTGCATGAGCCTAACGTCCTGATCTATCCCTTGACGCGTACCGCGATCCGCGAAGAGTTGTTCAAGTGGGTGGGCGAGATCCACAGGGTTACGATCAAATTTTACAAATTACGTGGGCGCACCGGTATTACGTTGAACAGCCTTGAAGATGCCAAACGCTACACTGTCGGCGTGGTGCGTAACGATACCAAGCAGACTTTCCTGGAGCTGCAAGGGTTCACTCGCCTGGTTGTGTCAAACGATAATCGCGATAACTTTCAAAAACTGCTCAATCAGCAAGTCCAGCTACTCCCGATGTCAGAGCCCGCAGCACGTCTGGTCAGTGAAGCCGCGCAGGTAGAATTTGACTCGCTGGAGGCAATCTATTCGATCGACGAGCAGCCCGCCAGGATATACATGGCGTTCAGTCGAGGCACATCGGACGAAATGGTCGACCAGGTCCGGCGCTCATTCGAGCAGCTTGAAGCCTCAGGGGCAGTGGCTCGAATAATGAATGAAGATCGTCCTTCAAAGCTCAAGAACTGAGCGACTGTTGCCTGAGGCCTATATTTTCAGTTACCGCTTCCCGTTCTTTGGCACTGGCCTCGACTGACGGGTTTAACCCATCCCGCTGCTGTGCGTTCCAAAGCTCCAGGGTCGACTTTACAAGCGCTTGAGGCAGCGTACTTGAAACGATCTTCTGCATCTCTTGGTTTATTTGATTTTGCAATGTTTGATCGATGCGTGTGCGTAATAATCGCGCACGGAAATCACGTTGCAGCGAGGGCATTAACAATGACCGGCGACCATTTGACTGGACTGCCTATCACCTTTTGCGAAGCCATGGACTCGCGCTCGCGACGCAATGATCAGACTTAGCAGTAGCAGCAATAATAAGACCCAAGGAAAAGAACCTACCCCCCACAGGCCGAGCAAAACACCACCCAGTAGGCCACCGCCTGCGATAGCGCTGTTCCAGACAACGACATTCATCGAAAGCGCTACGTCAGCGCCCTCCCCGGCTGAGTCGGCGAGCGCGGTTTGCAAAAGCGTCGCGGCACCACCGAAAGTCAGTCCCCAGATAAAAACCCCGACGTAAATGGCCGAGGCGGAACCTGAAAACAAGCCAAAGAAAACCGAAACCGCTGCGAAGGTTGCGAGACTGGCTAACACTGTCTTGCGCAGATGACAATCAACCAGCCGCCCCGTTATCCAGATGCCCACCAGCGCCGCAACACCAAATGCCAGCAATACCAAATCAACGTCATTCGCCAACCCAGCTTGGGAAACAAAGGGAGCGACGTAGGTATAAAGAATGTTGTGAGCCAGCATCCAGGTGAAGACGACCCCCAGCACCGAGCGCACGCCGGGTGCGAAAAAGACCTGACGCAACGCCATGCGCTGTGAGGAGGATTGGCCAGGGTAGTCCGGCACCTTGATCAGCACCCACGCTGTTTAGGACTGAGATAAATCCACAGGGGAAACTAAGATAATTGCGGGATAAAGCGAGGGATAGTGGTTGCGAGTGGGATGGGTACTGCAATAACGTTGCGCGAGGTGCAATTCTGGGGAGCCCGGCCAGATGGTGCTGGCCGGGGTGTAAATCCTACTATCTAGGGCAGCTCTTCCTCTTCTGGCGGCGCGAATAGATCGTGCTGGTCTCGGGCAATAATTGCCAGGCGCATCCGTTTCACTACTGCGTAAACATGCTGGACCGACACACCGTGCTTTGTTGCCACTTCATGGTGATTTCGACCAGTCCAGTCATCGAAGATCTTCTGATGCAGCTTCGACGCCTGGATGCAAACGCCTTTGGGGACATAGACCACCTGGCCGCCCCAAAGGTGAGCGAAGAGCATCGTAATCTCAATGCTCGTTGCTTCTGCCAATTCCGCGTTAACCCCCAGCGTCTGCTGGATTACCTTCGCAATCGGCGCGACTGTCTCGCTCAAAAGGTCACTACCTCGGATCGTGCTCATTGCTGGACTCTCCCCATCCACTGTTTCAAGGTTTCAATTACATGGCTCGCCTGCGGGACTGTCAGCCATTGCAGCGCCTGCACCTTGGCCATGGTCATCACATACTTTGCCAATGCGGCTTCAGACGGGTCTCGAACAACACCCATCTCGTGTAGCTCCAGCCAAAGCGACCGGATCTTTTGTGCTTGCGGGTCAGCTGCCAAGGTGCGCGCTGGTTTTTTGTTTGGACGAACCTTGAAGCCTTTCAATTTGAGCTGTTCCAAAACCAACCTAAGGTTTGGAACGCTCAGATCGGCCGTGGATGTCGCACCGCCCAATCCCTTCATGCTTTTGAGCATGAGGCCGTATGTGTCGCGATCCATGCCCAGCTCACGTCGCGCCACGTGGATAAGCTTGATCAGCTTCAAGCGTTCGTCCGTCTTCATGCTTCTGCTCCCAGTAATGCTGCGATGCGGCCCTCACCGTCCTCTTTACTCAGGATCCCCAGCAACACGTCACTGTTGATCCTGCCAATTTGCTCCTGGTGTAGCTGCTGCGCGGTCATGCGGGATCTGACCTTCTTGGGTTCCGACTGATGCACCTTGGCGGCAAGCGCAGGATCATTGGCAATGCCGAACACCACGGCCCGCAAGTAATGGTGATTGTCCAGCGGCAAGCTAAGCCGCTCCCGCTGGGCAAGCATTTGATCAATCCCAGCCGTCCACATAGCCGGACTGGCCGGTTTCGCCTCGGCGGTCCTGGCATCGCGAGTAACCGTCCCAGCGTTGATGGCGGTCATCAGCTCCTCAACCAGCTTGATGGCCCGAGTGGTGCGCAGCCCACGCTTGGCCGGACTGAACAAACGCAAGTAGCCAAGTATCGCTCGACCCAGGCGCGGCTCGATATCGGCAAACTGAGCAGCCAGACGCTTACCCTCGTCATCGAGAAACCCGGCTTCCAGTGGAAACTGTTCGCCGCAGCAAGGGCATTGAACGCGCATCTCAGACTCCTGCAGTCAAGCGGGCACGAGGCTGGTGATTCACCGCCTGGTGCAACTGGGCAGACTGACCGGCTTGATAGCCAGCATCTGCGGCAACCTCATCGCGTGACTTGAGTTTTCGACGCTTGACTTCGAAGCTCTCCAGCCCTGGGTGGTTTTTCTTCACAAACGCCTCGATTGCCTCAGCGATATTGTCCTCAACACCGGCAAAAGCATCGATTTTTATCAGTACCGCATCGATCCAGGCGTTCGCAAATGCATCGCCGCGAGCCACTTTCGTGGATCGTTTGCAGCGCTTCTGAGTATCTAGGTACTCACGTCGCGCCTTTTGCAGCTGGCGGGCCAGCACTTGATAGGCGTAACCGGTCAATTCTGGTGCTGCTGAGCAGCCGATCAGGAGAAAACGTGCGGCTCTGAACCTGCCGGTGGTAACGATCACCTTGGTGCCGAAGGCCAGCGTGGCGACCTGCACAAGTCGAACTCGCCATGCAGGCGGTGGACCTTCAGAGCCTGCGAGTATTGAAACCTCGCACGCCATGCTGGCAAGGACATCACCTTGCTCCAGGTTGTATTTCTCCATCAGCAGGCGTGCTTGGCGCAGGGCAGTCTCAGCCTCATGAGGGTTGCTGGTTTTGGACTTGGCCATCTCCAAACACTTTTTGATCTTGTCGAGAATGCGGTTCTCTTCCATGTCACACCCCCGCAATATCAAGGCTGATGGCACGATACTGGTCGGACTCGCCGATCCGCTCATACACGCGGATATAGGACTTGGAGCCGACCACCTGGCACGCTTCGCCGATCGCCTGCATTGCTCGCTGCCAGCGTTCGTCCTTGATATCCAAGCGGCGCAGCGCAAGCACGCGGGCGGTGCGGATTTCGCCCTGGGAGTCGGTGCGGAATGCGTCGTTGGCGAGTGTGGCCACCTCTGGGCGCGCTCCCTGCGTCCAGTCACGCAGACATTCGTCGATCAGGGCGCGTGCCGCCTGCAGTCTTTCGTCAAAAGCGATCGATTCCTGCACCGACCGTTGAATTTTGAAGCGGCCATCGAAGCTATAAAGGGTGACATTGCCCTTCTTTCCACCAAGTGTAATGCCGTACTGCTCGGCGCTCAGTTCGATAAAAGCCTCGATATCTCCGAACGCGGCGGCTTTGAGGTTGGCCAGCTCGCCGCTGAGTTTATTGGCGGAGCCCACCAACTGACGAACCAGGCGATCACGCTCTATATCGATAGGCTTGATCAGACTTTCGGGAACCATACGGCCTTGGGCGTCCTGCCAAAAGCCCGCAGGCACTGAAAGGTTTGGGGAGTCATTCATTATCTTCATCCTTACTGTTGGTGGCGCAGTCGCGGCTTGGGCTAATCGTCCATCGTACGGGCTTGGGTTCTACGCAATCGCATGTAGCCAGATCCATAGCGCAGTTCTCGCAACCGTTTGCCGGATCTAAGTGCGCCGAGATGCTCGGCGATTTTTGAATATTTTCGAGAAGCACGACGACATGATCCATCGCCTCACGCCAGAACATAGTCGGGGTGTCGGACTGAACCGCCGCGCGCATCGCGGTAATGGCGTTTCCCAAGGATTCACTCTTCACGGGCTTCTCCAGCTGACGATTCGGGCAAGTCGTTGCTCGCGTTTTTGAGCACGTCGACGATGTTGTTGATGCCCAGGGCGTAGCTCTCTGGTTTGTTTTCCGTTGCGGCAGAAAGCCGCTTAACCGCGTCTGCAATGCCCTTGGCGCTATAAAGTTGCTGTCCAAAAGACTCAACAAGGTCGAGCGCGAACTGACGCCCCTGCAGCAGGAGATATTGGTCGGTGACTTGCCGAGTGCTTACGCCCATTTCATGCGCTCCATCAGCTCAATAGCGGCCTGTTCGGGGTTTTCGATGTCGCCATAGGACAGGCTGCGAACGAAGTCTTCGAGCGCGCCCAGGGCGGTCAATGCGTGCCCATCAGCCCAGGCAACAACTTGACCACCATGGATCGGGGTTTGCAGTTCGACAGATTTCGGGTTTTTCACCACGAACGTTTGATAGTTAGCACTCACTGGTCTTGCTCCTTCACCAGGGAAAACCATGTGACGCAGATTCCGCGAATCTTGACCGAGTGGCGCGTTTCGCCACCCTGCGTCTTGCTGCTTTGGCTGCGAATTTCGTGCGCAAAGCGACGTGCAATGACGTCGATATCGTCACTCGATACCACGATGCGGTTGTCGAGAAATCGAAGCGCCTGGATCGCGACACCAGCGTTGCGGATATCGCGGGTCAGGTCATTGAATGTCGAAAGCAGTGGCTGAAACTCGGGAGCCAACAGGCTCAGTCGTGGCTTAGGCCGGGCTGGCACCAAGGAAAGATGAGTCATGTCAGACCCCCTTCACGATGTCGGCGTTAACCACGGGCACGCCCAGCTCGGCCGCAAGGTTCATCGCGGCAATTACCAAGTTGCCGATGGCCAGCGGGTACAGGAGCGAGACAGACTCATCACGGCCACCGCGTCGCCCTGTCTGTGACAGTCGAGCAGCAACGGCCTGGATGCCGCTTTCGTCGATGATTTCGCGCAAGTCTTTACCTGCACGCTCGAAACGAAACCACAAGAACTCGTCGAGACGGCTGCCTTCTATCGGGGGTAGCGTCACACGCTCGCAGCGCTGCACAACTTCACGCACGTCAGCGTTGCGCTCGCTCAGTTTTACCCCCAGTTCCGGCTGGCCGATCATGATGATGCTGACCAGTTTGGTAAAACCGATCTCCAGCTCCAGGATGCGCTTGAGATGCTTGAGCGTCGGGATCGGCAGGCTGTGCGCCTCCTCGATGACCAAGCAGTGCCGATAACCAGCGGCGTGGGATTCTTTCAGGACGCGGTGTAGCTGGGCAAAGCGTGCCTCAGGGCTGCTTTTCGCTCTTTCCAGTGGCGCGACCGCAGCCATCATTGACTCAGCGATGTGAGTGCTCTTTAGCGATTTACCCTTGGTGTCATTGTCTTCGGACGCGAGCACATACGGTTCGATGATGATTACCAGGTCGTTGTTTTCCTGAATGCGGTTAATCAGATCACGGCGCAACGTGCTTTTGCCTGCGCCTGATTCGCCCTCAATGGCCAGGAAGCCGCCGTGCCGAGCGACCTGGTACATGGCCTCGCGGACGTAGCGAATATCAGGGCTGACCCACATGTCTTTGGCGCTCTGCAGCTCGTCAAAGGGGTCGCGAAACAGTCCAAATACCTTGCGGGTCGATGCCTTGAGTGTTTGTTTTGGTAGTAGCATGGGTTCGTCCTCCCCGGACGGCTCTTCATTTAGGGCCGGACCTGCCGTGTTGACGCACGGCAGGTCCACTTTTTCAAACGCATCGGCGATGTCGGAATCGTTGGCCCCTGACTCGACCAGGAACGCTCGAATGCGTCCCTGTAAGTCGGCACTGTCCAAGCTGCGAGGCCATTGACCATGGTTAATCAGTTGGGCGATGGTGGCCGCACTGAGCTTCAGCGACTCGGCCAGAGCGGACTGAGGTCGCCCCAGCCCTTTCAGCACTTGCTTTAGCTTCAACATCATTCGCCTCCAGCTGCAGAGCGCACCAGGCTGAGCGGCTGGCGTATCACCTCTGCTGGACGGTTCAGCTCAGCCTCAATGGCATCGAGCTGTTCAGGCGGCACGCCTTCAGGGAATCGTTTCTGCAGCCAGGAGAAGGTTTCCCCTGACCACGTAGAACCCAATCGGACGCGAAGAAGCTTGGCTGCCTCCACGTGCGTGAGTGGCGCATGGTCAACCGTGGGCACGTTAACGCTCAACGAAGTGCCACGGCGCGGCATGTAGGCAGGAAGAACGGTGTCGGTGATGTGCTTGTGCGGGTCGATCATGCCGCCAAACGGTAGGGTCTTGGCCTTGCGTGCTGCCTTGGCGTCCTCCTCGTTGGTTGTGCCTGTGGCGAGCTGCTCCAATACTTTGCGAGAGAGCTGGGCTGGCGTCTGGGCATGGCTTTTGAAGCTTTCGCCGATAGTTGCAGATCCTTCGGAGAAGCCGAACTGATCCACGTCGAGACGCTCGACCACGTGGTAGTGCTCGCGCCCGTCTTCGCCGATCTGCAATACCAACGCCGCGTCCTTGTCTCTCCAGCAGTTACGGGTCACCAGCAATTTCTCGCCGACCATGACGCCTGGAACTTTGCTCACATCGAACTGAGCACCTCGGAAGGAGATGCGCATCAGGGTCGTGACCTTGCGCTCTTCAGGCGTGCTGACCGCCAGCTCACGGCAGACCGCAACACTCGGCGCCAGGCGCAGGTGGTCAGCTTTGATCAGCTGCCAAACGCCGTAGCGAGTGCGTTTGGTTCGGGTGTGGATTGAGGTTGCGTTGTAAAAGCGCATCCACTGCCCAGCCCAATCGTTGATCTGTTCCAGGCTGGTGGCCGCTTGGAATTTCAAGGCGCTTTCGAATTCCCGCTCCACCAAGTTGTGTGCCTGTTCAACCTGGCCTTTGGCGCGGGCATTGCCTACCTGGTTGATGATCAGCTCGATAGACATGGCGCGGCACAGGTTGCGAAAAATGCCACTCGTCATCGCTGCACCTGGGTCGGTCATCAGCATCCACGGCACACCATGGAACGGATCTGACTCATGCCGCTTTTGCATGGCGTTGATCAGGACGTTGCAAAGGTTTTCCGAGGATTCGGCACCCAGCACATATTCCAGGTAAAGCGTGCCGCTGGTGTGGTCGGTGATGACATAGCGCCAAAGGCGCTGGCGCTCAATCTTCTTCAGGTTGGCGGGTTTGCCATCGTAGAACTCGGCAGGGTTCATCGCTCGTGCGCCGTCATCTGCCAAGTAATATTGGGTAGAGATGGACGCATCAACCTGCCAGACATGGTTGGGATGCTTGCTCGCGAGCGATACCGAGGGCGCGTCATGCAGCAGCTGTTCCGGGTGCAAAGTGTAAGCCCGCAAAGCGCGAGTGATTGCTCCGGTTGAAAGGGCTGTGAATACACCTGTTTTTTCGTCCAGACGCCCTGCGATGATCATGTTGTTGCTGCGCAGGCGTTCAACCGCACGCTCAACCGTCGACAACTGCTTGTTGTTGGCCCGGATCGACTCCAGAAGAACCGCCGAGATCAGTTGCGCTTCGTTCAGAGGCAGCGCGCTGCAGCCTGAATCGCTTCGGCGTTTACGTGGCTTGGTCATGGAGGTGTCCTTCAACTTGCGCTGTAAGGTCTGGATCGATACGCCCAGCTCGACTGCGCCTGCCTTGTAGATGGCAGTGCGCTGGCCATGCGGGGCGTTGGCTGCCTGTTGGGCAATCCGAGCCAAGAGCTGGGTTTGTACCGGCGTCATGGATTAAGCCTCGGCCGTGTTTAGCCAGACGGGCGTACTAACCAGGGCGTCGGTCAAATAAAACTCGCTACGGACGGCGGCAAGGGTCAGCTCAAGGTTCTGTATTAAGCCAGCCTGGAATGTGCGCTGGTCTTCGCCGGTTTCTTCGGCATGCTTCGAAAGCTCTGTGAGGGCTTCACGTAGCTCGCCAAGGATGCTGGATTCGACGGCAAAGGCTTGTCTGCCCGCTTCCTGCCGAATCATCTCGGTGACTTCGTTCGGGGCCAGCTTCTGAATGTGGCCCCGGACTTTCTCCAGCTCGATCTTGGTTTTATCCAGTTCCATGGTTTTCGCCGCCATAACTTCGCCCTGGGCGTCGTAGTCCGCGTTCACTTCGTCGAGGCGCAGGGTCAGTGCTTCTTTTTCCCTGGCGTGCTTGGCGATGATTTCTTCGGCAAGATCAATAAACGCGTCCTTGTCACCGGTTTTCGCGACCTCGATCAGGGCGGCCTGCTGGTCTTCCGGCAGGCGGCGGTATTGGCGCAGCTCTCTGTACCCAGCTCCAATTTGAGTCAGTTGTTGGAGGGCTTCTTCACCAAAAACGCCCAGGTTTCTCAGGTCCTCATCCACCTTGCTGGCGCTGGTTCCCAGCGCTCGACAAAAACCATCGAAAGTGCCGACGTCGGCAATTTCGTTGCCTTCGCTGTCGTAACCCTTTTGGCCCGAAAGAGCCCGGTACATCTTGCTTTCCTTGATGCTCTTGAGCTTTTGCAAACTCACGACGTCGGTAAATTTCGAGATTGCCCGGCTCATCTGAATTTGGCCTAGCATCTGATTTACCAAGTCACGCTCATCGCTGTGCGAGGACAGTAGGGTCGACATCAAATTCTGATTCGCGGTTAGCGTTTCGCCGTCCAGTGCGGGAAGTTCGATTTCGGGTGTGACTTCCAGTTTTGTACGCGCCATGGTGTTCCCCTTAGTTTGTCGAGCCAGCAGCAATGCGCTGGTTAATTTCTTGCATCCGGCCTTGCAGTCGCACCATGTGCTCGGCGTGGGCCTGGGCGATCTGCAGCATTCCAACCGAGTGTGCAAACCGTCCGTTGTCAAGCTTCATCGCGAGCCCTTCTTCAATAAGGGTTTGCATGGCGCGAGTAATATTGCTCGGGCTGTCGCCAGTCAGCTTTGCGAGCTCCGTATTGCTAAGCCCTGTGACGGTATGGCCTTTCAAGGCTTTCAGTACGCGCAAGACACGCGCTGACGCTGAGATGGTTGCGCTCATGGCTGCTCTCCAAAGTCGAGCTGTGGGTTGCTGCTCTGGCTTACGTTGCCCCGGTGCCAAGCAAGCGATTCCATTGCCGACTGAATAGCCGAGAGGGTCTCGTCGGCTTCGCTGTTTTTGGCGTAGAACGCCATCAGCTTTCCGGCTGCAGTGTTCAGCAGCTCTTGCAGAGCCTGCATGTCTTCGGCTGCGCATTTGCGGCCCGACGGGATTTCGATAGTGAGGCGACCAGCGCTGGCAGCGATCCAGCGGGTGATGTAGTCGCAGCCGCAAGCCTGTTCATAGGGGCGGATCATGCAGGCTGGCATGCGCGCCGTTTGCAGCCACTTGTAAACCGTCCAGTGATCAGTAACGCCCATCTCGTCGGAGATACGTTGCATGCCCTTGTTGTGCACTTCCCTTGCGTACTCCTTGCATAGCTCCATGGCGTTGCGCAAAGAGGTCGGACGAATCAATTTCCAGCGACGCTTGCTCATTGGAACGCCTCCAAAAACAGCTCTTCCAAACAAAGTCCGTGTTTGCGCCTATGCAAAGTGCTTGCACTGGATGCAATGTTTAGGGGTAAATTGACAAACGGAGTCATGACAATGACCACGCAGGAATTTGATGAATTGGCTGGCCGCATTGAGGGCATTGCCCGCAGCGTGATGATTCTGGCCGGAACGCTTCAACGTAACGGCTTGCTTGATGAGCAAAAGCTACAGGCAGATCTTCGGATTGCTGGTGAGCGGCTTCGTCTTGAGGTGCCGAATCGAGCAACGGTTGTGCAGACGCTTGAGGAAGTGGCTGATCAATTGCTTGCTGACTTTCGGTACGTGAAGACGGGAAAACGTAACCGCGACCAGTGACGGACCGGTGCATGTCGAAACCGAACTCGTAGGGTAAGGTGCCGTTCATGCTGCAATTGCCGCGAGTTGTTCGACAGAAAGCTTCATGCCCAGCTTCAAGGCGACTTCGTGACATTTGCCGCGATTGCCTTTGTATTGGCCACCGATTACGCAGTACACCTGGTGCCGGGTATAGCCGTTTGCCTCGGCCCAGCTTGAAATGGATACGCCTGCTGCACTGAAAAGCTCTCGGACCCGATCGGCGGTGTAGGGTTTCTTTTTAGGCGGCGGATAAGGGACGTTCATGGGCGGGTTCCTATGGGCGCTTAGATTGCTAATCAGTTAGTCGTTAGTGCGACACTGATTGGTGTGTGGCGATTATTGAGACATTAACGTCTCAGAGTCAAGGGACTTTTATGTCTGATAGCGTTGGCAGCCGCATCGCTCACGTACGCGGCGAGATGAAAATTGGAGCTTTTGCTGACCGCTTAGGAGTGAATCGAAAGACAATTACTAGATGGGAGGCAAACGACGCCTTGCCTGACGGGTCATCGCTCATGACGCTTCACACGCAATTCGGAACATCGCCAAGCTGGGTGCTCCTGGGTGATATCAGTCCGGAACCCTGGGCTTCCCCATTGACGGCTGAAGAGGCATTGCTGTTAGCCCGTTACCGTGAGAGCCCGTCAGCGCTCAGGGACGCAGCACTGCGCGTTTTACTTGGTGGGACATCCCCGCAGGCGCCGGGGCGCAAGTTCAAAGAAGTGGGCCAGTACATCGAAGGCTCTGTTGATCAGACCGGACTGACCTTGAATGTGGGCGGCAGCAGCAGAAGGAAGAAGTAGCTGTGAGGAGGGAGTTCCATGAAGGTATCGGCCAGTACACCGAGGGCGATATAAACAACTACGGCATCCAGATCAGTGTTGCCGGTAAGTTGGAGTCGCGTGGATTGGTGCCAGCCCAGAAGCAAGGTCTTTACGAGCTTGGGTTGAAATGCGTTGAGTTGGGAGCTGACTCGAAGGATATCTGGCGTCGCGTTTTTGCAGAGCTGAGCGTGAAGCAAATCGACGAGATTACCGCCAGCCAATTTCAGGACGCTCGCGCCGTGCTACAGGCGCGCCTGGATATGTTGGTGGATGAGGAGAACAAACGTAGGCTGGTCGGCAAAATTCTTCGTGCGGCAACCGAGAAGGACGCCAAAGCCGAACTGAACAACTTTTGTGATCTGGCCTTCGGGCGCACCCATCTCAACAACTTCCAGCGAGCCGACCTCCAGCGGGTTCTGGAATTTATCCAGGGTTTTCAGTTGCGCCCGCTCCCTGCGGACAAAAGCGTAATCCAACCAGACTCGGCAATTACATCTCGGCTCCCGCTTCGTGAGTTCCTTATCACCTATAAAGCAAATGCCTTCTGGCTGTTCATGTCTGGCATCATCGTAAGCAGATTCTGGTTTTCATAACCCGTGGGAGCTCCTGTGAAAGTATTAGTTTTGGTTTTGGCTTCTTTTGTGTCGATGGCAGCGAATGCGCAGCCAAACATCGCGGAAAAACTAACGGAATTGAGCCTAGATAGATCCCTAAAGGACAGCTCGCCAGAGGTAAGGCGTACGCAGGCCGCACTCATAAGAGGGCTGACCGTATGCGATTTCGAGAATGAGGAGAAGCTTGCCAATGTCGCATGGTTCATCACCAAAAAGATTCGCGAGAAGGATCAATACGCGGAGGCGACGGATATCATCGAAGGGGTTAACGCAGCGCTTTTGGGGGTAAAGGACAAGCAGGATTGCACTGAGTTGATGTCTTTGTATGCTGTGAATCGTATCGCTGGGAGCACCCATTCGGATGCGGTAGCTGGCGCTCGGGGACTTTACCGCGCCACGGGCATTGTTAAGTAATCAAGTCGAGCTTCCGCCTGCAGTCATCTCTTTAAACGCGATTAAAAGCACTCCTGACCCACGCCGCCGATTATGGCGGCGTGTGTATTTCTGGCATCCGCAATCACGACGGGTGCCCGGCAGGAGACGTGTATGCGACCCGAAAACCCCCGTGGTATCCGCAACTTCAATCCCGGCAACATCCGCCACGCCCGTGGCGTCCGCTGGCAGGGTCAAGCCGAAGTTCAAACTGACACCGCATTCGTCCAATTTAATGGCCCGCGCTGGGGTATTCGGGCGCTCGCCCGCGTTCTTATCACGTACCAGGACAAGCGGCGCGCTGGTGACGGCAGTCAGATCGACACTGTTCGCGAGATCATCGAACGCTGGGCTCCGCCTAACGAAAACGATACCAAGGCCTATGTGGCCACCGTTTCCCGCGTGCTGGGGATCGGCCCCGACGATGCCGTCGTCGATGTGTACAACTTCGAAACGATGCGCGACCTGGTTGTGGCGATCATCCGTCATGAAAATGGCCCAGGTCCGTTACCTGAGGGGCTGTGGTATGGCTACCCAATCATCTCCGATGGCCTGCAGCTAGCGGGGATTGTTCGGGGCGCGCAGCACGGTCGGCAGGCGGGTGCTCCAGCATGAAACTCATCCCTGAGTGGAAGCGCTGCTATCGCCTGTACAGCGTCCAGCTGGGGGTGCTGATCGCCTTCTTCGGCTTCGCCCAGGTAACGCTGTTGCCCATGTGGCAGGCCCAGCTTTCGCCCGATGCATACGCGACTGCCAACAGCCTCCTGGCTTTGCTGCTTTTCGTCGTGCGCCTGGTCAAGCAAGGCCCAGATCAGGAGTTCGCTTAATGCGCATACTCTTGATGGGAGTCGCTTTAGGGGTACTGGCGCGGTCGTGTGTCGAGCTGGCACGGTCATGCGTCGCGCTCGTCATTCCTGCCCCTTGCCGAGAGGTCTGCCCGCTTGCCAGTGCCGGAAGGCCATTTGCCTCACCTGGTATTGCCGCGCCGGGGCCTTGGGGACACCACTCACCGCTCCCTCAATACCGTCTCGCCAAAACCGGCACAGCGAGTGCCAAGCGCCGCGCACGAAAGGCTCGGTTCTGGCAGGGAGACGGCCATGGTCGCCCTTGAAGCCGCTTTGAAATGGTTACTGACGCGTTGGCAGATTGTCCTGGTCATTGCCGTCGTGGTGCTCGTGTACCTGTACGGCCAATCGAAATGGACGGACGGCTACAAGAAAGCGGAAGCCGAAGGCGCTGCCAGGTTCAGTCAGCTGGAAGCCAAGCATGCGGAAGCCGCCTTGCAGGCCGCAACTCAAACCCAGAGCGATCTGCTGCGCCAGGTCACCCGCGCCCAGGCTGCCGAGGAATCACTATTCCAGCAATTCGGCATGCACGCCGACGACGTTAAGCAGCTGCAGGAGCGAATTCCCCATGTCACCACTCAATACAAAACATCAGTGGCGGCGGCTCCTCAGCCTATCCCTCATTGCGTTTTCACTGCTGGCTGGCTGCGCGACTACAACGCCGCCCTTGGTGTGCCCGCCGCCAGTTCGACTACCGCTACCAGTGCTTCTGCAAAAGCGGCCAGCGCCGCCCCCAGCACTGACGCCGAACTATTGGAAAGTGGCGTTACCCCTGCAGACATTCTTGCTCATGCCCAGGACTACGGGCGCTGGGCCCGAGACAACCTGGCTCAACTCAACTCGCTGCTCGACCTGCAAAAGGACTGACCCTGCATGGATTTTGTAGAACCTGTCACGGATGACACCGACGAAGCTGAGGCGATACAGCACGTCCGGCGCAATGCGCTGCAGCACCGATCGGGCAGCTCCGGGTATCGTTGCGAGGAATGCGGCGATGCGATCCCGGAGGATCGGCGTCAGGCAGAGCCTGGCACCGAGCATTGCGCTGAATGCGTTTGCACCCTGCAACTGTTGAGTGAGGCATGTGATGAACTTTGACGAAGCCAGCTTCAGCCTCAAGACCGTTCAGTGGGTCGTTATGGCCGTGCTGGGGGTTTACACCTGGTTCACCAACCGCCAGGCCGCCAGTGCTCAGGAAATGATGGTCTTGCGCACCCGCATCATCGCTCTTGAGGAGCACGTTCGGCACTTGCCAGACCATTCGGCAGTGACCGATCTACTCGGCGACATGAAAGCCATGCGATCCGAACTGACGGGGGTCAAGGATGCTCTGGCCCCTTTGTCCCGATCGCTGGACCGGATTAACGATTACCTGCTGCGAGATAAAAAATGACAGCCTATTCCGAGTTTCTTCGCCATGACATCCGTCTGGTAGTACTGCGCCTGCTGGTCGAAATGACGGCCTATCGGGCTAACAGCTCCGTCTTGACCATGGCCCTGGACGACTACGGTCACACGCTCAGTCGTGACCAGGTCAAGACCGAGCTGCACTGGTTGGCCGAACAGGGAGCACTGACGCTTTCCGATGTGGGTCCGGTGGTCGTGGCAACCCTGACTGAGCGCGGCCAGGACATTGCTGCAGGGCGTGCCCGCGTTCCAGGCATCAAACGGCCGGGGGCCTGACCCATGGCTGGCAAGTCCTCAATCGATCGCCTGCAGCCAATGGTCAAGAGCTACATCCAGAAGCTGCTGCGCGAAGACCGCCTCACCCTGGATGACATGCTCGATGATATTCGGGCCCGCTTTCCCAATGAAAAAGCCCCGAGCCGGAGCGCCCTGGGACGTTTCAGGCAGGGGTTCGAGGAGCTGACGCAGAAGGCGCGCCAGCAGCGCGAAATGGCGGAGGCGTTTGTGGGCGCCTTTGGTGAGGACGCTTCGGACAAGACCGGCGTGCTGCTGGTCGAGGCGATCTCGACGCTGACCTATCAGGCGGCCATGGGCGCGCATGAGAAGGATGACGTGACCATCGCCGAAGTGACGGCCCTGGCGCGTGCCGCCAAGGCCACCATGGAAGCGCGGACTATGAGCGTCAAGGAGCGCCAGACCATCGAGAAAGCAACTCGTGAGCGGATCCTCCAGGAGCAAGCCGCCGAGCTGGACAACACGGTCAAGGCCAAGGGCATGACCGAAGAGCAGGCACTGTTCTGGCGTCAGAAGTTTCTGGGGGTTCGATGAGCGCCTCAGTAATCAAGCCGTCCTCCAGCACTTTGCGCGTCATCGAATGGGACGAGCTGCCAGAAAGCGTTCGGCTCATTCCCGAAGGGTACGACCCGCTGGGTGACGGTGTTCTGATGGCTCACCAAGCCGAGTGGCTGGGTATCCGGGCGCAGATCAAGCTGTGCGAGAAAGGCCGCCGCACCGGCATCACCTTCGCCGAAGCCCTCGACACGGTCATCACCGCCGCGTCGCAGAAAAGCGCCGGGGGCATGGATGGCTTTTACATCGGCGACACCAAGGAAAAGGGGCTTGAGTTCATTGGCTATTGCGCCAAGTTCAGCCGGGTGATGGCCGAGGCTCAGGCGTCCGGGGTCAGTGCGATCGAGGAGTTTCTCTTCGAAGATCAGGACATCAGCGGCAGCACGCGGCAGATCAACGCCTACCGGATTCGCTTCGCCTCTGGCTTCAAGATCGTCGCTTTGTCCAGTAACCCAGCCAGCCTGCGTGGCTTACAAGGCAAGGTGATCATCGACGAAGCGGCCTTTCACCGGGACGTTTCCGCCGTGCTCGATGCCGCAACCGCCTTGCTGATCTGGGGCGGCTGCATCGTCATCATCAGCACCCACAACGGCAAATCAAACCCCTTCAACCAGATGGCCAGCGACATCCGCGACAACCGCTATGGCGACACCGCCAAGGTCTATCGAGCAACGTTCGACGATGCGGTCGCCAATGGGTTGTATGAGCGCGTGTGCTTCATGACGGGTGAAGCGCCAACGCCGGAAGGCAAAGAGGCCTGGTACAAGAAGATCCGCAATGCCTATGGGCCGCGCAAGGCGCAAATGCGTGAGGAGCTTGACGCGATCCCGCGTGATGGCAATGGCGTCTGTATCCCTGGTGTCTGGATCGAGGAAGCCATGCGTCCTGACCGCACCGTGCTGCGGCTGGCGCTCGATGACGACTTCACGCTGCAGCCTGTTTATCGTCGCGAAGCCTACGTTGACGACTGGATTGAGCGCTATCTGGCTCCTTTGATCACAACGCTGAATGGCTCGCTGCGCCATTTTCTGGGCATGGACTATGCCCGCCACCGTGACTTTTCGATCATCTGCCCAATGTCGGTAGATCACGCACGCCACCGCGACGTGCCTTTCGTAGTCGAGATGCACAAGGTGCCGACCCGCCAGCAGCAGCAGATCCTGTTCTACATTTTGCGGCGTCTTCCCCAGTTCGTGGGTGCCGCACTGGATGCCACCGGCAGTGGCGAAACCCTCGCCGAAGATACCGCTGATGAATTTGGCCGTAACCGAATTCACCAGGTGAAGATCAGTCGGGCCTGGTACGGCGCATGGATGCCGAAATTCGTGCAGCTGTTCGAAGACGCCACGATAACGATGCCCAAGGACGACTCACTGCACCAGGACATACGCTCCATCGAAACCGTGGACGGCATTCCTATGATCGTCAAAGCCCGCTCGCAAGACCTTAAAGACCCTGACTTGTACCGCCACGGCGACTTTGCAGGTGCTGGTTCGCTCGCCAACTTCGCCACGCTTGAAGTGACCTCCGGGCCGGTGAGCGTCAAATCTCGCAGCCCCCGTCAGGGCCGGAAAATTACCCAGGGGTACGCATGAAAAACCAAGGTGTGTGGGTCAGCCCCACCGAGTTTGTACGCTTCTCCGAAGCGAAGCGGTCGTCCAGTCTCACCAATCACATCGCCACACGCGGTCGCATCGATGCGGGCAGCATGGGCGGCGTCAACCTGCCGAACCCTGACCCGATCCTCAAGGCCCAGGGCAAAGACATCACCGTGTATCGCGACCTGCGTAGCGCCGCCCTGGTCGGCGGTAACGTCCGTCGACGTAAGTCTGCTGTGCTGGCCTTGGAGCGCGACCTGAAACGTGCCAATGCGCCGACCAAGGTCGACCGTTTCATCCGTGACTGGCTCACCGACCTGGATCTGGACCGGATCATTCGCGAGCTGCTCGATGCGCCGCTGTTCGGGTACCAGCCTGTCGAGTTGATGTGGCAGCCAGTCGGTTTGTTCACCGTGCCAGAGGATGTGCTGGGCAAACCGGCCGAGTGGTTTTTCTACGACCAGGACAACGCGCTACGCTTTCGTTCCAAAGAGGCAGGCCAGGACGGCGAACTGTGCGACCCGATGCGCTTCGTCGTGGCCCGCCAGGACGCGACCTACGCGAACCCTTACGGCTTCCCCGACCTGTCCATGTGCTTCTGGCCTGCCGTGTTCATGAAGGGCGGCTTAAAGTTCTGGGTGCAGTTCACCGAGAAATACGGCAGCCCTTGGGTAATCGGTAAGCACCCACGCGGCGCGACCAATGAAGAAACCGATCTGCTGCTCGATAGTCTGGAAGCCATGGTCCAGGACGCGGTTGCCGCGATCCCGGACGACTCCAGCGTGTCTATCGTTGAGGCAGCAGGCAAGGCCGACAGCGCCGACGTGTACCGCGAGTTGCTGGAGTACTGCCGCAGTGAAATCAACGTGGCCATGCTCGGGCAAAACCAGACCACCGAGAAGGAAAGCAACCGGGCCAGCGCGACAGCTGGTGCCGAAGTCACCAACGACATTCGCGACGGCGACGCAGGCATCGTGGCCGCTGCGATCAACGGCGTTATTCGACGGATCGTGGATCTCAACTTCGGCGAATCCGTGGCCGCTCCCCTGTACGACTTGTGGGAGCAGGACGAGATCGATAAAACGCTGGCTGAGCGTGATAAGAACCTCACCGACGCAGGCGTCAAGTTCACCCAGGCTTACTGGATGCGTACCTACAACCTGCAGGAAGGAGACCTCGCTGCCCCAGAGGTGGCCACCGCACCCACGGCAGAGTTTGCCGAGGCCACGCTCAAGCCGGTTCTCGACCAGGTCGCGCTTGATCAGGTCATTGATGCGTTGCCCGCGCAGCTGCTGCAGGAGCAAGCCGAAAAAGCGATCGCGCCGTTGATCGAAGCCTTGCAGCAAGGCCGAACTGAAACCGAGGCATTGGGATTGCTGGCTGAAGCCTATCCGCAGATGGACGATCAGGCGCTGCAGCAGACACTCACCAAGTTGATGTTCATGGCAGACATGTGGGGCCGATTGACAGCAGCTGCCGATCGGGAGGACTGACATGGCCACCTCATCCAAAATGCCGTCGCCTGCCGACCTCAAAGCCATCTTTGGCCTGGAGCCGGAGAATGCGGTGGAGTACATGAAATCGAAGGGCTATGCGATTACCTGGAACTGGCAGGAGATGCTCGACCAGGCGCACGACCAAGCATTCACCGTCGCCAAGGCTATGCGCCTCGATCTGCTGTCGGATATTCGCGGCGCACTGGAAACGGCGTTGCAGGATGGTCAGACCCTCAAGCAGTTCACCAAGGCATTGCAGCCTGTCCTGGAGGCGCAGGGCTGGTGGGGCAAGCAGGTGATCGTCGACAGCAGCGGCGGTGCCGAGATGGTGCAACTGGGCAGTCCGCGCCGCCTGAAAACGATCTACCAGACCAATCTGCAGAGCGCCTATATGGCTGGTCGCAAGGCCAGCATGGAAGAGACGGCAGATACGCACCCTTACTGGCGTTATGTCGCCATCCTGGATGGCATGACGCGGCCCAGCCATCGCGCACTGAGTGGCAAGGTCTATCGCCATGATGATCCTGTGTGGTCATCGATCTATCCGCCCAACGGGTTCAACTGCCGATGCCGTATCACGTCGCTGACTGAGGCCGCCCTGAAGCGTCGTGGATTTACGGTCGACAGCAGCGAGGGTCGCATGCAAACAAGAACGGTTGAAATCGGCGCGGACAAGCGTACCGGCGAGATCCGCACCGCCCAGGTGACATCCTTGCGCACCACCGATAGCGAAGGTCGGGTCGCGGTTTTCAGCACCGATCCGGGTTTCAATCACGCACCAGGTGCAGGTTTGGCCGAGGCGCTCAAGCGCAAACAGGCAGCCTCCGCCCAGCAGGAGCAATGACATGTTCACCGTCGAGCTGGATCAGCAGCGCTTGCAAGATGTGCTGCGCAAGGTTGAATGGGCTGTAGGAGATCTCGCGCCTTTGATGCGATCAGTTGCCGCAGAGCTGGGCAGCATCACCGAGGAGAATCTGGAGGAGCAAGGCCGTCCAGATTGGGCCGATTTGTCTGACGTGCGTATCGGCCAGCGCGAAAAGGATGGGACGTGGCCAGGTCAAATGCTGCAGGTCAGTTCCGCTGGCTTGGCAGCATCCATCTCCACCTATGCCACCGATAGCTCAGCCGTGGTTGGCAGTAACAAGCCCTATGCGGCCATGATGCACTTCGGCGGTACCAAGGCGGAGTTCCCTCATCTCTGGGGCGATATTCCCGCTCGACCTTACCTGCCGATGGACGCCGAGGGTGTCGTGCAGCCCGAAGCCGAGGAAGCAATCCTTGATCTGGCGATGATGCGCCTGGGAAAAGCGGCCCGCGTGTAAGGCCGCAGGAGGCGATTAGGGGCGTTCAGCGCCCCGGTTCATCACGCCACACCCCCGAAGTCCGCTGTATATGCTTTATAAATCCCCGCTGCCGTCCTTTGCCCCTGTTGATCGGGTGCATATCCCGAACACTTCATCACATTCCCTCGCGATAACTCTTTAAAGCCGATTAAAAGTCTCTGGCAGTCCATTGCATCAGGCTGTGTGCTTACCCCATCAAGCGCACGCCAATAGCCATGAAGCCACTCCATATTTTCAAGCCGGGTACCCATACCGCCATGAGCGGTGCCAGCTTCAACTTCAGCGAAAGTGATCTGGCCGCCACGGTGAGTGCTTACTCACCGGCATTGCACGAAGCGCCATTGGTGATTGGCCATCCCAAGCACGATGACCCGGCAATGGGCTGGGTGAAGTCTCTTCAGGCAACAGCTGAAGGCTTGATCGCCGTGCCGCAGCAGGTCGACCCGGCGTTCGCCGAGCTGATCGGCAAAGGCAGCTACAAGAAGATCTCCGCCTCGTTCTATCACCCCGACTCACCGAGCAACCCAGTGCCTGGCGTGTACTACCTGCGCCACGTCGGCTTTCTCGGAGCCCAGCCGCCTTCGATCAAGGGGCTGCGTTCCATCGATCTGGCTGACACCGATGAAGGTGTCGTCGAGTTCGGCGACTACGGGCACGAGATCAGTTCGGGCTTGTGGCGCAAATTCCGTGAGTTCCTGATCGGCCAGTTCGGCGCTGAAACTGCTGACAAGGTGGCTCCGTCCTGGGAGATCGACAGCCTTGCCGAGCAGGCGCGCCGCAATGACCTGGATGCAGGCCCTTCCTATTCAGAACCCAAACCCACCACTGAGGTAAATCCCGTGACCGAGGAAGAACAGGCCGTATTGACGGCGGACAACGAGCGTCTTAAAGCCCAGATCGCCCGCCGCGACAAGGCCGACAAAGCCGCGACCCAGGAAGCGATCCATACCGGCAACACAGAATTCGCCGAGCAGCTGGTGGCCAGCGGCATGAAGCCTGCCCACGTGGCCGCTGTGGTCGCTGCGCTGGACTACGCCGAGGCCGGCGACAAGAGCGATAAGCCTCTGGAGTTTGGCGAGGCCGACGACCGCCAGCCGCTCAGCGAAGGCTTGAAATCCGTGTTCAAGGAGCTGACCGGTGCTGTCAGCTTCAGCGAGCAGGCCTCCAAGCAACGTGCTGGCAAGGTCCTGGACAAATCCATTAACCCGCTTGTGGCTGACGCCGAAGCCCGCTCGAAACGATAGGAGGCTCCATGCCTACTTACACACCACCCAAAACGCTGGGTGATTTGCTCCTGGTTGAAGTCGCTCCCGGCTGGACCAAAGAAAAAGCGCTGCTCGCGATGGGTGCCGCTTACCCACTGGGCACGGTTCTGGCCAAGGTCAACGGCAAGTGCCAAGCGCTTGATCTGGCGGGCGCGGGCGCAGCCAAAAAGGCCGTGGCTGTTCTCGGTGAGAGCGTGGATGCCACCGCCGCTGATACGCCTGGCGTGGTCATCGCTCGGGGTGCAGTCGTCGAGCTGGTAGAGCTGCACTGGCCTGCCGGTATCACCGATGTCCAGAAAGTCACCGCCCTGGACGAACTTAACGCCCTGGGCATCGTCGCTCGTGCGGCGCTCTGATAGGAGTTGTACATGAATCTTCAAGACCTCTTCACCGTTGCAAGCCTTAGCGCATCCATCAACAAACTGCCGGTCATCCCGAGCAAAGTCGGTGCGATGGGCATCTTCGAAGAGAAAGGCGTCACCACCACGTCGGTGGTGATCGACGAATACGAAGGCCGCCTGGTGTTGGTCCCGAACACTTCCCGCGATGCCGATCCGGCAGCCGTGAAAGCTGGCAAGCGCGCCCGGCGCACGTTCGAAACGCTGCACTTGCCAATCTCTCGACCTTTGCTCCCGAGCCAGCTTCAAGGCATTGCGTCCTTCGGCCAAGAGACTGCGACCGTCCCGCAGGCAACGATCATCAATGATCACCTGCAGGAACTGAAGAACAGCATCGAGTCCACCCGTGAGTTCCAGCGCGTGGGTGCGTTGCGAGGCAAGCTGCTTAATGCCGACGGCTCGGTGCTCTTTGATCTGTTTAGCGAGTTTGGCGTTGAACAGAAGAAGGTCACCGTCGCCCTGGGCACGGCATCCACCAATGTTCGCAAGGCCTGCCTGGACGCCAAGCGTCACGCCGAATCTAAACTCGGTGGTGTCATGGTCACCGGCTTCCGCTCCTTCTGCGGTCCCGACTGGTTCGACGCCTTTACCGAGCACGAGAAGGTCAAGGCTGCGTTCGCTGGTTACCAGGAGGCGCAGGACCGTATTGGTGGCGATCTGCGTTCGGGGTTCACCTTCGGCGGCATCGAGTTTGTCGAGTACGACGTAACGGTCAGCGGCCAACGCTTCATTCCGTCCAACGTCGCCCAGGTATTCCCGGTGGGCAAAGGCGTCTTCAAGATGTTCAACGCCCCGGCGAACTACAACGAGACGGTCAACACCGTGGGCTTGCCGTTCTACAGCAAGGGTGAAGAACGCAAGATGGGCAAAGGCTGGGACGTAGAAGCGCAGGCTAACCCGTTGGCCATGTGCTTGTTCCCTGAAGCCCTCGTCGAACTGTCGTTCTAGGCCATGCGCTACTGCACCCGCGCCGATATCGGCAGCGCCATCCCAGAGATGACGCTGATTCAGCTCTCCAACGATGACCCCTCGGCCATGCAGCCGAACGAGTCCGTGATCGAGGATGGCGTGCGCCAGGCCGAAGAGCTGGTCGACGGTTATCTGCGCGGGCGCTACACCTTGCCGCTCGATCCGGTCCCCACGGTGCTGCGCGATGCCGTGGTCTATCTGGCGCGACACTGGCTGTATCAGCGTCGCCCAGAAGGCTCGTTGCCGGATCCAGTCAAGGACAGCCGCAAGGACACCATCAAGCTGCTGGAAAGCATCCGTGATGGTGTCGTCACCCTGGGCATGCCGTCAGGCAAGGCGGCTCCTGAGCCCGGTGAGATCCGGGTCCGCTCCCGTCGCCAGCAGTTTGGCAACGATTTATGGAAGAGCTACTGATGAGTCAGCCCCTGATTCAGCCAAAGACACAAACCGAGCAGCTGATGCTTGCCATCGTGGAGCGCCTGAAAGCGCACTTCGATAAAGAGCTGATGATCGAGTTGTTCCCGGAAAGCCCGGCCCAGTACCGGCTTAACCATCCTCGGGGCGCAGTGCTGGTGGCCTTCGGCAAGTCATCCTTCGACGATTCCGAATCGTTGGATGCCATGTTCCAGGCCCGCAAGATCGTGCTGCGCTTGACCTTTGTGTTCCGGCAGTTGAACGGCAAGGACGGGGTGATCAGCTTCCTTGATCGCGCCCGTGGCGCGCTGGCTGGCTGGAAGGCTCCGCACTGTGATGTTGCCTGTCGCCCGCTCGCTGAAGCGTTCATCGGTCAGGTCCAGGGCATCTGGCAGTACAGCCTCGACATTTCCACCCGTGCAACTCAGTTGCAAATCATGGAGCCCGAAACCGGGCCTCTACTGACACAGACCCGTTTCGAGGAATACCAGTGAAACTGACCCGCTATTTGTACAAAGGCCCCCAGAGCGCGGCGACGCTTCGCTTAGTGGCTGAATCCGGCAAGCCTGCCGAGCTGCTCGAAGTACAGCTGATCCCTGGCAAGCCTGTCGAGCTACCTGAAGATCATGAGTATGTTCAGGTACTGCTCGTCCTCAAACACCTGGAGTTGCTTCCAGGCGATGCTGCCGAAAGCGCTGTGGTCGATGCGCCAACTGCGCAAGACAAGAAAGGAGCAAAAGCCTGATGGCTGCTAACTATTTGCACGGTATTGAAACCCTTGAGATCTCCCGAGGGGCGCGACCCATCCGCATTGTGAAGTCGGCAGTCATTGCGCTACTCGGTACCGCACCGGTCGGGGCGGTGAATGCGGTCACGCTGTCGCTGAACGAGACCGACGGCGCTCAGTTTGGTCCTGATGATCTGGACGGCTTCAGTATCCCCAAGGCGTTGTCGAGCATCTACGACTTCGGCGCAGGCACTGTGCTGGTGGTGAATGTTCTGGATCCGTTGATCCATCGCACCAACGTTGTGGGCCAGGCCCGCTCCTTTGGCGACAACGAACTGTTGCGATTGGGTCATGGCGCACTGCAGCTGCTGGAGCTAAAACCGGCTACTGGCAATGGCGCTGCCTACGCACTCGGCGTCGATTACACCGTCGATATGCTGACTGGCAAGGTCACCCGATTGGCCGCTGGCGCCATCCCGGTAAACGGTTCGGTCCTCGCCGACTACACCCATGCAGATCCGAGCAAGGTCACGCCTGCCGATATCGTCGGCGCGGTCAACATTGCAGGTCAGCGAAGCGGGCTCAAAGCGTTCCAGGACAGCTACAACACCCTGGGCTTCTTCGCGAAAATCTTCATTGCACCAGGGTTCAGTCAGCTCAATTCGATCAGCGTCGAGCTGATCGCTGCCGCCACTCAGGTTGGCGGGGTCGCTTACATCGATGCGCCGATCGGCACCACGGTGCAGCAGTGCATTGCCGGTCGCGGGCCTGCAGGCGCGATCAACTTCAACACCAGCAGTGACCGGGTACGCTTGTGCTATCCCCACGTGAAAGTACTCGACACCGCCACCAGCGGTGAGCGCCTGGAGCCTTTGTCGATCCGCGCCGCTGCTCTTCGGGCAAAGATCGACAATGACAAGGGTTACTGGTGGAGCAGCTCCAATCAGGAGCTGATTGGTGTGATCGGGCTGGAACGGCCATTGACCGCTCGTGTTGACGACGCAAGCAGCGAAGTGAACTTGCTCAACGAAAACGGCATCACCACCGTGTTCAACTCCTTCGGTACCGGGCTGCGCTTGTGGGGTAACCGCACCGCTGCCTGGCCAACTGTTACGGAGATGCGCAACTTCGAAAACGTCCGTCGCACCAAGGACATCATCGACGAATCCATCCGCTACAGCTCGCTGCAGTTCGTTGACATGCCGATCACCGACTCTCTGATCGACAGCATCACCGAAAGCGTCAATCTGCTGTTTCGCAAGTTGATTGGCGATGAAGCGCTGATCGGTGGTGAGTGCTGGTATGACCCCGCTCGCAACCCACAGACAGAGCTGCAGCTCGGTCATGCGCTGTTCAGCTACAAGTTGACCGTGCCTTTGCCGCTTGAGCGAGGCACGTTCGAAACCGAAATCACCAGCGAATACCTGGTCAACCTGGGAGCACCATAATGGCCTTCAGTGCGCACCGCATTTCCAACGCTAACATCTACCTGGACGGGGCCAGCTTCTTCGGCAAGGCCGAAGAGATCGACCTTGGCTCCGTGAAGGCGGTGATGTCGGACTTCCAGGGGCTGGGCATGATCGGCCTGATCGAGCTGCCCGATGGCTTCGACAAGATCGAGGGCAAAATCAACTGGAACAGCCTGTACGGTGACGCCGCCACCAAGCTCGCATCGCCTTTTAAAAGCGTTGCGCTCCAGTGCCGATCGAATGTCCAGGTATTTGACAGTACTGGTTTGGTGAGCGAAATCCCGCTGGTCACGATGATGACCATCACCTTCAAGGATTACAAACTGGGGAGCCACAAGCCTCGTGATCCTGCGAAGTACGAATCCCCATTCTCTGCCACCTATGTGCGTCAGGTGCTCGATGGTGAAGAAGTCCTGTTACTGGATTACTTGGCGAACATTTTCAAGGTAAATGGCGAAGATCAGCTGGCGACATACAGGAAGAACATCGGCCAGGCTTAACGGTAGCGCTGGATGCGCCTGATCTGAATAGCCCCATGGACGGGGCAGCATGGATGCAACCCTGAAGCCCCGCCACCGTGCGGGGCTTCTCTTTAAAGCGTATTAAAAGCCGAATCGCTCACCAGGTGCGAACCTCTGGACTCTTTCAGAGCACTCCCACTTCACCTGGAGCAACAGCGATGGCCGCTTCCCTCAGTATCTCTCTTAAATTTCCCTTCACGACCGCTGCTGGCGTCTGCCTTACCTCACTGCCTATCACCCGCCTCAAGCGCAAGGACATCGGCAAGGCTCAGGCCTACAGCAAGGACGAAGGGCTGCAGGAAGACTTCCTCTTTGCCAAAATGACCGGCATGACGATTGAAGATTTGGCAGAGCTGGACATCGCCGACTCCAAAGTCGTTACCGAGGTGTTTCGGGAAATGGCTGATGGACGAGACCTGGCTGCACTCCTGGGACGAAGCGCTGTTGATGGTGCTAAAGATGCAGCCATCAGAGATAGCGAACCTGGAGATGCCGGAGTACCTGCGGTGGGTTGATGCGTGCAGTCGAGAAATCGACCGACGTATCGAAGCTGCAGAAAAGATGCGCTCGCAATGAGTGTCATCGTAGAGGCCGGGCTATTGGCTCGGCCGGTCTAGGTCCAAGCTCCAGGCGTAATCAATATGGCGAATGAAGTTCTTGTCGGGCTACGGATCGGTGCTGCGGTTTCCGGCACGCTGCAGTCAGCATTCGGATCTGCACGCTCCACTGTCCAGCAGCTCGGGCGAGCAACTGACAGCCTGACCTCCCGACAAAAACTCATTGGTACGGAGCTTGCCGCGTCGCTCGCACGCGGCGGCACGGGTATCGAGCGCCTGCGCAATCAATACACGCAGGTTGGCCGCACCATCGACCAGTTGAAGGTGAAGCAGGAGCAGCTTAATACCAGCATCGCTCGCGGCGAAACCCTCAAGAACCGGCGTGGAGAGTTGCGCGGCCAAGCTATGGAAACGATTGGGACGGCTGCCGTGCTTGGCGCTCCAGTCGTGCAATCCATGCGCACCGCCATCGACTTCAAGGATCAAACCAACGACATCGCCATCACCGGCGGCTTTGATGCTGCTGAGGAAGAGCGTCTCGGCGGCGTAATGCGTGGTGCTGCGCTGAGGTGGAATCAGACTCAGACTGAAGTGGCAAAAGGTACTGCAGTGCTGATCGCTGGCGGCATATCCAGCGCAAAAGAGCTGGCTGCTTATGCGCCAGTGATGGCAAAAACGGCAACTGCTACGCGGGCCAGCATGGATGATTTGGGGTCTGTGGCCATCGCGCTGAATGACAACCTCGGCATCGGCGCTGCGGGTCTTGAGCGCTCCATGAACATGCTGGCCTACGCCGGTAAGCGAGGCCAGTTCGAGCTGGCCGACATGGCTAAATGGCTGCCTCAGTTGACTCCGCAGTTTGCCGCCCTGGGCATAACGGGTGAGCGAGCCGTTGCTGAGATTGGTGCATCGTTGCAAATTGCGCGTAAGGGTGCGGGTAGCAACGACGAGGCGGCCAACAACTTTAAAAACTTTTTGTCGAAAATTACTGCGAAGGACACTTTGAAGAGTTTCAAAGACGCAGGTATTGACCTAAAAGACGCTATGAAAAACATGGTCAGCCAAGGTATGACGCCGATGCAGGCCATGCTCGAAATCATCACCAAGTACATGAGCACGAAGGGGCCAAAGGCAGCTGGTGAGTTTCAGAAAGTGATGGCCCTCAAGGATGATAAAGAGCGTGAGACGGCACTGGCCCGGCTGAACGAATCATACAAGTTGGGTGAATTGTTCGCGGACCAGGAAACGCTGGCTTTTATTCGTCCCGCTATCGCAAACCGAAACGAGGGCGCAGATATTCAGAAAGGTAGTTTTGGCGCCGCCGACCAGGGCGGTGATGGCGATTGGAATAAGCGGATGGAGAGCCCGCGAGAGCAAATGAAGGCGCTCTCGATAAATCTGTCGGAACTGGGCATCACTGTTGGCAGCGTCCTGTTGCCTGCACTTGTAGACATAACTAAGGCAGCTCTGCCAGTCGTCCAGTCATTCGCCACTTGGGCAGGTGAAAACCCAGCCCTGGTGAAGGGTGTGGTCGGTCTGGTCGCGGGCTTGCTGACAGCCAAGCTGGCGTTCATCGGCGTGGCCTACGGCGCTAACCTGGTGATGTCGCCCTTCGCAGCGGCAACGACCGCCGTCACGTCGATGTCCTCCAAATGGCTGCTGCTGCGGGCCGCGTGGCAGATGGGCAAGTTTGCTCCGGCGATCTCGGGCCTGAAGATGCTGGGTGGCGGACTGATGACCACGCTCAGATACAGCGGCATATTCCTGCGTGGTATCGGCATGGCGTTTGGTGCGCCGCTCATGATGGCTGCTCGCGGCGGTCTCATGCTCGGCAAAGTACTGGGAGGGACATTGCTGTTCGGCCTGAAGCTCGCAGGACAGGCCATTCTTTGGCTTGGCCGCGCACTGTTGATGAACCCCATCGGTTTGGCCATTACCGCTATTGCGCTGGGTGCCTATCTTATTTACCGATATTGGGAGCCCATCAAAGGCTTCTTCGGAGGTCTTTGGAGCGAGATAAAGACTGCCTTTAACGGGGGATTTGCGGGAATTGCCGGACTGATTATTAACTTTTCCCCGTTGGGCCTGTTTTATCGGGCCTTCGCCGGAGTCATGAGTTACTTCGGAGTTGAGTTGCCTAGCAAGTTCAGTGAGTTCGGCGGCAATATCATCAGCGGCCTGATCAGCGGCATCAGCGCCAAGCTTGAAAGTGCGAAGGAAACCGTGGTCGGCATTGGCACTTCGATCAAGGGCTGGTTTACCGAGACGCTGGGCATCCAGTCGCCGAGCCGGGTGTTCATGGGCTACGGTGCCAACATCAGCGAAGGTGCCGCCATCGGTATTGCCTCGCAGTCCGGCCTCGTTCGCCAGGCAGCACTGGGCATGGCCGACCAGACGGGCGTCGCGATGCGCCTTCCTAATCTGAATGCGCTTACTAGCGCCAACATGGCGGGCGCTGACGGATCCGCAGGTGCGGGCTCCATGGGCGGCGGAGCTGGCGCGCAGCCTCTGCAGGTGACTTTCTCTCCGGTCATCAACGTGCCGGGCGGTGAAGGCGTTGGCAACCAGGTTTCCCAAGCATTGAACACAAGCTATGCCGAGTTCGTCAGGTTCATGGAGCGCTTCCAGCATGACCAGGGACGCCGCAGCTACGGACCACCAGCTGGAGGACGCACCTGATGTATGCCGTATTGGGAAAGATCGAATTCGAAGTGGCCAGCGGCATCACCGGCATGGAGCAGAGCAGCACTGCCGATTGGGCTGAGCATTCGCTGATCCAGGGCAAGCCGCTCCTGGAGTGGGTCGGCGACGGCCTCGACGAACTTAAATTCAGCATGCAGCTGCATCCATGGCTGGGCGACCCCGAGGCACGCCTGCGCACCCTGCGCGAGGCAAAGAGCAAACACGAGCCGCTGGCGTTTGTCCTGGGCAGTGGGGAATACGTTGGCGCTTTCGTGATTACGGACATCAGCAACACGCCTCGTCGGACCTCGGCTGACGGTCGGCTTTATTCGTCGAATGTTCAGGTCACTCTGCGCGAATACGCCGGGCCATTCACGCCCAAGGTCGTTAAGGCTGGCCTGATTGATTCGGCGGTGCAGTCCACGGCTGCAGCGAAGATCGCGACCCCAGCATTGATCTCGAAGCTCGCGCCCGTGTTGTCGTCTGCTCAGACAGTGGTTGGTTATGCGCGCCAGGCCGGGACCATGATCCAACAGGCAAAGACCATCTATGACGCGGTCAAGAACTTCAATCCGATGACGCTGCTGACTCAGGCACCGCAACTCGCTGCGCTGACTGAGCGGGCGCTGGGCCCGATCGCTGGCCTGACTGAGGCTGCGAGCTTTATTCATGAGGGGGAGGACATCGCCCAGCTGGGTCAAAGCCTGTATGGCAGCGTCAGCGGCGCACGCTCTAGCCTGACCCCGCTGGACCTGGGCAATGTGGCCGACAGGTTCGAGACCTCTGGCAACTACATTGCCCAGGCATACGACCGGCTCGACGGGGCTTCAACGCGCCTGACCGGCCTTGCCGCTCAAGTCATCACCAGGAGAGCCTGATGTTTCTGACCCATGTCACAACTGAGGGCGAGCGCTGGGATCAGCTGGCCTGGAAGTACTACGGTGACGCACATCGTTACCCGCCGATCGTTGAGGCCAACCCCCATGTGCCGATCACGGGAGCATTGCCCGCAGGCTTGATCCTGGCTATTCCGATGCTCGATCCCGTTGTATCGAGCGAGGATCTGCCGCCATGGATGCGCTAGTACCAGGAGAAGTGCCCGAGGCTCGCTTTGTGCTGACCTACCAGCAGCGAAATATCACCCGCGATATCAGTAAAAACCTGACCTCAATCTCTTACTCGGACTTTTTGACGGGCCAGGCTGACACCTTAGATATCGAGCTGGAGGACGCGGAGGGGAAGTGGCTCGATGCTTGGTATCCGGGGCATGGCGACGCACTGGCTTTGTCCCTGGGTTGGTCCGGCAAGCCGCTGCGCACGCTGAGCCGCCTGGAGATTGATGAGGTGGACTTCAGTTCTGCCCCGGCTACGGTCGGCATCAGGGCGATCGCAACAGGCATCAACACGGCGCTGCGCACCACCGAGCACAAGGCATACGAGAGCACCACGCTTGCCGCCGTAGCCCAGGAGGTTGCGAGTCGCCTGGGGCTGACTCTGGTAGGTAGTATCGAGCCGATCAAGCTGGATCGCCTGACGCAGCAGGAGTCTGATCTGGAGTTCCTGCGCAACCTGGCAGATGAATATGACTACGCCTTTAAAGTGACCGGTTCGCGCCTGGTGTTTCACGCCATCAGCGAGCTGGCCAAGGGCAAGCCGGTCGCTCAGTTGATGCTCAAAGACTTGAGTAACGTGCGCTTGCGGGACCAGATCAGGACCGTGCCGGAGAAGGTGTCAGTCAAACACAAGGATCCGGCCAAGAAGAAGCTGATCTCCTACGACATTAAGAACGGTGAGACTGTGGCGGTCCCCAGCAGCAGTAGTGGCGCGACCACCAGTGCTGACACCAAGAAACATCGCAAGCGTTCGGCCTCTGAGGAGGAATCCAAGGCCAAGGCCAAGGCCGATCTGGCTAAAGCCAATCGGGAGCGCACGACGGGCAGCTGGTCATTGATGGGTCAGCCCAATCTGGTCAGTGGCAACGTCGTCACCCTCGTCGCAGCGGGCAAAATGGGCGGCAACTACCTGATCCTGTCCGCGCAGCACCGGATTACCCGTGGTGGTGGCTATACGGTTGAGCTGAGCCTCTGCCGTGTATCCGCGACCTCGATATCACTGTCATTCGACGCCTCCAAGCCTGATCTGGCGCTTTCGACCTATGGCTTTCAGCAGGATGGTGCCCTTGCATAACCTCAAAGCAGCAGGAAGCCTTAGCCATGGGCGTTGAATTGGAATACGGCGAAGTGAGCGCGGTCGATCACCAGGCCTGCAGGATCCGCGTGCGTCTGGATGACCGGGATGGCGTGGAGAGCTTCTGGCTGCATGTGCCCCAGCGCAACACCCAGGGCACGCAGCGCCGTCCGTTGATGCCCGAGCTGAATGAGCAGGTGGCGGTGCTGCTCGATGCGGATGGCGTCGGTGGTGTTTGCCTGGGAGGCATCTACTCGACTGCTGAGCCGCCGCCAGTCATCGACGAAGACACGGACTATGTGCGGTTCAGCGACGGCACGACCCTGACCTACGACCGTGCTGCGCATGTGATGGCGTTGGATTGCGTCGGTGCCACGACGCTGAAATGCGCCAAGAACCTGGACATACGGTGCGGTGAGCCCGTGTCGGTCAAGGCCCCATCCGCCACCCTGGATGTTCCTGAGGTGCATCTGAATGGCAACCTCAGGGTGAGCGGCAATGTGGAGGTCGGCGGTAACGTCAATGCGGGCGGCACCGTGATGGATGGTGGCGGCAACTCGAATCACCATAGTCATTGAGCACCCTATATATAGAAGGATGTTCGGCTGACCGGCCTGCACGGGAAGCTTTAAACCAGATTAAAAGCTAGCAGGCGCGCACCTCCTCAATATGGGCGCATGACGACGCCTATCTCCTATACCAGCATCACCGCAGCCCACTGGCAGCCAGCACTTGGCACTGCCGGTGCGGTCGTGGAAGGCCTGCGTGATATTGACCAGGCTATTCGCATCATCCTCACGACGCCCAAGGGCAGCGACCCACACCGCCCGACCTTTGGCAGTGACATCCACCTCTATATCGACTGGCCTGTTAATCGGGTTGTGCCGCACCTGGTGCGCGAAGCTGTGGACGCTATACGCCTTTGGGAAACTCGGGTGACAGTGGTGCGGGTCAATCCAGCCATTGAAGCCGCCCAGGTCACCCTGACGGTTGTATGGCGGGTCGCAGACGGTGTGCCTCAGTTGACGGAGGTGCCGTATGCGCGAGCTGCCTAAGCCAATATTCGTCACGATCGATCCTGCCGCCACCGAAGCGGATCTGATTGCGCGCTATGAAGAGAAGTCGGGCAAAACCCTGTATCCGGCGCAGATCGAACGTCTTTTCATCGACCAAATCGCGTACGCCACCACCGGCCTGCAGATGTCCATTCAGAATGCTGGTGAGCAGCTATTGGTGCGGCACAGCAACGGCCCGATTCTGGATTACCTGGGTGAGCTGGTCGCCACCCCTCGATTGTTGGCGATAGCGGCACGTTGCACGGTGCGCTTCACCATTGCGCTGCCTGCAACTCAGCCGATCCTGATCCCTGTCGGTACACGAGTGGCCACCCAGGACGCCAAGCTGGCATTCGCCACTGATGAAGACGTGCTGATCCCTGCTGGCCAGGCTCAAGTCACCGTCACTGCGACCTGCAGTACGGTCGGCGCAGCTGGTAATGGTTGGGCGATCGGGCAGATCAGCGTCATCGCCAATCCACCGTTCGCCGGTCTGCTGGCCACCAACATCACCGTGAGCTATGACGGCGCGGAGGATGAGGACGACGATCGCTACCGTGAACGCATCATTCTCGCCCCTGAGGCTTACTCCAATGCTGGCAGCCGTGGGGCGTATCGTTATCACGCCATGGCCGTGCATCAATCGATCAAAGATGTGGCGGTGCATGGTCCGGCTGAAGGCCAGCAACCCGGCCATGTCGCGCTGTTCCCGCTGACCACCAGCGGATTGCCGACCGCAGACCTGCTACAGCGCGTACTGACCTTGGTGAGTGGCGAGAAGGTGCGGCCCCTCTGTGACACCGTGCATGCGCTGCCCCCGGTGCAGGTCGATTACTCGATCAGCGCTCGCATCGTCTTCTTCAACAGCGCCGATCGCGTCACCACGATGGCCCGAGTACAAGCTGCTGCCGATGCGTACGCGCTTGAGTTGAGTGTCGGTTTAGGTGTCGATATCGTCCCTGAGCAGCTGATCGCACGGCTTCAAGTGGCCGGTGTGTATCGGGCCTTTGTCGAGCAGCCAGCGGTTCCGCGTGAATTGCTGGGCAACGAATGGGCGGTCTGCTCCTCGATCCAGCTGATCGATGCAGGTACGTCCAATGGCTGATCAACAGCTGCCTCCGGCGCTGGCCGGTGATGAGCGCTTCGTCTGGCTGAATGAGCTGCTCAACGAGAACATGCAGCGCCTCGATCTCGACCCGATGCTCGTCTACCTAGTCGACCTGGTGCCGTCTTCGCTGCTGCCGATCCTTGCCGAACAGTTTTCCATGTTGGAAGAGGCGACTTGGCCGGTGGCAAGATCCGATGATGACCGGCGAGCGCTGATCAAAACCGCGATCATGCTGCACCGCTACAAGGGCACGCCCTGGGCAGTCAAGCAGGCGCTGGCCACCATCGGTTATCCGGTCCTGGAGCTGATCGAGCAGAAGACTTACCAGGCCGAATGGATCGCTGCAGGAGGCAAGACCCTCGATGGCACCTGGCTGCTCGATGGCAGCGTCAGCCTCACGCCGCCCGCGACTGGCATCAACGGTCAAGTCATGAAGCGCATCGCCATGAGCCACTGGGCTCAGTATGCGATCCGCCTCAACGCCTCGGAAGGCGACTGGTCTCGCGACCAACAGAAACGCATTCGCCAAGTCGCAGAAGCCTATGCGCCCACTCGCGACGAGCTGGTCGGCATCATCATTGCGCTGCAGGCAAAGTTCGATTCACGAATCACCATCAAGTCGATGGCTGCGCGCCTGCGCTTGAAGTACTCCAGGTGCCAGCGTTTCCAGCCTGCAGCGCGCCGCACGCTGGATGGCTGCTGGAAACTCAGCGGCGGGTATGCCGACGTGTTGCTTGACGGTGGCTGGTCTCTTGACGGGCGGCCTCTCAATGGGCGCACACCGACCGGCGCGACCCTGGACAACAGCCACATCACCACTCATCAAAAGATCACCCTGCGTGCCGCCATGGCCATGGGTGGCCCGCGCGCTTCTGAACCGGTCCTCTTAGGCGATCGCTTTCTTGCGCTGGATGGCCGCTGGGCTCTGGACACCCAAACACTTCAGGGCTGGCCGATGGATGAAGGCCGAAGCCTTGCCGATGCCCAGCTCGACCGCGTTGGCCTGCATCGCCTCGACGGCACCTGGCTGCTGGGCGGCGAACTGGGCGGACCAAGCATCAGATTCCGCGCCACTTTGCGCGTTAAACACAACGGCATTACGACCCAGGAACCGCTATGAGCAATCCGACTGCCACACCCACCACGCTGGCCTATCGGCACCAGGTCGCGGTTAGCGCCGCAACTGGTGCAGCAATTTCCAAAGCCGCCTGGATGGCCTTCGGGTCGGGTAGCAAGGCGTATTCGCCGGACGAGGACGTGGCCCTCGTGGCTGAGTTCGCCCGCGTTCCAGTGACCAACATCGTGGTAGGCGCTGTGCTGACAGTCAGGGGCAACATGGGCGGAATCCTGGCTGCAGACAACGTCCTGCGCGAGTTCGGTGTGTTTACCGAGTCGGGCGTGCTGATGGGTCGCCGCGTCGTTAAGCCAAAAGAGTTCGAGTCCACCAGCGAGATCGAACTCGATCTTGATTTTGAATACTGAGGAACACCGTCATGCCGTTGACCCCAAGTCCAAATCCGATTTTCTCCGCCAGCATGCCGGCGCTGACAACCTCCAGTGTCGCCCACCCGGACACGTGGAATCCGATTCACCAGGCGCTGCTGGACAATGACGCAGCTATTAATAAGGCAGTTGGCGATAACAAGGCCGCAGCCGATCTGGCCATCGACTCGCTGGATGAGCGCCTTGGCGGCGTTGAGTCGTCGAGCGCTGTTTCAGTTCAAAAGGCCGTTGATCTTGACTGGCTGTACCGCAACAACGTCGTCCGCTTCGAAATGTTCGTTTCAGGCTACACGCTGATCGATCTGGAGCCGGTCACTGTTATCCAGGGCGTCAACGGCGATGACTCTATCGATCTGGCGTCCACGTCCCAGCTGCGCCCCGGCGAGTTTTACGTCCTCAGTGATCCGGCTGCGGTCGATGCCAATGGTGACCCGGCCCCGGCATCCGCGCTGGTGCAGGTGCAAACCGTACTGTCTGCGGCCCGCATTCGTCTCGCTGCCAACCTGTCACGCGATTGGGGCCCATCGGCAACCCTGCGCCGCTCCAGTATCAAGGTGCTGGGCGCTTCCCGCGCTGCTGCCATGCCGGGCGACATCTACCTGACGCGCTCGATCAACATCGGCACCGACACCGCTGGTGGCGCGGTCGTGATTCGCCGCTCGCTCAACTCGGGCATGGCCCGTCTGTATTACCGCGACGGCTACCAGCCTACGTGGAAAGAAACCGGCTGGTCGTTGCGCCGTACCGATGGCGATATCCCGACCGGCTATGCCGACTATGAATACATTCTGCCAATGCGCGGTGATGGCTGGCTGCGACTGGACATCTCGGGCGAGGCTATGAGCATTGCCCACCTGGTGGCCTTAGGCACGCCAACTGGCCTGGGCGGCTTTATCAACCCGGATCTGCGTCCGGCAACGCCGCTGATCAGCACGCCTGCCGCCGCTGCAACCGGGGTCATGGAGCGTCCAACGCTGGCCTTGTCGGGCTACAGCTCGCCATCGGGCAACACCCAGGCGGCGGTCCAATTCCAGCTGTCCACGACAGCCGCCTTCGTTTCGATCCTGCATGACTCTGGCGTCCTCGGCTCCGGGCTGTCGTATGCATTGCCCGCTGCGGTGCTGGTCGCTGGAGCGACTTACTACTGGCGTGCCCGCGTCCAGGACGTGGCGGGCTTATGGTCGGATTATTCGGCTGTTTCCAGCTTTGCTACGGCTGCCTCGTTTGTGTATGTAGCCGCGCCAGGCATCACCGGGCCTGCCGCAAACGCCACGGACGTGCCTGAGCAGCCGACGCTCACCAGTTCAGCCTTTGTCGTGTCGGGCGGCACGGATACGCATGCAGCTAGCCAATGGCGGATTCGCGCTGCAGCGGGAACCTACACAGCGCCGGTCTGGGACAGCGGCACCGATGCGGTGAACAAGCTCACGGCAGTAGTGCCTGCTGGCAAGTTGCTGCCGGGTCAGTTGAGCTATTACCTGCAGGTGCGCCATCAGGGTACCGCCAAGGGCTGGTCGGAGTGGTCGACCGAAAGCAAGATCACCACTAAGGCGCAGTTCGCCAACGTGATCGGCATTGCGATGCTCGCCACGGGCGGCGGCGGTGGCACTTGGGCTCGCGTTGATGAAAACGGCGCAACCAAGGTGACAGACGCTTCGTTTTTCAGCTCGCACGCCACGTACGGCGCAATCCAGGATCAGGTGGTCGACAGCCAGAACATGGTCAGAATCCCGGCCTTCTATGTGAAGCGCGGCACCATCGCCTCGGGCGCAAACGTCGGCAAGAAGGCGGTATGGATTTCCGACCAGCCAGCGACAGGCTTCACCTTGCACCCGGCATTCAAGAATGCAGGTGCGGATCTCGCGCAGTTCTGGATCGGCAAATACCAAGGCACGACTGACGGGGCGAAGCTGGGCTCCAAGCCGGGCCTGATGCCGCTGGCCAGTATCGATTTCCCGACCATGCAGGCCCGTGCAGCAGCACGCAACACGGCGGGCGTCAGTGGTTTCGCGCTGTGGTCGATCTACCAGCTGTCCGCCATTCAGACGCTGGCCATGATCGAAATGGGCGGGTCGGATTCACAAGCGCTGATCGGTCAGGGCAACGTCAGTACCAGCGCCGTGCAGGCGGTAGACAGTGCCATGGTTGCGCAAGCCACCTGGCGCGGCATCGTCGGGCTGTGGGGCAACGTCTACCAGATGGTTGACGGCCTGCAGACTGATGCGTCGAGCAGGTTCATGGTCTGGGATCGCAACGGCAACAAGTCGTATCTGACCACCACGCGCACCGCGCCCTCTGGCGGCAGTTACCCGGTGACCATGGCGGAGGACGCAGGGGCCAACTACGACCTGCGCGACATCTTTGCGCCCGCAACGGTGGATTCCACGGCCAGCAATGGAACATACGGCGACTACTTCTATGCCAACCCGAACTGCGTGGCGTTCCACGGTGGCTACTTCGGCAGCGGCTCGACCGCCGGGCTGTTCTATCTGGTCGTCAGCAACGCCTCGTCGAGCGCGAGCACGTACGTCGGCGGCCGCCTCGCAAAGGTGTAATGGGTCCTGTGACCTGAGTCATGTCTTTGGGCTAGCCCGCCGAGCGGGCGCCCTTTGCTCTTAGGAGAGCGCTTTGAAAATTGAAAATGGAACATTAAGCGTCAACGGCCAAACCATTGCTCTGGCCGATATCAGCGTTGACGGGCTGGTCCGCGTCTGGCTGGTACCGTCCGAGTACCGAGCGAACGGCCTGTTTGTCGCCGTGATCTTGCCGGGCCAGCCGGACGAAGTCCCGGCCTGCTCATTTGACGCCGCCGAGTATCTGGGCGAGATCACATACGAAGCTGCTGCCCCGCACAAGCTGGCCGCCGCCAAGACCGCCAAGCTGGAGCAGATCAACGCAGCGTGCGATCTGGCCTTAGCATCACTGACCAGCACCTATCCACCCGGTGAATTGCAGAGCTGGCCGCAGCAGGTGCAGGAAGCGGCGGCGTTTCTGCTCGATCCACCAGGCCCCACACTGCTGTTGTCGGCCATTGCCGAGGTGCGCGGCTTGACGGTCGCGGATCTGGCGGGGCGTGTACAGGCCAAGGCCGAGGGCTACGCCGCCTATTCGGGGGCAATCATCGGCAAGCGCCAGGCTGCCGAGGATCTCCTCGACAATGCTGAGTCGCTTGAAGAAGTGGCGGCCATTGTATGGTGAAGCGTATTGCGCTGGGCCTGGTCCTGCTGTTGCTCTGCGCGTTCGTCACCTTGGTCGCGCTTTGTTGGATGTTCTTTGCTGTGCTCGGTAACAGCACGCGGGCCTGGCGCTTGGCCGTTTCATTTGACCAGTTGGCCAATACCGCATTTGGCGGCAGCGAAGATGAGACGATCAGCTCTCGCGCAGGCAAGGCTGCTCGACAGGGAAAGCGATGGGGCTGCGTGCTGTGCGGGCTGCTCAATCGCTTCGAACCCGACCACTGCGAGAAGAATATCGAAGCAGATGAAGGGAAGATGTCAGCGTGAGTGATGCCCAATTGACCCTGCTGACCAAGCTTGAAGAGCTGGACGCATACACGCATACCGTATTGCACCAGTTCCCAAAGCTTGAGCGCCACCTGCTTTGCGCCGAGCTAAGGGCTGTAACCAATCATTTATTGCGTCTTACGGTGGTGGCTTGGAAGCGCCGCCAGAAGACGGCGGCACTGTTTGATCTAGATGTTGAGATTGAGATATTCCGCCACCTGGTGCGCAAAGCTCACCGGCTCACCTACATCAACACGCACCGACTGGACGTATGGATGCGTCACGTCAACGAGGTGGGCCGGATTGTTGGTGCGTGGATCAAGCACGAAGGATTAGCACCAGTTAAGAAGTAAAGAGCATTGGGGGGAGGCTTATTACGGTGGCAACTACGGCAACGGCTCGAACGCCGGGCTGTTCTATCTGAACGTCAACAACGCCTCGTCGAGCGCGAACACGAACGTCGGCGGCCGCCTCGCAAACGATTATCGCCAGAAGGCATCAGGCCCAAGGGCCTGTGTCCAGCGCGCTTCCTTTGGAGCCCCTCTCCAGACCATGTAGTCAAAGATTTACAGGGCATCGCGGCTACTAGCTTCGGCGAATGTGGCGATGCCCGCCCTCATTTTTCGCCCTCATATGGGCTAAGGCTTATGTTGTGCCGATCACCACTAATGGCCTCTGGGGCCAGATAATTGATTTTGATAACCTGTACCAAGCCTATCTAGAGGCGCGTCGTGGCAAGCGGGATCGATCCTCTGTCATGCGCTTTGCCGCCAATGTCGAAGAAAATCTCGTCAACCTGCAGAACCATCTGATCTGGAAAAGCTGGGCACCCGGCAAGCCTCGCGAATTCGTGGTTAAAGAGCCCAAGCTGCGCCTGATCCAGGCTCCACCGTTTGCCGACCGCGTCATCCATCACGCCCTGGTGCGAGTGGTCAACCCTCTCTTCGAGCGCAAGTTCATCAGTGACTCCTACGCCTGCCGCGTCGGCATGGGCACCCAGGCGGCTGTGGCACGAGTTCAGCACTTCATTAGGGTTGCGAAGCGCAACCACGGCGACAGCGCGTATGTACTCAAGGCCGACATCAGTAAATTCTTCGCGAGCATAAGGCATCACGCCTTGCTGCGGGAAATTGAGCGCACCATCTCCGATAAGAACGTGCTGTGGCTTTGGCGGCAGATCATCAGCGGCTACGGTAATGAGACCGGCATCGGCTTGCCGGTTGGCGCGCTCACCAGCCAATTAGGAGCCAACATCCTGCTCAGCCGACTGGATCATGCTGCCAAGGATCAGATGGGTATCAAGCACTACGTGCGGTACATGGATGACTTCATCGCAGTGCTGCCCAATAAGGAGTGCGCCGCAGCGGCTCTGAGCGAGCTGGCAACGGAAGTGGCGGCGCTCAGCTTGGAGTTGAACCCTAAGACGGCAATTCATCCTTGGCAGCGCGGCTTGGACTTCTGCGGTTATCGCATATGGCCAACCCACATCTTGCCCCGCAAGCGGAACATCAAGCGGGCGCGGTCATCGTTCCGGGCATTGATGGCGAGATATAAGGCAGGGCTGATCAGCCAGCAGCACGTCAGGCAGCGAGTCTGTAGCTTCCTGGCGTACACGAAGCACTGCAACGCTAGTCGCACCGTAGAAGGAGTACTTGGTGATTTGAGGTTGGTGAGAGGACGCGGATAACTCTATAGGCATTTGGTGAATCGGGAGTCACACCTGGCCACCGTTTTCGTTATTCTGTTGCAGTGGATGCAACAAATCCAAAAACGATTTATCTCAGCAAAGCCTCTTCATTTTTCGCGCCGCGCATCACCACGCGATCAATAGCAGGGTCATCCCGGACATCAATCCAAACGCCATTCGCCAGCCCATGAATCCACCCAGCCAGGTACCCAAAGGCACCCCCAGCGACAATGCGATGGGCGTTCCCACCATCGCTACCGCGAGCGCGCGGCCCTGTAATTGGGGCACAACCATGCGTCGCGCATAACCTGCAATCAGGCTCCAGGCCAGACCCGCGGAAACGCCGGCGAAGAACCTCGCGATCAAGGTCAGCCAGTAGTTGGAGGACAGCGCAGTGACAGAATTGAAAATCAAAAACCCGACAATCGTAAGCAGCAAGACTGTTCTGCGGCCCCAGCTCTGCGTGGCGATGGTCAGCGGAATTGCTGCCAGCAGCGACCCGAGTGCGTAAACAGTCACCATCTGCCCTGCAAACGATGCCGAGACCTCCAGCCCGCTGCCGATCTCGGGCAGTAATCCCGCAGGTAACGTCTCGGTCACGATGCATATGAACCCCGTCATCGCCAGTGCCAGTAATGCCCCAAGCGGGAGTCTTTCGGAATGTCTCTCATCGTTAGTCATGCATCCACCCACTAATATACTGATCGGTATAAATATAGGGGCGAGTTACCGGGTAGTCAACGACTTATGTATCGATTAGTATTTAAGTAGCGCTATTCAAGTAAGTCTGGAGGAGATCCGACATGGCACAGATGGGACGTCCGCGCACGTTTGACCGTGACGTAGCAATCACTCAGGCACTGCATTTATTTTGGGAGCATGGATACGATGCAACCTCCCTCAGCCAGCTTAAGGCCAACATTGGTGGCGGCATCACCGCACCTAGCTTTTATGCGGCTTTTGGCTCGAAGCAGGCCCTGTTCAATGAGGTAATAGGACGTTACCTCACCACTCACGGCCGGGTCACCGACAGCCTGTTTGATACGACCCTCACGCCCCGAGAGGCGATTGAACTCACCCTTCGCCGGTCAGCGAAAATGCAATGTGAGCCCGATCATCCCAAGGGGTGTCTGGTGTCGTTAGGCCTGATGAGCGCTTGCTCAGAAGAGAGCAAGGCCATCTCTGAGCCTCTCGCAAAGGCGAGGAACTTGAACCGTGCGGGCTTGGTTGCTTGTATCGACCGCGCCATTGCCGCAGGCGAATTGCCTACGTCGGTGATACCGCAGACCCTCGCCGCCGCATTCGACAGTTTTCTCCTGGGTTTATCGACACTGGCGCGCGATGGCGTTCCACACGCCACGCTGGATGCCGCAGTGACTCAAATGATGGGGCTATGGGATAGCCTGTGTATTGTTGCCGACGATCAATGATCCGGAAGTTCAACCTGTAAGGTTTTTCACGATGCAATTGGGATTCACCACAGACAAGGACCTGTGAGGAGTCAGACTGGACCAGTAAAAGCTCGGAAATAGGTCAATTCGCCGTCGGCGAGCCCTGTCGCCGTTCCAAGGGAAAAGAGTGGAGGGAATTTTTTCTTGACCTTGCCATGAGGGCAAGGATGAAAGTCGTGTGATCAAATACGACTCAAGAGGAACGGAAGATGACCACCTTTGAAGTACAAGACATGACCTGCGGACACTGCGTGAGGGTCATTACCGACGTTGTGCTGGCCTTGGACCCAGCGGCCAGCGTACAAATAGATCTGCCATCACACCTTGTGCAGATTGAGTCGGCAAGCGTCGAAGCAACTGAACTGGCCGACGCGATTGTGCAGGCTGGCTACTCGCCTGTCGCCCCCACTACCAGCCCAGCGATGATCAAGACGAAAGGGGGGTGCTGCTGCGGCAGCTGAGGCACGCATGGACTGACCTTCAAGCTAGCCCTCACGCTCCATTACCGCGTTTGAGGCGCCGAGTAGTTCAGTCCAACCCATTGAATGGGGAGTAGTCCTAGCCCTCGACGCCCTCTTCTTTCTACTGCACTTCATCGGTCAGCACTTCGGGGGGCGCGAAACCTTCCTCGCGGTATCGGCCCTGGGTGTCATTGCGTTCATCGGCAGTCTGATTTTCGTTCCGAAAAACATTCAGCACAGCAAACCCGCCTCGGTGCTGCAACAATTGCAGGTATTGAAGCAGCCTCGTCTGTTGCTGGTTTATGCAATGACCGCAATTGGTTACGGCGGCTCTTTCATCGCCTTCACCTACCTCGCCCCGATCCTTCAGGAAGTGTCAGGCTTCAGCACTTCGACAGTCAGCCTGGTGCTGCTGGTTTACGGCACCTCTGTCGCGATCGGCAATATCTGGGGCGGCAAGCTCGCTGACAGTAAAGGCCCGGTAGGCGCTCTGAAGGTCATCTTCCTGGCGCTGGCCGCCGTGCTGATCCTGCTGACGTTCACCGCCGGGACTCCATGGCTGGCAATCGTCACCGTTCTGCTTTGGGGTGCGGGCGGGTGGTGTTGGTCGCCTACGCCCTGACCGTACTCAGCGGTCGCCTGGATAAAGACCAACCGTTATCCACTGCGCCTGTCAGCGCAATGGGCCACTGATTTAGCGTCTGAATCAGCCATGCAGCTACTCCTCAAAACTCGATGACCTGACGGACCGCGCTGCCTTCATGCAAGCGGTCGAAACCTTCGTTGATGTCATCCAGTTTGAGTCTGCCGCTCAACAGTCGGTCTACCGGCAAGCGCCCATCTCGATAGAGTTCGATGAACCGCGGGATATCACGGATGGGCACGCAGGTACCGATATAACTGCCCTTGAGCGTACGCTCCTCGGCGACCAACTGAACAACATTGACCGACAGCGCCGAGCCGGGTGGCGGCAGGCCGGCAGTCACGGTCATCCCGCCGCGCCTGGTCATCTTCATGGCGTTATCCAATGCCCGGATCGAGCCGGCCATTTCAAACACATAGTCGGCACCACCACCGGTGAGTTGCAGCACCTGATCAACGGCGTCCGCATCGCCGCCGTTGACAACCGCGGTTGCACCGACCTCTTTGGCCAGTGCGAGCTTCTCTGGCGAAAGATCTACGGCAATGATTTTGCTCGCGCCTGCCGCCCTTGCACCCAACACCGACGCCAAGCCAACGCCGCCCAAACCGATCACCACAGCGGTCGAGCCGACCCGTAGCTGTGCGGTATTGACCACAGCGCCGACTCCCGTCAACACCGCGCAACCAAAAAGCGCTGCTTCAACAAAAGGCAGATCCCTGTCGATCTTGACCAATGAGTTACGCGACACCACGGCGTACTCGGCAAACGCCGAAACACCCAGATGGTGATGGACCTGGCCGGCAGGACTGCTCAAACGCACTGAGCCGTTTATCAGGGTGCCGGCGGCGTTGGCTTTCGCACCCGGCTCGCACAGTGCCGGACGGCCTTCCGCGCATGGCAGGCAATGCCCGCAGCTGGGCATGAACACCATGACAACGTGATCGCCCGGTTCGAGATCATTGACGCCCTCCCCCAACTCTTCGACCACACCTGCTGCCTCGTGACCGAGCGCCATGGGCATTGGCCGAGGGCGGTCACCGTTGATCACCGACAAGTCCGAATGGCAGAGGCCTGCGGCGCGGATACGCACCAATACCTCGCCGGGCCCCGGCGGTGCCAGTTCGATGGTCTCGATCACAATCGGCTTGCTCTGGGCATAAGGCGGCGCAACATTCATGTGTCTTAGAACAGCGGCTCTGACTCGCATCTTTTTGTCTCCGACGCAGCTGGACTCAACATTGAGTGCCTATCACTATGCCGCAGCCTGTCCGTGTCAGAAACACCTGTCTTACTCTGCGACAGCCATGTGATACGACTCAGAAGTTAAAGACAGTCCCTCGATAGCTGACGCCAGTCACTCACGCAATTACCCGCGCATAGACTGACCTGTCCACATTGCCACCGGACAGAATCACGCCGACCTTGCGCCCCAGCATTGTTTCGCGCTCCTGAATGAGCGCTGCCAGGGGCGCCGCGCCGGCACCTTCGGCGAGATTATGGGTATCGGAATAGTAGATACGCATGGCAGCGCAGATCTGCGCGTCGCTGACTGATACGATCCGCGCCGCGCCTGCCGCGTAGACAGCAAAGGCGTCAGGGACCGGCTTGCGCACGGCCAGACCGTCAGCGAAGGTATCTGCCGAAGCAGTCTCGCATATGGCTCCCGTCTCAAACGACAACTTGGCGCCAGCAGCCTCAGTGGACACCACGCCCACCACCTGGGTCTTGAGACCCAGCGCGTCGCGGGCGGCGATCACCCCGCAAATCCCCGATCCGCAGCCAATGGGCACATAGACGGCGTCCAGGTCTGGCGCAGCCTTGAACAACTCCAGCGCATAAGTGGAGACACCTTTGACCAGCTCGGTATGGAACGGCGGCACCAGAAACAGACCATGCTCCTGCGACAGGCGCGCGGCCTCTTCACGAGCCTCATCAAAGTCGCGGCCGTACTCCATCACTTCCCCGCCAAAACCGCGCATGGCGTTGTTCTTTTCCGAGGAATTGCCTTGCGGCACGACAATCAACGCCCGCAACCCCTGCGCGCCTGCCGCCAGCGCCAGGCTCTGCCCATGATTGCCACGGGTAGCGCTGACGATACCTTTCGCCTCTGGATGCTCGCGCTTGAGCCAGTGCATAAAGGTAATACCGCCGCGCACCTTGAAAGCGCCAGTGGGTGTGTGATTTTCGTGCTTGACCCACACCTCGCATCCCAACCGCTCAGCCAGCAGCGGCCAGGCGTATTGGGCAGTAGCCGGCATGACCTGATAGACCAGACAAGCTGCCTGTTCGATATCATCAAGAGTCAGTCTGTGCATGATTTGCGCTCCGAAGGTTTGGCCCAGTCTAGGGACGCGCGCAGCCGTTTGGCTTTCATAAAACTGACCTGACTTCAATGCCCCCTCTTCGCTACTATGGCGCTCATGAGCCATCGCAATCGCCTACAGTCATCGCGCCTGCCCGAACCGGTCCGCCGGGTCGAAACAGGGCCGTGGACGATTGAATTGCTCCCCGGCAGCGCCTACGCAACCCGATATGTACCGACTCAAGCGGCAATTGGCTTCGCCTTCGACAGCCAGCGAGGCCTGCATGCCATCGGCAGCGATCGCGTGCTGCCCTTCACTGCCGTACCCAACGGTTTGGCGTTCGTCCCGGCTGGCTGTGACGTTCTATCCGAGTCCCCTCAGGGTGGAGAATACCTGCGGGTAATCCGCACCGACGGTATCGCGCTGGCGGGCGATCGAGCCTTCAACAATCGCATCGATCCCCAAGCGAGCAGGCTCGCATCGCGCATGCGCAACGCACTGTTGCAGGTCTCGGTGGCGGACGACTGGGAGAGCTGGGCATTTGCATTGGCAGAACGGGTGCACAGCCACGATGCATTGTCGATGCCACACACCGGCTCGATAACGGGTGCACGGATGCGCTTGCTCGATGAATTTATCGACGCGATGCTTGGCGGGCCGCTGGGTGTAAAAGCAATGGCGCAGTTGCTCGGATTGTCCGAGGGCTATTTCATCCGCGCATTCAAGACCGCCACCGGCAAAAGCCCCCACGCTTATCTGATCGACCGACGTCTCGCCAAAGCCCGTGCTCTGATGCGCGACTCGAGTGCCAGCCTGTCGGACATCGCCCTCACCTGCGGCTTCAACTCCCAAGCGCACATGACGACCGTTTTCAGGCAGCGTCTGGGTATCAGTCCCGGACAGTTACGCCGAGGTTAGTTGCGGTTTAATGAAGGCGCTGTCGGCCTGAAGAGGTCTGTATTTTTGCCACCCAGCAAATAGAGGCGGCGCTAGGGCTCCCAGGCCCTCGTGATGATCCGCAGCTTCCAGGTTGCGCTGGCGCAGCAAAATACAGTTGCGCGGGTCGGATCGCTTTACGCAACCTTTACCGAATCCAGACCTCCGTTTACACGAAACGGGTGTTTCATACATCCATGGCGAACCCACACATGCCGCCTGAGGAGACACCATGTTTTCGAAGATAACCAACGTCTTGATCCTGTCCGGTTGCCTGGTTGCCGCTGGTGCGGTATCCGCCAGCGACCGCAATGTGATCGTGCCAGTCATTGCCGGGGCTGCGGTGGGCGCCATACTGGCCACTGTGATCAGCGGTTCAAGTCACGATAATTACCGCCCGCACTATCAGGGCTACCAAGCACAGCCCCGTTATCAGCCACAGTATCAACCGCAGTACCAGCCTGTGGCTTACGTACCGGTGGCCACCCGCGTCGAATATCGCCGCTTCGATCCGCGCCCGCCTCGCGGCTATTACAACGGTGGTGATGATCATGGTCGCGATCGTGACCGCGGCTTCGACCATAACCGGGGCGATGGCCGCTGGTAATCGTTAGCCCCGGGCACAAGGCCGCTCTTGCCATTGAGAGCGGCTTTTTCATGTGAATAAATCTGGGCCTTCTCATCTGAGGTTCAAATGCATCCAGTGCTCCACATCCATTACTTCAATGCCATGTTGAGCATTGAACGTGCAGCCTGGATCCCAGGCGACACCCTTCCCTTGCGCAAATACTGCCCGGTATTTTCTTATTGCGTCGTCAGGCTCAAGTGCCAGGTCCGCGTTCAATTTCGCCACAGGCCATTCGACCCGCTGCACCTTGCGATTGAGCACCTTATCGATTTTGTCCGCCAACTCGCCATACGTCAGCGTGTCACCCGCAGTGTAAATCACCTGATTAGCCAGTCGTGGCTTCGCGAACAGAATTTCTGCCGTGAGCAAGCCAATGTCTTCAGGCGTCGTCACGGTGACGGCGGTGTCCCAACTGCCGAGGGCGTGTACCGTGTTTTCGGCGAGATTGACCACGCCGAACACTGGCTCGAACAGGAAACTGGTGAACATCCCGGTGGAAATGATCAGCCACTCGGTTGCATCTTGCCCGCGCAAGATATCCCGTACGTCCAGTTGTTCATCGAACAGGTCTTGGGCGCTGCCCCTGCCAATGACGTCATAATCCACACCAAACTGCCAAGGCACATAACGCTGAACACCCGCTTCGATTGCCGCACGCGCAAGTTTGATTTGTGTTCCTTTGCCAGCCGCAAACCCTATGCAGCTGACCACGGTGTCGAAGCCGCCGAACAACGCGCTGAGTTCGGCAATCGAGCCTGACACCAGATCCCCTGGCAGCAATTCGATACCCAGCAAGCGCAGTTCATCAATTTCCTCCTGCTTGCCTGGCACGCTGGACGTCATCGTCGAGGGACGCAGCAGGACTGTGACCCGCGTATCGCCCGACGACGCAGCCAACCTGGCCAGCTGACGAAGCACGGCCATACCCAATTCACCCGCGCCGAGGACGAGGATCCCGCGCTCTGTAATGCGTGTGGCAGCTTGCATCATCATCTCCCGTTATTTGTTTGCACCACCGATGGCACTGCGTGATGCTGGCACACTTGAAGACGGCTCATAAGAAGGCACACCAGTGATACCGGGAGGGCAATTGGACAACGCAGAAGTATTAAGACAGTCACAAGCCGCCTGTGACGCCTTGAGCGCAGACGATGACGGGCTGAAACGCGAAGTGCTGACACACGCAGGTAACCGCTGGTCACTGGGTGTTGTTCATACGCTGGGGGTGGCGGGCAGATTGCGCCACGCAGAGATCGGACGGCGCATGCACGGCGTGACACAAAGGATGCTGACCCGCACGCTACGCCAACTCGAACGCGACGGTCTGGTGCTGCGTCACGATCACCACGAAGTGCCGCCGCGCGTTGAATATGAGTTATCCGCGCTAGGCATGGGTTTGCTGGTGCACATGATCCCCCTGTGGACCTGGGTGGTGGAAAACGCGGAAGGTTTTCGCAGCGCCCGCACTGCCTATGACAGCCTGATCAACCCCGTCACAGCGCCCTGACGAAGCGCTTGCGATATTCGCTGGGGGTCACGCCGACGTGTCGGGTGAACGTGCGCCGCAAGGTATCGGCGTTGGCGAATCCGCACTGCGCCGCCACTTGCTTGGGTACATCCACCCCGCTCTCCAGTTGCTTTCTGGCCGCGGCGACCCGTGCCTGTTCGACCCAGGCCGCTGGCGTGATGCCCACCTCAGCGTGAAACAAACGAGCGAAGTGCCGTGGACTGAGGTTCACCCGTTCGGCCAGACGGGAAATGCTGTGATCGTCAGCAGGATTGGCCGCGATCCAGCGTTGCAGCTCTTGCAGCATGGCGCGCCCGGTGGGCAACGATTCGCCGCGCCGACTGAATTGCAACTGCCCGCCCGGACGTTTGAAATACATGACCAGCTGGCTGGCGACCTGCTTGGCGATGTCACGACCCAAATCGTCTTCGACCAGCGCCAGCGCCATATCCAGCCCCGCTGTAACACCGGCTGCGGTATGCACCTTGCCGTCGTGGACATGCAGGGCATCTTCTTCCACGCAGATATCGGGATAGCGCTCGGCCAACAGCGCCGAGCGCATCCAGTGAGTCGTGACGTGCTTGCCCTCAAGCAGTCCGGCCGCCGCCAGCACAAAGGCGCCGGTGCATACCGAGCCGTAGCGGCGAGCCCTCAGCGCCGAGTCCTGAAGCCAGCGAATAATGCTCGGTTTCAGAATCAGATACGGAGCGTTCGGCGCACCAGCCACCAGCAGCGTATCGACCTCAGTCAGCCCATCCCCCACCACATGATCAGGCAATAAACGCGCGCCGGATGAACTGCGGACCGGCCCCGCCTCCAGCGCCCAGATTTGCAGTTGGTAGTACTCACGACCGCTCTGCGCATTGGCTTCGGCAAACACATCCAATGGCCCCGAGACGTCCAGCAACTGAACGCCGGGCACCGCAAGGATGGCGATGGTGCGTGTTTTCGACATGCAGGGCTCCGTGTCTGTCAGCTGCGCGATATGGCAGGATTTGAATGTTAGCGCCATTTGAAGCCATTACGCCAGCGTTCGATACTGGGCTCACAAACCACCGCAGGAGAAATCCCATGACATTGAATATTGGCGACATCAAGATTCCCGACAGCGCCATGGCGCGGCAGATTACCGAACTGGTACGCGATACCGAGCCGGAGCTGCTCTTCAATCACTCCAGCCGCGTTTATTACTTTGCCGCCCTGGCGGGTCAGAAGCGCGGCTTGAGCTTCGACTCCGAATTGCTCTACGCTGGCTGCATGTTCCACGACATGGGTCTGACCCATAAGTGCAGCAGCGCTTGCGAACGCTTTGAAGTGGACGGCGCCAACGCGGCGCGGGATTTTCTCAAGGGCTATCAGGTGAGCCAGCAGGATATCGACACGGTCTGGACCGCCATCGCGCTGCACACCACGCCCGGTATTCCCGAGCACATGCATCCGGTGGTCGCATTGGTTACAGCAGGTGTGGAAATGGATGTGCTCGGCTTGACATATCCGCTGAACAGCCACGCAGAGCGCGAAGCTGTGGTAAAGGCGTATCCACGCAGCGCGCAGTTCAAGGAAGACATCATTCAGGCGTTCTATGACGGGATCAAAGACAAGCCGGATACCACCTTTGGCAACGTCAAGGCCAATGTCCTCGCGGACAAGGATCCGTCGTTCGTGGCGGGTAATTTTTGCGAGGTGATTCGCCGGTCCGCCTGGTCGGCTTGAATGCTGAAACAGCTCGTTTGCGTCGCCCTGGCCCGGGCCAATGCCCGCTACCAAACGGATGCCGAGATCACTCCTTTCGGCGTTGAAATCAGCCAGCTTGCCGTTGGTATCAGGGCGCAGTTCGTAGCTTGGATGCAGGGCACGAAAACCTTCGGCACGCGCCAGAAGCCATTTGTCAGCAAATGCAGGCGGCACCGTGACGGTAATCGTTGCGCCCCCTTCGGTTTTCAAACGCGCGACGGCTGAAGAAAAGAAGTCAAAACCGGCCTGAAGATCCGGCAGCGCTGCCAGCGCCTGATCGGTTAACTCCAGTCGCGCAGGACCACCGCGCGACCGATGAAAAAGCACTACACCCTGTGCGTCCTCCAACCCTCGGACCAGTTGGCCGATGGCTGCCGGACTGACATTCAGCTCTTCAGCCGCACGCACGTAACTCAAGGGCGAAATGCCCGGTATCCAGGAAATGCACTTCAGCCGAAGGCAGATCGCAGCGGTAAGCGGCACCATCGGCAACCCGAAAGACGTGGTGGATGCGGTGCTGTACCTGACCGACTCGTCCTTTACCAGCGGCAGTGTCGTGGTAGTCGATGGCGGCTCGACGGCCGGCACCTGGTAATCCCGACCCTTCTGCTCAGAAGATAAGACTCTACACCCGTGACGCCTGCGCAGCCGCAGGGCTGGCATTGCTGACCGTGAACAGCTACCTTTCCGGCTTCCCCACTGTGCGCCCGAGTTCCCATGGCCCCAGCCGACAGCCGCCGACATTTTGGTCTGAGCCTTAAAGGCATCAATCAGCCTTATGGTCGGACCGACGTCCCTTCCGGGCCGCAGGCAGACGGCTGCCGAAAAATTGCCGTGGTGGTCCTGGAGCATTTTTCGATGATGGCTTTCACCGGCTCACTGGATGCGCTGGTGACGGCCAATTATCTGAGCCAGACACCGCGCTACGAAATCACTACTTACAGCCTGAAGGGCGGTCAGGTGCGCAGTGACCTGGGCATCGCGATTGCCACTGACCTGCCCGTCGACGCGCTGACCGTGGCCGGCCTCGACATGCTGATCGTCTGTGGTGGCTTGCGCACCGCGTTGACGCCTGCTGCGGCACTCATCAAAAAACTGCGGCAGGCCAGTCGCCAATCAGTGCTGCTCGGGAGCCTGTGGAACGGCTGTTTCCAACTGGCGCACGCCGGGCTGCTGGACCAGCGCGAATGCACCGTGCACCCGGAAAGCCAGGCCAGCCTTCACGAACTATGCCCCGGCGTTCGCTTGCGACCGCAGCCCTTTGTCATTACTGGAGATCTGGTCAGTTGTGCCGGCGCCAATAGCGCGTTGGGGATGATGCTGGCAATCATTCGGCGCCAGCAAGGCGCCGAATTGGTCAAGGGTATCGAGGCGATTCTCAGCTGTGATCGTGGCGCCTATGCCGAGGATATGCCCTTGGCACGCGGTGGCCGGGATCCGGCCTTTCCGCCTCAGCTGTCGAGCCTGATCGAGCTGATGGAAAACAATCTGGAAGACCCGTTGGAGCTGGATGAACTGGCGCGGTATGTGGACCTGTCCCGTCGGCAGATCGAGCGCCTGTTCCAGACGTTCCTGCACAGCTCGCCGCGCCGCCATTATCTGGAATTGCGCCTGACGCGGGCACGCCGCCTGTTATTGCAGGGCAATGCGTCGGTCGTGGAAGTTGCCATGGCCTGTGGTTTTATCAGCTCCCATCACTTCAGCCGGTGCTTCCGGGACTATTTCGGCTACACCGCCAGCCAGGCGCGTAGCCGGCAGCGCATCGCCAGCGATGCATCCCCCTCGCAGTAAACGCCAGTCACGGCCCTCAACGGCCAGACTAACTAGAAAAGCCGTCCCTGGGACAGATCATCCTGGCGCGCGCTCACCACGGGCCGGGATTGCAAAAAATGTAGAAACGCTGCTTGTGATGAAGTGACCGACTCCAGACAGTTTCTTTTCTGCAATGAGACGAACAGCGCAAGGGAATAGGCCTGGCAGTTGATGGACTTTAGCGGGCTGAATTCAATGTCGGTGAACGCAGAATAGTCAGCCAGTTGCTCCGTAAGGTCCTTTCGATGCGTCAGCGCATTGATATACAACCAGTCATAGAAGGCCGTCTGCGGCTCAAGCGGCCAGTCCGTACCCATGAAGTTGAAGCCTGTGAGTCTTCCGGAGGTACGCAAGCGCTCATCACGCTTGGCGTCACGAGAGGTAAACCCGTAAATCTCGGTAAAAGGGCCGCCCTGTTCGAACACTTTGCTGCCCTGGAAAGCGCATTCAACGCTTACCGGATGTTCCAGCATCGATAGTGTAAAGGACAGATTAAACGCGCTTAGCGCCACTCCGAGTGGTTCCGCAGATTTGGTCGACACTTCCAGCACGCTATCGATGCCCGTTAACTTACGTGCCGCCTGATGCAGGGAAGTGATGGATTTTTGTTTCTGAGTCACGGAGAGACCAGCGAACCATTCGAAGTCTACGGCGTGCGTGATCACAGGCGCTTGCCCATCGGGGTTCGGCATGAAAACCGGTCTGCTAGCCATCAGTAAGTCCATCCGCGTTTACGTGCATAAGAGCGCGCACTGAGAAAACCACGACCTTCGGAGTTAATCAGAATACGCCGATCGCCAATGCAATCCCGGTAGTTGTGCAGGCTGCCCGCATCACTGAACACCACCCCTTTGATCAGCTCAGGCGGCACTGTATCAAACGCTAAAACCTCGGCTTGAACATCCGTAGGATCAAAAGGCAACAACTTGCTTTCTTCGCGAGCCGGCAAGCCCTGCACAGGATTGAACAGATTGGCGAAGGCCGATGCAGTCTTGAGGTCGTCCAGGGATTGTTGGCGGATACGATGATCAGCGGCATTGTGATTGCAGAACGCGACGTTCAGGGTCCAGAGCACACAACGATCAATGACCAGTACGACCCAGCCTTGTTCAGGAGCCTGCCAGCGGTAATGGGCGAACATTTTTTCGTTTGGATAGCCGACAGACAGGCAAACGGCATCAGGGCGCCCTTCCAGACGCAGGCGATCATTGGACCTGAAATCGACATCAGCTTCAGCGAGCGTGGTGATTGAACACAACCCATGCTGCATGATCGAGGGCAAGTTTTCGACACGGGTGAAATGAACCAGGTAGGGAAGTTCCAGAGCTTTCACCCGGACTTCTATCTCAGCTGCGGATGTGAGTATCGAGCGCGGAGTTATCGCCTCGTCGATGGCAGACTCAGGCTGTAACGAATCGGTGGCCGGCGCGGGAATCGTACGTAACAAGGCACCGAACGACAGACGTGCAGAGGATTGTTTTTTTTCGGCAGCTATCTGGCACAGGCTGTCCCAGGTCTGGGCCCCGCCCACTTTATTGAGTTCATCATGCAGCGCGTTGCGCAGTGGTTCATCACTCCAGACCTGGCGAACCATGTCGCGTAGAAAACCATCTCGCTCGCTTTTCAGCAGGCGTACTTTGGCTGCAACGGCAAGAATGTTAGTCACGCTGGCAGCGCCATGACTGGGTGCAACAGTAAAATCTGGAAACTGCCACCCAGGCGAAGGTTTCACCACAACCGCATCAGTTGGCGGTTTGAGGACCTTGGTAAACCGGGCATAAGCTTCCTGATAGTAAGCCCTGCCTTCCTCGCCACGCTCCTCGCGAAAAGCCTGCACCTTGAGCGCAAGTTGTGCCCGCTGCAAAGCATGTTCAACACCGAGTTTTTCATTGAGCAGCGTACTTTGCAGCGCTTCAGTCGCGCTGTTAACCGCCATGCTCAAGGATATCGAGTCAGTAAAGGCCGTAAGGGCATTGTTCACAGAGTCGAGCGAGCGCTGAACAGTATTGACCGGAGGCGGGATTTGGGTCGATCTTGAAACCGTGCGCCGTGCACTCGACACCGGTTGCGATGGGGTTGGAACCGCAGTTTCGACGCTCTTGGGTTTGATCGGGCCGGTTGTCTCAGTGCTGCGACCTCCCGGTTTGAAAAACGCGTAGCACGCCCATATCGTGATCAACTGCAGCAGAATAAGACCCGAAAAAAACACGGTCACCAGTGTGAATAATGTCCACGCCGCGCATGCAACAACCAGTGATTTTTTGCCTATGAGACTCGCGATATAAAGGGTAAAGATAATAAATAACTGAAAATAAAGAATCGTCATCCATGCCTTCCTGAGGGCAGCGCCGTTTAATTACACAGAGGGTAAAGCCAACTGCCAGACGCTGTATGCGGTGACCGATCGCGACCATCCAACCTTTGCGCTTACTGCGCCAGGTACCGGACCTATGAGTCTGCAGGTGGGGTTTAGTTGCCCCAGTCATTAAAATTGCCCCACAGCCAACGTTGATCGAAGACGGACTGGGTGCATCTGCCTCTTCTCCATGTGGAATCTGACTGTTGGCGCAAATATCAGCTGATAAGATCGTTCAGGCCCAGCCCGTGGACGTGATGAAGCCCTCGCGAGCACACAGGATCGGCTGCGATGATGACCTGTAGCACAGTGATGGATCGTGGTCACCCCCGTCAGAACCCTCATGTCAATATGTGAAATATTATGTGAACATGGACGCTGTAAATACCACAATAAAAATCACTTATAGCCTTATAAATAAGGTGTTTTAGCCCTGACAATATGTGAAATAATATGTGAAGAAAGTTCTGCTCGACTATCCATAGACAGTAAGGTGCTCAGGGATGTCATTGATCACATCGAAGACTTGGCTCGACCCAATCCTACCCGAAGACCTTCCACCCTCCATCGTCTCGTTGGCCGATGCGCTCCCGAGGAAAACCCAATTCCTCGCTGGTCGCCTGGCCCCGGAAACAGGCGTCCGATTGGCTCGTCTGCTGAGGGTGACGAACACTTATTATTCAAATCTTATCGAAGGGCAGTACACAGAACCTGCAGATATGCAGAAGGCTCAATCTGCGCCGCGCCGCGAGCGCAAGCTGCTGAATGATCTGGCCGTCAAGCACATGGAAGTGCAGTCAGTTCTTGAACGCGCACTGCGGCGCAATGTGCCGGAAAACTGGGCCCAGATGTACGATCCGCAACTGTTGTCCCTGGTCCACTACCGGCTTTTCGCCGGCACCAGCGAGAACAGCAGGACGCTACAAAACGGGCTAGTCATGGAGGCCGGCTTGTTGCGGTCAGAGACCGGTCAGAACGTTTCGGTTGGCGGTCATGATGCGCCGGACGCGGCGGCAGTTGAGAGCATGCTGCTACATCTGCAAACCGGATTTGGCCGTATCAAGGACCCGCGACGGCAACTTATCGGCGCTCTTGCCTATCACCATCGTCTTGCCTGGGTACATCCATTTGTCGACGGAAACGGTCGAGTGGCACGAATGATCACTCATCTGCAACTGGTCTACCTGGGACTGGAGCCACGCCTTTGGTCACTGGCCAGAGGATTGGCGCGGCGGCATGAGGAATACTACCGCATGCTTGCATTGGCTGATCGCCAGCGCGAAGGCGATCTGGACGGGCGAGGACAGATGTCGCGCAAGCACTATTTCGCGTTCATAGAGTTCATGCTGGACGTTTGTCACGATCAGGTCGATTACATGACGTCAGCATTGAACCCTTCGTCAATGCGAGAACGAATCGTGCGGTCGTTCAAGACCAATGAAAAGCTGCAGAGCATGAAAATCAGGCCGGAAAGCGCCCCGGCCATTCATGCACTCATCATGGCAGGATCAATGCCACGCAACGATTTGAAGACATTCACCGGTTTGACGCCCCGCCCGGCCATCGACGAACTTACACGCTTGATCAAGGCCGGGCTGGTGATAAGCCCTACGCCCAAATCCCGGACAGTAACGCCAGGCCTGCCGGCATGGTTTGCGCAGGATATCTTCCCGGACCTCCATCGGCGTTTTCAGTAGGGTTTTTCGCGTCTTGTAGCGCGGTAGCCCCCCCTCGAGGGCTTTCGATCGCGGAGGCCGAGTGACGCTGCGTAGAGCAGCCACATCCCCCTGGTCAGCGCCTCAAACTGCAATCGCGTGAGCGCAACGGCTGAGGTGAAGCACTGCGTTCTGACAAGCAAAATCAGACTCAAAGCGTGTTCCAACGCTACGGCGCAGGCGACGTATGCGACCTCGAATCTAATGCCGGGGAAAGATGGAGTTCCCTCAAGAAGGCTGAGAATTTCAAGGTGTAGCTTGTCAGACCCGTCTAATAATCCATCTATCACTACCGCTTCCTTTTGTGTTGAGTCTGTTTTGAAAAAAGCTCAGTTTATACATTGTCGCCATAGCTGATCTGGAGATCAGGCCAAGTCGTCAGCCAATCCTTCGAACGGAGACGGTCTAAATAAACCTGCCTTTTATCCAGGAGGAATCTGTCGGTTGGTCGAACGATCAAATTGAAAAGATCGTCCAGGCCAAATGGAGCCGCGACCTCGATATCGCCACCCTCCCCAATCCTGACGGCCGCAGCAGTTGCTGTCTCCGGCCATGCCTTCATCGCCTCAACTGCTGAGCTGTAGGGATGATCGCCATTGCGCAGGTGCATTCGGGCCTGGTTCTTTACGGACCAGCTCACCGAGCTATCTGCGTTACGCAAGGCGGCTTCGATATGGACATCGATGTCCGGACTGGTCCGGTCCCTGTCGAACCAGATCACATCCACGTCGGATGGCAGAGGCGAATCGCTTCGCATGTGCTGCCGATCCCAAACACCGCTTCGAACGAAGCCTGCAGCAACCCAGCAATCTGGCAGGCGCAGGTCGTGGACGTGATGAAGGACTCGTAGGCGCATTGGATCGTCGGCGATTAGCGCCTGTAGCTCGGAAAGCAAATCCATACGCTGCGCTCGATGATTGAAGCATGCGCCTTGGTAACGGGCCATGCTCTCCATTTATTCAGGAATCCAGGTGAATATTCAGAGCTTTTGAATTGGACCTGGATACTGCGCAACCAAGGCATCAACCGTTAACAGCGTGATGCCTTCAACAGTGGCTTGGGCCACAAGAATTCGAGCAAACGGATCCTTATGGATCGCTGGCAAGCTATCGATGGCCACCGCGTGTTCGCTGCCAATCGGTAACTCGCTGTATCCGTTGTCCAGCAAACCACGGCGCAACACACGGGCATCCACCTTGAAATCAGACCGGCCGAGGCCTTTTTTGATAGCAATTTCCCAAAGACTCGCAGCGCTGAAAAACAGCTCATTTTCAGGTGCGTTCATCAGTGCGGTGGCCGCCTCAGACAGTCGTTCGGGATTCCCGGCCGCCCAGAGCAACAGATGCGTATCGAGCAGCAGCTTCATGCTTCACCGCCGAACATGTTTTCGATTTCCTCGGCGCCCATTTGATCGAAGTCGTCGGGAACCGTAATTTGCCCTGCCATGAATCCCAAGCGGCGCACCTGGCTCGGCTCCGGGGATGCCAGAGACATGACTTTGACCAGCGGCGTTCCTGCTTTCGCGATGATGAAGGGTTCACCCTTCACTGCTTGGTCGATCAGGCGGGAAAGGTGGGTTTTTGCTTCGTGGATGTTGATGGTGAGCATGGCGTAGCCCTCGCGTGAACTAAGTTTAGTTAGTTTGGTTCGAGTTGCGCGAGATGGCAACCTTTATGGCAAATTAATCTGGACCATGGTGCGTTTCAATCCGCTCAATTTCCGACCGTCCAAAGCTCCCCCACCTTCGTCGTATAACTCTGACTCATCATCTCCCGCCGCATCGCCCAATCCGGATCGGCGGGAACGCTCGCAGCACGTAGCGTCCCCCTCCCCCAACGCCCATTGATCTCATCCAGCACCCCCATCACTTTTTCCGCCTCAACCGGCTGCGCCTCGGCGAACATGTCGTCCGTAAATTCACCCGGCTGGCGCAGGTCCAGCAGGAGCACTTCGGCTTTGCTGTATTTGAATCCTGGCCGGAACAGCCGATTGACTGCCTCGGTCGCGGCCTTGGTCATCAGCCGCACGTCGTTGGTGGGATATGGCAGCTCGACCAGCGCGCCATTGGCGTACTTCGCCTCCTCCGGATTGAACATGCCGGTGCGGATGCTGACGCGGATTTTCTTGCACAGCGAATTCTGGGCGCGGAGCTTTTCGGCGGCGCGCTGGGTGTAGGTGGCCACCGCTTCCTTGATCGGCTCGATGGTGGTCAGACGCTTACCGAACATGCGGCTACAGCAAATTTCCTGCTTGGGTGGATCGGCTTCGCCGAGTTCCAGGCAAGGTGTGCCAGCCAGCTCCCGGGCGGTCTTTTCGATGACCACGCTGAATTTCTGCCGCAGCATCGCCGGATCAGCCTTGGCCAGGTCCATGGCCGTACGGATGTTCATCACCTCCAGGTGCGCTTTCATCTTGCGCCCGACACCCCAGACTTCGGACACCAAGGTATTGCGCAGCACCCAGTCGCGCTTGAACGGTTCGCAGATATCCACCACGCCGCCGGTCGCACCTTGCAGCCGTTTCGCCGTGTGGTTGGCCAGCTTTGCCAAGGTCTTGGTGTGCGCGATGCCGACACCGACCGGAATGCCGGTGCTGCGCTGCACACTGGAGCGGATGCGGCGGCCGAGTGCGGTCAGGTCGCCAGGAATGCCGGTCAGATCTGCAAAGGCTTCGTCCACATAAAGGAAAGATGTCAACCCATGGACATTGGCTGGAGCGTAATGACCGTAGGGGTTGAGCGCTGGCGTCAGATGTCCATAGTCCACACGCGTTTTGGATATAGATATCCCACATAATGTCCATGATGCGAAATTGCAGTCTACTTGACCACCAGCGTGCATTCGACCTGACCAGTCATTTGCATTGGACTTGACCGCTGATTGCAGAGGATTTGAACAGCCTAACGTTCAACCTGAGAGGCTCACAACGACCCAAAGCGGTCCTTGACAAGGGGCAAGAGTCGGCCAAGTGCGGACGGTCGCCAAGTGCCATTTTCGACTCAACGCGGGCGTTCGACATAAGTTGAGGCGGGCTGAAACCGGGTACTCGAAAACCATTTTCGAGGCAGAACACTGCATCCCCTGCGGGGAATACAGCGCCGCTCAAGCGTTGCATACCTATCTGAATTAGCTGTTCTGACCACCATCAACATTGAGCGTGGCGCCTGTGATATATGCCGCATCAGGGCCAACCAAAAACGCCACCACCCCAGCAATTTCTTCGGGTTGACCATAGCGACCTAAAGCAGTCATCTGTTTGACCATCGACGCGACGTCGCTGGTTTCCGGATTCATTTCAGTATTGATTGGCCCCGGTTGAACTGTGTTCACGGTGATCTGCCGAGAGCCAAGGTCGCGGGCCCAAGCTCGACTGTAGGCGGCTACCGCAGCTTTGCTGGCTGCGTAATCGCCAATTCCCGGAAACGGTGCGCGGCTGGCGAACATGGTGCCGACCGAAACAATACGCCCGCCATCTGACATAAGCGGTACAGCGGCACGTACAGCTGCGACTACTCCACCGAGGTTGATGGCTTGCTGGCGGTCAAGCTCGGCAACGTCTGCCTGTGGGTCACCAATAACGCCGGTGACAAATACGCCGGCACTGTTGACCAGGATGTCCAGCTGTCCGAAATGGGTGTGCGCTTGCCTGACCAGTGCCGCGACAGCGGCGCCATCGGCCTGGTCGGTAGCAACAGCGAGCACCTTCACGCCAAGGGCTCTAATATCGCTTGCCACTACCTGTGCGCGTTCCGGCGATTTGGAGTAGCTGAAGACGCTGTCGGCACCCTCTGCTGCCAGACGCTTGGCGATGGCAGCGCCGATACCGCGCGATGCCCCTGTTACCAGTGCAACTTTACCGCTGAGAAATTTGATCATCGGATTCCTGAATGAAGGTAGTGGATCATTAGGTCTGCGCGTTCGCAGACAGAGCAATCACGATATGCCTCACTCCGAAGATGATAAACGGTGTAGAAAGGTATCTCGTATCCCATAACTCGTGATAATCAATCGTTCATTGAGGGGCCCATGGACTATTTCCTCGCAGTGCAAGCGTTCAACCGCATCGTCGAGACGGGCAGCTTCGTCAAGGCGGCTGCACAACTGGATGTGCATCCCAACGTCGTGACCAAGTTGGTGCAGACGTTAGAAGCGCATCTGCGGGTCAAGCTGCTCAACCGCAGCACTCGCCGGGTCACGCTGACGAGTGAAGGTAGCGTTTACTACGAGCGAATGAGTCGGCTGCTGGATCAATGGATCGAGGTCGAATCAGAGATGGTGGTGTCGCACTCCAACCCGCATGGCTTAATTCGTGTAGACATGGGCACGACCATCGCAACGCACTTGGTTATCCCAGCCTTGCCTGACTTCAGTCGTCTCTACCCCAATATCCAGATCGAGATAGGTGCCAGCGACCGAACCGCAGACCTAGCGAGCGAAAGCATTGACTGTGTAATACGTGGCGGTGACCTGAAAGACTCATCATTGATCGCCCGTCGCCTCGGCAGCGTTGATTTCGTCACTTGCGCTACCCCGTCATACCTCGCCGCCCACGAAGTGTTGAGCCATCCAGCGCAGTTGGAGAACGGCCATACGGTCGTGCGCTATTTCTTTCCAGCTTCGGGCAAGCACAATCAAATCGAGTTTGTGCGCGAGGAAGAACACGTATGGTTGCATGGCAACTATATTGTGGCCGTCAACGACAGCAATGGCTACCTAGCGGCGGGTCTCGCCGGATTGGGCGTCATCCACACCCTGCGTTTTATGGTGCAACGACATATTGACGCAGGAGAGCTGGTTCCGGTGCTGGAGGACTGGTCGACGCGAGCCAATACGCTTTCCGTGGTGTACATGCCTAACAGGCATCTCAGCGTGCGAGTGCGCGCCTTCGTCGACTGGCTGGTAGAACTCTTTGCAGCGCACCCAAACGTGCTTTCCTAAGATCGTATACGAACCTAAATTCCTGCAAGTCCGGGTATCAGATTCGCTTGCGAGGGAAACGAGCCCCTATCCATATCGCGCCCGCCAAAGCGGCAGTGGCCCCAAACCATAGCGGGCTCGTAACGCCGTAGTGATCGATTGCCATACCGCCCATTAAAGCACCCGCTCCCATGGTCAACTGCCCGATAGCAACGAACAATGCGGCTGCTGTTTCCAGGCGATCAGGTGCCGCGCTGAAAATCCAGCTTTGAACGGCGATGGGCAACATCCCGAATCCCAGGCCCCAAACGACCACCGCTGCTACTGCCACCCATGAATGATCGCCCATGCACACCAGCAGCAGCATAGAACTGCCCAGCATGAGCGCTGTTAACAATACCGCGTTTCGCACATCACGCTCGACGAACCAGCCGCACAGCAAGTTGCCAAATACCCCCGCCACGCCATAACCCAGCAAGAGAAGGCTTAGCTGCGCGGACTCGATTCCACTCACTTGATTTAGATAAGGGGTGACGTAGGTGTAAGCCGCGAACTGCCCGGTGAAAATGAAAACGACAGCGACCAACCCCACTTGTACTTTGGGTATGCGCAGTACCATCGGCACATGTGACACCCCCGAGTAGCGCTCTGGCGGGATTTTTGGCAGCAGCCACATCAAAGCGATGACCACCAATAAGCCCAACGCCGCAGAGACAGCAAAAGCTGCTCGCCAACCGAACGCCCCACCGAGCAGCGTCCCTGCCGGAACACCTAGAACGGTGCCCAGGGTCACCCCGGAAAATACGATGGAGGTTGCCCTTCCCACCGCATCGGGTCGCAGCCTGGGCCCGAGCGCGACGCCGATGGTCCAAAATCCTCCCACCGCGATGCCGAGCAGAACACGTCCAAGCAACAGCAAAGAGAGATCGGAGGCAGTCGCCACCAGCACATTGGAAACAACGAGCAGACCGAGCAGCACCCAGAGTACATGTCTTCGATCAAATGTTCGGGCGAGGCTGATCGTCAGGAACGCAGAACAGGCAGCAACGATGCCAGGGATGGTAATCACCAGGCCCGTGCGTCCCTCACTGATCGCCAAATCGCTGGCAATCTGCGGCAACAGCCCCACTGGCAAGAACTCCGCCGTCACCAGCGCGAACGCGCCGACGCCAATAGCCGCGACCGCACTCCAGGGAGCCGGAGCCGCGAGCATGGCTTCGCCAGCGTAAGAGTCCACTTCAACTGATTGCTGTGTCATAAACTGAATACCAAGATGATGCAGACGCACGTCACCGTGCGCCCATCGTTTCAAACAACGCTGTCAGTAACCGACACCGCGAACACCGCCTGAAGCCCTGATCGATTCGCCGGTGACCCAATGCGAATCCTCGGACGCCAGGAACACGGCCAATGGCGCAATATCTTCGGGCTCACCGAAGCGACCCAGCGGTGTACCGGCAATAAGCTTCTGACCAAACTCACCGGCGAAGTTACCGTCGGTAGCAGGCGTGTTGGTGTGGCCGGGCAGGATGGAATTGACGCGGATGCCACGCGATCCCAGCTCTCTGGCCAAGGCAAAGGTTAGGGTGTCGACGGCGCCTTTGGTGGCGGAGTACACACTCGATGCCAAGTACGGATCAGTACTGAGGATGGAGCTGATATTGATGATGCTGCCTTTAGGGCCGAGCATTTTGACGGCCTCGCGCACAGCCAGCAGATAGCCCAACACATTCAGGTTGAACTGCTTGTGGAAGGCCTCCTCTGTCAGGTCGTCAATCATTTCAAATACCGCGACACCCGCATTGTTGACCAGCACATCCAGTGCACCGTATTTCGTCTTCACAGTCTCAAACAGGCGCACAACATCGGCAGCCACGCTCATATCTGCCTGAATGGCGAAGGCTGTACCGCCGTGCGCGCTGATCTGGGTGACAACCGCATCTGCATCACTTTGGCTGGAGGCATAGTTGACGACGACAGTTGCGCCCTGTGCTGCCAACGCCTTGGCAATCCCGGCGCCAATGCCTTTGGATGCACCGGTGACTACTGCTACTTTTCCTTCGAGTTTCATGGCCTGACCTTTTTGAAGTTAAGTGATGTCTGAATCCAGAGCCGTTGCCTCCAAGTTGTAAACGCCGGAGAGCAACGAACTTCATGCCCCCAGTATTCCGGTATCGCAGGGGCCTCCGTTTGCCGGTTAGTCGCTCATCTTTGCCTCTTCTTCTCAGATGACTTGCGCTGCATCTCAAACTGGCCCATGTTCAGCGGCATGGAAAAAGCAATGGCAGAACTGCGCAGCCTTGTGATGCGTGCTCAAAACAAGTGGACCGATACCGGATTGCCCCGCGTGGAGATGGTCCGCGCAGAGGCCTGTGCGGATCAGGTCTATCAACCGATGTTGCACTTGGTGCTTCAGGGCCAAAAAACCCTGTCGATAGGGGATGAGGTTTCCCAGTTCGCTGCCGGGAGCTATTTTCTGGTCCCAGTCGACGTACCCGCGACGGGTCAGATTCACAGCGCGGCACTGAATCAGCCCTATCTGGCGATCAGCCTTACGCTGAATCCTGATGTAATCGCAGGACTGCTGGTGGACGAGGTGAAAGCGCAAGGGGCGCCCGGCATTACCTGCTTCGATGCCGTGCCAGCGCCTGCTGAGATGATTGATGCATGGTTGCGCATGATGCGGCTGATGGACCGCCCTCACGAAGCAGCGGTGCTGGCCCCCATGATTGAGCGTGAGATTTTATTCCGTGCATTGCAGGGGCCGCTGGGCGGCATCCTGCGTGACGTCGCACGCCCAGACAGTCGAATGGCGCAGATCAGCCGCGCGACCCAGTGGATCCGCGAGCACTACACAGAGCCCTTCCGCGTTGAGCCCTTGGCGGTCATGAGCGACATGAGCGTTGCGGCGTTCTACCGGCATTTCAAATCCGTCACTGCCATGACGCCCATCCAGTACCAGAAACGTCTGCGCTTGCTCAGAGCGCGCTGGCTGTTACTGTTCGATACGCTGGATGCGACATCTATCGCCTATAACATCGGCTATGAAAGCGCTTCGCAATTCAGTCGGGAATACGCGCGGCTGTTCGGGTTGCCACCTGTGCAGGACGCTGCGAGATTCAGGTCACCGCCCGTTGCACAGAGGAGCAACGAGAAGCTTAAAGCCGCTTCCTGAGCACCGATTTGGCACAGCTACCGGCTTCAAATATCGATAATTGTCGTTCCGGCAATGCTCTCCGCGAATCCGCCACCGAAGGTCCGCGCAGGCGTTTCAAAGCCCGCTTTCCTCTCGCCGCCCAACACGCGGCGTGCTGCCTCGATGGCCGCCAGTGGTGTGTAGGAATAACCATTGACCGTCTCGATCATAGAGCGCGCAACGCTGCCGTCCAACGCTGTAACCTCTGCCACTGCGCGAGCCCGATGCGCATCTCGCTCATCAGCACTTGGGCCATCAGGCAATAGCGACAAATCGCCCTCAGGGAATGCATCGTCAGCAATATGTACAAACATCTCGATATTCGGGATACCTGTCGAATGCCAGCCCGTCACCAGGTCACCGAAAGACAGTGGCAGGCATGTCACCGGCCCGTCGCCAAAATCAAACTGACGTGGCTGCGCATCGGGCGTTACAACGAGTTCACCGTTGACCCTTGCGAGCAACCCTGCGCCAATGATTTCGTTGACACTCATCGCCGAGCCACGCGACATGGAGCCAGGGACCTGAAGTGCGATGCTCAGCGCATGGGGGTTCTCGACCCGCTGAACGACATGCGCGGCCAGGCAGTCGGTAGGGACCACATCCCAGCCAACGCCTGGCAGCAGCATCACACCGGCCTCAACGGCCTGAGCGCCCAGCCGTTCTGCAAGCCGATAAACATTAATTTCGGCGGTGATGTCCAGGTAATCGACGCCTGCCTTAATGCACGCACGCATCAGAGACTCGGCTGTCTGGGCGAAAGGCCCGGCGAAGTTCAACAGCACATCGATACCATCAAGCGCCTCTGCGGCCTGAGTATCAGCAGCGAACACTCGGTAAGGAACATCCAGTAGCGCAGCCAGCTGCGCCAATCGATCAAAACCGCGCCCTGCGACTTCGAAGTTGAGCCCCAGAGCTTTCGCTCGTTCTGCGGCCGTGCGACCGGTGTAACCCGTCGCACCGTAAATCATCAGTTTTTTCATTTCGCGTGCTGCCAGTTTTTGTATACAAATTCCAGGCTGTAGCCATCCGGGTCCAGCACATTGGCGGCGTAGTAGTTTGGGTCGTAATGCAGCCGAGCGCCGGGTGCGCCGTTGTCAACAGCACCCTGATTTATCGCGGCAGCATAGGCGGCCTCGACCTCGGCCTTGCTAGTTGCCACAAAACCGACGTGAACCGCTCGACCCTCTACCACACCTTCGCGCAACCAGAAGAATACCCGGCCATTAGCACCGAAGCCTTTGAGGTCAGGATGGCCGGGAGGACCGTTCTTGCCGTCGTAGTCCAGGCGCGCAGTGATACCAAGCGGTGTCAGGGCCGCGTCGTAGAACCGGATGGAGCGCTCGATATCGCTTACCGACAAAAAAATGTGATCCAGCATGTGCAAACCCTCAGTGGTTCAAATGTTGTAGCCGCCAGCGACTTCGATGGTCTGGGCATTGATCCAGGCGCCTTCTTCGGACAGCAGCATGGCAATAACCCGCGCCACATCGTCGGGCTCGCCGACCCTGCCGAGCGCTGTCTGTGCCGCCAGCATTGCCTCGAACTCGTCATTCAGGCCGCCGCCCAGTTCGGTACGAATCGCGCCCGGAGATACTGCGTTGGCACGGATGCGCCGCTCGCCAAACTCCTTGGCCATGTAACGGGTGAGCACTTCAAGGCCGCCCTTGAACGCCGCGTAAGGCGCTACACCCGCTGTGGCCACGCGAGTTGTTGCGCTGGTCAGGTTGACGATGCTGGCGTTTTCTTCGAGCAACGGCAGCAAGGCTTGGGTCAGGAAGAACGGACCTTTCAAGTGAACATTGAACAGCCCGTCGAACTGCGCTTCGCTGACCGACTCCAGCGGATTAAACAGGCCGTAACCGGCATTGTTGACCAGGCCACTGAGACTGTTGATGCTCCAGACTTCTTTCAACGTGATCAAAACGGTTTCTCGGAAAGCCTCGAAACTGCGGACCTCGGCAACGTCGAGTTTGACCGCTACAGCCTTGCCGCCTGCCTGCTCAATACTCGCGACAACGTCATCCGCTGCCTCCGGATTCTTGTTGTACGTCAGGATGACGCCCATGCCGCGCTGGGCGATATGAAGGGCTGCACTGGCGCCGATACCACGGCTGCCTCCGGTGATGACGATAACGCCCATGTCGTATTCCGCTGTTGATGAAATGAGGCACCACAGTAACGACGCACAGCTTCGTCGACGCAACCGTTCCTACTCGAAACTTGCCCGTTTCTGCTTTTTGCTTGCACAGCGCCTTGCTCTACGGTCAACATCCGCGTTATGAAAAATCAACTGAATGAACTGCGCACTCTGGCTGCCAAGGCCGAAAACCGCCGTACTGAGACGGGTATCCCGCGTGTCGCCATGGTTCAGGGCAAGATTCCCGAACACATGCTGGCCGCCGTCTACGACCCGATGATCAATCTGATCCTGCGAGGCAGCAAGACGATGACCGTAGGCGACCAGACGCTTCGGCATGACCCGGCGACGTATTTCGTGATGTCCATCGACTTGCCTGCGGTGGGGGCGGTGCACGCAGCTGAATCAGGCGAGCCTTATCTGGCTGTCAGCCTGACACTCGATCCGATGGTGCTCGCTACGTTGCTGGCGGACTTGCCCAAACCGACAGGGCGCTATGACAACGACCCCGGTTTTTCGGTGGCGGCCGTCACGCCAGAACTGATGGACGCCTGGGTGCGTATGCTTCGGCTCATGGGCAACCCGGATGCCATTGCAGCACTCGCACCGGCTTATGAGCGCGAAATCCTCTTTCGAGTGTTACAGGGCACGCATGGTTGGATGTTGCGGGAGATTGCCTCGCCCGATACCGCTATGGCCCGCGTGAACCTTGCCATTCAGTGGATTCGTCGGGACTTTGCTGAACCCATCAGAGTGGAGAGCCTCGCGCAGAAAGCGGCTATGAGTGTGTCGGCGTTTCATCGGCATTTCAAAGCCGTGACTACGCTTAGCCCATTGCAATACCAAAAGCGGGTCCGCCTGCTCCAGGCCAGAACGCTCATGGTGGCGAGTGCTAAAAGCGTTACGGCCGCCGCCTTCGAGGTGGGGTATGAAAGCGCTACGCAGTTCACAAGGGACTATGCGCGTGTATTCGGTCTCCCTCCTGGACGAGATGCGGCGAGAATCCTAAGCGAATCTCGAGTCGGCTAGAGGACGTTGGCAAAACCACGCGCAGGACATGTGCAGGATCTTTGTGAACGTCCGCAATGGGTCGACAGTCGCCTCTCAAGACCGGCGACTCTCGGCCAATACCGGGCAGTCGATCCATACCCGCGGATCTATAGGTAGGACATTTGAGGCAGGCAATTGCCGCTCCAGATCGGCAATGCTCAGGCGACTAGCTGCATGCGCGCTGTTATCTCAAAGCTTTCTCGGCCCGCGCGGATCCAACGAAATTATATTTGACGCAGGCAACTGCCGCTCAAGCTCAGCGATACGGTCATACATCTCAATGATTTTCGCATCCGCTTCGCTCAATAAGCTTGCGAGTTGGTCGCGCTGCCGGGCAACTTGCTCCATCCGATCACGTAGGGCGCGGCTTTTCTGGCGGGCGAGAAGATTGACCTTGCTCAACGAAGGAGGTCGCTCCTCCGCATGTTGTTCCACGTAGGTTTGTATCTCTGCAATGAGACTCGGGAAACGAGATTTCTTAAGCGCCGACGGATCGCTCCCGGCCTCTTTGGCCACGTTGTTCTGAGTGACCGGTGTCCCCTTTGGTAGAAGCTGTGGCCTATTGAGCTTCAGGCGCTCAAAAGCATCACGATACTGATCAGCCGCGCTGCGGCGAGCAGGGAGTTCAACGTCCATTTGCGCTCCCTAGGACACGACGGAAGCTCTCTACGCTTCGCTGTTGAGCCATCAACGATTCCATTAGCGGACTCCCATCCTGAGCAGCAGCAAGCCGCTCTTTGAGCACATGCTCAAGATCATCTACCGCGCCCAATCGTTCTGAGTCATACAGCACATCAGGGCAAGGTTTTGCATCCACTGAATCACCACCTCCACAATGGGCAATGTTGTCAATTCCGCCGTACGGACAAGGCTCACGACTCGAACAAACGCCAAGAATTATCGGGCGACAAGCGACCGCGCCTTTCTTTGCCAAACCAATCACCTTCTTCGCATCCTCTGGCGAAATCAGCCGAACGATCTCAGCCTTTCGTTTGTCGCCATGGGGACTGACAAAACGCTCACTCGTAAGCTGCTGTAACTCTCTTCCAAGCGTCTCGTACATCGTGCGAACGTACAGAGTGTGAGCCTTCTCCTCTAGACGCAGCCGCGAGTAATTTTGTCCGTAGTAAAGGCTCATTGCTCGAGTGACGTGTTTGAGCTGGTACTGAAGCGAAGCATCACTGACGAGCCCGGAAGCTTGCATGTTTACTGCCCCAGTTCTACGCAACTGATGCCACGCCAACGGCCATACAGCGCCCACTTGATAATGCTTCGGCAATGAAGGGGTAGCTAGCCGGGCCAATTTCAAATCCTCAGGCGTGATACGCAAACGTTCTAAGTCAAAGAGCTTTCCGTACTGCCCCAAAAGGTCGGTATATGACCGAATGCTCGGCCTCAGTGAGTGATTACCTTTATTGCGCAACGAACTCCAGGGCTCGTAAGAAAAATCGGTCAAGTAACGCCCAGTGAGAACTCTCGCAGCTTCGCGAGGTGCGTATAGTGAGCGAAACAGAGAAATAACCTCCATCGCCTTCACGGCGACTGCCACAGATGGGGATGTGACCCAAACCGCGTCGCTATCAGAGAGCGTTTTTGTCGTCTGCCCACGTAACAAAAAAATGTCGCCGAAGCTCTTGTCGTGCTCGGTGTCAAGGCACCCGGTTCGAAGATTCCATGCTTCCTCGACCCGCATGAGACTGAAGTTAAGGATATAAGCTAATCCCGCGCCGTTGACCAGTTTCAGATAGCTAGTCAGCGCTCCTACTTGTAAGTCGCCACTGCGACCCACCCAACGTTCAAGCAGCTCAAATATGCCGAAGCGTTTCGCGGTATCTGCAAACGCGCCGAGAATACGAAGCCCCGTTTTAGCGCCTGATAACTGATTTTTATGGCCGCTAAAAGGCTGGGCGTTTACGCACGCCGTTCTCTCCGAAACCCTCTGGTTATGTTCGTAAGCCGCGAAGCAGAACCGGTAACAAGCTTCAACCTGTTCTCGATGGGATAGGAAATCATCAAGGCACTCTCGCAGCCTAGTAACTTGATAGCGCCAAATACGTGGAGGGATGTACGGTGTTTGAGCTGTGTGGTGAGTTGGAAAAAGCGCGGCCAGACGGGTTAGGGAGCCTGAGTCCAGCAACGTAAACCCTACAGCATCCCTGGACGCGTAAAGCTCATGCATTAACGTCAGAAACTCGGTTTTTCTTGAGGTATGAAGAAAGGCAGGGATCCGTTCGCATACGCGTGGAAAGTGGCGTAATTCGCTGGCAAGTATTCCTGCCTCCTCGCAAAGAACAAACAGCCGCCGCATCTGATCGAAACGCGTTTTAAGGGATCTGTAGCCACGAGCGCCGTACGGCCCGTATAGCCACCAGCCAGTGATGATTCGAAGTAAATTTGCGTTCTTTGAGCTAATTGGTGTCGCTGATTTTTTAACTGGCCCATCACCAAAATTCAGCGTCAGTGCCTTCTTGGCCCATGGATCAAGCCTCCAAATTGGATCGCCCCAACGGCTTATTACTTTGCCCTGTGCATCAATTACGACCGGCCAATCAGGTGGTGGAGGCCAGCTCTCTGGACGGTAATTCGATGCCCCAGGAACGGCGAGAGGCGACTCGATAGAAAGCCCTAACGTCGTGAGCATATTCATAGCCCCCCCCCCCTGAAACTTCCGCAAGCCGAATAAATCCTGTAGTGGTCAACTCATTCCGGACACCTCGATAGGTTGTTCCGACGCCATCGCCCGTTCGTAAACGGTCGGTGGCAGATATCCCAGTTTTGAGTGCAGTCGCTCGTTGTTGTAAAACCCAACGATGTATTCAGTGATGTCGCGTATTGCTTCGGCATGGTTGGCGTAATCGCGCCGCCATACCCGCTCCATCTTCAAGCTCAGGAAGAAGCGTTCCATTACTGAGTTATCCCAGCAGTTACCTTTTCGACTCATGCTTTGCTGCATATCGCTTCTGGCTAGCAGCGTTCTGTAACTCGCGCTGGCGTATTGGCTGCCGCGATCCGAATGAGCGATCAAGCCCGGTGGCGGTTGGCGCTGTGCTATGGCCAACTGCATCGCGCTACACACCAACTCCGCTGGCATGTTTGGGGCCATCGACCATCCCACCACCTTGCGCGAGAACAAGTCCAACACTACCGCCAGGTAGAGCCAGCCGCTGCGAGTTCGAATGTAGGTGATATCCGCCACCCAGGCCTTGTTCACAGCCTCGGGCTCAAACTGTCGGTTCAAAACATTCTCGGCAATCGGCAGGTCATGTTTGCTATCGGTGGTGTGCACAAACTTGCGCTTCCAGGCAGAGCGCAGGCCATTTGCACGCATCAAACCGCGGATTTTATAAAGGCCCACTTCGATGCCTTGGGCCTGCAAAACCTTACGCAAGCGGCGACTGCCATAGCAGCCGCCACTCTCGGCAAACGACGCCTTGAGTTGCACAACGACAGGACAACTCTTCTGAACAGGCGCTTCAACACGCTTCTGTGCTTCGTAGAAGCCGGATCGACTGATGCTCAGTAAACGACAAAGATACGCCACCGAATAAGCCTTCTGTTGCAGCTGCCGAACCAGTCGATACGTCACTTCAGCTCGCGGGCAAAGAAGGCCGTAGCCTTTTTTAAGACGTCATTATCCATCTTGAGCTGCCGGTTTTCTTGCTCCAACTGCCGGATGCGCTGTTGCTCAGACGTCAACGGCTTACCAATTCCGGCCTGCCCCAATTGCTCGGCCTCATACTGCTGCACCCAGCGTCGTACCGCCGTTTCACCGATATTCTGATCCCGGCAAACCTGTGGAACGGTCAGCCCTTGATCCTTGATCATCTTTACGATTTCCAGCTTGTAGCTGTCATCGAATGTTTTGCGTTTTTTAGTCATGGAAAGCTCCTCGATAGATGTATTTTCCACCTATAGAGGTGTCCGGGGAAATTAGACCACCACATCCAGCCTTCGCCTTTTTTCATCCAGCTGGGTGTGACCGCCTAGACTTCCCGAACAACCAGGCTCTCATCTTGGGCCAAAAGCAGTTCAACGAGCCAGGCCTCATCGCTGCTCACGTGGTACCAGTGGGTAGCAAGCGCCCTGGAGACGCCATGCCAATGCATTAGCCCGTCGCAGAACATGCCAGGAATGCCGGCCATGTCATCAACCTTTCAGCTCTCTAGGCTGCTATCCGGTGAAGACTGGGCAGCAGCTTTATCGGCCAGCTCAATGATCAAATAAAAAGGCGTGTTCCAGGAGGAAACCTCAAGAACTGTCTCTCGTCCACCCCAATGGCTCACAGCAGCTTCTAGCCTTGCTTTGTCGAAAATGGCACCTTTCTCCTGCCAATGCTGCAACAGCTCGGCGGCAGCCCTGGCTGTTTCCTTTTTGTTTGAACGCAAGCAATCACTGGACTGGATGCTGTCTGAGTCAGCATCCAGTCTTTGTCGCTCGATATGCTCAGGGGAATCTGTACAACGAGTGCCGCAGTATTCCCGGGCCCCACATTCAGTAGCGTGGCTTAGTGAGTCACTCGCGCGCCGAGCTCATTGATCACCCATCCCTGCGCTTCGAGCGCTGCCCTTCGCTCAGCTCTCGCATCCCCCTCACCCATTGCACTGGTTCGAATAGCCAGGCACAGCAAGTGCGTAGGCCTGGTCATCCCGACGTACATGAGCATCCTGTTCTTCCGGTAAGTCACCTGATGTTGCTTCTTCACCAGCGGCTTACCCTCCAGCCAGGGCAACATCATCTCCAAGACATGCTGACCACTGAACGTTTCCACAATCAGTGTCGCCGAATGAGTCTTGCCTTTGACGGCGTGCATGGATGACAGTTGGACGTCGACGGGGTCATGATCACCTTCGTCGGATCGGTATGCGTTGATGGTTTCACGGGGGATCTCGGACTCGTCCTTATCACGCGGCTCTGTCCACGCCAGGTACGCCTCAACCTCGGGTTCGTTTGAAATCGTCTCGTCAGGATGCAGCTCTGCGATCAGGCGCTTCAGCAGTACGGCATGCCTCTGAACCCAACGCTCCTCTCGTAGCGGGTGGGCATAGAACAAATAGAGGTAGATGCCTCGCTGGTAGGCTCCCAGAAGCGTCGTGTTCAACGCCAAGCTGCGCTCTATGAAGCGGTGAAGTCTCATCCTGATCTGGATAGGTCTCCTCAAGCCTGCACGTTCAGCCAGGTGAAGCAAACACTTGGCGATCATTTCAACGCTTTCGTGTGCATGACCGCTAACGGCCAGATGCGCTCTCGCCCTGCGAATACCTTCAACGAATGTTTTGGGCGTATACCTCGAGCTGTTGGCATCTGAGCGATAGGCGCTCCAATAGTGCTCCAGAGCCTTCGGGAATTGCTCCGCCTTGTAGTTCTTCAGCCGGTGAACGGCGCCGATCGCATGCACCCCATCCTTGCGATCCGAAACAGACAGGCACCGGGAAACCAGCTGCGCAAACGCACCGAGAACACCGCTCGTATCGTCATCAGGGAAGACAAAGATCGTGTTTGGACAAACATCGCCGGCCCTGCCCCTACCGATCAATCCGCCGGCAATGGGAGCGACTGCGAAGCTGTTCGCCAAGGAAGCAATAGCCTGGTTGAATCGAAAGCTGTTGGAGATATCGATTGTCTCTCCATGAGGAAAAGCGCCATCGGATTCACCGTCACCATCGAAGATCTGCTGATTGGGATCCCCAACCCTGACCACGACTGTATTCACGGCATCGCGTGGAAACACGTGGTTCAAGAGCTGATTCTGCACGACATCCGTGTCCTGCATCTCGTCGATGAGCACACAGGGGAACCGAGCTTGCAGCGACTGAGCGACATTCGGCTCCTGCTCAATCATGGCCTGGCCGAGCGTGAAAACCTCGTCATAGCAAAAGTAACCTTCCGAAGCGGCAGCGCCCATGGCTCTACCTAGTTTTCCGTATGAGGGAGCCCCAGGTGAGCAAATGTAATGTACGCCCCCAAGCGGATTCGAAAAATCAGTCGTTTGAATACGAAGATCAGCAAGCCTTTTTTCCTTTCTGCCTAGGAAAGTCTCCATATTTCTCCGCCCGTGTCCCAGCGCCCTACCCCTGGCACGCCCGGTCGCCTCGTCATCGATCATTACCAGCGGGTGGCCATTCGATCGCAGCCAAGGGGGCGCCAGAAACCGCATGACAAAACCATGGATGGTGTCGATGAAGTGGGGGTATCGCAGCAGCCGCTGGCCAACCTCCGTGGCGCCCAGCCGACGCTCGATTTCTTCGCGCGCCGCATTGGTGTGCGAAAGCACACAAATCCCCTGAGTACGGCTACGCCAGTGACGACCAAGGATGGCGAGCTTGGCAACCACTAGGGTGGTCTTGCCGCTCCCTGGGCATGCCGCCACATCGAGCGTATCGAGACGTTTGAGAAACGCCCTCCGAGGCTCATCCAGATCGCGCAGCGACATAAGCCCGCTCACCCATTCGATGTCTGCATCCGTGACTGGCGGAACAAGATCCTGAAGCCGCATTACGCAGGTTCCTCCACACCGGCTGCTTGTGCATCGGCCGTGGTTGCAGGAGCCGCAGGTGACTCTGGTGATTGAGCCAAGAGAGGGCCGCCTGTGGCGTAGTCGATCGCTTCAACGACATAGGTCGGTAGCGCTGTACGCAAGCTCGCCTGATCGAGCTCACCCTCATAAACTGCCAGCTGCAACAGGTCGACCAGGTGCTGTGCGGTGATCGACTTGGAACCGGAATCCACAAGACGGTAGATCTCCGTAGCGCGCTCCTCCTCGGTGGGGTACCGAGTCTTGAGGGTCTCCAGCGCCCTGCTTGCCCTCTCGAGCACTTTCTCCCGAGTCAGCTTGCGCTCGTTGATCTTCGCGTCATGCAAAGCCAGCACGGCGGCTCGATGTACCCAATCCATGAGTCCCCCGACAGCCAGGTCGTACTCAAGCGTCCAATGATTGGCCACGAAGGTTTTCACGTTCTGGCCATCGCCACGTGTCCGTTTTTGCCGATGAGCCGCTAGCTTGGGTTCTCGCTCCATATCAGTCGCGCCGAAGTCGCTCAGAATGCGCCACCGCCGAGACGCCGGCTTACCATCGGGTTTGCGCTTGTTCGGGTTCAGCCCCATGATGGCTGGCGCGCAATCAGGCATCACATCCATGTCGGTGATGCAGGCGGTGGGGATTTGTATGGCGCCTTCAGACTCGTCGGCGCGCTGCATGATGTGCGCATATCGACGCAAACCAACCCCGCCGACGTTGACGATTGATACACCATGCTCGGTCAGGTCACGTCCAAGCAGCCGGGCCAACGCCGGCAGAAGAATCGCCTCAGCATCCCCTTCAACGATGAGCAGCCCCTTGGCAAAGAACAGGCTGGCTTTGGTGACATCCAGGAAACGACTCAAAAACCGATAGTCATCAACCGACAGCTTGGTTCGCCCCTGCGCCATGGAGAACGCGCGCCGACCTTGAATGAGCACGAGGTTTTCCAAGGCGATCTTGGAGCTCAGGTTGGGGCTGTGCGTTGTCAGAATCACCTGGACGGGCCGTGTCTGCACTTGTTCTTGAACGTATTCCTCAGCATGGGCTTGAGGCTGGGAAGCTCGCTCCAGGAACTCCATCAGTCTGAGTTGGCGCTGCGGATGGAGGTGCGCCTCTGGCTCTTCAATCAGCAGCAGTGGCAGACCGTCTGGCTCCTTGCCCAGCAGGAGGAGCTCGCAGGCCATGAACAGCAGATTATTGGAGCCCAGGCCGTAACTGCCCTTTGCAAGCCCCGAGCCCTTGTCCAACAGTCCCAACTCGAGCCGCTCGAGAATCTGTTTGAGCTTCGTAGTCTCACTGCCGCTGTCGCCGAAGCCGAGATGGCTATGAAGTGGCTGTCCCGCCAGTGAAAGAGGTTCCAGGTAGCGCTCGTTGATCGTCGCTTGGGCCACCCTGATTGCTCCGTGGCCTCTGACGAGCTCACACATGTAATCGCTCATGCCGGCAATGCTCAGGTCGGAAGCTTCGGCTGTTGACGCCGGCGGAGCCGTACCGACGTAGGACTCACCCGTTTCGATTCCCGGAAAACTTGACAGGACTTGGGACAAGCGCGAGTTACGACCTGGCGACATCTCACGTTCAGCATCGCGCAACGGCTTCAAGTAGGCGGTCGCCAGTAACTGGCGCGCTCCAACGTCCAAGGCAGGCCCCTCTCCGCGCGCACCACAGCGGAGTTGGATGTCGACCCAGCGACGTGACGCTGTCGGCAACGTGAGTCGACGTGCTGACCAGTGCACATGAAGCAGACCCTCGCCACCTGAAAAGGTTACGTACTCAGCAAAGGCTCCGAGTTCCAGCGTGGATAACCCGGACAGCGTACAGACTAGAGTGATGTCGGTCGCAGGTTCGCCATTCCCTGTGACATGGAAGTCCTCCAGTTCAAGCCGAAGGAAGTCCGAGTCACGGGTCTGCAGGACGTGCCGGATGGCGTCGATTACTGCGGTCTTGCCAGCATCATTCTCCCCTATAAGCGCAGTGACTCCCTCATTAAAGTGGATGACAAAGCCTGGAGTCAGATCGCCAAACTGGCGGAAATTACGGATAGACAGCGCTGAAAGGTACATCCCCACTTCTCCCTAAGCCTGGCTTCAATCGACCTCTGGGCTTCCAAGCCGAACGCAATGTGACTGGATATATGCCACAGACTGGGGCAAGGCGCTATCTCGAGCAGATGCTATCTGTAACGGAGAGAAATGGATAATAAGAATTGCAGAGCGGTGGAAGTTGGTCAGGACGGTCAGTGATCGAAACGAAGGGCGGCAACCACAAGACCTTCAAGGAATGGAAAGGCCAGTATGGTTTCAAGGAAGTCGAGAACTGAGTAGGACTTTTTGAGTGCAAACGAAGGGCTTCGACATGGCCCTTTTTCATTTCACGATAATACAAGCCCCGACGACCGCCGGGTTAAGCCTCAGCCTCGCGTAGTGGGTTTATCAACAGCTTCCGTCGGGTTCAATAAATCCCAGTGTTTTCCGAAACCTGACCTGACCTGACTTCTGACCGCCTGAGTCTTATCCGGCCCTTGCAATCGGCTCTTGCCGAGGACTCATCATGGCTGCAGTCAGCCGTAGATACGGCGCGACCGCAGGTGCATGCCATCGGGCCGCTCGACACCTTCTCTATTACGTAACCATAGGTATATCTGAGAATTTTTCGCTAGGCACATGTAATCTAGTCAGCTGAAAAATGGACAGAAAATGACTACGCCATGACGACTCCTACTCAAATTGATACCACCAATTTGCTCACCATTCTGGGCGTTGTCGCTGCCGTATGGGCGTTAATTTCTCCAACGAACCGGCTTCGACTTCGCTTCTGCACAACCTGTGGAGATTGGATTATTGGAGCCTCGATCTTTCTCCTGATCCATTATTTGGTGTTCGCCCCTGCACTGAAGGAACTTGGACTGTACTACAGCCTGGGGCCTTGGAAATGGGGCCTCGACAGCTCAAGCGCGGTTTATCTGTTGCTGCTTTCGGTGGCTCTATACTTCTTCTGGCGAACCCGGTTTCCTAAGCTCGTCCGAAGTAGAGTCCACGTTTTTCGTGAGTTGATCGAGAATTTGCATCTCACCAAGCGCTACGATGAACTGATACTGTTGGTCGAGCCCCAACTGCCGAAACTCATCGCCCTGACACGACAGCAATCTTGGCTAGTCCGCTGGATTGCTCACCTCGACACGCCCAAGATCGACATGGCAGCACTACTGAATGGGGAATCCCCTCAACCTCAATCTGGCGAGCGTAAGTACTGGCGCGACATGCTGCACAAAGTGAAGTCTTGGCGCGTGGCTCGGGACGAGGCTAGTACGCAAGCCCGGGAAATCCTGTTGAATCTTGTCACCTCACCTGAGCTAACCCATCACTTGGCGCAGGCCCACCCGCATTTCTGCCTCAAGCTCCTTGAAGCGGACGAGGCAATACGCTCCGACTTCATTGCGCGTTACATAGATGCCCTCCTCCACGCGCCTGGAAGCCGACTCTACGTCGAACTAAAAAACAATCAAAACCTGAACGGCGGAAGCCGCCTGTACCTGCCGGAGAGCAATCGTCTTCTTCGGTTTTTCTTCACTGATGCAGCCACGGCGGTGAAGATCGGCTTGGATTCAGCCATTGGTGACTCTGTACGCCGCCGGTTGGATGAAGATAGACAACTGGCCGAAAAACTCAACGAGCCGCTGGGCTCTTACCAGGAAACTGGTCGATTTCGCTGTCCGATCAATTCGGGCATCACGCTTTTTGAGATCATGGTGCATGAAGGCATCCATCAGGGTTTGCAAGACCATATGTGGCTGCACTACTTTGATTGGTTCGCCAAAAAGATCCTCAAGCAAATGGCTGGGCCACTCGACGAAGAAACCTTACTGGAATGGCCAACGCCTTTTCACTACCTCCTGTCTCGCGTGGTCAGCATCGCCACGGATTGGGCTGAGCAGTGTGCGTGCATGGATGGTTCAGAAATCCCGCAGGCAACCCTTTCAGCCGATGATTTTGATCGCTATTACATCTCCAAAGAGGCCACGAAGGTGCTTGGCTCGATGCTGCAGGGCATCATCACTAGTGAAAAGCTGTCGGCGTCGTTCAAGAGGCAGTTGCTGGCAATCGCTATTCGCAGCCATGTAACACTCCAAGGCGATCCCAAGATGGCGGCCGTTGCATCGTCATTCCTCACCGCTGTAATCGACGGGGCCGGTTTGCCCACAACGGTTACCTATCGGCAGGAGCTTCGGAATGTCCTTGAAGGACTGGATCATCGGTTACGGGGTGACGCCTTCGTTTTCGAGAAAGCATTGAAGGCCTCACTACCTTGCAGCCCCGACTGACATCGGCGCTCCCTGCTTCAGCGCGGAAGACATCTTGACTGAAAACATCATTCGGCATGGTAGACACGGGCAGTCGCGACGACTTGATTGAGGCCGTAACCTGTTCGCTCATCACCCTCATCGATGAGTCGCATCACGGCTTCACGCAGGTCACCCGACACTGGCGCACCGGAGTCTGTATCACGAAAGAAACGCATCACTGTGCCGGCAACAATATCAGCCAATTGCAACCCAACTACCTCGTGCGACTGCGCAAATTCAATGCTGGCCTCTTCCTCGAACCGATAGTCAGAATGCGGCGTGTAAGGCAGATCTATGGTGGGGCTCAGATTTTCCGCTAGCAGCTTGCCTTGGAGCAGAATGTTCTCCACTTCCAATTGCTGGTCGTGCACCAATCGAATACCCAACAGTCGGCGGCTGAAGTAGTTATTCATCCGAGCATAGATGTTCGAAAATGATGTCAGATTTGGCAGCATCCAGACCTGCTTCGCATGCTTGTTGATATCTGGAGGCGGAAGAAATCTTGACCAGGCTCCCGCGCCTTCATTACTTCGCTTGCGGTACTCGGCTTCTGCCTCCTGCACCATGTGGGCAATGCCTTGCGCAATTTGCATGACCGATCCGGTAAGGCCAGGATTTGCCACCATGTCCTGTAGCGTAGCGAATGATTCGCGGAGGGCTGCGTCACCCGGAGTCAGGCACGAGGCGACGAACGCGTCCAGCACCCGCTCGGAAGCGTGAAAATACAGGAAGTCCGCCACTGTGTTCCTGATGAAGTGAAACTCCAGTGATTCGGGGTAACCAAGACACGGTGGTAAGAGTTGGAACGAGGTGATGCAGGTACAGATAAAAAATCGCTTATCGACCACCTCGACAAAAAGCGGGGCCTGTCGGTCTAGCAAGGCGTGGATGACTTCAGCCGAGAACCTAGGCTTGGCGGTCAATGACTTGGATTTGAGTTCACCGTCAGGTATGCGATGGCGGCTTCTCAGTTCATTGATACGGCACTCCCAGTCATCTCCGTCCTCAAGGCCAACGCCGGCCAATGCAAAGTAGGGCTGGCCTTGGAAGTCGTAAGCATTGCCGCTTTTTACCATGTCCCCGCTGTGGCCGCTTTCATCAATGTAGATAGTGGTCATATCTCATCGCTGCCTATGAAGTGATTCATATTTGGTTGTATACGCATTTTTTTCGCGCGATTAAACCCAGTGTGGTTTGTGCCATGCCTTTGATTGGAATCTGCATCCGCACAGGAGCAGACCACATGGGTACTGGTAAAGATTTCTGTAGTGTGGAATCGAGTCATCCTGACCGACACGCCTTCGCCGTCGACACCGATCCGCCCTGTTTCGCACGGACGGCATACCAGGTCGTTTGATTAATGTCAGCTGTAAATTCAGGTTACGCTGGGGCATCCCCCGTCAGACCGGATTATTGCAGCTGAGCTCTGTCGCGCCTGGCGATCATGACCCCATTATCGATGCGGTCACTTCTGCATCCGCACCTCGGAGTATGGCTTCTCTCGACTGCGTTATCGCTCCCTCGGTCGACCACGCAGGTCTTTCATGCCACGATTGGGCACCGAACAGCAGGCAGAAAAAGAAATGGCTTTTAGCGATGATAACGGTGGCTTTGCATTTGCTTGCTCGGACGCAAAAATGTCAATTGGTTCATCTACCTGGGCTACTCGTTTGAGTCAGCTTGGCAGTGCCACAGGCGAGATCCTGATCTTGACCCGAGGCCTGGCAGATATTGGTTACATCGCAAATATTCTGGATAAACGTCCTCAGAATATCTGGATAGTGGCGCATTCTGAGTGCCTCGACGCGGCCAAAGCTCTGAAAGCTGCCAGGCCTTGGCTCCGGATCGCGTTACACCCCGACATAGGGGCTAGAGTTGTTTTAGTCGCCCCTGAAACTGTCTGGGTCTCCAGCAGCGATTTTGGAAAGGCGGGAAAGCTTGAATCAGCGGTAGGCTTTCATTCAACGACTCTGTATTCGCAAACGCGTTCGCAGCTGTTTGACAAAGCTTGGCGCGAAGCCCATGAGCTACCAAGCCTTCCGGATTTTGGGAAAGGTTGGTCGTAAAGCATGGGATATGTGCTGCGCTGGCGTGAGACGTACGTTAAGGAGCCGGCTCCTTTCTCATCGCAGCCATGAGCACTGAGCGGGAAGTCCCGCCCTCACCATTCACGCATGTTGATCAGGCGGTCCGTGAGTTCAGGTACCAAAAATGCGAATAGACGATTGTATTGCCGGTCGGGCCGATAAGCTTCATCCCGAGTTTGCAGTGCAGCGCGGATGATCTTGCGTCGCTTTGCCCAAGTCCCCTTCTTGTCTTGTTCGGCCAATAGCTCATTCTGCTCAAAGATTTCCAGCGTCCACCCGAACTGAAGCAAAAAGGGTTTGTAGGAATCGAAGGCCTGGTTGCTGACGTTGAGGAGACGCTCGAATCGATATCCGATCGGGCGACGGTAACGCGCGCTCAGCACAATGGAGACTGCCCCTTGGAATGGATCTGTCCAATGGAAGTTCGGAAGTTTGATATCCGGGTAAGCAATTTCCATACGCTCGCGTAGGTCGACCCAGCGTTCCCGGGACTGTGGCGTGTCCTCTCTGCCAAACTCCGTCCAGAACGCATGGAAGTCGCGGCGCAGCACATCTGTGTTTATCGTGCTTTCCAATACCTCTCTCTGTGCTTGGTAATCGTTATAGAACACAAGCTGCTTTTCCGAATTTAACGTCAGTTCGTCCAGAAACACTTCAGCCCTCCTCCAGTCGTTGACTATGGTACGACCGGTCAGTTGGGGTACTGCGTACCAGCAATCAAATGCCATGCGTCCAGAAGCTTTGGATCGCGCCAGCGACTGATCGTTGACAATAAAGACGTTCAGATTGTTCAGGAAGAAAATGTCCTCCTCGGCAGTCTTGGTTGCGCCAGGATCAAAGCTCTGGAATACCCAGATCATCGCCCCGCCATTAGCTCGGTAAAACTCCCGACGTCCGACGATCTAGGTCAGAAAGGTGGTCGAGAGCTGAACTTCAAACGCAATCCGCTCATTGCCTCTAGCGACTTGGACATCGGGCTTGCGCCAGGTGGCACGGTCGGCAACTGCTTGACTTTTCCATACTTTCTCAACCTGAGGCTCACCGCACGATAGATCTGCAATCAAGCTGTCGCGAATGATCCCTTTAAGCCGGATGTGCGCTTGGCTCTCCTTCTGCGCGCTGTACTTGATCGCGGTGATCTGAGCTGGGCTGAGCTCTCCCTTGGTGGAGATGTCGCACGGAATGAGCCCTTCTATTGTCGGGTGGTGGCGGAAGTGGAAGAAACGATGCTGTGTACGCACCAGCAAAAGAGCGGCCCCCCACAGCTGGCAAACCAGCCAAGGCTTATCTCGATCCAGTAAAAACCGAGAAGCCAGCTCCGCCCTATCCTGTATGACCAGGGACAATTCTCGGGTCAGGAAGCTGTTAATTTCTATGGATGCAGCACTGTCCAGATCCATGATATCTTTCAGCTTCATCTGCTCTGTAGGCTGAGCGTATTCCAAGGTGCGCACGGATTCCTCCATAAGCACTACACACGTTGAAGTGCTGTCCATGACCTGCGCCGATTTCTATATTCCTGGCTTCATGTTAGGGGCTTCCTGATTTTTGAATACGGCCCTTTGGTCTAGCAAGCTTCTGTCTGGGTAGACTTGCCGGGTTTGGGCTGGAAACAATACTGCCCGTTCGGCCATTGTACTTGGCTGACGTAGTGAGAGATGACAAGACGCTGCATCACATATTCAGGCGCATCACCTTCGATCTTATGTGTACTCAGCTCGTTGTTGTAAGTGCGTAGCGTCCGAGCAAAAGTCTCAAACATCGCTCTAGGTTTCCTGGATCTGGGATTGGCATACAGAATCGAAAAGGCATTGGTAAATGTCCAGTGCCCTCTCAGCATGTCCTTCTCAGGTACCGACCTGTGACGATGGTAGAGGTTGGTCAGGACGACCAAGTCGACACTGCTGTAGCGCGCGGGGTCTGCAAATGAGTCGCCAGTGAACAGCCCCCTCTCGCCGGTCAAATACCCCTCCCATAGCTGCATGTCTCCAGGATCATCGCAGCCGACGACGAGCACGTTGTACTGGCGATCATCCGCGACATCTGGGAATTCCCCATGAGCATCGTACAAATAGTCTTTTAGCTTGTTGTCCATGTGGAGGCCCGGCACAAGGGTGCTGCCAACACTTGCAAAGCTCTTTTGGAGCTTAGCGACTGTATCTCTGTAATCTGACTGCCACCCTATGGCCCGAATAATGAATTCGCTGCCCGAATCCACCTTATGCATGGCAGTGTAATCAGCACATTTGACCTCTACATTGAATTTGTAACCCCCGCTGCAAAAAGAACAGTCGACATCTCGTGGTGGCATCACCTTGTCTTCGTAGACAAAGCTGCTGGTGAAGTAACGCGCATAGTGAGCGCATACCGTGAGTTCCACAGCTGCTTGAAGGTACTGATCTTCTGCCGGCTCAGGATCCTCTATGCGCAGCTTCTTATGCACCAAAGCCACTAGCTAGCGCTGGGTAAGGTGCGGTGCTATGGTCTGCAACGTGAGCTCCAGGCCTCGACGATAGTCCCCAGCGGGAATAAATGGATTGCAAGCCGTGACGTCCATCCTTTTTCGGTCGGTTGGTGGTTCCATTACTCGTTCTCCCTGATCGTCGACTCTCAGAATTGAGGTGCGCGTGGTGGGGCTGTTCTTGAACTCTGCTCACAACGGGCAGCGTGGCATCAGTGGGTTACTCTCAGAGCCCAGCCTAGTGGGCTTTTACAGACCAGCGCATTCAAGATTCGCCTGCTGCTTGACGATGTTGGGATAGATAATCGCAAGCCAAGCGATGGGAGTGCTTGGATCGAAATTGGCCGTCAAGGTACGCAGCTGGATGAGATGCGGAAAGTTCTCAGCGGCCGACGTCAGCGCTCCAAGGGCCGAAGACATTTCACCCTCCCTCCTGTGCCGTTCGGCCAACGCGTCGGTATGGGCATTGAGGGTTTGACAGCAAGAATGCCTCATGAACATTTGCATTTCTTGCTATCAAATCACTGCCAATTAATACATTAGCATTTCTACCGTCAGCCTAAACCCAGGGTAATCTTTAGCTAAAGGCGGCAAAGGTGAATCTCTATTATACTCACAGAGTAAGTTAAAAACGTTTGCGATAATTCCTACGACGCCATAATTTTGATATTCTTTACTCGAATTTTTGTGATGAAAAAGTATAAGATCTTTAACTACCCATCGAAAATACCTGTGGTTTCTGCAGGCTAGAAGTACAAGGTGGACGTCGCTATTATCTTGCGCAGTCAAAGATAAAGCAGATACAAATGCCGGATCAGATATATGGTCGTCTTGGCTCAGTGAATCTCCAATATAAGAAATCAGGTTGAAATCTTTTTTTGCCTCTAGCATTACTTAACTTCCTAAGATTTGAGCTTAAATATTGAAAACAGCATTCCCTTGCGAGCCTCTTGATTCCTGGCTAGGATTCAACATCATCGATGGATATTGGCAGCAAGGCATGTTGAATACTTTTGGTCTGCGGATCGTAGTAGGCCTGATAGAAGTCAAAACCTTCACGGCCTTCACGTATACAGTGGGCCTTTATGATTCTCATCGCTTTAAGCTTGTGCTCTAAAGGCGTCCTGATCCCGAAGATAATCCCTGAGAGGCTTGAAAACTTATATTTCAATGTCCGGCTTTTCTTGTCTGAAAGATCCATTCCAGAATTCAGCACTAAACGATATTCTTTCTCGGACTTCCATTGAGGCAGCTTTGAAGTCAAAGCCAGATAAAATTCATACCAGTGCTGCTTTCTAAAGTCACTGGAGTCAGTCTTATACCATTCGCTTTTAGTGCTCAAATAATTATTGCCGTCATTATACCAAAAGCCACCCAGCGCTTCGTTTGGAACATTGCCTAGCGATCTAAAGAAATCAATCTCTGAGTGTTCTCGGTCGTAGCGTACCTCTTTGAACCGCATGCTCTGAAAACTGAAATCTATATCTCTGCCTCTGCCTCCAAGGCCAACTGGCTTGTTTATCTCCATCGACAATTCGGAGTCTTGAGCAGATACGAGATACTTTAAGCATATTCCCTTGTGGTTGTCTCCGTAGCTACCCCATATTGCCGAGTTGTCACACTCTTTCATGAAACAGGATATATACCACTTGGGATGCATCAGAACTTCGATTTGATCTACGTACCTAGGCGCAAAACCCTCAGTAATTTCCTTGAGTATAGCGACGTGAGATTCCAAAGCATTGGCAGTTTTTATTTCAAGAGCTGAAAAGTTAAGCGCTATTTGTCTGTAAGTGTGAAAATTTCTGCCGACGCCGCCGTGCTTCTCGATTTGAGCGATTAGGGGTAGATGATAATCACAGTCAACCAGAGGATCAAACGGGCCCTCTGCATGCTTAATATTCGTCAGTTGGTGTCTTTCATTCACTGTAAGGACAATAGATAGAAATCTAGAGTGTAATCCAATCAAGTAGTACGACAGTTGAGGCTTGTAATGCTTATTCTCATCTTTCGCAAACGCAATTGCATATGCTTGAAAGATTTCATCCGCTCTCAGCAGCTCATCCATTTCTTGGTATGTAGCAAGCTCAACACCTTCAAGTTGCAAAGGGTAAATTCCAACTGGAAGCTCCTTTGGCAAAGGATGCCCATAACGCACGTCATTAAGTTGCCAACTACGAAATGCCAATACCAACAAGTAATGTCGAAATAGATTTATCCAGACGATTCTGTCGCCTGACCAATAGACCTCACGGTATCCCTCCAGTGGGTCATTCAACTGTTCAGGAGGGGCAAAGTAAATCTCGAGCATTTCCAGCTCGCCAGGTACAGCGGGCTCACTGTTAGTGCTGTCCTTTCCAAGTAGACGGTCTGCCGTCCTGAATCTGTAGAGATGTCGCTCCATGATTACCTCATTTGTACATCAGTTGAAAAAAGCTCTGCGAAGCCCATTTGCACTCAAGCCAATGTCATACTGCCAGCACTGCCGGGTTGGCCAGCTTGGGGTGGATCTATAAGATCCTCAGCTAGCCAATGGATTCCTCCGCAAGGTCATCCGATGCCTGGTGATGCACTGGAATATAGTAATATTTGTTGGTCGTTGCGTACTGATTCTCCAAAATACTCCTCGGACTCTGAAGATCAAATCTCATACGATTCATTAGTCCATCTCCTAGGTATCCTTGAATTCCCTGGTCGCTCATAGCCATTGCCATGGCTTTCCCGTCAACACGCATCGCTCCTATATCAGCGTTTTGGGGAGGTCGCGCCAAGGTAATCATGTTCGGATACAGTCTTCGTGATAATTCAAAAAAGCCCCTTGTGTTGAGGCATCCCATCACAATGATCTTCCCATTTATTATCTCCTCAATAAATTCAGTCGGCATATTGAGGGATGGTAAAGGCCTAGCGAGCGCATCAAAAAAACTATCTGTCAGGTTGTATATTGGGTTGCTGCACTTCAACATGCTCATCCATGAGCTAAACCCAACATATGCGAACTCCGGCTCTTTGTACATGCCAATGTAAAGGCATGAATCAATGACGCTTATTGCATATGTGCCATTCTCTTCCAGCCTCTTCCGGCAATCCAAGAGTTCCTTATTGTAGTATTTTATCTCGCACTTGGTTTCCGTAATCTTTACTTTTCTGCCAGTTAATTGATCGTACCCCTCATTCGTCTTCAGTGTTGATGACAGGTTCTTCGCTCGATCAGCCTGATTTTTAGTTCGCTTGTACTGCTGCTTTTCAGATCTAGTAAAATCCTTGGTGAGGATTGTTTCTGCCAATTTACAGCCAAGTCCTTCTGAGTGCTCCATGACATCAAGCAATACCTTGCTTTTGCTGCCGCTTTTAACCTCGACGAACGATGTTCCTTGAATACTTTTAAGTGCGATGTCTCCATGATGAACGAATGTAGTAAGATCCGCCATGATGGCTATGGTCATAGGGCATTCGTTATATTGGTCTATGACCTCTTGGATATCTTCAATATTTTTTATAGAGAGATTATCTCCATGTTTTTTCATGGGCAATCGCCTAATTGTTGACTGCTCATCAAAAAGCATATGCCAAACAATAGAGTCGACAAACCTGCGAAGCATGTTGTTTTCAAGGCTTAGCTTTTTTATTTTCTCAATTGTATTGGATTTCTCGACTGAGTCCTTTCTTATATGGAAGTCACTTTTCTGCGCTTCGAGCAATGATATCTCGGAGAGGTTTTTACAGACTTCTATTGCTATGAGTTTTTGTGCTAGCTTCCAGCCATCATGCACGGCGGAGATGAATTCTTGATAGTTCTCACGGTTTTCGCGTGACGGAATCATTTTGTAGATCCCATTTCCGCGAATTAAGTGCAACAGCCTAACCATCAGCGTTTTGGTGTCACTCTCTATTAGCATCCCTAGCCGGAGGAAACGGTCAAATCCAGGCGGGGCCTTTATCTTCTCACTATCTTCTGTTTCCTTCATGATCTGTCAGTCTCAATGAGTAAGGGATTTCAAATCGGCGGACATAGATTCAGGTGCTACATAGCCTAAAGGCCCCACTGGGGCCTTCATTTGTACTCAAACAGTCTTACTGAGCCAACCAGGACTCAACTTCATCGCTGCCGTACTCTGTTTTCCACTCTTTCAGAATCTTGTGGTTGCCGCCTTTGGTTTCGACGACTTCACCGCTGTGCGGGTTCTTGTAGATTTTGACCTGGCGTGGCTTGCGGGAGCCTGCCTTGGATTCGGTGGCAGCAGGAGCGCGGCGAGTGGATGCCTGGGGGTCAAGGATGGCGATGACGTTGCGCAGGCTGTAGCTGTATTCAGCGAGCAAGGCGCGCAGCTTGGTTTCGAACTCAACCTCTTTCTTCAGGCCTTCGTCACCTTTCATTGCTTCGAGGGCTGCCAGTTGCTCAGCCAGATGTTTTTCGAGTTGACGGAATTCAGCAAGACGGGACATGTAACACCTCAGAAATTAGTGCTGGCGGTTGCAGGAGCTGAGTGCAACACAGTTATTGAATTGAAGACGGGGCTGGATGATGCATACCCATGACCTCGGTAATCACTTCAATCGGGCATTTAAAACCGAATCGCTTACGAGGGCGAATATTCATTTGATAAGAAATGGCATCCAACTCTTCCTGAGTGTGTCTCGACAGATCCGTACCCTTGGGCAGGTACTGGCGAATCAGGCCGTTGATGTTCTCATTACTGCCGCGCTGCCAAGGGCTATGCGGGTCACAAAAGTAAATTGCCACACCGGTTTTTTGCGTGATCTCAGCGTGTTTAGCCATTTCCCGGCCTTGGTCATAGGTCATGCTTTTACGCACCGCCAACGGCATGCTGTTCAGCGCCGCGCTAAACCCCTCCACCGCCGAAGTGGCGGTGGCATCGCGCATTTTTACCAGGATCAAATACCCGCTGGTCCGTTCGACGAGGGTGCCAACGGCCGACCCATTGTCCTTGCCTTTGATCAAATCGCCTTCCCAGTGGCCGGGCATCTGCCGGTCTTCGATTTCCGGTGGACGCACGTGGATGCTGACCATTTCGGGGAGCTGCCCACGCCGGTCAACACCGCCGGAGCGAGGTCTTCGCGTACTTTTCCCTTGGCGAAGGCACTGAATCAACTCCTTGCGCAATTGCCCTACAGGCAGCGCATAGATGGCGTTGTAGATGGTTTCACGGCAAACGTAGGCTTCTTCAAAGTTCATTTTCATAAGCCGCAGCTTGCCCGCGATTTGCTCAGGAGAAAAGCGCTCTCGGAGCAAGTGGATAACCAACTCGAAGCGATCGTTGCCCACCACCAGCTTTCTGGAAGGGCGACAGACTTTGCGCCTCTCACGGGTGTGAGTTTGTGCAGCAAGCGCGGCATAGCCCGTGCTGGAACATCGATTACGACGAAGCTCCCGGCTAATCGTGGAGGGGCTACGGCCCAGCATCCGGGCGATTTCGCGCTGACTGAGATTCTGGTACTGCCCGACCTGAATCGTGGCGCGTTCTTCAATACTGAGTTCGGTATAAGACATGGCGGCACCTTACCTGAGGTGAGGTGTTGCACTCAGTTTTTGCGGCCGCCGCTTAATAAAATTCAAGAGCCGAAATCAGGCGGATCTTCATTGATGCTATAAACAGCAGATCCTACACCCAGCAAGCCGCCAAGACAGACGATAATCATTAGGTACTGGGAGTTGTATGCGGAAAAGATGCCACCGCCAATATAAGCCAGTCCAAGCAATGTAGCCAAGATTACGCTGATGATGAGTTTGCCCTTGGGAGCCATCCAGGCAGCAACCCAGATTAAAACAGAGCATCCCATACCGTTCACGAAGGCTTCGCCGAAAGATCCAAACAGGGTCAGCTTATTCGGATCTCCGCTTGCCCAGATCCCATTAACCAGCCGAATCAGGAAAACCACAACCAGAGCAGCGAGCACTGCAGCAGGGAGAACAAGCAGCCATCTCACTGCCGGTAGCCTCAGGAAATTCATAGAAACATCCTTGTGATTGATCGGCCATCATTATGCCATGGCTCACCGTGGCCCGGTATCAGGCGAGCTCCGTGGAGAGCCGGTCTGCGTTGTCTGCTAGGCTAAAGTCATTCCTGAGCAACCCACGACGCTTCAGCTCGGCGTGGAGTCGGAGATCGGCTTATCCAGCTCCTGCAGATATCGAGAGTTTGTCATTTTGGAGCCGGTATTCCCCAGCTCAACGGCTGTGCGTTCTGCGTAGATTTGCATGTGAAAGAGGCCAAGATCCACGGCGAGCGCGAGCTGCGTCTTCACCACGTCGCTGTCTGCGTGAGTCGCAGCTGTTTTCGCCAGTAGAGCGGGCGGCGCTGGAGTGGACTGAAGCCCAGCCCTAACTGCCGCCTCATGGTTTTTCCAACAGCCTATATGCGAGCGCGCACGAACAGTTTTCCGAGCAAGAGCTGTCGGACTTGTCGTTCCTGATCGTCACCATCGATGGCTGGAATCGCTTAAATGTGGCGTTCCAGGAGGTTCCGGGCTCATCCGATGAGCTGTTCGGCCTGAACAAGGCCAACCTCAACTGAGTAACTTGCTGATCCACGCACCAAGCTCCTCGCCTGGAGCAGTCGTGGCGCAGTTAGTAAAACTCAGGAGCAGACCTGACTGACGCTGCAATGATGCAGCCCTGCGCGACAAGGCTTGTAGCGGCATGCCCTTGGCCAGCACCTGTTTGGCCAGGGGCATGTCGCTTACGTCCTCCGGCAAACGCAGTACCAGGTGCATGCCGCCTGGCGAGCGTTCCACCTGCATCCCCTTCGGCAAACTCCGCTCCAGTGCCTTGATGGTCAAATTCCCGTCGGTGGTTGTACAGCCGGCGCATGCGTTGGATATGCAGAGTTAAATGTCCCTCAGCAATGAACTATGCCACCATGGCCTGGGTAATTGACGGTGATCCGACAGCAAACAAGGCCCTGCCTACGCGCTAGAATGCTGCCGCCTGCGCCTGCGGTACCACCAGATAAGCCAGGCGAATATCGGGAAATAGCACCTTGCTAAAGGTGCCGGCATACAGCACGCGCCCATGGCGATCCAGTCTGGCCAGCGCTGGAAGTGGACAGCCGACGTAGCGATACTCGCCGCCGTAATCGTCCTCGACAATCCATCCACCGGTGCGGACAGCCCAATCCAGTAGCAGCTGTCGGCGTGGCAGCGACAGTGCCATCGACAGCGGGCTCTGATGCCCCGGTGTAACCATGGCGACCTGAGCAGCCCGAGAACCCGCGATGGCGTGCTCCATACTCACAGCAACCGAATAGGTTTGGTAGTCTCGTTGCGCTTTTTCAGCCCGCGTGGCGGTGTCAGTCGGCATGCGTTCTTGCTGGACAGTATTAATGGCACTGGGCTACCGTTCGAATCTTACGGACTTCACGGTTCACACCGGGCGTAGGGACACGGACATGATTGACGAACTGCAAGCCAGCAAATCCTGCTACTTCTATCGCCTAAAGGCGCCGATCACAGCTGTCGCGATCACAGCCATGTTCCGGGCGATAAGAGGGGCCCAAACCTCCCCCTCGAACAACCTCTTCTCTTTCATACGGCAGGCCCAGGGGGCATCAACCTGGTCTGCTCTGTCCTTTCAATTCGACAAGAAGCCCGCTTTCCTGCCTGGCGCTAACGATGTGGTAGACCGGGTAACTGGATACCTGCTGATCGTCGAACACCGTGATTACGTCGCCATCTTCAAATCTCAAATCGATGTTCCTGCTGAATTCGCCAGATGGCACCTGCAGCGTATCGGCGCCCAGGACGTTGATCGTGGACTCACCAGCAAAGAATCTGTATTTGCCCGGGTACGACTCCGGCACATGACGCTGTCTCGCTTTGCGTTGCGCAGTAAGACACTTGAGGGCGAGAACCTTCAAAACAACGTAGGCATGGCCTCCTCGGCTCGGTTTGCTCCACTAGGTTACAGTTTCACGGAAGCGGACGAACACTTCTCAACGACACCACGAACCGGGCGGATCTCGCTTCGGGCTGATCGGGCTGGCTACCTGGAGCTGGTGGATTATGCCTGCAACATCATCGACCGCCTGCACCCTCGCCCCGGCAGACCATCGTCCTCCTCGTTCCTCGCCGCTTTCGCGCGACCGCTTGAGCTATCGGATCTGACCGCCAACCCTACTCAGTTCGCCGTTGATACAGCCATCCTCGGACAGGCCATCTTTGACGAAAAAATCATCCGCTTGGTTAGGCGTGACGGAGTGGGCTATCGAGAGCTGCCTAAGGCTGAGGTCGACTTGATACTCGCAGAGCTGACAGATGTTCTGGGCGTTGCCAAAAATGCCGCTGGAAAATTGCTCGTGTCCCAGATTGCGGCAGGCATCGAAGTGGGCGAGGTCGCGATCAACAAAACGCGTATCGCGTTGAAACGCCTGGCGCTGCCTCTGCTCGCCGATGTCTACGTAGAAAATACCCAGGTAGCGCTCGGGACGGACGAAGATCGCGTGCTGCTTAAGCAATTCATTGACAAAGAGGACATATTCATCGTCCTGTTCGACCAGCCTCGCTTTGCCTATCTGGACGGCAATCTCTACCAAGACGATACCTTGGTAAACGGTGGCTCTCAGTTCTTGGGCTATCTCTTCGGCAATGCAGAGCTGGCAACTATCACGGATGAAAAAGGCGCCTTCACCGCTGCCCATCATACGTTCGACCCTGACTCCACGTTTGGCGCGGTACTGTCCACGATCGCCCCGGAGGACAATGTCATGGTCTGTGATGACCTCGGTGATGAATGGGCCGATTTCATCGGTTTTCGAACGGATGCAGCCTCTCCGAGAATCACCTTCTACCATGCTAAACACGGCGACTTGACTCTCGGAGCTAGCGCATTCCACGTTTCTGTCGGCCAGGCCATCAAAAACTTGGGCAATCTTAATTTGCCCGCTCCGGCCATGACCAAGAAATTCGCTCGATGGAACCGGATGTACACGAACAACCGGACGAGGACTCGTATTCACCGCACGTGTAGGGGCACTCCGGCTGAATCCATAACTGCGGTTGAGTTCTGCAGGAACGCCCCTCACACCTTTAAGCGAGTCGCCATCGTAACCTCATCGCTGAGCAAAGCGGCTGTTGAGCAGGCCTTCAGGGATATTGCGGCGGGCCATACCGCCAGCCCCTACTTCGTCCAGCTTTATTGGTTGCTGTCGTCCTTTTTTGCTGCCTGTACCGAGGTCGGTGCTTTCGGATGTGTGATCTGCCAGGAATGACCGGGCAGGTTTAGAGTCGCTCATTACCGCCCAATTGGCAGCATTAGCCTTAAATTCTTTGCCTGCGAGAACCGTTTTGCGTATGAACCAAACTCAATACCTCGCCGGACAGGTCAGCGATTTCGCAGATTGGTTAGCAAGCCGACTGAACGGCGCGCCTATCCATTTTTCAGCCCCTGACACTGCGTCTTATGTTCATCTCCACCATGCATTGAGCGCGTACCAGTGGCCACCCAGAGCTAAAGCTCCACTTCCAATATCGGCTCCAGGATTCACATATCGACATCCTGTCGTACCTCCGCTGCTGCGCAACAGCAACCTGGCCACAAACGCTGCTGTTCTAGCAACGCTACAGCGTGAGCTCCGTAAGGCTTACAGCGGAGGCACGGCCAACCCGCTTGAGCTCGCAGGTGTAGTGGCTGCGATATTTCATTGGGGAGGCGTCTACACAAGCAAAGGGAACAAACCCTGGTTGCTTCAGAATCACCTTGCGTTACACACCGTGCTCCGCGGCGTTGAGCTCGACCACTCGCGAGGGGATGACACCACAACGATCGCTGGCCTGCGCTTCAACTCTGGGATGACCAAGGTCTACTCCCTGTTGATCGATGATTTCATCATTTACGACAGTCGTGTCGCAGCTGCTTTGGCCTGGCTGGTACACCGCTGGTGGGTAGTCGACCTGAGGAAGTCGGTGAACAGCTTGCCACCGTTGCTGAGATTCGGTTGCTTGCCTGGGAACGGAAAAATGGCGCCTTTTAGGAACCCAGACAAAGCCGTCTTCAACACGCTGAGAAGCAATCCCGCAGAGCATTATATGTGGAACGTGAGGGCCAATTGGCTGTTAGGTGCTGCTTTTGCCAAGGCCAATCGCCCCGTCAATTTCCCGGATCTCCGATCGGTAGAAGCCGCGCTCTTCCAGATGGGGCTGAAGGTTTCGTCAACCAAATCAGGCCCGCCTAACTGCTGTCGCAGTCGCGACGCCTCTTCGGTGGCTTTATTGACACTCAGTGCACTAGCGTAATATTAAAGAATAGAATTTATAGACTTGAAAGAATATAAAAAACGCTCGGCGAACGGTAACGCAGGGGAATATCTTGCAGCATACCAACTCACTAAGGTACTGCAATGGCCATATCGCATGTTAGATATAGGCGTAGATGGTGAAATCGAAATCCTTGATAGCGCTGGCATTTCAACCTCTGATGTAATCAAGGTTCAGGTAAAAACATTCAACTCCATCTCTAAAGCCAGTTCGAAAAAAATCTATGTGAAAGGTAATCACATTCAGTATTGGAAGAAATTTTGTCTTCCGATAATTGTTGTGTGTGTCGATCTGAGCAAGGAAAAGGTCTATTGGAAGCCTGTCACGGCAACAGAATGCTACGAAAACGGCGGAAAATCGCAAGCAATAATCATCGATTTACAAGCTGACGAGTTAACGCCGGCATGCGGAGCGAAACTACAAGTGTTGGTTTCCCCAGCCACATCAAAAGAAATCGGGCAGATTCTAAACAATATGCGCGCTCTGTATGCAACAATAAAAGATCAAAATGATTTTGCGGTAGATGCGGAGCAGCTATACCATGTCGAAGGTCTTGTTAACCAATTTGAAGATGAGGCAAAATTGTTTAATGAATTAGCCCTCCACTTCCCATGGCGATGCGGAATTCTAACTCGTGGGGAAGTCGCAATGATGCAGAAGAACATTAGGCGGGGTGAAAACAACGTAAGTGTGAGCCGTAGCCGCGGACTTAATGGAATGTGAGCCTGCCTGCCTAAGCACCGCAGGAAACGGGTATGCAGGAAGGGTTCGCTCCCTCCTCGCCCGACCGGGCATTAGGCAAGGTAAGGAAACGTCATCCTGACCTACCGACCATAGGACTTGAAGAAATGCTCGCCACTTTCTCCGGAGGGCCGGTCAAGGTGAACATGTTTCCGCAAAAAGAAGGAGGCGTCTCGGCGATCCTTTTGCTGAAGCCCCTGCCCGTTGACACCGTCAACGAAGCGCTCCGCCTCTGGGCAATGGACGTGATGCAGTTTTACAAACAAGAACTGGTAGAATTTGAACCCAAACTGGTCGTTACCGAGCTGGTACCTATGGACGCCACCCGCCTGGTCGCGCCTGGTGACGTATCGTCCCTTGCGTACACAGTCATTCCCTGGCTGGTAGGTCAAGCGCTCATCGCGAACCCAATGTCGGCCGCGAAACCTCTTAAGCTTTATCAGGCTGCCGACGGGTGCGTGCTCGCCTGGGACGACCCAGTCGTTTCGCAAAACGACGTACGCTACGCCAGTGCGCTTCACGCCATCGAGCCTGCATTGGTGCTGCTCTACGGTCAGTCCAAGCCCTATCTACAGCTGCGGGTAAAGCTGACTCAGGTGATGCCGAACCTCAAGGGCCAAAAGAAGCATGCCTGGGTCAAAACCGGCGACCTGATTGTCAAAGCGAAAATCCGAAGCAAGCTTGACGGGCATGGGGGCTGGGAAACATTTTACGAACATCCCACTAAAAAGTTGCTTACCTTTATGGGGGTTCCGTCGCTTCCTCCAATAATCGAGGGCGATATCCCTGTCGACAGCGACGTGCGCCCTATCTACGCCATTCCACCCTCGAACCCCTTGATCGCGTCAGGCACTGGCCCCCTGTTTCTTGACCAGGCAGGATTCCATCTGCTTGCTTGTCTGCCAAGGACAAAGCCGCTTCTGGTCAGAAAATCTGTCGCTGTTCTGCGTGAGGAGAAGACCAATGCTACGGGCGAGGTGATCCACTTGAACGTGATGGTCTTGGCAGCTCACGCAGACGTGATGCTCAGGCTTCACGGGGCAAGTTCAAACTTGTCCATGGACAGCAAGTTCTTCAAGAAAGTCGCCCCACCACGTGTGACGCTGTCACGCCTGGATGTGTCAGATGCGCAGCGTATGCTGGAGGGGCAGCATGACCTGAACAGCCTCAACGAATGGTTATTGAATCACGTGGTTCCGGCGAGCAGAGTGCTCGCTCAAAACGACGCCAAGGTTATGATTGTTGAGACCAGTGCATCAGCAGCATCACGTGAAGCGGGACTCGACCCCAAGCACGTCATCCGCAGGGTGCTGGCGAAGCATGGGATCGCCACCCAATTCATCATGCACGTTGAACCCGATGCGCAGGTGAAGAAGCGCAAGCCTAAGGAAGATGACCATGATTTCAAATCGATCAACTCGATCATCGAAGCGATCCGGTTGAGCGGCCAGCACCCTGCCCCCACACCCAAGGTCAAGTCTATGCCGGCCAACACTACGGTAGTGTCAGTCCTGCTAGATCGACTCCAGAACAAAGGCTGGGCGAAATTCCTACCCGTGATCACGCGCACCACGCTCGGTGGCCACACCCCTGAAATCTTCTGGTTTGAGTCTGGCGCAGACTCTGCCGGCAAATGGTTCAGCTACAGCTCGGGACTGACTGCGATTCATGCCACGGACACGCTGCTGACGCCCGATCAGCTGAAAACGCTGATCAAACCAGCCTTTCTTGATTGCAAAGTCAGTCCTGCTGATTCGTTGATCGTCTGCCTTGATGCAGATCTGAGAACCTTTTACGCAGGCCTGAAGGACAGTCCTGGTGAGGGGTTGCCCCCTGTACCCGTCGATGCGGCGGTCGTGCGGATTCGTGCAGATCACCAGGTAGCACAGGTCAGTGGCAGCTACACCTTGTCACCGCGAGCAGCCCATTTCATCGGTACGAAGATCGGCGCATTCCAGTCCTGTGAGAGTTCTTCAGTATTTTACTTTGTGTCCCCATCCAAGCAGTTTGGCAGCGCTCGTTCGCAGCGTCATAACACGCGTTACGACGTACAGGAAAGAGATCTTGGGGATCCTTGGCAACAGCTCGGCGTCACGGAGATTGCCATCATCCATCCTGGAGCCTTTGGCGGTGCAGCTGCGGTCGCCGAGCAAGTGGCGTTGCTCTGTCGCAATCCTCCACTGTGGGATGGTCATCTGCGCCTGCCTGGCCCCATGCACCTTGGCAAGCAAGTAGCTGCAGACCATCCGATCATGGAGGCGCGGCGCAAGACAGAGGCGAATCGGTCATACGGTTAAGCACTAATCCTGATCGTGACAAGCCACACATAGCGGTTCCAGTGTCCAACTTCTCGGAATTAAAAATGACTTCTGTATTTCCTCCGCGCCGAATAATTGATGACCTGCAGACAATCATTGTTCTCGATACAAATTCGGCGCGTGGGTTGGCCCACGAAGAGGGCTGTCCTGAATGGGTAGACACATTTTCTAAGATGTCCCGAGAGGGATATTCCTTTGCCTTGTCGGACGTGGCTTACGCCGAGCTAGTAAACCAACGACGGGAAAACGGGATTTCCGCTGCTCAATTTCATCGAATGTGCTCACGGCTGGCCAAGTTTCTAAACCCAAGTTTCCCAGTCATTCCGGGTGGAGGGGACGTGTCTGGGATGATCCAGCAAAGCCGAGAGCGTTGGAGCGTGCAGGAATGTCAAACGATCTCCACGGGAGCTTGGTCTGAGCTGCTTCGCTGTACCAACTCTGAATTCGCGCCAGAATCGACCGAATGGGTGCTGGAGCAGGCCCGAGCCGAATGGCGAGCAATGCTCTGGGGCTGGCAGGAAGGGGTTAACGCGCTTCGCGACAACTATCGCACAAAAATGAGACTGCTCCAAGCGTTGGACGATTCGGGAATTCTTCCCGGATTCAAAGGCATCTCCATTGAAAACTGGCTTAAAACCTTGGAAGCGATGCATATCCTTCAAGCACATGCCATTGAGGATTTCGAAACGGCGTTCAATAACATTCCAAAAGCCTTAGTGCAGAACCTACTGCAGGCGCTCAAGCCTCTGGCCAAAGAAGATCTGCCGGGTGTGCTCGGATTTATCTGGGGATACACCGAGCAGAAGGATCGCCCTGCTAGCGTCGATGTTAATTCTCATGAATCCTGGACACAGCGGATTGATCATCAGCTGGGTTGGGATGTGATCGGCCCTCTAATGAGTGAAGGCGTCATGAAAGACTTCGATACTACTACCGCCTCATTTTCCGGACTTATGCGCAGCCATTTAGAGGTCATGTATTGCTGGCGACAGTTTTCCCGCATGCAAAAAACCAGGAAAGGGTATGACCCAAATTCTCTAAAAAAACGCAACGATGGTATTGATTTCCACCTTTACCGCTTCCTGAAGTTGCCGGCATTTGTCGTCACAGAAGACGCAGCTTTTCATGGCGGATTGGCGGACATGAAAAGCTTTCAAGCTACTTGGTTCTTCAAGCCCAAAGACCTAGCCGACAGCTGGGCAAGTGGAAAGGCTCCTGCCCCTGTTTGGCCACTTGCGAAAGATCTGTTGAAGCGTTGAGGTCTGCGTCTGAAGTGACTTTGCTAGGTCATCGCCTCAAGACTTTCGAAGTCCAAACCTCGGCACGCACCAGATGACGACAAGCCGAACTGGCTCGTGCAGGCATCTTGGTATATTGCTGTGCCAACCCCCTGAAGCGACTGTGGTCGGGCGACAGCGATAACCTCAAAGGCAGGGTCACATAGGGAGACATCAGGGTCATGAATCAACAAACGGCTTCATTCAGCTTTGGCATTCCACCTGGCCAAGTGAAGTCAGCAGCCTGCTCACATAACGGCATTATTGAATCAGAGGGGAGCGATGGCCACTCTGTTACCGCAGCCGACTGATGCAACCTGGACACGACCCACAAGCGGCACTTCCGCTCAGTCTCCCCGTCATTTCAGATGCTGCAGGCTAGACCAAGGATTCAATGGCATGACCGAAACAAGCAATTTTTGCACCGAAGATGACATGACGGCCGAAGATTTGTCCCCATTCCATCAGGATGGATTTCAGGGCCCGCAGAAGCGCATTCTCGCCGTCTTCCGACATCTGGCGGATAGCGGATCTGAATGGAATTGCTACATCTCAGTAGGAATGGCCACCGATGAGCAGAAAGCGCCTTTGGTCGATGAGATCGCGCGGGCCGGATCTCCGCTTAATTACAAGTATTTCCTCGGCGCCGAAAACTTGGAGCTTTGGATCGATAACGAACTCGCTGGCCTGACCTGGTGACTGGCCTAAACTGCGAGCAATGTCTTCCAGTTCCACCGGGGCCTGCGCAATACCCGCTCGCAGGCTCACCAATGCCCTGGGCACGAACATCAGCACATACGCAAAAAGCACTGTGACGATAGTCTGGTAAACCGGTCGTGCAAAATTGATAGTGATCGTCACCAACGCCAGCGCTACGACGATGCCCGGCAGCGCGCTAGTGATGTAATTACAGCTTTCCAGTACGCGGCTCAGACGACCGGGCGCGCGTATCGAGAGCCAGGCAATCGGAACTGCTGCACACGTGGTGATAAACGCTCCGCTTGCTGCATATATTAGAGTTTGCTGCAGCGCGGGAAGGATGTCGCTCATGCGCCAAACGCCAGACCCGCCCGAGATGAGCCATTTGCACAATGTGAACATCGGCACACCCAGCGCCAGGAATGTTGTCAGGACAGGTAAAAACATGGACACGAGTATCCAGACGCCCTTGAGGCGCCATACGCGCTGAATACGAGAACTGCCAGAGCCTATTCGTGCGTAGCGGGCTGTGCCTCGTGTGCCGAACTCAGTCATGAGCATGGCAAGGCAACACAGCGCCAGCACACCAGCGAGCATGTTCGCGGCTGGGCCGTTAAAGCTTGACTGGAATTGGTCAAAGATGGCGGTAGTGAAGGTGTCAAAGCGGATCATGGCGAATAGACCGTACTCAGCCAGCAAATGAATGCCGACTAACAGCGCCCCGCCGCTAATGCCGAGACGCAACTGAGGCAGCACTACACTGAAAAACACCACCACTGGCCTTTTCCCAAGTGACTGGGCCGTATCTTCGATTGCCGGATCCAGGCGTCTCAAGGCGGCGGCTGTTGGCAAATAAAGAAATGGGAAATAGGCCAGCACGGAAATCAGCACCGCAGCAGGAAAACCATGCAGGCCGGGGAACAAGCTGACCCAACCGTAACTGTGAACAAACGCAGGAACCGCAATCGGTGCCGTGGCCAGCAGCGACCAAAGTCTTCGACCTGGAAGGTCTGTACGTTCTGTAAGCCAAGCCAATGCCACCCCTAAGACGATGCACAACGGCAGAGTGATCAAGACCAGTGTTGCAGTATTAATCAACAGCTCCAGTACACGAGGTCTGACTACCAGTTCAACAACAGTCGCCCATCCAGTCTTGACTGAAATGGAAATGACGAACGCCAGGGGCAACAGTGCCGCCAGTGAAATCAACAGGGCTGCAATTGAAATCCACTTGGGAGCACGGTCGCCGGATGCACGGCGGCGTCTTCCGAAAACCGGAGCACGCGCCGCACCAGCGGCTCGAACGACGGCTGCCGGCCCCAGGCTCATTACGCTCACGCGCTCCTCTTCCATTTAGAGCAAGCCTGCCTGAGTCATCAGTTCAACGACCTTTTTACTATCGAGTTTTGAAGCGTCCACAAGAGGAGCGTCTAGCTCCTTAAGCGGAACAAGCTGGGGATTGGATTGCACGTTTTCACCCACAGCGTATTCAAACGAGCTGCCGGTTCTGAGAATCTCCTGTCCTTGCTTGCTGGTGATCCACTTCAGAAATGCTTGAGCCTGTTCTTGATGTGTACTGGATGCCAATACACCACCGCCGGAGATACTGACAAAAGCGCCCGGGTCTTTGTGTCGGAAGTAATGCAATGAGGTGTTTTTGCTGTTCTCACCGGTTTTGGCCTGATCGCCAAAGCTGTAATAGTGATAGATCACACCGCTGTCTATCTGACCCGCGTTGACTGCCTTGAGGACGGCGCTGTTGCCGCGATAAATCGTCGCATTGGCTTTCATCGCTTTGAGCCAGTGAAGTGTCGCCGCCTCGCCTTTCAACTCCAGCACTGCGCTGATGATTGCCTGGAAATCAGCGCCCGCGGGTGACGCAGCCCAGCGCCCTTTCCATTCAGGGCTGGCAAGATCCATCAATGATTCAGGAAGTGCTGCGCTGTTCAACTTGTCTTTGTTATAAACGAATACAGTGGACCGGGCGGCAATCCCGACCCACTTGCCGTGGGCCGGACGATACGCGGAGTCAACCTGAGAAAGCGTGGCCGGTGCCACCGGCGTAAAAAGTCCGGCATTGTCGACAAGAGCCATCGAAGGCGAGTTTTCAGTAAGGAAAACGTCAGCGGGAGAGGCGTTTCCTTCTTGCACGATTTGGTTACCAAGTTCACTGTCATCGCCATTGCGCAAAGTGACCTTGATGCCGGTTTCACGCGTAAAACCGTCAGCCCAGGCCTTCGTGAGGGTTTCGTGCTGCGCGTTGTATACAACGATGCCATCGGCTTTTTCGGTCGCGAACGCAGCGCCTGCGCTGCACAGCGCCACAGCGCCACAGCGAGCAAAGTCTTGCTGAAAAGAGTTCTTGTAGCCAATTTCATAGGTGTGCAGCTCCATAGTTGTTGTGACTGCGATTAGGCTTGCGGAGGATAATCAGACAAGGGAGGGTCGATGCGAATGATTTGCATAACAATTGGCGCGAAAAATAGGTCAGCACGTGACAAAAAAATGTGAAAAAAAAGTGTCATTTCTGTTGTGGCTGACGGTAATTTTCGTAATCCGTTCGGCAGAAAACCGTTAACACACTGCAATAAGTCGGCGACGTTTATTAAATCGGACATGACGCACAAGTGACCTATCCCCGTTAAAAAAAATGCCGCTTCATTGAAGCGGCATTTTTTATGTCGGGCCGTGTAGCTTGTAGCCCACGCCATGAATTGTGTGCAGTAGCGGCGTATCAAAGGGCTTGTCTATCGCTTTACGAAGCAAATAAATATTGCTTCGTAAACTGTCGGAGTCTGGAGCACGATGACTCCATACCACCTCCTCAAGCTCCCTTCTTTTCACCACCCATGGACTCTTGCGCATCAGGAGCTGGAGAAACGCCATGTTGGTTGGGTTGAGCTTGATCAAGCTTCCACCCCGAGCGACTTCAAGAGAATCCAGGTCGTACGTCAGGTCGTGGATTTGAAGAATATTTTTCTTCAAGCCTGTTACCCGCCTGGAGACGGCTTCGACGCGAGCAAACAGCTCGGCCAGCGCAAACGGTTTGACGATGTAGTCATCTGCGCCCACCTGGAATCCGGTCAGGCGATCACTGAGCTCATCCCGGGCCGTAAGCATCAGGATGGGGACTCTCTGTCTGGTGTTTTCTCGCAGCCTTTTGCAGACGAGATTGCCATCCATGCCCGGTAGCATCAGATCCAGAATGATCGCGTCATAATTGCCCGTCAGCGCAAGATGAAGGCCTGTCAACCCATCAAGCGCGCCTACCACCTCACACCCTTTGAGCGTGAAGTACTCGGTTATATTGGCGAGGATATCTTTGTGATCTTCAATGACAAGAATACGCATCCTGCCCTCATTTTAATTTGCCCATAGTTAAGGCGTGGTTTGTCGAAGGGCAATCGCCAAGTTTGATGATGTCAGAGGATGACCTCTCCATTTTCAGGTTCACAAAAAGCAGCCCTCATTTGGCGAACGTTTGTTAAGTGTCACCTGCTATTCGTAAAGACTTTGTGAAAATCTACTCAGTGATCGGTGAAAGCCGACCCTCCGGCACGTGGCTACGGCCGTTATTCGATGCAAACGATGCCATCCCGTGAATCGTCTAAATAACCCCATCAGGTCTGGTCCGCGCTGCTCCTGGGTCTGAGTGGATGCGTCAATGGTGATCACCTGTCCCGCCAACCTGTATGAGCAGCGCCCTTGAGCAGCCCCCCTGCTTCGATTTGGCTAACCACATCTTGCCGGTCTAATGATGTGCGAATTCGAACTCACAAACCCACGCTGGCAAGATTCAACTAGACTTTAAACAGAGCCAAAAAATGACTCTCCCGGAGGGTCAAGTGAACACCCGCTGTTTTCTTGTGGCGATGCTGCTGGCGATAAGCACATCGCTGTTCGCAGCCGACGCCGTCGTGCTGATAGCCCCCAATCCTGTCGGGATCTGGCTGATCACCTTTGGCGTTGCGTTTCTGATCGCCGAAGCGGCAGTGCCCAACTACGGCGTGATCGGCTTGGGCGGGATCGTTATGTTTGTCGTTGGCGCCATCGTTTTAAACAGCACCGAGGTCCCCGTGCCCTTGATAGTCGGACTGGGGCTTATCAGCGCGCTGTTGTTGGCATTCCTGCTGATCCGTGCGTTGAAAACCCGACCGCGCCATACCGTCAGCGGGGATGCCGGGCTGCTGGGCAGCGTAACCCCGATCACCCGCTTGCAAGCCGGCGATGTCTACAGCGGCTGGGTGCTCCTGCAAGGTGAGCAGTGGCAGGTGCTGAGCGCTACGCCGCTACAAACGGGGCAGCGGGTAAAAGTGACGGCGCGCAAGGGACTATTGCTGGAAGTGACCGCCGCTGAAATGGCACTGGATGGAGATTGATCATGGGCCTGCAATTGGGTTTTGTCGCGCTGCTCCTGCTGGCAATTGTGCTGGCCGCTGGGGCCTTTCGCATCCTGCGCGAATACGAACGCGGCGTGGTGTTCCAGCTCGGGCGCTTCTGGCAGGTCAAGGGACCCGGTCTGATCCTGCTCATTCCGGTGGTCCAGCAGATGGTCCGGGTCGATTTGCGCACGGTGGTGCTGGACATCCCTGCGCAAGACGTCATCACCCGGGACAACGTTTCGGTCAAGGTCAACGCCGTGCTGTACTTCCGTGTCCTGGATCCTCAGAAAGCCATCATCCAGGTCGAGGATTTTCTCATGGCCACCAGTCAGCTGGCTCAGACCACACTGCGGGCGGTACTGGGCAAGCATGAACTCGATGAATTGCTGGCTGAACGGGAACGCCTGAACTTCGACATTCAGCAAGTCCTCGACGCCCAGACCGATGCGTGGGGTATCAAGGTCGCGAACGTTGAGATCAAACACGTTGATCTCAACGAATCGATGATCCGCGCGATTGCCAGACAGGCCGAAGCCGAACGTGAGCGCCGGGCCAAGGTCATTCACGCCGAAGGCGAATTGCAGGCTTCGGAAAAACTCATGCAGGCTGCCGAAATGCTTGGCAGACAACCCGGCGCCATGCAGCTGCGCTATATGCAAACCCTCAGCTCCATTGCCGGCGACAAGAGTTCGACCATCGTCTTTCCGTTGCCTATTGAATTGCTCAAGGGCATGGCGGAGCTGTCATCCGGAGAGTCTGGCCACGGTAAAACCTGATGTTGAGAACCTCGTCAGACAGCTGTGGGCTATAAGCTGAGTTGCTAACTTATAACCCACTCAAGCCCTTTACTGCCCAGCACGAACCTTGGCGATTTCGGCATACATCATTTTCACCAGGCTGCCATCAAGCTCTTTGGAGAACTTCTCGATCACCGGCTGCACACGCTCACGAAAACGGTCTTTCTCTTCGGGTGAGATGTCGTTCACCGCAACGTGCTTCTCCAGATTGCCTCGCGCTTTTTCCATGCTCTGCGCAGTGACCTTGCGCTGGAACACCTGAGCCTCTACGGCAGCGTCTTTTATTAATTTCTTTTCATCTTCATTAAGACGATCCCAGGTTTTCTTGCCGATGATGAAGGACTGTGGATTGAAGATATGGCCCGTCACCGACAGGTACTTTTGTACTTCGTAGAACTTGCTGCCTTCGATCACCGTAAACGGGTTTTCCTGGCCGTCAATGGTGTGCTGCTCCAGGCCGGTATACACCTCGGGAAAAGCCATCGGCACGGGGTTGGCGCCCAGCGCGGAGAACGTTTCCAGATAGATTGGCGATTGGATCACCCGAAGCTTCAGGCCTTGCATGTCTTCCAGTTTGTTAATGGGGTGTTTGCTGTTGGTGATGTTACGAAAACCAAGGTCCCAGTAACCCAGGCTGATCAGCCCCTTGCTGTCCAGTTGCGCGGCCAGATTCTGACCTACCGGGCCATCGATCACCGCGTGAGCTTCTGCCACATTGTTGAACAGGAATGGGAAGTCCAGCATCGCGAAGTCCTTGGCCTGGGCGGCCAGGATGCCGGAGTTGAGCACGGTCAGGTCCAGCGTACCGCCCTGCAATGCGGACACGGTTTGCACATCGCCGCCCAGGGTGCCACCCGGGAAAAGTCGAACTTTGATCTTGCCGCCGCTGCTTTGGGTCAGCAGGTCGGCAAATTTCTGGGCGCCCTGCCCTTGCGGGTGTTCTATGACGTTCTGGAACGCAAAGCGCAGGGTTCGCTCTCGAATCTCCGCCGCGTGGCTGGCCATACTGCCCAGCAACAGGCTTGTTGCACAGGCACCCGCCAGCAGGGATTTCATGATTTTTTGCATGTCACTCTCCATATTGTTTTTAGAAGTCGAATTACTGGGATGCTCACCGAGATCAACCGGTGAAAAACTTCAACGGCACGAGAACCAGCGAAGGAAACAGCACTAGCAGAAACAGCACAACGAACTGGGCCAGCATGAACGGCCAGACACCTCGAATGATCTCGTCCATACGTATCTTCGACACACCACACACCACATTGAGTACCGTACCGACGGGGGGCGTGATCAAGCCAATGGCGCAGTTGATCAAGAAAATTACGCCGAAGTACACCGGATCAATACCAGCCATGACGACGGCCGGCATCAACACCGGCGTCAGCAGCAGGATGGTCGGCGTCATGTCCATCGCCGTGCCAACCAGAATCACCAGGAGCATGATGACCATCAACAACATGGTCGGGTTATCCATGAAGGGTGCGAGTAGCCCCGCCAGTTGTTGAGGCAACTCGGCGATCGTCACCAGCCATGACGACACCATGGCCGCCGCCACCAGAAACATCACCACCGATGTGGTCTTCGCTGAAGCCAGAATCAGGTCATACAGCTGGTTGACCTTCAGCTCCCGGTAGATCACCAGCGATACGAACAGCGCATAAACCGCCGCAACCACGGCCGCCTCAGTGGGGGTAAAGATGCCGAACTTCAGGCCGAAAACGATGATCAGTGGCAAGCCCAGCGCCCAGCTGCCGTCGACCAGGGTCCCCATGATCTGGGCCAGGCTCTGTTTGGCAGGAGGCGCAATGTTCTCGCTGCGGGAAACAAACCACCAGGCAACTGCGAGCGCGACGCCCAGCATGAGTCCCGGCACGATTCCAGCCAGAAACAGCTTGCTGATCGATACGCCGGACGCGACGCCGAAGACGATGAATCCGATGCTTGGCGGAATCACTGGCGCGATGATCCCGCCCGCAGCGATGAGGCCAGCCGAATGCGCGCGGTTATGCCCGGCCTGAATCATCATCGGTACCAGCAGCGCGGCGAGCGCGGCCGCATCGGCCACCGCCGAGCCTGACAACGACGCCAGCAGGCACGAGGCAATGATTGCCACATAGCCCAGTCCGCCGCGCTTGTGGCCGACTAACGCCATGGCGATATTGACGATGCGTTTGGACAAGCCGCCAGCATTCATGATCTCGCCAGCCAGCATGAAGAACGGCACCGCCATCAACGGGAAGCTGTCCGCGCCGTTGAGCAGGTTCTGCGCGATGATCTGCGCGTCGAACAGGTCCAGATGCAGCATCAATGCGACACTGACCAGCAGCAAAGCGAAGGCAATCGGGATACCCAAGGCCATGGTGCCGATCAGCGAACCTAGGAAAATAGCCAGGGTCATGGGTGAGTACTCTTGGTGGTGGACTGCTGTTTCTGGATAGTGTCGATCTCCTGCGCTGCGTCACTGTCCCTGACCATCACCAACTCGTCATCGCTCAGCTTGCCGCTGACCACCCGATACAACTCGTACATGAGAATTGCGCCGGCGCTGGCACCAAATACCAGGCCTGCGGCGTAGAACAGCGCCATGGACAAGCCTGATGCGGGCGCCACGACCTCCAGGTTGATGACTGCCTGCTGCCAACTGCCGCTGAACACCAGCCAGCAGATGTAAATCATCAAGACGTGCCCTATCACCAGGCAAATGCGCTTGCCGCCAGGGGGCAAGCGCCTGACCAGACTGTCCAGGCCCATGTGCGCCCGCTCCTTCAGCGCGACCAGTGCACCGAGAAAAATCATCCAGACGAAAAACCAGCGAGACAACTCTTCAGAGACACTGATCCCTGAGTTGAACGCATAGCGCAGTACCACGTTGCCGAAGACCAGCACGATCATCGCGACCATGCACAGCACAATCAGCAACTTCAGAAGTTTGAAATACAACCCCACGATTCTTGTCATTGCCTACCTCGAAAATGCCCCGAAACCGAAATGCTTAAAGCGACGCCGCAAAGGCAAAAACAGGTCTGACTCCCGTAGATGCCCTGTGCCTTATGGCTGCGTTAAAACAAAACTGCGGGCGAACGGCGACCGCGCGGAACGGGTGGCGTGGTAGAACGCAGAGGAGAATGGGGAAGATGAACAGCGAGCAAGGTCTGCTGCATGGGAGGGCCTCTATCATTTATTGTTGTTTTCCTGGCGATGACAATCCAGGTGTGGGGTTAAAAATGTACTAACTGGTTAATACGGTCAACATCCAAATAGGGATTTGAGGCCTGGAGCTGATAAAGCGTGCGATTAACGATCACTTTTCAGGTAGATTTGTTTCAACTTGGTGACGCAGTGGTCGGTAAACGTTTCCAGGATGGAGCGTGCGCCAGCAGCTTAGATTAAAGCTTTGCCCTTTGCGGTCGACGACTACCCATTGAAGAATGGTTTTTATAACCTTGCGAAGGAGCAGCGGGATGCGGATGTTCAAGGCTTTGTATGAGTCCATCGAAATGCAATGTTTCGATTCACTCACCAAAAAACTCTCAAGCCTTTTCCTGCTTGTCGTCGTCAGTGGTCTGCTCTACTGGGTAGCCTTGAGCATTCGTGCCGATATCGTTCAACAACTGCACACCTCGCAGCTGGATGCGACCGTGCTGGGCCAGATTGAAGACAGCTTGAGCTCGCTCAGCAACGCGATCCTGTTCAGCACATTGTTCACGCTGTGCATGGTCAGCTTCCTGGTCTGGTATTTCCGCCACCTGATCGTGCGTCCGGTCACGCATATGACCAAGGTCCTTGAAGAAATTGCCAGCGGCAGCGGCGACCTGTCCAAAGATCTGCCGCTGCTGACCCATGACGAAATTCGCGGACTGGCGAGCACCTGTAATCGCTTTCTGGGCAAACAACGGGAAATCATCAGTACCATCCAGGCCCTGACTGTGCAAATTGCCGTCGAGTCGGCTCGTTCCTTGAAGAACATCAGCGATTCCAGCGACAGCGCGACCCATCAGGCACGCTTCGCCAAGGAAGTGATGGACCAAAGCAACATGGCGGTGGGCAATATTCAGGAGGTTTCGCAACAGACTCAAGGGATCTCCAGCACCACGGCACAGAACCTGAGCATGGCCCGCAACTCCTATGCCGAACTGCTGGAAGTCACCGGCAACATCAGTGAGATTTCCAACAACCTCAACGAATTCAGTACCCTCGTTTCTGCATTGAACCAGCGTTCATCGAGCATCAAATCCATCGTTGGCCTGATCCAGAAGATTTCCTCGCAAACCAATCTGTTGGCGCTTAACGCTGCGATTGAAGCCGCACGTGCAGGTGAAAGCGGACGCGGCTTCGCGGTTGTGGCGGATGAAGTGCGTACGCTGGCGCAGAACGTCAGCAAGGCCACTGACGATATCTCGCAGAACATCGACGCCATGCTGCTGGAAGTCGGCTCCACCCATGAGCAAACCGCACACATCAGCCATAGCGCCCGGGAAACCCGCAAGGTCGTCGAGCGCGCCTCTGGTCATTTCGAGACCATGATCGGCGACTTCGAGTCCACCAACGGCAAGCTTGCCGACATCGCCGAACACATTCAGCAGTTCGCCGAGAGCAATACCGGCATCAACGAGCGCGTCACCCGGATCTACGCCGACAGCCAGTCCATTGATCAACGCATGGTGCTTTCAGCCACGGCGACCCGCGACCTGTTAGGCGTCGCCGAACGGGTGCAGACGATGCTCGGCAAATTTGTCCTGGGCCATGGCGCGCTGGATGCGGCGATTACCCGGGCAAGCGAATGCCGCGATACCCTTCAGCTGCGCTTGGCGGTAATGCAACGCGAAGGACTCAATCTGTTCGACCAGAGCTATAAACTGATCCCCAACACGGATCCCAAGCAGTACATGACCAGCTACACCGAACGCTTCGCGCAGGCGTGTCAGGAAGAATGCGACAAGCTGACCAAGGGCACAAAAGGTGGCAAGGTGTCGTTCATCGTCGACAACAAGGGCTATTGCCCGGTCAACAACAGCTGGGTTTCGAAACCGCCAACCGGCGACCGCACTGTCGACCTGCCCGTCTGCCGTAACAAACGGATGTTCAGCGACCCTATCGGCCTGCGTGCAGCGGGGAATGTACAGCGCTTCCTGCTCCAGACTTACCTGCGCGACACAGGGGAAATCATGACCGAGATCGACGTGCCGTTCTTCTTCGACGGCCGCCATTGGGGCAACCTGCGCATGGGCTTTGATGCGGCGGTGTTGCTGGCGGAATAAAAGGCGTAAGACTGGCTTTAGCCGGGAGGGCGAAAGGTCTGACAACGCAACTGCTGCGAATGTATCGGCCTCCTCCCGGCTAAAGCCGGTCCTACGCAGACTGTGTGAAAACGTGACGAGCGAAGGCAAGACAAGGCAAAAACAGGCGGAAAAGCGGAGTCTAGGTGTTCTAAATGAGCATTTTCCGCCTGTTTTTAACGCAGTATTGTGTGCGTAGCGCCGAAGGTCGCCCAGCCTGCAGTAGTTTTCACACAGTCTGTACGGGTTGCGTGAGGATCAACACGGTATTTACACGTGTCACGTTACTGGCCTCAATCGCCGACGTGCGTCACCAAATGGTCATGCATCGCCCGTTCGGCACCGCTGGCATCGCCTTGTTTGATGAACTTGAGAATTTCCTCATGTTCAGCGATGGTCAGTTCGCGAGCCTTGGCCCTCAGCATTTCCTGGCGATAGTCAGCCATCCATTCAAGAATGGCGCGAGAGATTGCCGAATAGATGGGATTGCCTGAAATACGCGCGATTTCACCGTGGAACTCCATGTCGATGGTAATGAAGTCTGGGCTGTCCTGGAATTTGTGCATGTTCGCGACAATGGCTTCCAGACGCGCAATATCCGCTGGCGAGGCTTTCTGGGCGGCAATCTTGACCAGGCCGGTCTCAAAAAATGTCCGGGCCTGACGAAGATGGTCGACATTGGAGGCCGAGCTCGACAATAAATGGCGGGCCGCGAGATCAATCTGGCCGATCATCGAGTGCATGTCGACCTGCCCGACTTTGGCCCGCTCGCCATGCTGGATGGTGATCATGCCCATGCCCGCCAGACGCTGCATGGCTTCGCGAACGACCGGGCGCCCTACCCCGAACGTCTCCATGAGTTCTCGCTCGGCGGGCATTTGATCGCCAGGCTGAAGATTGTCTTCCTCGATCAGGCTAAGCAGCTGCTCAAAGACCACATCGGAGAGCTTCTTGCGTTGGATCAGGCGCTTTTTTATCTCGGGCATTGCGAAAAGTAGCTCCAGGCAAAGGCATTACGGTAGACACGACGGCCACCATTATAAGCCAGCCTTGAGCACAGCATTGCAGTCAATCACCACCCGGCCCCACACAAGCTGACATCGGGCCGAGTGGTGTTGCACCTGACTGACTGGATCAAGCCGCGTCAGCTTTGACCTTGCGCACGGCATCGATTTTCAGCATGCGCGCGATGATAAGGTCCAGTTCTTCCTCATCAAAAATGCTTTTCCAGTCGGGTTTGATGATCTTTTCGCGGCCGTAGTCGATGGCAATCATGCACGCATCGGAAAACGGATTGGTGCTGCGAAATGCGACGGCCAGGGCAATCTGGATATGCCCGTAAAGCATGGCTTTTGCAGCGGCTTCGGGCACGCCGATACGGTTGATGGTTTCATCCAGCGCTTCTTTCATGAAGGTGCCGACCATACAGGCGACGGTCTCCACCAGAGTGGGTTCGAGATACGCCAGTTGTTTTACCGTCACCCAATGCACGACACCGACCGGCCCGTACATGACAGCGATGATATTGGCCAATTCCGAACGCTGTTTATCATTGCCGCTCTCGAATGCCGCGCAAACATCCTGCACAGCGGCATTGCCGCCGAAGGCATCGGCATGTTCTTCCTTGGTGGTGCGCTCCAGAAATACCGAAGGATGGCAGGGATGCGCTACGGCTTGGTGGATGTTTTCCCGTTGGGCCAACAAGCCTGCATAAGAAGCAGCTGGATCAAGGGTCAGCAAAATTGCACCGCTTTTCATCTGCGGCACGATTTGCGCGGAGACTGCCTCAAGGGCTATATCCGGAACGGCAAGGATCACCACGTCGGCTTGCGGCACCACTTCATTGGTGGCGGAAAGTTCGCGTCCTGCCGCCACGATTTGTTCTTGCGCTCGGGGAGAATTCTCGCAGTAAGTCACGCTGTAATGACTGGTCTGCAGATTGGCGGAAATACGCATGCCCATCTTGCCGCCAGCGCCAACAATGGCGATTTTTTTGAGTTCGTATGTCATGGGGTCACTCCTCACTCTGTTTTGTATTTAGATAGTTCAGGTTGTGTCGAGTCCATTGATCTTCGAGCGCGCATGTAGACGCCGCATCCTGCTCCCAGGGAAGCCAGTGCTCGATGATCTGATTGATCTGTCGTTCGTTGGGCCGAACCCTGGCTTTCATGTAGTCGTAGTCCAGCAAGCCCTCGCCCATCGGGCAGCCGGCAAAGGTGAAACCGACCCAACCGTCGCGCCGGGAAAAACTGAAATCCTTCACGTGCAGGTTCAGCACCCGCTTGGCCGTCATGTCGATGACCTGGGTCGGATGCTCAAGCGCCGCAACGCAGTTGCCAGGGTCGAGGCAAATGCCTAGCCACGGGCTGTCAACGCGTTCGATCGCATCGAGAATGGTGCGGGTCGGAACCTGTTCGTAGGTTTCCAGGGCCAGCTTGACGTCCTGCTCGACAAACGCCGGCATGATCGCCTCCAACAGCGCGAAAGCCTGATCAGGCGTCGGCTTGCTGGTGTTGCTGTTGAACATGCTGCGCAGCAGACGAACATCGAGAATCGCTGCGTATTCAAGGTATTTGCGCAGATGGGCGGTTTCCAGGCCGCGCGTGCCCAGCTCCAGGGTCAGGCCAAGCGCGTCGGCTTGCTGCTTCAGGTCACGCAGTTGAGTGACCGAAAAAGCTTCCAGCCCTTTGTAGTCGCAGATCTGGAAAACACTCACGCCCAGCGCTGCGGTGTGTTGCAGCATCGCGGGTAGATCGAGCGGATTGGGCACCCGCTCGCTGGCGCGCCAAAAGAACGAATAAGTGCTCAGGCCGATTGCCATTGGGCGCCCTCCTCTATCAATACCCGACGGGACTGCGCCAGCGACCGCGCTTCACCGAGAATCGCTGCAAAGGCATCGGGTTCATGGGCAAAGCGGCCGAGGAACAGGCCATCCACGTGAGCACCGAGCTGCGTCAGCAGACCGGGCCCGGCGCTGCCGCCATAAATCACCCGGGTATTTTGCAGGCCGGTATCAATGCAGTGCTGACGCAGCGCCGCGCACACTGCGCTGATGTACTGCGGCGATGCAGGTTGCGCCGCACCAATCGCCCACTGGGGTTCATAAGCAACGATCAAATCACCCGACAGGCCGGCGCCATGGGCACGGTCCAAAGCCGCAGTCAGTTGTTGCGCGCACAGTCTGGCGGCCTCGGCGGGCAGACTTTGGCGGTCTTCGCCGATGCACAACACCGGAGTCAAGCCATTGCGCCAGGCCGCTGCGGTTTTGTCGGCAATCTGCTGGTCGGTTTCGGCAAAATATCGGCGGCGCTCGGCATGGCCGATTTCCACCACGTTGCAGCCCATCTCCTTGAGTACTTTGGGGCTGACTTCCCCGGTGTAAGCGCCCTCGTCTGCCCAAAACAGATTCTGGGCGCCGACCAGGGCCAGGCCTTCAAATATTTCCAGGGCTGGAGCCAGCATCGGGAAGCTGGGGATCACAAACACCTGGACCTCGCCATTGCGGATGCTCGTCTCTCGCTCCAGCAGCGCCGCGATGGATCGGCTCCATTGCAAGGTTTGCTGGAAGCCGAAATACATCTTCAGGCTGACGCCCAGCGTGACGATGGGCGCGTTCATCGGGCGCTGACTCGCTCGTATTCGTTCAACGTCTGCACTTTCTGCGCAGAGGCCGAGCCCTCGTCGAAGCGGTAGGTCAGCCATTCTTTGAGCAAGCGGCGCGCGAGTTCCAGGCCGATGACACGCTGGCCGAAGGTCAGCACCTGAGCGTTATTGCTCAAGATGGCGCGTTCGACGGAAAAACTGTCGTGGGCGGTCACTGCGCGGACTCCGTGCACCTTGTTCGCGGCGATGGCAACACCCAGACCGGTGCCGCAGATCAACAGCGCCCTGTCCGCATCGCCAGCAGCGACCATCTCTGCTGCGGCGATGGCAACCAATGGATAGGACGTATGGCTTTGGCTGTCGACGCCGACATCCTTGATCAATTCCACCAGCGGATTGGCGAGCAAATCACGCTTGAGGGCTTCTTTGTACTCAAAACCGGCATCGTCACAGCCGATCACGATTCGTAGTTTGTCACTCATGGACTGTCTCCTTGATGCGGCTGGAAGCGGCAGGCGCGCCAGCCAGCATTGCCGGCTTGATCGCATTGATAATCAGGGAAAGGGAAAACGCGCCGGCGTCCACAGTGCCCAGGCTTTTTTCTGCCAGCGGCCGGGCGCGACCGATCCTGGGGCGCAATTGCGCGGTAGCGGCGGCGGCTTGTTCGGCAACGATGGCTGCAATGCTCCAGGCTTCCGGCAGTTCCAGGCCCTGCGCTGCAGAATCCACCAGCGATTGAGAGAACGGCACGAGGACGTCGACCAGGGTCTTGTCGCCAACCCGGGCTTTGCCGAAATGCATGATGCCTTCGCTGGCCTTGCGGATTCCTTCGGCGACCGTTGCCGCATCCGGGCTGCGCACGTCACCCAAGGAATTCCCCAATGCAGTCAGTGCAACGCCCCAGATCGCCCCGGACGTCCCGCCCGCCTTGTCCGCCCAGGCATCGGCGGCAAAACGCATGACAGTCCCTGCGCCGGCGCCCAGTTCCAGGACTTCGTGGGCCTTGGCAACCGCAGCACTCACGCCACGCTGCATGCCGATGCCATGGTCGCCATCACCGGCTACGGCATCGATGCGGCCTAACTCCTCGACGTGGGTCAAGACCGTGTGCCTGGCGATTTCCAGCACTTGCACCACGCAGCGTGCCGAACGCCTGGACCTGGCACTGGCCTGGGGAATGATCTGCTGCTCGATGGGTTGCAGGTCGAGTTCATTCAAAGCTTCGGCGATTTGCAGACTGCCCTTGCGGTAAGCCGGTGTTGAGGTAGGCGCGCGCCAAAAACGTTCCAGTTCTTCGTCGAGCCAGCACAGGGTCAGCGAGACCCCGGCCATGTCGAAACTGGTGACCAGTTCGCCCACTTCGGGCTCGATCACCGTCAGGCCGACGTTTGCCAGCAACTGCGCCACACGCCGGTAGACCACAAACAGTTCTTCGTACTTGACGCTGCCCAACCCATTGAGAATGACCGCGACTCGCTGGCCTTGAGGTTGAGTGATGCCGACAGGCAACTCCTTGAGCAACGAACCGACCAGCAATTCAGCCAGTTCATCAGCCGTTGGCACCGGGCCCTCATCGATGCCAGGCTCACCATGAATGCCCATGCCCAACGCCATCTTGCCGATGGGCACTTCGAATAGCGGATGTTCCGCGCCAGGCAAGGTGCAGCCGGAGAAGGCTACGCCCAGCGAGCGGGTTCTCTCGTTGGCATGCCGCGCGACGCGCACCACGTCGCTGAACTCATAACCTGCTTCTGCCGCCGCACTGGCCGCCTTGAAAACCACCAGATCTCCGGCGATGCCGCGTCTTTTGTGAATCTCGTCAACTGCCGCGCTGGAGATATCGTCGGTGACCGCGATGACTTCGCAGGGAATGCCTTCGGCGTTAAGCCGGTCCTTGGCCAGGCCAAAATGCAGGACATCTCCGGCATAGTTGCCATAGCCGAGCAAAACACCCCCGCCACGCTGAGCAAGTTTGGCGACGCCGTAAATCTGTTGTGCCGAAGGTGATGCGAATAGATTGCCCATGACTGCGGCGTGAGCCAGGCCTTGCCCGACCAGCCCGGCGAACGCCGGATAGTGGCCTGAGCCGCCACCAATGACGACAGCCACGCAACCTTCAGTGCTGCGAGTATTGCGCACTACGCCTCCAGGAACCTGGCGCACCATGCTCGCGTGAGCGGCAACAAACCCTTCGACAAGCTCGCCGGCAAACGCAGAAGGCTGATTGAATAAACGAGTCATTGGGAGTCTCCTTATTGCTGCGCTGGACGTGCAGGCGTCAGCCCATCGACCGATAAGCGACGCTGGCTGCCCAGGGCGACCATCAGCACCGCAGACATGAGCATCAAACCGCCGACCACGAACATCGGCACGGTGTAACTTCCGGTCGATTCCTTGAGCGCGCCGGTGATAAAGCCGGCCGAGAACCCGGCAACGTTGCCCACGGTATTGATCAAAGCCACTGCGGCAGCGGCCGATGCACCGGTCAGAAACTGCGTAGGCAACGTCCAGAAGTTAGGCAGCGCGGCGAAAATCGAGCAGGCCGTGATGGTCACGACGGCCACCGTGGCGGTTGGCGAACCCATCGCCAGTGCCAGGGGAATGCTGACGGCACCGGTCAACGCTGGCAGCGCGATATGCCAGGTGCGGCAACCGCGGCGTGTTGCGTCGCGGGACCAGAGGTACAAGACAACGGCTGCCGGCAGATAGGGAATCGCGGTGATCAGGCCTTTCTGCAACACGGTGAAAGTGGTGCCAAACTGAGCCTGGAAGCCGCCGATGATGGTCGGCAGGAAAAACGCGAGTGCATACAGGCCGTAGATAAAACCGAAGTAGATGAAACACAGCACCCACACCCGACCATTGAGCATGGCGCGGCCGACGCTGAGATGACTGGAGTTGGCCTGGGTTTGCTGCTGTTCGATTTCCAGCTCAGCCACCAGCCATTTCTTCTCTTCTGCGTTCAGCCACTTGGCCTCGGCCGGACGATCAACCAGATAGAACCAGGCAATGAACCCGACCAGAATCGCTGGCAGCGATACGCCAAGGAACATCACGCGCCAGCCCGCCAGGCCGAACAAGCCGTCGTGACCGATCAACCAGGCTGCCAGCGGCGCGCCGATCACCACGGTCAACGGTTGGGCGAGATAGAACAGCGCCAGAATCTTGCTGCGATAGCGTGAAGGCACCCACAGACTTAAAAACAGGATCGCGCCCGGAAAGAAACCGGCTTCGGCAATCCCCAGCAGGAAGCGCAGCGTGTACAGCCCTTCCAGACTGCTGACCCAGGTGAACAACAGCGACACCACGCCCCAGGACACCATGATCCGGGCCAGCCACTTGCGTGCGCCGAACTTGTGCAATGCCAGGTTGCTCGGCACTTCCAGCAGGATGTAACCGATGAAAAAGATCCCGGATGCCAGGCCGAACTGGGCAATGGTCAGCCCCAGATCCTGGGTCATGCCGTTGGGACCGGCGAAGGAAATTGCGGTGCGGTCGAGGAAGTTAATGAAGAACATCAAAGCAACAAAAGGAACCAGTCGCAGTGAGATTTTGCGGATAGCTGATTTCTCGATACTGGGAGATGCGGAGACCGTGGGCATGTCATTTCTCCGGCTCATCTACGGCCTGTCGCAAGCGCGGTTCAAGGCTTATGTGATGAGATGATTTCTTATTATGGACGCTATAAGGCAGCCTCCAAACCTGGGTCAGCTGCGCAACGATGCGATCTGACCTGGCTGAATTTTTAGCATGGGTTTTTTCATTTGTATACTGGGATGATGGTATGACGACTGGACAATTTTGAATTGTCTGGCAAGCGCAACACTACAAGCCGCGAGCTTGAGCCTTCGCGGCTGCGATTGATCTTTCATCCAGAAGTGATTTTCTGCTGGTTTTTCGGACGGCGCTGGCACGGTTGTAAGTTTCGCCCGTGAATCAGACCCCTCGTTAGTGTCAGATCCACCGCGTCATCGTTCTTTGCGGGCAAGCGTCGCTCCAACGAATTGGATTTCAGCAGGTATCAGCCCGTTGGAGCGAGGCTTGCCCGCGAAGCCGATTTTTCAGGCTCGAACTCGATCGAAAGTACAAGCCCCGCTCTAACCGGGTGCGCTCAAAGCCGCACGTCGAAGCAGCAACCGTGGGGAACCCGGCTGTGCAGCGTCACGCTCCAGCCTTGATGAGCGCAGATGCGTTGCACCAGGGAAAGACCCAGCCCGAGGCCTTCTCCGCGTTGTTCATCGCCGCGCACGAACGGCTGGAACATAGCCTGTTGTTTCTCTTCCGGAATGCCAATGCCACTGTCTTGAACGCTGAAACCCTGTGGGTCCAGCGTCAGGCAAATGAAGCCCTCGTCCGTGTAATGCCAGGCATTGCGCAGCAGATTGCTCATGACCGAATGCAGCAACGTCGCGTTGTACAGGTCAGGCAAAGGTTCACCGGGCTCGTAGCGCAGGACAATGCCCTTTTCTTCAATGGGTTTGCGCCATATGTCCACCAGCTCATCGGCGGTCGCTTTAACAGTGGCGCGCGGCCCGCGTCCGGCTTGATCGCTCTCGATTCGCGCCAACAACAGAAAGGTTTCCACAAGCTGCCGCATGCCTTCGCTGGCGCGCGCAATACGGGTCACCTGGGCGTGTGAGCGCGGGTCCAGATTGGGGTTTTCCAGGAGCAGCTCGCAGGAGCTGGCCAGCACCATCAATGGCGTGCGCAATTCATGGCTGACATCGCTGGTGAACAGCTTTTCGCGGCCCAGCGCGGCGCGCAGTCGTCCCAGGGTTTCATCAAAGGAAACCGCCAGTTCGCCGACCTCGTCCTTGGCATATTCAGGTGCCAGCGACGGCGCCAGCTCCAGTATCTGATCCCGATGGCGCACCTGGCCAGCCAGCTTGACGACCGGTGCCATGACTCGTTGTGCGAGCAGACGCCCGAGCAGCAATGCCAACAAAACGCTGAGCACAAAGCCCACGAACACCACGCCGAAAAGGATTCGTTCGCGCTTCACGCTACTGCGCTGGTCGCGCAGCAATACGTAACTGCGCCCGTCGACCGAATCGACCATGGCGTAATAGGACTTTTTGCCTCGCACAAAGGTGTGGAAACCTGGCGTCAGCTGTTTGAGGTCATCGGCCATGGCCAGATCACCTGCCCCGCCCTCAACGTAGAACCGCGAATTTTTGTCCGGACGATGACTCCAATTGGCAGCATCCTCCATGACCAACAGGCGATGCAGATCGCCGCCGAGAGATAAAACGGTGAGTTTTTTCTCGACAAAATGAACCGTGACAACAATGCCAGCGGCAAAGACGACAGCCACCAGTGTGCTCATCAGCGTGAATACAATCACGATTCGCTGTTTGAGACTGTGTTTGATATCCATGAAATTTCCGATCAATGCATGCCGCTTGGACACAAGACAGGCGCGCATTATCAGAGGGGGAATGTCGTTTTTTCGTCAACGCGTGAGGGGTCGCAGGCAAACGCGGTTCAGTGATCACTGAAACCGCGTTGCAGCCGCACTTTAGATGGGTAGCGCGCTGACCACGCGCAATGCCAGACCTTCATAAGCGTCCAGTGTGATGGTGAACTCGCCTTGCTCGGTCAAATCGCCTTCGACCCGCTCGTTGATGATGTCTACCACGGGGCCCGGCGCTACGTCAGTCAGATGCAATGTCTCGACGATGGGCTCGGAACTGAAGTTCAGCGCGGTAATTTGCGTACCTTTCCCGGCCGGCAGTTCGTGGACCATGATCAGCAAGCCAGGATGCTGCACATCCGGAATCAGGATCTGCTTGCTTGCCGCGATGTCGTAGGCGCGGCGCACGGAGAGGATTTTCTTCAGCTGTGAAGCGAACGAGTCCGGCCGCTTGAGCTGATCGACAAGGCTGCCATACAGCGTCTTCGGACGCGGCATGTTGCCAGCGGAAAACTCCGCTTCAGGGTCCAGATCGACCAGGTCATAGGCGCCGCGATGGATCCAGCGCGTATCGCCATCCTGCATCAGGTGCTGAACCTGCTCGGCTGGCAGCGTCAGCGCACCCACCAGATCCCAGCCGGACAAGGCAAAGACACCCGGTTGCATGGCGTTGAACATCACCAGAAGCAGGTGAATGTGCTGGATCTTCAGAATGTCCGCGTCGGTGATCGTATCCAGATCGCGAATGCCCAGCGCGGCGGTAATGATGCTTGCCGTGGTGCACGCCACGCCATTGGTGACGAACTTCAGGTTGTACGGCGCGTGCTCGCCGGTGAGGCGTTCGTACATCTCTTCGCGAATGTGCTCGCGCAGGATGTTGCCGGGGAAGGTCTGGCCTTGGTAGTGATAGGTGTCATGGGCATGCAACGTCCAGAAATGCACCAGTTCCAGGGTCAGTTCATCATGGTTTTGCAACGCATGAATCAGCGACGCCGGGTCAATGCCAAATGCATGCACCTGACGCAGCATCAGCCGCAGAAACTCGGTATTGCCGGTGAGCAATGCGTGCTGATAGGCCGGGCGCGTGATGAAGTCGTAGGACAGATCCGCGCCGCCGTGGGACATCGAGGCGATGTCATCCAGCGTCAGGTTCAACTCCTGGAAGCTGAAACCGCCCGCCTTGCGAATCGCACCGGCCAGCAACTGATTGCCGGTGATGGACAGCGGATGGCTTTCCGACCAGGCATTGCCCTCGGCCTTGCGCTCCACGCCCAGAAAGCCGTTGGCGTCCAGACGCAGTACCCGCGCGCCCATGACATCGATGGCATGCAAGGCATCGCCGATGATCATTTGCTGTGCGGTAAAGCTTGGGTCGAGCCAGTTCAGTGAAGGCTGGCCGTCCTTGAAATAATGCAGATACACCCAGCGTCGCGCCTTGCCATCCACGCCCTGGACGATGCTGGTCGCACTCCAGTCGGTCTCTTTGACGCCGGGTTCGAAGAAGATCACCCGCTGCAACTGGCCGACGATGTAGTGCTTGTCTTTCAGCTGATCAACGACTTCAGGCATCAGATTGACCGCATCGCGACCAGCTGGAATATCCGGCAGCAAGTGCCAGTCTTCCTCGCGAATCTCCACCATATGGTAAAGGCCGGGGTAATCCTCATAGGCCATTTCCGCAAGGCGGAAATCCGCGCCCTTGCCGGTATGCGAAGGAATCACGTCATCGATCATCACTGCGTTGTGCGCAGCAGCAATACGGCTGAGATTCAACAACTGCGCTTCGGTGCCCAGGTCCGGGTCGATGCCGAAGCTGATGCGGTCGAAGTTACCGTCGATGCTGGGCGTACGCTGGCGCCCTTGCAGGCCGCCAGAGGTTTTCAGCGGGCCGTTATGGATGCCCTGAATGCCGATTTCGGACAGCGCGTGCCACAGGGTTTCATCACCCAAGGCTTCCAGAACGGAACCACCTTCGCGGGTGACAATGGACGCCGGATAGGCGGTGAACCATACAGAGGCGATGGCTGAAGCGTCGCGCGGCCGGGCCTCGGCGAAGGGGCGCTGCCAAAGCCTGCCCTGCCCCGAATACAATTTGGCCCGTTGTTTTGCCGCGTTCAGCATCGATTGCTCTACCAGCCAATCCACGTATTGCTTGTCCGGTGTGGTCATAAATTCCGATCATCCGCTTCAAGTGAACCGCGCCGAAACTGCGATTCTGCTTCTAAATACCTATTGCTATGAGCCTCGCTGGCGCCAAACGTTGCATTTTAGTTTTCAGTCTGCGGGGCGCGTGGCTTGCCTCAGCGCGTCGAGAACCGCGTTGGCGGCGTTGGACATCAGCGAGACTGGCCGGGCAATCACGCTGATCCGCCGCTCGACTGTCACGGGCAGTTGCATGCAAGCAAAACTGCCGTCATTGAGCGGCAGCAGTGTGCGAGGCAGGATCGACATGCAATGCCCTTTCTTGACCAGATCCAGCAGCGTTTCCACGCAACTGAGTTCGCCACGATGGCTGAGACGGACCTGGGCACTATTCAGCTGATGGTGCAGCGCCTCGACACCCGCATGCCGCCAGGCCACATAACGCACGGTTTCCGCCAGCTGAGTAAACGTCGGCTGAATGCCGGGTGGGTGGTTTGCCGTCACCAACATATAGGTGTCCGCCCAGTGCAGGTGTTCCAGATAATGATCGTCGAGCGCCGTACTCGGCATGATCACGATGTCCGCCACGTCCCGTTTCAGATTATCCAGCGAGGGGTTTTGCTCGCTGCCATGCACTGCGGACAGGGAAACTTGCGGGTGGAGTTTGCCGAGCGATGCGATGCACGCCGCCAACGCGGTTTCTTGAATGTGAGTGAAATAGTGGACAGTTACGCGACCATTGATCTCATTTTTTTTAGTTGCTCAAGGGTTGCCAGCATCATTTCCAGAGTACGCGTGATCACTTGTCCATCCGGCGTCAGCGTGCAGCCGGTACGGCTGCGTACAAACAGACGCTTGTTGAAGAACGCCTCGACTTCCTTGATGGCATAACTGATGTTCGATTGGCTGCAACCCAGGACAGCGGCGGCCTCCGAAAAAGAGCCCTGCACGGCGACGGTCTGAACGACTTTGAAGAAGTGGGTTTTCATTTTCCTGAACTCTGGCGTGAGCGATGGTTGGCGCGGGCGCGATTGCACGAGGCGCAGGTCACGTTTCCAGCCGCCAGGCACCACCCAAAAGCAACGGCGGACTGGCTTTGTTTCGGCAGCTCGGGGGTTCATCAGGAGAGACTTGCGCGCTGCTTGCTCCGTACCAGAGCCATTGATAACGCGGCGAACGCGGTACGACTGTCAGCGGCGGCACGCATTCAGACCGGCACTTTCCGAAAAAACGGTGGGAAACGTAACGCGGATCGGAGCTTATGAATTCATCAGGTGAGGTTTTCCCGGTCAATCCACAGGCTGGCGGTCCCTGTCAGCCTCGTGGATCAATGACTGAACCCATCAGTCGTTTTCAGTCCAGTCGAAGTCCAGCTGCAAGGCGGTACGCTCCGCCAACTCGCGGCTGTGCAGGCGCTCGACCATGTGCAGGCTCATGTCGATACCGGCCGAAATGCCGGCAGAGGTCACGAACGCGCCTTCATCAACCCAACGCAACGTGCTCAGCACATCCACGGCCGGGAACATTTCCTTGAGGTCGTTGATGTCTTCCCAATGCGTGGTGACCTGCTTGCCAGCCAGTTTGCCAGTCTTGGCCACCAGGAATGCGCCGGTGCAGACGGCTGCGATCACCCGCTCCGGCACGGCCTGGCCGCTGATCCAGCGGATCACGTCAGGTTTATCCAGTTCGGAGGTGATCACCCCGCCCGGTACCACCAGGCAATCCATGACCGGGTGATCATTGATGGTGTAATCCGGATCGACCTTCAAACCGGCCCGGGCGCGGACCGACGACAAGGTACGGCCGATGGTAAAAACCGTGAACAGCGGACGTTCGTCGCGGCTGTTGCGCTGGTGCATGCGGGCGGCGGTGGTGAATACTTCGTAAGGGCCTGCGAAGTCGAGGACTTCAACGTCGTCGTAGACGTAGATACCGATGTTGATTGTCACGGAAAAGGACTCCCGGGCGGCTTGCGCGACCTTGGTCAAAGGGTCAGGTTCTGGCCTGATTGCAGCGCTCAGGTTAACCAGTCCATTTGCACTGAACTACTGTCGGAAATGCCAATATCCGGTAACATCGCGCCATGAAAAATCATCTTGTCGTCGCGCTTATCTATAACCAGCTGTGCACCTTCGAATTTGGCTGCACGGTCGAAGTGTTTGCCTTGAAAAGGCCCGAACTGGGCGTGACCTGGTATGAGTTCGCCACCTACTCGGTGGATGAAGGCGCGATCACGGCTGCCGGGGGCATCACCATCGTGCCAACGCCCGGCGAAGTGCTGCTGGAAAACGCCGATACCATCATCGTGCCGGGCTGGCGTGGCGTGGACTGCGAAGTACCGCCCAAGTTGATCGCTCAATTGCAGGCCGCCCATGCGCGGGGCGCGCGGATCTGTTCGATCTGCACTGGCGCGTTCGTGCTGGCAGCGGCCGGATTGCTGGAAGGAAAACGAGTCACTACCCACTGGCGCTATACCGACATGCTGGCCAGCATGTATCCCGAGCTGACCATCCAGCCCAATGAGCTGTATGTCGATCAAGGCCAGATCGTTACGGCGGCTGGGTCGGCGGCGGGGCTGGACATGATGTTGCACCTGGTGCGCACCGATCACGGTGCCCGGGTGGCCAACATGGTCGCGCAGCGCATGGTGATTCCACCCCATCGCGAAGGCGGACAGTCGCAATATGCGTCACGCCAGTTGGTGTCGGCCAGCGACGGGCCGATATCGAACCTGATGGACTGGATTCGCGGCGATCTCAAACACGCCCACAGCATCAAGGAAATGGCGGACCGGGCAGCCATCAGCACGCGCACGCTGCACCGAACCTTTATGGAAAGCACCGGTTTGACACCGTACGACTGGATTCTGGGTGAGCGAATCGCCTATGCCAGAGAGCTGCTGGAATCTTCCAACATGCGTTTGGCCGAATTGGTGGACGTTGCCGGTTTCGGCTCCGAAGAATCGTTTCGTCGCCACTTTCGCAACCTGGTTGGCGTCAGTCCCAGCAGCTATCGCAAGCAATTCGCCAGGGTCTGAGGTTTATCCTTCGTCGTACAACGCATTGACAAGTGCATCGGCAAACCAGCCCCAGGCGCCGGTCACAGCGGTATTGGTCAGTGCGGTCAGACTGATACCTGCGACCGGATCGACCCAATAATGACAGCCGTATAATCCGCACCACGACCAGGTTCCAGGCCCCTGCTTGTGTCGTGCCAGCCCCGGATCGGTCAGCACCATCGGACCCAGACCAAACTTCCAGCCTGGACCCCGGTTGCTGATCGGCAGGTCGCCAATGGCATTGCTCAACAAGCTTGCGGTACTGGCCGGACTCAACAACGGCGCGCCGCCTTCCCGCAGGCATTCCAGCAACTTCAGGTAATCTCCGGCCGTACCGATCAAGCCCGCTCCTCCGGATGGATAAGCCTGCGGATCAGCCACGCGCGTTGCTGACAGCCGGGCTTCGCCATTCTCGAGTTCGAGGACATCAGCGCGGCCGATTCGCAGCGGCTCACGAGCGGAATCCCGATAAGCAACAGCCAACGATTGATTGTCGGTCGCAACGAACCCGGTCGCATGCATCGCCAACGGCTGCGTCACCCAGTGTTCAATGGCTTGCGGGAGTGACACGCCGCTGGCCTGCTCGATAATCGCGCCGACCACATCCGTCGCCAGGGAATAACCCCAGGCTTCGCCGGGTTTGACCAACAATGGCACGTCAGCCAGACGGGTCAGATTGTGTTGCAGGTCAAAGCCCGCGTGATCCAGGCCATCCGACACCCCTGCCCGCTCATAGGCGTTACCGACGGGCTGCTCAAATCCGTATGACAAGCCCGCCGTGTGCGACAGCAGGTGACGCAAGGTGATGGTCGCTTCTGCGCCATCGGCCAAGCGTGGTCGGAAGTCCGCAAGCCAGCGTGTAATCGGCTCGTCCAGCGACAATCGCCCCAGTTCACAGAGCCGCAACGCCAGCACCGAGGTCAGCAGTTTGGTCAGTGACGCCAGGCGAAACTGCGTGTCTGGCGTCACCCGTCGCCGGTTTTCCCGGTCCGCCCAGCCCCGCGCCGAAGCGAAGCGCAGTTCGCCCCGCTCGGCGACCAGTAACATCCCGCCAACGAGGCGTCCCGATTCGACAAACTCTTGCCAGACCCCGGCCAGTCGCTTGACCCTCGCAGTGTCGATCATCGGCATGGATCAGTCGCCCGCGACAGCACGACAAAAAATCCCGGCATAAGTCTGCGCCGAATGCCGTATCGGATTGGTGTGCGAACAGCCATCCGCAAAGGCCATACGTCCAACCAGCTCTGCGTCGCGATCATCAATGCCCAGTGCACTCAAGGTATGGGGGATGCCAATCTGTTCGCGTAAGGCCAGAACCCAATCCAGCACAGCGGTAAATCCCGATCCGGGCAAACCCAGCGCAATGGACAGCGCCTGCATCTGCGGGCCGAGCGCGGTTTGATTGGCCCGCAATACATAAGGCAGCAGGATCGCATTGAGCAGGCCGTGATGCTGATCGTACAGCGCGCCCAAGGTCTGGGCGATGGCATGCACGCCGCCCAAACCGCGCTGGAATGCCACTGCGCCAAGGCTTGAAGCCACGAGCATTTCCTGGCGGGCATGCAGGTCTGTGCCATCCGTGACCGCCAGCGGCAGGAACTGCTTGATCAGCTGCATGCCTTTGACCGCCACGGCCTCGGCCATGGGGTGATAAACCGGCGAGCAATAAGCTTCCATGCAATGCGTCAAGGCATCGATGCCAGTCGCGGCCGTAAGGTGTTTGGGCAAGCCCAGGGTCAGATTGGCATCGAGAATCGCAATCCTCGGCATCATCCGGCTATGCAGGATGGTGCGTTTGACCCGCGCCTCTTCATCAGTGATCACCGACGCTCGGCCCACCTCAGAACCGGTGCCTGCCGTGGTCGGCAAGGCAATGATCGGCGCGATACCCGCTGGATCGGCGCGCAAGTGGTTCTGGCCAATGTCCTCGAAATCCCACAGTGGCCGGCTCTGCCCCGACATCAAGGCAATGGCCTTGGCGGCATCCAGCGCTGATCCGCCGCCAAATGCAATGACGCCGTCATAAGCGCCAGCCTGATAAACCGCCAAACCGTCGGCAACGTTGCGTCCGGTCGGGTTGCCTTTGACCTGATCGAAAAAGCCGCAATCACCCAGGGTGGCCCGGCATTCAGCCAGCGCGCTCTGAATCATGTCGGTGCCCCCCAAAAACCGGTCGGTGACCAGCAGCGGCCGGTGCATGCCGATGCTCTGGCACGCCTGGGCCAGTTCGCTGACCCGCCCCGCGCCGACGCGGATGGAGGTCGGGTAATTCCAGTCATTACTGTGCATGGTTGCAATCCTTGAATCGGTTGAATGAAGTCGCTTGAATCAGGCAGGCAATAAACCGAGCAGCAGGCGCAGACCAAACGCGATCATGAACAGACCGGTAATGATGTCGATGGCCTTTTTCATGCGCTGATAACGCTGTTGCACCGCCGGAATCGAGAACAGCGTCGCCAGCAAGACAAACCAGGAAATCGCCAGCACGGCGATGATCGATACCCCGGCCGTGCGCACCCACATCGGCAGGCCCGGCGTGGTAACGGTGGTGAACACACTGGTGTAAAACGCCAGCGCCTTGGGATTGGTGAGGTTGGTCAGCAGCCCGAAGTGATAGGCCCGGCGCAGGCTGCCGATACCCAGCGCGGCAATGTTGCGCGGTGCGGGCTGGCTGCCGGCATTGCGCAGGCTTTTGCTGCCCAGCCAGGTCAGATAAACGCCGCCCAGCAGTTGCAAGGCCGGTTGCAGCCAGGGCAATTGCTGAAACATCAGGCCCAGACCGGTTGCCGCCAGCAGTGCCCAGATGATGCTGCCCGAGGCAACGCCAAGCCCGGCGCAGATCCCCTGTTGCCGGGACTGACTGAAGGACAGTTGGGTGATGACCAGAAAGTTCGGGCCAGGACTGATAATCAAGACAATGAAAGCGCCGGCGAGCGCCGTCAGCAAAGTGATCTCGGACATAGAGATGATCCTTTTGAGTAGTGTTTAAGGTGATTGCGGTTCGGGAATTCAGTCAGGTGGTGAACTGTTCGAAGGCGAGGTCGACCTCCAATGCAGCGAAGCACGAGTCAACGGCGGCGCGCGCTTGCAGCAATGCGCGGCACGCAGGATCGGGCGTCGGCACGTAATGGTTGTAGAACGTGCTGCCCTCCACGGCAGGTCCCAGAACCCACAGCCGCGGCTGGACCTTGCCGTCGCTGCCTACCGCACGGTTTTGCCGGTCGACTTCGATGCCGTCGGCCGGATACGGGTGGGCTGGGCGCACCAATCCTTGCTTGAGCAAGTCATCGAGCAACGCAGAGCGGCTGCCTGACAAGCCGCTGTGTGCAGTCCGCGCCTTGATCACCCTATCGACCTGAATACCCGGCCCATGGATTTGCATGGGCGCCAGCACCTTGACGATCCCGGCGTCCATCAGCGCCAGCAAATCTTCGTAGCGTTCCTGCTGCGGACCGCCCACCAGTCGATTGCCAAGCGCCGCCCACAGGCTATAAAACCCTTGGATCGAGGCGTCAGTCAGCCCGTTGTGATCGATTGCCAGGCGCAATACATCGCGACAATCGCGCCACACTTCCAGCGCTTGCGTCAGCGGATTCGCGCCCCTGCCTTGACGACTGCGCAGCAGATCGGCTTCGATCCACTGGCGAAACCATTGCTCATAAGCGGCAGGCTCGCCTTGCCAGTGCCCGATGGGCAAATGGACGTTGGGATCGAACGATCCACACCTCGCACGCATTTCGTCTTTGATCAAGGGCAGCACTTGCCTGACAAAATCCAGACGCCCATCGACGCTTTCCCGTCTCAAGGAGCGGATCGCCGCGGGGGTAAAAAACCTTGCTGGTTCAGGCGCAGGTTGATCGGGCCGCCATTGCGGCCGTGCATGAAACGGCAGGCCGCTGCGTGAGAAAAGATAGATCTGTGGCTCGCGCCCTGAGGGCTGATACCGCCAGCCGCTGACGCTGTTGTCCCGGACATAGCGCCCGCCGCGTCCTTGGGTCAGCTCTGCCAGGGTGTCCATCGCCGTCAGGCCGAGGCCTTCGATAGCAACGTGCTTTTCCGTCACCGACTCAAACTGGTGCGGCGCATGGCCGGTGGTCAAGAACACGCCATCGACAGCCATTTGTTGTCCGCCGCTACCGCTCAGCTGAAAGCCAGACTCCCCTGCGCTCGGGCAGCAGCCGACTACTGATTGCGGGTAATGGCGCACCTGGACATGGGCCGGACATAACTTCAGCAGGTAGCGGTAGCTGTCGCGCAAATAGCGCCCGAGCAAGCGACGCGGGGCGAAGTCGCCAAACTCCACAGGTCTGCCCTCCGCGTCGAGGTGCCCGCGCTCGTCAAGTCCCACGTCTTGAGCCAAGCACCATTGCAGGAATGTCAGGCCGGCGGGCTCATCCGGCATCCATGCGGGAAACGCGGCGGAGAACGCAGAAATCTGTCCAGCCATGGTGTTGAGCATCAGGTAATCCGCTTGCTCTGGCAGATGCAGCCCGCTGCCGGGTGTCTGCGGATCGAACACCTCGATCACCCATTGCCGGTCGGGATTTCTCCGCGCCAGTCCAATCAGCTGCTCCAGGATGCTCAGGCCTCGGGAACCCATGCCGACGATCGCCACACGCTGGGCGCTGCGCACTGCATGCAGACCGCTCACCAGCGGTTCGACTCAAAGAAGAAGTCCGCAACCGGCAGTGCCTTGCCCTGGGCGATGGCCGTGTCGTAGACCCGTTTTCCCACCGCCAGATCAAGCACGCCAAGGCCAAATGGCGAAAAAATCGTCGGCCGATCAGGGCTGAGTTCCACCTGGCCGAGCATCAATTGCGCCAGGGTGCCAGTGATGAAGGAACGGTCCTCATACTGCTGCACGGCCAGGTGCGGCGAGGTCTGGGCCTTGAGGCAGTGTTCGATGTCATCCAGAACGTTATTGGCCTGGGCAATGACGTCTGGCCCAAGATCACGCAGGGAAATGTTGAGCACCAGCTGCTCCGGGCGAAACCTGTGCTGTAGCACATAAGGCGTTGGCGCGGTGGTCGCGAACAGCACGATGTCGGCGAGCAAGGCCTCTTGCAGTTCGACGCGCTGGGCGGGTAATTGATGCTGCGCGGTGACATGCAGCAACAGCGCCTCCGCCGATTCCGCGTGCAGATCGCAAACCTGCACAGTGCCGATATCCCAGCCATCGCTGACGAACAGGTCAAGAATGGTCCGGGAGATAAACCCGGCGCCGACGATGGCCAGACGACCGACTTTACGTTGTTGCCGGTTCAGCCAGCGCGCCGCCAATACGGCCGAAGCGGCCGTGCGCATTGCGCTGATGCGCGAGGCTTCAAGGCAGGCGTAGGCGTAACCGGTGTCCGGCCGATTGAGGATGAGTACCGCTGACGCCCGCTGCAGGCCGGAGTCGAGATTGCCGGGGAAACTGGAAATCCACTTGATACCACTGACCGGCTGGGTGCCCGAGACGCTGGCGGGCAAGGCAATGATCCGATTCGCCGGTGCCTCGGGGAACCGCAAGAAGTAGCTGTCCGGGTTGATCGAGCGCCCGGCTTCGTGTTCCAGGTAAGCGCGTTCGACATCAGCGATGCAGGCGCAAGGATCAGCCGCCAGAATCTGCGCAACCACTTTGCCGTCCACCGCATGGAACGCTGCCTGCTTGATGCGCGCTGCACGCAGGTCAGTGGTCCAGCCGGGCTCGATGTGCAGGTCATCCAGCTTCATCTGCAACACGTCTTTGCCAAAGCGCTGTTCGACCCATTGATCGTCATACAGGGTGTCGAGATAGCGTTCGCCCCAATCCGGCGACAAAGCCACCACCACTGCGCCCGACTCGATTCGTTCGCGCCAGGCGTGCACGGCGCAGATCACCGTCGCCGTAGAGCCGCCCACCAAAAGCCCTTTGTTGCGCGCCAACAGCCGACACATGGCCACGGTGCGCGCTTCAGGAACCATCTCCAGATAATCAATACCTTCGGCAGTGAAAATCGGCGGTCGCTGACTGGTGCCCAGACCGGGGATGAAACGGCGGCTGGGCGGCGTGTCGAACGTCACCGAGCCTACGCTGTCGACGGCAATGATCGTGGTGGTCGGGTGATGCTTCTGGAAATACTGCACACATCCCATCAGCGTGCCGGTGGTGCCCGCGCCCACGAACAGATAGTCGACATGCCCGAAACGCTGGGCAATGGAACGCGCGGTAGTCCGCGCATGGACGCGCGGATTGGCGGCGTTTTCGTATTGGTTGAGCCAGACCAGCTGGGGATCGGCGCTGAGCATGCTGCGGATCAGCGCGATGCGCGTGCCGAGAAACCCGCCATTGGCGTCCGGCTCGTCCACCTGGATAACGTCGGCGCCATAACAGCGCATCATGCGGATGTTGTGATCGGAACTATTGGGGTCGACCACACAGGTGAACTTGATGCCACGCTCGGCGCAGATCATCGCCAGCGCCACGCCCAGGTTGCCGGATGAAGATTCAATCAGCCGGGTGTCCGCCGTGATCAGCCCCCTGCCCTGCAGATCATCGATGAGGCCGACTGCGGTCTTGAGCTTGATCGAGCCCGCCGGGTTGAGCGATTCCATCTTGAGGAAAAACGTTTGGCCCAGCCCCGAGACTTTGAGAAAAGCCTGGTCGTGAACGATGTCGGAAATGTTTTCGTACATGCTTTCGTCCATGGCGATCACTCACTGAGCCAGCGCAGGTTGAGGATGTTTTTGCGCCTGAACAGCCTGTTGCAGACCATTGGCGATACGCTCGGCGCGCAAGGCCATGAGCGAAAATGACTGGCTGTCGCTGATGCCGTGGCTGCGTTCGGAGAGGCCGTTGACCCACACCTTCACGTCGCAATCACCCTGAGTGGCGACGCTGTAATCACGATCAATGACCAACCCGTCGTCTACGCCGGCCTTGAGCCAGGGTTGCAGGTTGCTCAACAGCGGCGGCATCAGGTACTGCTGATAGCCGGAGCCAAGGACGATGACGTCGACTTCCAGCACTTCGCTGTGTTGGCTGAAGGTATCGGTCAGGGTCACGCGATAACCCGCTTCGCCGTGTTCGACTTTGGTAATGGCGCGGTAGGCGTAGGTTTGCAGACGCTGACGGCCGGCGATGGAGTCTTCGTACATCAGCGAGAACAGCTTCTGGCTTTCATCCGGATCAATTCCGGCGTAGTTGGTGGCGCGGCTCCAGTCGAGGAACTGCTGCCGGGCCGCAGCATCGAGGCTGTGGAAGTAATCCACGTGGTCCGGGGCGAACACCCGGTTGGGAAATTGCCCCAGTTGGGTCAGCTTGAAACCCGCCGAGCGATGCACGGAATGCACTTGAATGGCGCTGTCACGCCCAGTCAGTTCCAGCACCGACTCACTGGCGCTTTGCCCCGAGCCGATCACCATCCAGCGTTTGGGCAATGCTCGGCCAAAGGCTTGCAGACGCGTCAGAAACTGCGAGGTATGAAACAGCGTTGGCCCCAGCAGCGCCTGAAATTGCTCCGGCACGCGTGGCGCGGTGCCGCTCGACAGCACAACATTGCGCGTCACGAAGCTGCCCTGCGCGGTGTCGATGCGAACCTGGCTCAGGCGGCCATCGCGAATGATCGGCAGGATTTCACTCACCGACGCGTTGAAGTGGGTGTGACCGTTGACCTGCTGCGCCACCCAGCCGACGTAATCCGACCATTCATGGCGGCTGGCCGGGCGACCGAGCAAACCGAAGTCGAACAGGCGCCCGCGTTCTTTCAGGTACATGGCAAAAGAGAACCGGCTGCGGGGGTTACGCGGCGTCACCAGATCCCGAAAAACATGGTGATTGATGTCGGTGCCGGCCAGTAAAAGCTCCCTGTGCCACTGGGTATCGTGCGCGGCCTCCAGATAGCGCACCGACAGCTTTGCCAGCGGCGCGTCCACGTCCTGTGCGTCGGCGAAAACGCAGGACAGGGCAATGCCTGCGGGTCCGAAGCCAATACATAGGGCGTCCGCGTGAACGGCGCCAGCGGGTGAATCAAGCATAGAAGTACCCATCCATTGAGTTGAAGTTGTGTTGGAGCGGTGAGCGCAGTGTCAGAACAAGGTCAATCGGCGATGGGCATCAGACCCGCGACTCCCACCTGCCAGAGGCCGGTACTAGCACCCCGGCATTCACCCTGATCGAAACTGACCGCGCCCAGCGGCGTCGCGAAGGTCTCGTGATTCAAGGCATGCAGCAGTTCAGTCGGTCGCCACGAGCGCCGGGCCAATTGGGCCAATACGTGAAACATCAGCAGGCTTTCGCGGAAGTAGGTTTCAGGTTCCGCACCGAACAGCGCGCGGTGACTGGCGGATTCGTTGGCTGCAGACCCAGCAGTGCCAAAGCCGATGACGTAGGTGTTCACGTCCTGTGCTGCGGCGTTGCCCAGATATGGCGAAGCGGCGTCGTCGGTGAGCACCAGTGCTCGTTGGCTGCCGCTGCGGCGGCGCGCATGCCAATGCTCGCGGCTGCTGGCCAGACGTCCGGCGAACACTTCCACCTGCGCCTGCTCGCGGTCGACTGTGCGGCGTATCCCGGAATCGCTGGTGACTTGAGCAATGACCTTGGCCAGCGCCTGACCGTGGGCGCTGGGATCAGCGTCGATATGCACGCAGGTCCATTTCCTGTGCCTGAGCCAAGCGACCACATCTTTCGCCAGATGTCGGTCCGAAGGGCAAAAGCGAAATACGTTGGGATTGTCCTGGGTCAGGCAATCAATGGTGGCTGCCGGGCTCAGTAACCCAATGCCGGCCTGCCGATAGATACCCGCAGCGACCATTGCCGCGTCGGACGAAAAATGCCCGATCACCAGATCCACTTTCGCGGCGACCAGCTGCCGGGCCACTTGCTCTGCGCGTGCGGGATTGGCGCCGTCATCGCAAAACTGCCAGTGCACATGGTCAAAACCCGGTATGCCGTTGCGCGCCACGGTCATCGCCCGCAGAAAGGTTCGGCCATGGGGCGTGTCTGCGGGATCGAATAACGCGCTGACGCCAACCTTGAACCGGCTCATGGCTGCACGCTCGACAGGCCGCCCGCGCGGCTCATCGCTCGATCCGGCGACAACGCCGACCAGCCGCCATCCGAATCCTGATGCCGCAAGTGTCGCTGCAACTGCTCGAAGGCAATCTGTGCAATTCCCGGTGCCAGTTTGAAGCCAAGGCCACACAAACCTGTCGCCAGATAAACCGGGCTTTGCCTACCGTAAAACCCCACCAGCGGCCTGCCGTCCAGACTGTAACTGTCGAAGCCGGGCAGCACGTCGAGTACTGCTGCGTCGTTGGCGCCAAGCAGATGGTGCACCCGCTCCCGTGCATCTTGCTGATTGCGAACATCGGGCAGCGCGAGGTGTTCAGGAAACTCCCGTACCTCGCGGAATCCACACCCGGCTTGCACCAGATGGCGACTCAGCGGAATGGCATACGCCTGGGTTTCGCTGTCGATGATCGGCATGCTGCAATCGTTGGCGGTGACGACCCGCGCCAAGGGAATCGACCGGGTTTGCAAGTGCAGATCGGGCAGCAGACGCCGACTCCACGCGCCTGCGGCAACCACCACCGCCCGACAGCGTAAAGTTACAGCGCCCAGATCAACGTGGGCTTGGTGCCGCGAGCGACACTCAATGCCTTTGACCTCACAGTGCTCCAGCAACAAGCCGTCTTGCCGCACCGAATTGGCCAGCAACGCGGTCGCCAGACGAACATTGCCGACGCACGCCTGGGGTTCATACAGATTTACCCGCTCCGAGCTCGGCGACCGGGGGAAATGTCCGCCATTGAACTCTTCACTGGAGACCAGACGCATCGGATATTGCGCGCTGGCGTGCTGTTCAATAGCCCGGGAAATTCGCTCCTGCTGGTCCGGCGCCGCTCGATACAGCACGCCGCTGCGGCGTAATGCACGGGCATAAGTGGCGGCGAAAATCCCCTCGCGCATCACTCCGATGGAATACGCGGCCAGTTCCATCAGTAGCGGATCCGGGTCGTACAAACGCACCAGACCACCAGATAGCGCACTGGCACCGCTCGCTGCGCTGCCGTCCTTGTCAATCAACGCCACGGAAATTCCGGCGCTGCACAACCTGGCCGCGATACTGGCGCCGACAATGCCGGCACCGATAACGGCAACTTCGTAATCCATAAACATTGTGTTCCAACCTGTCAGATGGAGTAGTCGGCTGCGCAGCCATTGAGAATCGTCGCGTTGACCCGATCCATCTGCAGCGCATACGCCTCGACGATGCGCTGCGTGGTGTCCGGGATCAGCGCCAGGCCAATGACGGCGATGAACGCAGCGAAATGGTTGACCGCACGACCTTCGGCCAGGCGCGTACGCGTGATCGCGATCACGTCGAGCAGCACCGAAGCCATGTCCTTCATGGAGAATCGATCTGGCTGCGAGGCTTTGAGCCATTGCAGACGCAGGGCTTCGAGCAGCGCGGCGTCCGGGCCACACATGCCGCTCCACCAACTCTCGCCACCTTGCGCGCCGACGCGGAGCAAGGCCGGAAAGAACTCGCCGAACAACTCCTCGCGCCACGTCAGGAACTGCTGTAACCGGAAATCGCCTTCGCTTTCTTCCGGGGCGATGCTGGCCAGATACAAGCGCGCGCTGTCGGCGCAGGCCTGACGCGCCAGATCCGCGACCCAGATGGCGTGGTTGCGACTGGTCGACAGGTTCAAACCGTCCAGCTTGAGGAACTGATTCGGTACGAAATGTTGGCTGACGCGCAGGTCATCCATCGTCGAAAGTAACGCCGGATAAACGATGGCGTGACTGAACACGCAATCGAAACCGAGAAAGTGGACCAGCGTGCCCTGCCCCGATTGCCAGTACTGTTGATACAACTCCGGCTTGCCGACTTGCGCGGCATATTCGCGAAAGGCCGCCATGTATCCGGCCAGCCCCATGAACCAGGTATGAATCCGGCACGAGCCATCGGCGGCGAGATCCAGCCCGGCATCGCCGGGGCGTGTCACCCCCCAGTCATGAAGATGCTCAAGGGTATCGAGCAGCCAGGCATCCAGCGGCTGGCGCCATTGGCGATTGAGCAGCGCGTCACGTAATGCCGGTTTCAACTGCGCCAGCTTGAGAAAACCACGATGCGCGCTTCGCCACTGCACAGGCTGGCTGCACAACTTGCAGCGCAGATCGGTCATCTGTTGCGCATCCGGCGCCTGGGCGCAGTTCTCGCATTGGCTGGCGTCGGATTCCGCGCCACAGTAATTGCACAAGCCGCGAGCGAATGCCTCGTAGCCCCAGACCGCACAGTCCGGGCAATAAGCTTCCTGGGAGTCGCGAAATTCGATGACCCCGGCAGCGCGAGCCTTGTCGAACACTTCGCGAACAGCGTCTGCGAAAAAAACGTTCTGGAACGGTCGCAGCCAGTTGTCCGGCTGGATATTGATCGCTGCCAGCGACGCTTGAATCCGGTCTGAATTACGGCTGGCCAGCAGCATTGGTTCGACGCCCTGCTCCAGGCCTTTGCGCAGCATGTACGACTGATAGTCGTCGGAGTAGGAAACCAGCACGCAGTCATGACCGCGCTGGCGCTGCACACGGGTGAAAACGTCGGCGGCGAGAAAGGGCCCGGCGATATGGCCGATGTGCAGGTCGCCGTTCGGCGTTGGTGGCGTAATGGTGACGATGTACTTAGTCATCCAGACACCCCGTTGTGTCATCGTGCTGGGCAACGAAGCCGTTGACGTAATTCATGTCCCACCAGATGACGTAGAAATGAAAGTCCTCTTCCGAGTCATTGATGATGTAGTGATTGGTGTGTTTCGGAATTGCCGCGATATCGCCAACGCCGAACTCCAGTTCACGCTCGCCGACGATCAACCGGCATCGGCCTTTGATGGCGATGAATAGCTCCTGATCGATCTGCGTGTGCGCTTCGCTGCGCGTCCCCGGACGCACCACGCACCAGCCGCCGGCAAACGGCATCGGATAGCCCGGCCACGGCAACAGGCGGCTGCCGTCCAGACCGTACTCATGAACGAGACCGGTGAAATCGGTTGATCGGTGTATGGCGAACTTATGCATGGTCTGGCCCGTACTTTTTAGATGGCCGCCAGCATGCAATCAGCGATAGTGTCCGGCTATCTCATCCATAGATATAACCCTCGTCACGTATCGATTTTTTAAATGGGCATCACTATCAATGATGACGTGTATCGATAACCACCATTTCAGCACGCCTGGATTGGCGCCTAGAATTCACGCCAACAGCAAAGCAATCTTGAAACTTTGCAGACTTGTTAATTTAATAGTTGGAGCGCCTCATGAAAACTTATGCAATGTTCGCAGCGTTATCATTATTCTCGGTATTTGCCTCGGCCAACGGCCAGGTGCCCAATGCTAATAACGCTGCACAACAATCCACCCCGGCCGTGCAATATAACTACTCACAACACCTTGATATTGCGAAGGTTATCCAGACTACGCCTGCCAATGACAACGTTTGCGGCCAGGTTGACGCGCACATGATCTACCTCGACAGCCAGGGCGTTCGCCACAATCTTGAATACACCCGCGCTGGCAACGGTTGCCAGAATGGTTGAACCAGACGCCCTGTAGGAGCTAACGTGTTGGCGAAGCCCAGTACTTTGCGAACACGTTAGCTCCTACAGTTCGTTATTGCTGAATCCAATAGCCCGGCCGGTTATAAACTTCTTTCAGGAACGCAATAAAGAACCTGATTTTGGCCGGAAGATAATGCTGTTGCGGATAGACGCCTTGAATGTCGTAGTTGGGCAGCGCGAACTCATCCAGCACGGTCACCAGCTCACCGGTGTTCAGCTCATTCTGGATTTCCCACACGGAACGCCAGCTCAAACCCAGGCCGCGTTTGGCCCAGTCGAATAACAGCTCGCCGTCGTTGCAATATAAATTCCCCGCAACTTTCACCGCGACCTGCCTGCCATCGCGTTGAAACGTCCAGCCCCGATGCTGCCCGCCTTGCAGGTTGAACGCCAGACAGTTGTGCTCAGTCAGGTCTTCGAGGGTTTGCGGATAACCGTGGGCGGCAAAATATGAAGGCGCACCACAGACCACTCGCTGGTTTTCATACAACTTGATGGCGACATAGTTGGGATCGAGCACTTCGCCGATGCGAATGCTCATGTCGTAGCCCTCGCGCACCAGATCAATCACGTTATCGGTCAGGTTGAACGACAGGTTCAGCTCGGGGAACCGTGCCTGGAATTCCGGCGCATGCGGTGCGACATGCCGCCGGCCGAAACCGGCTGGTGCCGACACCACCAGATGCCCGCGCACCGCGCTTTCGTTCTCGCTGACGCTGGCGTCCAGCTCGTCGAAGTTGCTCAGTAGCGCCCTGGCGTTTTCCAGATATGACTCGCCCAACTCAGTCAGGGTCAGACCGCGCGTCGAGCGATGAATCAACTTCACCCCCAACCTCGCCTCCAGCGCACTCAAGCGCCGGCCCATGATGACCGGCGTTACACCCTCGACCAGAGCGGCTGCGGCAAAGCTGCCACGGGTGGCTACCAGAACGTAGCTGCGCAGTTCGGTATAACGATCCATTCGATACTCCTGATACCGACAGAAATGCCCCGCACTGCAATTCCCATCGATATGGATTGAAAGCAGTCTAGGCCCATACAAAAACTATCGAGCTCAGGAGACTAACAAATGACCATCATGAGAGCCATCGAAGCCGCTGTACTGGTCATGCGTCGCGAAGGTATCGACAGTGCATTCGGTATTCCTGGCGCGGCCATCAATCCGTTATACGCCGCGCTGAAAAAAATCGGCGGCATCGATCACGTGCTGGCCCGCCACGTTGAAGGCGCGTCGCATATGGCCGAGGGTTATACCCGCGCGGTGGCGGGCAATATCGGCGTGTGTATCGGCACGTCCGGCCCGGCCGGAACAGATATGATCACCGGCCTGTATTCGGCTTCGGCGGACTCGATTCCGATCCTGTGCATCACCGGCCAGGCGCCGCGTGCGCGAATGCACAAGGAGGACTTCCAGGCCGTCGACATTGCCAGCATCGCCGCGCCGGTCTGCAAATGGGCCACGACGGTCATGGAACCGGGCCAGGTGCCTTACGTTTTTCAGAAAGCCTTCCAGTTGATGCGCAGCGGTCGCCCCGGCCCGGTCCTCGTCGACTTGCCGTTTGACGTGCAGATGGCGGAAATCGAATTCGATATCGACGCCTACGAACCGCTGCCCATCGTCAAACCCCAGGCCAGCCGCAAGCAGATCGAAAAAGCGTTGGCCATGCTCAATGCCGCCGAGCGCCCATTGATCGTGGCGGGTGGCGGCATCATCAATGCAGATGCTTCTTTGGCGTTGGTGGAGTTCGCCGAACTGACGGGCATTCCGGTCATCCCGACGTTGATGGGCTGGGGCACGATCCCCGACGATCACCCGCAGATGGCCGGCATGGTCGGTCTGCAAACCTCCCATCGTTACGGCAACGCCACGCTGCTGGAATCGGATCTGGTGCTGGGCATCGGCAATCGCTGGGCCAACCGCCATACCGGTACGGTGGCGGTGTACAGCGAAGGTCGGCAGTTCATCCATATCGATATCGAGCCGACCCAGATCGGTCGCGTGCTCATGCCTGACCTGGGCATTGTTTCCGACGCGGGCGCTGCGCTGGATATGTTCATCGAGGTCGCCCGTGAATGGCACACCGCTGGCAAGCTGAAAAACCGCAGCGCCTGGCTGGCCAGCTGTCAGCAACGCAAGCGCACCTTGCAACGCAAGACCCACTTCGACGACATGCCGATCAAGCCGCAGCGGGTTTACCAAGAGATGAATCGCTTCTTCGGCAAGGACACCTGCTACATCAGCACCATCGGCCTGTCGCAGATCGCCGGCGCGCAATTCCTGCACGTTTACAAGCCTCGGCACTGGATCAACTGCGGCCAGGCCGGTCCGCTGGGCTGGACCATTCCCGCCGCGCTGGGCGTGGTCAAGGCCGATCCGGGCCGTAACGTGGTGGCGTTATCCGGCGACTACGACTTCCAGTTCATGATCGAGGAGCTGGCCGTTGGCGCGCAATTCAAGCTGCCGTACATCCATGTGGTGGTGAACAACTCCTATCTGGGCCTGATTCGCCAGGCGCAGCGCGGCTTCGACATGGATTTTTGCGTGCAGCTGGCGTTCGACAATATCAACGCCCCCGAGCTGGAAGGTTATGGCGTCGACCATGTGGCGGTGGCCGAGGGGTTGGGTTGCAAGGCGATTCGGGTGACCGATCCGGCCCATCTGCAAGCGGCCTTTGCTGAAGCCCGGTCGCTCATGCAGCAGCACCGCGTGCCGGTAATCGTCGAGGTCATTCTGGAGCGCGTTACCAACATTGCCATGGGCACCGAGATCAACGCCATCAACGAATTCGAAGCGCTGGCTGAAACCCGCGCCGATGCACCGACTTCCGTCAGTCTGATGGACTGACCCCCACCTTTACGAGGAACCGACATGCCACGTCTTTGCGCCAACCTCTCCATGCTGTTCACCGAAGTGGACTTTCTGCAACGTTTCGATGCAGCGTCCCGTGCTGGCTTCAGCGGCGTCGAGTACCTGTTTCCGTACGAATTCAGCTCCGCGCAGATCAAGGCGGAACTGGACGCCAATGGCCTGACCCAGGTGCTGTTCAATTTACCGGCCGGGGATTGGGCCAGCGGCGAACGCGGCATTGCCTGCCACCCGGATCGGGTCGAGGAATTTCGCTCCGGGGTCGATCTGGCCATTGCTTACGCCAAAGTGCTGGGCAATACCCAGATCAACTGCCTGGCCGGGATTCCTGTGGCGGGCGCCAGCGCCACGCTGACCGAGCGGACATTGGTCAGCAACCTCAGATTCGCGGCGGACAAACTGCAGGCGGCGGGCATTCGCCTGATCGTGGAAATGATCAATACCCGGGATATTCCGGGCTTCTACCTCACCACCACGCGCCAGGCCCTGGACATTCTGGAGCAGGTTGGCAGCAGCAATCTGGCGCTGCAATACGACATCTATCACATGCAAATCATGGAAGGCGATCTGGCCCGAACCCTTGAAAACAACCTGTCGGTAATCCAGCACGTACAGCTGGCCGACAATCCGGGCCGCCATGAGCCGGGCACCGGCGAGATCAACTATCACTTCCTGTTCGGCCACCTCGACCGCATCGGTTATCAGGGCTGGATTGGCTGCGAATACAAACCGCTGACGACCACCGAGGCGGGCCTGGGCTGGATGAAGTCCCACAACGTTGTTTAATTGCAGCGTGTTCAATTTTTAATAAGAAGGAGCATTTCCATGGCTAGCATTGGATTTATTGGCACCGGCATCATGGGCCTGCCCATGGCCCTCAACCTGATCAAGGCCGGGCACAGCCTGCTGCTTTCCGACCATCACTCGCCGGCACCCGAATCCCTGAGAGACAGCGGCGCACAAGTACTGCACAGCCCCAAGGCGGTGGCGCAGGCGGCTGAGTTCATTATCGTCATGTTGCCCAATACTCCCGATGTCGAGCGGGTGTTGTTCGGCGAGGACGGCATCGCCCAAGGCAGCTCTGAAGGTAAAGTCGTTATCGACATGAGTTCCATCTCGCCCTCGGCGACCAAGGCGTTTGCCGAGAAGATCAGCGCCACGGGCGCCCGTTATCTGGATGCGCCAGTGTCGGGCGGCGAAGTCGGGGCCAAGGCCGCGACCTTGAGCATCATGGTCGGCGGTGATCAGGACACCTTCGAGCGCGCCCTGCCCTTGCTGCAAGCCATGGGCAAAAACATCACGTTGGTGGGCGGCAACGGTGATGGGCAGACCGCCAAGGTCGCCAATCAGATTATCGTCGCCCTGAACATTCAGGCGGTTGCCGAAGCGTTGCTGTTCGCCGCGAAGAATGGCGCCGACCCGGCCAAGGTTCGCGAGGCATTGATGGGTGGATTTGCCGGTTCGAAGATTCTTGAGGTGCATGGCGAGCGGATGATCAAGGGCACGTTCAACCCCGGATTCCGCATTGCCCTGCATCAGAAGGATCTGAATCTGGCACTTGAAGGGGCGCGTGAGTTGAACCTGAACCTGCCCAACACCGCCAATGCTCAGCAAGTGTTCAGCACCTGCGCGGCCCTGGGTGGCAGCCAGTGGGATCACTCGGCCCTGATCAAGGGGCTGGAGCACATGGCGAACTTCTCGATTCGCGAGGAATAAGAGATTTGCTCGCCATCCAGCCAGGCCGCCCGTCGCAAGCGGCCTGGCTGTCTTCAACCGATCACGTTTAGCCGATCAGAAAATATTGATCGGATAATCGGCGATCAGGCGCAGTTCGTTGTTATCCCCTTCGGCCTGATCCGCATTGCCTCGGTGAAACGACTGACGCATGCGCAATGCCAGGTCCTTGACCGGGCCGGATTGCACCACGTATTTGGCTTCTACATCGGTTTCATGGTGTTTGCCGTCATCACCATATCCGTAGTTGCGATATGGGCTGTTAGCGTCCATATGGCTGCCGTCGATATCATCACTCGTGATATAGCGCGCCATGAAACTAAGGCCCGGCACGCCATAACTTGCCATGTTCAAATCGTAGCGTGCCTGCCAGGATTTCTCTCCGGGTCCGTTGAAATCGGAGTACTGCACGGAGTTGGCGACAAATATGGAGTCAGCGGTGTCGCCCGGTCCATTATGGCCGAAGGCAACATAATCAAATGGCGTATCGCCATGAACTTTCTGGAATGCCAGGGTCACGGTATGCGCAGTCAGGAAAGAATAAGCGGCCGCCAGCGACCAAGTGGTGTTGCTGATATCCCCCGCCTTCGCCTGACCCGAATCATTGGTGCGATAGATATTGAAATCCAGATTCAACGACTGTTGATCCGACAATGGCAGAGTGAAGTTGGTATTCGCGTAGTACTGGTTCCAGACATCTTCCAGATCCGAACCGTACAGGCTGACGGTCAGGTTATCGTTGATGGCGTACTTGCCACCGGCGTAGTCGATACTCTTGGCCGTCACACCCGCATAAGAGGCGTAAAGTTCCTGGCTGTTGTTGGTGGTGACCGGGCCGTTGCTGCTGGTGAAATGCCCCGCATCCAGGTCCAGACCCTGAATTTCACTGCTCAACAGGTTGAAGCCTGTAGCCGTTTGCGGAAACAGACGCGAGCCGCCAGCGGCGAATACCGGTGCCGTGGGTTGCAGGTTGCCCCAATGCAGCTCGGTTTTGGACAGCCGGACCTTCACCGAACCGCCGGCCGTGCCGTATTGGTCTTCGGGTGAGCCATCGTTGCGTACCGGCAGGTTGCCGGTGCCGGAGGTGCCTGCGCCGCCATCCAGCTTGATGCCCCAGTAGCCATAAGCATCGACGCCGAAACCGACGGTGCCTTGGGTAAAGCCGGAACTGAAGTTGCCCAGTACGCCCTGTGTCCAGTCTTTACGATCGCCGGCGCCGTTCTTGCCGTCGCGATTGAAGTAGTAATTCTTGAGGTGGACGTTCAGGCTGCTGCCTTCGACGAAACCGGTGGCTTCGGACTGATCACTGACCGCCGCCGCAGCTGCGAGTTGACTCACGCCCAGTGAAACGGCCAGCGTCAAGATATTGCACTTTACAAACTTCATTGTTTTCCCCTGTATCTCGAATAAGTCTTATCGTTGCAATTCGCGAGTTGCAGGGCGACCCTGGACTCCACCGAATTCAACGATAAATGAACATGTGATCGGCAGAATTTTTTTAAGGACATATATGGTTGACAAGGCAGGATTGAGCAAGGACTCTGGCGATCCACTTCAACAACCCGCTGCCGCTCTACTGTGCATGATGTGCTCCCATGCCCGGATTTTTTAGCATCTTTCGCCAAGTGCCATCATGTTAGTTTGATAATAGTCATTATCGATTATTGTAATAGTTGGACCCTATGAACCGGTGTTAATGTTTGCGGCGATGAAGCACAACGTTTCCATCACTTTCCGACTCCGCATCGGAAAGCAATCGAATACTTTGCTCCACTTCATCATTCCTTTGGTTAGAACTTTATAGCCACCACACATAAGTGCGGTGGCTTTTTTTTTGCGTGCTCTACAGCGCCAGGCTGCGCACGAATGCCTTGATACGCAGGCATGCCTGGGTCAGATGTTCATCGCTTACGGTGAAGGCCAGCCGCACGAAACCTTGCGACGGCTCACCGAATGCGGCGGCGTCGAGTACCGAGACACCGGTCTCGCGCAACAATCGCCAGGCGAACTCCAGCGAGCTGAGCCCCGTGGCGCGAACGTCCAGCAGCACGAACATGCCTGCGTCGGGCTTGAGTACGGTTATTGCCGGACAGTCCTGCAACCCCGCTACCACCAGATCGCGCCGGCGCCGATAGATCTCGCGCATGTTGACCGTCACTTCAGCGTGAGCCGTCACTGCCACCAAAGCGGCCTCCATGACGAAACCGGGCAAACCATAAACCATGCTCAACGACAGGTTTTCCGCATGGCCGATCAGTGCTGGGGTGGCGACAATCCAGCCCATACGCCAGCCGGTCATCGCATGAGATTTGGACAGGCTGCTGACCACGACGCAGCGCTCGGCCATGCCCGGCAAGCTCGCCAGACTGACGTGCTCACGCTCATAGCAAAGGCTTTCATAGACTTCGTCGACGACTACCCACAAGTCATGGGCAATCGCCAGATCGGCAATGGCTTGCAGTTCGGAAACATCCAGCGTCACGCCAGTCGGGTTGTTCGGGTTGGACAGGAATATCGCCCGGGTTCGCGGAGTAACCGCAGCGGCCAGCCGCGCAGTATCAAGGCGAAAGCCCGCGTCCGGATCACAAGCCACCCGCACCAGGGTTGCACCGGAAGCCCTGAGCGTCGCTTCATAAGTGACATACATCGGATCGAGGGAGATCACTTCGTCCCCTGCCTGCAACAAGCACAGGGAGGCAACGAACAAGGCGTTCTGCGCCCCGGCCATGGTGATCACATTTTCCGCGAGTACCTCGCGCCCCAGGGATTTCGCGTAACGCGCGGCAATCGCCTGACGCAACTCGGTACGCCCGGCAATGTGCGTGTAATGGGTATCGCCGGCGCGCAGTGCAGTGATCGCGGCCTCGGTAATAAAGTCCGGGGTCGCGAAATCCGGGTCGCCCACGCTGAGCAGGATCACATCCTCGCCCCGCTCCTGCGCCTCGCAGGCGGCGTAATGAATGTCCCAGGCTGCAACGCCATGGCCGGCAATCCGGTCAACCAGAGGTGAAAAACGCATATACATGCCTCCCTGCCCAGTGAAAGAGCCGACGGCACGGCGTCGGCAAAAGCCGAACCATAAGTAAAACCTCAGGTTCGTTCAACCGCAGCGTCCAGCTGCGGGTTGATTAAAGGTCGAATCGGTCCACCACCCGCCGTCGTTCATTGTCGCCGCGCATGTCGTAGGCCGCCGTGGTAGCGATGTTGGTGTGGTGCGCGAGCTTCTGGGCAATGGAAAGATCGAACTCTTCTATCACCCGCGTGATGAAAGAACGTCGGAAGTCGTGAGGCATGATCTCCACACCGATCTGCCGGCCGCGTTGCTTGGCGATGAAATAGATAGCGTGTTTGGTAATTCGCTCACGAGTAATGTGGTTGCCGCGCCGGATCCGGTTGAACAGAAACGGGTCGTCGTCCTGCCCTGCTGGCAAACATGAACGGCGCAGCTCGAGCCATTGGCCCAGGGTGTCAAAGGCCCACGTCGGGGCGTATTTGATCAGCTGTTTATTGCCTTTGCCCAGCACCTGCAAGCTGCGTTCGACGAAGTCGACCTGCGCCAGATCGACGTTGACTGACTCGCTTTTGCGCATGCCCGAGCCATACAGAATGGCGATGATGGCCGCATCGCGCCGACCTTGGGGACGCGGGTCGGCGGCGCAGACTTCCATCAGTTCGCGGATCAGCGTGCGGCGGATATTCTTGCCTTTGGACAGCCGCGTGCCATTGACCGGCTTGACCGAGCGGATCTTCAGCAACTGGTCATGGCTGATCAGGTTCTGGCGCCACGCTTCATTCATCACGCCGCGAATCGCGTTGACGTACAGCGACGTGGTGTTGGGCGCGTAATCGTCGGCGCGCAGGGTCGCCACCAGCGCCGTCAGATGCCCGGGCTCAACGCAATGCCAGGGAACGTCGTGAATGTCGATGTCGGCCAGACCCAGCCGATCCGCAGCGTCCTGCAGCACATAAGTCATGGTCACGCGGCTCGAAGGGGCCAGTCGCGCCAGATAAAGCGTCAAGGGCGACAGCTGTTTGCCTGGAGAAACGGAATCGGTGGTATTCAATGGATCGCGGATCGCTCAAAAGCGCCACTCTACAACAAGGCTGTATGCATATCCAGTACCGGCCAAGCGTCCCATCACTAATTTATATAGCCATCATTAATCTAAACGACGACGGACATTCACAGTTGTTAGTGCAGACTGAACCAATGATAGCCGTGTGATATCACATGGAGCCCCGCCTTCTCGGTTCAGGAAATTCGTCATGCTCGGACAACTTACAATAGCGAAACGCCTTGGGCTGGGATTCGGCCTGGTGCTGGCCTTGATGATCGCGGTCGCCGCCATTGGCGTGCAGCGCGTGGGGTTGATTGAAAACACCCTGACCCGGGTCAGCGAAGACGCCAGTGTCAAACAGCGTTATGCGATCAACTTCCGTGGCAGCGTCCACGACCGGGCGATTGCCATCCGCGATGCGGTGCTGGTGCAGGATGATCAAAACCTGGCGATTCAGCTGCGCGACATTGAAGGACTCAATGGCCTGTACCAGACCTCGGCCAAGGGCCTGGACCAAATCTATGCCACCAAAGGTGTTAGCGCCGACGAAAAACGCCTGCTGGATGACATCAAGAGCAGCGAACGCACCACGCTTGGGCTGACCGCGCGGCTGCTGAACCTGCGTCAACAGGGCGATCTGGCTGGTGCGCAAGCCGTGCTGATGACCGATGTGTCCGCTGCCTACAAGGAATGGCTGAAGCGCATCAACGCGCTGATTGATAACGAAGAAGCCGCCATCGGTAGCGATGTGCGTTTCGTGCGGGTGACTGCCGCCAATTTCGCCTGGCTGATGTCGCTGGCAACTGCTGTGGCCGTGGCAATTGGCATCATCGCCTCGTTACTGATCATCGGCAGCATCAAGTCCACCCTGGGTGCCGAACCCAATGAAGTCGCGCGGCTGATTCGCCGTCTGGCCAGCGGTGAACTCAACGACAAAATCGACACCCGCTACCCGGACAGCGTTATGGGTGCGCTGAAGACCACCGCCACGCATTTGTCCGGCACCATCACTCAGGTTCGCTCAGCGGCGATGGAGTTGATGGGTTCGTCATCCCGTCTGCGGGCCAGTTCCGACAGCAACAGTGAGCAAATGCGCCTGCAGAGTAGCGAAACCGAGCGCATGGCATCGGCCATTGCGCAGATGACGGTCACGGTTCATGAAGTGGCGGGTTATGCGAGCCGGGCTGCGAACGCCTCCCAGGCCGCTGATCAGGAAGTTGAAAAAGGCAAGCGCGTGGTCGAAGGCACGGCGCTGGCGATGGATGAGTTGGCGCAGGTTCTGGAAAACGCTGCGCAATCGGTGGGCCAGGTGGCGCAAGACAGCAAGCAGATTGAAACCATCGTTGCGGTGATCAATTCGATTGCCGAGCGCACCAACCTTTTGGCGCTGAACGCTGCCATCGAGGCCGCCCGCGCCGGTGAGTTCGGCCGTGGCTTCGCGGTGGTGGCTGACGAGGTGCGCTCGCTGGCAACCCGGACTCAGGACTCCACCCGTGAAATTCGCGAGATGGTCGGTCAGTTGCAGGCTGGCGCGGGGAAAACCGCAGATCTGATGCGTGACAGCCGGGAAATGGCCCAGCACACCGTTGAGCAAACCCATCTGGCGGAAACTGCACTGATCCAGATTCGCCACGAGGTCGCAGCCATCAATGACATGAACGCACAAATCGCCACGGCAGCCGCGCAACAAGGTGTTGCGGCCCAGGACGTCAGTCTGAATATCAATCGTATTCACGACGCGGCGCTTGAAACCGCCGAGGGTTCCAGTCAGGTAGCACGTTCCAGCAAGGAGCTGTCGACCCTGGCCGATGTGCTGACTGAACGGGTGAGTTTCTTCAAGGTTTAAGTCCGGTTTTGCGCAGACACGAGTGCAGTCCTACAGCCGCTGCTGAGGATTGTGCTCGCATTTGTCGCCTTGATCTTGACCTGAATACTGGAGTCGATCGACAGTTTCTGGTCTAGTAGCCCGCTTAACTGCCGTTTACGCACCAATTCAGTTCAAGCAAACAGGTACCTTCAATGTCTGCCCTGCGCTTCAAACACATCGTTGCATCCCTCAGCCTCCTCGCCTCGGTTTCCCTGTCCGGCCTGGCTTTTGCCCATGCCCATCTGGAAAGCCAATTCCCCGCCGCAAACAGCACCGTCACTGTAGCCAAGGAACTGCGCCTGCATTTTTCCGAAGGAGTGGAAGAGAAATTCACCAAAGTCAGCATCACATCCACTGCCGCCAGCGGCAAAACCATGGTTGAAGCGGTTCCCGAAATTGCCACCGACCCTGCCGACAACAAAATCCTGATCGTTAAGCCGGCTGCACAGTTGACCGCTGGTGAATACAAAATCGAATGGCACGCGGTCTCCGTCGATACCCATAAAAGCGAAGGCACTTACAGCTTTACGGTAAGCCCTTAACTTCATGGCGACCGCGCTGATCCTGTGCCGATTTGTGCATTTTTCGGTGGTGCTGGCGTTGTTCGGTCTCTACCTGTCGCGAGACGTGATTTTCCGTTCCAGTCTAGCTGCGGCGCACCTCACAGTGCTCGACCGCCAGTTACGCTGCGCCATGCAATGGCTTGCGACGTTGGGGCTGATCAGCGCCGTGGTGTGGTTGTCGCTCACCGCTGCGAGCATGGCCGGCAGTTGGCGGGACGCGGTTGATTCGCAGACCTTGCTGCTGATTTTGAGCAATACGTTTTTCGGCAAGGTCTGGGTTTGGCATCTGGCGCTTGGCGTACTGATGACGGTGCTGCTGGCGCGCTCGACTTGTTTTCCCGGCCTGAGGCTGATCGTCAGCGCACTGCTGCTGGCAACTCTGGCCCCGGTTGGCCATGGCGCCATGTTCAGCGGTACGTTCGGCCAGTTGCTGATCCTCAATCAGATGCTGCACCTGGGCGCCGTTGCGGCCTGGCTTGGCGCACTGTGTTTATTGCTGGCCCTGGTTGTACGACCCGGAGCGCTGGATATGCGCGCATTGCTGCTCAGGTTCAGCGGCATCGGCTATGGGTTGGTGGCGCTGATTATCGTCACTGGACTGATCAACGTTCGGGTCTTGAGTGGCGCACCATGGCCAATCCCGGCGTTTTCCGGGTTCGGTCTGATCCTGGCCATCAAAGTCGGCCTGGTGCTGTGCATGCTGTTGCTGGCAGCTCTGAACAGGATGATGCTGCGCGGCGGTGAAGTTCGTCTGGGCAGGCTGCGTATCAGCATTGCGCTGGAGTGTGCATTCGGCTTCGCCGCCGTTGCTGCCGTATCGTTGCTCGGGACGTTACCGCCGATGCTGGCTGCTTGAGTTTCTCGAGTTTGAGCGCAAGACTCGGAGTTCTCGTGGACTCGCAGCGCCCTACTCTAAGGTCAACCGAGTTCAGTAACAGGTAACCGAGCCATGAACAGCCCCCTTGCGATGACCAATCCCCTTGCCGAAGACGATCCGCGCTGGATTGCCGTGCAGGCTCGGGATGCCTCGGCGGATGAGCAGTTTGTCTATGCGGTGCGCACCACCGGCGTGTACTGCCGGCCCAGCAGCCTTTCGCGCTTGCCACGGCGGGAAAACGTCGTGTTTTTCGACAGCGCGGCCGATGCCGAAGCCGCCGGATATCGCCCGAGCAAACGCGCTGCGGCGGATCAAACCCTGGTTGCAGCGCAGCATGCGGTGCTGGTCGCCAATGCTTGCCGCGCGATCGAACAGGCCGAACAGCTGCCGAGCCTCAAGCAGTTGGCTGAGGTCGGTGGGCTGAGCCCGTATCATTTTCACCGGGTGTTCAAGGCAGTCACCGGCCTGACGCCCAAGGGCTACGCCAATGCGCATCGAGGCCAGAAAGTCCGGCAGAAATTGTCCGGCAGCGGGTCCATTACCGATGCGCTCTATGACGCAGGGTTCAACTCCAATAGCCGTTTCTATGCAGCATCCGGCACGCTATTGGGCATGAAACCCGGGCAGTATCGTGACGCAGGGGCCAATACTGAAATCCGCTTTGCGGTAGGGGAATGTTCCCTGGGGGCGATTCTGGTCGCACAAAGCGCCCTGGGCGTCTGCGCGATCCTGCTGGGTGAAGATCCGCACACCTTGATCGATGACTTTCAGCACCAGTTTCGCAACGCCACGCTGATTGGCGCCGACCCTGATTTTGAGTTGCTGGTGGCCCAGGTCGTGGGTTTCGTCGAGGCACCGTCCATGGGGCTTGATCTGCCGCTGGACCTACGCGGTACGGCCTTTCAGCAGCGGGTCTGGAGCGCCTTGAAAGACATTCCGCCAGGCACCACGGCCAGTTATGCCGAAATTGCCCAGCAGATTGGCGCGCCCAAGTCGTTTCGCGCCGTGGCCCAGGCATGCGGTGCCAATCGCCTGGCCGTGGCCATTCCTTGTCACCGGGTGGTACGCAGCGACGGCAATCTTTCAGGCTATCGCTGGGGTGTGGAGCGCAAGCGGGAGTTGCTGGATCGGGAGGCGAAATCCTCCCGGATGCCACCCATCAACGTCTGACGTCGACCACCACCCTGCCCCGAACTTCACCTTTGAGCAGTTGCGCAGCGGCTTCGATCACTTCGCTCAAGCCGATTTCATGGCTGATCAGCGGCAGTAGAGACAGGTCCAGATCTCGACCCAGCCGGTCCCAGGCTTCGATGCGGTCGGCCCGGGGCCGGGTCACGCTGTCGATACCCGCCAGGGTTATCCCGCGCAGGATGAAGGGTGCCACTGAACCGGGAAAGTCCATGCCTTGAGCAAGTCCGCAGGCTGCGACGGTGCCGCGATAACGCATGGCGGCGCAGACGTTGGCCAGGGTGTGGCTGCCGATGGAGTCGATGGCGCCCGCCCAGCGTTCCTTGGTCAATGGCTTGCCCGGCTCGGACAACGTTGCCCGGTCGATGACTTCAGCCGCGCCGAGTTTTTCAAGGTAAGCGCTTTCGTTCAAGCGTCCTGTGGAAGCAACGACTCGATAACCCAATCTGGCAAGGATTGCCACGGCAAAGCTGCCAACTCCGCCGTTGGCGCCGGTGACCAGAATGTCTCCCTTGTCGGGCGTCACGCCATTGTTCTCCAGCGCCATGACCGCCAGCATTGCGGTGTAGCCAGCGGTGCCGATGGCCATGGACTGGGCAGGCGTGAAAGCCTTAGGCAGCGGGATCAGCCATTTGCCTTGCAGACGCGCTTTTTCCGCCAGTCCGCCCCAATGCCCTTCCCCCACGCCCCAGCCATTGAGCAGCACGGCATCGCCAATGGAGAAATCTGCATCGCTGCTGGCGCTGACCGTGCCGACCAGATCCACACCCGGCACCATGGGAAAGCTGCGCACGATGGGGCCGGCGCCGGTAATCGCCAGGGCGTCTTTATAGTTCAGCGTGCTGTAGGAAACGTCGACGTTGACGTCGCCCTGCGGTAGCGAATCTTCGTTGAGCTTCGTCAGGGAAACCCGGTAACCCGCCATGTCGCGGCTTGCCGGGTCGTCTTTTTCGATCAAGATGCCTCTGAACTCAGTACCGTAGACCATGGTGCCTCCTGTTTAGACCGATCGTCTTTAAATACGCCAAAAGAATCACTGCGGCAGTCCGCGCAGAAATCCGCTGATGAATGTATTGAGGGGAACATCGCTTTTGACCAGCCGGGCGCGCAGTACCGCCCCTTCCCAGCCGATCCAGAAAAACGCAGCCAATTCGTCGCAGTCAGCGTCTTTGGCCAGTTCTCCGGCCCGTTGAGCTTCTTGCAGGCATTGGCTCAAACGGGCCTGCCAGGCGAGAAAGATCGTTTCGAGCGTCTCCCGAAAACCGTCGGGGAGCATGCCGACTTCCTGCCCCAGATTGCCCACCATGCAGCCACGGCGATAATCATGCCTGGCCATGCCGGCCTTAGCGTTTTGCACGAATCCCACCAGCCGTTCCAGCGGAGTGTGGGATTCGTTGAGCAGCCAGCGATCAAGCATTTGTGCGAAATACTCGGCGTAGTTGTCCAGCACCGCGCGCCCAAACGCTTCCTTGCTCTCGAAGTAGTGATAGAACGAGCCTTTCGGCACGCCCACCTGCTTGAGAATGTAATCGATGCCGGTCGCCATGAAACCCTGTTCGGTGAGCACTTCCGTGCCGCAGCGAAGCAGGGCCGCGCGGGTTTCGAAATTTTCCCTATCGACCTTGGGCGGACGGCCTGGGCGGCGGGGTTTCCGGGCATCGGTGTGGTGCGCTTCTTTGGTCCTGGGCTGGATATTAGACCGATCGTCTTTTATGTCAATACGCCCTTTGGTTCGGTTGCCAAACAGGCGAAATCGACGCTCAATAGCGACTTCACATTCGCGCGCAACGGAGCACACATGACTGCCTGGCCTGATCGTCGCATTCTTGAACTGTTCGATATTCAGCTTCCGATTCTGCAAGCTCCGATGGCGGGTGCCAGTGGTTCGGCGCTGGCAATTGCGGTTGGCAATGCCGGAGGTCTGGCCTCATTGCCCTGCGCGATGTTGAGCCACCAACAAATCCGCGATGAAGTCGCGCTTTTTCGTCAGCACAGCAAGGCGCCGTTGAATCTCAATTTCTTCTGTCACCAAACGCCCGCCGATGACCCCCAGCGAGCCGCTGGCTGGAAAGATGCCTTGCGGCCCTACTATCAGGAACTGGGTGCCGATTTCACTGCGCCCTCGCCGGTGTCCAGCCGCGCGCCGTTTGATCCCGCCAGCTGTGAACTGGTGGAAGAGCTCAAGCCAGAGGTGGTCAGTTTCCATTTCGGGCTGCCGGATGCCGCGCTGCTGGCACGCGTCAAAGCCAGTGGCGCCAAAGTGATTTCATCGGCAACCACCGTCGCCGAGGCGATCTGGCTGGAACAGCACGGTTGCGACGCCATCATCGCCATGGGCTACGAAGCTGGCGGGCATCGGGGCATGTTTTTGAGCGAAGCGTTGTACTCGCAAGTCGGCACGCTGGCCCTGGTGCCGCAAATCGTCGACGCGGTGAGTCTGCCGGTCATCGCTGCCGGCGGGATTGCCGATGGTCGCACGATGGCGGCGGCGTTCATTCTCGGTGCCTCGGCGGTGCAAGTAGGGACGGCTTACCTGTTCTGCCCGGAATCCACCACCAACAAACTGCATCGGGAAGCACTGCGCACCGCCGACGAAAGCCAGACCGCTCTCACCAACATCTTCACCGGACGCCCTGCCCGCGGCATCGTTAACCGTGTCATGCGTGAATTGGGCCCTATCAGCACGATTGCTTCGGCATTTCCGTTGGCGGGCGGTCCGTTGATTCCACTGCGGGCCGTTGCCGAACCCAAGGGCAATCCTGACTTCATGAGTCTCTGGGCGGGACAAGCCGTGGGCATCAAACATCAATATTCGGCCGCGCAGCTGACCGAGACCATGGCGCAGCAGGCGCTGAAAAAACTTGTAAGCCGTTGAAACTCCGCTTCCCCTGACACGACCTGACGCTATATATTTCGATATATAGCGAGTGGCCGGTAGCAATCTGCCATTCAATCATCGTGTCGCTGTCTCGGAGCTATTCAATGGGTTTTTCCTCCACGGGTGTTGCGTTCAAGTCCCTGACTGGCATGCTTGCCGCCCTGGCAATGGGCAGTGCTTTCGCAGATGAAGTGCAAGTGGCCGTCGCCGCCAACTTCACCGTGCCCATCCAGGCCATTGCCAAGGATTTCGAAAAAGACACCGGCCACAAACTGGTGGCCTCGTTCGGCGCAACCGGGCAGTTCTATACCCAGATCAAGAACGGCGCGCCTTTCGAAGTGTTCCTCTCTGCCGACGACACCACGCCTGCCAAACTTGAACAGGAAGGCGACAGCGTCAAAGGTTCGCGCTTCACCTATGCAGTCGGCACTTTGGCGTTGTGGTCGGCCAAGGAAGGTTATGTCGACGACAAAGGCGAAGTGCTCAAGGGCAATAAGTTCGAACATCTGTCCATCGCCAATCCCAAGGCCGCGCCTTATGGTCTGGCGGCGACTCAAGTGCTCGACAAGTTGGGCCTGACCGACGCCACGAGGCCGAAAATCGTTGAAGGCCAGAGCATCACGCAGGCGTACCAATTCGTCTCCACCGGCAATGCCGAGCTGGGTTTCGTTGCGCTCTCGCAGATTTTCAAGGATGGCAAACTCACCAGCGGTTCGGCCTGGATCGTACCGGCCGACCTGCATGATCCTATCAAGCAGGACGCCGTTATCCTCAACAAAGGCAAGGACAACGCAGCCGCCAAGGCGTTGATCGAATACCTCAAGGGTCCGAAAGCCGCCGCCGTGATCAAGTCGTTCGGGTACCAGTTGTAAATGCCACTGGACGCCTCTGACCTTGCTGCCATCTGGCTGACGCTGAAACTGGCGTCGCTGACCACGGTCATTCTGCTGGTGATCGGCACGCCCATTGCGTTGTGGCTGGCGCACACCCGCTCGTGGCTCAAAGGCCCGATCGGGGCAATTGTTGCGCTGCCGCTGGTATTGCCACCTACGGTCATTGGCTTCTATCTGCTGCTACTGCTGGGACCCAATGGTGCTGTGGGTCAGTTCACCCAACACCTGGGCATTGGCACGCTGACCTTCAGCTTCCCGGGTCTGGTGATCGGTTCGGTGTTGTACTCCATGCCGTTCGTGGTGCAGCCGTTGCAAAATGCCTTCGCCGCGATGGGTCCACGGCCTCTGGAAGTGGCCGCGACCCTGCGCGCCAATCCATGGGACACCTTCTTCAGTGTGGTTTTGCCACTGGCCAAGCCAGGCTTTATCACCGGCGCCATTCTCGGCTTTGCTCACACCGTGGGCGAATTTGGCGTGGTCTTGATGATTGGCGGCAATATTCCCGAGAAAACCCGGGTGGTCTCCGTGCAGATCTTCGATCACGTCGAATCCATGGAATACCTGCAAGCCCACTGGCTGGCGGGCGCCATGGTGGTGTTCTCATTTCTGGTTCTTCTGGCGCTCTACTCCAGCGGCAAGACCAAATCCGGCTGGAGCTGACCGATGACGTCGCAAATACAGGTGCGCTTGCAGGTTGCCTACCCGGAGTTTTCCGTAGACGTGGATTTGGCCCTGCCGGGCAAAGGCGTCACCGCGCTTTACGGTCATTCCGGTTCAGGCAAGACCACTTGCCTGCGCTGCATTGCCGGTCTTGAAAAAGCTCAAAGCGGTTACATAAATATCAACGGCGAGGTATGGCAGGACAGCGTCAACGGTATATTCCTTCCACCGCATAAACGCGCGCTGGGTTATGTGTTTCAGGAGGCCAGCCTGTTTGCGCATCTGTCGGTGCAGGACAATCTCGAATTCGGCATGCGGCGTATCCGCAAAGCAGAGCGCCGCATCGATATGACTCAAGCCACGCAGCTATTGGGCATTGAGCATCTGCTGGGACGTCGGCCTGACAAACTTTCCGGAGGTGAACGGCAGCGGGTTGGTATTGCCCGGGCGCTGTTGACCAGCCCTCGCCTGCTGTTGCTCGACGAGCCACTGGCCGCGTTGGATGCCAAACGCAAAGGTGAAATCCTGCCGTATCTCGAGCGCCTGCATGACGAGCTGGACATCCCCGTGCTGTATGTCAGTCACTCTCAGGATGAGGTTGCGCGTCTGGCCGATCATCTGGTGTTGCTCAGCGAAGGTCGAGTGCTTGCCAGCGGGCCGATTGGTGAAACCCTGGCCAGGCTCGACCTGCCGCTGGCCATGGGCGACGACGCTGGCGTGGTCGTTCAGGGGGTGGTCAGCGCCTACGATGCCGACTACCAATTGCTCAGCCTGCGCCTGCCCGGCAGCGATCTAGTAATGCGCGTTGCGCATACGCCTCTGGCGACCGGCACGTCGCTGCGTTTCAAGATCCAGGCCCGTGACGTCAGCCTCACTCGGCAACCGGACGAGCACAGCAGTATCCTCAATCGCTTGCCGGTCACGGTAATCAGCGAAGTTGCTGCGGACAATGCTGCGCATGTGTTGGTAGGTCTCGATGCTGCCGGCACGCCATTACTGGCGCGAATCACCCGTTATTCCCGCGACCAGTTGCAGCTGTCTGTGGGCCAGCAGTTATGGGCACAAATCAAGTCGGTCGCGGTGCTGGCCTGATCAAGCTGTAAATAGTCGGCACCACTGCGTAGGGCTGCGGTCAATGGATTTAACTGCCCTACGGACCGATTGCCATGCCCGACACCACCGTCATCGCACAACTTCCCTCTGACCTGCACTACGTCGAAGATACCCAGGTTGGCCTGAGTCGGAAGATCCTGCGGGGCAAATTCGTCTATTTCGATGCGCAAGGCCAACGCATCAAGGATGAAGCCGAAATCAAACGCATCAATGCGCTGGTGATACCGCCCGCCTACACCGATGTGTGGATCTGCGCCGACCCGCAAGGTCATCTGCAGGCGACCGGGCGCGACGCACGGGGGCGCAAACAATATCGCTATCACCCGCGCTGGCGGGAAGTTCGTGATCAGAACAAGTATTCACGCATGGTCGAGTTCGGACTGGCCTTGCCCAAGGTGCGCAAGAAAATCGAGGCGCAACTCGCGCAGCCGGGTATTGGCCGGGACAAGGTGATGGCGACGGTTATTTCATTGCTCGATGCAACCCTGATCCGTATCGGCAACAGTCAATATGCCCGGGACAACCGTTCGTATGGATTGACCACCCTGCGCAACAAACACGTTGCCGTACGTGGCAATTCGATCCTCTTCGAGTTTCGCGGTAAAAGTGGCGTTGAGCATAAAATCAGTGTGACGGACCGACGGCTGGCCAGGGTTATAAAGCGCTGCATGGAATTGCCGGGGCAGAACCTGTTTCAATATCTGGACGATGACGGCGAACGCCATACCGTCAGTTCTTCGGACATCAATGCGTATCTGCAAAGCCTGACCGGCGCGGATTTCACCGCCAAGGACTATCGCACCTGGGCCGGCAGCGCATTGGCCCTGGCGACGCTGCGCAAGCTTGATTGGGAGCCAGAGGGTGATGCGAAGAAACATATTGTCGACATGGTGAAGGCGGTTTCCCGACAGCTGGGCAACACGCCTGCCATTTGCCGCAAGTGCTACATCCACCCGGCAGTCATGGAAGGGTTTCTACAGGGAGAGCTTGCCAAACTGCCGCGCAGCCGCCAGCGCAAGGGGTTGCGCGCCGAAGAGGTCGCGCTGGCAAGTTTCCTGCAAAACCTTATGGATAAGGCCGCAGAGTTGGTTGTGCAGGATGACTGAGCGCGGAGCCTGGGTACCGCTGCCGGTGAGTGGCTGGCATCCGCTCACTGGCCAGTTGATTAGTTGGTTAGTTGGTTAGTTGGTTTTTCATCATTGCCCGACGCGTTCTCGCCACACTTCAGGCGCCGGCGTTGCTTTGCTTGCCGTTGACGTCATAGGTATTGGACAGCTCCTCGATCGTGGCAAGGAAATTCTTGACCGCGTGCTGGACCTCAGTCAGTAGAACATCGGATTGCACAGCGGGATTTTCGAACCGACTGAACAGGTTGTCTACACCAAGTCCCGTAGCGCGGCGACTGGTCAATACATACAAAACGTCTACTCCGATGCTCGCCAACGCTGCCAGATAGTCAGCCTTGGGCACGCGCTCACCACTTTCGTACTTGCCTTGAGCATTCGCGGCGACCCCGCCCAGCTGGCCCATTTCGCGCTGGGACAGGCCCAGGCGCTTGCGCTCTTCTCTCAGTCTTGTGCCTATTTCACTCATGGATCTGGATACTCCCGCCATCACGAGCCGCAAGTTTCTCAAAAAAATCGGCGGATTAAAACGGTCTGTTGGGCTTTCCAGATACCAAACATTACCGTAGGACCGTTCGCACCTGGCAATAGGCCGTTTCCTACGCTACAACAGTAGTGTCAACTGTTCCAGCGCAAACCCTTCACATTTCTCTGATGGCCTGCGGGCTATTAGTTGCAGTCATAAATAAAGGGCTATTGAAAATTAAATCTTGATAAACGTAGTTTATCGTTCCAAGGAAAACTTGTGACTGAACGCCCTATTATCTTTAGTGCCCCCATGGTCAATGCGATTCTGTCGGGCAAAAAAAGCGTAACTCGTCGCATCATTAAATTCCCTCTGCGTCGTCTGGTTGCGAAGGATCAGGCCGGCCCTGGGGCGCACTACGCAGGCGGTATACAACAGGAATCAAGCGATGGCCCGCCTCAACTTGATCTGCAAAGTCATTTCGCGGAAGGCCCCGCCGGGCTTTGTCCCTATGGTCAACCGGGCACCACGCTGTGGCTCAAGGAAGCTTTTTACGCTTTCGGGCGCTGGGAGATGCATCCCAATAAAAAAAGCGGCCGTAACGACTGGCGCTTTATCGATATGACCGTCGGATCCGGGCTTGACTACGGCTTTAGCGAACCGGCGCGCTACGTCAAGACCTCCCGCGACGATCCTGCCCCGACATGGTGGCTGCGGCCGAGTCTGTTCATGCCCCGACGCGCTTCACGGGTTGACCTGGAAGTCACCGAGATACGCATCGAGCGCTTGCGTGACATTACCGATGAACAGGCGCGAGCGGAGGGGTTTTCGCCGATGCATGACGGTGTCCACATGTATTTCGTCAATCACCTGCCCCATCCCAGCACCGGCATGAGTATCACCGCGGTGATTGCCTTCGCCCTGTACTGGCAACGGCTGCATGGCAATGATTCATGGAACGAAAATCCATGGGTATGGGTGGTGAGCTTTCGCAGGCTGGACAAGCCGACCAAGTCTTAGTGTGCCCTGAGGTCGCAGATATGGACTGAACGATCCGGCCCGTCGCCGGATCGTAGTCATATCAACTCAAGGAGACGTTTCCCATGGCACATGACAAACGCACCGTTCGCAACGACAACATCAACGACCCCGATGCAAGCCCGGCCGACATCGCCGACCATCAACAACGCACCGAAGAAACCCGCCAAGAGGAAGAGCAGACCGGCGGCGATCACGATGATCAGGGGCACACTCCTAAGGTGCCCGATTCGACCAGCCCTCGCTGAGCGGGCGCTCTCCCACATACACTGACGCTCCGGGTTTCGCCCCGTTTATTCATTTGTACAAGGCTGGACGATGACTTCACAGCGCAATACGCCAGACAACCACGCCCTGTCTCCTCTGCCGATAGCGAATCACACAGGCTTCGTCCGGGTGCGGGGTGCGCGTGAGCACAATCTGAAGAACGTCGACGTCGACATACCCCGTGACGCACTGGTGGTCTTCACCGGCGTATCGGGGTCCGGCAAATCGTCGCTGGCCTTCTCAACCTTGTATGCCGAGGCGCAGCGTCGTTACTTCGAATCGGTGGCGCCGTATGCCAGGCGTTTGATTGATCAGGTCGGCGTGCCGGATGTGGACTCCATCGAAGGGCTGCCGCCTGCCGTGGCATTGCAGCAACAACGGGGTTCGCCCAGCGCCCGGTCTTCAGTGGGCAGCGTGACCACGCTTTCCAGCCTGATCCGCATGCTCTACTCCCGTGCCGGCAGTTATCCACCCGGCCAGCCGATGCTCTACGCCGAGGATTTTTCACCCAATACCCCGCAGGGCGCTTGCCCGCAATGCCACGGGCTGGGTCGGGTTTACGAAGTGACAGAGCAAACGATGGTGCCAGACGACTCGCTGACCATTCGCCAGCGCGCCATCGCCTCCTGGCCAACTGCATGGCAGGGCCAGAACCTGCGCGACATTCTCGTCACCATGGGTTACGACGTGGACACTCCTTGGCGCGATCTACCTAAAAAGCAACGCGACTGGATCCTGTTTACCGACGAGCAGCCAACGGTTCCGGTCTACGCAGGCCTGACGCCGGAAGAGACCCGCGTCGCGCTCAAACGCAAACTCGAGCCGAGCTATCAAGGGACGTTTACCGGCGCCCGGCGCTATGTGCTGCACACGTTCAGCCATTCGCAAAGCGCGCTGATGAAGAAGCGTGTGGCGCAATTCATGATCGGCAGCCCGTGCTCGCTGTGTGACGGTAAACGCCTCACCCGCGCGGCGCTGTCGGTCACCTTTGCCGGCCTGGATATCGGCGAGCTGTCGCGGATGCCGTTATTGCAACTGGCCCAGGTGTTGAAGCCGGTGGCTGACGAGAAATTCCTGGCCCAGAACCTCGTCGAGGGTGAAGTCGTTACTCCGGAGGAGTCCAGGCGGACCCGTAAACAACGCGCGGCCCAAGGCAAATCTGACCATTCGGCGGCCCCGGACGTAAGACTGACGCCCAGCCTTTCCATCGAAAAACGGTTGGCGGCGCAACGTATTGCCGAGGATCTGCTGGCCAGAGTCAGCACCCTGACCGAACTGGGCCTTGGTTATCTATCACTGGATCGCAGCACCCCGACACTGTCATCCGGGGAATTGCAGCGCCTGCGTCTGGCCACCCAGCTGGGCTCGCAACTGTTTGGCGTGATCTACGTGCTCGATGAGCCGTCCGCAGGTTTGCATCCGGCTGATGGCGAAGCGTTGTTCAGCGCTCTGCAACGTCTGAAGGCCGCGGGCAACTCGTTATTTGTCGTGGAGCATGATCTGGAAACCATGCGCAGGGCCGACTGGCTCATTGATGTCGGCCCGGCTGCGGGTGAGCAAGGTGGACGCATTCTCTACAGCGGTCCTCCTGCGGGGCTTGCCGAGGTCGAAGCTTCGCAGACTCGGCTGCATCTGTTTGCCGAGCACCAGCCCCAGGCCCATACCCGACGCGAGCCTTCGGGCTGGTTACGCCTGGAAGGTGTTACGCGAAATAACCTGAACGACCTCAGCGCCGAATTTCCGCTGGGCTGCTTTACCGCAGTGACGGGGATTTCTGGCTCTGGCAAATCCAGCCTGGTCAGTCACGCGCTGCTGGAACTGGTAGGCGCGCATCTGGGGCGTCCGGCTCAGGATCACACCCAGGAAACACCCAGCCTTGAAGATGACGCACCGCAAACCAGCGATGGCAGAGTCATCGAAGGGCTTGAAGGCATTCGTCGTCTGGTTCAGGTCGATCAGAAACCTATCGGGCGTACGCCACGTTCCAACCTCGCGACCTATACCGGTTTGTTTGATCAGGTCCGGAAGATCTTTGCTGCCACTCCCCAGGCGCGCAGCGAAGGGTACGATGCCGGTCAGTTTTCCTTCAACGTCGCCAAGGGTCGCTGTCCCATCTGTGAAGGGGAAGGCTTTGTCAGCGTTGAATTGCTGTTCATGCCCAGCGTCTACGCGCCCTGCCCGACGTGTCATGGCGCCCGCTATAACCCGCAGACCCTGACGGTAACCTGGCAAGGGCTGAACATTGCGCAGGTCCTGCAACTGACTGTCGACCAGGCTGTGATTCAGTTCGCGGGTGAGCCGCCAGTGCTTCGCGCCCTGGAAGTGCTGCGCGATATTGGCCTGGGCTATTTGCGCTTGGGTCAGCCGGCAACTGAATTGTCCGGTGGCGAAGCGCAGCGCATCAAACTGGCAACCGAGTTGCAGCGCACCCAACGCGGCGCGACGTTATACGTGCTGGACGAACCCACCACAGGTCTTCACCCGACCGACGTTGATCGGCTGCTGATACAACTCAACACGCTGGTGGATGCCGGCAATACCGTCATCGTGGTCGAACACGAGATGCGTGTGGTCGCGCAGAGTGATTGGGTTATCGATATCGGCCCGGGAGCGGGCGACGAAGGTGGCCGCATCGTAGCCAGCGGCACTCCAGCGACCGTGGCCAAGGTCAAGACGAGTCGGACCGCGCCATTTCTCAAGCCTTTACTGGGCCGCTAACGAGTGGATTTGCCGCCCGCCGTTGCAGACGGGTGGCGGTTCAGTTAAGCGGCAATGCCAGCATTTAAGGTATTCCATCCGATCGAACATGCCTTGCAATCAGTTGGTGGTAAAGTGGCGGCCTGTACAGTGGTAGCCATCAGGACGCCACTACACGCAGTGAGTATTTCTGAGGTTCACGGCATGCGTTATATCTTTCCAACATTGGCACTGAGTTTTCTGATCACCCAAGGCGCGATGGCGGCTGGCGACGGTACTGCCGCAATTGGCGGCGGCCTGGGCGGCGCTTTGGGTAATGTCATCGGGCAACAAATGGGTGGCAGCACCGGCGCGGCGGTAGGCGCTGGCGTCGGCGGCGCTGCGGGCAGTGCTGTAGGCGCACGCAAGGGCAGTCGAACTGAGGCAGCCATCGGTGGCGGCATCGGCTCTGCCGGCGGCTCGTTGATCGGCAACCAATTGGGCGGCAGCACCGGCTCCACCATTGGCGCTGGCCTGGGTGGCGCAGCAGGCGGTGCAGTGGGTAACAACCTCGGCAGCAGCAGCAACGACAAAAGCCATTCCCGCAAGCACAAGAACAAGCGTAATCATCGTCGCAACTGATCTGTAGCTTGTCCGCTCCGGTCCTCCGGAGCGGCACCAGTGATACAACCAGATCGAGGTCAACCCGCTCCAACACTCCAACAGGCTGACCACGGCATGTCTGCAATCGAGACTGTTGTCGGCAGCCTTGATGCATCCAAATGCACACGTTAACGCGGCTAGCCCATCCGAACGGAAAGTTCGTTTCTGCGCTCACTCTGCGTTGCAGTAATATTTTATAACACCCCTAATTCTCCTCAGCGCCCACGCCAGAGAGCTTTGTTACGTTAATTGCCGACGGCTCGTAGAGTATTTGCCTGCAACACTATTTACTCAAAAAACCTGTCTTGCTAAGTTATCAACAAATGGCTCGGACTTATGGCATGATTTCATTAGCATCAGGTTATTTGGCAAAGGCGCTTCGGGCTCGTTTGCACGATTACAAAGTCCAGTGCAAGTTTCTCAAGAATGGAACATTGGAGTTAGTGTTAACTCACGTTAACAGTCAGGAGACATATGCTATTTCAGGGGTCGCTAGAATGAATTATTTCAACACGCTTGCCGTGACCCGGCTGGCGAACTTCCTATTGTCCGAAATTGAAACATGTCAAACTTTGAACCTTCTGAGTTCTGGATCACGGCCTGCAGCCCACCAGCGGAAAACCGAGCACTGCTCCGTTAAAAAAACAAGCCTCGCTTCGCGCATTCAATTACTCACGGTATGAACAGTTTGCATGTCAGGCTGCGCAACGAGCGGATCAGGATAGGCATGCCTCAGTACTCATTTGCGGCGATAGGCGGTGTCAAACCTAACGCGCAGGTCAAGTATGAAAGTGGGCGTCGGTTGCCTCGTGGGGATTACCTGGCCGCGATAGCCGGCACCGGAATCGACTTGCTGTTCATTCTTACCGGAAAACGCTCGGTCGGACTGTCGCAACTCGTCGGCCACGAACGAACATTCATCGCGTCCTACCGGAATATAGACGGCGTCGACAAACAGCTCATGGACCATCTTTTATTCCGGCTAAATGACTTTGTGAATGACAGCCCTGAAGCGCGTAAAGTTGCTTTCCATGACGGGATCGACACAGCAAGAATGTTCAATGGATAACACTTAAGCACAGGCAATGCCTTTCGTACTCTAAGGAAGAGGAGTCGTTATGAAGCTGCTGTCCAACCATCAAATAGGCAATGTTCTCGAAACCCGACTTCGCGACTACAAAGTGTCGTGTAAAGAAACTGATATAAACGTGATCTCGTTAGTGTTAACGCACGCTTACACACATGCCGTCTACGGCGTTTCGGGTATCCGCCCAGCGGATTATCGAGGGCCTTACGGAGCAACCATTCTGGCCAAAACATTGTTGGAAGCTATCGAGAGCGAGAGTCTTGGATATGATGCGGGGCATGGGAAAGTCATATCAATCGTGCGCCCTGCCGAACAGCAGCCTATTCGACGCAACCTGACGGTATTGAAGCTACTCGCCGGTCAATGAGGACGTTCATGTCAGGCGGGATGACAGGCCCCGCTTGAATCGGGGCCTTGGAGGGCAAGCGCTTATTTCCGGGCGATGAGCCCAATAGTGAATCCTGTAACCGAGGCAATTTTCCCTCGCCAGAGAACACCCTCTGCGCAGATAGGGTTCTGCTCGTTTGAGTAAGTCTTGCAGTCCTTCAAATGAATGAAGTGGAACTCTGGAGTATCGTCCGAGGATTCGCCCGGGCGAAACGACAAAATCATTTCCTTCATGGAGGCTTCGGTACCGTTGTTGAACTGAGCGAAGGGCGCAGAAATGTCGGCTGCCAATTGCTCAAAGTACGCATCGTGGGAAATCAGCTGACCTGAGACGAGATTGCCACCGACGGTTAACGTGATGCCCATCTCGACCTTGGTGTTTGCGACAAATTTGACCAGCCACTGCAGCAGCCAATCAATCTGCTTGCCCTGCCACTTCAAATGCGAAAGCGCGTCCTCAATTTCACCGCTGGCTGACGTGTCCGACTGCTGATTCTGGCGTGCGTCTGTCATTGTTGCCTCCGTGCTACACAATATGGAACTCAAGCTATACAGCACCAAGCCCCAAAACAAAACAGCGCAATGTCCGTGCCGACAGGAGGAAGTGAATGTGCATTATCAGACGCAGATCACGCTTGCGTCGGCGCACCTTTCATGGAGAAGCTGCGTAGAGCCATGATTCTGAAGCTTTTTATTTTTGTGGCCAGGCAAGATTCTGTTTCACATAAAGGGTTTGCAAGCTTGCTTCAAGGAAGCTGGATGTATATCCTCCCTGCTCTTCTGCAAGACCGCCCCGATGGCGAAATTGGTAGACGCAAGGGACTTAAAATCCCTCGTTCTAGGACGTGCCGGTTCGACCCCGGCTCGGGGCACCACTTACAGAACAAGGGCTTACGTGCTTTGGGTGCGTGGGCCTTTGTTGTTTATTGCTCCGCAATTTCTACCAATGCTCCGCAATTCAAGGTTTCACCCCCTCCCCGGCGTCCTGCCGACGAACACCCCCAACATCAAAGCATCACATGTGATTTGCGCCCAGCTTGTAAGCGGACTCATACAGAATCACCTCGTAAGGCGTCATGTATTCCCAAGCGAAGTCCTCATACTTAGGTCCGCCAGTGCAGGCCTTGTACCGGCTCGCACCACCGACCCGGACGGCTGCATAGATCAGGTTCGCACGCACGACGTCGCAACCGGTGACAATCAGCATTTCCCTGAGCAGAGCATCGCACTCGGCGCGGGGTAGCGCATTGGTACAGTAAAAAAGATCGTGCATCACGCCTGGGAGCCGGGAATCAACCGAATTGAAGATCGGCTCGGCGAGCCATGGGATTGATGCAAGGTCAGTTATGAAATAGCGAGGGCATGGATGCTGCTTGCCTGCCTTGTCGGTATAAATCGGATCGTCCAACAGCGCCCACTCACCGACTTTGTAAGGGAGGAGCGGCGGAATGATGGAGAACTGGCCAGGACCGTTGCCGACATAGGGCAATTTCCCGAGCGACCCGGATTTGCTCATGCCAGAGCCCGCTGCACGCCTTCATCAATCACCGCGTCCGGATAGGGAATGCTGCCGTTCTCGTGCTGGATGATCGCGCGCACCAGGCAGCCTAGAATGACCGGGCTGTTCAGGTCCAGCTTGCCAGCAGGCTTGCAGGTTGCCTTGACGATGCGGCTTTCTACAGCGGCCACGTATGCAGCTGTGTCGTTCTCGTTTGAGGGTGCCCAGCGGCTGATCAGGCCTTTCACGGTATCTAGGCCGTACTTGGCCCGGTAGTTGCGCAACAGCTTACCCAGTGCGCGGATGCCGTTCTCTGGCTTATCGAACCGGGCGAATCGGGATTCAATGAGCGGATCGAAAGGGAGTTGACCAAGCCAGTCGTTGGCCTTGTTGTAGTCGATGTTTCCGGGGTTATTGGAGCGGATGCCGCGAGAAATCGTAGGCATAGAAAGTCCTTGGCCCGCCGAATCGCGGGCACAAAAAAACCGCTCAAGGCGGCTTTGGAGTGAGATATACGGCTGGACCTTTCTCAACCATTCGGCGGTTCGACACCAAACAGCTTATGAATAACCCCGGCATGAAACAGCGACGTTCAAATTGCCGGGAGAGCTCTCGGACTCATTCATAGGAGTGCAAGGGTCAATAAAGGTTCAAGGCTATCTGAGTGGGATAGCTGAAATTTGTAGTCGATGGGTTACGCGGGCAATTCCAGCACCGGCAACTCAAGCAGGAAGGCTTCGACTGTCGGCTGCTCACGCCCGCCGGCCAGCACCAAGGCAAGCTGCTCATAGGCGTAGGCCCAGACCAGCGAGCGCCAGGCGCGGAAGGCGATTCCGTCATTCTGGAACTTGGGCACAGCCGGTTCTTCGGCATAACTCACAGCGTTTTCGACGCTGTCGTATTTGGCGGCGATAGCAGCGGAGTTCAGCTTGGCTTGTACGGCCTGCTCGAACTCGGCCATGGTTGCAGCTTGAGCAGCTGCGATCTGAGCTGCCAGATCAGCATCCCGCGCCGCCTTCTCTGCCGCTGTCATGGCTACCTGCTTGCGCGTGACCACTACGACCTTGCGATCTGCATCAAGCGTTAGGACTTCAGCGCCCCATTTCTTGTTGGTGCCAAGCGTTACGTCGGCGTTTTCTTCCGGCCACCATGCAGCCTCCTGCAATCCGAACTGCGGGTCTGTCCATGAGAGGTCGAGGAGAGAGGCGAGCGCTTCGGAAGTGCCGGACTGATCCAGAAAGGATGGGATCGGCTCGCGAGTGGCGGTGTTGTTTTCTACTTTGATCATTTTACTTAGCCCTCACGTAAGCGCGCAGTCCACCTTGCAACTTGATTGTCGGGAGTGCAAATAACGTATTGCTGTCGAAATTGTATCTATCCCAAGTCATCGAGTACCCCCCGTTGGTACCTTCCCTCGCTAAAAGCCGCTTGTTGCCGTAGATGATCCTATTCCAGTTGAACGCCGTACCGCCAAACGCAGTCGGCTCCCAAACGTCCCCATCTATAGACGTGTACACGATATTTACACTGGTCATTGCGAAGAATAGACCATCACCTGCCGCCATAAAGGCGAATGCACCGTTACCAGGTTGCGGCGTAGAGGCGGTCCAGGCAACCCCATCGACGGTAGTATAAACAGCTGTCGTCGAGCGACTGGACACAATTATTAAACCGTTTTGAAACGCACCAGATATAAATATGCCATTAGGTAGAAGTACTTGTTGCCAAGTTGCACCATTGGTGGATACGTAAATAACTCCATTACTTCCGCTACTCGTGTTAGTAGTGATCACCGCGACACCGTTCCCGATAATCATATCGGTATAGCTACCGCTAATCCCTACCTCAGTCCAATTAACTAAGTCACTTGAATAGAGTATGCCGCTAGAGCTAGTAGAAAAAAGGATATAGCGGCCGGAGAAATAAAACATTTTCCCCCACGTGTCCGCCCGAGGAAGCGTTACACTCGACCACGTTACCCCGTTATCTACCGACCTTTTTACAAGGTTTGACGAAACTTGATCGGTCCCGAAGATCGAGCCGTTAGCGCTAGAAATCGCCGCCCCGCCATTCGTAAAAATACCTGCCGCCGTGGTCGTCCACGTCTGGCCGTCAATACTACGATAAATCCCGCTACTGCCGTTAGCTACGCCGTAGAAGTAAACCCCGTCATAAGCTAGGCTGCTAGCTACCGGTATAAATGTGCTTGTTGATGTCCCTGGATTCGATGGGGCCACCGGGTTCTTCAGGGCCTGCTGCCCTAGCTTTTCAAACAGTCTTGGATAGTCCGCTTTGGCGGGGGTGGCTCCATTCGCCAAAAGGTAATTGCCGGATGGTGGCGACATGCGGGTCACGATGTCGCCGATGCTGGAGCCAGTCCCGCCGCCAATCTTCAACCCCAGCGGATTCCCAAGCGGATTACCCAATGGATTGCCAATCATAGGTCGGCCTGCTCTGCGTAGAAGACGATCCCTGCAGCAAGGGCGACTTGCGAGCCGACGTAGAGCATGTCGCCAGCTTCGAGGCGCAGCGGTGTAGTCGGCGCAATGTTGCCGAACGCGGTTTCAGGAATGGCCGTGGTTGCGGCCAGCGTATAGGCGGCCATCAGTTCGGAATCAATCAGGTTGTAGACCGTCGGAGCGCTGGCCTTCACCAGAAATAGGACCAGTGACGACGCCGCCACTGTTGCGCGAGGGATGGCCGTCAGCTTGGTAACTAGCGCGCCATTGGCGCCCGCCGTAGCGAGTAGAGCAGCGCCAGTGACGGTTGAAGTGCCGATCCCGGTCAGTGCGGCAGTAACGACGGCGGTGCCAGTCTTGTACGTCTGAGCAAACGGCGCAGTGAATGTCTTGGCCATGGTGATTCCTTAGAAAGAGAGTGCGACGGCATGCATGAGGGCGAGATTGCCGATAGAGCCGGGGGCAGATTCGGCGGCTGTCGCTGAGGCGGCGGCGTTGTTGGCTGCGGCCGTGGCCAATGCGACCTGGGCGGCAGCGGCACCACCGGCACCACTTGCGATGGCGGCTTGCTGGGTAGCTGTCAGGGCTGAAGCGGCCGCAGCGTTCTTATCCACCGTAATCTGCGCCGTAGCAGAGTTGATCTGCGGCACCAGCTTGCCGTTGATATCGACATTGACCATCTTCTGCTGGGCTGTGAGCGTGGCGCCTGCCTTTGCGTCAAAAACATCCTCAGCGTCAGTTGGCAATGGCGGATCAGGAAGCGTTGAAAGTAATTCGATGTCTGCCATTACATGAGGCTCCTTGTCTTGAGTGTGTATTGCCCACGGTTGTAAGTCGGAAGACCTGTGTCGAAGTCGTCGTAAATCCCGATGATGATGGTGTAGGCAAGATTGCTGGCCCCGACGAACAGGGACGGAACGTCGTCGACGTCATCCAGGATTCTTTGAGTGCTGGAAATCTGGTCGCCGGTTAGCTCGACTTGGAAGTCGATCGATCTCCGTCGCCCGCGTTTGGTGATGGTGATACTTCCGTCAAACTCTTCCTTGATGGTCGAGTACTTCTTGCGGCCAAGCGATGTTCCATAAACTGCGGTGCCAATATTCTTGGCCCAGCCGATAATCATCATCCCCACGCGAGCGGTGCTGCCTGTCGCACTGACGATTACGCGAATATCGGCATTGTTGTATGGCGGCAGGTCGAACTCGGCCAAGTTGTCCTTGGTGGTGAACTGGCCGAAGAAGTACTGATACCAGCTACCCCCGGCCTTGCTCGACATGGCAAAGGTCTTGTCGTACACCGGATCAGTCACCCCCGGCACGGTCATAACGATGCGCACCGATGAGGCGTAAACCCCAACAAGGCCGATGGCGTTGATGCGCTGGCCGGGCCGGATCGTGAAGTCGATGACATTCTGTGCGGCCGTGAATGTCCCGATCTTCCAGGTGTTGCCGATTGCCTTGTTGAACATCCTGTACTTGTTGATCCACCCGAGGTTTTGCCAAGCAGGAGGCGAAACCATATCAGTCACTGGATTGCGGTTGTTATGCGCAACCAATGCCTGATAGTTGATGCGGTCAATGGTTACAAAGTCGCCTATCGCATATGTCGTAGCTGCCGACCAGGCCGCATAGTCGGCGTCAGGCAGCGCATTAACGATCATCTTCGCCGGGGTTATTTCTATCCCCGGCACCACTTTCATCTGGCTCATGCGGTCGCCGCCTTTGTTTCAATAGTGCCAATGATCTGCATGCCGGAGTTAACGAGCGTGTCCATGCCTTGCGCGACCGCCTTCGTGAGTTGCGCCATGTAGGTGGCGTTGCTCTTGATCTCTTCGCGTAGTGCCCGAACTTCGGCAGCCGTAGCCCCAGAATCGCCACCCCCGCTGAGCATCGCCGCCGTCTGGTTCGCGTTGAATATCCGGCTAGGGCCTGTGACTTCCAGTTCCGGACCGTTCTCGCCAACGAGGCGCATCCCGCCGCCGAAGTCGCCACCGGTTGCGTAGCCTGGAACCTTGAGCTGCCCATTGGTCGATGCCGAATCACGAATAGCCGCAATAACTTGGTCGTAGCTCAGCGTCCCGTTCTGCAGAGCAGCAGACCAGAAGGCCAAGCCGCCCGCATCTGCGTCCCGGTCCAGTACATCCTTGTAAATGGTCTGGATCGCGTTCGAGTTGTTCTGCGGCGTGTTTTGGGCTGCACTGCCTGCGCCGGTACGTGGCAATGTCGACAGCGCCGCGACCACGGCCGAGTTCATAGCTGCAACTGCTGCCGCTACGGTCATAGTCGAATTGTTCACGCCGTTGAGCATGTCCAGCTGAGCCTGCGCAAACGCCTGCTCCGACTCGAACTGTGCGCTTTGCAGGTCGTAGGCTGCCTTGGCCTGATCGATCTGATCTTCCAGACTCTCCTGCAATTTCTCCGCTGCGGTGAGCTGCTTGCCATTGATGGCGTTCAGCTCGGCCACGACGTTTGCAGTCCGACCCTGATCCCGGTTGAAGTCTTCAAGCGACGAGTACAGATCAGTGCTGTTATCGCTGACCGTGTCCAGTGCATCACTCAAACCGGTGAAGCCAGCCAGCGAACCGCCAGCCCGCGCGGTAGCCAGTGCCGATTGCAGCGTGGCCTGAGCCTGGGCGCGCAAGGTACGAACCGCCTCGTCCGAATCGCCACGCAATGCTTTGAGCGCCGAGCTGAGATCCGAGCCGACCGAAGTCAGGTCAGAAACGCTGCTGCTCGCCGTGCTGAGCATGTCGTTGAGCGAGGTGTTCAGTGCGTTGTATGCGTCGGAAGCGGTTTTCTGTTGGGCCGCGATCGACCGCTGCAAGGTGCTGAAAGCAGAGTCCAGCGAAGCCTTCGACCTGGCTGCAAGGATCGCGATTGCATCACTGGCGTTACCCGCCGAACCCTTCAGGAAGTCGAAAACCTTCTTGCCGGATTCGCCTGCCTGGCCAGCGGCGTAGACCATGTTCTTGAAGTCTTGATTGGTCGTCGGCAGTGCCAGGCCCATCGCGGCAAATTGCGCCGTGATGTCGGAGAGCTTGTCGTTGGCACGCTCGGCTTCAGTGGTGAAGAGGGTGTAGTAGTTCGAATCCAGCGCGTCCTGCGCTTCTTTGGCGGCTTTTGCTCGCTGCTCCAGGATTGAGTATGCGGCGGAAGCCTGTTTTGCGTTCGCAGTCATTGAATTGAAAATGACACGCTCGGCCTCGGAGGTGAGGTCCAGCCCTTTAACCGCCGCGTCAAATGCTTCGCGGGTGGCGGGCAAGGTAAGCCCCATTGCCAAGAACTGAGCGCGAACACCATCCAGCAAGTCAGAAGACTTCTGAACATCGGTTGTGAAGCCGTCATAGAAGCCGGTCATGTTGGTGTTTAGATTTTCAATCCCGCCAGCCATGCCGACAAGATTTTCAATCATTCGCCCACCGGCAACGCTGAAGTCGACCGCCTTCACGCCGATCATTTCAAGAGAGCCGTTGACGCTGTACAAGTTGTTAACGAATGCCGTCAGTCCCTCGAAGGTCATTCCCGACAAGCCAGCCGATGTGACTTTATCCACTTCGGAAATCGCAGCGTCAGCCAGGTCCGTGAACCACTTTGCGATTTCTGTTTGTATCTGTTCGGCGGTTTTGTCCTTTGTACTTATCTGAGTGGCCGCGACATTCAAGCCGTCGAGCACGCCGTCATTCAGCTGTACGTTCAGGCTATCGAACAAGCCCACAACAGTGCCCAGTGTCGCCGCGTAAGTGTTATCCAGCGCGGTTTGCATCTCCGGGTCCATGGCGGTGAGGCGCGTGCGCTTCTTGTTACTGCTGAACAAGCCTCCTTTTTTCTTTTGGTACTCGAACGAATTCGAATCCAATTCGCCGCCAGTCACGCCCAGCTGAAAGCCCTGGTCCTTCGTCACCCAGTCACCGCCGAACAGCGATGAACCAAACAGGCCGCCAAGTACAGCGCCGATGGCCGCGCCGATGGCAGTGCCGATCACTGGAACCGCAGAACCAATGGCCGCGCCCGCATATGCGCCCGCCACCGCACCGCCCGCGCCCGCGATGGCACCTTTAACGCCAGCCTTTAGATAACCCTGAATCGCGCCACCAATGCCGTACATTAGCGCGCTGGACGCAGCAAGGCCGGAAGTGGCCGCTGTTGTGGCTCCGCTGGCCGTGCCAGTTACCGCGCCGGTCGCGCTATTGCTTACGGTGTTCGAAATCAAATCGACTGTTGCGGGTGCCGCGCTTGAGCCGAGTTGGTAAACCCCGTTCGCCGTTGCACCAGCCGTAGAGCCGGCGCCCGAGAACAACCCGGATATCCCGTTGGAAATGCTGCCCGAGCCGGCTTTAAACGCGCCTTGGACGCCTCCCAAGAAACCATCACCAGCGCTCCAGCCTGCGCTTACCGCATCGCCGAAGCTGGATGTCGCAAGGCTGTAAGCTTTGCTCGCACCGTCAAAAAGGTTCGAGGCATTCATTCCGCCCGAGCCACCAAAAAGGCCGGAGGACTGCGCGGAAAGCCCGCCAACGCCAAGCGATGCCCCGATCTGCATGATGATCGGCTTAGTGATCGCCATGTGTGCCATCTCGGCCAGCAGTTGCTTGAATCCGTCGACCAGGCTATCGGCAAACCCTTTAAAGCCCTTGTCGATGTTCTTCCATGCGTCAGCGAATGCGTCGTCTACTCGGTCAACTGCACCCTCTGTGAATTTGCCCCACGCGGTAGCTGATGCCTTGTTCTGCTCATATTCCAGGCCGAGCTTCGCCAGCGCGTCCTGATATAGCGCTGTATCTCCTGTACCGGAAGCGATAGCGGCGCTGAGAGCTTTCTGTTCGGTGGTGTAATCGCGTAAGAGCTTTACCTGAGGATTGAGACGATCAACGATCCCCTCAACCGAGTTAGCCTGCTCCAGCGCCTTATTGGCGTCGAGCTGGGCCTTGGTCTGTTGCAGCAGCAGGTCGTATTCCTGGCTGCCGTATTCGATATTCTTGCCGGCAAGCGCAACAGTCATCGACTTTTGAATGTTGAAGGCTTCGAGTGCTGTCTTGCCTTGGAGTGTGGCGGTGGCCTGGGCCAGTGTCTGCGTAGTTTCGGTGCGCATAGCCGCAATGGACTGCGCAATGTCCAGACGATCCTTGGCGTCCGCTTCCTTGTTTACCGCGTCCGTTACCTTGTCGTGCGCGGCGGCGCCGGTCTTCAGTAGCGACTCTTCGATCTTTTGCTGAATGGTCAGATCGCGAACGTTGTCGGCGCCGGCCAGATAGGCGTCGGCCATGGAGTTTGACGATGACACCGCGATGCCAGACTGCGCAACTAGGTCGTCGAGGGCCTTCTTCTGCTGCTTGGCGAGTTGCTCGGCTTCAGTTGCTGCCTTCTTGCTTGCTGCGGATTGGGCTTTGGTGCCATCGCCCAGAACCTTGAACTGCGCGAGACGATCGGTAGTGTTGGCCGCATCAGCCTTTGCGCCTTCGTCGAAGACTTTGCGCTTGTCCAGGGCTGACTCACGCTGCTTTTTGAATGAGTCGAGGGCAGAATCGCGCTCCTCAAGGATGCTGACAATACTGTCTTCGCGAGCCTGATTCGTTACGTTGAGGGATTCCTGATACCGATTGGCTGCGTCCTGAACGGTGTCATCCGAGAAAGCAGACTTTATTGCGTCCTTGGCGAAGACGGCTTGAGCAATCAGGCGGTCAAAGTACGAAGCGATTTCAACGGTCGCGATCTGGACCATTGCTCGAATATTGGTGGGCAGAGATGCAAACGCATCACTTACGAAATTCGCTGTTTCCGATGCAGAGGCAGCCATTCCTCCTTGCTGATCCACATCAAAAAGGCTGCCCCACCAATCTTTCAGCGTCTGAAGGGATTTTGTTGCGTCAGATCCAAATGCCGTGAACTGGGAAGCGGCGGCAGACAGATTTGTTTCCATCTGGCCTGATGCAATCTGGCTATTCAGCTCACTCAGTGCGTCGGTGACGGAGTTGACCGAATCCTGCATCAGCGTGCCGAGCCCGGCATCGTTGATTAGGCGGAATGTGCTATCCCATGTTTTGCCCAGGTTGGCAACTGCGCCGTCCAGGGTTTTCATGCGGAGCTCCATGGCTCCAGCAAATTGATTCTCGCCCAGATCGGTCAGGTACTTTTCAATCTCGGCGGCATTGTTGCCGATCTTCTTGGTGACACCTTGGAAGGTGAGCGCGATGCTGTCGCCATTGACCTTCGCCTTGATACCGAATTCTTTCAGGCGCTCAAACTCGCCTGTTGCCGCATCAGCGACTGCCTCGATCATCTGATTGAGGTCTTTGCCCATTGCCGACGCAGTGTTGCCGTACGACATCAGCGCCTTTTCAGACGGAGTGAGGCCGAGGTTCACCAGTTGCGTGAAGCCCTTCACCGCCTGATTGAGGTCGTATGGCGTTTTCTGGGCGAAGGTTTGCAGCGCTTTAAATGCTACGGCTGCCTTCTCGCTGCTGCCGGTCGCGGTGATCAGGCCAGAGTTGAGCACATCGAACTGGCGCTGTACGTCGGCCGCCTTGTTCAGCGCCGCCATTGCGGTGGCCACGGATACCAGCGGGCCCAGCAGCTTACCCAGGCCGGAAGTTAGGTTTGATGCACTCTTATCGAGCGCGCCTAGATCCTTATCAGCCTTCCGGGCAGAGGTGCTGTCGACCGAGATGACCAGCTTTGCGTATTCAGACATGGCCGGCTCTCGCTATGAAAATGGTTTCACTGATGCGCTCGATCTGGCGGCGCAGTCGCGGGGCCTGAATGAGCAGATTGGTTTTTTCTGTTTCGTTGCAGGGAAGGTCTAGCGACCAGTCCGAGATGAGCGAGGCAACAAGTCGGGCCTTTCGCGCGCGGCGCTGCTGCTTGTCCATGCGCAATGCCTGCTCCTTGCCTCCGGCCTTGGAAAGCTCGACTACCTGGACCAGTGCCTGCGCCTTGATTGAGTCGAAAGCCTTTTCGTATTGCTGGGAAAGCACCGACCGGACGACCAGCCAGTGCTCGCTTGGCGCGCCGTCAGCATTCGATAAATCGACCCGTCGCCCCTCTTCCGCCTCCTGCTTCACGTAGAAATCTCGGGGCTGCATACTTTTCTCCGGGCGAAAAAAAGCCCCGCACTTGGCGAGGCTCTTGGTTTACGTTTCAGTTATGGGCAGTCGGCCCTGCCCAGCTCTTCGAATTTCCCGGAGCGCTGGACCTTCACGATGTCGACCACCTTGACCATCTTGGCCGTGGCTTTGCGTTCGGACGCCACCGTGCATATGTAGCTGGCCAGCCCCTTCCGGTCCGTGCCGTCATCAATAGCGCCGATGTACAGGTTGTCCTTGCTCATCCAGGTCGCGTCTTTGACAGATTTCTTCTCGGACGCTATCAGGTATTTTACCAAATCCTTCTGACTCTGCGACGTAGCTGGCGCTGCCGCTTGAGCCCCTCCTGCCAGGAAAACCCCGACCAACAGCCAATGGCGCATTCCGAATCCCTCCCATTAAAGCGCCAGAATATCAAATCGCCACGCACACCACTTGCCCGAACGGCTTCACCGCCTCATGCTTGCCGATCAAATTAAGGAGAGACGCATGGGAAGCGCAAAGCTGCTCGCAGTATTGGTATTCGCAGGAGTTACCACACTGGCCGGATGCACTACGGCTCAAAAGATCGACCGGCCGGATGGTACGGTCGAATACCAAATAGCCTGCGGAGCCGCGACCGGCTGGGGTATCTGTTACAGCAGAGCTCAGGAGGTATGCCCGGGCGGATACAAAACGATCGAGGAGGATCAGGGATTCAACCGCAAAGAGCTGAAGATCAGCTGCGCCAAATAGCGTCCTCGGACGATGTGGAGGCAGCCTATCATCAAGCCTCACTCATCACCCGACATTGGATGCCGTCCATCTTCATGATGGTTCGCGCCTCTTCTGGATCAATCTGTCGATCCATCATGCGCGCCCAAGCGTCCATCTCCTGCCACGTCAACGGGTCAGCGGTGCGCTTCAGCTCCCAGAACAGGCCAGCCAAGTACGCCATGCCGTCAGGCATCGACGGAATATCCAGCTCGCGCGGCTTGTGCCCGGTCATATTCCAGACCCGCGTCAGGTGATCGCGGGTTGTGGCTGTCGACCCTTTGACCGGCTTGTTAAGCCTGGCCTCGCCTTCCCAGTGGGTTAGGAGGCTTTCAACTCTGGCGCGAAAAAACGCGCGCGGCTATTGGAGAATGACTCTACCTCCTGAGCAAGGCCGGGGTTCTGGGTCAGCAGCTCAGCAACGGCGTCGCGTGAGAACGGCGCATCGAACGACCAGCCGGTTACCAGTGCAGAGCGGTACTTGATGGTGCCAGTGTTCTGGATGTCATAGATCTCGTCCGAGCTCAGCTTGGATTCATCCTTGTCGCGGCCTTCGCGTGCCAATGACAGCAATGCACGCCTGGCAACTGGAGCATCCTGCCCGATTACAATCAGGTAGTGATCAGTAGCAGTGCCGTCCGGCAGTGTCAGAGGCAGCTTCTTGCCTGCTTCCAATGCGGACAAGGTGAAGAAGTCGGCCAGAGCGAAAGTCTTCGGTGTTACAGCTTTTTCGGGTTTAGCAGCCATGCGATGAATCTCCAGAAATGAAAAGACCCGCTCAAATGGCGGGCCTGGGAAGGGGTTGTGATTACGACGTGCGAGTAATCATCATCGTGGTGGCCAGCGTTGCGTCGTAACCGGCGCTCACTGTGTACTGCGGGATGATCGCGCCAGGACCGCTGGTTTGCTTCTGGCCCTGGGTGTAGCGAACCTTCGGCAGTTCCAGCGTGTAGCTGTCAGCGCCTTCGGTGAACTCAATCACATGTGAGGTAGAAGTCTCGTTGAGAACCTTGTCCCACAGCACTGCGTCGACGAGGTATGCGCTCATGGAGCCGGTGACGACCGCGATACCGTTGGAGATATCGAAGGCTTCACGGCTGCCCAGCGCAAACAGTGCTTCCATGCCGTTGTCGAGGTTCACGCTCCACTCTGTCGCGTAAGCAACTGGCAGGCCGCCTTCCGTCAGCGCAAGGTTGGTGGTGATCATGATGTCGGTGGCAGTGCTGGCCGTGTACGTCGAGCCAACCGGCACGGTGTAGCGCTCAGCCTTGGTACCCAACATGCTGAAGGTTACACCGACTGGAGCGTTCAGCGGTGCGCTGATTGCCATCGTGCCCACTCGGCAGCCGTGGTAGCAGTAGTCGATACCGATGTCGGTGTGGCGCTCCAGGATGGCAAAGGAGCGCTCAACCTTGCCGATCTTCAGGACGTTCGCGGTCCAAGTGCCTTGCATTGCAGCTTGGATCAAGTCGTCGAAACTGCGGAAAGACAGCTCAACCGCGATATCGCCGGCCACGCTGTAGGTGCCGCCCCGACTAGCCTGCTGCTGGCGAAACTCGTTCATCTCAGCAGTGGTGACTTGGTTGATGTTCGGGGTAAGGCCTGCGCTCACAAAGCGAATAGGCTTCCACGCCGGAGTTGCAGGGATAGCGCCTGCCACCTCCTCGACGTAGTAATACTGCGCGGCTGAGCCGTTGGATAACTTGCCCATTTTTGGGATCTCCTGGAACGAAAAAACCCCGCATATGGGCAGGGTGTGGGATTGCGAGGGATGAATCAGGCGGTCGGAAAGATCCAGGCCGTGTAGAAGACTTTGATGCTGACGCCAGTCCAGACAGCTTCCGGCGTTATCTTGGATCGCTCAGCCTTGCGGATGTGAACCCGCTGCCCTTGATATTCGAGGTCAAGGCCCGGCCTATAAAAGCTCAGCGCCTTGTCGGCATCAGCCAGAATAGGGCCGGTGCCGGTGTTGTTCGGGTGGAATACGTCGATCTGCAGGTAGCCGGAGCGCTCGACGGGATTCACTGCACCGAATGCAGCAGGCTCGCGGCCGGTCGGCATGTCGGTCAGTCGTGCCCAAGCTTGGCCGGTGACGGGCGTGTAGGTTTTGCCCTCAACATTGGTTCGGCTTAGCGGGTACAGATCGCTCGCCAGATAGGCGCTGACCAATGCCCCGTTGATCTTGGTTTCAGACATGACTTAAACCTTGTTCTTTTCGATGGCTGCGGCAACGATCTTGGAGACTCGATCCATGCTTACGGTGACCATGCCTGCGGCCGCCTGATCAGACCAGCCATTCTCTAGCCGCTCAATGTACGGAAGGTTGTTGGTCAAGTACGTAACCTGCCCAGCCCCTTGAGGGGTTTTGCCTTCGGCGTCCGAAATGGTACTCCCGCCACTTTGATCAAGCCTTTCCACCTCGCCATCTACCGGCGAACCTACCGAAGCCTGCCAATTCCCGCGAGCGCGACCACCTACGTAGCCGGGAGGGGCAAGCAGAGGATATTTCCAGCCGTCAGGGTCGCCGACTGGAGTCATTTTGATAACGCTGCTGAACAGTTCGATGGTCGCGGCGCGGACGATCTTATTGTGAGAGGCCGCAGTCTTGGCGGTGAAACGCCGAATGTCATCTGAAAAGCTCATTGTCACGCCCTCAGCTGAATGGTGAATGTCGCTTTGGCCGGGTCTTCGGAGACGTTCAACGCTCGCTTGCCGCTGATGATGTCGCCTATCGCTGGAACGGCAATTTCTGATGTCGGCGAGCCTGCCAAGAGAACAAACAGCTCGTTTTGCAGAATCAGCAGCTTTTCGTCAGTCGTCTGGATCAGACTGCCGTCAATCTCGCGTGCTTGGTAGCTACTGAAGACGCCGCGCCCACCGTAATTCAAGGTTGAGCCTGCACTCTCTGATCCGGTCACCGGGTCGTACTCGCCAGCAACTACGCGAGCTCCAGACACAGCGCGCACCGCATCAGCCAGCTTGCCGTCAAATGCTTTCGCCAGCTTCGATTGAAGCTTGTCATGTAGGCCCATGATCAACCCCTGATCATTGGAATGGAATTGGTGCCGACTGCCCATGGATAGATGAGCGCCATGGCGAAACTCTCGCCAGCGGACAGCGCGACAGATCCTTGCACGTAGGTTTCGCTGACGGAAGTGCCTGAGGTGGCTGATACCGTCTCGCTGATCGTCTCGCGCTCGACGGACTTGTACAGGCCATCAGTCGAGGCGATCTTTGCAACTTGCGCACCGGCCTGCTTGATCTCGGCCGGTACTTCGGCGGGAACAGGACGCTTAATTTTGCTGGTCAGCCAGGCGTTAGCCTGCATCACAGACATAACCGGATCACCGGCACCCGCCCAGCCCGACCCCAGCAATGCATCAACGTCTGCAACAGTGATGAAGTCGGTCATGGGTTACTCCGCTGCGTTGTCGAGCAGCTCAGCCAGCACTGGCTTGTTGGCGGCAGGATCGAAATCAATGCCCTTTTCGGTCAGTTTGGCCTTGATCTCGTCGACGTTCAGCCCCTTGGAAGGCTTGTCGACGACAGACCCGCCCTTCTTCATCGGCTCAGGATGCTTGTAGTCATCCGGCGCGAACTTGGCGTCGATGATCTTGTAACCCTTCTGGCGCAGTTCAGCTTTGCGCTCAGCGGTGACCGGGTGTTGCTCGTAAATGATTTTCTCGCCCATGACGGACTCCTGATAAGTGGATCAGGCGACCCGAAGGCCGCCATCTTGGTTACTTGGCGGCATCGCCGATGGTCATCACGCCAGCCGAGGCCTTGATGCTGTTCGCAACCAGATCCCAGTTGGTGCCGGTGGCCAGTTCAGCGCTGGCCGGAGACTTGCCGCCGTTCGCGGTGTCCCAGGTGTAGCCCTTCAGACCCAGACCGAAGGTGTAATCGGCCTGCATGGTGGTTTCGATACGCTCCTTGCCGTTGGAGGTTTCGATGTTGGTGATCAGATCGGAACCATCCATCACCACCGCCGCGCCGTCAGCCAGGCTCAACACCTTCTGCTTGTTCGGGGTGCCAGCTTCGTACAACGCCGCAGCGTCAGTGATGATCACTGCCTTACCCAGGATGTCGACTACCTGCACACCGCTGAAGCTGAACAGACGGTTCTCGTTGGCCAGGTTCTGGCCCAGCAGTTTGTGGTACATCGCACCGGTCATGACCTGAGCAACCAGGCGTTGCGAGGCATCACCAAACAGCGCGTGCGCGTTGTTGATGGCGATGTAGCTCATGCCGAGAGTGGCCGAAACGTCGTTCGTGGCGGCCGGCTGATTGCCGATAGCAGCAACCAATGCAGAAATGGCGGTGTTCAACTGGTCCGACATGATTGCTTCGGACAGGTTGCGGCTGATCACTTCCAGTGCTTCTTCCGGGTTCTTCTGCACCCACGACAGCTGGGAAGGCTCCCACAGGATCGGACCGAAGCCGCCTGCGATCTTCACGGAGTCGTACTGCTTCTGAGCCAGTGGAGTGGCAGCCTGTGCGCCGTTGGCAGCGTAACGATCTACACGGCGTTGTGCGCCATGCAGGCCAGCCCAGAACGATTCCTGAAGGAAGTCGCCGTCGATGCCCTGCGTAGTGAGTCGGATGGACCCGGCAGAGGCGGCGTTGAATTTCTCAACGTCCTGAGCCAGCGTTTCAATGGTGATTTTCTTGAGGTACTCGTTGAATACCTTCATGTTCGACAGGGACATGGTGACTCCTTAATTCGTGGCGGTCATGGCCTTGATGGCGGCGACTCGGTCGTCTTTGCCTCCGCCAAAATTGCCTTTAGCGTTCGAGTTGGTGTTCTGACCGTTCTGTGCGCCGCTGCCAGTGGCGTTGGAGCTTTTCAGGATGTGGTCGCGGTGGGGGTACTGCGAGACAAGGGTTTCAATCGCTTCGTCGAAGTCGGCCAATTCACCCGGGCGGGCGCGGCTGAAAATCTTCTGGCCCTGGCTGTCATAAGCGACAACCTTGCCGTCTTCGATCTTCAGGTTTTGCCCGAAGGTGGCCTGGACCATGTCAGCCGGAACAGCTAGCTTTTCGGCAATGAACGCCGAGCGAGCGAAGTTGCCGCCGATTTTCTCTGCGTACAGCTGCTGCTCGAAGGTCTGGGCTTTGCCGTTTGCTTCGTCCAGTTGAGTCTGGAAGGCCTTGCTGATTTCGGTCTTCACCTTCTCGATCTCACCGGCATCCACCAGTGTTTTTGCATCGAGGTTCGCGACAATGCCCAGCGCTTTTTTGGCCGCTGCGGGGTCGTCGATGCCTTCGAAGGTCTTCACGATCTTCTCAGCGGAGTCGGCGCGCACGCGGTGGTCTTTGGCTTCGGCGTTCAGTCGGGTGATGGTGGAGCGGGTGCCAGCGGCGTCGAAGGCGACCTCTTTGCCGTCGTCCTCCACGTACACAGGCTTGCCGTCCTGGATTTCAGCGTACTGCTTGCCATCGACTTCTACGGTTTTCAGTTTCAAGGTCTTGTCTCCTGCGAGCCATCCGACTCAGTGCGCCCCGTCCATCCGAACAGCGGGCATAAAAAAGCCCCAGCGGATGCCAGGGCTTGAATTTTGGGTATTAAAAAGCCCGCGCTTGGCGGGCTTTAGGTATTCAGCTTGTTCAGCAGAGCACTACGCGCTCTCCGTTGCGATGACAGCTTGCACACAGAACCTGCGGAGTTCCACCAGTGGCCTTGCCGTTCTTCAGCAACATCCCGATCTTCGTAATCATCACCTCGCGACTGCCGCAGCGGTGGCACTGGATCATGGTCGCGGGCCTAGGCATCTTGCGGATACGAGCCCGCGCCTGCTCGACCGGAGTATCAGGCGCTGGGGTTCCTTCGATTACGTGCAGCTTTGGTTTATCAGTCATGCAGGCATCATAGCCCGGCTTTGGCGAAAGAGGCAGCGTCACGCTCGCGTAGCTGATCGAGAGTGAGCGTTTTCCCTTGGTCGTTGTAAAACTTGTCCAGAGATAGCCCGCCTTCTCGCATTAGCTTGCCCCGAGCAGGCCCTAGAACTTCGTCCTGGCGTTTCGCGCTCTGGCCCTTGATCCATTCACCGTAAGTGGTCGAATCAGGCACCTGGCCGTCCATGCTCGCCCTAGTGCCTGGTGGCATATCCTCTTTCGACAAACCAAGCTCTTCCCATGCCTTGATGATAGGGGTTGAAGTGCTTCGGCAGCGCCAGTGGATTCGGCCTGGGCCGGCAAGCCACGGAATGTCATGACCAACAGGTTGGTGCGTGTCATTGGTGTATTGCTTGCCGTCACGGATTCGGCATGGGCCGGAAGTATGTCCGTCGAGCGTGCTGTGCCAGCCTACGCCAGCTATCAGGTCGCTGTTTGCTTGGTAGAACGCATCGCGCGCGCCCTGTGCGGTGTGACTGATCGCCGTCCGCACCATCGCATCAATGTCATTGCGACTGCGATTCAGCAGGCCGTCAGCATAACCCTCGGACTTGATGCCCATGATGTCGCGAACGATCTGGTCAGTGGTTTGACCGTTGACCATACCGGTGCGGATGGCGTCACGAATGCGAGCCGCGCGACCCACTTCCAGATCATCCATCCATTCGCCGAGCAATTTTCCCTGAAATGGGCGGCTTGAGGCGATCTTCTGGACCTGAGCAAGATCAATCCTTGCCAGCGGCACGGCGATAAGCACCTGAGCCGGTAGCGTTGCGGCGAACAGCGCCTGCTGATAGCCGATCTCATAGGGGGCCAGTTCATCTACCGATGCTTTCAAAACCTCGCCAGCTTGGTCGTATACCTGCTTGTTCAGTTCGCGAACCGATTCAAGCACGGTGTTCATGTAAGTGACAGTGAAGCGATTCGGCCCCATTCGCTCAACAGCGGCGAGCAGCCTACCCCGCAGATCTTCGTCCGCACGGTTGAGCAGCGCCATGACCTTCCGTACCTCGGCGTTACTCAGGTGCTGCAGGTCGACGGCGTGCCCTATGGAGGACGACTGAAGCTTCTCGTTGACCGTAGCCATTTACATCGCCCCCAGTGCTGGCCCCTGCTCTTCCAGGCGTGCTTTTTCGTCTTCCCAATCCAGCTCATCGCTGATAACGCCACGACGCTGCATTTCGGAGTACAGGGTTTCATCGCTGATCTTGCCGGCCGCTGCCATGCTGATCAGTGACGGCAGACTTACTTCGGGAGCGAAGTCGCTGTCGAAGTTGCCGCGCATCTCGACGTGCCCACCTTCCTTCTCGCCGCGATAGTCCGCGATGATCTGGAGTATCTGGGCGATGCAGTCACCGAACTGACCAGCCAAACGAGCCAGCGGTGATAGCTCTTGCGCTGCCTCTTCGTTGGCCTGTGCGGCCGTCTTGACCTGCTGCTTGTCGCGCTGAAGCAGTTTCGCCCCAGCCATGCGCATCTCATCGATCAGGTCTTGCAGCGACTGACGGCCCGAGTCGATTGCAGCCCCGGTGTGCTCGACGTACTTCGCATTACCATCAGCAGGCATGCGGGTTGCGCTGCCTGAGCTGATGACTAGTTGAAATTGCTCGTCACCGGTGAACACAAACAGCAGCGGAACACGTGCGACGTGAAGCAGATTGTCTTGGTCGCTCTGTGACTGCCAGTGCTTGACGTTGAGGTATGCCAGTTCCAGCAGCGGAGGTTTAGCCGTCATTGAGCCGGTGCGGCCGGTGTAGAACGTCACCCACGGGATGTAAGTGAGGCTGGTCGTGCCCTCTTCGAAGATCGCCCAGGCCTTGCCGTTGGCGGAACGGTAGGTTTTCCAGCTGCCAGGCTCAAGCACGCGGATCTGATCGACGCACTTTGTCCCGAACTCGCCATCAGGGACCTCGATCACTTCGATGTAGCGAACCTGCACCAGCACGCCCGCGCTGAACCTCCAGCCAAGCACTTGATGCGGCTTGACGATCACCGCGTAGGGCCTGACGCCTGCGGCAACCTCCTCGATCTTGGTCTTGTAGAGCTTGTTGCCCTCAGCGTCTACGGTCGACTGGTGATCAATGAATGCGTGGCATAGACCGTGGCTCATCCCGTCGCGGAACAGCTCGACTGCCCATGAATTGATGTCGTTGCCAGCCAGGTCGATGTCACTGCACAGCGCTTGAATCGATTCCGGAATGTCTTCGCCCAACTGCAATGGTTCGGCGAACACCCGCGACGTCATGTTGTTGATCGTCTCGGCGTACACCGGGAGTAGCGTGGATAGTGCTAGGCGCTCCTTGTACGTGTCGTCATGCTCGGCGGGGAACTGAGGCAGCAATGCCTTCCCCGCCCTGCGCATCCCCTGCGTTCCATCCATCAGCGGCGCAACCACGGCCCAATAGGCACGCATGCGGTCCACCGCTGGCAGCGTGGCGTTTGGGTCGTTGGACATAATCAGATTCTCAGAGGTGAAGTGGATGCGGTACGTATGCGCTTGGTCTTCGCCACAGCGAAGTATCGAAAGGCGTCCGAGCCGTGAGATGTACTGTCATGGAATGGCTTGTCCTTCCAGCAGCCCCGATTCTCATCCCATTCCTTGCGGTAGTTTTCGAGGTGGCCGATGCCTTCTTCACATTTGGATTCGTCGAAGACGCAAAGGGCCAGGATCTCCCGGGCCGATTCAATGCCGTCATCGACGCCAGTCCTTGGAACGACCTGGAACTTGATGGAATACCGCTCGCCATCGATCTCGTAGCCCTCTTTGGCGATGTCCTTGCGGCTCTTGGCATCGCTGCCGAACTCCCGGTTCTCGATGTCGTGCGGCCCCCAGTGCTCGGAGTAGGTGTAACCCTTATCCTTAAGCACCTTCATGTAATGGCGCAGGCCTTCGCCGGAGTTCTCGTAGTAGTCGATCACGTGGTATTCGGTACCGATCTGACGCACGAACCAGATGGCCGTTGAGTCGCCGACACCGATGTCCCAGAACGTCATCACCGGCTGGTGACTGTTGTTCGGAATGACGCCAATCCGCTTGTTCGCGTACAGCTTGGCGAACTGCTTGGCGTAATAGGCCCCTTCGACAGACTGCTGGAAGGCCTCGGTCGGTATCGACGGGTATTCCCGCTTCATGTCGTCGCCGAGTGTTTTCTCTTTGGCGGCATACCAAGCACGCTGACCGGGACTCGTGACGATCCCATGCTTGGCCAGCAGCTCGTTGAAGTAGTCGGTCAGGCGTTGCGGGATGACGACATCATCCGCGTCCAGCGAATACTTCGGCGCAGTCCACCAAGTGAAAAAGAAGAACTTCCAGTCCAGCTTACCCAGCGGCGTGCCCGATAGCGCTTGCTTCTCGGCACTCTGCGAGTAGTCGAAGAAGTAGCCAGCACGACCTTCAGCGGTCGACTCAATAGTGATGAAGCAGTCTGCAGCTACTGCCTCGAACGCGCCCGTTACGATCTCCCTTGCCTTGTATGGAGCCTTGGCGCAGATCTTCCCGAACTCGGACACGTGCAGATAGCGCAGCGTGCCGCCCCGGAATGACGTGGAGACGTAAAGCGATCCGCCTTTGCTGAATACAAGCTCCCCGGCCGCGTCATTGCGCGCTGGGTTAGCTGCGCGTATCTCGGCGGGCAGGTTGTCGTAGGCGTATTTCACTTTCTCCCTGAACAGCCTGTGAGCGTCAGGAAGGGTGTGAGCGATCAGCGCGCACTTGGCAGCCTCAAATAGGGCCGCATCTAGCTGGATGATGCACTGGGCGGTCGTGAAACCAATCTGGCGAGCCTTGAGGATCAGGTTCCGTGTGTGCAGTCCCGAGAAATACTCAACCTGTTCTGGTCGCATGCGAAAGCGGACTTGCTTGCCGTCCTCATTTGTCACGAAGTACAGGTGATTCAAACGCCAGTATTTGTCCCGGAGCAGCTTTATGTGCTCAGGCTTCATGTCAGGCGTCCTTCGATAGATCGTCCATCATTTTGGATAGTTCGTCGGCATCGTTGCCGCCAGCCTTGCTGTCGAGGTCGTAGGCTTGTCGCTCCAGGCTGATCAGCGTCTTCAGTGTTTCCGCCATTTCCTTCATGGTCTTGGATCGGCCCGGCAAGTCGATGATCTTCTGGTAAAGGTCGTTTCGCTTGTCCTGGCCGCTGTCGTCCGGGTCGCGCATCAACTCGCCAAGCTCTTCGAACAGCTGTCGGTTATCGGTCAGCCCTTCCAATTCATCCAACAACTTATTGGTCAGTCGCCGGCCGCGCGAGATGTCGCCACGGTGAGCCATGCGTATGCTCGCAATGACCTCAGCGTTGACCTCGATTATCTCTCTTTCGGTATCCGCCTGTTTGGTGGATACCAGAGTGGATACCGTGCGCTTGGATACCAGCGCATCAGCCTTGGCCTGGATCTTTGCCTTGAGGTTTCGCTCCCAGCCATCCCGCTTGGCGCGCTTGTTGATTGCGCCGTGTGTGATGCCTTGGGTTGATGCGATTTCTCGGATGGAAAGCAGACCGGCCCGGTAGGCGCGTTCGATGGCCTCCCAGTCGGGGTGCATGGTTGTCATGGGGAATCCTTAATCGTCAGTATCCAGCAGCACGTCAATCACCTTCTGCTCACCCAGCCGCATCGCACCCAGGCATTGCAGGTCATCGCATTTAGGTCCAAGCCCGAACACAGTTACCTGACCTTTCGGGCCGATCATGGTCAAAGCACCGACAGTGCATTCCGGATGTACACCGGCATCGAGGTCGTCAGCGATCTTGCGCAGCGTCTTGGCGGCGTCCCTCCAGCCTTCGCGCTTCAACTCGACGACCTTCATTGGCACACCATCAGGTGAGTTTCTTTGTGGGCATGCCCGTGCAGGAGCGAGACAATGAAACCCTGCGGCAGTCCAGCCTCCTTGGCGGCATCGATAGCCTTGGCGATTGCACCATCCAGCGCCTCAATGGCTTCGTTGACTTCAGGCCCTACCGGCAGCGCGTGACGGATGCGCGTGACGTTGGTCATCAGGACACCTCGCAAACTGGCCAGATACTGCGGGCAAATGCCAACGCCGATACAGGGTCGTGGTCTTCTTGCATGATCATGGGGAATGGTGGATAGCCGGGGGTGGTAACGTGCCAGGACTTCTTGGTCACATGTTCTTCATGCCCAGGAAGGCCTCTTGAACCCGTGCAGACCACTCAGCCTTCGGGAATGAATAGGCGTAGAGGAAGGCAATCAGCTCCCCCGAACCGAACCCACCGCGGCATCCGCCCGTCACCATCGCTTCCTGGCTGCCGTACATATGACAGTAGACCTCGTAGGCGCGCATGGTCACCGTCTTCGGGGCGCGCGCCTTACCCTTGCAACTCGTCTGAACCGGATGGACTTCAATATCCATGGGTATCACCTCGCGCCACGAAACGGCGCATCTGAAATCGTGGCGCGGATTATTTGCTCTGACTTCGCACGATCTGCGCATCAACTTGATCTGCGCAGGTGTCGAGCAGCTTCACCGCCTGATTCTTCAACTCCCAAAGCTGGCCGTTGTCGGTGAGGTCTTCATCCTCTACCCGCTCACACGGCACCAACTCGGGCGCTTCAATTCTTAACGCGCTGGTCTTTGTTACTACCAGGGGCTTTGCCGCGCAGGCCGTCAGGAAGAGGCTGATTAGCCCAATCACGAACAGGCTTGCTGTTGCGCTTGAGAGTTTCAAATTCCTTCCTCGCTTGTTTGGCCTTGTCTTCACTGGCCTTGATGCGTCTTGCCAGGTCTGCGGTGTATGCGGCATTGCGCAGGGCTTCGGCGCGCAGCGTGGTGATGGTGGCCTGGCTCTCGACGTTGGCCGCGAAGGCTTTTGTCTTCTCGCCAGTTTCGAATGCCACCTCGCCGCGAAGGGCAATGACGCGCGACTGCTGAATGCCCACCAGTAGCAGGCCGACCAGGGCGATAATGATTGCTGCTGCGAACGCCTTCATGCTGAATCCGCCTTGCGACCAAGAAAACGAGTCACCAGCTCACGGATGGCAGTAACGCCGAGGAACCCAATAGCCCCTCCAGCAGCAACCGACAAACTCGATGGCCAGGCCATCCACTCAATCACGCTACTGGCAGACAAACTCAGCCCGCCACAGATCAGCGCCTCGAAGAAGATCCGGCGCTTGCTGGTTTCTTTGGCGTCGTACAGCACGCGCAATAGGGAGATGAGGATCGCCATGATTGCGCCCTGCCACAGTGGATTACTGAGAGCCACCCAGAGTGCGGCCCATGTGTCTGGTTTTTCAGGCATGGTCGACATTCCGGTTCGCTCCCTTTCGGGGATTAATAAAAAAGGCCGGTGTGAGCGGCCAAGCGCTGGGGAGCAGCGGCGATTTGAATCAGCCCCAGCAGCACTCCCAGCCATAGCAATGGGTGTGGTGGGGCCGAAAACGCAAAAACCCGGCGCGGTGGCCGGGTTTCGTTTGTCGCTTGCATCACCTACATGCGCAAGTACGACAGGATGGGTGAATAATCGGCGAACCGGCAGGCCCCTGTCAAGACCCTCATGCGGCATCTTGATCACCGAAGAAAACACCCTCCTCCGTCAGGATCATCCCAGCCTCAAGAAGCGCGTCGTCCACCATCTTGTTCAGGCCGTTGAATATCTTCCGGCGCCAGTCGCGCCGCGTGCGTTCTGGCGTGCCGTCCAAGTCCCAAGTGTTCATGTCGTAGTTGTGGGCGGGGAGGATTATCACGCCTTCGCAGGGCGCCTCCTGACGCTGCTTCAGCTTCGCGTTGATCGACTTCTGCGCCTTTGCTACTGCCGTCTTCCTCCAGGCCGGGGCATTATCATCAACGTCGAGCGACACCTTTACAGAGGCCACACGCTCGGCGCCGCCCAGCTGCGGATATGCCCATGCAGTCACCGCTTTGGTCAGAAACAGGCGCGGCGCCGGCGAAGTCACATGCGATACAATCCGACCAATAGCTCCAACCTTCGACGCCATATGCGTCGAGTAGCAGGCGTTCAATACTATCCAGTGTCTCGGTTCAAGGCAGGAATGCAGCCGACCGAACACCCAGCATTCAGTGAGGAACGCCGCTTCCTTCCCGACAATCTCCCCCTTCTGCTTGGCGCACTGAACCTTTGGTTCGAAATCACACCCTCCCGCGCTGTTGATCGTTTCGGCGGCCAGTGCCCGGACTACTGCTGAGACAACATTTAGGTAAGTCATGACTGCAACCCTCGATCTCTACTCTCGGTCAAAAGTGGTGCCTGCCCCTCTTCCAGTTCCCACGCCTCGGTATGCGGGCATCCGGTGCACATGCGGATGAACTGGCTGGCGAGGTTTTACATGGGTGCCGAGCACTTTGGGCATGGCCTGCCCTTTGGGGAGTCGGTCATGCTGGCACCTTCTGAATGATCGACGGATCTGCGATGCACTGGCATCGAGTGATGCCGTTGTTCCAGCACTCACGCTCCGACCAATCATCGTGGTCATCGCTGACCTCCAGCTTTTTGGACTCAAACTCGGCGACCAGAGCGGCGCGGGACTGCTCCCAACCCTTCTGGAACGCCAACCAATCCATCTGAGCCATTGGATCTATGTAGTTGTTGCCCTTGGGCGGCTGACGTCGGGTGTCGCGAACTGATGTCCGCTCAAACTCTTCGCGCATGCTCATACAACCGCCTTGGCAGGAACGCCCATGTTGTTGAGCCATTCGAGGACGTAGCCGTCAATTGCCTGAGCCCATTCAACAGACTCAGCCATGAGGACACGCTCAATGGATGGCGGAGTGTGGGTGCCGATAAGCACCATTTCGCCCCGGCAGCGAACAGCCATCCCCGGCAGCAATTTGGCCGGAGCACCGGGCGTGAACTTCAGATTCAGAATGCTCATGCGGCCTCTCCCGCTGACTGGATACGGACGCGCACAGCGCCGCCCTTGATGGTTTCTTTGCTGAGCTTTATCAGGGTGGCGAATCTGCTGTCATCGATCCCTAGCGCCTCAGCAACCCCGTCCCTGCCCGATTTGAATGCGGCGACCAGGTTGTCGTCATCGCGTCGGCGAAAGTCGGGCGGCATGAACTCAAGGCTCAAGATCAATTCACCAGTTGGCGCTTTCATCTTGGCTTCTCGGCAAAGGAGGAAGCAGGCAGCGCGATAGGCCTTGGCTGCCTTGCTCTTCCTGGACCAATGAACTCTGGCATTGGGGCTGCATGCGGCTGGTGGCCACGGAAGCATTAGGCAGGTCATGCGGCGATCACTCCTTCGCCAACGAGAGTGTCGTTCGTCCTGATAACGCCCTCAGCGTGGTACAGCCGCATTTCGTCACGCGGCATGTCGTGCTTGGCTCGGCCATCAATGCGGTCATGGCACCAGGCGCAGCACCAGGCTCCTTGCAGGTTGTTCGGCTTGATGCCTATGCCGCAGGTGCCGGCCAGTCGGTAATGGGCGAGCACGGTCGTTTCCGTATCGTTCGGGCAGCCAGGAAGACGAACCATGCAGTCCCGGCCGCGCGCCGCCTTGGTGAGCTTGGTTTGTTTGCTCATACCCGCCCTCCCCGAAACTCAATGCACAGCTCTGGACGCTCATAGGCTTTTGCCATGAAGGTGGTGAAACGAGTGGTGAGCCTGATTAGGGTCTTCATGCGGCCAAATCCTTGAGCAGATCACCGAACACCACGCCCTTCGCCGAGAACTCAGCTGCGATGCGATCCGTGTAGGCGATGCCCTGCGCCCGATTGAACAGGCGAGTCACAGGGAAGCCGTCGGGGCCGAACAGTGCATTCCCGCCCATCAGGTCCAGCTTTTCCTCGTAGGAGAGGTGGCGCATGGTCCTATGCCATGAGGCGCGAAAGTCCTCGTCTTCGTTGAGCAGGATCTGAACGCCGACGTGGAGCTTGCAGTACTTGCGAGCCTCGTCCACGTCGCCGATCTGTGTCATGAGGCTGATGCGCTCGTAAAGCTTGAACCACATGGCGTTCTGGTCGAGCGTGCGGTCCTTGCCCGGACGCAGCGAGACAACGACGTAACGCTTGTCCCGGAACATGGTGGTCAGGCTCGTGATTGCCTCGGTCAGCTTGGCCTGGCTGTTGACGCTGATTTTCTCAGCCACGATTCACCTCCGACTTCTTGCTGACCTTCCCGTCCGCCTCAAGCTGGCGCATGGTTTTTCGCAACACGGCGGTATCGAAAGCCTCGCGCAACTCCTTACCCATGAAGGCGTAAGCGATAGATGCCATGCATCCCATGGCAATCAGCATTACTGCGACAACGCCTAACCCAGCGCATAGCATCACGCCGTAGCCCAGCCATTGAGCGATTTCAGTTATGGTCACGATCCACCCCCACAAAGTAATACCGACCACGCCCGTCATTCATCACCTTGGCGGTCTTGAGCAGGGCTTTGAGTTGTTCCCATGTAAGGGTCATTGGGTTGGCTCCTCTCGCATTACCTCGTCAATCGCATCCTCTATCTGATCGGCATCGACGGCTTCGCGCTGATCGGACCAGACCGCCTTTTGGTTGCCCACGTCGTAGATGTAGGCAGCCTGATCGACGTACCAAGCAAGCTGGCTGACGAACCGATACCGCTCTGCGTCCTTCACCGCGGCTTCAATCGCCGGTAAAATCTCAGCCTCGAACACTTGCATTGGTGATACAGCGCGAGCACCGGTGACGCCGACGGCTTCAGAAACTTTGTAAAACGCATCAGCGAATCCTGCCTTCCGCAGCGCCTCGACCTCAGCCTTCAGCTCAGCATTCACCCGCTCGTAGGCTTCGTAGCCGGTCTTTAGGCCTGCGACTTCGGCGCGGAGCTGGTCGCGCTCATCCAGTACAGCCTTGTAGCCATCGAAGTTATAGGCGAGTCGACTAATGAACTTGGCCTGTTCGTTCTCGGCCTTGATCTGGTCGTTTTTTGCCTTGAACAGGTCGGCATTTTCGTTATTGAGGCGGACGACAGACTTCAGATCCACCCTCAGCCGCTCGTTCTCGGCTATCAGGGCCAGGACTGCTGCAGGGTTGGCGGCGGCGATGAACTGAGCGTCAGGGCACTCCCCGTCATCCTCAAACGTCTCGCATACCGTTTCGCAGTCATGGTTCAGCACCTGCATGATTCCGCCGTGCTGATACCAAGGGCCGGCAGTTGCAGCCTCGGCCAGCCGCTTCAGTTCGGTACGGTCAGTCATGGAAAGTGTCCTCATGCTCAAAGTCGGCAAGGTGGTCAAGGAACTCTTCTTGCTCCTTGACTTGCTTTTTCAGCAGCGCCGCGTGGGAGGCTTTCCAAGCCCACCACGCAAAGTGGAGGGTGCTGGTGCTGTAGGTTTCGTTCCGGCGGCTCAGGTAAACCGAAAGCACAGGCTCGCCAGCTTCCAAAGCAACAGCCGTTTCAAACTCGTCACGCATCTTGTCGGTCATGTCCGTTGCTCCGCTGCTTCTGCGATCAATGCCAGGCGCTCAAAGCGCTCAGCGGCTTGGCTGGCCAGGTTCAAAAAGTCCGCCTCATCCACCACCGGCATGCACACGAAACGGATTCCGTGCTTGACCATGGTGTTGGCCGTCTCAAAGGATTGGCGTAGCTGGGCTGGGTTTGCGCGCTTCATGGCCGCTGCTCCTGAGTCTTGTTCTTGCCGAACTTGGCCATCAGCAGCTCACGGGCGGACTTTCCGTCGGCCGGGATGCCTTGCTGGAGGATTCGTGCCTGGGTTTGCTGGTCGGCCAGCTCGTTGGAGAGTTCGAAGTCGGTCTTCTGGCTGTCGTGACCGATACCGGTGGCGATCCGACCATCGAGTGGCTGCCCGGCCTGGGCACGACGAAGGATGATTTCGTAGTTGCGATCGAACCTGGCGCGCAGGCCCTTGTCTTCTTGGCGGGCGCCTCGCAGATCGAAAAGACCGGTAGCCTCGGCGGCCAGCTTTACCGCTTCATGGCTGTACGTGGTCATCAGCGCCTCGATCCAGGCATCACCAACAGCCGGCATGCCGAAGTCTTCTGGCCCGGGTGCGCACATGGCGATGAACTCACCAACGCTCGGCGCGAAAGGCTTCTTGAGCTTGCGGCACTTCTGGATACCGAACTCGATCTGCTCCAGGGTGCGGATGCCCTCGTCAGCGAATTCCTTGATCCACTCGGCCTTGGCGGCGTCGAGCGCTTCGGTGGATGGCCAGGCCTGGCGCCATGCCGGGAATATCCCGCGCAGGCGACGGAACAGGTCGTTAACCACTTCTGCCGTTTGCGGCGTCACCTGGAGAGGCTGGCGCGGCTCCACAGCAGGCAGGTTGCCCATGGTCGCCATCAGTTGACTGGCTGGCTTCATGGGCTCACCACAAGCCCTTCGGCCCAGGCATTGCTGTCGAAGTCAGGCTCCGTGCTTTGGCGGCGCGCCGGGAACTGGCGCACGTTACTGGCCTGGTTGCGGTCAGACTTAATCCACTTCACCAGCAGAGCAACCCAGGCGTCTTGCGTCTCCAACCGGCCAGATGCCGTGTAGTGGCAAACGAACGAAGCTGTTGCTTCATCCGTAAACACGCTCACCGGAAGCGTCATGCGCAGCGCGTAGTTTTTCAGGAGGCTCTGGTTTGGCTGCCAGTCCAGCGTCATTTCCGATGGCGCTTTGGTATCGATAGGAATGGGGTCGGCTTTTGGCTCTTCGTCCTCCAGCACAATTCCGGCCGGCTCCAATCCGCCGAACGTTTCGGCGACGAGCGCTTCGTGCGCAGAGAGAGAGTTGTGTTGATCTTTATTCTTCTCTACATCTACATCTTCTTTAGGTAACGCAGAAGTAACGATGCGAGCGTTACCTTTTGCGTTACCTGCTTTGTGGCTTGCGACGCGTTTTGCCGTGAGAAGCCTGTTTTTAGCGGTCTTCCCGTTGTGACGCTCAAAATGAGGAAGGCTTATCACACCTTCGGCTTCAGCCATCCAACCCACTGACTTCATGTGATCGCAGAAACCGGTAACGCCTACCGAACGATCGAGTAACTTTTTACTAACGCTCGGAGCGTTACCATTTTCGGTTTGCTGATCAAACCAGGCCCAAACACGCATAAGCTTCCCCACCACCGCATCAGGATCAATCCCGGCCAAATCTGCGATCAGGCAGACCTCCGGCTTATCCATAGTGGTGAGCTCGAACTTGATCCAGTCTCCGGCCATTACGCGGCCTCCTGAGTGCTGGCTGCGTCGTAACGCTCAACCGCACGAACGGCCAGCTTCAGCTTACGCTTGGCTGTGTTGGCGGATTGGCGGGCGTTGCAGCGGGCAATGTAGAGTTCGCGTGTGGCTTCGATGACCGGCAGGAACTCGGGCACTTCCGGATTGATCGGGCGACTATCGGAAAATGGGCGACCATGCTCTTCGAAGAAGTCGTAATAGCCCTGATCAAGACGTCTACTCGACTCTGTAGCGTCGTCCAACATAATCTGGTGGGCCAGTGCGCGATCAGCAACGCGGAGCAGGAGCTGAAGGCGTTCGGTGGTGATCACAATGCACCTCCCAGCAGGTCGGCATCGCGTGCGGACCACAAGGCGCGGATCTTGGTCAGACCCTTTCCGGTCACGCGAGCAGTGGCAACAGTGGTCTTGCCGTTCTCTGGGTGCTCGAAGGTGCTGAGCTTCGCGGTCAGGTAACCGGACTCAATAGGGGCTTGCATGGGTTCGTTTTTACGCAGAGTGACCCAGCGTTTCTGGCGCAGGAAATCCATCAGGCGTTTCTGGCCTGTACCGATCAGCTTGGCAGCCTCGCCCACTGAGTAGGTTTCGTGGGTTACGGTTACGGCATTGAAGAAGTCGACCTTTGGTGCGTCGGCGACCACCTTCTGCTCAAGCATGGTGTTTTCATGGCTGAGTTCGGTGTTGTCAGCCTCCAGGGAGACTACCTTGCGTACGTTGTCGGTCAATAAAGCCAGCAGTACCTTTGGGTCGTTTAGGCTGGCGATATCGAACGACGGCCTGACCAGAGCATCCTCAAGCTCGTGAAGGCGACGGATCACCTTGAGTCGAAGCGGCACGCTATAGCCGGTGACCAGGGTTTCGGTCAGTTCACGATTGAGGTGGTAGTTTTCTGTGTAGCCACGGGAATCCTTGTCTTCAACGACATGATCCAGAACTGGATCATCGGCCAGCGCCTTAAGCATGACGCGAATGTCGCGAATGACATGGGCGTGAAGCTTCCCTGTCAGATCAGCAATATCCGAACTGCTCATGGAAACTTCTCGCGCCACGTTTTGCGATTGCAGAAAACGTGGCGCGGAATTGGTAGAGCTATTGATATGTGGCTGGGTTTGCATATAATCGGCCTCACAAAGTGTTAATGAATGAGCCAGGCCACGAACCTGGCTTTTTTGTGCCCGTGATTTAGTGAACCTTCGAACCAACAAGCGCGGCCCGATCTGCCATTGCGACGGCATGAGCGGCAAGGGACCGGCAGAAGGTTTCAAATGACTCGGCGTAAATTTGGTCTTTCTGGTCAAATACGCCATCGGCGAAAACCTTTCCGCCTAGGCCGGCGACAAGCCCAAAACTCGTTGAGATACCGGCAAACACCTGCAAGGCATCGTCGACACCAGAGCCAATCTGCTTAACAGCCAAAAGGCCGTAGCGACTCGACAGCTCAATCAATGCGCGATCACGCCAAGGCTGATCCAGCGCCGCAACCCACGACTCCTCAATCCACGAAGGAATCTCGATGCGGTCACCACTGTCGTCGAGCCAACGCTCTACACGCTTGCTCCAAGCCTTGTACGCGCGACCATATGCCTGCATGTCTGCGGTTTTGGTCATGCCCTGCAAATCAGGAAAGCCCTTTTCCTTGCAGCGCTCCGGCGCCCGCGTAAACAGCTGGTGATTGAGCTGCTCGGCGAAGCCGTCCTGGCTCATGCTCGTTCTCGCGATCATGTCGCGCGCAATGGCGACCAAGACCGCATCGCGTGTTTCGTGTCGCAAGTTCGACGTTTGCATGGGGACTGCTCTCTTCTAATCTGGCTTCAATGGAGCGGCGGACAGGGATGTCAGGCGGCGGTTTTCTTCGGATGGGCCTCGGAAAGAAGCCAAGAAGGTTCGAATGGCTTTCCATTTGCAGAAGCCAGAGCCGCAATCCTTTCTGCGTACCGCGTCTCTCCGGTGTACTCGGTGCGTGGCAGGCAGTCGGCGGCAAGCCACTTGTAAACGGCCCGCGGGGTCTTGCCGCATGCCAGGGCAACCACCGGAACGCCGCCGGCATCATCAATTGATTTCTTAAGCGGGCTCATGTGGCCTCCAAGCGAAATATGAACTTGCAGTACATATTATGTCGGAACTGAAAGTACATGCAAGGCCATGCGATATTGAACCTATGGTTCAAATCGAAGAGATACGCGCAGCGTTTGCCTCTCGCCTCAAAAAATCCGTTGCCGCAAAAGGCATTGATCAATGGGGTGCGGGCGCTCGGCTGTCTGAAATAGCCAAAGTCACTCCAAAGGCGGCGAGCAAGTGGCTGAATGGTGAGGCGATGCCGGGCCCTGCCAAAATGCAGGCGATCGCTGAGGCGCTCGATGTAAAAATCGAATGGCTACAACATGGGTCGGGTGATGAGCCGGGCCACTCGAGCCTACACATGGCCAAAGACCCAGCGAGCGCGGATAGGCTATCTGCCGCCGATCTAGTGCGTGACATGCTTGAAAAGCACGGAAAGGGTTTGCCAAAAGAAGTGCGCCAGCGCATTGCGTCAGCGGCAAATGAGCCAGCGAGCAACGTAATCACCGTTGACTTCTCTCGGCCCGGCCAGGTCGGTGACGAGGTGTGGATTGCCCACTACGATGTGCGCGCCGCGATGGGCGGCGGGCAGATCCCGCACGAATATCCGGAAATGCTCCAGGACATCAGGGTCAGCCCGAAGCACCTGCGCGATCTCGGCCTCACCTTCAAAGAACACTTCCACCTGAAGATGATCACCGGGTGGGGCCAGTCGATGGCGCCGACCATCAAAGACCGAGATCCGCTACTGGTCGACATCACGATCCGGGAGTTCACCGGCGACGGCATCTACCTTTTCTCCCACAACGAGATGCTGTACGTGAAGCGCCTCCAGAAGAAAGGCAAGGACCGCTTCAAGATGATCTCGGACAACAAGCACCACGACCCCGAGGAAATCCGAGTGGATGACACCCATATCCTGGCTCGGGTGCTTTACGTGTGGAACGGACAACCGGTGTGACGCCATGGCCCTAACCAAACCCAACCAGCAGCTACGCCGCGACCTGAAACAGGCTGCGGCCCTGCTCAAGTGGTCAGGCGTCGATCTGATGCAGGCAGCGAAGAGGCTGTCCGCGACAGGCCAGGAAGGCGAGGCTATGGAGCTGCTGAAGATCGCCCTCTCCCTCCAAGAGACCGAGGACAAGCTGGCGGGGTATGCGGAAGAGGTGAAGGCTGGAAGGATTGTGCGGGGGAAGCCTGAGTAGGCCTGGTGGGAATTTTAAGAACTTTGATTGAGCGCAAAGCGCATGGATGGTTTCGTGACCGACAAAGTAACTCTCACCGAATTAATACATCGCAGATCATCCGTCTTTATCGATGAGTTTGTGGACCGCTACTCTCCCATGGCTATCAGTTGGAATGACGAAGATCGGATCCACATAACCTTCGGCAGAGACTCGCTAGAAGTCACCAGCGAACCCATAGTGCCTGATCCTGAAAATCCCAGCAGAGCTATAATGGGAGGCGGCCGAGCTACGCCTTATCGCAATGATGTTGCAGCGCTGACGATGCCTATTGACGTCGCGGAACGCCTTGCGATTAGCCTCTTGAAGATGGTGAGCCAAACTCGCGACAGGAAAAAATCAGAGATTGAGCCAAAGTGAGCGGCTTGGGTTTTGGTGTTTCTCTCGAACCGTTAGATCCAAAAAGCCATGACGAGGATGACCAGGATACGATCCAGAGATACAAAAACATCAGCGATTCAGCAATCGCCGCGCCAACTATTTTATCTGCTTGGCAGGCTATTCAAAGCGATGCGCTAAGCGCTTCGGTTCGCCGACTTACAGAGAGCGTGTTAAAAACACCTGATGACAAGGCCAAGATCAACAACGATACTGAATTCATGAGCGATATTACTCGAGAAGAATTCAACGCAAAGATCGAGACCATCGAGACCAAGATGGATGCTCGGGTCGAGTCTGTGTCGGCTAAAATTGATGCATTCATGGCAGTCCAAGCTGAGCGTGACAGGCGGCTGGAGGCGACCGTAAATCGCATTGACACAAGTCATGATCAGATAAAATCTGCATTTGGCAGCATGAAAACCACAATAATTGTCACTGCAGTTTCGACGGTTCTCGCCATCGTCATCGGCATTGGTGGTTTCAACGCTATGCTGACCTCAAATATGATTTCATCTTTTCAGATGGGTCGTAGCGAGCTTGCAGTTCATAAAGCGGTGGAGCAAGCGACTCCAGCTCAGCCAGCCGCACCACCGGCACAGCAGAAGTGACTCAGCCCGGCCCAGCGCCGGGCTTCTTGTTTCTGCCCTACCGCCTCCCTGCCTGCTCATACACCGAGCTTCGCTCGCGCTTACCGATGGCCAGCACCAGGATCACGATTCGCTCGTCCTCTACACGGTACGCCAGCCGATACCCAGCCCCGCGCAATTTTATTTTGTAGCAATCCTTCATGCCGTGAAGCGCATTGCCTGGCACGCGTGGACCGCTCTGTCGCTCCTGGAGCTTTCGCAGGAACTGGAGGCGGATGGCGCCGTCGAGCTTTCGAAGCTCCTTCAGCGCTTTCGGGTCCCACTCAACGCTGAACTCAGCGGCCATTAGCGATATCGGCCTCGGCCTCGCCAATGAGATCGTCGAGCGATACACGGATAGGCGCTGCCTTGGCGTCGAGTCGGGCCTTGGCTACTTGTGCCAGCTCCAAGTCGTCCAAGCGTTCGACCATGGCTTCGTAGATATCAGCCGGGACCATGTAGCCCATGACGCGGTTGTGGTTCAGTACGGCCACGGCCGAGCCATTGGCGCCGCTCAGCACTGCCGACGGGTTCTTTTTGAGCTCGGATACGCTGACGGCCACATCAGCCAGAATATTTTGCATGGATAAGACTCCTATATAGGTCTTTATTCTGGTCTTTTTTTGGCGCATGAGCAAGCGCATAACCTTGCCCTCTCCCCGCCAATGGTGGCTGTACGCCACGAATGGTAGAGTGCTGGCTCAATTACGGGAGCGGTTGGCAATGGAAGAAAAGGCATGTCCTTATTGCGCAGAAACGATCAAGGCAGAGGCAATTCGGTGCAGACACTGCCAGGCCGACCTAACAACGGCGACCTCGCCCCAGGCTGCAAAGCCGGGATCGTTGGGCAAGATACTGTTGTGGATAGTGCTGACCCCGGTCATCGCATTTGGCGCCCTGATGATATTTGGAGCGATGTCCGACAAATCTTCTCTGCAATCTGGAGGTTCATCGTCGTCATCGCCACTTACGCCAAGAGCCGATCAGCAAGTCTGGCTGGACTCGTCAACTATTGGCTGCATGACCGGAAGTGACCTCGATAGAGCCCTTGACCACTATGCCAGAGCTGAATACACGGCCTGGGCTGAGATCACTGGGTCCAGATACTGCTTCCATCAGAGCAATGTCAGCTCTGACATATCATGGACAGTAATGCAGGTCCGTGGCGACCACATGCAAATCGGCCTAAAGCTCGCCTCGGAATATAGTAAAAACCCAGACCTCGGGAAGCTCAACTATTGGACGCTAACTAAATGGGCTATTTTCTCCAAGCCTCCAAGCGCTTCAGGCGATCCGGCAACCCCATCAGCTAAATCACTCACCCTGAAGATCGGGAGCAAATCCAAACCTGCTACATTCGCGGCGCCCATCCGCACTACCGCCGACCCGTCGGCCGCCATAAAGCGCGGAGTCAAGATCGGCGCTGTAGTTCAGGTTTACCAGCTGAATGCTGGAATGGTCCGAATATCTAAAGACGGCCAGCCTCCCGAGTGGATAGTCCCGGAAATGCTTGGGTGGTAGCCGCCCGCTAGGAAACAAAGCCCGCCGATGAGCGGGCTTTTTTGTGGGCTACTGCTGAGCCTGGGCCGGCCTTGCCAAAGGGGATGGCGTGTTGACTTCGATAGGTTTGAGCGTTCCCACAACTTCGTCAGGCAGCGTATACATCGCTCCCGTGAGCGGATCGACGATGAGCATGCCGATTGCACCGCCGAGCAGGATATTCCACCAGTACCAACCGCTGATCGTCGGCTTGAGGACTTGAGTGCTGTCACTGTAGCCGTCAGCGCTGAACGTGATTGAGTAGGTTTGGCGCTTGAAGTAGCCACGGCTAGTCTCCAGCAGCGCCGCTCCAGGCGTTTGCCCGACAAGCAAAACTTTCCCCGCCGAATCCTTGATCGTATAGGTCGTCACCTGCGGCAAGGCATAGATATTCACCTTGGGCTTGCTGGTGCTCACGATGCTGGCGCACCCGTTCGTTGCCAGTATTGCAGCAAGCGTTGCGGCTCCCGCCACCTTCCCCATCTTCATGCCATCACTCCATCGCGCCTTCATTGGCCTGGCTGAGGCTCAGCCGACGCCGATTGTAGCGGAATGATGGCAGTCCGACAGCCCGCCAAGTGCGGGCTTTTTCATGCCACTCAGAACGAAACCGCCTCTTCCTCTGCTTCAAACTCCGGCTCGCCCTTCCCCGCCGGCTCTGCATCCTGCTGCTCCCACCTCACTGTCACGCTACCGTCATCATTGAGCGTCAACTCAAGCTCGTCCGTCTCGGCGATCACGCTCAGCACCTCTTCCCACTCCCGATCCCCGTCCGTGTCCAGGCGATGAATCGTCACCCAGCGCTGCGCCTGTGCCGTCGGGTGATTGATCATCGATGAGACGCGCAACCCCAGGCGCGCCATACCGCTCATTTCCTGTCGTGCTGCCGGTGCCGCCTGCTTCTTCGCCATGAAATCACCCCCTGATTAGATACTGTATATGCGTACAGTTGTGGCACGAGCATAGCGAACCGTTGGTTCAACGTAAATCCCATTTCGCCCCCGTTTTTATTCTTCCAAAAGTGAACCAGATAAATTATGTACTTTTGGTACTTGACTGAATATGAACCTGTAGTTCATATTTAACCCATCGCAGCAACACCGCGACAGGGCCACCCGGCCCGCCTCCTCGGAGGTTCGCTCTTTAAAACTTCAGAACACGATCCCGCTGCGGAAATAACAGCGGGGCCGCCTGTCCGGCAAGGACAGGTAGGGCCGACTCAAAGGCTCTGTCAAAAACTAACTATTGGCCGCTACGCCTCTACTGGAGACCGGCGATCAGACAGGTGAATGAATAAAGCCTGCCAACGCGAGGGACCACCCTTGACGGTTGATCGATGGCAAATGCCATAACTGTGCGAATGACCCAGATATGCGTAGCGAGACAGCAATACCAGATTTCACTAGATGCCGTTCGTTGAGTGGCATCCGGGAAAACAACGGAGGGCACCGATATGCCGACAAAGGCTTATCAATGTGGGGCTTGTTACGAAGTCCATGAGTTCTATCACGAAGCTGAAAGCTGTTGTCAGCCGCCGATTGACGAAGGCTGGAGCTGCGATGTATGCGCTGACTTCCATGACGAAAAGGAAGATGCCGCGAAGTGCTGCATCGGGCTGGTCAAGACGAAAGCAGACGAGAAGGTGCAGTGTCCAGCCTGCTTGCGTGATCAGTCGCTGATGCAGTTGATCGCCGAGATTGAAGTGACCGGCCATTGCTCGGAGTGCAACCCGCACTACAGCAGCGATGAAGCTTTCAGAATTGCTGATTTGGTTGACAGGCGCGTCGAAGAGCACGTCGAGCGGCAGTTCAGCTGAAAAGCCAGCCCGGCACCCGGTCGGCCATGTGCTGGCCGGATGCTCTCCAGGTAGCCCTACTCGGGATCACGCGGAAAGCAGGAAAAATGCTTATCGACGCTTACCTGAGCCAGGTGCGCCGCCACTGACAAAGTGGACCTTTGAGAAAGGGGTCGAATGATCTGGACCTGATGGCAAGTAGGTTTCGTCCAGATCTTTGGCGCAGGCTCTGCACATGCTCGGCTTGTTTAGCCAGTGTGAATGGACGGCAAATTTAGAATTGCATCGCCAGCAGATCTTCTTAATCCACTCACCTTCCGGCTTCCTGGGTGGTGAAGATGGCTTAGGAAGCTTCGGCGCCTTCAGGGAAGCGTTGTTGTTCGAAGTTTTCTTCGTTTCTTTGATTGCGGCCTTGGCAGCTTTCCGATTCAGCTTCTTTTTGCTGGTGTCGCGAGCAATTTCTCGCAGCTCAAAGATCTTGTTGAGCAGTGCGAACTCATTCCTCAACTCAATCGTTAAAGCATCCTCGTCGGATTTAGGTTTCGGGTGCTTCGACTCTTTCAGTTCCATGGCATCAGCCTTTGAGTTCTCAGTTTCTGAGATTAGCAGTACGAGCAACAAATAGTCGATGCCATGCCAGCTCTGGATAGCTGCCGTACTCCCTCATGTGAGTACGCCAAACCATGCAAGCCAGCCAGGAAGAACACCGGACACGAAATGTGTGACCTGGCCAGAGATACGAATCGGGCGATGCGTGTGGTGCGGAACAAACACCTATAGGAGGAACCAAGCCATGAAGTAGTTAGCGATCCACCCGTGCGGCGCAGCAAGCCTGAAGGCTGCGCCCAATACCTGACAGGCAGCGGACAGCGGGCCAGAGATGTCACCGCGCATCAGCCGGGCAACCGGTGGGCCAACCCAAGCAAGACGAGCAGCGCTGATGCTTGAAGCCGCGACCGACGCCAGTAGCGGGTCGCGGTGCACACCGAACATTTCGCTGATGCAGCTTGGCGACAGGCTGCATTGGGGAATCCAACGGGAGTCACATCATGAATACCTACACAGCAGAACAGCTTGCCGAGATTCTTGGAAAGCACAAAGCCTGGCTGGATGACGAAGAGGGTGGCGAGCGTGCCAACCTGAGCGGTGCCAATCTGAGCGATGCCAATCTGCGCGATGCCAATCTGCGCGGTGCCTACCTGAGCGGTGCCAACCTGAGCGATGCCAATCTGCGCGGTGCCAATCTGCGCGGTGCCTACCTGAGCGATGCCAACCTGAGCGATGCCAATCTGCGCGGTGCCAATCTGCGCGGTGCCTACCTGAGCGATGCCAACCTGAGCGATGCCAATCTGAGCGATGCCAATCTGAGCGGTGCCAACCTGAGCGATGCCAATCTGCGCGATGCCAATCTGAGCGGTGCCAACCTGAGCGGTGCCTACCTGAGCGGTGCCAACCTGAGCGATGCCAACCTGAGCGATGCCAATCTGAGCGGTGCCAACCTGAGCGATGCCAATCTGAGCGATGCCAATCTGAGCGGTGCCAACCTGAGCGATGCCAACCTGAGCGGTGCCAACCTGAGCGACATTCGCGAGCTTTGGGGCGCATCAGGCAACGGTCGCGAAATCAAGTCGCTTCAGTGCGGAACTTATGCCGTGACTTATACCGCCACCCACATGCAGATCGGCTGCCAGATACATGAAATCAGCGAATGGTGGGCGTTCAGTCCTGCGCAGATTGATCGAATGGATAACCAGGCAACTGCTTGGTGGGGCGTCTGGAAGCCAATCCTCGAAACCATCATCAGCTCCGCGCCAGCAGAGCCGGGCGGCATCGAGCCAGAATCTGAATCTGAAGCTGCATAACCCCTACCCAAGCGCCCGCATCGGACGCTTTGTTGAATTCAAGTGGAGGAAGTGAGATGGCAACGAAGAAGAAATTACAGGCGCCTGAAACGGCCCTGGTGTTGCGTACTTGCTACGCAGATATGACCAGTCACGGCGGCTTCCAATGGCCCGATGAAGTGGGCGCTGTCGTGACCGCTTCGGACTGGCGTAAAGATGACGAATGCGGCCATGGTCTTCATGGCTGGTTGTTCGGGCAAGGCGATTCTGGTGCAAGCAGCAGCATCGGTAAACCTGACGCTAAATGGCTGGTGGTCGAAGTGCCGCTGCCATCCATTGTCGCGCTGGGTGGAAAAATCAAATTCCCGTCATGCACAATTCGTCACATCGGCGACAAGCTGAGTGCCACTCAATATCTGCTTGAGCACGAAGTGCGCGCTGCGAGTGTCGCGGTTATTGGGGTCACGCTCACCGGCGGCGACGACTCAACGCTCACCGGCGGCTACCACTCAACGCTCACCGGCGGCAACCACTCAACGCTCACCGGCGGCGACGACTCAACGCTCACCGGCGGCTACCACTCAACGCTCACCGGCGGCAACCACTCAACGCTCACCGGCGGCTACGACTCAACGCTCACCGGCGGCTACGGCTCAACGCTCACCGGCGGCTACGACTCAACGCTCACCGGCGGCGACCACTCAACGCTCACCGGCGGCGACGACTCAACGCTCACCGGCGGCTACGGCTCAACGCTCACCGGCGGCGACCACTCAACGCTCACCGGCGGCTACGACTCAACGCTCACCGGCGGCTACGGCTCAACGCTCACCGGCGGCTACGACTCAACGCTCACCGGCGGCTACCACTCAACGCTCACCGGCGGCTACCACTCAACGCTCACCGGCGGCGACAAATCCGAACTGAGAATCCGTAAGTGGTGCAGTAAGTCTGAGCGCTACCGAACCTATCAGGCATATGTCGGCGAAGACGGAATCGAAGCTGAAAAGGCTTATCGACTGGGCGAGAACAATAAGTTCGTTCTCGCCTAACACCACACCCCCTCACCCCTATACCGGGCTCTGAGGTAAATGACTGGGATGGGAGATAGAAGATGGATGCCACTCCAAAGAAAACTTACACCGTGACGCTGACGGCTCAGTGCACGGTCGTGATTGAGGCTGATAGTGAAGAAGAGGCCGGAAACGTAGCAATGATCGACACGCCGCTTCACAAGTTTCAGATTGAGACGGGCGATCAGATCAGAGAGCTTGAGCCAATCGAAGTGGAGCGACACATGCGCCACGCCGATCACTTCATCCCGGCCTAACCCACCCCATCAACGCAACGGAGCAAGACAATGAGTGACCCTAGGCCAAAACCATGCCCGGTGTGCGGCGGTGATGATCTGGAAGTGGACAGCGCCACCAATGCAGCGAGCTGGGTGCAGTGTCGAGATTGCGATCACAAGCTTCAGCACGCCTGCTCTGAAGAAGCGGTGGTGCGCCGCTGGAACAAGCTGGATCGTACACCCCAAGCCACCGCATAACCGCCCTATGGGCAAGAGTACCGATCTCTTCGCGAGAGGAGACATCGGCCTGCAATCTCGCCGGAACGTGAATACCGGTTACCCGCCAGCCCGTCACGGGGCAGCCAATACGGCGGGCTGAGGGTTCGCCCTCTGAGATTGCAGACCGATGTAAGAAGCCAACCCCGCACATGCGGGACACCTTGCATCACAGCAACAACAGCAGATGAATGCGCAGGCTGATGCGCGAACGAAATGCCACAAGCGATGGAGTGACGCGGGCCTACTTAAAAATAGCGGATCGGTCCATCAGGCTGGAGATCAGTACCAGCCGTCTGCACCCAATTCCATAGGTGGCCACTGCCTGCCCAGTGAGCGAGCGACAGGAGATACGACTATGTAAACGAACAGTGCGCCGAGGCGTTCAATCTCGGCACCGCCTCAGATACACCCGCACCCGGTTAACGCCGGGTTTTTATTGCCCCGAATTCAATCGCATGGAAACACCCGGCTCCTTTGCGGAATACAGCCGAGTGATGTTTCCAGCCGATTGTATTTGAACGATGAGGATTGAGTGATGAGCGAATGGCGCAGATTGATCGATTGTGAGCCGCATCAAGGCCAGCCTGTTCTGGTATTCGGCACGATTACCGAGGCCGCCGAATACTGGCGGCATGAGCCGGGCGTTCACGATGGAGATACAGGCTTCTTCGATGCAAACGGTGACGACCTGATCGGCATCACCCACTGGATGCCACTTCCGCAGCCACCTACCGCATAACCAAGCCTCTGGAGGCAGTCATGAGCGCACTACGAAAACTTCAACAACGCTGGGACGACATGCTGCCCGAAGAGGATGGCGATTTTCTAGAATCAACCGCAGGCAAGGAATGGCTGGAGAAGTCCACTGCAAGGCTGATGTCTGGCCGCGATGTGATGAAGCCAAACCCGTTTGGTCGGGATGGGGTGCTGGTCATCAGCCAGCATCTGGTTGAGTCGGTAGCCAATCACCTGTCAGCCAATGGCGGTGATAACTACGCAATCGAGCGGATCCTGATCGAAGTCATGCGGCGCGCTCACAAAGATGACGTGCTTTATCAGCTCGCCTCCGAAGCCCTCGGTGTTGATGAGGGTGAGTGCCGGGTCGTGCAGGATCTGGCGCTGGAGATTCTGTCTCCGCTCGCCGAAGAGTACGCCGACGCTGCTCGGGATGACGATAAAGCGCAGTCGGAGTGTGGGTTTTGAGCCCTCATATCGTCATAGACGAATATCTAGACACCGTCGGATCGCCTACATGCCCTCCTCTGTACGAGGAAATAGCGCTGCGCAATATCAAAAGGCTGAGGGATTCGGGGCAGATCACAACCGAAGAATTCCACCACTACTGCAAACGGCTGACGGACACGCTTGAGCGCCGGCCAGGGAGAGCGAAATGAGCCAGCCAATTGTTAAATCTCTGGCCGATGAACAGCTTGAAGACATTCTAAAGCTGCCTCGCGAAACCCTGGTCTTCGAGCTTGATAATCAGGTCAAGGGCGACTGGCCCCTGCACGCTCGCGACAACAGTTCCTTTATGGAAGGCGACTGGGGATTTGATCCTCGGGGCCGACTGGTGGAAATGTGACCCGCTCCCAGCGTGCCAAGCGCTTCGCGTTCTGGCGCGGCAGCTTCCCGGTCCTCTTCGCGGTAACTGTCGTATTCCTTGCGACCGCCCTCGCCGACCGCATCGCCCCGCTCTAACAGGCAAGGAATCCAAAATGGCTATCGACACTCGGGCACACAGCCCGGAGCGCATTGTTGCGCCCGCTCCGCTCCCGCACATCAGCCGAAAAGCTCTGAAGCGCGTCAAGAACCCACTTCCAGCCCCGACCGTGTGCCGGTACTGCGGCGGCGACGTTGAGCTTGTCTGCAATTCGCAAATATACAACGGCCGCAGCTACGGGGAATGGCCGTACGCCTACCTGTGCTCTGACTGCAAAGCTTATGTCGGCTTGCACCCATCGACTGATATACCGTTGGGAACGCTTGCAGCCAACCAGCTTCGTAAGGACCGAAATGCCAGCAAGGACTTGTTTCACCAGTTGAAAGAGTTGCGCGGTTTCAGCCGGAATCAGGCTTACCAGTGGCTATCGGAGAGGATGGGTGTCCCTGTCTCTGAATGTCACTTCGGATGGTTTGAGCCTGAGCAGTGCGCCGCAGCGTCCAGTATTTGCAGCGCCGCGCTGAATGAAAGCACGGCAATGGGCAGAGCATTCGCCAAGGCTCGCCGCTAACCCTTCACATTCAAATCGCCACACCAGCCCCGCACCACAAGGCGTCCCGGCGATAACCCTGCACATCTAATTTCACATATCACAGCGCCCCTCTCTGGTGGCGTGGAGAGATCGTTATGTCCGCGAATATGCAACTGGTCCAGATCGACCACATAAGTGACGAGAACGCCCCTGCCATCTACGTCCAGAACGGCCTGAAGCCTTTCCTTCAGATGATCAAGGATGAGGTGTCTGGAGAGGTGCCTGATCTTTCCAGTCGCAAGGGCCGTGATCGCATAGCCAGCCTTGCAGCCACGGTCAGCAAGCGCAAGGCAGCAGTAGAAAAGCCTGGGCGCGACTACCTGCGCAAGATCAAAGAGCTACCCAAGGTCATCGAGGTCGAGCTGCGTGAATTTGTACGCGATGCAGATGCCTTGCGTGACGAGATTCGCAAGCCGCTGACTGACTGGGAAGTCGCCGAGGTGGCTCGCCGCGACAAGCATGCCGACGCCATCCAGCGCCTCAAAGACTTGGCCATATTCACCGAGATGCCGTCGGCTGCATTCGTCGCCCAGGTGATTGCCGATCTGGAGTTGGTCGCTATCGACGACAGCTGGCAGGAGTTTTTGCCGGAAGCCGCCCAGGTGAAAGACAAGTCGCTTGTCACCCTGCGGGCGCTGCTGGCTGATCGGACAAAGGTTGAAGCTGATCTTGCCGCCATCGCCAAGTTCAACGCCGAGCAAGCCATACGCGAACAGCAAGAGCGTGATGCAGCCATTGCCCGTGCCGCAGTTGAGCAAGCCCAGCGTGAAGCCGCAGAAGCAGTTCAGGCCGAACGTGATGCAGCGGCCCGGCGCGAACAGGCGCTGATTGATCAAGCCGCACAGGCCCAAAGGGACGCGGATCAGAAAGCCCGCGATGCCGAGGCCGCAGCCGCTAATCAGGCCCTTCAGCTGAAACTTGCCGCCTAGCGCGAAGAACGCCAGAAGCTTCAGGCCGAGCAAGACCGGGTTGCAGCCGAACAGCGCCAGGCGCAGGCAGTTGAGCAAGCGCGACTCGATGAGATAGCGCGTAGCGAACAGGCTGCCGCCGAAGATCGCAAACAGGCCGAGGCTCGCGAAGCAGACAAGGCGCACAAGGGCAGGATAAACCGCGCGGCGCTTCAGGCATTTATCGACGGTGGCATGCCAGAGGATTGCGCCAAGAAGGCGGTGATCCTGATTGCAAGTCGCATGATTCCCGCCATCCAAATTATTTATTAGGTGATTTATGGATACCTCAAGACTGAGGGCGATGATCGACTACGACCCAAAAACAGGGGTGCTGACAAGGAAAGTTGATTTCGCGGCGAACTCAAAGTCTGGGACGCCGATAACTTGCACGAACGCCAGTGGATACATTCAGGCCGTCATTAAAACCAAGTTTTTTTATGGGCATCGATTGGCGTGGCAGCTTTTTTATGGAGAGGAGCCACGCTCTCGAATTGACCACATAAACGGCAATAAAAGCGACAACAGGATTGCAAATCTTAGGCTCGCCACTGCTGGCGAAAACGTTCAGAACTCAGGCCTTCGGAAGGACAACGTTAGCGGGGTGAAGGGGGTCAGCTGGAATCCTACCTACAAAAAATGGACCGCCAAAATCAACAAAAACAGCGTGACTGTGTACGAAGCGTATTTCGACAGCCTTGAAGAGGCTGCACATGAGATCCGACTTCAGCGACTGAAGTATCACGAGCAGTTCTCAAATCACGGATAGCGAGGCCCTAAATGAGCACACCCCGAATGGCCGCCCAGCTTGACTGGAGGACGGTCGGCAGCTTCTCGCCCGAGCGATTCGCCGGGGATGAGCGCAAAGAGTACGAGGCAGAACAAGCCCGCATTGAGCGGGAATGGGACAACCAACCGCAGTAGCGAGGCAGCCATGTCGACACTTTCACTAATTCTCGGCAAGTCCGGCAGCGGCAAATCCACTTCGCTGCGTAATTTCGATCCAAGGCAGGTCGCGCTGATTCAAGTCATCAAGAAGCCACTTCCATTCCCCGGCTCCAATGCCTGGAAGCCGCTGGTAACTGATGACCACGCACGAATCATCCATGCGGCGACCAACACGAAACGCAAGGTGATCGTGATCGATGATTACCAGTACGTGCTCGCCAATGAATTCATGCGGCGCAGTCAGGAAAAAGGCTACGACAAGTTCAATGACATCGGCCGCCACACCTGGGACGTATTCGACGCCCTGCTCAAGCTGCCCGATGACGTTCGGATCTACATCCTCAGCCACACCGAGGAGAGCGAGACCGGCCAGATCAAGATGAAAACGGTCGGCAAGATGTTGGACGACAAGATCACTCTGGAAGGCATGGTTACCATCGTTCTCCGGGCAATCGTTCAGGACGGCAAGAACTACTTCGCAACACGCAACAACGGGTCTGACACGACAAAAGCCCCGATGGGCATGTTTGAAGACCTGATCGACAACGACTTGGCCGCCGTGGACGCAGGCATCTGCGCCTACTACCAAATTGAATCCCCTATCGCCGCATAAGGAACCCTGCAATGTTTGATCTTGACCAGAACTCAGCCCGATCCGCAGACAACAAGTCAGCGTTCATCGACGAAGCCGGGAAATACATTGGCGCCTTCACGCGCGCCGAATACATGGAAAAGTCAGAAACCGGTTCTACCGGCATCGGCTTCACCTACAAGACGCGGGAAGGCGCCGAGGCTCAGTTCTACCTTAACCTGTCCTATCAGCACGGGACGAAGAACGACGGCGGTCACGCCACACTGAACGCGATTATGGCCTGCCTTCAGGTGCGAACAGTGGCCGACCCTCGACCAATGGAAATCGAGAAGTGGAACAAAGACGCAGGTCAGCGCGAGAAGGTCATCATCAAGGGGTTCCCTGAGCTGGTAGGAAAACCGATTGGCCTACTGCTTCAGATGGAGATCGAGAAGAACAGCACTACCGGGATGGAGCGGCCGACCATCTTCGCGCCATTCAGCGCCGAATCCGAAAAGACCGCCTCGGAAATCCTCGATACCCGCAGCCCCGCCCCCGCCAAGCTGGAAAAGATGGTTCAACAGGTGATGAAGAAGCCTGTCGTTGATCGTCGTCCGAAGGGTCATGCGCCAGCCGGAGGCAGCGGATACGCGGCCAGTCATGACGACTCAGCGCCACCAGCAGACTGGGACAACATCCCATTCGATTGATAGCAACGACCACCACTCCCCATGGGCGCTATTGAGCGCCCTTTTCTTTGGAGCAAAGCATGAACATCTATCTCGACATTGAAACGATCCCAGGCCAAGCACCAGGCATCAAAGGCATCCTCGCCGAGCGAATCAGCGCGCCGGGCAATTACAAGAAGCCGGAAACAATCGCCGCGTGGGAGCTTAACGAAAAGCCAGCGCTGGTCGATGAGGCTTGGCTGAAAACCAGCTTTGACGGTGCATTCGGACATATCGTGGTGGCATCGATTGCTATCGGCGACGAACCGCCAATCACCTTCTACGGCAAAAACTGGCCGGACAGCGAGCGGGAAATCCTCTTCGGCCTGTTCAATGCAGTCGACTCGGCGGCCGGGCGCGAGCTGGCTGGCGGCACCCGGCAAACTGGAAAGCCGGTATTCATCGGGCACAACGTCCTCAACTTCGACCTTCGCTTCATCTTTCAGCGCGCAGTGATGCTCGGCATTCGCCCCCCGGCATGCATCCCATTCGAAGCCAAGCCATGGGGCTCCGAGGTGTTTGACACAATGACGGCCTGGGCCGGTGTGCGCGGAACGGTCAGCCTCGACAAGCTCTGTAAGGTTTTCGGGATAGCCACCAAGGGCAGCGAAATTGAAGACGAGATCGACGGCAGCAAGGTCTGGGAATTCGTACAGGCGGGCCGTATCGACGATGTGGCGAAGTATTGCGTTGGCGACGTGGAGCGTGTTCGCCAAATCCACAAACGCCTCACGTTTGCACAGGCGGCCTGACCATGACCGCCACCCTCATCGTCCACAACGCCCGCCAGACCAATCTGCACCATCTGCGTGAAAGCCTGGAGCGACTGCATGAGTTCTCGCCCAACTGGACCCCAGCAGATCGTGAGCGCGGCGAGAAGACAATTCGCAACCTTGAGCGCCAGGTTGAGGGGCTAAAGTCACAACTGTTCCGGGTGGCTTGATTGAAACGCCTCAGTGCAAAGGTCCGCCAGCGACGGCGGGCCGAACAATTCCATCTGCCGCCGAGCGGCTTGAAGGAGCCAGTTTATGGCATTTAACACAGCAGAACGGTCAGCCCGGACGGCGAAGAAGCGCATAGCGGCCCAGGAGGAGGAATTGCGCCTACGGGTCAGGCCCGGCACACGACAGGCACTGGCTGAGCTGATGGAGTGGTCCAAGATTGACGAGCAGGCCGAAGCGCTCACCTGGATGATTCACCATGTTCAAGGGCTTGGCCGGGACGGAGTGATTCGATTCCTTGGCTCGCGCCCGGTTTTGGATTATCACGAAAACGTGGCGCACATTACCGGTAGCGAAATGATCCGCTTCCGAGCCAGGCAAGGGACGCGCGATGCACTGGAGTTGCTGGTCGAGTGGTCCGGCGCGAAAGATCAGTGCTCGGCAGTGCGACTGGTGATTCATGCGCTCCATGACTGCGGCCCGGTGCGGTGCATTCCCTTCCTGACAATGCCGCCTCGCGAGCCTTATGTGCTGCCAGCGCGTTTCGCCCGACTGCTTGACGCTGAATTCAAACGCAAGACGCTTCGCATCTGTCGCGACGAATAACCCCCTGCTTTACTTCCCGCGCGCGTCCGAACTGACGGAGGGCGGCGCATGCATGGAGATTGCCATGAGCGATTCATTTCAAGGAAAGCGGACGACCACTGCGCGCAAGCCTCATAAATGCGAAAGCTGCCGTCGCCAAATATCGCCAGGAGAGCGATACATGGGATATGCGGGAAAATGGGACGGCGACTTCTACACCGCCAAGCTCTGCCTGGGCTGCGACTCGCTTTACCACTTGGTCTGGGAGTTTGACGCCGAACATGGCGACACTCTTGGAGACGAAGGTCTAGCCTTCAACCAGGTGTTCGAGGTGGCCGCCGAGCTCGAGCTGATCTGCTACGTCCCTTTGACTTCCGCAGCCGCCTCCTCAATAGCGAGCACCGCCTGAGCCGCAAGATACTTTCGCTCGGGCGACTGCAACAGCCTGTCGGCCACCGCCGCATTCACGGCAGTCAAATCGACACCGCGCTCCCTCATCACAATCACCAAGTATTTCAGCGCCATTTCAAGCGCCTCTACACGATCTTCGCTCATGGCTATTCCTCAATGTAAGCGATGAAGCGTAGCTCAACCACCTACACACTGCGCCACCTCATCCGGTATCGGAGAAGTGCGCCTGACTGGAATTCGACTATGCACACCAAAGAAGAATGGCTGGTAGATCGCCAGGACTACTGCGTCTGTGTAATGCGGGATGGCGATCCGCTTGAGATCGCCACCATTGGAGCCATGGACCACAACGGCATCAAGTTTGTGATCGGCGAAGAAAGCTGGGCCAACGCTTACCTAATGCGGACTGCGCCCCAAATGCTCAAGTGCCTAGAAGACGTGCTGAGCAAGGCATACAAGCAGAACTGGAATGATCAGTATCCCGATCTGATCGAGCAGGCGGAAAAGGTAATCGCGCTGGCAAAGGCTGTCTACCTGAGCGCCTGTGATGGCGACGAGTTTATTGAATGACCGCCCTCCACCGCTCCACCTCAGACAGCCCCATCCCCTCGCCATGGTTCGCTCACAAGACAAAATGTGATGTGTGCGGCCTCATGCGAACCGTCGGCAACCACAAGGCCTGCTCGAAGAAGCGCCAGGCCATTCATGCGCAGCGCGCGAAGGAATTGAAATCATGAGCAACGAATTGAAGTGCTGGAGCTGTAAAGCAGTGTTCACCCTCTCCGAGCATGCCGACTGTGACGGATGCTGCTGGAAGTGCGGTGTCGAAATTGATCTGAATGAGATGGATATCCCCGCAGCCCATCAAGCGCCAGTGCTCAGCGGGGAGGTGGAAGTATTGGCCGCTGCATCATTCGCCAAGAACGGCAATATCCAGTGCTGGTCGCTGAGCCGAGACCACGACTCATTGCGCAAACTTGAAGGTGAGGGGCATACGGTTGTCGAGCTGATCGACCGCGCCCACGCCACCCGGTTGCAGGCCGAAAACAACTCACTGCGCCAACAACTGGCCGACGTGTCGAATGAGCGGGATAAGTTGCAATCCGAACTGGCCGAGGCGCAGAGGCTTTTGGAAGAAGCATCTAAACCTACGGCAGAGGAATTGGAGGAAGACGAAGAGGATCGCAAGAAGGCCTTTGTCCGCTCCAATACACATCAAGGCAAGCACATCAGCCTTGAGGACATGATGGCCCGATACGCCCCACCCCAAACCAACACCAGCAACCAAGCCCATTGCCCGCATGACGGCATCTGCCACACCAGCGATGAGACGTGTGAGGAGGCTAAGGCGCGGATTGCTGATCTGTCCAAGCCAGCCGGGAGCGAGACGGTATGAGCTTTGATTCGATTCCAGAAGACAAACAGGTCAGCTATCCCTGCCCGCAGTGCAACTCTGGGAAAGTCGAGCTTGACACCGACGGAGCATGGACTTGCGACAGCTGCGACTTTGGCGCGCAGGGAAACGACATGCATGATGAAAACAGACCTTGTGGAAAGTCCTGATATGAACAACGAAGCCCGAGCTGTACCTGTTGAGTTGCTGGAGCGACTCATATCGGCAACTAAAGTCGCCCGTGGTGAGGGCTCACCGACTCAGCGTGATGCCGAGACGATCATCGTCCGCTGCACCGAATTCAAGCGCCGCTAACCCCTCCCTTCTTCCATATACAGCCTGCCGGTGATCGGCGGGCGAGGTATCTGTATGGCCCGCAAGAAAGCATGGGTCGACCGGCGATGCTGCGACTGGGACACCTTCCTGTCTGGCGTGATGGGCGCCGCGCATCGACTCAAGTTTCCCCTGATCCTCGTCAACTGGTGCGAGGCGCGCAGTCACTGGCGGCGGTACAGCTGCACGGGCGCTGATGTCGTCAAGATGCAGCGGGCCAGAGAAGTCAATTCAGCGATCTACCTGTACAGCTCGCCACGGCGCAATAGCTAAAGCAATCGAATAACCCCTTCCGCCGCCCAGCGCGGCCCGGATGCATCGACAATATCAAACTGACCATTCAGCCATATGCTGCGGGAGTTATATATGGACGGAATTATTTTCCTGTCACATGAAGAGGTCTGCACGCTGACCGGGGCAAAAACGAAAGCCGGACAAGTGACAGTTCTGAAGCGGAATGGCATCCGCCACACGATCAAGCGCAGTGGATGGCCCTGCGTCGTTGCGTCCGCACTGAGTGGCGAGGCCGTGAGCGCAACATCGGAGAAACCAACATGGCAGCCGCGGCTGGTGGGATAAATGGGAAGGAAGCCAACTAAATCTGACAGCGTTACGCGCCTCAGAAAGCGCAAGCAGCGCAGCGGCGTCATCTATTACTACTACGACACCGGAGGATCGCCCAGAAAGGAAATCCCGCTAGGCTCGGATTACGGGCTCGCAATCGTCGAGTACGCGAAGCTGGAGAAAAGTCGGACATCCTCCTCGCTGGTACAGCAAGTGCTCACGTTCGCATACGTAGCCAATAAGTACATGATGGAGGTGGTGCCAACCAAGGGCTCAGCAACGCAAATAGACAATGCCAGGGAGCTGAAGCAGCTTCTCAAGTTCTTCGATGATCCGCCGGCCCCACTGGAGGCCATTGAGCCGAAGCACGTTGTCCAGTACCTGCGTCAGCGAGGGAAGACGGCCCCTGTTCGAGCCAATCGGGAAAAGGCGCTGCTGAGCGCTATCTGGAATTTTGCAAGGAGTGCCGGATATACAGCCCTGGCCAACCCATGTGCGGGCGTCAAGGGTCATAAGGAGGTAGGTCGGGATCACTATATCGAGGATGAGATGTTTGCTTTGGTGTACGGGCATGCCGAGCAGCCGCTCAGAGATGCCCTTGATCTCTTCTATCTAACCGGCCAGCGAATCGCGGACACCCTGAAAATGGACGAGCGCGATATCAGAGATGGCAGGCTTGCCGTTCAGCAAGGAAAAACCAGGGCTAAGCGGCGAATTGAGATAACAGGCGAACTGAGGGTTGTTATTGATCGGATTCTAGCCAGGAAAGATGGTCACAGGATTCGTACCACTCGACTCATCGTGATGGATAACGGCCAGCCCATGACAAGCAGCATGTTGCGTGGAAGATTTGACGCGGCGCGCGAAGCTGCCGGGGTTCAGAAGGGGGATTTCCAAATGCGTGACCTTCGAGCAAAAGCCGGAACGGACAAGGCAGAGTCGAGTGGCGATATTTTGCAGGCGCGAGACCAGCTCGGGCACACAACAGTGGTCATGACGGAGAACTATATACGCAAAAGAATCGGCAAAAAGGTCACGCCAACCCGATGAATTCCGCACCGCAATCAATTTGGACCCATTGAAAACAAAGGGCTAGAAGCGAGCTAATTACATTGATTAGCGGTGCGGAATAACGCCTAACCATATGATTTAGCTGAATAACGTCACGGACTTAAAATCCCTCGTTCCAGGACGTGCCGGTTCGACCCCGGCTCGGGGCACCATCCTTGAAAGCCGCGCACTGCGCGGCTTTCGTCGTTTTAGGGGTTTTGAATCAGCCCTTTCAAAATTGGCAAAACAACCAAACCGTCCACACCTGGGAAAAACACCCGAATCACAGAGTAATTTCTCGGGTACGACGCCCTTTTTGCTTATCCGGTTCGTACAAATGGTGGCGGTGCGCAATGGCGTGATTGCCGCCCTCCTCCTTGGCGTTCTGCCGCTCTGCACAAATCCAACGTTGGGATACAACCCCATCTTTTTGGACGTTGCTCAGAAACTGAGGCACCGATAGTTTGAATGGAAAATTTGATTTTCGACTGTCGTGCGACTAAATTTAGTCGCGTGCAAGGAGCGTGGATGTCCAGGCAGGAAAAGCTAATCGCTAAATTGTTGAACAAGAATGCCGGCTTCAGCTGGCCTGAACTGGTCTCGTTGCTGAAGGGCTTTGGGTACAGGCAGATTGAGGGGGAAGGCAGTCGTGTGAAATTTGAAAATGGCAACGCTTTGGCAATGATAAATCTGCATCGGCCACACCCGGGAAACGAGATAAAAGCCTACGTAAAACGCCAGGTCATCGAGCATTTGAAGGCAGGAGAATTCATTTCATGAACACGCTATTACACCATCGGGGGTATTACGGATCGCTTGAGGCCAGCCCGGAAGACAACTGCCTGTTCGGCAAGCTTCAATTCATCCGCGCCTTGGTGAGTTATGAAGGTCAAACCGTGGCCCAATTGTCCGAAGCGTTCCGGGCTGCGGTGGACGACTACCTCGAAACTTGCGCGACCTTGGGGAAAGATCCCGAGTTGCCATGTAAAGGCTCGTTCAACGTAAGGGTCGGGCATGACCTGCATCTGGCAGCGAGCGTAGCTGCGACACGGGACGAAATCTCTCTAAACGACCTTACGCGTAAAGCGTTGCGTCAATATCTGGATCTAGACGCTTGAATGCCACACGTCGATCAGCTCTGCTGCGCCAGTATCACCGCCAGTAATCCCGGGAACCGACTGTCCAGCTCTTCTCTGCGCAGTGAGTTCATATGGGTGGTTCCCACGCTCTGGGTTCTGACCAGGCCGGCGTCGCGCAATACACGAAAGTGATGGGACATGCTCGACTTGGGTCTACCGCCGTCCAGTTCACCGCAGCTGGCGTCGGTGACGCGGCCGAGATGGCGGACGATTTCCAGGCGTACGGGATCACTCAAGGCATAGAACAAGCGTTCGAGGACGAAATCACTGACGGGAGGATGTTTGAATGGGCGCATGGGCAGATCATACACAAGGGTTTGCCAGACGACCATTGTTCGAATAGTATCGAACAACCGAATTTTAAATTGACCTGAGGTCTGACCATGTCTGCTTTGTTCCAACCCTACACCCTCAAAGACGTCACGCTGCGCAATCGCATTGCCGTGCCGCCCATGTGCCAATACACCGCTGTCGATGGCTTGATCAACGAATGGCATCAAGTGCACTTGGCAGCCATCGCTCGCGGCGGCGCGGGTCTGGTTATCGTGGAAGCTACGGCGGTCGCCCCTGAAGGTCGCATTACGCCGGGCTGCACCGGCATCTGGAATGACGAACTGGCCCAGGCGTTCGTGCCGGTGGTGCAAGCCATCAAGGCTGCCGGATCGGTGCCGGGCATCCAGATCGCCCACGCCGGTCGCAAGGCCAGTGCCAACCGCCCATGGGAAGGCGACGATCATATAGCCGCCGATGATGCGCGCGGCTGGGACACCATTGCGCCCTCTTCCATCGCCTTCGGTGCCAATCTGCCGAAACAACCCAAAGCGATGACCCTGGACGACATCGCCCGTGTTCGTGACGATTTCGTCGCGGCGGCCCGTCGTGCGCGGGATGCGGGTTTCGAGTGGCTGGAATTGCACTTCGCCCACGGTTATCTGGCGCAGACGTTCTTTTCCGAGCACTCCAATCACCGCGAAGACGCTTACGGCGGCAGTTTCGAAAACCGCAGCCGCTTCCTGCTGGAAACGCTGGCGGCAGTGCGCGATGTCTGGCCGGAAAATCTGCCGCTGACTGCCCGCTTCGGTGTGCTTGAGTTCGATGGCCGCGACGAGCAAACCCTGGTGGAGTCCATTGAATTGACCCGTCAGTTCAAGGCTGCCGGGTTGGATATGCTCAGCGTCAGCATCGGTTTCACGATTCCGGAAACCAATATTCCGTGGGCGCCTGCGTTCATGGGGCCGATTGCCGAGCGTGTGCGTCGTGAGGCTGGTATTCCGGTGTCCTCGGCATGGGGCTTCGGCACCCCGGCGATTGCCGAGCAAGTGATCAAGGACGGACAGCTGGATCTGGTCATGGTCGGACGTGCTCACCTGGCCAACCCGCACTGGGCCTATTTCGCTGCCAAGGAACTGGGTGTGGAACGCGCTTCCTGGACATTGCCAGCCCCTTACGCTCACTGGCTTGAGCGTTACTGACAGTCAGCAACCATCCAGCAAAAAGGCGACCATCAGGTCGCCTTTTTCACATCAATGGTGTTTGCATCACTGCGAATTGGCACCCCAGATCCAGTTCCACATCCCCGGCAAATGCACCGGTTCGTCGCCGTTCTGAACCGTGCGCGCCAGTGCCGCGCGCAGCAATATCGAATGGTCATCATAAAACGGCTTTTCGGCAGTCCTCACCCCTGTTGCGTTGGCGCTGTCCAGCAGGATCTGCAAGTATTCCCGAGCGTGCCGGGCTGAATAGCGATTCAAGTCATGAAAGGTCACCACCACGGGAACCACGCCATCCACCGTAGGCAATTCACCGGCTGCGATGCGCTCGCGAACTTCGGAAAGTTGCCGGAGCATATTGGCGCGCCTGCGTGGGCTGGCGTTGAAACCCCAGATTTTGCCGTCATTGGCGCTCACATCGGTCAGCAAAACCTGCATGCCATGCCGCTGATAAGCGGCAAAGGTGCGCTTGTCGTAATTCCAGAATGGCGGGCGGACCAGCGCAGGCGGCGCGCCACTGATCGCAGCAATGGCAGCACTGCCAGCGCTCAGGGATTGCTCAAGGACTTCAGGCGGCAAGGATCGATGATTGGTGTGCCCGGGCGTTGCGGTATGAAACGCCAGGATATGACCTGCCGCGTTCTCCCGACGCATCACGCGCTGGCCGCGCTCACTGCCGCCTGCACGGGCAGCGCCGGTTTGCACAAAAAACACGGCTTTTATATCCGGCTGCAGTGGGTTGTTTTTCAGACTGTCCAGAACCGTCAGGGTTGGATTGGAGAAGCCCGAGGCGCTTGGGCCATCGTCAAAGGTCAGCAAAAAGCGGATCGGAGCTTGTGACTGGAGACGTTGGGACGTCTCTGCGGTCAACGGAATCGGAGCGGAAATACAACCGGCGAGGCTCGCCAGCATGGCGAGCCCCGTTAAAGCGGTGACGATACGTCTCATTGATCTGCTGGTGTCCGAGTGACTGACGCTAATCGCCATGGAATATCTGGCGAACAGTCTACTGGCCTCTTGCCGTCCCCGCATCCGCGTTTATCACCGGATCTGTCACCACAATGGCATCGACTGTCATGAATCGACGGCTGACCGTGCCATAGAGCGTCCAGCCCAGCATGGTGACGATACCGCCCAACATCATCGCGTTGGCTCCGGCGCTGTACAGCGCGTAATAGCTATACGCCGCAGCGATATAGGCAATCGCGTTGGTGAACATAGCATCGCGTGGCGTGACACCCGCGACCTTCTGCATGGTCATCAGTGCTGCCATGGACATCAGGTATGGCACCAGATTGGTGACTACCGCCAGATTGACGATCATGTCGAACTGCTTGCTCAGGTCCGGACTGATGGTCATGAGCGTCAGCGCCACCTGGCAGGCCAACAGCACCAGCATGCCGACAATCGGCACGTCTTTGGCGGTGGTTTTGGCGAACAGTTTGAGGAAGTAACCCACATCTGCAGAACTCTTGAACACCTGGGCGATGGTGAACTGCCAGCCGAGCAGCGAACCGATGCAGGCGATCACCATCAGGCCCATGATGATCTGCCCCACGACAGGGGTGAACATGGTGGCGAACGCCAGGCCGAACGGTGCATTGGAGGCCGCCAGATCCATGTTGGGTACGATCCCGGCGATCACGTTGGTGGACACGATGTAAATCACCGCCGACCCAAGGGTGCCACCCAATACCGCGATCGGCACATTGCGTTCCGGATTTTCCACCGCATCGGTGTTGGCACACGCGGACTCAAGGCCGAGAAACGCCCACAGGGTGATCGAAATGGACGCACCCACGGCTTCAAGGAGCGGCATGTCATGGGGATTCCAGGCCGCAACGTACAAGGACTTGTCGAACCAGAACCAGCCCAGGACCGAAACGCCCAATACCGGAATGACCACGCCCCAAATGGTGACATTGCCGATTTGACCGGTAATCCGCGCGCCACCGAAGTTAGCCACGGTGGTCAGCACCAACAGGCCGGCGGTGGCCATGGCGACGCCAATCGGAGTCAGCTTCATGTTAAACAGCACCGTCGCGTAGCCCACGGCGGTGATCGCAATGGCCACGTTGGCAATCAGCAACGATACGCCATAGGTGTAGTTGGACATGAAGTTGCCGGACCGGCCAAACGCATATTCGGCATAACCACCCATGCCGCCGGGCTTGCGGCTGAAGCGTCCGCACTTGGCAAAGGCATACGCCAGCGCCAGGGAACCCAGTGCGGTGACGATCCAGGAAAAGATCGAAATCGTGCCCACCTGCGCCAGCTTGGACGGCAACAGGACAATCCCCGAACCCAGCATGTTGATCGCCGTCAGCACCGTCAGCTGGACCACGTTCATTTTCTTGACTGCGCTAACCATGTTGCACTCCTTCGCCTTTCACAAAGCGCGGTATTCCAGTGAAAACGCCGGCAAGAGATTGCCGGCGCCCCTCAAGATGGATCATTGCTTGATGACATACCCATAGGCGCGGGTTCGGCCGTCGTCTTCAACGCGCAGATACACACCTTGCAACTCGGGGTTGAAGCCGGGGAAGTGATTGATCGCATCTTCAAGCGCCAGGAAGTATTCCAATACCGGGCCTTGCCAGACCTCGCCGGGTACCACGCAGAGCAGACCCGGCGGATACGGCAAGGCGCCTTCGGCAGCGATCCGGCCCTTGGCGTCCTGCAAGGCGATCAATTCGCAATGTCCGCGCACAAATTCCAGATGAGCATCCCGTGGATTGAGCACAATCGGCGGCATGCTGGCCTTGCGGAACATCTCCTTCTGCAACCTTTTGACGTCATGGCGCACGTACAACTGGTGCATCTCACGACACAGCTGGCCGATGGTGTAGTCGTGGTAACGGACCTGATTGGCCTGATATACGTTGGGCAGCACTTCAGCCAGCGGCGCATCGTCATGAATGAAACGCTCGAAACGCGCGATCTGCGCCACCAGGTGCTGCATCTTCGCTTTGCCTTCAGCGGGCGTCAGCAGGAACAGAATGGAGTTCAGGTCGCTCTTTTCCGGCACGATGCCGTACTGGCGCAGGAAGGTGGCCAATATCCCGGCATGCACGCCAAATTCGGTATAGGCGCCGGTGACGGCATCGATCCCCGGCGTGGTGAACAGCAGCTTGCACGGGTCGATGAAGTATTGATCGTCGGTATAGCCCTCGAACGCGTGCCAGCGCTCATCGGGGTGAAACTTGAAGAAGCGCAGATCGTTGGCGATCACATCGGTCGGGTAGTCCTGCCAATAACGGCCGTCGATGGTTGGCGGCACGAACGGCCGAATCAACGTGCAGTTGTCCATTACCAGCTTGCGCGCCTCGATGCCGGCATGGACGCACTCGCTCCACAGACGCAGGCCGCTGCGACCGCTGTGCATGCGGGCGTTGACGTCCAGCGAGGCGAACAGCGGGTAAAACGGGCTGGTGGATGCCTGAGCCATGAAGGCATTGTTCAGGCGATGGTGATTGCAATAACGATCCTGGCCTTTGATATGCCGGTCTTTCTTGTGGATCTGCGAGGCTTGGGAAAACCCCGCCTGCTGCTTGTGGATCGACTGGGTGACGAAGATGCCAGGATCCTCCGGGCCCAGCTCCAGCAGCATCGGCGAGCAGTCTTTCATCATCGGGATGAACTGCTCATAACCGACCCAGGCTGAGTCGAACAAAATGTAATCGCACAAATGACCGATGCGATCCACAACTTGTCGGGCGTTATAGATCGTGCCGTCGTAGGTGCCCAGTTGAATGACCGCCAGGCGGAACGGCCGAGGCTCGTCCGCTTTATGCGGCGCGACGGTGCGCAGCTGTTCACGCAGATAGTCTTCGTTGAAGCAGTGGGCGTCGATACCGCCGATAAAACCGTAGGGGTTGCGCGCGGTTTCCAGATACAGCGGGGTCGCGCCAGCCTGGAACAATGCCCCTTGATGCACAGACTTGTGGTTGTTGCGGTCGAACAGCACCACATCGCCCGGAGTCAGCAAGGCATTGGTCACCACCTTGTTCGACGCCGAAGTGCCGTTGAGCACGAAGTAAGTCTTGTCGGCGTTGTACACCTTGGCCGCCCGTTTCTGTGCTTCCAGCGGGGCGCCTTCATGGATCAGCAGATCGCCCATCTCGACATCGGCATTGCAGCGGTCAGCGCGGAACAGAGTCGGGCCGAAAAACTCGACAAATTGCCGACCGGCCGGGTGTTTGCGAAAGAACTGGCCGCCTTGATGGCCCGGACAGGCAAACGTCGAATTGCCGCGTTCCACGTAGTGTTTCAACGCACCGAAGAACGGCGGCAACAAGGCTTCTTCATACTGGCTGGCGGCGGTTTCGAGCTTGTCGCCGTAGAACTGCGCGTCATCGACGCCGAGGTCGAACACCCCGCTGATTTGCAGCAGCACATGTTCGATGCTCGGCAAGTTCTCCGGGGTCAGTTGGTCTTTGGCAGTGACCGCGAAAAAAATCGGAATATCGAACCCGGAGGTGCGGATGACTTCCAGTAGCCCGTTGCGCACGTCTTCGGCACTGATGACCGCAGCTGCGATGTCGGTCAGATCGGTTTCGTTGAATTCCAGCACGGTACGTGAGGTGGCGAAGCTGCTGCGGCTGGCCAGACTGGCAGCAATTTTCAAACGATTCACTGGGTAACCTCTGCTACGTAGGGGGTGGCGCTTGGCGTTGTCAGGCAGCGGACCTTATAAAGACCCTCCTCCACTTCCACGCCATGGGTGTCGTGGGTGAAGCCCGGGAATCGATGATCAAAGGCTTCCAGAGCCTTGAGATAACCCAGTAACGGGCCGTCTGCAGGGCCGGCGTTTTCGCCGGGCATCAGTAACGGAATGCCAGGTGGATAAGGCACCACGCCCGTGGCCACGGTGCGCCCCGCCATCTGCTCCAGGCTCACTACTTCAACGTTGCCGCGCACCAGTTGCTCGTAAGCGCGCACCGGGCTCAAGTCCGGAACCGGCAAGGTCGAGAAACCCCGGGACATTGCAGCGGTGGTGTCCAGGTGCGCCATGCTGGCGAACATGGTTTCGCACAGGTCGCGCAGACCCAGACCGCGATAACGCGCGCCATGCGCAGCCATCAAGGCTGGCAGCACCACTTCCAGCGGCGCGTTGTTATCGAAGTCACGCTTGAAATCGAGCAAGGCATTGACCAGCGTGCCCCACTTGCCTTTGGTCACGCCGATGGAGAACAGGAACAGGATGGTGAAATCCGTGGTTTTCTCGGCCACGATGCCTTGCCGATCCAGATACGCCGTCAACACCTGGGCAGGAATGCCCTGCCCGCTCATGCCGCCGCCCGCGAGAATGCCAGGCGAGGTGATCGAGACCTTGATCGGGTCCAGCAGGCAGTAACCGTCTTCGATGTCGCCAAATCCGTGCCAGGCCGCATTGGGCTTGAGGACCCAACAGGCGGGTTCGCTGGCCAGCAGATCATCACTGGCGGTATGAAATGCGATGTCTTTGCCTTGCGCGGGATCGAACACGGTATCCGGCTGCCAGACATTGAAGAACCATTCGCCCTTCTCCAGGAACTCCACGTTGAGGCGCGCCAGCATGCGCCGGAACGAGACCGCCTCGCGGATCGAGTCGTCGGTCAAGGCCTTGCCGCCCGGACCCTCCATCATGGCGGCGCTGACGTCATTGGACGCGATGATCGCGTAATTGGGCGACGTCGAGGCATGCATCATGAACGCCTCGTTGAAACGTGCGTGATCGATAGGGCGACGGCCATCGCGGATATGAATCATCGACGCCTGGGACAATGCGGCGAGCAGCTTGTGCGTGGACTGGGTGGCAAAAACCGTCGGCCGGTCGGCGCCGTGGCTGGCCGGTTCGCCATGCATCGCAAAACGCTCGTGGTACATCGGGTTGAAGCGCGCGTAACCGAACCAGGCTTCGTCAAAATGCAACCGGTCAACGCTTTCGCCCAGCAGCTCCTCGACCCGGCGCACGTTGTAGCACAGCCCGTCGTAGGTCGAGTTGGTGATGATCGCGTGCATCGGTGTTGGATCGATGCCGTTGTGTACCAGCGGATTATTGGCGATGGATTCGCTGATATAGCTGGCGCTCAGGCGTTCCGGCGGAATCGGCCCGATCAGGCCGTAATGGTTGCGCGACGGGATCAGATACGTCGGGATCGCGCCGGACATGGTCATGGCGTGTTCGACCGACTTGTGGCAATTGCGATCACACAGCGTCACTTGATCACGGGTGACGCTGGCCATCAGGATCACCCGATTGGATGTCGATGAGCCATTGGTGACGTGGTACGTGCGATGGGCGCCGAAGACGCGTGCCGCATACACTTCACTGGCGCCGATGGGGCCGGAATGATCCAGCAGCGATCCCAGCTCACCAACAGAAATCGACAGATCGGAGCGGAACAGATTTTCGCCGAAATAATCGAAGAACGCCCGCCCGACCGTGGACTTCAGGAATGCAGTACCGCCGGTATGCCCTGGCGTATGCCACGAGTATTCATAAACCTGGGAGAACTTCACCAATGCCGAGAACATGGGCGGCAGGACTGCTTCCCGGTAACGCTGGATCGCTGCGACGATGCGCCCGCCAATAAACGCGATGGTGTCTTCAAGTAGCCAGATAAAGTCATCGGACTTCTGCATGGCTTCCAGGGGGACAGTGGCGGCGCTGCTGCGATCAGCCAACAGAAAAATAGGCAGGGCTTCACTGCGGGCGCGTACGGCATTGAGCACCGTCATGGCTTTTTCGTGGCCGTCGTCCAGGTCGAGGTCCCAGTCCAGCAGGACACATTGAACCATGGGATCGGCGTGGATGATGGCGACGGCGTCCAGCGCACTTTTCGCGAGAATCACTTCAACCTGACGCTGCTCCAGAACCTCAGCCATCTCTCTGACGGCCCTGCCTGCCGCCGTCAGTGCCGTAAGGTCTTCATGAATGAGCAGGGCTTTCATACCCAAACGAGCTTGCTGTTTACGAGGCATTTTAAAACTTCCTGTTCTAAGAGCGCATGACAGAGTTATCTATTGCGAAGGGCAATCTGAAAACTGACTTGGCGGAGTATTGGGAAGTCGATTTGTGCGTGACTGGGTGAATAGAGGGCGAATGAAACTTACCGTGACGGCAGAGGTGGTAAACAAGGGTAGTCGGGATACTGAAACTTTCACTGTGCCGTGCCTTTTCTGAACGAGCAGGTGACGGAGAGATTTAAATAGTGAGAGGCCGTACGGCAGGGTTGGGGCTGGAGAGCGGCTATTTTTACAGAGTCGCAAACTGAGGAATTGATCTAGATCAATACTCGGGACCGAAGCACGTACGATCCAGGGTTCGATGCCGGTCGTCTGGAACTTATCGCTTTTTATTTAAAAATGAATTTTTTCCGTTTGATTCCGCTCAGATGTCTGGGAACAACGAAAATGGATCCAACGTTGCAGTGCTCCCGGATATTTAATGTGCAGGCTGAGGGAACCAAAATGACTCAAACACCGCAGTACGAAGAGACCCGATCCACAATGAGTCTGGTGCTTGTTGTTGAAGATGAGCCAATGATTCGGGACTTCGTATGCGAAATCCTGACTGAAGAAGGGCTGAAGACCCAGGCGGTCGAGAACGCTGATGAGGCTGTCGATTACCTCAATGCCCATGGTAACGAGGTCGCCTTGTTGCTGACTGACGTACGCATGCCGGGCAGTATGGATGGCATTGCCCTGGCGAATCTGGTGGGTGAGAAATGGGCCGACATACCTATCGTGGTCATGTCCGGGCACGGTACGCCTGGCAGCGATCAGATCAAGCCTGACGTGCTGTTCATCGCCAAGCCCTGGACGATTACCCAACTGCTCAACGGTGTAATGGCTCAACTTGACCGAGCCAACACTCCCCTGGAATCGATCAGCAGCACACCTCGTTAATGCACTAAGCCTGTTGCGCTCTATGCCGCGAGGTACTTGCCCGCAACCAGGCTGTGCTTCCCGAACCCTCATTTAAAATCACGACTGCGGACATCCAGCCCGGCAAGCAGCGGCGTCAGATCGAGCAGGCGCTGCGCGATCACATGCCGCACGCCCTTCTGCGACTCCAACCGCCCGAATACCTGCATCAACCTGGAGCCCACCAGAATCTTGCGTTGACGTTGAGCCAGGTCGAGCCAGACCACGACGTTGATCATGCCGAATTCATCTTCCAGGGTAACGAAGGTCACGCCACTGGCGGTACCCGGACGCTGGCGGCCCACCACCAGCCCGGCCACACTGATCATGCGTCCATGCTCAAGATCGAGCAGATCGTGAGCACTGTAAAAGCGTTTGGCGGCCAGTTGGCGGCGCAACATGGCCAGGGGATGAGGGCCCAATGTGGTTCCGGTCATGGTGTAATCGGCGAACACATCCTGCGCCACCGTCGGTAAAGGCAAGGCGATTTGCGTCTCTTCTACCGTATGTTCCGGGCCGAACAGCGGGCGTTGCGCTTCGACTCCGGCGACTTCCCAGCGCGCCCGATGGCGATGGCCGATCAGTCCGCGCAATGCCCCTGCGTCAGCCAATGCCTCCAGAGCTCGGTTTTCCAGCGCTGCACGCAGGCTCAGATCAGTGGCATCAATAAATGTTCTGCCCGCCCTGGCAGACTCGATATGCCGGGCATCTTCTTCACGAAAGCCGCGAATCATGCGCATGCCCATGCGAATCGCAAGGGTCCGGTTGCGCTCCTGATGCTCGACAGGTTCCAGTGAGCAATCCCAATCGCTGTAGCGCACATCCACCGGGCGAATTTCGATGTGGTGACGCCGCGCGTCCTGAAGAATCTGGTCGGGGCTGTAGAAACCCATGGGCCAACTGTTGATCAGCGCGCAGGCGAAGGCCGCTGGCTCATGACATTTGAGCCAGCAACTGGCGTAGGTCAGCAAGGCGAAGCTGGCAGCATGGGATTCCGGGAAACCATAACTGCCGAAGCCCTTGATTTGCTCGAAAATCCGGGTGATGAACTCTGGCTCATAACCATTGGCTTTCATGCGCTCAGCCAGACGCAGGCGGTGCGGCTCCAGCCCACCATGACGCTTCCAGGCAGCCATGGAACGGCGCAGTTCATCGGCTTCACCGGGGGTGTAATCGGCCGCCAGGATCGCGACTTCCATCACCTGTTCCTGGAACAGGGGAACGCCAAGAGTGCGCTCGAAGACCTTTTTCAGTCTTGGTGGGTAAGTGACAGCTTCCTCATCGTTGCGCCTGCGCAGGTAGGGATGAACCATGTCGCCCTGAATCGGCCCCGGCCGGACGATGGCCACTTCGATGACCAGATCGTAGAAGGTCACAGGTTTGAGGCGCGGCAACATGGCCATTTGCGCTCGGGACTCGATCTGGAATACTCCAATGGTGTCTGCCCGGCCGATCATTTCGTAGGTGGCAGGATCTTCAGCGGGCACTGACGCCAGGGTCCATTGCTGACCTCGATAAGTACGCACCAGATCGAAAGTGCGGCGCAACGCGCTGAGCATGCCGAGGGCGAGGATGTCGACCTTGAGCAAACCCACCAGATCCAGATCATTTTTGTCCCACTGAATAATGGTGCGTTCGGCCATTGCCGCGTTTTCCACCGGCACCAGGGTTTCCAGCGGATGCTCGGAAATGACAAAGCCGCCAGGATGCTGCGATAAATGCCGGGGGAAACCGATCAGCGTGTCCGTCAATGCCAGCACACGCCGCAAAATCGGCGCTTCGGGGTCAAAGCCGTTTTCGCGCAGACGATCCACCGGCGGCATTTCATCGCTCCAGCGGCTGAAACACTCCGCGAGTGCGTTGATCTGGTCCGGCGGCAAGCCCAGCACCTTGGCTACATCACGCACCGCTCCAGTGCCGTGATAAGTACTGGCCACGGCCGTCAGTGCTGCCCTGCCCCGGCCATAACGTTTGAAAACGTACTGCAAAACCTCCTCGCGGCGCTCATGTTCGAAATCCACGTCAATATCCGGCGGCTCGTTGCGCTCCCTGGAAATGAATCGCTCAAATAGCAGATTGCTCTTCTCGGGATTCAGTTCAGTGATGCCCAGGGCGAAACAGACCACGGAATTGGCCGCTGAACCCCGACCCTGGCACAAGATGTCGCGACTGCGCGCAAAGCAGACGATGTCGTGGACCGTGAGAAAGTAGCTCTCGAACTTCATCTCGCCGATCAGCTGCAATTCCTTTTCGATCTGCGCCCGGGTCGCTGGCTTCAGCCCTTTAGGCCAGCGCTTGCGCACGCCTTGCTCAGTCATTTCCCGCAGCCATGAGCCCGGCGTATGTGCTGCTGGCACCAGCTCGTGGGGATATTCATAACGTAACTGGCTCAAGTCGAAGGTGCAGCGCGCAGCGATCAACAGCGTTTGCGCCAATAACTGCTCGGGATACAGCTCAAGCAAGGCGCTGCGCGGACGCAGGTAACGCTCACCATTGGCGAACAGCCGATGCCCGGCCTCGGCCACCGTGGTGTGATAGCGGATGGCGGTCATGGTGTCTTGCAGGGCACGACGCCCACGGGCATGCATATGCACATCGCCACTGGCGACCAGCGGGATATTCAACTCGTGCGCCAGTGCCTGGAGTTGAGCGAGTCGCTGTTGATCATCCGGGCCACGATGCAGCTCGACCGCCAGCCACGTGGCTTCGGGGAATGTTTTTGCCAGCCACTGCCCATGGTCCTGAAGCGTTGCCGCTGGCAATTCGAGATCCGGCAGCCATAACGCCAACAAGCCGCTGCCCGCCCCCGGAAAATCTTCACGTAACGACAGGTATTGACCTTTTTTGGCTCTGCGCCGGGCCAGGGTTATCAACCGGCACAGCGCCTGATAGCCCCTGAGGTTTTCCACCAGAAGCACGACTTTTGGACCATCGACGATGCTGATCTCACTGCCGATGATCAACGGCAGACCGCTGTCCATGGCCGCCTGCCAGGCGCGCACGATGCCGGCCAATGTGCATTCGTCGGTGATCGCCAGGGCCTGGTATTCGTGCTCTTTGGCGCGCTGGAACAATTCTGCGGCGCTGGAGGCTCCACGCTGGAAACTGAAGTTCGACAGGCAATGCAGTTCAGCATAAGGGCTGTTCATGCGAACCAGCCATGCAGCAACAGGTCGCCGCCCTCACCCACTGTTCGATAAGCCCAGCCACGCTGACCGGTACGGGTTTCGACCAGAAAATAGTCGCGCCGAATGTCGCCGCCGTCCCACCAGCCGGACTCGATACGCTCCGGCCCGGCGAGGATTCGCGTACCCGCTTCCGGCAATGGTGATGGCTGACTCAACAGCCAGCCGGGACGCGGCACTTTAGTCTGGGAAAGCCTGACTCTGGTTTCAGAGTCCGCTTGCCAGGCACATTCGGGCCGGTGATCGGCGCGCAGGCGCAAGCCATTGACTGATTCATCGCCCAGCCGCGCGCGCAGCCGTTCGCGTAATTGCTCCCACGGCAGTGATTGCTGGGGCCGCTCATCAAACAGCTCCCGATGAGCCGGGACAAATGGTGGCAATTCACGGGCATGCAAGCGCACTGCGCGCACCGGGGAAGGCACCTGAATCTGCTCCAGCCGGCCGCGCGCCAGTTCAAACAGCATGGCGCCATCACGTTCGGCGCTGAGCAATCCGACCGGCACCAGTGTGTCAGCGCCTACGAGATGTTCCAGATGCAAAGTGAAACGCTGGACGCCACTGTCACGTCCGCCGAGAAACATCGCCAGATCGGAAACCAGCCGTTTGATGGGAAATAGCAAGGCCTGATGAGACTCGACGTCAAAATTGAGCTCGATACGCACATCGAAATAGTCCGGCGGGGTATAGAACTCCAGCGCCACTGGCCGCTCACCGAGCAAGGTATCCAGATGCTGCAGGACCTGCGCCGGAAAACGCCGGGCCAGACTGTTACGTTGCAGTCCGAGAACCTGCTGGAGATTGCGCAGGCCCATGCGCGACAAGGCCGTTGCGGTTTCGCGGGTCAGGCCGATGCGGTCTACCGGCATCTGCTCCAGGGTCCGGCGCAAGCTCTCGCTGCAGGTAACTGCCAGTCCGTCATGAACATTGGCCAGCATGCGCGCAGCCACCGGATTGGGCGCCACGACGATTCGGTGGGAAAACCCCAAAGCGTTCAACTCGGCGCGCAACCGGGCTTCGAACACTGGCCACGGTCCGAACAAACCCAGGCTTGATTCGACTTCCATGATCAATACGCGCGGGTATTTCAGACTGACTTGCGAGCTGAAGCGATACGCCCAGGCTGCCAGCAAACGATGCCAGCGCTCGGTTTCCGCCGGGTCGAATTCAGCGGTTGCGAAATCACGCACCATGGCGTGGGCACTGGTCAAGGATTGACCGGGCCGCAGCCCCAAGGCTCGGGCGGCCGGATTGACCGCCTGCAATATCCGCCGTTGCGGCGTGCCGCTCAGCAGCGCCAGCGGTTCATCGGCATTGGTGCGGCGGCGCATGACGCCGTCGAGCGCCAGTTGTGGCAGCAAGACACAGGCCCACAACATAAGAACCTCAAGCGCCTGTCGTAAAGGGGATGGGAAATGCCGGCGCCATACCGCCCCGACATTTGAGCACCCGCAATTGCAGGGGCCGGGTATCAATGGCAATGCGCAACGCAGCGGGCGATGGATTGGTCGCGGCCTGTATCGGGCGGCAGGCGAAGGCCAGGGTCTGCCCGGTTTCGGCGGCCACTTGCAAGCGACGCAGCGCCCGGTCATCCGCTTGCCGGGGCCAGCACACCACCGCGCCACAACTGCCGGAGCGCAAGCATTGCTCGGCCGCCCACAAGCCGTCGCGCTCGCTGGCCTGAATCACTGCCAGCCAGCGTAGATCGACACCGGCCGCTTCCCACGCCTGAGGGTAAGGAATGAACGGCGGTGCAACCAGGACGATACGTTCGCCCTTGTCAGCCAGCCGCGCCAGGGTTGGCCATAACAGACGCAATTCGCCGCTGCCATCGGCAGGGATCAGGATTTCACTGAGCGCCGAGGCAGGCCAGCCACCTGTAGGCAGCGCGGCATCCAGGGCTGAATGGCCGGTGGGTTGCGGACTGACCGGGGGCGCACTTTGCCGGCCTTTCCAGACCCGTCGCTCGTCCAGCAGCGCATCGAGGCTGACCACGGCGCCCATCATTCACGCCTGACCAGGCCACAGAACACGCCTTCGATGGCGAAATCCTGATGGGGCTCGACCACAATCGGCGCATAAGCCGGGTTACGCGGCAGCAGGAGAAATTGGTTATGGCCGGTTTGCAGGCGTTTGATGGTGACTTCGCCGTCCAGCCGTGCAACCACGATCTGCCCGTCCTGGGCTTCGCTGCTTCGATGGACGCCGACCAGGTCACCATCAAGGATGCCGTCCTCGATCATCGAGTCGCCCTGCACCCGCAGCAGATAATCCGGCACGCGGGAAAACGTGGCGCGGTCCAGCAGCAAGGTGTCGTGGGTGCCGACATCCGGACCGATCGGCATGCCGGCGGCCACGCGGCCCATGACCGGAATTTCCAGCAGCTCGGGACGCGGGGCGGTCTGTATCAGGCGAATGCCTCTGGCCTGATTGGGCATGACTTCGATCAAGCCGGCCTCGGTCAAGGCGAGAATGTGTTTGCGTGCCACGCTGCGCGAGGCAAAACCGAAGGCTTCGGAGATTTCCGCAAGGCTCGGCGATTGACCCTGCTGCGCGATGCGATCGCGAATGAAGGTAAGAATTGCGCTGCGGCGAGGAGATAATATGCTCATGGAGTACATTTGTACTCCTTTGCGCTTTTGCTGCCTAGAGCATTTGGTCGCCAGACTCGAAATCAGCGGCCCGCTAAGGCTGAATCAAGTCGGACAGCCTTCGGCGCCGTGGTTCAGCCCTTGCTTGTAGTTCTCGTACTCGAGCGTCGCTTTGCCGTTGGTCCACTTGAGGGTCAGCACGGACAACGAGTCAAAATCATCGCCCGTCCAGTCGTTCACAAGTTTGATTTTTTGCCCGGACGCTTCCTCTGCCACCTTGTTGATCAACTCAGGCAGATAGCCGTGGGACCAGGCAGTGTAAATCGTCGCATCGCGGTACTTGTCATTCATTAATTCATCGGCCAGATCGCTGGTGTCATTGGCCGCGAAGTCGATATTGATGGGCAGGCCAAGTTTTATCGCGCTGGGACCAACCGTCATCAAGGGACGCAGATAGCTATAGGAATGATCGCCCTCACCTTCTTCAACGTGACGGCTGGGGTTGGCGGCAAAGATGAAATTGGCCTTGCCGAATTCCTTGGGCAGCAGCTCTGACAGATCGATGGCGCGATTCAGGCCCTGACAGTTCAACTGGCCCAGGCCCATTGAAGGTTTTTCCGCGTGGCGCATGAACACCAGCGTTTGTGTACCGTTCTTGGGTTCGGCATGTACGCCCTTGCCCACGCTGAACAACAACGCCGAAGACGCTATAAGCAATACAGGGAGGACGAAGAATGCACAGCGACGCTGGAATCGGGTGATGAGGGGCGCTTTGAAAATTTTCATTATTCTCGGATTCTGGTACGCATTTATTGGAGATATAGCGCCAATCGCTACTGCGAATATGCTTCCCTGACTGGGTTCGCTCCCCGCAACTCCATGTTCCGATCAGCATGCGGCTGGCTGTGAAGGCCGCTCACAGGCTAGTTGTCCAATGTGTCGATTTAAAGAATGTGACGATAAGAGTCAAATAAGGCCTGAAGGTTGCATCCAGGGTCATAAATACTCGAACTATCAACGAGTAAAATGCTGTCCCGTTATAGAGACCGAAAGACTATTACTCGAAAGCTACTTGCGCAGCCCGCAGACAATTGCGCTTAGCGCAACCGCAAGCCCGGCGCCAGCAAACACCCATGTGGCAGAGGCCACCGGCAATAACACCCCCGCCAACAATGGGCCCAGTCCGGCACCGATGTCTCGCCAGACAGCGTTGGCGGCCAAGGCCTGCACTCGACCCGGCCCAGGGTTGCGTTGCGCAACCAGCGTGGTCACCAGGGGCAGTTGCACCGCGCGCAAGATCAACACGCTGGCCGCCCCGAGAATCAACCAATGGGAACCGAACGCCGTGAGTGCGATGCAGGTCAGCACCGAGCACACCACCAGCATGTTCACCGCCCCGACATGATCAGCAAGGCGACCGCCCAATGGGCTCAAGAGCATTTCCGAGACATAACGCAACGCTAGCAGCACCCCCGCAACCAGAACGGCATTGGTGCCCATCACGGCTTGCGCCTGCAGCGACAAGCCAAAAATGAACAGCCCGTCCAGCGCGACGCCTTCGACGAACGACCAGATCGCAACACTGTCCGGTGCCTTGAAACGGCGACCCGAAGCGGTCGGCATGACATGTGCGAGCCCCGGTAAGCCACGGGCCACCCAGCAACCGAGCAGCGCGGCCAAGGCCAGCACAATAAACACCGGCCGGGGGCCGAACTGGATACTGATCAATGCGCCAACCGGCAAGGCCAGCATCGGGCCGATCGCGATATAGGCCCGAGAACGACCTGAGCGATGCGCCGCCCCCGCAGGTTCCGAAGTGGCCAGAACCTGCGTAGACAAATTGAGCGCCGCGTAGGCCAATCCCCAACCCAGGCGCAGGATCAACAGCCACCAGAATCCGGAAATGACCGCATTGCCGAGCGCGCATACCGTCGCTGTCGCCGCAGCCAGCATGACTGTAGGACGATCACCATGGCGCGCGTAATAACGCACCACGTAGCTATAACCAAAAATCCTCACCAGCCGATTGGCCGCCAACAGCACTCCGGCCTGGGCCAGGCTGATGCCAAATGCCTGCACATGCATCGGCAGCAGCAGATACAGCAACACGTCACTGGGTAAACACAGCGCCAGGACTATGGCCGAACGACGGGAGGCAGCATCAACGGAAGGTTTAACCGCAGGCATTTCGAGCAACAGCCGGTTACAAAACGGACGTGCAGCATGAGGCTCTGGAATGCGGACTGACAACCCTTCTTTCATAAAACTGTCACGCCAATGCGCTGCGCAGGATTGAACATTGACCCGGCGCCAGATCCACAAATACCGCCTTTCATCCGGCGCCGTGTTGACGTGAGCGCGGCGATGGTGTTTTCTGAAACCGTTTTCAGAGCCCGTAAAACTAGCCCGCCAATAAATCCAACAGGGTGTTCAATGTGAGTAGTTTTCCTCCGTCGCCGCGTGTGCGCGTGACCATGAATGATGTTGCCGATCTGGCCGGTGTATCCAAGGCCAGCGTCTCGCGTTTTATAGGCGATGACCGGCAATTACTCTCCGATGCCATCGCCTTGCGCATTGAACAGGCTATCGAAACCCTCGGTTATCGCCCCAATCAAATGGCTCGCGGCCTGAAGCGCGGTCGTACGCGGTTGATCGGCATGCTCGTCGCCGACATTCGCAACCCCTATTCCATTGCCGTCATGCACGGTGTCGAAACCGCCTGCCGACGTCACGGTTACAGCCTTGTGGTGTGCAATACCGATCGCGATGACGAGCAGGAACGCCTGCATCTGGCGGCGCTGCGTTCTTACAACATCGAGGGTTTGATCGTGAATACCCTCGGGCATCACCTTGATGAACTGCGCGATCTGCATCGCGAACTGCCCATGGTTCTGGTGGATCGCCGAGTCGATCAGCTGGACAGTGATCTGGTGGGACTGAACAACAGTGCAGCGGTGCAACAAGCCATCGATCATCTGGAAAGCTGCGGCTACCGCGACATCTTGCTGGTCAGCGAGCAACAGGACGGGACCAGCACCCGCCTGGAACGAACCGAAGCCTTCACCCGCCTGATGGAGCAGCGACCCCGGCTTCGTGGTCAGGTCACGCAAACCGATGAGCAACTGGCCGACAATCTGCGATCCTTTCTCGCCGCACCGGGCCCCGGCCCCAAGGCGCTGTTCACCGCCAATGGCGTGGCGACGCTGACCTCCACCCGGCTGCTTCGTGAGCTGGGTTGCGACCTTTTTGATGATATCGGCCTGATCGCCCTGGATGAACTGGACTGGTATCCCTTGGTGGGCAGCGGCATTACTTCCCTCGCCCAACCCACCCATGACATCGGCATTACCGCATTCGAATGCCTGCTCAACCGGCTGCGTGGCGATCAGGCACCCAGCCGGCTGTTCGACTTTCCAGCGAAATTGATTGTGCGCGGCTCGACTCGACCGCGCTCCTGACATGAACGACCGCTGTTCGATCCACTTTTTACGTAAAAATGAAACCGGTTTCAGAGGATAAAAATAATGCACATGAACCCCGTCTCCATCAGTCTTTCAAGCTTCGGCGCCGATCTGGTTCGTCAGCGCGGGCAAGCCGCCTTTATTCCACTATTGGTTGATAGCAACGTCTCGCGCATCGAATTGCGCGAAGAGCTGTTCACTGTTGAGGATTTCCCCGCCCTGGCTCTGGCGATTCAGGTTCAAGGCCTGGAGTGTCTGTATTCGGCGCCGCTGGAATTGTGGCTGGCTGATCAGACGCAACCCAATCCACAACTGACCGCAACCCTGCTACGGGCCCATACCTGCGGCGCGAAGTGGCTGAAAGTTTCTCTCGGTCACTTTACTGACGCCTGTGATTTACAGGCGCTCAGTGAGGAACTGGCCCACCACGATGTGCAACTGCTGGTGGAAAACGACCAGACAGCCCACGGCGGAATAATCGCGCCCTTGCGCCGTTTCTTCGCGCAGATAGAAGCCCTGAAACTGGACATCGGCATGACCTTCGATGTCGGCAATTGGCAGTGGCAGGACCAGAATGTGCTCAGCGCCGCGCAGCAATTGGGGCGCTTCGTGCAATACGTGCATTTCAAGGCCGTGACCCGCAACGCCAGTGACAAGCTGGTTGCGGTCCCGCCCACCGAGGCTGACTTGCCTGCATGGCGACAACTGCTGGCGTATATGCCGGACGCAGTCCCGCGTGCCATCGAATACCCGTTGCAAGGCGACGATTTGCTGGCGATCACCCGCCAGCAGGTGGCCATCCTGGCGCGTCTCGCTCCGGATGCGCCGATTCAGCCACGGGAGGCATTGAGCCATGTCTGAGATCGATATCCTCTCATTCGGCGAAACCATGGCGATGTTCGTCGCGGAGCAGCCCGGCGATCTGGCTCAGGTCAGTCATTTCGAAAAACGCATTGCCGGTGCCGACAGCAACGTTGCCATCGGTCTGGCGCGCCTGGGCTTCAAGGTTGAATGGCTGAGCCGCGTCGGCGATGACTCGCTGGGGCGTTTCGTCGTTGACAGCCTGCAACGCGAAGGCGTGAGTTGTCAGCACGTGACCGTGGACCCGCTGCACCCCACCGGTTTCCAGCTCAAGTCCCGGGAACTGGAGGGCGCCGATCCTGCCGTGGAGTATTTCCGCAAGGGTTCGGCGGCCAGTCGCCTGTCGCTCAAGGACATCGATCCGCGCCTGCTCGACGCCAGGCATTTACACGCAACCGGCATCCCCGCTGCGTTGTCGGGCAGCTGCCGTGACTTGTCCCGGGAATTGATGACCTGCATGCATAACGCCGGACGCAGCGTGTCGTTCGATCCTAATTTGCGCCCGTCCCTGTGGCCGAACCAGGCACGCATGATCAACGAGATCAACTACCTCGCCAGCCTGGCGCACTGGGTGTTTCCAGGTTTGGCCGAAGGCCTGGTGCTCACCGGCTATGAAGATCCGCCGGACATTGCCGCGTTCTACCTGGACCAGGGCGTCGAAGCGGTGGTGATCAAGCTCGGCGCTAACGGCGCGTATTACCGCACGCAAAACGATCAGGGTTTTGTCGCCGGCGTTCCGGTCAGCCAGGTGGTTGACACCGTCGGCGCCGGTGATGGTTTCGCCGTCGGGGTGATCAGCGCCCTGCTGGAAAACCAGGGGTTTGCCCAGGCCGTAGCCCGGGGCAACTGGATCGGCAGTCAGGCCGTGCAAAGCCGCGGCGATATGGAAGGCCTGCCGTCACGCGCGGCGCTCGACGCGGCGTTGCCCATCAGCCGAAAACTGGCGGAACTGATCTGAACCACCCCTGCTCAACTGAATAACCGTACCTGCTGCGACAACAACAAAAAGCTCAGGAGATCGAAATGGAAAAGTTACTCGATAGCGTTAAAACCAGCGGTTTGAAACGTCGCTGGTTGTGGATCATGCCCATCGTCTTCATCACTTACAGCCTGGCCTATCTGGATCGGGCCAATTATGGCTTTGCCGCCGCCTCGGGCATGGCCGAAGACCTGCACATCACCCCAGGCATGTCGTCGTTGCTGGGTGCCCTGTTCTTTCTCGGCTATTTCTTCTTTCAGGTGCCAGGTGCGATCTACGCGCAGAAGAAGAGCGTTAAAAAGCTGATCTTTGTCAGCCTGATTCTCTGGGGTGGCCTCGCGACGCTGACTGGCATTGTTTCCAATGCCTACATGCTGATCGGTATCCGCTTCATGCTCGGCGTGGTCGAGGCTGCAGTAATGCCCGCAATGCTGGTCTATCTCTGCTACTGGTTCACACGCGCCGAGCGCTCCCGGGCCAATACCGTGCTGATTCTCGGCAATCCGGTGACCATGCTCTGGATGTCAGTGGTTTCCGGTTATCTCGTAGCCCATTTCAGCTGGCGTTGGATGTTTATCGTCGAAGGCTTGCCAGCGGTTATCTGGGCGTTTATCTGGTGGCGTCTGGTGGACGAGCGTCCAGCCCAGGCCAAGTGGCTCAGTGAAGCCGAGAAAACCGAACTGCAAGCGCGCCTGGACGCCGAGCAAGTCGGCATCAAACCGGTGAAGAACTATGCCGAGGCATTTCGTTCGCCAAAAGTGTTGCTGCTCGCCGCGCAGTATTTCTGCTGGAGCATCGGCGTTTACGGCTTTGTGCTGTGGCTGCCGACCATCCTGAAAAAAGGCATGCAGATGGACATGGTCGAGGCCGGTTGGTTGTCGGCCTTGCCTTATCTGGCTGCCGTGATCGGCATGATCGTGGTGTCCTGGGCCTCGGACAAACTGCAAAAACGTAAGGTGTTTGTATGGCCGCCGCTGCTGCTGGCCGCGATTGCCTTCTACGGTTCCTACGCCTTGGGTACTGAACATTTCTGGTGGTCCTATTCCCTGCTGGTGATTGCCGGTGCCTGCATGTATGCGCCTTATGGGCCGTTCTTTGCCATCGTTCCGGAAATCCTGCCGTCGAATGTGGCCGGTGGGGCCATGGCGCTGATCAACAGTCTCGGCGCATTGGGTTCGTTTGCCGGCTCGTATCTGGTGGGTTACCTCAACGGCGTGACCGGAACCCTGAGCGCTTCGTATCTGTTCATGAGCGGCTCGCTGCTGCTGTCGGTATTCCTGACCCTGATGCTCAGGCCAGACAACAAAACCAAGCCTGTCGCTGACCAGCGCAATACTCCCCGCGCCCCGGCCCATCCTTGAAAGGGAAATGTCCACGATGAAAAAGCATGTCGTTCTCTACAAGCAACTGTCTTCCCCACTCATGGAGCGTTTGCAGGCCCACGCTGAAGTCACGTTTATCGAGGATCCCAAGCGTGATGATCTCGCCCGACTGCGCGCGGCCTTGCCTTACGCGCAGGGTCTTCTGGGCGCGAGCATCAAACTGGATGCCGCTTTGCTGGACCTTGCGCCGCAACTGGAGGCGATCTCCACTGTTTCCGTGGGCGTGGACAATTACGACCTCGAGGATCTGGACCGTCGGGGCATTGCGCTGTGCAACACCCCGGATGTTCTGACTGAAACCACCGCCGATACAGGCTTTGCCCTGATCATGGCCACGGCGCGGCGGGTGGTCGAACTGGCCAATATGGTGCGCAACGGTGAATGGAAGCAGAACATCGGCTCCGCGCATTTCGGCAGTGACGTGCATGGCAAGACGTTAGGCATCATCGGCATGGGCCGGATCGGTGAGGCACTGGCCCAGCGCGGCCATTTCGGTTTTGGCATGCCGGTGCTGTATCACAGTCACTCGCCAAAACCGGCTGTGGAAGCCCGTTTCGATGCGGGCTATCGCAGCCTTGAGGCGTTGTTGCGCGAAGCCGACTTTGTTTGCCTGACGGTGCCGTTGACCGCTGAAACCGAGGGATTGATCGGCAAGGAGCAACTGGCGCTGATGCGCCCGGAAAGCATTCTGATCAATATCGCCCGGGGCAAGGTGGTCGACGAGCAGGCGCTCATCGAGGCGCTGCAGAGCGGCCAGCTACGCGCGGCGGGGCTCGATGTGTTCGAGCGCGAACCACTGGCCAGCGATTCGCCATTGCTCGGGCTGAACAATGTCGTGGCGACGCCGCACATGGGCTCGGCAACCCATGAAACCCGCGAGGCCATGGCCAGTTGCGCAGTGGACAATCTCATCAGTGCGCTCAAGGGCCAGAGGCCGGCGAATCTGGTTAATTCGAAAGGTTGGGAGACACGGCGCTAAAGACCTCTTCGCGGGCAAGCCTCGCTTTAAAGCAAGGCTTCAAGCCAGAATGAACCGTTGGCCCATTCTGAAAGATGTTTAAGGAATAACCAACATGACCTGGATCATAAAAATGCGAAACTTCGTCCCATCCGGAAAAAAGTTTTCTGTTTGTAACCGATGCAGTGCTATTTTTGTTTCTCGATAGGACTGTTCAGATTTCTTATCAGGAAAGTGCCTCGACCATTGTGGGAATCTTCCCCAAGACCCCGCTTCCAGGTCAACCAGTGCTTTCGCTGGCCATCTCGACCGGTCCTTCCCTACCCATTGGAGCTATTGCCAGTGCCGATGTAGACGAGGTGGGCTGAATGAACAAAGTCACGTTCCCCAACGCTTGCCAGCTGATGCGCTGGTACTTCCACCCGGTCGGTTTCGAAGCCACCATGGATGCCCCCAGCAGCATGGTTGCCCGACTTTTCGATCGGGCCAGCGGCGAAACCGTCATTGCCATCGCAGGCCTGCCTTGCGCAACGGTGATGAATGCGACGGAGGTGGAACTGATTATCGAGGCGATCGAGGCGGAACTGGAGTCGTTCCGCCCATCCAGAGTGTTGAACGCGTCCTGAAACTCAGGTTTTGTGACGCAAATCCTCGAAAAATGCTTTGCCAGCGTCGATTCGATCCGACGCTTTGGTCACGTTCGCGCCCTCTTTCACGCTGCCATCGATAAACCAATAGCAGTGCCGAACGGCGCGCGTAATCGCGACATAGGCCAGACGCATCACCTCGTCTTTTTGCGCGTTGTCGAATGCATCTGTATCGCCGGCATTACCCAGCCCGGCCAGACGATACAGCTGGTTCTTGTAAGGCGAATGGGTCAGATGCTGGCAATCGCCCAGCAGGAATACCGCGTCAGCCTGCAGCCCCTTGGCGCTGTGATAGGTCAATTGTTTGAAGCGTCGCTTCTCGGATGATTGCGCATAGTCTGCATTAATAAGCGCTTGTAAGCCTTTGGACAAAGAGGCTTTTTCACTGCTTTTACGGTACAGCAATAAAATCGAATCGCCGTCCTGGTAATGCTCCATCAGCCGTTCTTCAAGCACCTGATCCTCACGATTCAGCACAGTGACCGGCAGCAACTCCTGAGCGGCTCCGCAGGCGCGGGCTTTTTTGCCGGCGATGGCCGGCGCGGCGCGGACGATATGTTCGGCAGCGTCGATGATGTGCTGATGGCTACGATAGTTTTCGCTGAGCATGACCTTGGTGGTTGCCGGCGAGGAAAATTCCTTGGGGAACTCCATGAAGAACTTGGGTGAGCTGCCGCGCCAGCCGTAGATCGATTGCCAGTCGTCGCCGACACACAGCAACGAAGCGTGCCGGGCCGTACGCCCGATGTGCAACGCCGGACCTCGCCGACGAATTTCCCGAAGACTCGCCCGGACCCACGAAACGATTTGCGGCGACACGTCCTGAAATTCATCGATCATCAAGTGCGACAGTGGCCTGAGCTGCGCATCACCCACAACTTTCAGGTTTTCCGGGGCGTTCTCGCCAAACAGGGCGAACATCCGGTTATAGGTCATGACCGGCGGCGTCTGCGCCAGCAGATGAGTTTCGAAGGCTTTCCAGAACAGACTCAACGCTTCGAAGAAATATCGATCCGGGTCGTCGTTGGCAAAGCTCATTTCGGCCACGGCAGCCGGGACGTCGAGCGCCAGGTTTTCGATAAAACTTGCCGCGGCCACGAAACTGTCCAGCAGTGGCGCAGCGCCAAGCTCGCCTTTGACCTTGTAATCAAAGCCTGGCCCGGCCACAGCAGCGCCGGACAGGGACTGTAGAACCCGGCCGCCGGCCTCATAGCTTTCCAGCCATATCAATGGTTTGCGGCAGAAAGCTTGAAACAGGGTGCGCTTGATGACCCACTCAGCCCAAACCGGCAATTTCGCCCCCGGACGTTTCAGCTGCTGGTCTTCCGATGGATCGAAGCCCAGAACCACCCAGGCGTCCAGTTCGGCGATATACCCGTGCAGGTGAAAACCGAAACCGTTGATCTCCACCGTCTGGCGCATGGGCTCGATGCCTTTGATCGGCCATGCCTTGGCGCGAATCCACAGGTCTTCAATGGTGTCGCACAATTCTTCATCACGCTTGGCCGACAACTCGGTGACGGTGACACGTTTCTGCACATCCGGATGGTCGCGCTCGAGCTCCTTGAGCTGCAACGCCTGGCGATACAGCGGCGCCATGACCTCGCGGAACCGCTCGTTGCTGGCGTACAGGTCGCGATAACACAAGTTGAGTTGCTGACGTTGCGCGTCATTGATGCGCAAATCGAAAGGGTTGCTGTCGGCGCCCTCCTCTATGCCCACGGTTGACTGGCTGCCAAGGTTTTCGAACGCCGTCAGCTGTTCAAAACCTGGCAGGCTGCGCACCAGTGGCAAGATCCGCGAATGAAAGGTGCGTACCAGCTCGCGCGCCTGCTTCTGACTCAGGTCATGGCCCCAGAAGCCGAAAATCTCGATCAGCTTGTTGACGAAGTCCTTGCGCGACTCGCGGGTGAAGGTCACGACGGTCATCGAGTCCAGCTCGAATCCCAGATAATGACTAAGGACCAGCACGCGCAATACCAGCGAAGTGGATTTTCCCGCACCTGCACCAGCGATCACGTAGGTTGACGGGGTGTCGCTGAAAATCATCTTCCATTGCGCCGCACTGGGCTGCGCATGGGGCGGCAGCTTGAGAGCCACATCGGTCTTGATGGCTTTCCTCAATTCGGCGCTCAGCGGCAGGCGCCAATCGTCGAACAGATGATCATCTACTTTCGGCCCGCGATGTTCGCTGGGGCGCGTGTCGCGGATTACCAGCACCTGCCGACCTTGCTCAATCCCGTCGAGATGCCCTTCGGCATAACCCTCATCAACGCCTTGCAAATGGCCATTCAGATAACCGTCGGCGTGTCCCTGGGACCATGAGGGGCTGTGTTGCGAGCCCAATCGTGTCAAGGATTTGCCCAGCAGCCGGGCAATCAGGCGTTTGAAGAAAGGCAGATGCTCCGCTGGGGTCAGTTCCAGCTCGGCATGAGGATGAAGATCGGTGTCCGGCACGCAGGCTCCAGCAGTCAACAGATGAGCGAAGGCGCCATGGTCGCGCTATTCGTGCTTGATCTCCAGTGAAAAGCTTGGCGATCAAGCTATTAGCCGATCAATTGCAGGTGAAATGGAGAATCAAGCCAAGCCGAAGTATCAATTAATCAGATAGTAACTAGCCAAAATACCCGCTTTTTACCGATGCATATTTGATAGATCATTGCTCCATCAACCACGAATCATCGTTCAGCAGCCCGGACATTCACACAGTGACCGGCACTGCTCAGGAGGCCACACCATGCTGCAATTACGACCTTTCAACACTTTGGGCGGCGCCAACCACGGCTGGCTGGACGCGCACCACCACTTCTCGTTCGCAGACTACTACGACCCGAAACGCATGAACTGGGGTCAGCTGCGGGTCTGGAACGACGATGTGATCGAAGCCGGCACCGGATTCCCGAAACACTCGCACCGCGACATGGAAATCATCACCTACGTTCGTGAAGGCGCGATTACCCATGAAGACAATCTGGGCAACAAGGGCCGTACCGAAGCAGGCGATGTACAGGTAATGAGTGCTGGCACCGGGATTGCCCACAGCGAATACAACATGGAATCCACCGCAACCAGGATATTCCAGATCTGGATCATGCCCAACGAAACCGGCGCGGCACCTGCATGGGGCGCCAAACCCTTTCCAAAAGGTGATCGTGAAGGCTTTGTGACCCTGGCCAGTGGCAAGAGTGGCGATGACGTCAGCCTGAGCATTCGCGCCGATGCACGTCTGGTAGCGGCCAACCTGAAAGCCGGTGAAACCGCGGAATATCGTCTGGACGCAGGTCGCCGTGCGTATCTGGTGCCGGCAACCGGCAGCATCGAAGTCAACGGCGTGCACGCAGTGGCCCGCGACGGCATCGCAGTTGAAGATGAGCAAGTGCTGCGCGTCACCGCCATCGAGGACAGTGAAATCGTGCTGGTAGACGTCGCGTAACGCGTTGCCTGACAACTGCTTCACGCAGAAAGACAAAAGCCCCGGCTCGCAAGAGTCGGGGCTTTTTGCCTATCAGTGTCCCGTCCTTTGTGGGAGATCCCCCGTCGTCCAGACCCCGCGTTGTCGCGCAGCAAACACTAGCACCCGTTGGAGCGAGGCTTGCCCGCGAAGAACGTTAACGCGCTAGCGCTGGATCACCGAGGCGTCTGATTCGCGGGCAAGCCTCGCTCCCACCAAAGCAACGCGCACTCCTGTGGGAGAGAACTTTGTCCAGACACAGTAAAAAAGATCAGTTGGGCGCAATCGCCGCATCCACCAGGACCTGCGCTTCAGCGACCAGGCGCTTGAGGTGATCTTCGCCCACAAAGCTTTCGGCGTAGATCTTGTAGATGTCCTCGGTACCGGATGGACGCGCCGCGAACCAGCCGTTTTCAGTCATGACCTTAAGGCCGCCGATGGCCTGATTGTTCCCCGGCGCATGGCTGAGCACGTTGAGGATCGGTTCGCCGGCCAGTTCGGTGGATTGCACCTGATCGGGCGACAGCTTGCCGAGCAACGCTTTCTGCTCCGGATTGGCCTTGGCTTCAACCCGCGTCGAAAACGGTTCGCCCAATTCCTCGGTCAATGCCTGATAGATCTCGCTTGGATCACGGCCTTTACGCGCTGTGATCTCAGCCGCCAGCAAGGCCGGAATCAGCCCGTCCTTGTCGGTAGTCCAAACCGTGCCGTCCCTGCGCAGGAACGAGGCGCCGGCACTTTCTTCGCCGCCGAAACCCAGCGAGCCATCGAACAGTCCTTCGGCGAAGAACTTGAAGCCCACCGGCACTTCATACAAACGACGCCCCAGACGCGCGGCAACCCGATCAATCATGCCGCTGCTGACCACGGTCTTGCCCACGGCCGCATCGGCACGCCAATCCGGACGGTTCTGGAACAGATAGTCGATGGACACTGCCAGGTAATTGTTCGGCGCAAGCAGGCCGCCGCTCGGCGTGACGATGCCGTGGCGGTCATGGTCCGGGTCGCAGGCAAAGGCGACCTGATATTTGTCCTTGAGACCGATCAGGCCTTGCATGGCGAAATTGGACGACGGGTCCATGCGGATCCGGCCATCCCAGTCGACGCTCATGAAGCGGAACGTTGGATCGACGAACTTGTTCACCACGTCCAGATTCAGGCCGTAATGCTCGCCGATCGCCGACCAGTAACGCACCCCTGCTCCGCCCAGCGGATCGACGCCCAGGCGCAGATTGGCGTTGCGGATGGCGTCCATGTCGATGACGTTTTTCAGGTCCGCGACGTAAGTGTTGAGGTAGTCATGGCGATGGGTCGTGTCAGCGCGCAGCGCTCGGTCGTGACTCATGCGCGTCACGCCCAGCACCTTCTCGGCCAGCAGTTCGTTGGCCTTGGCTTCGATCCACTTGGTGATATGGCTGTCGGCCGGACCGCCATTGGGCGGGTTGTATTTGAAGCCGCCACTTTCCGGTGGATTGTGCGAAGGCGTGATGACGATGCCATCGGCCAGGCCCGACGTGCGGCCCCGGTTGTAGCAGATGATCGCGTGGGAGATCGCCGGCGTCGGGGTGTATTCGTCGCCTTCGGAAATCATCACGTGCACGCCATTGGCGGCCAGGACTTCCAGGGCGGTGGCACTGGCGGGCGTCGACAAGGCGTGGGTGTCGGCACCCAGGAACAGCGGGCCGTCGATGCCGTTCAGCTGACGGTACAGGCAGATGGCCTGGCTGATGGCCAGAACGTGCCATTCGTTGAAGCTCAAATCAAAAGAACTGCCACGGTGCCCGGAGGTGCCGAAAGCGACCCGTTGAGTCGCCACCGAAGCGTCCGGCTGGCCGGTGTAATAGGCGGTTACCAATCGGGGAACATCGACCAGCAACTCGGCGGGTGCCAGCTTGCCGGCGAAAGGACTCAGACTCATACAACCTCCATGGAGACAGGAAAATAGAAATAACGCAGGCAGCTGTAGGGCTTTGAATAGAAAAATAGCAGCGGCGCGGCAGTTTACTGGCAGTTTGACCGCTGCGCTCGGCTATCGATCCCTAAACCCTTGAGCATCAAAGCTGCCACCATTTCGGCAACAACTGTTGCACCTTGCGCTCGGCGAAACGGTCGTCGATCAGCATCACTACGCCACGGTCGTCCTGACTGCGGATCACCCGGCCAGCGGCCTGCACGACTTTTTGCAGCCCCGGATAAAGGTAGGTGTAATCGTAGCCTGCGCCAAACAGCACAGCCATGCGCTGTTTAAGTTGTTCATTGACCGGATTGAGCTGAGCCAGACCCAACGTGGCAATGAACGCCCCGATCAGTCGCGCGCCGGGCAAATCGATCCCCTCGCCGAATGCACCGCCCAGCACCGCAAAGCCAATGCCCTGGCTTTCAAGGGTAAAGCGCGCAAGGAAGCCGTGACGATCAGCCTCGCTCATGCCCCGCGCCTGCTGCCAGATCGGCACCTGCGGATGGCGGGCCTGCATCAACTGCGCGACTTGTTGCAAATAATCAAAGCTGCTGAAGAACGCCAGATAATTGCCTGGTCGCGCTGCAAACTGCTCGGCCATCAACTCGACGATGGGCGCCAGGGACGCCTGGCGATGGGTGAAACGGGTGGATATCTGGCTGACGATCCGAACATCCAGCTGCTGGCGATTGAAGGGCGATTCGACATCGATCCAAGCCGTATCGACAGGCAAGCCGAGCAAGTCGGCGTAGTAATGCCGAGGGCTGAGGGTCGCGGAAAACAGCACGCTGCTGCGCGCTGCGGTCAATCTTGGGCGAATGAAGTTGGCTGGCACGACGTTGCGCAGGCAGAGCCGGGACAAGCTGCTGCGCTTGCCCCTTGATTCGCGCTTGCTGATGTCGAAAACGAATTGCTCGTCGAATAGTTCAGCAATGCGTACAAAGGCAATCGCTTCGAAGTAAAAGCTTTGCAGGGGACCATCGACGGCTTCCGGGTGTTCATTGAAGTAATCCCCCATCGCCGTTACGCACAGATTGAGACTTTGCAGCAACTTGCCCGGCGTGCCGGGATAGGCTTGATACGCCGCGATCTGCTCCTTGTGCAGCGCATTCCAGTCACGATTCAAGCGTTGCAGGGATTTTTTCAAAGGCGCGGGGGCAACATCGCGGATGGCGTTCATGCTTTGCTGGTCGAGGCTGGCGCTGTACATCTGCCGCGCGCGCTCGACCATGTTGTGCGCTTCATCCACCAGCACCGCGACACGCCATTGATTGAACTGCGCCAGGCCGAACAGCAAAGCGCTCAGGTCGAAATAATAGTTGTAGTCGGCGATCACCACGTCCGACCAGCGCGCCATTTCCTGGCTGAGGTAGTACGGACAGACTTGATGTTCAAGCGCCACTTGGCGCAAACCGGCTTGATCCAGCCACGGCGCCGTCAACGCGGCGTTGCGTGCAGCGGGAAGCCGGTCATAAAAACCACGAGCCAGGGGGCATGAATCGCCATTACAAGCTTTGTCCAGATGTTCGCAGGCCTTGTCCCGAGCCACCAGCTCCAGCACGCGCAATTCCAGCTCCGGTGCGCTGTGCCGAATCACTCCCAACGCATCAAGTGCCAGCTTGCGCCCCGGTGTTTTGGCGGTCAGGAAGAATAGTTTGTCGAGTTGCTGGCCGGGCGCGGCCTTGAGTATGGGAAACAAGGTGCCGATGGTCTTGCCGATGCCGGTGGGCGCCTGAGCCATCAGACAACGGCCAGTGCTGACCGCTTTGTAGACGGACTCGGCCAGATGTCGCTGGCCGATACGGAAATCCGCATGGGGAAATTTCAAGCGGCGCAGCACGTCATTGCGTTGATGGTTGTGGGCTAATTCCTGACGCGCCCAGTGCAGGAATATCCCGCAGTGCTTGTCAAAAAATGCCCGCAGCTCTGCAGCCGTATGCCGTTCACGAATCAAGGTCTCTTCTTCGCTGATGATGTTGAAGTACACCAGCGCCAGATTCACTTCACCCAATTGCAATTGCTGGCACAGCAGCCAACCGTAAATCTTTGCCTGGGCCCAATGCAGTTGCCGATGGTTGTCGGGAATGGCCGCAAAGTCACCACGGTAAGTCTTCACCTCTTCAAGCTGATTGCGCTGCGGGTCATAACCGTCTGCCCTGCCCCGGACTTTTAATTGCAAGTACTCGCCGGACAGCGCCACTTCAGTCTGGTAATCCGGGCCGCGCCGCGCGGCAACGGTACGATGCCCGGCAATGCCCTGCAGCGCAGTCGGCGCTGGGGTGAAGCGCAAGTCGAGGTCACCGGTCTTCGCCGTAAACTCGCACAGCGCGCGGACCGCTACGGCATAGACCGAGGCGTCCGCGCCATCCGGCACGAGCGCATCGCTTGGGGGGATTAAATCAGGAGCTGAATTCACTGCAGGGACGAACCATCGATTGCCGGTACTGGATGGGTGTACAGATAACAGTCTGATGCGGGTCTGGCAAATCTAAATGGATCGACGGCCCGATTGTCCCTGGCCTCAAGCGCAGCGTGCCTCGGACAACGCCCGGCGCAAGGTCGCGAGCGTGGTCTCGATGGGCAAATGATCGCCGATGGCATAGCTGATGCGCAGGTTCTGGCGATGCAAACCCTGCAGGCTGAACAGCTCGCCCGGAGCGATGACGATACGTTCCTGCAACAACTGATCAAATACCTGGCGCATGTCCACGCAAGCCACGCTTTCGGCCCAGATCACCGCCCCGCCCTGGGGCATCTCGTACTGCAGCAAGCGTCCCAGGTGACGGTCAATCAGTAATGTCATGGCCAACATTCGCTGCTCCAGCAATCGGCGCAGTTCTACCAGATGCAGATCCAGGCGCCCGCTGCTGTACAACCGCGCAATAGCCTTCTGCCGGATCGGCGGCAGATTGAACCCCTGCAACAGGAAGTATTGCTGCCATTGCGGATTGAAAAACTTGCCCAGCAAGTAGCCATAAGGTGCTTCGGCGCCAAGGATTTTTTCGAATGAACCAATGATCAACAGCCGCTCGGGGTCGATCAGATCGCGCAACCGACTGTGGGGCGCCTCGAAACTGAGCTCGCCATGGCTATCGTTCTCCAGCACCCAGATTCGGTACCGGTTCAACAGATCCGCAACCGCCTGACGATTCTCGGCGGCCAAAGCGCTGCCACGCACCGCGTTGAGAAACGACGGCAACAGCGCCAGGCCTATACCTTCGGTGAGTAACGCCTGGTCCAGCGCCGGGACGTTGATACACCCCGCCTGATCCACGGGCAACTCGATGACCCGGATGTTGAAGGACTGCAACAGGCGCAAGAGTGTCCAGGTGCAGGGTGACTCAACCAGAACCGTACTGCCGCGCAGCGCCAGGGTTTCAAGCACCACCTTCATCATGGCCAGCAGGTCTGGTCCGACGAAGGCATCTTCCGGAAGCCAGCTGCGCTGCGTCGATACCGTGTAATGCGCCGCCAACGCAGACCGCAGTTCCACATCGCCAAATGGCTGGAAGTTCGGATCCAGTGGCCCGGGATACTGCCGGACCAGTTCGCGCTCAATCAACAAGAGCGGACTTTCCAGCGACTGCACCTGGGTCGGCTGATCGTTGCCGAGCACCAGCATGCCGGGGCGGCGCGCGCTGTTGTACAGGGTTTCCAGAAGACTTTGCGTACCGTCCGAACTGCCTGGCGAACAGTCGCTGCAGCCATTGGGTTGCGCAAAGTAGCCGGATTTAGGCACAGGGCAGACCCGGCCTTCCTTTTCCAGTATCGAATAGGCATTTTGCACCGTCGAAATCGACACTTTCAAACGCAGCGCCAACTGACGCAGCGAAGGGAGCCGTGTTGCCGTATCGCTCGGCGCGTCGTTGATCAGCCCGACAAGATAGCGATATACCGTGTGATAGGCGAAATCAGGTTTGGTTTTCATGAGCGGCACCGGTCCATGCGCCTAACGCTGGGGCCAAATTTCTCGTTGACTGATGATATGCCTGACATGGCGCCGGCCACGTAGCTGCCGAGACGGAAGCTGGATCAGCGTCCGGATATCATTTCCGTAACCGCTTCACCGGTGACCGAGTCGACTGTCGATATCTTTCGTTTATCAGGATCGGCGGCGCGCACCCTGGCAATGATCGAGTGTTGCTGGTTGAAATCAACACGCTGCTTGAGATAGAGGTTCTGCAGGCCTTTGATGCTCAGGCCGCTGATATCGATCAACCACTGAATCACTTGCTCGGGGGCGGTCATTCCCGCCAGGGCCTTATGCAGGTCCGGCAGCGCAACCAACATCCCCGGATGACAGCGGCGCAGGAAAATTTCCAGGTCTCGCCCTTCATCGACGAAGGGTGAAAAAAGCAGGCACACCAGTTGCGTTTCATTCAGGCCGAACCCTTCCAGAGCAAAGGCTGCAGCCAATTCCCGACGCGCCTGCAAACGCGTCTGGCCGACATACGCCCCCAACGCCTGATCGATCAAGCGTTGAGGCATTTGTTTCCTGCGCATCATTGTCTTGGCCAGTTCAAGGTATTCGGCAATGCCATCGGCGTAGGTGCGTCCTTGCACATATTGGGCTCTCAGGCCGCGCATATGCGCCATCAGCAACGGATTGGCGCAATCTGACTCACTGAAGCTGAATGCCAGGTCATCGAAACGAAAGCCGAGGAACTCGGTGAGCAAATTCCAGTGTTCTTCGACGTTGCTGTGCATCAGATCAGAAATGGTGATGTACGACGGCACGACGGATTTGTTCGGAAAACCCACAGGGCGAACGACACGGCCGGCAGTTTCGCTGCCGTCGCCGTACAACTCCTGATAGTACGCCTGGCCAATGCTGTCGATTGTGCGCAGCATGCCGTTGAAATTCTGATTGCCCCAGTCACTGAAACGCTGTGCGTTACGTGGCACCAGACGCATGATCCAGGCGATGTATTGCTTTTGTTCCTTGCGCGAATCACCGCTGACCAGCGCATCGACGCCAGTGCCCCACGCGGCGGCGCGACCGAAAAACTCCGCGATCCCCAAATAGCAGCTATTGCAGAAGGTGGTGCGACCGTCCCCTGCCGACAGATGCCCGCTCAGCAGCATGTCCGAGCGGTTTTGCTCGCGCCCTGCCTGGGAGAACGGCAACTCCGGCTCAAATATCTGCACATACTGGTTATCCACCACCAGCAGTTCGACCCGAGGATCGTCGTGCAGAAAAAGTCCCGAGTAGGTGCGCTGAATGTTGCCCATGACGGCGGGTGTCATGCCCGCATGGCGCATGGTGGCGACGCGCAGATTGAAGGTCGCGGGTGATCTGCCGGCAATGCTTAGCTGCGCAGCCCGCAGGAAGGCGACGGTATACGCGCTGTCCTTGCCACCGCTGAAAGCGACCATGACCTTGAAGCTGGCAATGCGCTCAATGCCGCCTGCGGCTACGATCAAACGCTGAATCAATAACTGCAAGGCGGTCCGCTCGGCGCGGGTAAAGTGGCCCAACAAGCGTTGCAACACTTGTTGATACACATAACTCATCGCTTGCTCGTGTATAGAACTCATCGTGTTTCACCTGCCTGCGTATCGACGTGCGCGGGTGTGCAGATTGAATTTACATCGAGCAGCCGTCTGCATGAATAATCGACCATGACTCATTCCCTGAGTAATAATTACCCAACTATTATCAATATTAATCCATCAATTACAAGGTACAGATAAGTCGTAAAACACGGCTCACCTAAAATGGTTTAAACATAAACAACTAAACACGTTAGTTTATTTTCACTGTGTAAGCGGATGTCTTTTCCGAGTTCGCTTTCCCCTGTCAAACCCGCAGCTCAGGGCCTAGGGCAGCCTGTGCGGAGATTTCCGGCGCAGGCGTAAGACAGGGATGAATTTCACGGCAAGCATCACCGACGCGCGCCTGGTTATAAACCCTTGAAACGCAGGTGATATTAAACCTGCTCAGTCGATATTTCCGAGAAACACACAGCCATGTTTATTCGTTTTTTTGTCAAACAGCAGTATTTCAACTTGAAACTCATTAAATGGCGCAACCCCAACTATTCAATCGTCGACACTTAGCGCTTGCAGCTATAACGTACTGAAGTTTTATAGTCGGAATGCTGGAAAGTCCAAAGCCGTGCGGGGAATGAAGTTGAACGTGGTGAAGAGTGGGTTTATTGCGTCGACGCCTGGCTGGAGGCGTCGAGGAGACTGAAGTTCTGTTGCAGCACTTCTCAGGGATGGTTCAGGCAGGCTCCACTTCGAGGACTGCTCGCCCGCCAATCGGGCAGCCGTCCATATAACGGTGAGCCTGGACCACTTCGCTGAACGGGAATACGCGCATTTTCAGCGGCACCAGTACCCTGTCTGCGGTCAACTGATTGATGTCCCGCAGTGCGCGCTGCAACGCAGCTTCATCCTGAGAGATACCCAATTCCGGCTTGCCGGTGAAGTTACCCAGGCAATGCACAAAAAATTGAATGTTCTTCTGGAAAGCGGCACACGCCGGGAATGGAGTCTGATTGCCACCTTGCAGACCATAAAGCACCAGGCTGCCGCGTGGCGCCAGGACGTCGCCCATGATTGACATCTGCGGACCGCCGAGACCATCGAGCACAACATCGACGCCACGGTTTTCAGTGTATTTGTTGATCGCCATGAGCAAGTCCTGCTCTTCGGTGACCACGACTTTATCGGCCCCCAGCGACAGCAGGTAATCCCGTGCATCGTCAGTCTTGGTGGCAGCGATCACTCGCACACCCAATGCCTTGCCCAACTGGACAAAGGCCGGGCCGGCGCAATGGCTGGCATCGGTCACCAGAGCGGTCTGCCCAGGCTTGATACGCGCCAGGTCCATGTAGGCAAAATAGGCAACCAGCAGCGGCGTGTAATGCACGCTGGCTTGCAGCGGCGTCAACACGTCGGGGTAACGGGTCAGCGCAGACTGTGGCAGCACCACAACTTCGCCGTAAACCGGATGCTGGTTCGGGTCTGCCGACGGGAAGCTGGCAACCTTGTCGCCCACCGCAAAATCGTCGACGCCTTCACCCAGTGCGGTGACTACGCCAGCCATTTCATGGCCCATGCCCGCAGGGAGTCGCGCCTGGGAAGACGCCAGGTTTTGCCGCCAGAGGACGTCATACCAGCTGATGCCTATCGCCTGGACACGTACTTGTACCTCACCGGGTCCAGGCAACACGGCAGGATGCTCTTCGATCTTGAGCACCTCTGCTGGGCCAAACTGATGAAAACGGATCGTGCGGGACATTTCGAACCTCGCCTAATGAACCTTGATGCCATGAACTCTATCCGGGCGCTGCCGGGAACACTATCAGTGGCTATTAATAGTCGACATGTCTGTCATCGATTGTCATCACATTCCGTAGGCTTATCGCCTTGAGACAATCACAGACTGCCTATGTGGTCATGGGCGGCCATTGTTCGCATGTCGCACGTACATTGCAACCCATGGAATGTTTCATCTTCCGCCGTCCGATGCCCCATCGCCGACAAACCCCGGCTTCGACCCTGACCCGGTAAATCTTTGGTCATCGGTGCTGCCGGACGTTCAATGAATCTCAGGGTAATTAGCGACTCTGGACGCAGGTATCTGATCTCGCGATGAATTTATGCATGCGCAAACCGCGTATTTGCTCGTACTATTCACGCCAGCGTTGAACACACCGGCTTTCTGCTGGCTGCCCACTGCTTCGACAAATGTCCCGAGATCACCTGCCATGAATCGCAACGACCTGCGTCGCGTCGACCTCAATTTGCTGATCGTTTTCGAAACCCTGATGCACGAACGCAGCGTGACACGCGCCGCAGAGAAGTTGTTTCTCGGGCAACCGGCAATCAGCGCCGCCCTGTCACGGCTGCGCGGGCTGTTTGATGATCCGCTGTTCGTACGCACCGGCCGCAGCATGGAGCCCACCGCCCGGGCGACGGAAATCTTCGGCCTGCTCTCGCCTGCCCTGGATTCCATTTCCACTGCGGTCAGTCGTGCGTCCGAGTTCGACCCGGCAACCAGCACCGCCGTTTTTCGCATTGGGCTTTCCGACGACGCAGAATTCGCCTTGCTGCCTTCATTGCTCAAACGGCTGCGCTCGGAGGCACCCGGCATCGTACTGGTGGTGCGGCGGGTGAATTACATACTGATGCCGGCGTTATTGGCCTCTGGTGAGATTTCCATCGGTGTCAGCTACACCAACGACCTGCCCGCCAACGCCAAGCGCAAGGTGTTGCGCCGCAGCAAGCCCATGCTCCTGCGTGCCGACTCTATGCCTGGCGCGTTGAGCCTGGAAGATTTCTGTTCTCGCCCCCACGCGCTGGTGTCGTTCGCGGGCGACCTGAGTGGTTTCATCGACGGCTTCCTGGAAAAGATCGACCGCAAACGGCATGTCGTGCTGGCAGTCCCGCAATTCAACGGCCTGGCAACCTTGCTGGCAGGCACCGATATCATCGCCACCGTGCCGGATTATGCCGCCGCAGTGCTGACTGCGGCTGGCGGTGTGCGGGCCGAGGAATTGCCGATCGAGACGCAGACGTTCGAACTGCATATGGCCTGGCGCGGCTCGCAAGACAACGATCCAGGCGAGCGATGGCTGCGCTCGCGGATTCAGATGTTCTTTGGCGACCCTGAGAGTCTTTAGGCGTCGGCTGGCAGGCTGTTCGGCTGATCATTTCTGCCTTTCCACAAACCATGGAGCTCCATTCACTTCCAGTGGATTGCTACATTGGGGCACATCTGAGGGCATGCATTGGATGCTTCGAAAAGGATGCCCCCAGCCTAAGGCCAAACAGGCTATTGATAAGGGCAGTTCCGATCGGAGTCTCTGCAAATCGATAGACCGGCCTGAAGCTTTCAACATATCTGTGGGAATCCTGAGAGTTTTTTGAAAAACAGGAAGCACCTGTGATCTGCCCTACCCTGATTATCACAAGACGTGGCGAGATCACCATAGGTGAGTCAAGTAGCCGCTCCGCTATTGGTCCTGCGCGATTCCCCCCGCACTCTGTGCCGACAACACAATCGCCAGCACAATCAACACCGCTCCTGTCAACATCCGATATGACGGCGCTCCATGGAACCACCACCACGCGTAGGCCATGGCGTAGACCGGCTCCAGTGAGATGATTATCCCGGCGCTGCGCGCGTTGACGCCCTTTAAGCATCAGCCCAGAGACGAAGTACACGATGAGTTTCTTGCGGTTGAGGCCCCGCAGCAAAGCCCGGTCTTGCAAAAGGGCAAACACCTCCAGGATTAGCTGGGCAAACTCCGCGTGGCCGAAGGTGATCATATTGACACTGGCGTGAATCAGCGGCCCAGGTTGGGGTGATTGAGTCGCTCACAAATGCGCAGGGCGTCGTCGTGCTTTTCGCTCCAGTGCAGCAAATGCGAGTAGATCAGGATGCCTATATTGCTCTGCTGTGCGGTAGAAAAGGCTTCGGCCAACAAGCGCACCACAGGCTCATCGCCCACTGGGTCCGAACGCGGGAAGTCCCCCGCGGTTTTGATCGCCAATTCAACGGTGGAGCCTGGCGGTGCCACTTTCAGCATCTGATAAATGCCCGCGTTCTGCTCCGCCTCTGCGCCAAGGCGCAGGTTGAGCACCACTTAGACGCCCGCTACCTCAATGTCGTGACGCTCCTTGACGCTGTTCAATTGCTGGACAGCTGCCCAGTTGCGTCCATCGCAGATTGAAAGATAGGTGGCGTAATAACCCACCGCCTTAGTCATCTCGCACCTGTCCTCAAAACTGTAGGTGCCCATGGAGCTGTAGAAACAGGTGTCCTGTGCGTAAAACCTTGGCGTCATGGTGTTCTCCCGCAGGGCATCAGGCATTGGTTGCAAAGCACCGTCGAACGCCCACTTCGCCCCCACCAACACCGAAAGCAAATGTCTTGACACTAACTGTAGTGACCACTATAAAATACACGCAATATGTAGCGATCGATAATTAAATGGCTTTCAGTGATGCGCTGGACGGGAAGCATTCCCACAAACTGAATGAATCGGGTAGGCAACGTGATAGACCTGGCCGTACACAGCGTCGCCCAGTGGACCGAGATTATTCGCTCGCTCGCAGTCGTCGGGATTGCGCTGTATGCCGCGATATTTGTGGTGGGCACTGTCGCCTTCGTACCCGCCTCAATGCTCACGGCGCTCGCCGGTTTTTTGTACGGCCCGATGGGGGGAACGCTACTCATCTCGCCCGCTGGCTTGCTGGCTTGCTGGCTGCAGCGGTCGCGTTTGCCTTGGGCAGATCGCTTCTGCGCCCTTGGGTCAAACGACGCCTGGCGAACAGCCCCACATCAGCGGCGGTCGACCACGCAATCGAGTCAGGAGGTTTTCGAATTGTTTTTCTCTTGCGCCTAGCGTCCATCGTGCCGTTCGCTCCGCTGAGCTATGGACTCGGAGCCAGCCGAATCGCCCGTCGAGATTTCCTCCTGGCGACTTGGATCGGCCTGCTTCCTGGAACATTTCTGTATGCGTACTTGGGCTCTCTGGCGGCTGATGTCGCACAGATAATCAGTGGTGAGGTAACGACCAATCGATCGACTCAAATGATGACTTGGACGGGTCTGGTCGTTGCATTGATAGCCTTACTGACCATCGCTAGATATGCACGCAAAGCGATCAACCAAGCCCTTCTTCAACCCTCTTCAAACTAGGAGTTACACCATGAGCAACCCAACTTACGTCGAAGACTACAACGCCATCGTCACGGTGCTGAACCACTACAACGAAGGTGGCAAGCAAGCCAAAAGCAGCCTCATGAAACCTGCCTTCAGCGAGCAGGCCACCATCTTTGGTGTAGATGGCGAAGGCAAGCTGACCGGAGGTCCGATCCAGGGTCTGTTCGACATCATCGACAGCGCCTTCCGGCCCTCACCGGAAGCCAAAGGCGCCATCGTCAACGTCGATATCGTAGGCACCGCTGCCAGCGCACGTATCGATACCAATGACATCTCCGGCTTCTGCTTCACCGATTTCTTCAACTTGCTGAAGGTTGACGGAAAGTGGACCGTCATCAGCAAGATCTACCACACCCACGTTGCTCCTTAACCCAGCCGTTTGAACCGCGCCCTGTTGGCGCCAAAACCATGCAAAGGGGTTTGACCATGAGCAAAAACATCAAAGCTGTACCCACCCAGGACTACAACGCCGTTGTCGCCGTGGCCCAGCAATACGCTGACGGCCTGCGTGCCGGCAGCCCGGAAGTGCTGGAGCAGGCCTTCCACAAGGAAGCAGTGATGTACGGCTTCACCAACGGCAAACTGTTGGGCGGCCCGATCAGCAACCTGTTCGACTTCGTCCGTACCAATGGCACGGCCCCGGATATCAGTACCCGCCTGGACGTGCTGGCGATCACCCCAACCACCGCCGTGGTACGGGTGGATATGGAAAAGGACGCGATCGGTGCCGACTACAACGATTACCTGACACTGATCAAAATCGACGGCACCTGGAAGGTGATCGCTAAGGTTTATCACCAGTTCGAAGGCTGACCCGAGCGGCCTGAACGCAATGCTGTTTCTTAAGGTGATGAATCATGGCAAAAGTTGAATACAGCGCCGTCGTAGACGGCGGCGCCGAGCGCGTTTGGGATGTACTCAAGCGCTTCGGGAAGATCAGCCAGTGGCACCCGGCAATCCCGCAGAGCGTCATCGAGGACGGTCAGCCAGACGGCCTGGTCGGCTGCATTCGTCGGCTGACGTTGCAGGACGGCGCCATTCTGCGCGAGCAGTTGTTGTCGGTAGACGCGGTGAATCTGCAGTTCTCCTACCGCTTCGTTGAAGCGCCACTGCCCGTCGACAACTACGTGTTGACCGTGCGACTGATCCCGCTGACCGGCGAGCAGAAAACCGTGATTCTGTGGTCTGCGACCTTCGACACGCGCGAGCCTGATCCCCAGGGGCAATGGGCCTCGACCATCGAGTCGCTCATTGTCGGCGGGCATGAAAGCCTCCAGGTTTACCTGAACCACACCGCCACCGCGTGAATGTGCCCTACCCCGCTCCAGCAATGGATGCGGGGTTCAATTTTTCTGGAGTTACGATGCACGACCACATTGCCGAAGTGCCGCTTGAAAAAGCCTATCGGCTGATCAACCACGGCCCCACCGTGCTGGTTTCTGCTCAACACGAGGAGACTCGAAATGTGATGGCCGCGGCATGGGCCTGTGCATTGGATTTCTCACCACCCAAAGTCACTGTGGTGCTGGACAAGATCGCCAAAACCCGCGAACTCGTAGAGCTTAGCGGCGTGTTTGTGATTCAGGTTCCGACGGCGGCACAGTTGCAATTGACCCGCGCTGTCGGCAGCGTCAGCCTCCAGGAAGATCCACAGAAGCTGGCTCATAGCGGCGTCGAGCTATTCAGTATCAGCGGCCATGACGTGCCATTCGTGGCCGGCTGCTCGGCCTGGCTTGCGTGCAAACTATTGCCCGAACCTCGCAACCAGTCGACCTACGACCTGTTTATCGTTGAAGTCGTCGCTGCCTGGGCCGACACACGCGTATTCAGCGAAGGCCATTGGCACTTTGAGCGCGCGCACCCGGACTTTCGTAGCCTGCACTACATCGCAGGCGGCCACTTTTATGTGATCGGAGAAGCGCTAACCCCATCAGTGATCTAGTGCAGTTTCAACCGAGGCTCGGTGCCTGGCCCCAGGTGGTTACCCAACATCAGTAATGCCGAGGGTACCAGGCCATAGCGCGCGACTTGAGGCATGCGGTACAGCGATGCATAGAACGCCCGCGCCAACCATCCTTCCAGCGTCACGCAGGCTCTTCGCCAGCGCCACCGTCGACAATCAAAATACGAGTGTCATTGAAGGGTCTCAGTGCTTTTACTTGGGAGCACAGGACGGATCCTATAGCGCCCAGGCACACAGCGTCGCGCCGGTGCCTGGGCTGGGTGATTTCAACGCTTATGACTTACCAATCCTGACGGGTCGGCGAAATGATCAGGTCGTTGACGGTGACGTTTTCAGGCTGATTCAGTGCATACACCACTGCGCGACCAATATCGTCCGGCGAGATAGCAATTTTATTCAGCTCTTGAGCCGCTTTACGGCCTGCCGGGTCGGTGACTTTATCGGCCCAACCGGTGTTGATCACACCCGGGCTGACCGTGTTGACACGGATGCCGTGCTGCACACCCAGCTCTTTACGCATCGACTCGGTCATGGCCTGAACGAAGAACTTGGTGGCGCTGTAGATACCCGCAGCAGGCCCGACCTGATGACCAGCGACCGAATCCATATTCAGGATCTGGCCCGACTTCTGTTTCAGCATGAACGGCAACACCGCGGCGATACCGTGCAGGTATCCTTTGATGTTCACGTTGATCATCTTTTCCCAATCATCGGTGGCCAGGTCGACCCAGTTGGAAAACAGCATCAAGCCTGCGTTGTTGATCAGGATATCCACCGAACCGAAAGAGTCCTGGGCGAATTGCGCGAGCGCTTTCATATCCTCAGGATTGGTAACGTCGCTGACGCGACCTACTGCTTCACCGCCCTTGCCTTTCAGCTCGCTGACGATGGCGTCCAGGCCTTGCTGGTCCAGGGCTGCTGCGACAATTCGAACGCCTTTCTCGGACAAGGCAAGTGCCGATGCAGCACCCAGGCCGGACGATGCGCCAGTGATGATCGCGGTTTTATTCTGCAGGTAGTTCATGGGCGTTCCTCTCGTTGGTGACTGCCCGTCTGTGCGGGCAGTTTTTGGGGTTATCGCGGATATAAGGGGATCAGTAGTTGCCGACGGGCCAGTCGGTGTAGCCCTTGGCGCCGCCGCCGTAATACGACTCGCGCGGTGCGATGGTCAGTTCGGCTCCACGACGCAAGCGCTCAACCAGGTCCGGGTTGGAGATAAACAGGCGGCCAAACGCTACGGCGTCGATCTTGCCTTGGGCGCGGCGCTCAATAGCCATGTCCAGGTCGTAGTTGTTGTTGCCGATGAAGGGCCCGTTGAACTGCGCGCTCAATGCGTCCATGTCCACGCCTTCCGGTACATCACGCGAGGTGGCGGTAGCGCCTTCAACGAAGTGCAGGTACGCCAGGTCTAAGGCGTTCAACTGCTGGATCAGGTAGCCGTACATCGCCATGACATTGCTGTCGGGCGGCGTGTTGCCGGCGTCAGGCGTCACCGGCGACAAACGAATGCCAACACGGTCGTTGCCCCAGATCTTGACGATTGTTTCGGTCACTTCCAGGGTCAGACGCGCACGGTTCTCGATGGAGCCGCCGTACTGGTCGGTGCGATGGTTGGTCGAGTCCCGCAGGAACTGGTCCAGCAGGTAGCTGTTGGCCGAGTGAACCTCTACCCCGTCAAAACCAGCACGCTTGGCATTCTCGGCAGCACGTTTGTACTGCTCGATGATCCCCGGGATCTCATCGGTTTCAAGCCCCCGTGGCATCGACACCGGGACGAAGCCGTTGGTGGTATAGGTGTCGCCTTCAGCCTTGATCGCGGAAGGTGCGACCGGTGCGGCACCGTCAGGTTGCAGCTCGACACTGGAGAACCGTCCCACATGCCATAGTTGGCTGACGATCTTCCCGCCGGCGGCATGCACGGCGTCCGTGACTTTCTTCCAGCCCGCAACCTGCTCCTCGCTCCAGATGCCGGGGGTGGCCGCGTAACCGCGGCCTTGCGCGGAAATATTGGTGGCCTCGGCGACGATCAAGCCCGCGGTGGCGCGTTGAGCGTAATACTCAGCGTGCAGCTCGTTGGGGATGCCATCTTCGGCATAGCGGCTACGGGTTACAGGCGCCATCAAAATACGGTTGGCGAGTTTCATCGCGCCCAGGTTGATGGGGGTGAATAAGTCGGTACGAGTGGCGTTGTCTGTCATGATAGACCTCAATTAAATAGACCGGTCGTCTAGTAAGTTGGTAAAAAATAACTACGACAAAAGTCGCTTTGCCAGAGTCAGGGATGTTTCAAAGGCGTCGTCGCGCTTGCCGATCTTCATCATCAACGAAGCGCCGAGCCAAACCTGATAGAGCGATTGCGCAAGCGTCTCGCTTGGCGCTGTGGACGTGATCGAGCCATCGACAAGCCCCTGCTCAATACAGCGCTCAAGCTTTGCGTGGATAGCCTGCGTGCCTCGGTCGAGCACCAGGCGCATGCCCTCCGAGAGGTCACAGACCTCGGCGCCTAACTTGACCACTAGGCACTTGTCGGTAGGCAAATCAGAGCACTGGGTTTGCGCCCAATACTGGAAGTAACTCAGCAGCCTTTGCGCGGCGGGTGCAGAACCCATCAACAGCGTGTCGACTGTTGCGAGGTAGTCGGAAAAATACTGTTCAAGCAATGCCTGACCAAATTCTTCCTTGGATTTGAAGTAGTGGTAGAACGAACCTTTAGGCACGCTCGCAGCCGCTACCACCTCAGCTAACCCTACGCTGGTGTAGCCTTTGTGAGTCATCAACGTCCTGGCGACATCCAGGATGTGTTGGCGTGTTTCAGAATGATGCTTTTTCATAATGCAGCCACACTAATTAAAAATAGACCGGTCGTCTAGTAAATTTTAGAATAGCCTCACGTTCTACGACCAACGGCGAACGAAGACAAATGACAGGGTCAAGCTCATGAACCCCCCTTCCCCCACGTCAACGTTCAACACCGAGTGCCTTGCGCAATTCAACCTCAATTGCCTGGTGATCTTCGCTGCGCTGTATCAGGAAAAAAGTGTCACCAGGGCGTCCGAGCGGTTGAACATTGGGCAGCCCGCGGTCAGCAACAGCCTGTCCAAACTCAGGCTGATTTTTCAGGACCCACTGTTTTTTCGCCGAAACGCAGAGATGGTGCCCACCGCAGTCGCCGATGATATTGCGAAGCATGTGATACCGCTATTGAGCGGTATTGGCCACGTGCACGTACCGGCCCTTGGGCACGCGTCACGGCCGAACTGAAAGCTCAGAATTACGCTACGCAACCGAAAATTTCATTTTGTGTATCATTGGGCAGAACTTTCTTCCAGGCATGCTCGTCTGGCGATACGCCCCCAAGGTGCTGCACTCAATGACCAACTCCACCCCAATCCCTGTTCCACGCGCAAAAGGACGCCCGCGCGCGTTTGATCGAGACCAGGCTCTGCTGCAGGCGTTGGCAGTGTTTTGGAGGCGTGGCTACGAGCCGGCCTCTGTGGCGGAATTGTGTTCAGCCATGGGCGTCAGCCCTCCCAGCCTGTATGCGGCGTTCGGCAACAAAGCCAAGTTGTTTCTCGAAGCGGTTGCCTACTACGAAGCGACGTTCTGGGATGCCACGTGGGAGCGCATGGACACCGAGCCCGACATAGTGCTTGCCATCAGCGAGTTCTTCCACACCTCCGCGTCGATCTTGACCGAACCCGAGGCGCCCTGCGGCTGTATGGTCGTCCTCGCGGCAGTCAATGTCTCCGACGATGCCGGTGAAGTCACCGCGACCCTAAAGGCCTTGCGCCAGGAAGGCCGTGACTACTTACAGCAGCGCTTGGATCGCGCAGTGGAACAAGGTCAGCTCAAACCGGAAACCAACACTCGCCTGCTCGCCGCGGCCTTGAATACATTGCTCGAAGGCATGTCCCTGCAGGCACATGACGCTGCCAGCAGGGAAGATCTGCAAGGCATCGGCGCAACAGCCGTAGCGATGCTGAGCCCTTCCCTGTCAGCTTGACTGGAACCAACTCCGCCAAACCAAACGCTGCACTCAAGCAAGCTGTTCACACGCAGCCTTGATGCGCGCGCATGCCTGCTCCAGCAGCACCGTGGAGGTCGCAAAGGAGATGCGGAAATAACCCTCCAACCCAAACGCACTCCCCGGTACCACCGCCACCTGTGCGGCTTCGAGCAGGTACTGGCAGACATCCACGTCATTAGTCAGCACCACACCTGCAGGCGTTTTGCGCCCGAACAGCCCCGAGCATGAAGGGAAGAGATAAAAAGCCCCCTCCGGACGGCGACACACCAGGCCGGGAGTGGTGTTAAAAGCGTCCAGGCAAAGATCCCTGCGCTGACGAAACACTTCATTGCGCTCAGCCAGAAAATCGATAGGCCCGTCCAGCGCTGCCACGGCAGCCGCCTGGGATATTGCGCAGGGGTTGCTCGTGGTCTGCGATTGAATGGTGGCCATGGCAGCAATTAAAGGTTTAGGACCGCCCGCATAACCAATGCGCCAGCCCGTCATAGAATAGGCCTTTGAAACGCCATTCACGGTCAGCACGCGACCATGTAACGCCGGCACCTGCGAAGCCAGCGTGGAAAACACCCAACCGTCGTAACTCAGGTGCTCGTACATATCATCCGTCAGCACGTAGACCTGCGGATGCTCCAACAATACGGCGCCCAACCGATCAAGCTCTGCCGCGCTATAACCCGCACCCGTCGGGTTGCTTGGCGAATTCAAAATCAGCCACTTGGTACGCGGCGTGATGGCTTGCTGGAGTTGCTCGGCGGTGATCTTGAAATGCTGATGGGCCGCGCAGCGGATTTCCACGGGCGTGCCCCCCGCCAGGCGCACCATGTCCGGATAGGACACCCAGTAAGGCGCAGGAATGATGACTTCATCCCCGGGGTTAAGGGTGGCCTGCAGCGCATTGATCAGTACTTGCTTGCCGCCGGTGCCGACGCTGATTTCGTCGGTCGTGTAGGTGATGCCGTTTTCACGCTGAAACTTGCGAACGATCGCCGCTTTGAGCTCCGGAGTTCCATCCACATCGGTATAGCGGGTCTGGCCTGCATCAATCGCCGCTTTGGCAGCGGCATTGATGTGATCAGGGGTAGGAAAGTCCGGCTCGCCGGTTGACAGGCTGATGATATCGGCCCCATTGCGGCGTAACTCTGCCGCCTTGCGCGTGATTACCAGCGTTGGCGAGGGTTTAACCGCTTTCAGCAAATTTCCGAGCAATTGCATGGGGCCACTCTTTGAGCTTTTGTTGATAGTGCATCAATGCTAGCGGCCTCCAGCAGACAATTAAAACAATATATATGGATGCAAAAAATCAATTTTATTTGTTTATTCCGGGCTGATTTTTTTGGCCTCTTGCGCCGATTGAAGACAAGGCACGTGCCCGGGGCCAAATCTCCCAGGCGCGTGACAGTTTCTGTAGTGATCAATATAGAATAACCCTCAGCGTGCATTCGCCGAGCGCGTTTGCAGGTTCGCTTGAGGGGGACATTTTTGAAACATCGCCTGATCTGGAGGAACTATGCACTCAGTTTTTATCGTCGGTGGTTCGGGTAAAGTGGCCCGAAGCCTTGCTCGACAACTGGCAGACCGAGGCCATCAACCACATTCGTTATACCGTCATGCGGAACAGGCCGAGGGACTCGAAGCACTCGGCGCCATCCCCGTTGCCGGTAACTTGCTTGACCTCGACACAGAGGCTCTGGCCAAGCTGATGGCGGGGAGTGATACCGTGGTATTCGCCGCGGGTGCCGGCGGCAAAGGCGGCGCGCAGATGACGGATGCCATCGACGGTCACGGCCTTGAGCTGTCCGTAGCCGCGGCTGAGTTGGCGGGCATTCAGCGCTTTATTCTTGTGTCGGCGTTTCCAGAGGCATCGCGTGGAAAATCAGTTTCCGAGACCTTCGAAAACTACATGGCCGTGAAAAAACGCGCCGATGTGCACTTGGCCGCAAGCGATCTAGATTGGGTCATTCTACGCCCCGGCACCTTGCTGGACTCACCCGGCAGTGGCAAGGTCCACGCTGGCCTGGCTATCCCCTATGGCGACGTGCCGCGCGACGATGTCGCCGCAGCCTTGTTGCAGATCATCGAACAGCCCGGCGTCAGTCGCGTCATTATCGAACTGACCCAAGGCAGCACACCGGTCAACGAGGCTATCCAGAGTTTTGTGCCGGATAGCACTCAAGCATGAACGAACCCACAACATTCAAGCTGCTACTGGTCGGCGCAAGCGGGCTGGTTGGCAGCCATGTACTGGATCTGGCCCTGTCGGATCCGCGCGTCGGCAAGGTCTACGCGCCAACACGCAAGACTTCGGCGGCGCACCCTAAACTCATCGCCACGCCCATCGATTTTGATCACTTGGACGAACAGGCTGATCGCTGGCAAGCAGATGCTGTGATCTGCACGCTGGGTACCACGCTTAAAACAGCTGGCTCCAGAGCAGCCTTCGAGCGAGTCGACCACACCTATCCATTGGCAGTGGCCAGGCTCGCACGCGCGCATGGAACGCCGACCTACGTGCTCAATTCGGCTATCGGCGCAGATGCGAGATCTTCGTTTTTCTATAACCAGGTCAAAGGCCGCCTGGAACAGGATCTGGCGAGGGTGGGGTTTGAATCGCTGACGTACGTGCGGCCGGGTGTCATCGGAGGCAAGCGTGAGGAGGTGCGCCATGCCGAGCGTGCACTGATCCGGATGCTCAAACTTGCATCGCCGCTGTTACCTGAACGCTGGCGTCTCAATCCCCCGGCGCTGATTGCGCGGGCATTGCTTGAAGCCGCGATCAGTCAGGAGCCTGGCATTCATGTGGTGCCATCGAGCAGCATGACCAAGCCTGCCGATCGAAACTAAGCCAACAAGCGTCGGCTCATATCAAGCGCAGCATCAAAAGGCTCGCGTGTTCTGTTGACCTTGACCAACAACGAGGCGCCCAGCCACATCTGGTAGAGCGCTTCAGCCAATATTGCTGAGTCAATCGACGCACTTATGGAGCCATCCGCTTTACCCTGCTCAACACAACGAACCATCCGCTCAATGATCAGGGCAGTACCCTTCTCAAGCACACCGCGCATGTTTTCGGACAGGTCACACACTTCCGCCCCCAATTTGACCACCAGGCATTTTTGATCGGTGTGATCAAACGCCTGTGTCTCGGCCCAATAGCGTAGATAGCTCAGCAGACGTTCGGCGCCGGAGCCCTCACTGGCCAACTGCACATCGACACGCGTGAGGTACTCGTCAAAGTACTCTTCGAGCAGCGCTTGGCCGAACTCGTCCTTTGATCGAAAGTAGTGATAGAACGACCCTTTAGGTACACCCGCTGCCGCGAGCAGCTCGGTAAGGCCGACGGCGGTGTAACCTTTCTGGGTCATCAGCGACCTGGCGACATCGATGATGTGCTGGCGCATGTCATGGGCGGGTTTCTTCATAATGCCGCGCATGCTAGCAAAAAAATGATCTAGCGTCAGGCGCCCGTTAGAGCGCCTGACGTTTGTTCACCTGTATCGGAAGCAATTTTACGTAGCGCTTCAGCGACAAAAATATAAATATATTTCGAAGCAAAACATAATTATTATTTGAGCATGATCAAAGAACTGAAAACACTTATCGCTGTGGCGAGAGAAGGCACATTTGCGGCTGCCGGCAGCAAAATCGGCCTCACCCAAGCCGCCGTCAGCGCCCAGATGCAACGCCTTGAGGCGGAGCTAGGGGTACAGCTATTCGACCGTAAGGGACGCTCGGCTCAGCTAAATCGAATGGGTCACCAGGTTTTGGCGCAGGGTCAGGAACTGGTACGCCAATTTAAAGATCTGGGCTCGACATCGGTGGGTCTTCCTGCGAACGTTTTGGTCACCATTGGAGCGATTGCCTCGGTTCAGCGCTCCTTCTTGCCAGAAGCCCTGGCTGAATTTCATCAACGATCTGCGCAATGCAGGACGCGAGTGCTCCCCGGCTTGTCGATGGAGTTGGTGAACCAAGTCGATTCAGGCGAAATCGATATGGCCGCGATCATCCGCCCGCCCTTCTCGCTTCACAGTGATCTGCGCTGGACAACCTTGGCGCGAGAACCTTACCGGCTGATCGTCCCCGCCGATATGCCGGGAGACGATTGGGCTGAATTGGTATCGAGCCAACCCTTTATCCGCTATGACCGTTCATCTTTTGGCGGGCGCCAGGTTGATAGGTTCTTGCGTCAAACCCATTTTTCATTGCATGAAGTCTGCGAACTCGATGAGCTGGACGCGATCATCAAACTGGTTGCGAATGGCGTCGGTGTGGCCCTGGTACCGGAAACGGCCACTCGTAAGGAATGGCCTGCTGAAGTGCGCGCGATCGACCTGAAACAACGTACATTCCATCGCGACATCGGTCTGATTCATCGTGCACGCCGCAGCCTTACCGAGCCAGTAAAATTACTGGCTCAGCTGATTATTGAGCAGGCCGTGAAGAAGCATTAGACGCCAAACATCATTGGAATATTGGAGAACATGCCGAACGGAGTAAACAGCAATTAAGGCGCTGCATGCGTTTGGAAAATCTTGCTAACAACCGTCCACTTGCCTTCTACTTTCAGCAGATGGAAGAAGTCGGTGAAAGAGAGGCCGGACATGCCGGTGGCGTCAATGCGAGCACTCGCGGCATTACCGACGATTTCAATACGAGTAATAGCAGCTTGCGCATCCGGAGATGGGCGGAAACCCTTGTCAATCCCCTCGAACATGATTGGAATCGCCCCGCCTTCCAGCTTGCCATCGGCGCCGACGCTGTACATCGTCGCATGTTCATTGAAAGCGGGTTTCATGATACTGCTCTTGGCCTGTTTGCAACCCTCAATATACGTATTAAGCACCTTAGTGATAGCTTGATAGTCTTCTACATATGTAGCTTTGCTGACTGTTTTACTACTGACTACTTGCGGACTGCTCGGTGAGTTGTCTGCGTGAGCCAGCGCGCCAAGGCTCGAAATCAAGCCGACAAAAAACAACTGCTTAATAGATATAAATTTCATTTAGCCGCTCTTCACAAGGAATGTAATTATTGAAATATGCTCAACCACAAAAACCCATCAGACGCTCATGGAATTTGCTGTGCGCAGGCAGCCGCGCAGTGAGATAACGATATGTTTTCAATAACGACGCCCGCAGTTTCACCGTGACCTGCGGGTTCGTTGTTTTTGAAATTACTTGCTCAGGTTGCTTTTGAGTTCCTGAGATGCCTGCGCAATTGCGCTGCGCGGCGTCGGCAGATGGCTGAAGCCATTCGACAGACCGAAATCGTGAATCATGCCGTTGTAGCGAACCGTCTTCACAGGCACACCCGCAGCGTCGAGCTTGCGGCCGTAAGCTTCAGCTTCATCGCGCAGGACATCGAATTCGGCTGTCTGGATCAGCGTCGGCGGCAAGCCCTTCAACTGTTCGGTCGTGGCCTGCAGTGGAGAAGCGTAAATCTGTTTGCGTGTCTCGGCGTCGGGTGCGTAATTGTCCCAAAACCACGCCATCATGTCCTTCGTCAGGAAATAGCCGTTGGCAAATTCCTTGTACGACGGCGTGTCAAAATTGGAATCTGTCACTGGGCACAGCAACACTTGCGAGCGCAGTGCAGGTCCACCCTTCTCGTTCGCCATCAGGGCAACTACGGCGGCAATGTTCCCGCCAGCACTATTGCCGGCTACGGCGAGGCGAGTGCCGTCTACCTTGATATCTTCGCCATGTTCGGCGACCCATTTTGTCGCGGCATAGGCTTGCTCGGTGGCGACGCCATATGCCGCCTCTGGCGAGAGGCTGTAGTTGACGAAGACCGCCACCGCACCCGAGCCTACCACCAGGTCACGCACCAGTCGTTCGTGGGTCGGGAAGTCGCCCAACACCCAGCCGCCGCCATGGAAATACATGAACGCGGGCAGCGTCTTCTGTTGGCTACCGACCGGGCGCACGATGGTCAACTTCAGATCGCTGCCGTTGACGCGGATCGTCTTCTCACTGACATCAGCTGCCGGCAAGGCCACTTGAGGGGCAGCCTGGGCGCCCGCCAGCGCGGCACGGGCATCGACCGGCTTCATGGAATCGAGCGTCGACACACCTTCAAGCGATTGCAAGAGTTTCGCCGTGTTGTGCTCAACTCCCGGGTATGTGGTGGCGGAGGCACTACCCGGCGCAAGAGTAACGACCGTAAAAGCGAGAGCGGAGGTAAGGGTTTTCATGACGGTTCCATTTGTATGGCTGAGTGCCGGGAAGCAATCAGCTACAGCAGACTCAAGGACGACAGAGGTTCAAGGCGCGACGTGGGTGTGAAAGATCTTGCTGACGACCGTCCACTTGCCATCGACTTTCAGCAGATGGAAAAAGTCGGTGAAAGAAATGCCTGACATGTCGTTGGCGTCGATGCGCGCGCTAGCCGCCGTACCGACAATCTCAATGCGGACGATAGCTGCCGGTGCATCTGGAGAGGGGCGAAAACCCTCATCAATCCCCTTGAACAGGATTGGAATTGCGCCACCGGCCAGCTTACCGTCGCCATCGACGCTAAACATGGTCGCTTGCTCATTGAAAGCAGGCTTCATGAGGCTGCTTTTTGCTTGCTTGCAGCCCTCGATGTACTGGTTCAGCACCTCGGTGATGGCGTGGTATTCGTGTACGTAAGTAGGTTTGCTCATGGTTAACTCCTGCTTCATTGGATTGAGGATTAGCGCACCGCAGCGGCGCGCGTTCGACGTGGACAAGTTCAGGCTTTGGTATCAAGCCATACAGAGCCGTAACGCGTGTAGGCAGCAGGGATCTCAATGATTTCTTTCAAATCATCTGCTGCAGTGCGCACCCAGAACGGATCACGCAGCATTTGTCGGCCGACAAACACCAAATCAGCTCGGCCGTTTTGCAGGATTTCTTCGGCCTGACGCCCACTCTGGATGACACCCACCGCACCCGTCGCAATATGCAATTCTTTGCGCAGCAACTCAGCGGCCGGTACTTGGTAACCAGGATAGGTCTGAACCTTGATCATCTTGATCCCGCCGGAGCTGCAGTCGATCAGATCGACGCCCTGCTCTTTCATCCAGCGACCGTATTCAAGGAACGCCTCGGGGGTATTCCCGCCTTCGGCGTAATCAGAGCTGGAGATACGAACAAACAGAGGACGATCGCCCCAATGGGTTTTGACTTCCTCCAGCACTTCGCGCAGGAAACGATAGCGACGCTTGGCATCACCGCCATATTCGTCGTCGCGGGTATTGGCGAGTGGAGAGAGAAACTCATTCAGCAAATAACCATGTGCGGCATGGATCTCTAGTACATCAAAGCCCGCTTCGCTGGCACGTCGTGCAGCATCGCCGTAGAGCTTTACCAAACCCGGAATTTCGTCAGCCGCGAGTGCGCGAGGCACAGGGCTGGTTTCCGTGAACGGGATAGCCGATGGCGCGATGTGAATTAGATTGGGCAGGTCAGCGTTGCGCCCCGCATGGCCGATCTGAGCACCGGCTTTTGCACCAAAGCTGTGAAGCAGTTCGGTCAGCGCTTTCAAGCCGACGATGTGTGCGTCACTCCAGATACCGAGGTCACCTGCCCCGATACGACCGTCGGCGTGGACTGCCAGCGTTTCTGGGAAAATCAGCCCCGCCTGGCCCAACGCGCGAGCACCGTAATGCACTCGGTGCCACTCAGTGACAAAGCCGTCACCGGCAGCCATGTGCATGCACATCGGCGACATAACGACGCGGTTTTTCAGTTTAAGGCCTTTGATTTCATGAGGAGACAGCAGCAAACTCATCTAACTAATTCCATAGTGATCGATATGGAATAATGATAATGTGCATAGCCGATTTGCGTAAGTACGCACATTTTTGTGCTGTAGGTACATTTTTTATACCTATGAGATCCCTTTGAAGAAATGCACCCCACAGAGTGAAGTTGAAGCGTTTGCCTGTCCTGTCGCCTTTACGGTGGATGTCATCGGCGGCAAATGGAAATCGCTCATACTGTTCCATCTGATGTCAGGAACGAAGCGGTTCAACGAATTGCGTCGGCTGATGCCAGATGTGACCCAGAGAATGCTCACACTACAACTCAGAGAGCTGGAGACAGATAAGGTTATCCATCGCGAAATCTATCGAGAGGTCCCGCCTAAGGTCGAGTATTCCCTAACAGCATTAGGCAACACGCTTGCCCCACTGATCAGCGCGATGCGGGAGTGGGGAGCGGTGCATGAGCATGCAATCCTGGCATTCAGGCGCGCTGAGATTGATGCAATTTCATTTGAATCGCTCGCCTAACTTTAGATTCTTGTCAGGCAAGCGAACGCCTCAGCGCAGGATAAAGAACTAGCACTGGGGCGTGGGCACTGGTGGATCTCGATCCACCTGGATGCCCCCCCTTAGCGAGTGCTTCTGGCCAAATGCTCGTTAACCAGACGAGCGAATTGACCCGCTATTTGGCGATGGACGTGACGCCCCTCCCCCTGGGATCAGATACGGATTCAGGCACGCCGTGCTCAACGCGGATTGCCTGAATATCACCGTTGAAGCCCTGGTTAGCCAGGTAGTAGCCAGCGACATCAAGGTCCGCCGCCAGTTGCCCGGAAATTGGCGCATAGGGCTCCCAGAAGATCGTGTTGGCAGGCAGCAACTGGTGGTGAAAGCGCATCGCACCCACCGCGTCTTTTAGCCCTAGGTGGAAGTCATACACGTTACTGACAACTTGGAAGATAGACGTAAAAATCCGCGAGCCACCCGGTGTACCAATGACCAGGGCGACCTTGCCGTCCTTCAGGAAAATCGTCGGAGTCATCGAAGACAATGGCCGCTTTCCGGGTTCGATAGCATTGGTCTCAGTGCCCACGACGCCCATCTGATTGGGCACCCCCGCCAGTGCCGAAAAGTCATCCATCTCATCATTTAGCAAAATACCGGTTTTTTCTGCGACCACACCGGAGCCGAAAAAGCCATTGAGCGTGTAGGTGTTGGAAACGGCATTGCCCCATTTATCGACGATTGAGAAGTGCGTGGTCTGGGGTTTTTCCGGCGATTCAATATTCAGACCGGCGACAACCTTATTGGTGTCCGAAGGGACCGACAAATTGACCTGCGACGCCCGGCCCGCCAGGGAGTGCTCGTCGATCAATTCATGCACCGGCACCGTGTAAAAATCCGGATCGCCCAGGTACTGCGCCCGATCGGCAAACACCCGCTTCTCGATCTCCGCCACCAGGTGCATATAGCGCGCGGAATTGAGCGGCACGCCCTGGAAATCCTCGCGGCGCATCTCTTTCATCTTCAACAGTTGCACCAGCGCGACCCCGCCGGAGCTGGGCGGTGGAGCGGTGACAATCTGGAAGCCATTCCAGTTGGCTTGTATGGGATCTCGCCACACGGCTTTGTAGTCGGCCAGGTCCTGCGTGCTGATCAGCCCGCCATTGGCATTCATATCGGTCACGATCAACGCAGCGGTTTTACCGGCGTAGAATCCTTTAGGACCTTGCGCGGCGATGCGTCGGAGTACCGCCTCAAGTTCGGGCTGCTTAAAGGTGGTACCGGCCTGCAGCTTGCCGAAATGTTCAGCGAAGTTGGTTTTACCGGCGAAGCGTTTTTCGTTTTCGCTCGTAGCGATACTGGCCAGTGCTTCATCGACGACGAAACCATGGCGCGCATAGTGAATGGCCGGTTCGATCAGCTGCGTCCATTTGAGCTTGCCAAAACGTTTGTGCGCTTCCCACAGACCGGCGACCGTCCCCGGCACGCCCACCGACCGGTGGCCGATCACACTGCCTTGCGGTTGGTCGGCAGCAATCACTTTTTTACCCGAGCTGTCGACGAACATGTCTCGCGTCGCTTTCAGCGGCGCACGCTCGCGGTAATCGAGAAAGTAGGGTTTGCCCTTGAGGTAGACGGTCATGAAACCGCCGCCGCCGATGTTCCCGGCTTCGGGGTAGGTCACGGCCAGGGAAAAGGCAACGGCGACAGCCGCATCCACGGCATTCCCGCCTCTGGCAAAGATTGCGTTGGCGGTGTCCGCAGTAAATTGGTCAGGTACGGCCACCGCAGAGTGCGTCAACGCCGTGCGTGGGCTGGCGACCGCCAGTTGATAAGTTCCCATAAATAGCAACACCATCCATAGTGCGACGCAGCGACGCGTCCGATAGAACACTGATTTCTTGCACATAGACCACCTGTTTTTTTATAAATATTGGCAGCACAGTGGCAACTAACAGGGCACGATTATTTATCTGAACCGAGCACCCGGGCGCCTGAAAAGAATCAACACGCAACAACTTCTTATTGGTTTGTCAGCCAAAAAAAGAGCCCTCGACGCGGTTAACGTGGAAGGCTCTTGTGTGTCGCTGATTAAGCGTTCTGCTCGACCCCTACTGAACTTTTTCGCTCCAGGGGGGCTTTCTCCCACTTGGCGATAACCAGGGGTGCGATTGCATTACCCAGCACGTTCAAGGTGGTAGTGCCGCTGTCGATGATCCGGAAGATCCCGGCAATCAACGCGACCCCTTCCAGCGGCAGCCCGGCAGACGCCAAAGTAGCCGACAGAATGATGATGGCGAACCCAGGTACACCCGCAGCGCCCTTTGACGTCAGCACCATCGTGACCACCAGCAGAATTTGCTGAGTCAACGAAAGATCGATGCCATAGAGTTGGGCTATGAAGATCGTCGCCACACCCAGGAAGATCGAAGCACCGTCCAGGTTAAACGCATAACCCACCGGCACCACGAAGCTGACGATTCGCCGAGGCACACCATAGGCTTCCAGCTTGGTCATCAGCTGCGGCATGACAGCCGCAGAAGCTGCACTGGAGAAGGCCAGAATCAGCTCATCGCGGAAGTACTTGATCAACTTGAAGACGTTTTCGCCGATCAGGTAGCAGATACCGCCGAGTATCACCAGGGCAAAGGTAATCAGCGCCAGGTACACCACACCGATCAACTTGAGCAACGGCAGCAAAGAGGCAAATCCGAAGGTCGCTACAGTGGCGCCGATCATGCCGAATACACCGATCGGTGCGTAGGCCATGACAAACGACACCACCTTGAACATTGCGTCGGAGAAGCCCTGCACAACTGCTACAACCGGCGCACTTTTGGCTTTGGGCAACGTGTTCAACGCCATGCCCAGCAGCACCGCAAAGAACAGCACCGACAGCAACTTCCCTTCCGACATCGCGACAATCACGTTATCGGGCACGATGTTCTGCAGGATGATCAGCGCGCCTTTCGACGGTTCCATATGCACGGCTGCTGCGTTGTGCGCGATGCCCGCGATTTCGGTGCCTTTACCCGGCTCGAAAATGTTGGCGAAACACAAGCCGAGCACGATGGCGAGGCTGGTGATTGCAAAGAAGTAGATCAACGACTTTGCGCCCATGCGACCGAACGATTTGTTATCACCGCCCCCAGCAATGCCGAGGATCATGCAGCAGAAAACAATCGGCACGACGACCATCTTCATCATCTTGATGAAGATATCACCGAGCGGTTTAAGGATTTCGGTACTGACCCAAACTAGATTTTCCGGGTGGGTATTGAAATACCAACCCACGAGCACGCCAAGCAACAGCCCGGCAACGATTTGCCAAACTAAGGTGATACGTTTCATGTCTAGCCTTTTTGTTGGAATGAAAGGACTGCGTGACGGCAGTAGCTAGATTCATGAGCTTCCAGCTCATTTATGTTTTCATGGAGCACGCTTTAACGTGCTCCAGATTTTTATTATTTAGCGAAGAGCTGGCTCATATCCTTGAACGCTTTGAACTCAAGCGCGTTGCCGCACGGGTCGAACAGGAACATGGTGGCTTGCTCGCCGACTTGGCCTTTAAAGCGAATGTAAGGTTCGATAACAAACTTGGTACCGAAGGATTTCAAACGCTCGGCCAGTGCTTCCCATTGAGCCCATTCCAGAATGATGCCGAAGTGCGGAACCGGTACGTCGTGGCCGTCTACCGGGTTGCTGTGCACGCTTTCCTGAGAAGCAGTCTTCGGGTGTTCATGGATGACCAACTGGTGGCCGTAGAAATCGAAATCTACCCACTGCTCGCTTGAGCGGCCTTCGGCAAGGCCGAATACCTCACCGTAAAAGGTGCGCGTAGCAGCCAGGTCATACACAGGGATTGCGAGGTGGAAAGGAGAAAGACTCATCAGGACTCCGATAACAATTTTTTATTGGTTTATGGTGCCGGACACCGTGGTCGCTGCCCGACGGCTTTTTGAAGGTGGATTTATGCTAAAGCCGAACCAACTTAAAAAAATCAATATAAATTTTTCAAAAGCACAATTTTATTTTGTTAATCGGTAATCTCTTTTTACTGCTCCCAGCCCCCCTGAGTCGCATGGGTAATTTGATCGACAAACACCCTTGTCTTCGTCGGAACCCACCGCCCCGGGGGCATCACGGCATAGATCCCACCCGGTGCCGGGCCTTCCCATTGCCTCAATATTTGTACAAGCGTGCCATCGCGCACCGCCGCACCGGCCAGCCAATCAGGCGTCAGAATGATTCCCAGCGCCCTCCACAGCAGCCTGTAAAAGCGCCTCCGAACTATCGGAGATCAGCGGCCCCGTCTCAATGCTGATTCCGTGTCTAGGCGCCTGGCATTACGCCCCAACTGCCGATGGACACGCGGATCGCCCCCCCTGACAACCGCGCCATTGCAACATCGCGCAGAGCATGAGCATCTCGCGAGCCAATTTCTGGATAGATGCAGAGAGACAGACCCGAAAAGTCCGCTTAGGGATATCAACTCATAACCCATATCCCTCTTCCGAGCGACCACGGATTTGCCCCATTCGGGTTGCTCATCCAGTATACGGAGGCGCACTGCATACCAGCCACGACCACCCAGATCCGCGTCAGAAATCGCCATTCGCGATCGCTTATACACTCGGTGCAATTGGGGGCATAACTGGGGGCATAATTCAATTTTTTCAAGCTGAAACTACTGTTCTAGAGCCAAGTCAAAATGTTCTTTGGCGATCCGGACAGTCTCTGATTGGCAGCAATGCCTACAACGTACGGGCTCGACGGATTACTTGCTTTATTATCATTTTCGCCAGGAACAGCTTAAAAATTATCAAATTCATGTGAACGTTAACGTTTTTGCGCTCACAGAATTATTGTTTTCGCGTACTATCCCCTTCTGGTTATCATTTTTTAGCTCTCGCTAGGGGATTCGAGCATGCAAGTAGGCTTCAAGGCACTCGCCGATCGCTACGCTATCGCACTTGCACAACCCCTACGTGTGGAATCGGTGATCGGTACGACGCGCAGGAGCCGCGTGAGCAACGGACGCGTCGAGAACAAGTATCCCGCCAGCTACCAGCCAACGGACGACTTTGCCGGGCATTTTGAATTTGGACTCAAGTACGAAGAAATTCACCTCGAGTTTTTCGCCCGTCTGTTTGCGGCTGCCGGTCCAGAGCCCATCGAGGCCTGGTGCCGGCAAGCGCCCTTTGGCCAATATGCCCGCCGCACCGGATTCCTGTACGAGTGGCTAACCGGACAACATCTGGATGTGCCCGATGTGACCAATGGTGGCTATGTCGACGCCTTTTCATCGCAGCAGTACCTGACCCGCGTTGAGCCACTGCGGATACGGCGCTGGCGCATCAACGACAATCTGCCCGGCGTGCCGCAGTTCTGCCCCCTGGTCCGGCGTACCGATACCGTCCAGCAGGCGCTGCAATTTGATCTGGATGCGGCACTGCGCGAGCTGAACCAGACCTTTGGCGCCGACATCCTGATGCGCACGGCCAGTTGGCTGACGTTCAAAGAGTCGCGTGCGAGTTTTCTGATCGAGAAAGAGGCCGATCAGGCCGACAGGATCCAGCGGTTTGCCCACGTGATCGCCAAGTACTGCGGCCATATCAAGGATCCGTTGAGCAACGATAGCCTGCACACGTTGCAAGCCGGTATTTTGGGTCAAGAGTCCATCGGACTGGGCCTGCGGCAATCGCCGGTCTTCGTAGGACAGGCGACCATGCGCGAAGATATCGTGCACTACATCGCGCCGCAATTTGCGCAGATACCGCAACTGCTCGAGGGTCTGAAGGCATTCGAGCTGGCAACACGGGGCGCCGAGCCGCTGGCCCGGGCAGCTGCAATCGCCTTCGCCTTTGTGTACATCCACCCCATGCGGGACGGCAATGGTCGGATCCATCGTTTCCTGATCAACGACACCCTGATCCGCGATAAGGCAGTGCCTGATGGCGTGATCCTGCCGGTGTCGGCCACCATCACCAGCTCGATCGATTTTCGGGCTCGCTACGATCGCACGCTGGAGGTGTTTTCGCGGCCATTCATGCAGCGCTACGCAGCGTCCCATCGGTTTGGCGAACTCGTCGTCTACGAGGACGGCACCTCGAGCAACCTGGTTTTCGATGACTATGACGACGCGCAATTCGCATGGCGCTATCCCGATTTGACCGAACACGTCTTGTACACGGCAGAGGTCGTGGCGCACACGATCCGTACCGAGATGGCCGATGAGGCCCGTGTACTGGTCATTTTCCAGCGCGCCCAGCAGCGACTCAAAGAGGTGCTGGAAATGCCGGATCAGGACGCGAACCGCATCATTCGCTCGCTCAAGGAAAATGGCTGGCAGGTCTCCGGCAAATTGAAGAAAGCGTATCCGCAGCTGGACGATGTTCACCGAGCGGAACGTGTTGTGCAAGCCGTGCGCTCAGCATTCGAAGATCGAGACGTGGGGAGCGTCGAAGAGTCTTCGACTTCACGGCTTTGAAGCCGACAGGCCCGCTCGTGTGTTGACCACCTATTGAGATTACTGCGTCGCGTGGGGCAGATGCCCAAGTGGGATGGCTGCCTGTGCCTTGACCGTGGCAATGGCGAAATTGCTCCGAATGTCCCTGACGCCCGGCAGCTTCAGCAGCGAACCGAGCAGAAAACTCTCATAGGCCGATAAATCCGGCACCAGCACCTGCAAGAGAAAATCGGATTCGCCGGATACAAGGTGGCACGACACCACCTCCGGCAAGAGAACCACCGCATTGCGAAAGGCAGTCCATGCCTCGTCATGATGACGCTCGACCTTCACTCCCACGAAGACGGTCAACCCCAAGCCAATGCCGGCTCGATCCACATCGGCGTGATAACCACGGATGATGCCGGCCTCCTCAAGCAGGCGAACACGGCGCAGACACGGGGACGGTGACAGCCCCACTTCTTCCGCGAGCTGCACGTTGGTCAGTCGGGCGTCGCGCTGAAGTGCACCGAGAATTCGCCGGTCAAGGTTATCAAGTTTCATATTGGCATAAACTCAACTATTTATAATGTTGAATAGCATGATATGCCAATAATAACCCTCATGACGACGTACATCGCAACATGGCCCGATCCGTCAGAAATTATAATTCTGGCTTCCTAATTTAATGGCGGACGGCTTGCAGGCATGGCAAATCTCGGTATGTTCATTGGCGCATTGTTCGTCGTTTTTCTCGTCCCAGGGCCTGACATGGTGTTGTTGCTGCAGACCTCCAGTACCCAGGGACGCGGACAAGCAATAGCTACCGCAATAGGTCTGGGTCTGGCGCGCGCTGCCCACGTCACGTTGGCGGCGGCAGGTCTTGCAACACTCCTCAAAACGGTGCCTTGGGCGTTTGAAATGGTCAGAGTGGTCGGAGTGGCGTATCTGGTCTGGCTGGGAATCAAGCTGGCGCGGGCCTCAACCCTCGCACCGCACCTTTCCACGGCAGCAACCGAGGCGTCATCGACGGCCTACCTTGCCGCCATGCGGCGCGGCTTGTTGACCAATATCACCAACCCCAAGGCGCTGCTGTTCTGTTCGGTGTTGCTGCCGCAGTTCGTGCAGGCCGACGCTGGCAGCGTGCCCGGTCAATTCCTGTTGCTTGGCGTGGTACTGGTGGCGATCGGGTTGCTGTTCGATTTCATTTACGCGATGGCGGGCGTCGCCTTGGGCAACTGGATAGAACGGCATCCCTTGATGCAGACTGTGCAGCGCTGGACTTTCGCTGCGGTGCTTATCGGGTTCGGAGCTCGCCTGGCCGTGACTGGCAGCCCCGAGTAACCGTCTGACTGATTCCTGGCAGAGTGATCCTTCTGTGAGCCGGTAACTTTGATAGCCTTCGATTGTTACCGGCTGGAGGATGATCAATATCATTCCGAATGATATTGACCTTTGCTTCATTCGATTCGTGCAATAACACCCCTCAGAACAGAATCCGCCCATCTCAATACTATCGGCGGATTTTTCAATGGCTCAGACATTCAATCATTTGCGCTACCCCCTCGCCGCTTTGGCCCTGGTGGTGATCAGCGCCTGCGGTCGGGCGCCTGAAGCGACGATGGCTCCGGCAGCTGCGAAAGTCAGCGTTGCCAAAGTGCTGGAGCAACCGATCAATGAATGGGACGAGCTCACCGGACGCCTAGAAGCGCCGGAAACCGTGGAAATCCGTCCTCGGGTCTCGGGCCAGATCGATTCGGTTGCCTTCACCGATGGCGCCCTGGTCAAGAAAGGCGATGTACTGTTCCAGATCGATCCCCGCCCATTCCAGTCTGAAGTCCGCCGCCTCGAAGCCCAGCTTCAACAAGTTCGCGCCACCGCAACCCGCACTGATAACGAAGCCCAACGCGGCGAGCGTCTGCGTACCAACAACGCAATTTCTGCCGAACTGGCCGAATCGCGCACGACCAGCGCCCAGGAAGCAAGGGCCGGCGTGGCAGCGATCCAGGCCCAGCTTGATCTGGCCCGTTTGAATCTCAGTTTTACTCGCGTGACCTCCCCAATCAGCGGCCGCGTCAGTCGTGCGGAGATTACTGCCGGCAACATCGTGACCGCCGATGTCACGGCGCTGACCAGCGTGGTGTCCACCGACAAGGTTTACGCCTATTTCGATGCCGACGAACGTGTGTTCCTCAAGTACACCGAACTGGCACGCAAGGGCCAACGCGGCCAGACCACTCCGGTCTATATGGGTCTGTCCAACGAGACAGGCAATCCCCACGAAGGCCAGATGAACTTCGTCGACAACCAGGTCAACCCGAAAACCGGCACCATTCGCGGTCGGGCCGTGTTTGATAACGCCGACGGCAGCTATACCCCAGGCTTGTATGCGCGGCTCAAACTGGTCGGCAGCGGCACGTATTCAGCGGTGCTGATCAACGACGAGGCCGTCGGTACCGATCTGGGCAAGAAATTTGTTCTGGTCATGGACAAGGACAACAAACCGGCTTATCGCCCGGTTGAACTGGGTCCGAAGGTCGAAGGCTTGCGCATCGTACGCAGTGGCCTGAATAAGGACGACACCATTGTCGTCAAAGGACTGCAGCGCGTACGTCCCGGTCAGCCTGTAGATCCTGAAGTAACGCAGATGGCCAGCGCTGAAACCCTCGCCGCTCTTCTCAAACAACGCCAAGCCCTCGAAGCCAGCAATCTGCCGCAAGTGACGCCGCCTAAAGTGGCCGTCAAAGTCGCCAGCACTGCTACGCCACGCGGTTAAGGGACTATATAGATGAATTTCTCACAATTTTTTATCTCGCGACCCATCTTCGCGGCAGTACTGTCGCTGATGATTCTGATCGCTGGCGCCATCTCGCTGTTCCAGTTGCCCATCAGTGAATACCCCGAAGTCGTGCCGCCCACTGTGGTAGTGCGCGCCAACTTCCCGGGCGCCAACCCGAAAGTCATCGGTGAAACCGTCGCAGCACCGCTTGAGCAGGCCATTACCGGTGTCGAAAACATGTTGTACATGTCTTCGCAATCCACCGCTGACGGCAAGATCACCCTGACGATCACCTTCGCGCTGGGCACCGATCTGGACAACGCCCAGGTGCAGGTGCAAAACCGTGTGACCCGGACCGAGCCAAAACTTCCCGAGGAAGTCACGCGCATCGGTATCACGGTGGACAAGGCTTCGCCGGATCTGACGATGGTGGTCCACTTGACCTCGCCGGACAAACGCTACGACATGCTCTACCTGTCCAACTACGCCATCCTTAATATCAAGGATGAGTTGGCTCGCCTCGGCGGCGTAGGTGATGTGCAGCTGTTCGGCATGGGTGATTACTCGTTGCGGGTCTGGCTGGATCCAAACAAGACCGCTTCGCGCAATATCACCGCCACCGATGTCGTCAACGCGATTCGCGAGCAAAACCGGCAGGTAGCCGCCGGTCAGCTGGGCGCTCCGCCCTCGCCTTCGGCAACCAGTTTCCAGATGTCGATCAATACCCAAGGCCGTCTGGTCAGCGAGGAGGAATTCGAGAACATCGTGATCCGCGCGGGCGCAGATGGCGAGATTACCCGGCTGCGTGATGTGGCCCGGATCGAGCTGGGTTCCAACCAATACGCCTTGCGTTCGCTGCTGGATAACCAGCCCGCTGTTGCGATTCCGATTTTCCAACGCCCTGGCTCCAACGCCATCGACATCTCCAACGGTGTCCGCGCGAAAATGGCCGAGCTGAAAAAAGGCTTCCCGCAAGGGATGGATTACGCCATCGCTTATGACCCGACGGTGTTTGTCCGGGGTTCTATCGAAGCAGTTATTCATACGCTGTTTGAAGCACTGATCCTCGTGGTTCTGGTAGTCATTCTATTCCTGCAAACCTGGCGGGCGTCGATCATCCCCTTGGTCGCGGTACCGGTTTCCCTGATCGGCACCTTCGCTGTGATGCACCTGTTCGGCTTTTCGCTCAATGCCTTGTCGCTGTTCGGCCTGGTACTGGCTATCGGGATCGTGGTCGATGACGCCATCGTGGTGGTGGAAAACGTCGAGCGAAATATCGAACTGGGGCACAACCCCGTCGAAGCGACCAAGCGCGCCATGCGTGAAGTCACCGGGCCAATCATTGCCACGGCGCTGGTGCTCTGTGCGGTATTTGTGCCAGCAGCCTTTATTTCCGGGTTGACGGGGCAGTTCTATAAGCAGTTTGCGTTGACGATCGCGATTTCGACCGTGATCTCGGCGTTCAACTCACTGACATTGTCGCCAGCATTGTCTGCAGTGCTGCTCAAAGCTCACGACGCCCCCAAAGACCGCTTTTCGAAATTCCTTGATCGAATCCTTGGCGGATGGCTGTTCAAGCCTTTCAACCGAGTATTTGAACGGGCCAGCAAGAGTTACGTAGGCGTCGTCGGGCGCGTGATCCGTGGCAGTGGTATCGCGCTGATTCTCTACGCAGGATTGATGGGGCTGACCTATTTTGGTTTTGCCACCACGCCAACCGGTTTCGTGCCGCCGCAGGACAAGCAATATCTGGTGGCCTTCGCGCAACTCCCAGATGCCGCAAGCCTTGACCGCACTGAAGATGTCATCAAGCGCATGTCGGATATCGCCCTGAAACAGGACGGTGTTGAAAGCGCGATTGCGTTCCCTGGTCTGTCCATCAACGGCTTCACCAACAGCCCGAACGCAGGCATCGTGTTTGTGACGCTCAAACCGTTCGACCAACGCAAGGACGCCAGCCAGTCCGCCGGCGCAATTGCCGGAGCGCTGAATGGCAAATACGGCGCCATTCAAGAGGCCTATATGGCAATCTTCCCGCCGCCACCGGTACAAGGTCTCGGCACCATCGGCGGGTTCCGCCTGCAGATCGAAGACCGTGGCAACCTGGGTTACGACGAGCTGTACAAAGAAACCATGAACGTGATCGCCAAGAGCCACAACGTTCCTGAGTTGGCAGCGTTGTTCACCAGCTACACCGTCAACGTGCCACAGGTCGATGCGGCTATTGATCGCGAAAAAGCCAAGACTCATGGGGTTGCCATCAGCGACATATTCGACACCCTGCAGGTTTACATGGGTTCGCTGTACGCTAACGACTTCAACCGCTTCGGTCGGACCTATCAAGTCAACGTTCAGGCAGAACAACAGTTCCGCCAGGACGCCGATCAGATTGGTCAGCTTAAAGTCCGCAACAATCTGGGCGAGATGGTCCCGCTGGCGACCTTTATCAACGTGACCAACACCGCAGGTCCGGATCGGGTCATGCATTACAACGGCTTTATCACCGCTGAGATCAACGGTGCAGCCGCGCCGGGCTACAGCTCGGGCCAGGCTCAGGCAGCCATGGAAAAACTGCTCAAGGATGAACTGCCCAACGGCATGACCTACGAGTGGACCGAGATTACCTATCAACAAATCCTCTCCGGCAACACGGCGCTGTTGGTGTTCCCGCTCTGCGTACTGTTGGCGTTCCTGGTGCTGGCGGCGCAATACGAAAGCTGGAGCTTGCCGCTGGCAGTGATCCTGATCGTACCGATGACCCTGTTGTCGGCCATTACCGGGGTGATTCTGACCGGCAGCGACAACAACATCTTTACCCAGATCGGATTGATCGTACTGGTGGGGCTTGCCTGTAAGAACGCGATTCTGATCGTCGAGTTCGCCAAGGACAAACAAAGCGAAGGCATGACGCCACTGGCTGCGGTGCTCGAAGCCTGCCGCCTGCGGTTGCGGCCGATTCTGATGACCTCCTTCGCGTTCATTATGGGCGTTGTGCCTCTGGTGTTCTCCAGCGGTGCCGGTGCTGAAATGCGCCACGCCATGGGTGTAGCGGTGTTCTCGGGGATGCTCGGTGTGACCTTCTTCGGCTTGTTGCTGACCCCAGTATTCTATGTGCTGATCCGCAACTTTGTTGAACGTAAAGAAACCCGCAAGGCTGACAAGGCGCTGAAGCTGGAGACGCATCAATGAGCGTAAAACTGTTTCTACCGAGCCTGCTGGTTCTGGCTCTGGCCGCCTGCGCTGTCGGACCGGACTACAAAACCCCCGACACGGCCCCGGCCAAAGTCGCGGCGGCCAGTCAAGGCAATTACGATCGCAGCCATCTGGACGCCATCTGGTGGCAGCAATTCGATGACCCGACCCTGAATAAACTGGTGGCTCAGTCGCTCAACGGCAACCGCGAACTGCGCGTGGCCTTCGCCCGACTCAAGGCTGCCCGCGCCATCCGCGACGACGTCAGCAACGACGCCATGCCGGTCATTACCAGCCGGGTCAGCAGTGACCAGGCCAAAGGGCAACAACCGGGCATCACTGAGCGGCGCGTGCACAGCGAACGTTATGACCTGGGTCTGGACATGGCCTGGGAGATCGACTTGTTCGGGCGCATCCAGCGTCAATTGGAAGCCAGCAACGCCGATCAGGATGTCGCTGAAGCCAATTTGTACGACCTGCAAATCACGCTGACTGCCGAAGTGGTTGATGCCTACGGCCAGTTGCGCGGCGCACAGCTTCGCGAACGTATTGCCCGTGACAACCTCAAGAATCAACAGGATTCCCGAGGTGTAACAGCGCAACTGCGTGATGCAGGCGTAGGCAACGAGCTGGACGTAGTGCGTGCCGATGCGCGACTGGCAGCGGTGGAAGCTACAGTGCCGCAACTGCAGGCCGAGCAGGTCCGGCAGCGGAACCGGATCGCCACCTTACTGGGTGAGCGGCCGGAAACCCTCAGCGTCGACTTGAGCCCGTCGCAACTGCCAGCCATTTCCAAACAGCTGGCTATCGGCGATCCAACCCAGGTGCTGCGTCATCGTCCCGATGTGTGGGCCGCCGAACGGCAACTGGCCTCCTCCACAGCACGGATTGGTGTGGAAACTGCGGATCTGTTCCCGAGAGTCAGCCTCAGCGGATTTCTGGGCTTCACTGCCGGCCGTGGTTCACAGATCGGCTCTTCGGCAGCCAAGGCTTGGGCTTTAGGGCCTAGCATTACCTGGGCTGCATTCGATCTGGGCAGCGTGCGGGCTCGCATTCGCGGTGCTGATGCCGATGCTGAAGGCGCGCTGGCCAACTACGAGCAACAAGTGCTGCTGGCACTGGAAGAATCGGAAAACGCCTTCAGCGACTACGACAAACGCCAGCAACGCCTGCTGTCGATCATTCGCCAAAGCGAGTCGAGTCGCGCGGCGGCGAACCTGGCCTCGGTTCAATACCGGGAAGGCACCGCAGACTTCCTCGTCCTGCTCGATGCCGAGCGCGAGCGTCTGGCCGCTGAAGACTCTCAGGCCCAGGCCGAAATCGACCTGTACCGTGGCATCGTCGCGATTTACAAGGCAATGGGCGGTGGCTGGCAACCGCGGGCCTGACCCAACGTCAGGTTGCTGAATAGCTGGATGTGAAAGCCCCGCGACTGTCCGGTCGCGGGGCTTTTTTATGCCACGCCGTTTGACAGTCGGCGATCACTCCCCGAAGCTGCAACCCGACATGATTTGGATAACGGTATGCTCAAATCGCCTTTACCAGGTTCTTCCTCTCAGGCAACTGCTCGACGTCGCTGGCTGAAAAGAGGCGCGCTTGCCCTTCTGCCGATCCTGCTGATTCTCGGATTTCTCGTCTGGCGCGGCTCGCCGTCGAACAACGTCTCGGCCCCGCTGGCTCATACCTATGCCGAAGCCCTCGAGCAGGCACACAACGGCAAACCAGGCGCCGCTCGCGTGCTCTATCAGCAACTGGCACGAACCGATTTGTCGGACATCCGGCGTGCCAGTCTGTTGGCCGAATTGGGCAATTACCCCAGTCCCAATGCCCTGAAACTGGTGGATGCCGACCTGCATAACGACTCACCGCTGGTGCGCCAGGCAGCTATCGCAGCGGTCACCACGCTGGTGTCACCCAGCCAGCGCAGCTTGTTGCTTGGCCCTTTGCTGGATGATCCGGAGTCGGCGGTAAGGTTCAGCGCAATCCGTGCCTTGCTTGGACTTTCTCCTGATGATCTGGGGCTGTATTACGCAGCGCTGGAAAAAAGCGCCGAAGACTATGCGGTAACTTTGAAAACCGAGCCACCCAGCGTTACCAATCAACTGCAACTGGCGCGCCTGTCCATGCATCAGGGTCATGCGGCTCAAGCCTTGACCAGCGTGCAGCAAGCAATGACCCTCGAACCGGACAATCTGGACGCCGCCCTGGCGCAGATTGAGCTGGTGGACAAACAAGGGCAGACCGACAAGGCGCGGCAACTGTTCAGGCAGCTACTCGAGCGGCATCCGCAGTCGGCGCGACTGCAGCATGCGTTGGGAATGTGGCTGCTGCAGCGCGAGCAGACCGAATTCGCGCTATTGGGGCTGGCCAAGGCTTTGGAGCTGGAGCCGGAAAACAACGATTACCGTTATGACCTGGCGGTTGCCCTTCACGATCTGGACCAATTGGAGGCCGCGCAAAAACAATTGATCGAAATTCTCAAGCGTCAGCCAGGAAACCGACGCGCCCGGGTGTTGCTGATCAATTACTGGAAAGAGAACGGCCAATTACAGATGGTCCAGGTGCTTTTGGCCGAGCTGGAGCAGCAGAATCCGGACGATCCGGTCTTGCAGCAGGGCTTGTAGCGCTGCGTAAATCCGACCGGGAGTGACCTCTCGATCTTTTCCCGGCGGGCTCTAATATCAGAAATTACTTACGTCTCGCTTCGCGCAATAACACAAGCTCAGGTAAAAACCGGCAATTGCTCATCAGTCGTTCTTATACTTAATTATCCCCAGACTATTTTCTAACTGAAAAAAAACGTGCATGATTTACACGCAGCCGATGCAACTACCCTCTCTTCGGGACGGGACTGACAGCCAGCTTTATGTTCATCAAGGCACTGTGCACCTGGTCCCAGGGTAATGCGTTTCGCGAGCGAATCAGCCAACCGCTTTTTTCTGGATGCGTTGTTGGCGGGTTACAGCCACTACACTGTCGGAGTATGTTATTTGTCTAGACTTGCCGAGTTTCGAGCAGCAGAAAAAGCCCTTCAAGAGCAGCTGGCACAGCTGGAATCCTTGAAGAACGATGCCGGACTAAAAAAGGAGATTGAATTCGAGCAGAAACTCCAGGGCTTGATGAGCAGCTATGACAAGGGCCTGCGTGACATCATCGCAATCCTCGACCCTAGAGGCTCTTCCGCCCAGGCCGCCCCTGCCGGGCCCAAGCGCCGCCGGGCCCGAGTGATCAAGGTTTATCAAAACCCTCACACGGGCGAACTGATCGAAACCAAAGGTGGAAACCACCGCGGTCTGAAGTCCTGGAAAGAACAATACGGTATTGATACCGTCGATTCATGGCTTCGCGCTTGAGCGAAACCATTGAATATAAAAAGCCCTGCTCTGCAGGGCTTTTTATTGACGTCAATGAATAGCACCCAATACATCGGCGGTATCGAGTACAGCAAGCGGTGCCAGTGAGCGTTCAATTTCGTTCAATACCGTTTCATTATGTTAGAACTATCGTATTAGTCCCTTCGCATGTCTGACTCTATTTAGCGATGATTACCGAGCGCGGAATTCAGCTTCCGGAATTTTTAAATATCGGTTCGTTATGAGCGGCGGCCTGATAGAAATTCAGGATATAAAAAATGAAAATCTTCAGTTGCTTCGTTTTAATCTGTCGGAAACTTCTGATTTTTAAGCGTCCCCTCATCCGAATTTTGAATGAAGGGTTCACGAATTTTTCACACCCGGTGTCTCAGGATAGAGGCTGCTAAAGGATTAGCGCCCCAATGCCCGCTTCGGCGGGCTTCTTTTTGCCTGAAATTTGTCCCGGTCGCGCCTACTGACTGCCGCCGAGGCGCACGCCATCGCGGATTCGCGTGGCTTCGTCCTTGGTCGCTGCATAACCCTCTGCGGAACCCGCGTAGGAAAGCGACCAGGCCATGTCCTTGCTGGCCGCCGCAACCAACGTTTGAGTCATCACATGCACCCCGTTCTGGGTAATCGTACAGGTCGTCTCTAGAGCGGGTACCTGGCTCAAGGTGCTCTGCCGGGTTCGGGTACAAACGCTCTGGAATCCACTGCGGGCAAACATCACCTGAATAGCCTTGCGCATTTCCAGCAAAACACCCTCCACGTTTACCTGATGCCCGGCTACCAGAGTCGATTGCGTCAACTCCATAACCATCATCGGATTGCCCGCCTGATCGTTCTTGACCGCTCGTTGTCTTAACTGCGCAGCGGGCTTGCCAGTGGCGTCTGCTTCGGGAGGCATGGATTCAATCTGCCACCCTTCAGGCCAGGTGATCATGGCATCGTTCGCCTGAACGAAGCCTGAAGCGAACAACAGGCAAAGGCCCGCCATTGATACGCGGTATAACCGGATAAACATGATGGCCGTTTTCCACAAGGCATGAGCCGGAAATTCTGACGCGCAACGCCGCCCTGAACAAGAGCGGTGACGGCCTGTCCATCGGGCATTTGGCAATCTGGTGACACGCCCCGTATCATTTCACCCATTGCGAACATTCAACCGGAGCTATCCATGAGCCTGCAAGCACTCAACACCTTTCCCGGCGTAACGGCCGAGCCGGAAGCCGCGACTCAGCAATTCGTGTTCAATCACACGATGCTGCGTGTCAAAGACATCACCGCATCGCTGGATTTCTACACCCGGGTGCTGGGCTTCAGCCTGGTGGAGAAACGCGATTTCCCTGAAGCCGAATTCAGTCTGTACTTCCTGGCACTGGTGAACAAGGCGCAGATCCCGGCCGACGACGCCCAGCGCAATCAGTGGATGAAGTCGATCCCCGGCATCCTGGAACTGACCCACAACCACGGCACGGAAAACGATCCGGCGTTCGCCTATCACAACGGCAACACCGATCCGCGCGGTTTCGGCCACATCTGCATCTCGGTGCCGGACGTTCACGTTGCCTGCGCTCGCTTCGAGACACTTGGCGTGGACTTCCAGAAACGCCTGGCTGACGGCCGTATGAACAGCCTCGCGTTCATCAAGGATCCGGATGGCTATTGGGTAGAGATCATCCAGCCAGCGCCGCTGTGATGCGCTGAAATGACAAAAGGCCCCATGATTGCTCATGAGGCCTTTTTTTGCCTTGCCGATGAGTATCAGGCTGGCGCGGACGTACGAATCAGGTGATCAAACGCACTAAGCGATGCTTTGGCGCCCTCGCCCAGAGCAATGATGATCTGCTTGTAAGGCGTGGTGGTTACGTCGCCGGCAGCGAAGATCCCGGGAATCGAAGTCTCGCCGCGAGAGTCGACAACGATTTCGCCCCGTGGCGACAGCTCGATGGTGCCCTTGAGCCAATCGGTGTTGGGCAGCAGGCCGATCTGCACGAAAATGCCTTCGAGGGCTACCGCCACTTCTTCGCCATTCAGACGATTCTTGTAACGCAGGCCGTTGACCTTCAGCTCGTCGCCAGTCACTTCTGACGTTTGTGCATTGGTGATGACCGTCACGTTCGGCAGGCTGTGCAATTTGCGTTGCAGCACTGCGTCGGCGCGCAGTTGCACATCGAATTCCAGCAGCGTGACGTGGCTGACGATACCAGCCAGATCGATTGCCGCTTCCACGCCGGAGTTACCGCCACCAATTACCGCAACGCGCTTGCCTTTGAACAGCGGGCCATCGCAGTGCGGGCAATACGCCACGCCCTTGTTGCGGTATTGCTGCTCGCCAGGAACATTCATCTCCCTCCAGCGTGCGCCGGTTGCCAGAATCACGGTCTTGGTCTTGAGGCTCGCACCGCCAGCAAACTTCACTTCATGCAATCCGCCGTCGGTGCCGGGAATCAGCTGCTCGGCGCGTTGCAGGTTCATGATGTCGACTTCGTACTGCTTGACGTGCTCTTCAAGGGCTACGGCGAGTTTCGGGCCTTCGGTGTGTTGCACCGAGATGAAGTTTTCAATGGCCATGGTGTCCAACACCTGACCGCCAAAACGCTCTGCCGCAACGCCAGTCCGAATGCCTTTGCGGGCTGCGTAAACCGCTGCCGCCGAACCCGCCGGGCCACCGCCGACAACCAGCACGTCAAAGGCTTCCTTGGCGTTGAGCTTGGCCGCCTGACGATCACCGGCGCCGGTGTCGATCTTGGCGAGAATTTCTTCCAGGCCCATGCGGCCCTGGCCGAACAACTCACCGTTCAGATAGATGCTCGGCACCGACATGACGTGCCGGTCGGTCACTTCATCCTGAAACAGCGCGCCGTCGATAGCGACGTGATGCACGTTCGGGTTGAGCACGGCCAGCAGGTTCAGCGCCTGGACGACGTCCGGGCAGTTCTGGCAGGACTGGGAAAAATAGGTTTCGAACCTGAACTCGCCTTGCAGCGAGCGAGCCTGTTCGATGGCTTCGGCACTGGCTTTGGACGGATAACCGCCGACTTGCAGCAGCGCCAGTACCAGCGAGGTAAATTCGTGACCCATCGGGATGCCGGCGAAACGCAGGCTGATGTTTTTCCCGGGGCTGTTGAGCGAGAACGACGGAGTGCGCACGTCGGTGCCGCTGTCATTAAGGGTGATGTCTTTCGAAACGCTGATCACGTCGTTGAGCAGTGCCAGCATTTCCTGGGATTTCGCGCCGTCATCAAGGGACGCGACGATCTCGATCGGTTGTGTGACCCGTTCCAGGTACGACTTCAACTGGGCTTTAAGATTGGCGTCCAACATGCGGGCGATTTCCATTTTAAGAGGGTAGAAAAAACAACGCCCAGGCGATGGTCGCCCGGGCGTTTTTTAGGGGCGATGCGGTTTACGTGCTCAAGAGCTCAAAGCCCCCAGCCGAATCATCGACTTAGATCTTGCCAACCAGGTCCAGGGACGGAGCAAGAGTAGCCTCGCCTTCTTTCCATTTGGCTGGGCAAACTTCGCCTGGGTGGGCAGCTACGTATTGAGCGGCTTTAACTTTGCGCAGCAGCTCGGTAGCGTCACGGCCAACACCGCCGTCGTTCAGCTCAACAATCTTGATCTGGCCTTCTGGGTTGATCACGAAGGTGCCACGGTCAGCCAGACCTGCTTCTTCGATCAGAACGTCGAAGTTACGCGACAGCAGGTGAGTCGGGTCGCCGATCAGTGGGTACTGGATCTTGCCAATGGCTGGCGAGGTGTTGTGCCATGCAGCGTGTGCGAAATGGGTGTCGGTGGACACGCCGTAGATTTCGACGCCCAGTTTCTTGAACTCGGCGTAGTTGTCAGCTAGGTCTTCCAGTTCGGTCGGGCATACAAAAGTGAAGTCGGCTGGGTAGAAGAACACGACAGACCACTTGCCTTTAAAGTCAGCTTCAGAGACGTCGACGAACGCGCCGTTCTGGAATGCAGTGGCTTTGAACGGTTTTACTTGGCTGTTGATGATAGGCATCGGTGAATCTCCTGATGGGTTTTGAATTCGATGAAGTGGAGCTTACGCACAATCGTTGGCATGAGCTCATTGGCAAAGCTCATGCTCTTGATTGCTTTTCACTATAAGAGATCTTTATTAATAGACGAAATTTGCATGAGGTTTTCTTCCCGGCTGGCGAACGGCGTGGCCTCGAGATAGCGCATGGCCGATTTCATGTCCTTCCAGCCGACATAGCTCATCAGCGACTTGAGGTCCCAGCCATTGCGATGCGCCCAGGTTGCAAAACCGCGACGCAGAGAATGACTGGTGTACAGCTCGGCCGCGACGCCTGCTCGCTCAAGCGCCTGACGCAACATCGCAATGATGCTGTTGGCGTGCAACGGCTGTTCACTGAGGTTGCCCCAGCGATCAATCCCGCGAAACACCGGGCCGCGCACCAGCGCAGAACAGTTGATCCATTCCACGTACGCCTGCACCGGGCAGAGACGCTGCAAGGCCGGTGTCTGGTAGCGCTTGCCCAGATTGTCGCGGTCGCCTTTGCTGCGGGCCAGATACAGGGTGATGCCCGAACCCGCTGTCGCCTGCACATCCTGAATCTGTACGCGGCACAGCTCATCGCTGCGAAAGCCGCGCCAGAACCCCAGCAGAATCAGCGCGCTGTCGCGTCGACAACGCAATAGACGCGGACGATCTCCGTCAGCCAGCGCCTGAATGGCTTGGTTCTCCAGCCATAACGCGACCTGCTCCAGATGCTGCAACTGCAACGGTTCGGCCTGTTTGTCCTGAGCCGGATGCAAGGCGCGAATGCCTTTCAACACTTTGCGTACCACTGGCGCCTTGGTTGGGTCGGCGAAGCCCTGGCTGCTATGCCACTGGGCCAGCGCCGAGAGCCGCACTTTGAGCGTGTTGACTGATAGCGAGCCGGCATAGGTCGCCAGGTAGCGAGCCACAGCTTCGCTGGTGGCAGGCAGGAAACCGCCCCACGTCACTTCAAAATGCTCGATGGCCGCCCGATAGCTACGCCGCGTGTTATCCCGCGTCGCGGCCTCGATATAGCGGTCGATGTCGCTCATTACCGGCTCCCTTGCGTACTGGATTCAAGCGCCTTAACGCTAAATCAGGTGCTGACGCGGGATAATACGCCATTATCCCGTGCTGTAATCAGGCAAATTATCAAATTCCTGAGAGCTGATATAGTATGTAATTACAGGATACATACCACAGTACGTAATCGTAGGAGGCTACATGGCTCGCGGCGGAGTAAACAAGGCAACAGTGCAGACGGCGCGCCTGGCGCTTATCGCCCGAGGCGAGCATCCCAGCATCGATGCAGTACGCATAGAAATGGGCAATACCGGTTCGAAAACCACTATTCATCGGTATCTGAAAGAACTGGATGAAACCGATTTGCGCCGTGGTGCGCCTCAAGAAGCGATTGGCGATGAGCTGACCGAACTGGTCGCCCGCCTCGCGCAGCGACTGCAGGAACAGGCGCAGGAACGTATCGATCAGGCCCAATCAGCCTTCGATACGCGGCAACAGGCATTGCAGGAGGAACTGGATACAACCAGAAAGGAGCTGAACGAGCTGGATCAGCGTTGCGCCGATCAGGCTCAAATGATCGATCAGCAAACCGCTGCATTGCTCGACACGCGCGAGCAATTACAGGCCCAGCAAACCGACAATGCGCGGCTTCAGCAAGCCAGCCAGGACATGGCGACGCGACTTGAAGACAAGGATGGCCAAATCCGCTCGCTGGAAGAAAAGCACCTGCACGCCCGCGATGCTCTTGAGCACTACCGTAATTCAGTGAAGGAACAGCGTGATCAGGAGCAGCGACGTCACGAAGGCCAGGTACAGCAAGTACAAATGGAGTTGCGCCAGGCCCAGCAAAGCGCGCTGATTCGACAGGAGGAAATCACTCAGCTCAATCGCGCCAACGAGCGGTTGCTTACTGAAAGCCGCAGCGCGTCTCGCGAACTGGACATGCATAAGGATCAACTGGCCAGACTGACCCTTCAGGCCAGCAGTTCGGTCGAGCAACTGCAACAAGCGCAGACCCAGCGGGCGCTGCTGGAAGAGCGGCTGCGTACCAGCCATGAGGAAGTCAGTGAACTGAAACAGCGCCTGACCGATCAAGAGCAACAAGGCCGGGTACTGGAGTTGATTCTGATCAAAACCGAGCTGGCGCTGGATAATCTGCGCAAGGATCTGCCATCAACTGAAGAAGAAGCCCCGCCGCCAGCTCAGACGTGAACCGGCTCGCGTCCTTCGATCATTTTCCGAACGCGCAGTGCAAGCTCATCGACACTAAATGGCTTGGCCAACATGTCCATCCCCGAGTCGAGGAAGTCACTGCGGTTCTCAGCACTGGGCGCGTAGCCGGTAATGAACAGCACTTGCAATGCAGGACGTTGCTGGCGAGCGATCTCGGCAAGCTGTCGGCCATTCATGCCAGGCAAGCCCACATCGGTGACAAGCAGATCAATACGCTCGGCACCTTGCAACATGGGCAGCGCCGCCCTGGCATCACTCGCCTCAAGGGTTGAATAACCCAGCTCGCGCAACACATCAATCACCAGCATCCTGACAGCATCTTCGTCTTCAACGACCAGCACGCGCTCGCCCTCTGCCGCTCGGGGCGAATGGGCGCCACCCGCGCCTGCCACATCCCGCACAGCTTCCTTGACCTGGCATGGCAGATACAGATCGATGCTCGTACCCTGCCCCTCAACGCTTTCAATTTGCACGTGGCCGCCGGCTTGCTTGATAAAGCCATAAACCATGGACAAGCCGAGGCCGGTGCCCTGCCCGATGGGTTTGGTGGTGAAGAAGGGATCAAAAGCCCGCTCGATAACGTCTGCAGACATCCCGCAGCCAGTGTCTTCGATGCTTAGTTGCACGTACTCGCCAGGACTGACCACGCCCCGCGGGGAGCGAATGTCGACGTTGCGACTGCGCACGATCAATTGACCGCCTTCGGGCATCGCATCCCTGGCGTTGATGACCAGGTTCAACAGCGCGTTTTCCAACTGATGCTCATCGGTATGCGTTTGCCGCAGGTCGCGGTCCAGGTCAACACATAACTCGATGCTTTCCCCGGTGGTGCGGCGCAACAGTTCTTCCATGGACGTCACCATGTGGTTGACGTCTACGTTGCGGTTATTCAGTGATTGGCGGCGTGCGAAGGCCAGCAGCCGGTGCGTCAACGCAGCGGCGCGATTGGCGGAAGTCACCGCCACCTGAATATACCGGTCGATCTCACCGACACGTCCAGCGGCTATTCGACGCTGGATCAGGTCCAGAGCGCCCAATACGCCCGTGAGCATATTGTTGAAATCATGGGCGATACCGCCAGTCAGCTGGCCGATGGCATCCATTTTTTGCGCGTGACGCAACGCTTCCTGAGCCTGCTCACGCTCTGCCATCTCTCTTTGCAACAGTTCGTTGGTGGTGGCCAGTTCGCGAGTCCGCTCGGCAACCCGGCGCTCGAGACTTTCATTCAGTTCGCGTAAAGCTTCTTCAGCATTCACCTGAGCAGTGATGTCGGTATTGGTCCCCAGCCAGTGGGTGATATGACCTTGCTCATCACGCATGGGCAATGCACGGGACAGAAACCAGTTGTAGGTGCCATCTTTGCCCAGCAGCGGAAAGGTGTCTTCCCAGATCGAGCCGGTAGCAAAGCAATGCGCCGACCGGGTCGTGACGCGCTCCACATGATCGGGATGATGCACCGACCGCCAACCCAGCGCCTGCATGGCTTCAAGGGATGAGCCAGTGTAGGTATACCAGCGTTCGTTGTACCAATAGACATTGCCCGCCGAATCAGCGGTCCATGCCAGCTGACTCATGTTGTCAGCCAGCGTCCGGAATTGTCGTTCGCTTTCACGCAACGCATCGATCTTGCGCATAGAGTCTTCGTCTTGCTCGGCAGGGTGCAGTGGCAGTACTGCCCAAGGGTTATTTCTGCTCAATGGCTGGGTCCTTCCACAAATATAGGGTGTTCCCGAGTTTCCTCCTGAATCTCGGGTTAGCGCGTTCGCGTTAATCAGGCTTGCTTGGGGGCGACCGGAGTACGCATCGTCACAAACTCTTCAGCCAGTGTCGGATGTACGCCAATGGTGTCATCGAAAATGCGCTTGGTCGCGCCAGCTTTCAGCGCGATTGCCAGACTCTGGACAATTTCACCGGCATCCGGACCCACCATATGGCAGCCCAGAACCTTGTCGGTAGTGGCATCCACCACCAGTTTCATCAGGGTGCGTTCTTGATTGTCGGTCAGGGTCAGCTTCATCGGCCGGAAGCGGCTTTCGAAGATCTGCACCTCGTGACCGGCCTTGCGCGCTTCTTCTTCGCTGAGGCCCACCGTACCGATGTTCGGCAGGCTGAATACCGCGGTCGGAATATGTGAGTAATCCACCGGCCGATATTGATCAGGTTGAAACAGGCGCCGCGCCACGGCCATGCCTTCAGCCAGTGCAACTGGCGTGAGCTGCACACGACCGATCACATCGCCAATCGCCAGGATCGAGGGCTCGCTGGTCTGATAGTTTTCGTCCACATCGACAAAGCCGTCTTTGTTGAGCTTGACGTCTACTGTTTCCAGGCCAAGGTTGTCGAGCATCGGCCGGCGGCCAGTGGCATAGAACACGCAATCGGTGTTCAACGAACTGCCATCTTCAAGATGCGCTTGGAGAGTGCCATCGGCCAGTTTTTCGATACGCTCGATATTCGAGTTGAAACGGACCTTCATGCCGCGCTTGGTCAGCTCTTCATGCAGGTGTGTACGCACGCTGCCATCGAAGCCACGCAGGAACAGCTCACCGCGATACATCAGCGTGGTGTCGGCGCCCAGACCATGGAAAATCGAAGCGAATTCCACCGCAATGTAACCACCACCGACAACGACGATGCGCTTGGGCAGTTCTTTTAGAAAAAAGGCTTCATTGGAATTGATTGCGTGCTCGCGGCCTGGAATGTCGGGCATTTGCGGCCAGCCGCCGGTGGCGATGAGGATATGTTCGGCGCTGTAGGTCTGACCGTTGATCGACACCTGGTTCGGGCCGGTCAGCTTTGCATGGCCTTCAAGCAGCGTCACGCCGCTGTTGACCAGCAGATTGCGATAGATGCCGTTGAGGTGATGGATTTGCTTGTCTTTATTGGCGATCAGTGTGGACCAGTTGAAGCCCGGCTCACCGCTGGTCCAGCCAAAGCTCTTGGCTTGTTCGAAATCTTCCGCGTAATGGGCGCCGTAGACCAGAAATTTCTTGGGCACGCAGCCGACATTGACACAGGTACCGCCCAGATAACGGCTTTCGGCAACCGCAACGCGGGCTCCAAATCCTGCCGCAAAACGCCCGGCACGTACGCCGCCGGAGCCTGCGCCAATTACAAAGAGGTCGAAATCGTAAGCCATGTGAGTCTCCTGAACAGAGCGACAGCATAACCGCTTAGCGTTCAGTCAGAAACGACAAAGCCACCCGAAGGTGGCTTTGTCCTACAAGAAAGTCTGAAAGGATCTCAGAGCTTTAGCTGCCTTTCTTGTAGAAATGCTCGAAACAGAAGTTGGTTGCTTCGATGTAACCTTCAGCGCCGCCGCAGTCGAAGCGAGTACCTTTGAACTTGTAAGCCAGCACGTTACCTTCGGCAGCCTGCTTCATCAGGGCGTCGGTAATCTGGATTTCACCGCCTTTGCCCGGCTCGGTCGCTTCGATTTTTTCGAAGATGTCCGGCGTCAGAATGTAACGACCGATGATCGCCAGGTTGGATGGCGCATCTTCTGGTTTCGGCTTTTCCACCATGTCCGTCACACGGAACAGACCGGGCTTGATTTCTTCACCGGCAATAACCCCGTATTTCTGGGTTTCGCTCGGATCAACTTCCTGGATGGCAACGATCGAGCAGCCATAGTGCTTGTGCAGCTTGACCATCTGGGCCAGTACACCCTCGCCGTCGAGGTTCACACACAAGTCATCGGCCAGGACCACGGCGAATGCTTCATTACCGATCAGCGGGCGACCGCTGAGGATCGCGTGACCCAGACCTTTCATTTCGGTCTGGCGAGTGTAGGAAAAGCTGCACTCGTCGATCAGGCGGCGAATACCGACCAGGTATTTTTCCTTGTCGGTGCCTTTGATTTGATTTTCCAGCTCATAGCTGATGTCGAAATGGTCTTCAAGAGCACGTTTGCCACGACCAGTGACGATGGAGATTTCATTCAGACCCGCATCAAGTGCTTCTTCCACGCCGTATTGGATCAGTGGCTTGTTGACCACCGGCAGCATTTCCTTGGGCATGGCTTTGGTCGCTGGCAAAAAGCGAGTGCCGTAACCGGCTGCTGGGAACAAGCATTTTTTGATCATAAGAGTCCTTGATAAGGGCTGTGGGTGTTTGCGGCGCAGTCTAATCAGGCGGAGGTCACCTTACAATGCCCCGCCGCTGGCCGTTCCGATGCCATGGTAGAGGAATCCCTGAGCAGATAGTTCCGCAAAATCATAGATATTGCGACCATCGAACAGCACCAGCATACGCGTCAAACCTCGTATCCGGGCTGAATCTGGCTGGCGAAACTGCTTCAGATCGACGGCCAGAACAACTTCATCCGCGCCTTCTACACGACTGTACAACGACCCGTGCAAGCGTAGCTGAAGCGTCTGGATTGCGTAGGAATATTGCGCTGCAAAAAATCGCGCGGTCTCGCCATCACCGCGAGCCCAGGCTTTGAGCTCGAACCGGTTGCGACCCGTTGACGCGGGGGCGACAGCCAGATAGCAGGCGCTTTATCATGCGCGGCTTGAACACTACTGAACGAGGCAATTTCGATGTCGGACGTAAAAAGCGTAAACGGGTATCTGATCAAAAAACTTGAAGATGGCCAATGGTGGGTAACCGCCGCCGACGGCGAGTCGATTGCCGGGCCATTCGCCACTGAGAGCGCAGCCATTGAGGTGGCGGCGGTCTTGCAGGATCAGCCCAAGGCCGCACGTCGTCGGTCCAGCAGTAAACCTTGATCGCGCCTTGATCGCCTCGATTTTAAGGTTATCCAAATGATGTCGGAACGATGGCATATTCGCTGTGTCGAACCTGCGAACCGCAACTTTTCCCTCTTAGCCTTACCATGAAGCGCAAAATAAACATGATCAGACTTTTGTCCGTTATTGCTGTACTGGGCCTTGCTGGCTGTGCGACTGCATCTAACACCTACATGAAAAACGGTAAGCAAGGTCTGAGCATTGATTGCTCGGGCGAAGCCATGTCATGGGCCAGCTGTTACGAAAAGGCTGACGCCTCCTGTGCTGGCACAGGTTACGAGATTGTCGGCACCGACGGCACGCCGCAGCCCAAGGAAGCTGACAAGACGCTGGGCGTGGACGTCGGCAATTTCAAAAGCCGCAGCGTGCTGGTGGTTTGCAAATAGCCGTTTCTCCAGCCCCGCGACGTCGTGATGGCATTCCCTGTGAAGGCCGCCATTCAGCGGCCGGAACGCATCAACCGGAAATACAGGCAGTGGCCGCGCGCTGGACGTCTTTAGGCCGCAGCGGCAAATTCGACAAGCGTTCGTAGACCTTGATGGAGCTGCCACCAGAGCGCGTTTCGATATCCAGGATGGCGGCTGGGTCTTTGTTGAGTTTTTGCGCGACGATTACCCGTAAACCATCGCGATGCGGCTCAATGGTCGGCGGCTTGCGACTACCGGCAATTTTATTGACGAAGCACTCGGCATATTCCTGCGGATTTTTGCCAGACATCACGTTCATCGTGGCCGGTGTGTGTTCGATGTCCGCGACGGTGGCGCAACCGGTCATCGCGAGAGCCAAAATGACAACACCCAATTTCATAGAATCCTCCCAAATAAAAGTGCTACGACAAGCGTGGCGGCGATTAAATCCCGGTTAGAGCACTTTTAGCCAGAAACACTGCAATAAAGTTTCAATCGCCGGGCAATGCCGGGGCTCGTCATGCTATCGTTTTGGTTTTTCGAAAAAAGCCTTACCGTCGGAGACATCCATGAAATTCGTACACCAGCGCGAGCACCTCAACGAAGACGACCTGGTCGTTATCGAGTGCTCCCAGCTCTGCAATATCCGCCTGATGAACGATTCAAACTTCCGCAGTTTCAAGAATGGCGGCCGCCACACCTATCATGGCGGCGCTTTCGACAAATTCCCGGCCAAGATCGCTGCCCCCAGCACCGGATTCTGGAATATCACCATTGATACGGCCGGTCGCAAACTGGACACCAACGGCGGGCGCAAAAGCACGTTCACGCATTCGATCAAAATCGTCCGTCGTTCGACCACACGACTGAGCTGATCACAGCTTTTATCAAGGAGATCTCTTGAATACGCCTGCGACACCGACTACCAAGTTTGCCATCAGCTACAAACTCAATGGCGAGCGCCGCTTCGAATTTGCTCAACTGAGTTCAGCCTCTGTTGACGAGGCGCGTGCCGCACTGGAAAAAATGCACAACCAGAGCGACGACATCATCTCTGACGTCAAAGTCAGCAAAGCTTTGTAAGCCCCTGCCCGCCTGCACACCATGAAGCGCGAAGGCAACACTCCACTGACGTTCGATCTGTTCAGCGATGATCCGCAGCAGGCTGAGCCCGCGGTTGAACAGATCGGTCCTTGCTCCTGGGTATTGCGCAGCTACGCGATGCCCTGGATCGAGCGCGTGCTTCCCGCGCTGGAGGGCGTACTGGCCCAGGCGCCCTTTCGGCACATGATCACTCCCGGCGGTTTCACCATGTCTGCCGCACTCAGCAGTTGCGGCAGTTTTGGCTGGACTACCGACCGTCACGGCTATCGCTACAGCGCCACAGACCCACAAACAAGCCAGCCCTGGCCGCCAATACCCGAGGTGCTGATGCTACTGGCACGCGAAGCGGCAGCGGCCACAGGCTTCCCCGGTTTCACCCCCGACGCCTGCCTGATCAACCGCTATATTCCGGGTGCGAAAATGTCGCTGCATCAGGACAAGGACGAGCAGGATCTGCAATGGCCGGTGGTATCGCTGTCATTGGGAATTGCGGCGGTGTTTCTGTTTGGTGGCTTCGAGCGCGCCGACAAGGCACAACGGATCGTCTTGCAGCACGGCGACGTGGTCGTCTGGGGCGGTGTCGATCGCCTGCGCTTTCACGGTGTATTGCCGATCAAGGCAGCGGAGCATCCGCTACTGGGCGAGCAGCGGATCAACATCACTTTCAGAAAAGCCATGTAGCCAGGCCGTTGACGGATTATTCAACCGTTGCAGCCTCGGACATTGCCCGAGCCTTGACCGGACACATCACGCGGTGCAGGTTCAGCGCCGTGTTGATAATGCCGATGTGACTGAACGCCTGGGGGAAATTGCCCAGCATGCGCTTGCTGCGGGGGTCATATTGCTCGGCCAGCAGCCCGACGTCGTTACACAGCCCGCATAAACGGTCGTACAGCTCCCGGGCTTCCTGACGCCGCCCCAACAGGACGTAGACGTCTGCCAGCCAGAACGAGCAGACCAGAAAAGTCCCTTCATTGCCGGAAACGCCGTCCGCGCTACGATCGTTGTCGTAACGCAACAGCAAGCCATCCTGCATCAGGCTGCGCTCGATCTGCGCGACCGTGCCGATCACGCGCGGGTCATCAGCCGGCAAAAAACCCGTCAACGCGATTTGCAGCAGACTGGCGTCCAGCGCCTTGGCGCCGTAGGTCTGCACGAAACTGCCCAACTCCGAATCAAAGCCGTTCAGGCACACATCCGCATGAATCTGGTCAGCGACACTGCGGTAATGCTGCGCCAATGCCCGGTCGTCATCGGTGACAGCGGTCTGCGCAATCAGCGACGCGTTGCGGTCAAAGGCAACCCAGGTCATGACTTTCGAATGAGTAAAATGCCGTGGCTCTGCGCGAATCTCCCAGATGCCTTTGTCCGGCATATGCCAAACCTTCTCAAGGAACGGCATGATGACTTTGGAGATCGCTACGCTGCGCGGCAGGCGTGGCAGGCCGCCCTTCAACGCCTGGGTCATGGCGTCAGCGACTTCACCATAGACGTCCAGTTGCATTTGCGTCGCCGCCGCGTTTCCGATGCGGACCGGTTTGGAGTTTTCGTAACCGCTCAGCCAAGGCAGCTCATATTCCGGCAGACGTCGTTCGCCGCCCAAGCCATACATGATCTGAATTTGTTCCGGGTTACCCGCCACTGAGCGCAGCAGCCATTCACGCCACGCCGAGGCTTCCTCGAAATACCCCAGGTTCATGAACGCCAACAGCGTCATGGTTGCATCGCGCAGCCAGCAAAACCGGTAGTCCCAGTTGCGTTCGCCACCCAATTGCTCGGGCAACGAAGTGGTGACCGCCGCGACAATGCCGCCGGTGGGTGCATAGGTCATGGCTTTAAGGGTGATCAGCGAGCGTTTCACCTGCGCAGTCCATTGCCCGACGTCAGGGCATCGATCGGAAAACTCGCGCCAGAAACCCTCGGTGCGCTGTAATTCCTGCTCGGCATCAATGGCTGTTTGCAAGGTTTCAGTGGAGGCCTGATGGCTCAATATGAACGTCTCGCGATGCCCCGCCGTGACATGAAAATCGCAGCCCGTATGGTGATCCAGCGCGTGCAGGGTTTCCGTGGCGCGCAACACCAGCATTTCCGGCCCGGCAATCGCCGTCAATGTCTCGCCGTCTCGGTTTTCCACCCAAGGCACGGTGCTGCCGTAGTCGAAACGGATGGCCAGGTCCATACCAAAGGCAACTTCACCCTCAAGCCCGACCACGATTCGTACCACGTGACTGCCTTCATCGACGGGCATGAAGTCGATGAGCATGGCTCGACCGCTTGCGGTCTGGAACACCGTTTCCAGGATCAAGGTCCCTTCGCGATACCGTCGCTCGGTAAAGATAACCGGCTCTTTTGGCGCGATCTTCCAGCGGCCGTTATCGCTCGAGCCCAGCAATGCTGCAAAGCAGGCTGGCGCATCGAAGCATGGGAAACATAACCAGTCCAGCGACCCGTCCCTGGCGACCAGCGCGGCAGTCTTGCAGTTGCCGAGCAATGCGTAGTCTTCGATCAGTGCAGCCATGGAAAGCGTCCGCCATCGTGGAAATATTCGTCACCTGCTGCACAGCTTGCTCAGCGCGGCAGGATGTAGTGCTCAATTGCTGCAGCGACTCCGTCTTCAAGGTTGCTGCCCGTCACGTGATCCGCCTCTCGGCGCACGCTTTCTTCGCCTTGCCCCATGGCTATCGATAAACCAGCCTGATGGAACATGGCCACATCGTTGCCGCCGTCACCGATGGCCGCAGTCTGCGCCAGTTCGATGCCAAACAGTTCTGCCAGGGTCAACAACGCCTTGCCTTTATTGGCGTCCAGCGCCGTTACGTCCAGATAATACAGCTGCGAACGCGCAGCCAGCGCCAGCCCGACGATAAGCGGATTGAGCTGCGACTCAAGGCTCTTGAGCAGCTCGAAGTCCTTGCTCGCTGCAACGATCTTGTCCACTCGCCCAAGGTAGGGTTCGAAGCTTTCCACCTGCACCGGCTCGTAGCCCAAGGTCGTGCGCTCGTGGTCAACGTAGTCGCCCGCAGGATCAATCAGGAACCATTGATCGTCGGCAAATACCCAAAGCGATACCGGGTAATCGGCAAACAGATTGATACAGGTGCGTGCCGCCTCCTCGGCTATCCGATAGGCTTTGAGCACGCTGCCATCAGGGTTGATGATGTTGCCGCCATTGAATGCCACCGAGGGCAGATCGATACCCAAGGCTTCAATCTGCTGGCGCATGGCACGGGGCGGACGACTGCTCGCTACCGTGAAGAGAATGCCCGCTGCCCTGAGTCGTGCAACGGCGTCGATATTGGCCTGACTCAGACTGTGGTCGGGACGCAGGAGCGTGCCATCGATGTCGGAAAGGAGGAATTTGATTGGGAGTTCGGCTTGCTCAGACATCGATATCCCGCCATTCACGACCATCACGGGCCAGCAAATCATCGGCAGCGGCCGGCCCATCTTCGCCAGCCTTATAAAACTCGACTTGAGGATTTTTCTGCCAGGCATCCAGGAACGGCTGTACTGCGCGCCAGCCGTTTTCGATGTTGTCAGCGCGCTGGAAAAGAGTCTGGTCGCCGGTCAGGCAGTCATAGATCAGCGTTTCGTAACCGGTGGACGGCTGCATTTCGAAGAAGTCCTTGTAGGCAAAACCCAGCTCGATATCTTCCATGTCCAGCGTCGGCCCTGGTCGTTTGGCGAACAGGTCAAACCACATTCCTTCATTAGGCTGGATCTGGATCCTCAGGAAGTTAGGCTTGAGGCGGTCCACTTCGGTATCACGGAACTGCGCATAAGGTGCAGGCTTGAACGAAATCGCGATTTCCGTGCTACGCACGCCCATGCGCTTGCCAGTGCGCAGGTAAAACGGCACGCCGACCCAGCGCCAGTTATCGACCATCACCTTGAGCGCGACAAATGTTTCTGTGGTGCTGTCCGGCTCGACCTTGTTCTCCTGGCGATAACCGGGAACGACCTTGCCGTCCTTGCTGTTTTCCGCGTACTGACCGCGCACGGAATTGGCCAGGGCTTCCTGCTCGGACCAGGGACGAATCGCCCCTACCACCTTGGCTTTCTCGCCGCGCACGGCATCGGCGCCGAAGGCGGCAGGCGGTTCCATTGCCACCATTGCCAGCAGCTGGAACAGGTGATTTGGAACCATGTCCCGCAGCGCGCCGGTGTGCTCGTAAAAACTGCCTCGAGTCTCGACGCCGACCGTTTCAGCCGCGGTGATCTGCACGTGATCAATGTAGTGGTTGTTCCAGAACGACTCGAACAGCCCGTTGGAAAACCGGCTGACCAGGATGTTCTGCACGGTTTCCTTGCCCAGATAGTGATCGATCCGGTAAATCTGCTTCTCGCTCATCACCTTCAGCAAGCAGGCATTCAGCGCGACAGCACTGGGCAGGTCGGACCCGAAGGGTTTTTCGATTACGACGCGGCGAAATGCCTCTTCGCTTTCCACCAACAAACCCGAGGAACCCAGGCGCTGCGCTACTTCGCTGAAGAAGCGCGGCGCCGTCGCCAGATAAAACACGGCGTTGCTGGTGCCAGTGCTCTCGATCTTGCTGGCGATGTCGGCATAAGTGGAATCGTCGAGAAAGTCACCTTGTACGTAGCTGATCCGGCTCGCCAGGCGCCGCCACAACTCAGCATCAAGCGGCTCTTTGCCGCCCTCCGCCACTTTGCCGGCAGCTTCCTGGCGGATGAAATCTTCCAGTTTTTTAGCGAAATCGGCATCGCTGATTGCGTTGTGGTCAACACCGACAATATGCAGGTTATCGTCGACCAGACCATCACGGAACAGGTTGTAGAGCGCCGGCATCAGCAAGCGCTTGACCAGATCACCATGGGCGCCGAACAGAAACAGGGTCGTAGGCGGCGCCACGGCGGGCGTTTGCTGAGACGAGCCGCGCGACAGCCCCATTACTTTGGCCCCTCCTTGTGGCCGCCAAAGCCGAAACGCATGGCCGAAAGCAACTTGTCAGCGTAGGAGCTTTTCTGCCGCGAGCGGAAACGGGCAAACAGCGCACTGGAAAGCACCGGCACCGGAACGGCCTGTTCCATGGCGGCCTCGATGGTCCATCGGCCTTCGCCACTGTCCGCCACTGCGCCGGAATAGGCGTCCAATTGAGGATCGGTTGCCAGGGCATCGGCGGTCAGATCAAGCAACCAGGACGAAACCACGCTACCGCGACGCCATACTTCGGCGATATCAGCCATGTTCAAGTCAAAACGTTGTTCAACCGGGAGGTTTTCCGAATTCTTCTGCTTGAGGATGTCGAAGCCCTCGGCAAAGGCTTGCATCATCCCGTACTCGATGCCGTTGTGGATCATCTTGACGAAATGGCCAGAACCCGCAGGACCTGCATGAATATAGCCACGTTCGGCTCGGTCATCTGCAGAGTCACGGCCTTTTGTGCGCTCTACCGAACCATAGCCCGGAGCCAGGGTTTCGAACAGCGGGTCCAGGCGACGCACGATATCGCTTTCGCCACCGATCATCATGCAGTAGCCGCGTTCCAGGCCCCAGACGCCACCCGAAGTGCCGACGTCCACGTAGTGCAACCCTTTGGCCGTGAGAGCCTTGGCCCGGCGAACGTCGTCTTTGTAGAACGTATTGCCGCCGTCGATGATTACATCGTCAGCGTCCAGCAACCCGCTCAACACCTCGATGGTTTCTTCGGTCGGATCGCCAGCAGGCAGCATGACCCAGATGGCCCGAGGCTTATCCATTGCCGCAACCATGGCGGCAAGATCAGCTACAGCTGTCGAGCCTTCTTTGGCCAGCGCGCTACGCGATGCTTCATCGCGATCAAACACCACAGTGGTGTGGCCGTTGAGCATCAAACGTCTTGCGATATTGCCGCCCATGCGGCCCAGCCCAACAATTCCAAGTTGCATGTGGCCTTGCTCCTAAAATTTGTAGAAAAAGGTGCCTCAAATCCGGCTCACCCTTGGGAGAGCCTCGCATGAGGGGTTAGTCCTGAAAGGTCGGACATCGGTTCCCGTCGACAGTGAAAGCGTGCATTCAGACTGTCGGATAAAGCCATTCTGTCGCGATTGGGAAACGTTCGCGACCATTGAAAATAAAAAAGTTCCATTCTTGCGCAAAAGAAATCAGAATCGGTGCCGATAGAGAGGTATGCAGCGGCGATTCGGCGTTCGATAGTCATTGCAACAGGCCTTTCAGGTTGAATCCCGCCATTCGCGAGGTGAGCAATGAGCACACTACTACCAGCACTTGCACCACAAACCCTCTATGTCACTGTCCGCCGTGACGAACTGCGCAAGCTTAAAGAAGAGCGCGAGCAATTGCAGAAAAAGGTCGCTCATCTTAGCCTCATGCTGCAACAGTCCCAACCAAGGCAGTCAGTCACTGCACTGCACGCCTGATCCCTGCCGCAGCTTGTAACGCTTCTGCATTATCGATCATTGCGGCAAGCCCGATTCGCCGGCTTGCCCGCCTATGGCTTTCCCCCTTTCGCGTAACTCTCCAGATCTGCCTCGGTCATGCACCGTGTGCATCTTCGAGTGCCCTATTGTTCACGGACACATTCTGTAACCTCCGTGCTCTCACTGTCACCCCTGCCCGCCCAACCACCGACATTTTTTTCACACCCACGCCGCAATACTTGCGCCCCTTGTGAATGCCCTGGTTCTGTGCCTCGCCGTACCAGGGACATGCCGAGCGGCCAGGACCTTTATTCCCCCGGACTGCTCAATTGAATGATGAGTTGGAGCGCTTGATGACAATGGTTAAACGGAGCGATACGACTCCGAAAGGTTTTGACTGGGCTGGCCTCGCCTGGCTGTTCGTTTTCTTCTGGTATTTCTCTGGCATTACTCAATTACTGATACAGCTGACCGACACCTCCGGTTTTTCCGGATTTCGTCAGGCGTTCGTGATGAGCGGCATCTGGCTCGCCCCAATGCTGATGTTCCCGGCCAAAACGCGGATCATGGCGGCAGTCATAGGTGTTGTGCTGTGGGCTTGCTCGATGGCCAGCCTGGGATACTTCTTCATTTATCAACAGGAGTTCTCCCAGAGCGTCATCTTCATCATGTTCGAGTCGAACGTGTCGGAAGCGGGCGAGTACATGACTCAGTACTTCGCCTGGTGGATCGTTCTCGGATTCATCGCTCACACGGCTTTTGCAATTTTCCTGTGGACTCGCCTGCGCCCGGTGTACATGCCCCGAGGTCGTGCATGGGCGGTAGCTGTAGCTTTGCTGGTGGCAATTATTGGCTACCCTCTGGCCAAACAGCTGGCTCGCCACGATGACGTAGCATCCGGGATCGAAGCTTTCGAAACCCGAATCGAACCTGCGGTACCTTGGCAGATGCTCGTGGCTTACCACCGCTACACTCAGCAACTGGACAGTATGCAAGGCATGCTCAAGAGCAGTAGCAACATTGCGCCGCTGGGCAACCTCAAGGATCAGCAGGCTGACCTACCCGCGACAATGGTCCTGGTCATCGGCGAATCAACCAATCGTCAACGCATGAGCCTGTATGGCTATCCGCGCCAGACCACGCCGAACCTGGATCAGCTCAAGAATGAGCTGCAAGTCTTCAACAACGTCATTACGCCACGCCCGTACACCATTGAAGCGCTACAGCAGGTCCTGACCTTTGCTGACGAAGAAAATCCCGATCTGTACCTGAAGACGCCGTCGCTGGTCAGCGTCATGAAACAGGCCGGTTACAAGACGTTCTGGATCACCAATCAGCAAACCATGACCAAGCGCAACACCATGCTCACGACGTTCTCCGAGCAGGCCGATGAACAGGTGTACCTCAACAACAACCGCAATCAGAACGCTCGCCAATACGACGGTGACGTCATCGAGCCGTTCGGCAAGGCCTTGACCGACCCTGCGCCGCGCAAGCTCATCGTGGTGCATCTGCTGGGCACGCACATGAGCTATCAGTATCGCTACCCGCCGACTTTCGAGAAGTTTACCGACCGCAAGGGCGTGCCCGACGCGATCAGCGACAGCCAGCTGGAGCTGTATAACAGCTACGACAACGCCGTGCTGTACAACGATTTCGTGGTGTCGAGCCTGATCAAGGAATACGCCAAGACCGATCCAAACGGCTTTCTGATGTATCTCTCGGATCACGGCGAAGACGTCTACGATTCACCCGGCCATAACGTCCTGGGCCGTAACGAAGCCAAGCCAACGATGCCGATGTACACCGTTCCTTTTATGGTCTACGCCTCACCGAAGTGGCAACAAACCCACAACTGGGATTTCACCAGCATCAAGAACAGGCCTTACACCAGCTCACAGCTGATCCATACCTGGGCACAGCTGGCCGGCTTGACGTTTGATGAGCTGGACACGAGCAAGAGTCTGGTCAGTTTCGACTTCAAGGAACGTCCGCGCATGATTGGCGATCCCTACCACGATAAAGGCCTGACCGACTTCGCACTTCTGCAGGGCGATAAACCGGTACCGCCCACACCGGAAGTTGTCCAGAAGTAACCCGATCAGAACTGGCAAAAACAGAAGGCCTGTCAGCAATGACAGGCCTTTTGCGGTTATTGGCTGACGATCTTTCGCGGATGCAGGACGCTGGACGTAACCGAAGTAATCGACACCCAGATCATCGCCAGCGTGCCAATGAAGATGCTGGGCTTGCTACTGCCAAGGACCCCGAGAGCCTCAGGCGCGGAAAAATAGGTCAGATTACCCAGCACAACGGCTGCCACCACGCCCGAGCAGGACATGGCGATGATCACAGCATGGGAGAGTTCCGGGGTTTGGCGGTGATGAACAGACAACGCCAGATATATAGCTATAAACAACAGGCTGCTCACCACGGAGCAGCTGGTTTGATCCCAAATCATATCGGCCTTCCCTGGCGCTCATTTCAATCCGCAAATCGAGTTGCATAAAAACCGAACACGGCCCCCAGAACTGCACCGATCACTGCACTGCCCAGGCCGGGTATCAACATGTTAGCGACGGAGGCACCCCCTATCGTCGTCGCGATTACGGTGACATCCATTGCACGACTCATCAGGTCGCGCTCCACACGTTTGGCTTTGCTTCCTGCCATCTCCGTCTCCCTATCGATTCTGGCGCCGCCCTGACTGAGCGCGCTGGAAAAATAGTGCTCGCGTCCGACGCCGCTTGCAATGTGAGGACGAACAATTCAGAACAATCCTACGGGCGTCCTGGCCCTTACCGCGTCGTGCTTATAGCGTTTTCTGCCAGAACATCGCCTTGCCCATGGCAGGATCAAGTTCATAGCCGGCAAAGCCTTGTTTCAGGTATGCGCCCTGGGCGACTGTGTTGCCTTCGAGCACTTCCAGAGTCAGCTTGCAACAGCCGCGCTGGCGAGCGATCTCTTCTACCTTGCTCAGCATCTTCTGGCTGATTCCCAGGCCGCGCTGCCCGCCAATCACCACGACGTCGTGGATGTTCACGAGTGGGCGACACTGGAAGGTAGAGAAGCCCTCGAAACAATTGACCAGTCCGACCGGCTGACCTGCAACGAACGCCAGGACGCTGAAAGCCTGGGGACGCTTGGCCAGCTCTACAGCCAGTTGCTGTTGCGTATCGAGGGACAGGGATTCACCGCCGCCCATGACATCCTGCGCGTATTGATTCAGCAGAAAGCCGATGGCTTCAGCGTGAACCGGATTGGTGTAACTCGCTTGCAGTACCAACACCTCTGGGGATTCCATTTCCTTCCTCATCTGACTGCTTTAGATGGGCCTCTTCCGGAGGATTCAGCCCTGGGCCGCTGATTCTATCTCGCTGCGCGCCAAAATGTTTCCACCGGCTCGCACTTCTTTACACGGGTGCCCTGGCAGCTGGCGACTCGCGCACCAGGAAAAAGCATCCAGCCCCTGCGACGTTCCTTAAATGCTCACAAAGGCAATACAGCTTGCCGCAAGGCGCCTATAGTGGCTCTATTGTCGAACAATCCGACGACTGGTAGTCGTTGGATTTTTGCGCCAAAGGCCGCTCTAAAAAAGAGCATAAGGTTACTTCAGCGCTTCTCAGGCCCCTATCCAGCTCGGTCGAAAGTCCGTGCCAAGCCGCATTCCAGACATTTCCGACAAAAAAAGTCGAAACTTCTCGAATACCCATGGGTCAGCTTAATAGAGCGCCTATGCTGTTGGCAGTGTGCCCAAAACAGGCGCTGTTGCTCTGTCCAGTCTTAACGCAAACGGTAAATGGGTACTGATCTTGCGTAGTGCTTTTATGCCCGGCCATAGGACATGGCCAATAAAAACTCAAGTGCAGTACTAACACTGTATTAAATGGGAGAAAACGATGATAAGCGCCGCTGTCAAAACCCAGAAGGGAGAGAGTTTTAATCAGCCGGCCAGCGAGCTGACTCACCTGCCAGTTTTCGCTACGACGAGCGTTCCACTGCTGCAACTGCCTACCTCACAGCCAATGATTGCTCCCGTCAACAGACGTAAAGTCCTGTTTGTGACGTCGGAATTGGCTGACCTGGTTAAAACCGGGGGTTTGGGCGATGTGTCTGCTGCTCTGCCGCGAGCCATGCGTCACCTGCACGACGTCCGTGTGCTGATACCCGGCTATCCACAGGTCCTCAATAGCGGCAATCCGATTCATGTCATCAGTCAGTTAGGGGGCTACGCTGCCCTTCCCCCTTGCAAGATCGGCCGTATGGATATGAAGGACGGACTGGTCATTTACGTCTTGATCTGCCCTGAGCTCTACGAGCGCGAAGGCACCCCGTACGCCGACAACAATGGACGTGACTGGTCGGATAACCATATTCGTTTCGCACGCCTGGGCCTGGCCGCTGCCGAATTTGCCGCAGGTGCTGTGAAGACCCAGTGGTGTCCGGAGCTGGTCCACGCCCATGACTGGCCCGCTGGACTTGCACCGGCGTACATGCGCTGGCGCGGGCAGACCACACCTAGCATTTTCACCATCCATAACCTTGCCTATCAAGGAACCGTCAGCACGGGTTCAAGCCGTGAGTTGGGAATTCCCGACGAAGCGCTTGGCGCTGACGGCATGGAGTTTTACGGCAAGCTGTCGTTCATCAAGGCGGGGATGGCTTACGCCAGCCATATCACGACGGTCAGCGCCACCTACGCCAAGGAAATCACCACGCCCGAGTTCGGTTGCGGGCTGGAGGGTTTCCTGCAGAGCAAAGCCAATCGCGGTCAGCTCAGCGGTATTCCCAACGGCATCGATGCCAGCTGGGATGCGGCGACCGATGAACACCTGATTTGCCACTTCACGGCCAATGAGTGGAAGCGCAAGGAAATCAACGCCGATCACGTTCGGGAATTGTTCGAGCTGGAACCGTCGACCGGTCCGCTGTTTGCCGTGGTTTCACGCCTGGTTTACCAAAAAGGTCTGGACCTGACCATCGGTGTTGCCGAGCACATTGTCGAGCAAGGCGGACAAATCGCGATCATTGGTCGGGGCGAGCCTGAGGAAGAAGACGCCATGCGCGAGCTGGCTCTGCGCTTCCCTGGTCAGATCGGGGTGCGGATAGGTTTCAATGAAACCGATGCCCGGCGCATGTTTGCTGGCAGTGACTTCCTGCTCATGCCTTCGCGTTACGAACCTTGCGGCTTGAGTCAGATGTACGCCCAGCGCTTTGGCTCGCTGCCGATTGCGCGCAACACCGGCGGACTGGCGGACACGATTGAAGATGGCGTTACCGGCTTTCTGTTCGATGAATCGACTGTCGAGAGTTACACCGAAGCCCTGAGTCGAGCTTTCAAGGTATTCGCCAATCCGGCGTTGCTCAATGCCATGCGCTGCAGAGCGATGGCCGCCCCTTTCAACTGGCACCAAGCGGTAGAGCCATACGCAGAGCTTTATCAGGACCTGTTGAAAAAGAACGTGGGTGTTTCTCTTCATTATTAACAAGGGGTAGCTGGATGCCTCTGCGTACAGAAAAAAACTGGCGCCACGGCGCCGTGTTGCAGGACTCTGAAAACACCCGGTTTGCCCTCTGGGCGCCGGATGTGGACCAAGTAAGTGTTGAACTGCAAGATGGCCAGTCTCTGGCCATGCTTGCGCAAGATGAAGGATGGTTTGTAATCGAGGCCCGCTGCCCGGCGGGCACTCAGTACCGCTACAAAATCGATGGGGACATGGAAGTCCCCGACCCCGCCTCCCGCGCCCAAGCCTCCGATGTCCATTCCCCGAGCATTGTGGTTGATCCCCTGTCCTACGAATGGCAGAACAGCCAATGGCGGGGCCGGCCGTGGCATGAAGCCGTTATCTACGAAGTGCATGTCGGTGTTCTGGGCGGCTATGCTGGCGTCGAGACACATCTGGAGCGCCTGGCCGGATTAGGTGTGACCGCTATCGAGCTGATGCCGATTGCGCAGTTTCCCGGCACCCGCAACTGGGGCTACGACGGCGTGCTGCCTTATGCGCCGCAGTCTTCCTATGGCACGCCCGAGGAGCTCAAGCATCTGATCGATGCCGCTCACGGTTTCGGATTGATGGTCATTCTCGATGTGGTCTACAACCACTTCGGGCCGGATGGCAATTATCTGGGCGTCTATGCGAAAGGCTTCTTCCGCGAAGATGTGCATACCCCGTGGGGCAACTCCATCGACTTCCGCCGTAGAGAGGTGCGTGATTACTTTATTGATAATGCGCTGATGTGGCTGCAGGAGTATCGTTTCGACGGTTTGCGCATGGACGCCGTTCACGCCATCAACGACTCGAGCTTTCTTACAGAGTTCGCCGCCACAGTCCACCAGCGAATCCCTAAGCCGCGCCATGTCTGGCTGAACCTGGAGAACGAGTTCAATCAGGCCAGCCTTCTTGAGCAGGGCTTCGATGCGCAATGGAACGACGATGGGCACAACACGCTGCACGTCCTGTTGACCGGCGAAACCGACGCTTATTATTCGGATTTCGCTCACGAAGCCACGGAAAAGCTTGCTCGTCTGCTCAGCCAGGGTTTTGTCTATCAGGGCGAAAGTACACGCCACGGGCATGCTCGCGGCGAATCGAGCGGTCATTTGCCGCCGAGTGCTTTCGTGCTGTTTTTGCAGAACCATGACCAGATTGGCAATCGTGCCTTTGGTGAACGGCTCTCGCAGATCAGCCATGGCCCGGCCCTGAAAGCAGCGACAGCGTTGTTGCTGCTGTCGCCAATGATTCCGCTGATGTTCATGGGTGATGAATGGGCGGCGAGCGAGCCGTTCCTGTTTTTCACCGACCACCACGGCGAACTGGCCGATGCGGTACGCGAAGGGCGTCGTGGCGAGTTTGCCGACTTTGCTGCATTCGCCGATGAAGAAAAGCGCGAACACATTCCTGACCCCAATGAAGCGGCAACCTTCGAGGCCTGCAAACCGGCTTTCGACGCGGTGTACCTGGAAACCGACATGGGTGCCGATCATCACAGCTGGCTGGAGCTTTATCGCCAGCTGCTGGAAATCCGTCATCGCGAAATCATGCCGCGTCTGCAAGGTGCACAGGCGCTTGGTTGCGACGTATTGAGCGAAGGCGCCGTCTCGGCGCGCTGGCGTATGGGCGACGGCGCCCAACTGCGTATCGACCTGAATTTGTCCGAGCATGCTGTGACCGCGCCTGAATGGCACCCGTCCAGCGTTCTTTTTGAAACACTGCCACATGCGGCAGAACTTTCCCGGCGAGGCACCCTCAATCCTTACACGGCCATTGTCAGCCTGATAGCAATCGATGTTCTGGAGAGACAGGATGAGCAATGAGCAACTAGAGGTACTGGCAACCGAAGCAGGCTTGTCGGTGGACTGGATCGATGCAAACGGCCGACCACAGCGAGTCAGCCCGCAAGTTCTGTGCAAAGTGCTGGACGGCCTGGGTTATCCCGCTGGCAGCCACGATGAAATCGACGCCAGCCTGCAACGACTGCGAGCTGCGAATCATCAACCGACGCCACCACCACTGTTGACCGTTGACCACGGCAGCAACCTGGATTTGAGTGCCTGGTTTGAACCGGGCACTGCGTTTGTCCTGTTGCTGGAGGATGGCGCAACCATCGACGCCAACCTGACCGCGACCGGGCAACTGCCAGCGTTGGCGCCCGTTGGCTACCAGCAGCTGAGCATCGCCGGGCAACATCTGACCATTGCCGTAGCACCGCAAACCTGTTTCAGCATGGCCATGGCTACCGACACCGAGGTCGCCCGAACCTGGGGCCTGACGGTTCAGCTGTACGCCTTGCGCCGCGAAGGCGATGGCGGGTTCGGTGACACGCAAGCGCTGGAAGCGCTGGCCCGCAAGGCGGGTGAGCGAGGCGCTGATGCTCTGGCGATCAGCCCGGTGCATGCCATGTTCGCCAACGATCCCCATCGTTACAGCCCCTATTCGCCTTCAAGCCGGCTGTTTCTGAACAGCCTGTATTGTTCGCCCGGCATTATTCTCGGTGAGCGCGCCTTGCGTCTGGCTATCGATGAAACCGGGCTGGGCGACGAACTCAAGCGTCTCGAACAGCTTGAACTGATCGATTGGCCCGCTGCGGCCACGGCCAAATGGAAAGTGCTGCATAAACTTTACGAAGCGTTCAGCGGTTGTGACCACCCATTGCATGAGGACTTCAACAGCTTCCGCCACAGTGGTGGTGAGGCGCTGGAGAATCACTGTCGTTTTGAAACCCTGCGTGACGAAAGCGATCGCTTGGGTATCAGTCAGAACTGGCATGAATGGCCGGAAGCATTCAAGAATCCGCGCAGCGAAACCATTGCGAGCTTCGCTGCTGAACATGGCGCGCAAATCAGTTTTCACGCCTTCGCGCAGTGGCTGATGGCTCGTGGTCTTGAGCGCGCACAGATCGCAGCGCGCAGCAGCGGCATGCGGGTTGGCCTGGTTGCTGATCTGGCGGTGGGCGCGGACGGTGCTGGCAGCCAGGCCTGGAGCCGCCAGGATGAGCTGCTGTCCGAGCTGACCGTCGGCGCGCCACCGGACATCCTCAACCGCTCCGGACAAAGTTGGGGTATCTCGGCTTTTTCCCCGGTTGGCCTCAAGCGCAATGGGTTTCGTGCGTTTATCGAAATGCTGCGGGCTAACTTCGCTCATGCTGGCGGCCTGCGTATCGATCACATCATGGGCCTGCAACGGCTTTGGGTGGTACCACTGGGGGCTCTGGCCAGTGAAGGCGCTTACCTGAATTATCCAGTGGACGACATGCTGCGCCTGTTGAGTCTCGAATCATGGCGGCATAAAGCCGTGGTGTTGGGTGAAGACCTGGGCACCGTGCCTGAAGGCCTGCATGAAAAACTGTCGGCCCGGGCGATTCTAGGCATGCGGGTATTGTTGTTCGAACAGCACAACGCGCATTTCAAACCGGTGCTGGATTGGTCGGACGAAGCCCTCGCGATGACCAGCACCCATGATTTGCCGACACTCGCGGGCTGGCTGGCCGAGAAAGACATCGACTGGAACCGCAAACTCGATCTGGTGGACGACCAGCAAGCCGGGCAATGGCGCCTGGATCGACAGAAGGAGCGTGCTGGCCTGTGTACCGCGCTGGCGCAGAATTCCGATAATTTCTGCGACGACAATCTGGAAGTCGATCAGATCATCGATGCATCGGTTCGTTATCTGGGCCATACCCGCGCGCCGTTGGTATTGTTGCCGATGGAGGATGCGATGGGCCTGTCCGAGCAATTCAACCTGCCGGGCACCATTGACAGCCACCCGAACTGGCGACGCCGACTGCCGGGTGAGTGCAGCACCTTGCTGGATGATCGACACGTGGCGCGACGCATCGAGCTGCTTTCTCAGGCACGTCTGCAAGCTGCGGAGCGTGACCAATGAGCCGCCCTATCAATCCGCTGCGTGCTACCCAGCGTCTGCAGTTTCATAAAGACTTCACCCTCGACGATGCGGTGCCGTTGATACCTTACTTTGCCAGCATGGGCATCAGCCATATCTACGCTTCGCCGCTGCTCAAAGCCCGTGCAGGATCGATGCACGGTTACGACGTCGTCGATCCACGCGTGATCAACCCGGAGCTGGGTGGCGAGCCCGCCCTGCTCCGCTTGGTCGGCGCAATGCGCGAACATGGCATGGGCTTGATTCTGGATATCGTTTCCAACCACATGGCGGTTGGCGGTGCGGACAATCCATGGTGGCTCGATCTGCTCGAATGGGGCCGCCGCAGCCCGTACGCCGACTTTTTCGACATCCAGTGGAATTCCCCGGACCCCTTGCTTGAGGGCCAACTGCTGTTGCCATTCCTGAGCAGCGATTACGGCACTGTGCTGCAGGCCGGTGAGATCCCATTGCGCTTCGACGCTGAGCATGGCGCTTTTTACATCGAGCACTATCAGCATCACTTTCCGATCAATCCAGCCACCTACGGTCCGTTGCTGGAATCGGCAGAAAACCCGCAACTGATCGAGCTGAGCAAGCGTTTTGCTGCGTTGGAGCAGTATCCGCAAGCTTATGAACGTGCTCGTCAGGCCCGCGCCGAACTCGCCGAGCTGGCCCGTGACGGCGCGGTCGCAGCAGCCATTGAGCAAGGTCTGGCACGTTTCGACTCCAGCAAACCCGAGGGTTTTGAGCGTCTGCATCAACTGCTTGAACGTCAGCACTATCGTCTGGCCAGCTGGCGAACGGCGGGTGACGACATTAACTGGCGGCGATTCTTCGACATCAACGAACTGGGCGGTTTGCGCGTCGAGCGGCCCAATGTGTTCGAGGCAACTCACGGCAAGATCTTCGAGCTGATCGCCAGAGGCCTGGTTGACGGCTTGCGCATCGATCATATCGACGGGCTTGCCGATCCGCGTGGCTACGGACGCAAATTGCGCCGCCGCGTAGAAAGCCTGCTCTCGCAACGACCACCTGGCACCGAATTGGCGCACTTGCCGATCTTTGTCGAGAAAATCCTCGGTCCTGACGAACAGCTTCGCGAAGACTGGGGCGTGGACGGTACCACCGGCTACGAGTTCATGAATCAGGTGTCGCTGCTGCAACATGATCCCAAGGGGCAGGCGCCGCTTGCGGAGCTGTGGAGTCGCTTGAGTGAACGCACGGCTGACTTCAATCAGGAAGTGCTGGAAGCTCGCGACCTGGTATTGCACGGCACCCTGGCCGGGGATTTCGAAAACGTAGCCCAATCACTGCTGCAAGTGGCACGCAGCGATCTGATGAGCCGTGACCTGACGTTGGGGGCGATTCGCCGGGCGTTATTGGCGCTGGTGGTCAACTTCCCGATCTACCGAACCTATATAAGCGTGTGCGGCCGCTCCGCAGAAGATGACCGCTTCTTTCAGCAAGCCATGCAAGGCGCGCGCAATACGCTGAGCGAAGCCGACTGGCAGGTGCTGGATTATCTGCAACGCTGGTTGGGTGGCGAATCCTGGCGCGAGCTGCCACGCGGCCGGCAGCGCAAGTTGTATCGCAATGCGTGCGTGCGCTTCCAGCAACTGACCTCCCCGGTGGCGGCCAAGTCAGTGGAAGACACATCGTTCTATCGCAGCGCGGTATTGCTGTCGCGTAACGACGTGGGTTTCCACCCGCAACACTTCAGCGCGCCCGTTGAAGACTTCCATGCGGCGTGCCTCAAGCGTCTGGAGTCGTTCCCTGACAATCTGCTGGCCACCGCCACGCACGACCACAAGCGTGGCGAAGATACCCGGACCCGGCTGGCGGTCTTGAGCGAGTGCTCAGGCTGGTACGCCGAACAGGTCGAACGCTGGCGCCAACTGGCCCTGCCGCTCAAGGGTGAAGACGTCGCGATCAGCGCTGGCGATGAGCTGATGCTGTATCAAGCCCTGTTGGGGAGCTGGCCTTTCGGTCTGGAAAGCGAAGAAGACTACAAAACCTATGCGGACCGACTGACGCAATGGCAGGAAAAAGCCCTGCGCGAGGCTAAACTGCAAAGTAGCTGGAGCGCCAATAACGAGCCGTATGAGCGCGCATGCCGGGAGTTCCTGCATAACATTCTGCTTACCCCTGAAGGTGTTGCATTGCGCCAGTCGTTAGGCGCAACTGCCAACCGAATCGCCGCGGCAGGAGCGCTCAACAGCCTGGCGCAGACTTTGCTTCGCAATACCGTGCCCGGTGTACCGGATCTTTACCAAGGCACCGAGTATTGGGATTTCAGCCTGGTGGACCCGGATAACCGGCGCCCGGTTTACTATCATGCAAGAGCGCAATCGTTGAGCGAGCTTGCCAGCGTTACCGAGTTGCTCGGCAACTGGCAGGACGGGCGGGTCAAGCAGGCGGTAATTGCCAAAGTGCTGAACCTGCGCGCGGAGCATCCGGGCTTGTTCAGCCGCGGCCAGTACATCCCGCTGCAAGTGACTGGCGTTCACGCTGATAAGGTCATGGCTTTCGCCCGGATACTGGACGGCTTACACGCGGTTGTCGTCGTGCCAAGGTTGTTTAGTGAACTATTGGGCACTGCCCAGGCTCCATTCATCAATGCCAGTAATTGGGGGGATACGCGGGTCCTTTTACCGTTCACGGATTCTGATGCAAGTTGGAAGGGACTTTTTTCGGAGGCTGTAGTCACAAATGCTAGGGAGATGTTGCTCAGCGCAGCGCTCCAGGAATTTTCTGTGAATCTGTTTATTAAAACTACGTAATACCTGGGAGTGTCGAGATGAGTGCCGACGAAAAACGAATTCGCGAGTTTGCATATCAGATTTGGGAATCAGAAGGCCAACCTGAAGGCCAGGATGAGCGCCACTGGAAAATGGCCCGCAAACTGGCCGAAGCCGAGGCGAAGGCCCCAGAAAAGTCCTCGGCTGGCAAAGCGGCAAAGCCCAAGGCGCCTAAGGTCGACAAGACATCTGACGGCAAGACCGCACCTGCCGCCAAGCCGGTTGCCAAAGCTGCAGCCAAACCCGCTGCCAAGCCTGCAAGCAAGGCCACCGCAGCCCCGGCTGCCAAGCCTGTGCCCGCAGCGAAACCCGCAGCAAAGCCGGCCGCAGCGCCAGCAGCCAAGGCCAAACAGTCCACACCCGCGACCCAGGCAGAGCAGCCTGCGAAACCCGCTGTTAAAAAGCCGCGCAAGCCTTCGGCTCCCTGAAGTCTCGGGGTGCAGCTTTAGTTGAAGACCGCAGGGGATGGATCGGTCACGGTCCTCACCTGCGGCAACCCCATTTTCTAAGTTTTTTATTGAAGCCACAGGCTTCGATAGCGGTCACGGCCGCCTTGTAAATCTACAATTCCAGGATAAGCCATGAGCACGCAGCAGTCTAAAACCGCAAAAAAAGAGGCCCCGAAGGGCGAGCCCACCAAGGAGAAGAGCGCGATTCCGGAAATCAATTCCTCGCGTATCAAGGAAGGTCTGCCCTTCCCACTGGGCGCGAGTTGGGATGGTCTGGGAGTCAACTTCGCGTTGTTCTCCGCCAACGCAACCAAGGTCGAACTGTGCCTGTTCGACTCCACCGGTGAAGTTGAGCTCGAGCGCATCGAGCTGCCGGAATACACCGACGAGATCTACCACGGCTATCTGCCCGACGCGCACCCTGGGCTGATCTACGGCTATCGGGTCTACGGGCCTTATGACCCGCAGAACGGTCACCGCTTCAACCACAACAAATTGCTGATCGACCCGTACGCCAAGCAATTGGTCGGCGAGCTGAAATGGTCGGAAGCCCTGTTTGGCTACACCATTGGCCATGAAGACGGCGACCTGAGTTTCGACGAGCGCGACAGCGCGCCGTTCGTACCCAAAAGCAAGGTCATTGACCCGGCCTACACCTGGGGTCGTGATCAGCGCGTCAGCGTTCCGTGGGATAAAACCATCCTCTATGAAACCCACGTTCGCGGCTTCACCATGCGCCATCCTGAAGTACCGGATGAGCTCAAGGGCACTTTCTCCGGCCTGATGGTCGAGCCGGTGATCGAACACATTCGCAAGCTGGGCGTAACCTCTGTCGAGTTGCTGCCGATTCATGCCTTCGTCAATGACCAGCATCTGCTGCACAAAGGCATGACCAACTATTGGGGCTACAACAGCATTGCCTTCTTTGCTCCGGACCCGCGCTATCTTGCCCACGGCAAGATAGCCGAGTTCAAGGAAATGATCGCGCACATGCACCATGCCGGTCTGGAAGTGATTCTTGATGTGGTCTACAACCACACCGCTGAAGGCAATGAGCTTGGCCCGACCCTGTCCATGCGCGGGATCGACAACGCTTCGTACTATCGCTTGATGCCCGATGACAAACGCTTCTACATCAACGATTCCGGCACCGGCAACACGCTCGATCTGAGCCACCCGTGTGTGCTGCAGATGGTTACCGATTCATTGCGCTACTGGGCGACGGAAATGCACGTCGACGGCTTCCGCTTCGACCTGGCGACCATCCTCGGCCGTTACCACGACGGTTTCGACGAACGCCACAGCTTCCTCGTCGCCTGCCGTCAGGACCCTGTGTTGCGTCAGGTGAAACTGATCGCCGAGCCGTGGGATTGCGGTCCAGGCGGTTATCAGGTGGGCGGTTTCCCACCGGGCTGGATGGAGTGGAACGACAAATTCCGCGACACCGTGCGCGCGTTCTGGAAAGGCGACGAAGCCCAGCTGGCTGACTTCGCCGGCCGTATGACCGCGTCGGGCAACATGTTCAATCAGCGCGGCCGTCGCCCTCAGGCTTCGGTGAACTTTATCACGGCTCACGATGGTTTCACGCTGCACGACCTGGTGTCGTACAACGACAAGCACAACGAAGCCAACGACGAGAATAACCAGGACGGCAGCAACAACAACCTGTCCTGGAACCACGGTGTTGAAGGCCCGACTGACGATCCGGAAATCAACGCACTGCGCCTGCGTCAGATGCGTAACTTCTTCGCCACGCTGCTGCTGGCTCAAGGCACGCCGATGGTGGTTGCCGGTGACGAGTTCGCCCGTACCCAGCATGGCAACAACAACGCCTACTGTCAGGACAGTGAAATTGGCTGGGTCAATTGGGATCTGGACGAAGACGGCAAAGCGTTGCTCAAGTTCGTCAAACGCCTGATCAAGCTGCGCCAGACTTATCCGATCCTGCGTCGTAGCCGCTTCCTGGTAGGCGATTACAACGAAGAAATCGGCGTCAAGGATGTGACCTGGCTGTCTCCGGACGGCAGCGAAATGGGTATCGATCAATGGGAAGACGCCAATGCGCGTTGCCTGGGCATGTTGATGGATGGCCGCGCGCAGGAAACCGGTATTCGTCGTCCCGGCGCCGACGCAACGCTGCTGCTGGTGGTCAACTCCCACCACGACGGGGTCAACTTCACCCTGCCGCAGGTACCGGAAGGCGCTCACTGGACTTGCCTGCTCGACACCAATCAGCCAGATGCTCGCCTGAAGGAAGAGTTTGTCTTTGGTGCTGAATACACGGTAACGGCGCGCTCCCTGCTGCTGTTCGAATTGCAGCGCGACGAGCAGCCATGAGCCAGGCGCTGAGCGAGTTTCTCGATTGGCGCAGGCACGGCTATGCCGATACCCGTGCGCTGGGCGAGTGCTTGCAGGCGCTGGTGAATGAACGGCTGGATCAGCTGCCACTTCCCGCTGGCGGTCAGACACTTGAACGCTGGCAGGCATTGGCCTGTGTTGCCGGGCACGACCTTGGGTTGTGCAAACTGTTCGAAGGTCATACGGATGCTCTGGCAATCATGCATGAGCTTCAGGCTCCCCTGCCCGAAACGGGCAGCACCTGGGGCATGTGGGCGGCCGAGCCACCTCAGGCCCGGGTCAATGTTCGTCATGACGCCGGTCAGTTGGTGCTTACCGGCCGCAAGGCCTGGTGTTCCGGTGCAGCGGTATTGAGTCATGCACTGATCACGAGCTGGGACGAGCAGGATCGCCAGCAACTGGTGGCGGTCAAGCTCGATCAGACGGGCGTCACCGTCAGCAATGAGGGTTGGCGCGCCATTGGGATGGGCGCTACCGGCAGCGTGGAAGTGCTGTTCGAGCATGCTCAGGCGATGGCGGTTGGGGAGCCCGGTGCCTATTTGGCCCGGCCCGGATTCTGGCAAGGCGGCATCGGTATTGCCGCCTGCTGGTACGGCGCATCCCGTGCGATTGCCCAGCGTTTGTTGCAACAGGCAATCAAACAGGATGAACCCCATGCAATGGCGCATCTGGGTGCGGTGGATGTTGCACTGCACAGCGCGTCAACGGTGCTACAAACAGCAGCTGTCAGCCTCGATTCAAATCCGCACGACGATGCCGAGCTATTGGCTCGACGCTGTCGTGCGGTCATCGAGCACAGCGCTGAACAGATTATGTTCCATGTGGGTCGCGCGATGGGGGCTGGCCCCTATTGCAAGGACGCGCATTTCGCCCGGTTGATTGCTGATCTGCCGGTATTTCTTCGCCAGAGTCACGCAGAACGGGACCTGGCGGCACTGGGTCAATTGACCGCCCGCCCGGGCTCGGTCCCGCCATCAAGGACGTGGCTGCTATGAAAGAAAATCCAATCGTCGGCAGCGGCACCTCGCTGCAAGCCTGGAATAATTCGCAAAAGCTGGCGCAGCTACCGGTGATCACTGTGGATGTACTGGTGCCGGTCAATTCCCGCGCCGTCATCATTGCGCCGCATCCGGATGACGAAATCCTCGGCTGCGGTGGCCTGATGCGCCAGCTGGCCCAACTGGATCGCCAGTTGAAGCTGATCTCCATCACCGACGGCAGTGGCAGCCATCCCGGCTCGCAAGCGTGGACAACAGAGCGCCTGAGCGTTATTCGCCCGCAGGAAAGTGCCGAAGCGTTGCGTCGCCTGGATATACCTTTGCACAGCCTGCAATGGATTCGTGGCGGATTCGGCGATAGTGCAGTCGCTGAGCAGGAAGACGAGCTGGTTGCATTTCTTGAACGCTACCTGCGCCCTACCGACGTGGTATTTGCGACATGGGCCATGGACGGGCATACCGATCATGAAGCCGTTGGGCGTGCCAGTGCTCGGGCCGCCGCCGCAGTGGGCGCGCAATTTCATGAAGTGCCGATCTGGGCCTGGCATTGGGCCGATCCCGAAGATGAACGTCTGCCTTGGGATCGGGCGCGCAAGATCCTCCTTGACCCGATGACGACAGCGCGCAAGCGTCATGCGGCACATGCCTTCGCCAGCCAGCTGGAGGGCGACCCACTGATTGGCTTGCCGCCGGTGCTACCACCTTCAGTGCTGGAGCGATTGATGCGGCCCTTCGAAGTGGTGTTCCTGTGAATCGGCAATCCTCCAGTGTCGCTGACAGCTATTTCGACACACTGTTTAACGGTAACGACGATCCATGGGCGTTCAAGCAGCGCTGGTATGAACGTCGCAAGCGCGCCTTGACCCTCGCAGCCCTGCCCAAGCAACAGTACCAACGGATTTTTGAGCCCGGTTGCGCCAATGGCGAACTCAGCGCGGATCTGGCCACCCGTTGCGAACATCTGATCTGCTGCGACACCTGCCTGCCAGCAGTAGAGCTGGCACGAGAACGCCTTGCCGGTTTCAGCCATGCCAGCGTGATGCATGGCCGCCTGCCGCAAGAGTGGCCGCAAGGTCAATTCGACCTGATCGTATTCAGCGAGTTGGGTTACTACCTGGATGAGCGCGACCTGCAGCTCTGGATTGATTGCGCGTTGCAGTCGCTGACTGAGGACGGTCAACTGCTCGCTTGCCACTGGCGACCGCAGATAGATGGGTGCCCGCTGAACGCCCAGCAGGTGCATGCCGTGCTTCAGGATCGTCTGGGCATGCACCGGATTTTCAACCATCAGGAGCCCGACTTCCTGCTCGATTTGTGGAGCCGGGACGCTAAGTCAGTCGCACAAACGGAGAATCTTCGATGATTGGCGTACTGATTCCGGTGCATAACGAGGAGCAACTATTGGGCGCATGTCTGGAAACCGTGCTGCAAGCCGGTCAACATCCAGCCCTTGCCGGTGAACCGGTGGTGGTCCTCGCCGTGCTCGACAGCTGCTCCGATGCCTCGACCGAGATTGCACGGGGTTATCCGGTCGCCATCCTTGAAGTGCTGGCGCGTAACGTCGGCCAGACCCGCGCGGCTGGCGCGCAGTATTTACTGGATCTCGGCGCGCGCTGGATTGCCTGCACCGATGGTGACAGCACCGTTGCCGAGGACTGGCTGGCGGAGCAGTTGGCCCTGGATGCCGATGCGGTGTGTGGCACCGTCACTCCAGGCCAGTGGGACAAGGACATTCCTGAACATGCACAAATCCGCTATCAACAGCATTATCAGCATCGCGACGATCATCGGCATGTTCACGGTGCCAATCTGGGCGTCAGTGCGGCAGCGTACCTGCGCGCCGGAGGATTTCCGCCGCTGGCCTGTCACGAGGATGTCCAGCTGATTCGCCAGTTGGAAATGAGCGGCGCACGTATCGCCTGGAGTTGCCGCCCGCGTGTGACCACCAGCACTCGACTCAACGCTCGCGCCCAGGGTGGATTTGCTGATTACTTGCGAACCCTGAGTAGCAGCCCGGCTTGACCCGGCAGTCTGCCGCCCCCTTTATCAAATCATTGTTTGCTGTTTGAAGATCATTGCTGATGCGCGGTCTGCATCCCGGTGTGCGCAAGTTCAGGCATGCCCAGCACCTCTTCGAAAAAGCGCACGGCTTCGGCACTCAGGTTGCGATGGATGTCTTCGCGATCCACGCCTTCTCGATCGGTACAGACAATCGGCATGGTCGCGCGCTGTTCGTCAGTGCAAGGCGCCATGAACACAAAGTGCCCCGCCCCGGCTAATAGCTTGTAATCCGGGGTTTGCGGCAACTTGCGCGCCAAGGCATCAGCGTTCATGTCGATGGCCAGCAATTCGTCGCCGTCGCCGCTGTACATCAACACCGGCACATGAACATCACCCAGCGTGGTACGGCCAAACATCAGGCTGAGCGGCGCCATCAACATCAGCGCGCCAACCCGGGGGTCGGCCTGCGGGCTCAGATCATCGCGATCAGCCAGCAGTTCGCCCTGGGTTTTGCAGGCGTCACGATCCTGGGGGCGGTCCAGGCAATATTTGCGCAGACGCTGCAGGTCCGGTTGAGCACCGGCGAGAATCAACGCTGTTTCGCCGCCGGCCGAATAACCGATGACGCCGACCTGATCGGCACTTAGATAGGGCGCAAGCATGGGGTCAAGCAGCGCCGCACTGATCGCTTCCGAGACTTGCAAGGGGCGCCCATAAAGGTTGCTCAGGCTGCCGAGGCGGCTGTGGTCGAGATAGTTGTCCCCCGGATGGATCACCGCAACGACGACAAAACCCTGACGGGCCAGCGACGTCGCCAGATCATGCAGCGCCAGCGGTGTGCCGGTATTACCGTGAGAGAGCACCAGAAGTGGAAAGCGGCCCATTGCAATGTGCGCGTCCTGGGCGGCTTCAATGGTGTAGCCCTGGACTTTGCTCACCTGCTCCTCGTCGGTGGAGGGATAGAAGGCGATGGCGTGCATCGGTTGCGAATCCAGGGGGTCGGGAAAATCGATCTGATGAAAGCCGACGCTCCAGGTTTCGGCAGCCTGGACCTGCACCGAAACCAAGCCGTCAAACAAACAAATCAGCAGCAGTGCACATAGACGCACCATGACAACACCCTACCTTGGTTCTACAACGACCCACGCCTGTTGGCGTATCTACGAATAAGAGTCGCTTTGGGTGAAATAGTGCATAAGGCGGGCCAACTAAATGGAAATAAACCTGAAGACGCAAATAACCGCGCGGCTACCGGTCCGGTTTATGGCGCAACAAAAAACCCCAAGGCCCGGTGCGAGCCTTGGGTTTTTTTCAGTTCAGCAATCAGGCGACTGCGAACAACTCTTCAGCGATCAGCTTCTGGGCGCTGCTGATAGCGTTGGCGCGTGGTTCGTCGCCGTAGGCCAAGCCGTGGGCAAACACGAACTTGAGGTCGGTGACGCCGATGAAACCGAACAACAAACGCAGGAAGTCTTCGTGCCCGACGCTGCTCGGCTGACCCACATGCAGGCCGCCTGCCGTGGAAACAATGATCACCTGCTTGCCGCCGCACAGGCCTTCAGGACCAGCCTCGCTGTAACGGAAAGTCCGGCCAGCGACACTGATGCGGTCGATCCAGGCTTTGAGCTGGCTTGGAATGGTGAAGTTGTACATCGGTGCGCCGATGACCACGACGTCAGCGTCGATAAATTCCTGCAACGTGGCTTCGTTGCCATCCACTTCCTGTTTCTGCGCGGCATCACGGCCTTCCAGCGGCGTGCCAGCGGCAGCGAGACTCGAAGCGGAAAAGTGGTTAAGGGCATCGCTGGCCAGATCACGGTAAGTGACCTGAGTGTCGGCTTCACTGGCCTGGAAGGCTTCAACGACGGCGCGACTGAGCTGACGCGAAGCGGAGTGATCGCCGAGGATGCTGGAGTCGATGTGCAAAAGTTTCATAACGTGCTTCCCAAGTGGAGAATCGCCGCTTGGCGATCAAGTGGGATAATCCTACAGCGCAAACCAATGGCTGATTAGTCGGCATAAATGCGATAGTTCGTCCCACCTATAGGACAATCGGAACACTCATGCAGGATCTCAACGATCTTTATTACTTCGTCAAAGTGGTTGAGGCCGGCGGTTTCGCTGCCGCCGGGCGCCAACTGGGTATCCCAAAGTCGCGATTGTCACGGCGGATTGCCGAGCTGGAAACCCGCCTGAATGTCAGCCTGCTGCAACGCACCACCCGCAAGCTGGCCCTCACCGCAGTTGGCGAGCGCTATTTGAGCCATTGCCAGGCAATGCTGCTGGAGGCGGAAATGGCCGATGAAGCGGTCGCTTCCCTGTCTGCCGAGCCACGCGGGCGATTGCGGATTTCCTGCCCCGTCGGCATGGTTCACTGGAATCTGTCTTCGGTGGTCGACGAGTTTCTCTTGCGCCATCCGCATGTCCAGCTCGAACTGCTGCTGGTCAATCGGCGTGTCGACCTGGTCAACGAAGCCATCGATGTGGCGCTGCGCGTACGCGATATCGGTGATGAAGACCCAAGCCTGATCGTTCGCCAGTTGTCGTCGGCTCATGTAGCGCTGGTCGCCTCCCCCGCGCTGCTGGAAGGCTACGCCATTCACACCCCGATGGATCTGGCCAGCCTGCCGGTGCTGGGCGCTGTCGAGGCGGACCGCAAGGTACACTTCCGGCTGCAACACCTGGACGGCCAACGCGTCGAAATTGCCCTGGAACCACGCCTGGTCGTCGATGATTTTCCGATTCGCAAAAGTGCTGCGTTACGCGGACTCGGGATAACGATGTTGCCGATGATGAATTGCCACAAGGAGCTGGCCAGCGGACAGTTGATCCGGTTGCTGCCCGACTGGTCGCTGCCCGGAGGTAATCTCCAGGCCGCCTACACTCAGCGACGTGGCATGCTGCCTGCGGTTCGGGCCTGGATTGATCACGTCACCGAGTCCTTTACCCAAGAGACAGGCCGCGCTTGAAGCCGCGTGCGCCGGAGATCGTTATGCAGATAGAAGAAGTCGCGCAATTTTGCCTGCAGCTGCCAGGCGCTCGCGAAGATTACAAATGGGGTGGTACGCGCGTGTTCTCGATAGCCGAGAAGAAGATGTTCGCGGTAATGGACCTTGCCGGACAAGGTCTGTCGTTCAAGGTCGCACCGGAACTGTTCCTCGGATACGTCGACCGCCCAGGCATTCGTCCGGCGCCGTATCTGGCCAGGGCCTACTGGATCAGCGTGGCGGTGCCCTATTCCGTCAGCGATGCGGAATTGCAGGACTTGCTGACTCGCTCGCACCAGTTGGTGGTGAGCCGCCTGCCCAAGCGCCTGCAAGTCGCGCTGAAGCTTTGATCGCTGATCAGTAAAAGTGCCGGGCCAGAAAATTACCGCCGAGCAATACCCGGTCGATCCACACCACCTGATGCAGCAGGATGATCAGCCAGAACACCAGTTGGTAACTCACCTTGCGCGTCTTGTGCCGAAACACCTGCTGCGCCAACAGAGCACCCGGCCAGCCACCCAGCAACTCGGCGCCATGGAGAACTTTCTCGGGGGTGCGCCAGCCATCCAGCCGGGCCTGACGTTTGTCGCGCCAATACAGGCCAAACGTCAGCAGGCTCATGCCCAGGTAAACAGCCGAGGGCAGCCACGATCCTTGCAGCAACATCGACAAGGCACCAAAAAACGGTACCGCGCAGACCAGGATCAGAATGATCAGTTTGAGTTTCGGGAACTGCATGGAACGCCTGGCCCGAACGGCTTCGGCGTTGTTCCTGTTTCTTGACGGGTTAGGCTCCTGCATTGTGTTTTTCAGCCTTTGACCGAAGTCCAGTCCACCCAGCCGAACTGCCAGGTGGCAAGAATCAGCAGACCAAAAGCGATTCGGTACCAAGCAAATACTGCATAGCTGTGACTGGCGATGAATTTCAGCAACCCACGCACAGCGATCATGGCGAAGATAAACGAGGTGATGAAACCAATGGCGAACACCGGAAAGTCATCCGGGCGGAACAGATCACGGTATTTGTAAGCCGAATACACCGCAGCGCCGACCATCGTCGGCATCGCCAGGAAGAACGAAAACTCGGTGGCGGTCTTGCGCGACAAGCCGAACAACAGGCCACCGATGATCGTCGATCCGGAGCGTGAAGTCCCTGGAATCATCGCCAGACACTGGGCCATCCCGACTTTCAAGGCATCGACCCAGGTCATTTCGTCAACGCTGTAGGCGTGAATCACATGCTCACGGCGTTCGGCCCACAGCATGATCACGCCGCCTATTACCAGCGCCGTGGCGACAGTGATGGGGTTGAACAGGTATTTGTGAATCAGATCGGCAAAAATCACCCCCAGCACCACTGCGGGCAGGAAAGCGACAAACAGATTGAGCGTGAAGCGCTGGGCCTCGCGCTGCTTGGGCAAACCGATGATCACATCAAGAATCTTGCGTCGAAACTCCCAGACCACCGCCAGGATCGCGCCGAGCTGAATGATGATGTTGAACGCCATCGCGCGCTCACCACCGAAGTCGATCAAGTCAGCGACAATAATCTGATGTCCAGTGCTGGAAACGGGCAGAAACTCTGTCAAACCCTCCACTACCCCGAGAATCAATGCCTGCGCGGCGGTCCAAAGATCCATCATTCCCCCAGTGAAGCAATGCTCGAAGCAGGCCTCTAAAAATTGTTGAATTCAATCCGGTCGCGAATATGCCCGGTGCAATGTGAAAACCCCGTAAAAACCAGAGCTTGGCGTTGATCCCGATGCAAGGCGTGGCGATGCTAGCAGACCTTATGGGGGCAGCGCTTGCATTGAAGATTGACGCGCAGGCGTTGACGTTCTGCGAGCAAATTTCTGGTTGCCTCTATGGCTGGCGCATTCCTGGCTTGCGAGCGGTAAAGGCTGCCTGATGATTCAATATCCGCTTACAATCCCCCGCGTTTTTCTTCACCGCCAAGGAGTACCCATGTCCCCACTTGAACTGTTCGCCGCAGCCCTGGGCGTAATCGCCGTCTGGCTGACCGTCAAACAGAATGCATGGTGCTGGCCTATCGGTCTGGTGATGGTATTGATCTACAGCTGGATTTTTTATGACATCAAGATGTATTCCAACGTTTTACTACAAGTGATCTATGCCGCGCTGCAAGTCTACGGCTGGCTGCAATGGACCCGACGCGGCCCGACCCTGGAAGTACGAGCGATAACCTGGCTGCCATCTGGCGCCGTTTTCATCGGACTGGGCCTGGGCGTGGTCGTAAGTCTGGTGCTGGGTGGGCTCATGGCAAACTTCACCGATGCTGTACAACCCTGGCTGGACGCGGCGCTGACCGGGTTTAGCCTGGTGGCTCAAGTCTGGATGGCACAAAAGCGCGTGCAGTGCTGGCCATTGTGGATTGTCATCGATGTCATTTTTGTCGGCCTGTTCGTTTACAAGGAGCTATACGTGACTGCTGCGCTCTATGGCATGTTCCTGCTGCTGGCAATCCAGGGCTGGCGCGAATGGCAGCGCACTCCGGCGCTTGCTCAATGAAGGTTCTGGTGCTTGCCGGCCCCGAATCCAGTGGCAAAAGCTGGCTGGCCGCCGAAATCCAGCGGCACTTTGGCGGTGTCGTGGTCGGCGAGTACGTCCGTGATTTCATTGATGAACAGCAACGCGACACGGTTTACGCAGATATCCCGGTTATCGCTCAAGGACAACTGGATCGAGAAGACGCCGCCCGCGCTACCGCCTGCGAGCTGGTCATTCTCGACACACACCTGCTCAGCAATATGCTTTGGAGTCACGCATTGTTTGGGGATTGTCCGGCCTGGGTCGAGCGGCAATTGCTGCAACGCCATTACGACCTTCATCTGTTGCTGGCACCCGAGGGAGTCGGCTGGATCAGTGACGGCCAACGCTGTCAGCCAGAACTTGCGTCACGCCAGACGTTCTTTTCACTCAGTCAGCACTGGCTGCAAGCCCATCAGCAGCGTTACGAAGTCATTAGCGGGGATTGGATCAATCGTCGGATACAGGCTTTCGCTGCTGTTCGGGGACTGCTCGCTGGCGACTGATTGCCCGGCGTAAATACCCCCAACGCATCATCGAATCTGGTGTTTGTGCAGCAATCGGTAAAACGTCGGACGCGATACGCCCAAGACCTTGGCCGCAACACTGAGGTTATCGCTATGGCGGGTTAGCACATCACACAGCGCCTGACGCTCAGCCCGGGACTTGTAGTCATCCAGGGTGCCCATGCTGGTAACGACGTCATCTTCGCCCAGCAAGCCCAGATCAGACGCTTCGATCTGGCGACCTTCCGCCAGGACCAGGCCGCGCCGCACGCGATTTGCCAGTTCCCGCACATTCCCTGGCCAGTCATGCTTGCCCATCGCAATCAATGCATCCTGACTGAAGTTACGCGCTCGACGTCCGGTTTCCTGGCTATAGAAATGGGCGAAATGGTTGGCCAGCAGCGCAAGGTCGCCATGCCGTTCACGCAATGGAGCCGTTCCGACCTGCAAGACGTTGAGCCTGTAGTAAAGATCTTCGCGAAAACGCTTTTTACGAATGGCGGCCTCAAGGTCGACATGGGTGGCCGCCAGCACCCGGATATCGACAGGGATCGGCTCACCGCCACCGATACGCTCGATAGTCCGGTCTTGCAGAAACCGCAGCAAGTTGGCTTGCAGGTCCATAGGCAAATCGCCTATCTCATCAAGAAACAGAGTTCCGCCATCAGCCGCCTCGATCTGGCCAATCTTGCGCTCATGAGCACCTTCGAACGCACCTTGCTCGTAGCCAAACAACTCCGCATGAATAAGATTCTCCGGAATAGCGCCACAATTGATCGCAACGAAGGGTTTATGCCGGCGATGCGATTGCATGTGCAGCGTGCGCGCGACCAGTTCTTTGCCGGTTCCGCTTTCACCCCGAATCAGCACCGGTGATTCAGTCGGTGCCAGTTTGCTCAACAGCCTGCGCAATTCACGAATGGGCCGGCTTTCACCGAGCATCTCGTGCTCCTGACCCGATATATAAGTGCTGCCCTGGGACCGCAGCCGCGCCATACCGAACGCACGACCCAAGGTCACCTGCATACGGGCGACATCAAAAGGTAGCGTATGAAAATCGAAAAACCATTCACAGACAAAATCGCCGATTTTTTCCCGGCGAAGATCATCAGGTGTAAGCACAGCGATCCACTCGGTGTGGCTGCGTGTAATAAGCTCCTTGACCAACTCGGGGTGGTCGAAGTGATAAGGCATCAAGCGAATCAGGCCCACATCACAGCTGCGACCGATGGCAGACTCCAGAGTGCTGCTATCGACGTCCCAGCCTGCAGCGCGCAGGACCGGGATAAGCTGGTGACAGTCATCGCATGGATCAACAATTAATAGACGTCGCGGTGGTGCCGATTCATGCATAAGAATTCCCTGGCGCCTTGATTCTAAAATTAAAGGAGAAAGTTTTTTATAAACAGACAGTTGGCGTGCACGATCCTTACATTAGCAAAAATTTGACACGCACTTGTACCGTTTAACTATAAGGCTAAGATCGAAATGTAATTAGACGACGCACCGCGTGGATTTTCATTAATGAGACGGTTCGTCAATAGGCTTAGTTGCCCGTTAGTTGGCGTTGACGACTTGTCTGGAGGCGGCGAAATACGTGGCACCTGTAAAAAACTCAAAAAATATCGGCGCGTGATGTGACTCAACCCCGGTCAATTGGCATCAACACAAGTAACCAGCCGAACGGTAAGCCCACCGACGGCGACGAACTTGCTACGGGCCATTTGAGGAATTGATCATGAACGCCCCATTGCGCTTCAACGATGCATTGCTGATCGCTGGACACGCCTTCGAACCCTTCAAGTGTGTGGCGTGGGCGCCACAAGACGGTAACGGCGAACTGAGTCTAAGCGTCATCGACCGGACCAGTACCCGCATTGGTCACAGCCAGATTCCACGCAGCGCCTATTCAGATCCGGCGCAACTGGCGAGCATGCTTGAACAAGCGCGCGCCGCTATCAGCAGTGAAGGCTACCGCCTTGAGCCATGGACCATGCCGGCCTGAATGAAACCGCAATTCGTTGCGGCGAGGCTTGCCCGCAAAGGCGTCTCGTGAGCCAATGAATATGCCGGTTCTTGTTACGCATCTGGCGTTGGCTATCGCCTAACGGTCGGCGTCAGCCAGGCTTTCGATATGCCGATACTCGATCCCGAGCCGGGCAGCCAGTTGCTCTGCACGGCCCAGGCGGATCGGTCCACACTCGATGTCGATCAATAAGCCTGGGCAACTGAATGCTCCCAGCGCCGCTTGATCCTTCACCCGGCCATCAGTCATCACCAGCAACCGATGCTGCTCTGCCGGATACCGCTTCTGCCGCAAGGCAAGCCATTGGGCAGCCTGATCAAACGCGGCGAACAACGGCGTTCCACCGCCGGCACCAAGCCCATCCAGCCAGGGTTGCAGCGCTTTCGAGGCCTTCAGGCCCTGATGTTGCCAGCGAGGTGAACCTCCAGTGGCAGTCAGCAGCGCCAGTCGCACCCGGCGACGATAGGCGTCATCGAATACTTGAGCGAGCACACCTTTAGCGAGGCTCAACGCCTGATGACGTCGCGTAGAAGCCGAGGCGTCGACGATGATCAGCCACATTTCACCGGATTGACTGCTGCGCGGCTGGCGCACCAGATCGCTGTGCACCCGAGGTCGCCCCCGCAACAAGGTGGGAACCCAGGCAATGTGACCGTCGCCAGCGTTGTGCAGCGTACCGCTTTTGCCGCCGCTCAGCGTTCCGGGGCGAGGCTTGGCATCCGCCCCCAACGTTGCCCGGGAGCGGATGCCTAAGGCTTTTTTGGCCAGCTCGGCACTGCACGCCGAGCGCCCACCGGCATTGGCTGCGACGCAAGCTCACCCCAACTGCCCTGCCCCTGCTCCGGCTTATTTTCTGATAAGTCTTGAGGGTTCGGCTGCTGGGTCTGTGGTGCTGGACTTTGCGACTCAGACGGCGGGAGAAGTCGTCGCCGATGACGCAAGGCGAACTCGGCAACGGCGTCGATATCCTGCTCTTCTATAACAGCACCGCCACGCCATGCCGCATGAGCACGGGCCGCTCTCAACCACACGAGATCGGCACGCATACCGTCGACGCCAGCGGCGAAACAGCGCTCGGTGATGGTCTGCAGTGCCTGATCGTCCAGGGCGATGCTATCCAGCAACTGCCGCGCCTGCTCACAGCGTTGGCGTAACGCATCCTGCTGAGTTTGCCACTGCGCGCAGAAGCCTTGAGGATCACTGTCAAAATCCAGTCGGCGACGAATAATTTGCCCGCGCTCAACCGGCAGGGTTTGCCCGCTCAACGCGACATTCAGGCCAAAGCGATCCAGCAGTTGCGGGCGTAGCTCACCTTCTTCAGGGTTCATTGTGCCGATCAGGACAAAACGCGCGGCATGGCGATGGGAGATGCCGTCGCGCTCCACCAGATTGATACCGCTGGCAGCGACGTCCAGCAGCAGATCGACCAGATGATCCGGCAGCAGGTTTACTTCATCGACATACAGAACCCCACCATTGGCCTTGGCCAGCACGCCAGGGGAAAACTGCGCCCGACCCTCGCTCAGCGCCGCGTCCAGGTCCAGCGTGCCCACCAGGCGCTCTTCGGTGGCGCCCAGTGGCAAGGTGACGAATTGGCCGCTGGCCAGCAGATCAGCCAGCCCTCGGGCCAGGGTCGACTTGGCCATACCGCGCGGCCCCTCGATGAGCACGCCGCCAATTTTTGGGTCGATGGCGGTAAGGCACAGGGCGAGTTTCAGTTCGTCGGCACCGACTACGGCCGCCAGCGGAAAATGCGGGATGTCGCTCATGGTCGTCTCGGGCAACGTCATCACTTCTCCTCTATGTCCAGCAGCAGGGTTTCCAGCGCTTCACGATAATCACCGGGTTCTTGCCAAAGGCCGCGCTGCTGGGCTTCAAGCATGCGTTCGGTCATATCGCGCAAGGCGTCCGGATTGTGTTGCTGGATGAAATCACGGGTCGCTGGATCCAGCAGATAGGCGTCGGCCAGCAGTGCGTATTGGTGATCATCGATCAGCTCGGTCGTGGCATCGAAGGCGAAGAGGAAGTCCACCGTCGCGGCCATCTCGAATGCGCCCTTGTAGCCGTGGCGCTTGACCCCGTCGATCCATTTTGGATTGGCCGCACGGGAGCGTATCACTCGATTCAGTTCTTCCTTGAGCGTGCGAATCTTCGGCAGATCCGGCTGGCTGTGATCGCCGTGATAGCTGGCAGTCTTCGACCCGCTCAGGCTTTCGGCAGCCGCGAGCATCCCGCCTTGAAACTGGTAATAGTCGTTAGAGTCGAGCAAGTCGTGCTCGCGATTGTCCTGGTTTTGCAAAACCGCCTGGACCTGCGACAAGCGCTGAGCGAAACGCTCACGGGCCGGGGTGCCCTCATCACTACCGCCATAAGCGTAGCCGCCCCAATTCAGGTAGACCTCGGCCAGATCATCGCGGCTCTGCCATAAGCGACCATCGATGGCGCCCTGCACACCCGCGCCGTAAGCCCCCGGCTTGGCGCCGAAGATTCGCCAGCCCGCCTGCCGCGCAGCATCGTCTTCGGTCATGCCAGTGCTTTCAAGGGTGGCGCGCTCCTGACGCACCTTGGCGGCCAATGGGTTCATGTCCTCCGGCTCGTCCAGATCCGCCACCGCCTGCACCGCCGCGTCGAACAAACGAATCAGGTTGGAGAACGCATCCCGGAAAAAACCCGAAACCCGCAGCGTGACATCCACGCGCGGTCGGTCCAGCAGACTCAACGGCAGAATCTCGAAATCATCTACCCGCTGACTGCCCGTCGCCCAGACCGGACGCACGCCCATCAGCGCCATGGCCTGAGCGATATCGTCACCGCCGGTGCGCATCGTGGCCGTACCCCAGACCGAAAGGCCGAGTTGACGTAAATGATCACCATTGTCTTGCAAGTGCCTTTCCAGCAACAAGTTTGCCGACTGGAAACCGATACGCCAGGCCGTCGTGGTGGGCAGATTGCGCACGTCCACGGAGAAGAAATTACGGCCGGTTGGCAATACATCAAGACGGCCACGACTTGGCGCACCGCTCGGGCCGGCGGGCACAAAGCGCCCACTTAACGCGTCCAGCAGCCCTTGGATTTCTCCAGGCCCGCAAGCATCCAATCGTGGTGCAACAACTTCGCGTAGATTATCAACGATTAACTTCAGATCTTTGTTTTTACTAGATATTTCAAACGAAATATTTACAACAACGTGCTCTATCAACCAGGCAGCGTAAAGCTCAAGCCGCTCCCGCGTGTCCCCCGCCGTTCGCCAGGGGTCGGAGCTGACTTCAAGTAAAACCTGAGGTTTAGGTCCGTCCCAGGGTTGCGCCAAATCGCAATCCAGAGGATCAAATCCAAGTTCGAAGGATTTGCTCAAGACGCGTAACAGACTGGATTGCGCACCTCGCCCGTCACCGCGCGGAATACGCAGCAGGGCCAGCAACGTATCGATACGCAGCCGTCCGCTTGGAGACTCGCCGAAGATATGCAGACCGTCGCGAATCTGCGATTCCTTCAGGTCGCATAAATAGGTATCCAGGCGCGGCAGCCAGGTTGCGGCGTCGCTGTCATTGACCGACTCAAGCGCCAGCTCACGGTCGATGTGGGTCTCGCGCACCAGCTTGAGGATGTCGCGTTGCAGTTCCAGGGCGCGACGCGGATCGAGCAGCTGGGCGTCGTAGTATTCATCGGCGAGCAATTCAAGGTTACGCAACGGCCCGTATGTCTCGGCGCGGGTCAGCGGCGGCATCAGGTGGTCGATAATGACCGCCTGGGTGCGCCGTTTGGCCTGGGCGCCCTCGCCCGGATCATTGACGATGAACGGATAGATATTCGGCATCGCGCCCAGCACCACATCCGGCCAGCAACTCTCGGACAAACCAACGCCTTTACCCGGCAACCATTCCAGATTGCCGTGTTTGCCGACATGGATCACCGCATTGGCGCCATAGACGTTGCGCAACCAGAAGTAGAACGCCAGATAGCCATGGGGCGGCACCAGATCCGGGTCGTGATAAACCGCGCTGTGGTCCACCTGATAACCCCGGGCAGGCTGGATACCGATGAAGGTCAGGCCGAAGCGCAGACCGGCAATCATCATCCGACCGGCGCGAAACATGGGATCTGCTTCCGGCGCACCCCACCGGACGTTGACCGCTTCCCGGTTGGCCGCTGGCATTGTTTTAAAAGCCGCGAGATATTCACCCAGCGCCATGCTTTGCTCACACGGGCGCAAATCCAGACTGTCCAGGTCATTGGTCACGCCACCGAGCAGTTGGTGAATCAGCGCAGAGCCTGTTTCAGGCAAGGGTTCCAATGGGTAACCTTCAGCCTGCATCGCACGCAGAATATTCAGCGCCGCTGCCGGAGTATCGAGGCCTACGCCGTTGCCGATACGTCCGTCGCGGGTCGGGTAATTGGCCAGAATCAAGGCGACACGTTTTTCCGCATTGGGCAAACGCGCCAGCAGGATCCAGCGCCGCGCCAGCTCGGCGACGAAATCCATGCGTTCCGGCTGTGCGCGGTAGCAAACCACATCCGACTGGCTGCGCTCACTGTGCCACGCCAGATCCTTGAAGCTGATCGGGCGACTGATGATGCGTCCATCCAGCTCCGGCAAGGCAATGTGCATTGCCAGATCCCGGGCGCCGAGGCCTTGCTCGCTGGCGCGCCAGCCCGGTTCGTTGTCCTGGGCGCAGATGGCCTGAATGACCGGGATATTGCGGCGAAACGGCCGCAAGTGTGGCGCCTCAGGACTGGACTGGGCAAAGCCGGTGGTATTGAGGATCAACTCAGCCTCAACCTCGTCCAGCCAATCTTCCACCAGCGTCATGCAGCCCGCCTCTTTAAGGCTCGCCACGGCAATCGGCAGAGGATTCAAACCCTGAGCCTGCAAGCGCAGGCAAAACTCATCAATAAAGGCGGTATTGGCGGCCTGAAGATGCGAGCGATAGAACAGCAGCGCCACAACCGGTTGATCGGCCTGCCAGTCGGCCTGCCAATCACTGAGTTCAGCGCGGGAGGTGTTTGGGTGATAAATCGCCGTGCGCGGCAAGGGCAGTGGCTCGGACCAGGAATAATCCCGCCCCAGCCAACCACTCGCAAGGCAGCGATACAGTTCCAGCGCATTGTGCATGCCGCCTTGGCGCAAAAACTGCCAAATACGCTGGCAGTCCTCTGCGGTGACGGTGCTCAAATCGGTGAGCTCCGGGTCCGCGTTGTCGCAGCCTGGCACCAGAATGACCTGCACGCCTCGCCCGGCCAGCTCGATCAACCGCTCGACGCCGTAGCGCCAGTAGCCGATGCCACCATGCAAGGAAATAAGGATGACTTTGGCGTGGCGCAGCACTTGGTCGACATAAAGGTCAACCGAAGCATGATTTTGCACCTGCATCGGGTTGGCCAGACGCAGGCTTGGATAATCATCCGGCAACTGTTGCGCGGCCTCGGCAAGCAAGGCCAGGCTTGAGTCGCCGCTACAGAGAATCACCAGCTCGGCGGGGGTTTGGCCCAGGTCGGCGATGCTGTCGTCCGGTACAAAACCACCGGGCTGGGTTCTCAGTAAATGCATGGGTCAGCCAGCAACCGCAGCACGCAGCTGTGCTTCAAGTACCGCAGCGTCCAGTTTCTGGCCGATCAGCACCAGATTGGTCGCGCGCTCTTCGTCAGCACCCCAGGCGCGGTCGAAATGTTTGTCGAAACGCGTACCCACGCCTTGAATCAGCAAGCGCATTGGCTTGCCGGGAATGGCCGCAAAACCCTTGACACGCAAGACGCCGTGTTCAACCACCAGTTGCGTGAGCGCATCGAGCAACAGGCTTTCGTCGGCTTGCGGCAGCTTGATGGAGATCGAGTCAAAGGCGTCATGATCGTGATCGTCATGGTCGTCGCCTTCGTGGTGATCGTGGTGGGTCTTGCGGGCATCGATATGCAGTTCGGATTCCGCACCCAAGCCCAGCAATACGCTGATCGGCAAACGGCCGCTGCTGGCTTCGATGACCTTGACCGCTGGTGGCAATTCTTCGGAAACCTCGGCGCGCACGGCAGCCAGACCTGCGGCGTCGATCATGTCGGCTTTGTTCAGGATAACGAGGTCGGCACTGGCCAGTTGGTCGGCAAACAGCTCGTGCAGCGGCGATTCGTGGTCCAGGTTCGGATCCAGCTTGCGCTGGGCGTCGACCTGATCCGGGAATGCAGCGAAGGTGCCGGCCAGCACCGCCGGGCTGTCGACCACGGTAATCACGGCATCCACGGTGCAGGCGTTGCGGATTTCCGGCCATTGGAAGGCTTGTACCAGTGGCTTGGGCAACGCCAGACCTGAGGTTTCGATGAGGATGTGATCAAGATCGCCGCGACGCGCTACCAGTTCGCGCATCACCGGGAAGAATTCTTCCTGGACGGTGCAGCACAAGCAGCCATTGGCCAGCTCGTAAACCCGGCCGTTGGCTTCTTCTTCAGTACAACCGATGGTGCATTGCTTGAGGATTTCGCCGTCGATGCCCAGCTCGCCGAACTCGTTGACGATCACCGCGATGCGCCGCCCTTCAGCGTTGTCGAGCATGTGGCGCAATAACGTGGTTTTACCCGAGCCCAGAAAGCCGGTAACGATGGTGACGGGAAGTTTGGCCAGTGTTTTCATCAGGTGCCCTTTGGCGAAGCGGCGGGCAAACAGGACGAAAACCCGGTGATCAGGCACAGGACTGGATTCGCCACCGGATCACCCCGCCCGGTTGTAGTGAGAATTTGCAGGGCATGATGCCCGGATCGAGGCAGGTCTCCTGGCTTGCGGTTACGGGTGGACAGTCCACCTGCAATTCATGGCGCCTTCCCGCTTGTCGCAGTGGCTGTGCAATGAACCTGACCGCTTACAGTTGCGGGGGCAGCCGCGGCATTGACCGCGTTCCCATCTTAGCTGTGCGCTGTCCGGCTGCATGGCAGCGTGCAGCGCACAGAACCTCGAATCCGCAAGGCTACGCAGTGACCATCGGCAGGTCAATCACAAGCCTGCGTCCGACGCGAACTGATTGACGTTCAGCGCCGGCCCATGCTCTCCTGTACGCCTTGTTCGGGTGCCCTTCACAGGGTGAAACGGGAAACCGGTGCGTTCAGGCCTCATGGCTTGTGCAAGTCCGGCGCTGCCCCCGCAACGGTAAGCGAGTGAAGAGTCAGATCCACTGTGACCGGCAACGGCATGGGAAGGTGACGCTTTCAGGTCGAGCAATCGATCCCTCGCAAGCCCGGAGACCGGCCCGACATGAAACTTCTGACAAACCCGCGGTGGGCGGGCGCTGTTGATCTCTTCTGACGCCTGTCAGCGGAGCTCTCATGCGTTCCCCTCACCTTGCCGACATCCAAGAGGGAAGCGCCATGTCGATCAGTACAACCAGTCATACCGCCAGCACGACCACTGCCACCCAGACTCGACGCCTGACCGCCGCCATCAGCGCTGCCATTCTCGGCGCGTGCCTGGTGTATTTCGCCGGTTTCTCGCACATTGATGCCGTGCACAATGCGGCGCACGACACCCGTCACAGTTCTGCCTTTCCCTGCCATTGAGACCTGACGCCATGTTCAAGCGAATTGCTCAGACGGCGGGGTTTACAGGCCTGATCGCCGCCCTGTTCCTGACCCTGCTGCAAAGTTTCTGGGTCGCGCCACTGATTCTGCAAGCGGAAACCTACGAGAACGCTCCAACCGAACAGGTTCACGAGCACGCCGAAAACGCGCCCACTGGACATGTACACGATGAAGAGGCCTGGTCTCCGCAAGATGGCTGGCAGCGCATTCTGTCCACGACCGGTGGCAATCTGGTGGTCGCGGTCGGCTTCGCGCTGATGCTGGCGGGCCTGTATACCTTGCGCGCTCCGGGCAAGACATCCCAGGGCGTGCTCTGGGGATTGGCAGGTTTTGCGGTGTTCACCCTCGCGCCGACACTTGGCCTGCCGCCAGAACTGCCGGGCACTGCTGCAGCGGACCTGACCCAACGGCAAATCTGGTGGATCGGCACTGCTGCATCGACTGCAGCGGCTTTGGCATTGATCGTGTTCGGCAAGAACTGGCTGCTCAAAGTGCTGGGCGTGGCGATTCTGGTCGTGCCGCATATCATCGGCGCGCCGCAACCGCCGGTGCATGAAAGCCTGGCGCCTGAAGCGCTGGAGTCGCAGTTCAAGATCGCCTCGTTGCTGACCAACGCGCTGTTCTGGATTGCCATGGGCGTGATCAGCGCCTGGCTGTTTCGCCGCAACAATGCCGAACTTGATCAAGCCTGATCAATCGCGGCCGACGCTGGTGGCCGGGCTCGGCTGCCAGCGCGGATGCTCCGCTGGCGTGATGCTTGAGTTGATCGAGTCCAGCCTTCGAAGTCATGACCTTGAGTTGCAAGACCTCAGCGCCCTCGCCTCCATTGACCTGAAAAGCAATGAGCCCGGTCTGCTGGAGCTTGCTCGCCGGCTTCGCTTGCCGCTGACTGTATTCAGTGCACAGCAGCTCAACCCCTACGAAGCGCAATTGACTCATCGTTCGTTGACCGCCTTTGAGCACACCGGCTGTTATGGGATTGCAGAGAGCGCAGCGTTGGCGCTGGCCAGTCGATCAGGTGCTGCACGCTTGCTTATTCCTCGGGTCAATAATCGGCAAGCGACATTTGCCTTGGCCAGCACTGTGCTCGATAGCCGATAATCCGCCTCACACACCGCTTCCACTCAAGAATCTGGAGTTTCCATGACCGTTTTTTTCATCGGCGCAGGCCCTGGCGATCCGGAGTTGATCACGGTCAAGGGGCAGCGCTTGATCCGCAGTTGCCCGGTGATTATCTATGCCGGATCGCTGGTGCCAACGGCCGTGCTAGAGGGCCATAACGCGATTCAGGTCAGCAACAGCGCCGAATTGCATCTCGAACAGATCATCGCCTTGATGAAATCCGCTCATGAACAAGGCCAGGATGTGGCTCGGGTGCATTCAGGTGATCCGAGCCTGTACGGTGCCATCGGCGAACAGATCCGTTATCTGCGCGAATTGAACATTCCCTTCGAGATCATTCCGGGCGTTACCGCAACCGCTGCCTGCGCAGCCTTGCTCGGCACCGAACTGACACTGCCGGATATCTCGCAAAGCGTGATCCTCACCCGCTTCGCCGACAAGACCACAATGCCACCCGGTGAAGAACTGGCCAGTCTGGCGCAACACCGCGCCACCATGGCGATTCATCTCGGGGTCAACAATCTGCACAGGATCGTTGCCGAACTGTTGCCCCATTACGGCAGCGACTGCCCGATTGCTGTCGTGCATCGCGCCAGCTGGCCGGATCAGGATTGGGCGCTGGGCACGCTGGCGGATATCGAGGGCAAGGTGCGTGCGAAGGGCTTTCGGCGCACGGCGCTGATTCTGGTAGGACGTGTTCTGGCTGACCACAGCTTTGGAGAGTCGTCGCTGTATCGTGCGGGGCATGCGCATTTATTCAGGCCGTGATTCCGAACCTCTTGTTGGAGCGAGGCTTGCCCGCGAAGCGTAAGCTCTGCCGACATATCAATGGACTGGAATGAAGCTTTCGCAGACGCCGCTGATGTGGTGCCTGCACCAACGCCCTCCCGGATAAATCCGGTCCTACCGAATAGCGTCGATTTCGCAATCGTGAGCGAATTCATTCTCGAGGCGGCCGGTAGATTCCGTTGGAGCGAGGCTTGCCCGCGAAGCGTAGTCTCAGGCGAAAAATCCATCGTTTTAGAAGACGCTTTCGCGGGCAAGCCTCGTTCCTACAGGGAAATCAGCCACATACCGAAGACACAAAAAACCCCGAACGCGTCGGGGTTTTTGATGCTGCGCAGACCGCTCACTCAGTAGTAAGCGTTCTCTTTTTGCGTGTGGTCAGTGACGTCACGCACGCCGCTCAGCTCAGGGATGCGTTCGAGCAAGGTGCGCTCGATGCCTTCCTTGAGCGTTACATCCGCCTGACCGCAACCCTGGCAACCGCCACCGAATTGCAGCACCGCGATGTTCTTGTCTTCTTCTTCAACGACGTCGATCAGTGTGACCTGCCCGCCGTGGCTGGCAAGACCGGGATTGATCTCGGTTTGCAGGTAATAGCTGATGCGCTCGTTGATCGGGCTGTCGGCGTTGACCATCGGTACTTTGGCGTTTGGCGCCTTGATGGTCAGCTGGCCGCCCATGCGATCAGTGGCGTAATCGACGACGGCGTCGTCGAGAAACGCTTCACTGAAGTTATCAATCCAGGCCGTGAAGTTCTTCAGGCCAATGGCCTTGTCTTCCGGCTTTTCTTCGCCCGGCTTGCAATAAGCAATGCAGGTTTCAGCGTATTGGGTGCCAGGTTGGGTAATAAACACGCGGATGCCGATGCCCGGGGTGTTCTGCTTTTCGAGCAGATCGGCCAGATAGTCGTGGGCAGCATCGGTAATAATGATAGCGGTCATGAAAATTCCTCGCAGACGTGCCGGCAGTTTACGCCAATCGGCTGCGTCATACAAAGTCCTAGTATTCTTGTCGGAAAAGAGCAGGTCGGAAAACAGCTGATCGAAAAAGAACCGGTCGGGAAAAGGCAGCTCAGGAAAGAACCTGCGCGGTGTCAGCGCTGCGGCGCTTGTCCAGCCAGCCCTTCATGCGGCGATAAAGGCCTTTTTCGAGCCATTCATAGCTGCCCCATGCGCCCAGCCCGATGACAGGCACGCACACCGCGAACACCAGATACGGATTCAGCGCGAAATGTTCGGCCGCCAGCCAACCGGCATACAGCACCAACACGTGCAGCAAATACACCGAGTACGAACAATCGCCAAGGATCTTGAGCAGTTTATTCCCCCGGAAACAGGGCTCCAGGGAAATGCACGACAATACGATCAACGCGCTGGGCAAGCCCCAATTGAGCAGCCGCTCCGCTGGCGTCAGATGATAGATAGTGACCAAACCGGTGGCGATGCCAAGCAAGGGCAGCCAGACACCCTCTTTGATCCAGCCCTTGCGATAGATGATGCCAATGACGATGCCCAGCAAAAACTCGTAGACGATGTCATTGCCATAGAAGCGACTGATCAGCCCGGAGCGGGCCAGCACTTCGCTGACCGCGAACAACGCGGCGGCGACGATCAACGGGCGATGACGCTGCTGAAACAGGAACACCGTCGAAAATAACAGGTAGAAAAGCATTTCATAGTTCAGCGTCCAGCCGACGTTCAGCGTGGGATACAGGCCATATCCGCCAGGGTTTTCAGAAGGAATGAACAGCAGCGACAACAGGAAATTCTGCCAGCTGATGACCTGATGCGGCAGCAAGGGCGCTGCAAAAACCAGGAGCAGCCCCATGATGGCGGTGTAAAACCAGTAGGCGGGAACAATGCGGATAATTCGGTTAAGCATGAAACGACTGGCGGGCATGTCGGTGTTTTGTGTCGAAAGAAAAATCACCAGGCCACTGATGACGAAAAAAATATCGACGCCGACCGCACCCCTGGAAACAAAAAACTGACCTATCGGCCCCGACGCATGAAAGTCGAAAAAAATTTGCATGAAGTGATGACACACCACTGCCCAAGCGGCGAGGGCCCGCAGGGCTTGAACCGAAATCAGCATCTATAAACAACCTCTGTCGCCTGACTTTTGAATCACAGTCCGGAAAGGCAAACCAGAAGCGCGCCCCCGGACACTCCTGGAGTCGGACCACGTTTTTGAGGAAAAGATCGCAGAAACTGACTAAAGGGGGCAAATCAGAAGATGGCCGCAGGCCATATTCCATAAGGCCTGCGCTGATTTTCAACGGTATTGACCGGCATTTAAATGCTGACCACCAGATACGTGCGTCACTGCTGCCGAAGAACCAGCAACATGAACGATATTCATGCAAAAGGGTAATCAACACTAAAACCGTTCGGGTTTGATATCATCTCGACCTTTCTGTATCGACCTTTTCCAGGTAGCCCTATGTCTGACCGTACCGCTCGCCATCACGCTCTCCAGCAAGCTCTTCAACAGAGGATTCTGGTCCTCGACGGCGGCATGGGCACTATGATCCAGAGCTACCGCCTCGAAGAGCAGGATTACCGGGGCAAACGTTTCGCCGACTGGCCAAGCGATGTCAAAGGTAATAACGACCTGCTCATCCTGACCCGTCCGGATGTCATCGGCGCCATCGAAAAAGCCTATCTGGACGCTGGCGCGGACATTCTGGAAACCAACACCTTTAACGCCACCCAGGTTTCCCAGGCCGATTACGGCATGGAAGAGCTGGTGTACGAGCTGAACGTCGAAGGCGCGCGCCTGGCCCGTAAAGTAGCCGATGCGAAAACCCTGGAAACCCCGGACAAGCCGCGTTTTGTCGCTGGCGTGCTCGGCCCCACCAGCCGCACCTGCTCGTTGTCACCGGACGTCAACAACCCCGGTTATCGCAACGTCACCTTCGACGAGCTGGTTGAAAACTACACCGAAGCCACCAAAGGCCTGATCGAGGGCGGCGCTGACCTGATCCTGATCGAGACCATCTTCGACACGCTCAATGCCAAGGCGGCAATCTTCGCCGTGCAGGGTGTGTTCGAAGAACTCGGCTTTGAATTGCCGATCATGATTTCCGGCACGATCACCGACGCCTCAGGGCGGACGCTTTCCGGGCAGACCACTGAAGCCTTCTGGAACTCGGTCAGCCACGCCAAACCCATTTCCGTAGGCTTGAACTGCGCGCTGGGCGCCAGTGAGTTGCGGCCTTATCTGCAAGAGCTGTCCAACAAGGCCAGCACGCGGATTTCGGCGCACCCCAATGCCGGCCTGCCCAACGAGTTCGGCGAGTACGACGAAACTCCGGCACAAACCGCGCTGGTCATCGAAGAATTCGCCCAGAGCGGCTTCCTTAATATCGTCGGCGGTTGCTGCGGCACAACGCCGGGTCACATCAAGGCCATCGCCGAAGCCGTCAGCAAATATGCGCCGCGTGTCATTCCGGACATTCCGAAAGCTTGCCGGCTGTCGGGCCTTGAGCCGTTCACCATCGATCGCCAATCGCTGTTCATCAACGTCGGCGAGCGTACCAACATCACCGGTTCCGCCCGTTTTGCCCGCCTGATCCGTGAAGATAACTACACCGAAGCCTTGGAAGTCGCCCTGCAACAGGTCGAAGCTGGCGCTCAGGTGATTGATATCAACATGGACGAAGGCATGCTGGATTCGAAGAAGGCCATGGTGACCTTCCTCAACCTGATCGCTGGCGAGCCGGATATCTCCCGCGTGCCGATCATGATCGACTCATCGAAATGGGAAGTGATCGAAGCCGGTCTCAAGTGCATTCAGGGCAAAGGCATCGTCAACTCCATCAGCATGAAGGAAGGCGTCGAGCAGTTCATTCACCACGCCAAACTGTGCAAGCGCTATGGCGCGGCCGTGGTGGTGATGGCGTTTGACGAAAAAGGCCAGGCCGATACCGAAACGCGCAAGAAGGAAATCTGCAAACGCTCTTACGACATCCTGGTCAATGAAGTGGGCTTCCCGCCGGAAGACATCATCTTCGACCCGAACATCTTCGCCATCGCCACCGGTATCGAAGAGCACAACAACTACGCCGTCGACTTCATCAATGCCTGTGCGTATATCCGCGACAACCTGCCCCACGCGTTGACTTCGGGCGGCGTGTCCAACGTGTCGTTCTCGTTCCGAGGCAACAATCCGGTGCGCGAGGCGATCCACTCGGTGTTCCTGCTGCATGCCATTCGCAATGGCCTGACCATGGGTATCGTCAACGCCGGGCAACTGGAGATCTACGACCAGATCCCCGCCGAACTGCGCAATTGCGTGGAAGACGTGGTGCTCAACCGCAACCCGGAAGGCACCGATGCGCTGTTGGCGATTGCCGACAAGTTCAAGGGCGATGGCAGCGTCAAGGAAGCTGAAACCGAAGAGTGGCGTGGCTGGCCGGTCAACAAGCGCCTGGAACATGCGCTGGTCAAAGGTATTACCACGCACATCGTTGAAGACACCGAAGAATCCCGCCAATCGTTCGCGCGGCCTATCGAGGTGATCGAAGGCCCGCTGATGTCCGGCATGAATATCGTCGGCGATCTGTTCGGCTCGGGAAAAATGTTCCTGCCTCAGGTGGTGAAATCCGCCCGCGTGATGAAACAGGCTGTAGCGCACTTGATTCCGTTCATTGAACTGGAAAAAGGCGATAAGCCGGAAGCCAAGGGCAAGATCCTCATGGCCACGGTCAAGGGCGACGTCCACGATATCGGCAAGAATATCGTCGGCGTGGTACTCGGCTGTAACGGCTACGACGTCGTCGACCTTGGCGTCATGGTCCCGGCTGAAAAGATCCTGCAGGTCGCCAAAGAACAGAAGTGCGACATCATCGGCCTATCCGGCTTGATCACGCCTTCGCTGGACGAAATGGTCCACGTTGCCCGGGAAATGCAGCGTCAGGACTTCCACCTGCCCTTGATGATCGGCGGTGCGACAACGTCCAAGGCGCACACGGCGGTGAAGATCGAACCGAAATACAGCAACGACGCAGTTATCTACGTCACTGATGCGTCCCGCGCGGTGGGTGTGGCGACTCAGCTGTTGTCCAAGGAGCTCAAACCAGCGTTCATCGAGAAGACCCGACTGGAATACATCGAGGTCCGTGAACGCACCTCGGCGCGCAGTGCCCGTACCGAGCGCCTGAGCTACGGTGCGGCCATTGCCAAGAAGCCACAGTTCGACTGGGAAACCTATAACCCGGTAAAACCGACCTTTACTGGCGCGAAAGTGCTGGAAAATATCGACCTCGACGTCCTGGCCGAATACATCGACTGGACGCCGTTCTTCATCTCCTGGGACCTGGCTGGCAAATACCCGCGCATCCTCACCGATGAAGTGGTGGGCGAAGCGGCAACGTCGCTGTTTGCCGATGCTCAGGAACTGCTGCGCAAGCTGATCGACGAAAAGCTGATCAGTGCCCGTGCGGTGTTCGGCTTCTGGCCGGCCAATCAGGTGGATGAAGATGACCTGGAAGTTTATGGCGACGACGGCAAGGCAATCGCCAAACTGCACCATTTGCGTCAGCAGATCATCAAGACCGACGGCAAGCCTAACTTCTCGCTGGCCGACTTCGTCGCGCCCAAGAGCAGCGGTGTGACGGATTATGTCGGCGGCTTCATCACCACCGCTGGCATTGGCGCGGAGGAAGTCTCCAAGGCTTATCAGGACAAGGGCGACGATTACAACGCGATCATGGTCAAGGCCCTGGCCGACCGTCTCGCCGAGGCGTGCGCTGAATGGCTGCACCAACAGGTTCGCAAGGAATACTGGGGTTATGCCAAGGACGAGCAATTGGGCAATGACGAGTTGATCAAGGAACAATACGTCGGCATCCGCCCTGCCCCAGGCTATCCGGCCTGCCCGGACCACACGGAAAAAGGCACGCTGTTCCAGTTGCTCGATCCGATGCCCGAAGGCCAGCCTGGCAAAAGCGGCGTGTTCCTTACCGAGCACTACGCGATGTTCCCGGCCGCGGCAGTCAGCGGCTGGTACTTTGCCCACCCGCAAGCGCAGTATTTCGCCGTGGGCAAGGTCGACAAGGATCAGGTCGAAAGCTACACCGCCCGCAAAGGCCAGGCGTTGAGCGTCACCGAACGCTGGCTGGCACCGAACCTGGGCTACGACGAGTAACGCTTACGCAAGTTGTTTCGCGACAAACTGGAGGGGCGCAAACATGCGCCCCTTTTTTTCGCCTAAGCTTTGTGCGACCTCTTCCACAAAAACCTTCGAGGGCGTATGGACGATCCACTCAACGACTCGCCAAATGGCAAGCCGCCGACCTTCTGGCAGATGCTGCACAGCGTCATGGCAGCAGCATTCGGTGTCCAGAGTGGCAAAAATCGCGAGCGAGACTTTACCCACGGCAAACCCGTGCACTTTGCCGTGCTGGGCCTGCTGTTCACGATTATTTTCGCTGCGATGTTATTCGGCGTGGTGCAGCTGGTGATGCACTTCGCCGTGAGCTAAGCCCGGCGTGCATCAGGGGGCAAGTGTTTTGCGGATGAACGGGTACTGCGCGCCAGCCGGCTTGCCTTCAAGGCTGAACTGGCGCACATCAATGCCGAAGTCGTCGCGCTGACTGGCAATACGAATTTTTTCTATGTCGCCCCTCACCAACAGTTGCATCAACTGCGCTTCCCGCGCGCCCATGTTTTGCCGCGCGGCCGGATCGGTTGCTTCGTAGTCATGCAGTAACACCATGGCCAGGCCGCCCAACATGAAATGGCCACCGGCAATCACATTGAGTCGTCCATCCCGAAGTGCATCCAGCGACGCTGGCGCCCAATTGATCGAGCTGAACAGGATGTCCTTGCCTGGCTGGCTGCCTAACTCGGTCACCGCGTCCATTGCGCCGAACGCCATCTGGTCGTTGGCCGTCCAGACCAGGCGTATATCGGGATAGCGCTTGAGCAAGATTCTAGCCTGCTCCAAGGCACGATCTCGGCGCCAGCCGCCCAGGACGATCTGACGCAGATGCACTTCGGGATGTTCCGCAAGAGCGCGATACATGCCCTGCTCGCGCTTGAGTGATACCGGTGTGTTATTGGTGCCGGCAAAAGCCAACAACTCCACCGGCTGGCCTTTCGCAGTGTCTGAACCCAAGCGGAACAACTGACTTGCAGTGAGGTAACCCGCCTCCTCGTCGTTGCCAACCAGACTGCCGATAAAGTCCGGATAGCTTTTCGATAAATCGCCGAGGATGCCGATCTGGTTGGCCGTCAAGGTATTGTTGACCGCGAACAGTTTTACGCCGCTGCCCCTGGACAGACGCAGTATCTCCGGCGCGACATTCAGCTCATTGGAGAACACCAGATAGTCCGGGCGGTTAGTGCCCTGCAGCGCCTCGCGGGCGTACGTCAGCAGCTTGCGAGTGTCCCGGTCGGTGTAAATCACCTCAAGGGACATCTCGAGTTTTTCCGCCGCTGCGTGCATGAATCTGGCGTAGGCCTGCCAATAGCCGTCCGAAGCAGGGCCGGGGTTCAGGAAAACCACGGAGACAGCCATGGACGAGCCTGCCCATAGGCAACCGGCTGTGAACAGCACGCTGCGGACAAGCCGGTGTAGACCAATAATCGAGCCCTTGCTGTAGCCAGACATATTCCCGCCGCTAAATGGCCTATGAATACGTATCGGCTGCTGACCTGATTATCTGCACCGTTAAATTAAACGGATTGAGCTACTGGTGACTGACCCAGAAAACGGCGGCCCCCACGACAAGCATGATGATGAAGAAAATGGCCCACGCATCCACATGGCTGTCGGATTTGCTGATCTTCGGGTGATTACTCATTGCATCCCTCTTGTCTGTCTTATTTGGGTGGCTGCAAACAAGAGCACGCAGTCGTGCTGACTGTCGGCTCGACCTCAGTAAAGTTGACGTATGCCCATATGACAAGCAGGGTTATCGAGGCAAGACGAGCGGCTTAGTACTTTTCGTTCTGTGCATATATTCAAACTTCACTTTTGCGCATAACTGCAAACTGGTATCTTCCCTCGGCTCCGTTGGGAGTGCGCGGCCGTGCGCGCAGATTTGCCGTTATTGCCTGAGAACAGGACCTATATGTACGTATACGACGAGTACGATCAGCGGATCATCGAGGACCGCGTCAAGCAGTTCCGTGATCAGACCCGACGCTACCTGGCGGGGGAACTCAGCGAAGAAGAGTTTCGTCCGCTGCGCCTGCAAAATGGCCTTTATATTCAGCGCTTTGCGCCGATGTTGCGGGTCGCGGTGCCTTACGGGCAACTCACTTCCCGTCAGGCGCGCATGATGGCGAAGATTGCCCGTGACTACGACAAGGGCTACGCGCACATCAGCACCCGCCAGAACGTTCAGTTCAACTGGCCGGCGCTGGAAGACATTCCCGATATCCTGGCTGAGCTGGCCACCGTGCAGATGCACGCGATTCAGACCAGCGGCAACTGCCTGCGCAACGTGACCACTGATCAGTTCGCCGGCGTCGCTGCCGACGAAGTAGTGGATCCGCGTCCGTGGTGCGAAATTGTTCGTCAGTGGACGACGTTCCACCCGGAATTCGCCTATCTGCCGCGCAAGTTCAAGATCGCCATCAATGGTTCCAGCACTGACCGCGCTGCCATCGAAGTGCACGACATCGGCCTTGAGCCTGTGCTGAACGCTGCGGGCGAGCTGGGCTTTCGTGTTCTGGTCGGCGGCGGTCTTGGCCGTACGCCGGTGGTCGGCGCGTTCATCAATGAGTTCCTGCCTTGGCAGGATCTGCTGAGCTATCTCGACGCCATCCTGCGGGTTTACAACCGCTACGGCCGTCGCGATAACAAGTACAAGGCGCGGATCAAGATTCTGGTCAAGGCATTGACACCTGAAGTGTTCGCCGAAAAGGTCGACGCGGAAATGGCGCACCTGCGCGGTGGCCAGACCACGTTGACCGACGCCGAAGTGCATCGCGTTGCCAAACACTTCGTCGACCCTGACTATCGGGCGTTGACCGATCAAGCCGCCGAACTGGCTGCGCTGGATCAACAGCACCCCGGTTTTGCTCGCTGGCGCACCCGCAACGTCCTGGCGCACAAGAAGCCTGGCTATGCGGCCGTGACCCTGTCGCTCAAACCAACCGGCGTTGCACCTGGTGATGTGACTGACAAGCAACTGGACGGCATCGCCGATCTGGCCGACCGCTACAGCTTCGGCCAGCTGCGCACCTCCCACGAGCAGAACATCATTCTCGCTGACGTTGAGCAGACACAATTGTTCACGATGTGGAATGAGCTGCGCGAGCAAGGTTTCGCCACGCCGAACATCGGCCTGCTGACCGATATCATCTGCTGCCCTGGCGGCGATTTCTGCTCCCTGGCCAACGCCAAGTCGATCCCGATTGCCGAATCGATCCAACGCCGTTTCGACGACCTGGATTACCTGTTCGACATCGGTGAGCTGGATCTGAACATTTCCGGCTGCATGAACGCCTGTGGTCACCACCACGTGGGGCATATCGGCATTCTGGGTGTGGACAAGAAAGGCGAAGAGTTCTATCAGGTGTCACTGGGTGGCAGCGCCAGCCGCGACGCCAGCCTGGGCAAGATTCTCGGCCCGTCCTTCGCCCAGGACGTGATGCCGGATGTGATCGAGAAGCTGATCGACGTCTATGTTGAAAAACGTAACGAAGACGAGCGGTTCATCGATACCTACCAGCGTATCGGTATCGACCCTTTCAAGGAGCGCGTCTATGCAGCGAATCATTAAGAACAACGAAGTCGTCGACGAAACCTGGCACTTGCTGCCAAAGGATACGACCCTTGATGGTCTGTCCAATTGCGACGACCTGATCGTGCCTCTCGCGCTCTGGCGCGAACACGCTCATGCCCTCAAAGCCCGTGACGGCGGCCTGGGTGTGTGGCTGGACAGCGATGAAGAAGCTGAAGAAATCGGTGATGACGTCAACGAGTTCCAGGTCATCGCCCTGAACTTTCCAGCGTTCACCGATGGTCGCAACTTCTCCAATGCGCGCTTGCTGCGGGATCGCTACGGTTTCAAGGGCGAGTTACGCGCCATTGGCGACGTGCTGCGCGACCAGTTGTTCTACATGCACCGCTGCGGCTTCGATGCCTTCGCGATTCGTGCAGACAAGGATCCGTACGAAGCCCTGGAAGGCCTGCGGGATTTCTCGGTAACCTATCAAGCGGCCGCCGATGAACCTTTGCCGCTGTTTCGCCGTCGCTAAACGACTGCTCGGGTGAATCAGGCAGCGTAAACAAAAGACCAGGCCGGAACTATCCGGCCTGGTCTTTTTTTGTCCCGACTCAAATGCTGTTGGCGCCCGAGCTGCCAGCCAGTTCAGCCTGAGTCAATTGCTTCATCAGCGTACTTTCGTCCGCCCGACGCTGGCGCAGAATTTCTTCGGCGGCGTTCTTGTAAGCGCCGTCGGTCATGCCCCCTTCGCTTTGCAGGTCGTCCAGAGCGCCCATGCGCAGCTCGGTGGATTTGCGGCAAGCGAGAAATTCAGCGGGGTATCGCTCTTCGAGGTACGTCACCCAGAATTCCCGTTTGAGGGCGAACTCCACCAACGCCGATGGGGTTTCGCGCCCAACAACCAACTGCTCTGCCCTGTCCAGCATCTCCTCGGTGACCCCCGCCGAACTCGAAAACTGCATGGTTCGCGTACTCAGTGGCAGGTCCAGGCGGCTGACCAGACCAACGCGGTAAGCGAGCAGCACCTCAACATCTTCGGTGAACCCGGCCCGGCCTGCCGCATCCGCCCTGGCGATACCGTCCACCTCCTCCAGGCGAAGCAACCCCCGCAGCAGTTTGATCAGTTGCGGCCCCTCGTGGCCTGCCGCCGCCAGCGCTCGCGCTTTCGTCACCAGCACTTCCAGCTCCATCTCGCTGAACATGACCGTGGCGCCGTCAACACAGGTCTGTGGATTGGCCGCCATGGCCACCAGTCGACTGCGCAACGTCTGATCGTCGGCGCCAGCCTCCATCAGTAGCCAGACGCGCTCCGTCACCACATCTGGTGTCAGATTGAAATCGGCAGAGCTTCGCAAGCGAGCCAGTAGGTCGAAGAAATCGTCAGCGTGTTCTTCAGCGCCATACAACTCCCACAGGGTCCGCCGCTGCCTTCGTGCCAGGGCAGGCGTGCGCTGCAGCCACACCTCTACGCCCTCCACCGGTTCCACCACGACAGATGGCCCGCCGATCTGCGCGATACGGGCCCGGGTACCAATAGCTAGCGGGTTGCCATCAAGCAATGTTCGATGCGCCGCCCACGGCGTTTCGAAAAACGCATCGGGCAGCGTGGAAATGCGGTTATTCCTTAGGTCCAGCGCCATTAACTGAGGCAGTTCAAAGACACCAGCCGGCGCCTCTTCCATACCGGTGCTGCGCAGGAACAGATTGATCAGTCCAGGCATGGAACTCACATCCAGTGGCCCACCTAACGGATTTCGCTCCAGGTTCAGCAGCCGCAAAGTCCTGAGCGGACGCAACAAGCCCCTCATGAACGGCGTCAGGACGATTCGGTTGTTGGCCAGGGACAAGCGCGTCAGGTATCGCAACCTTGCGACGCTGGTCGGCACACCGCGCAAAAAGTTGTTCTCGATATTCAGCCAACGCAGATTGGGCGTCTTGCTGATCAGCTCGCTGGCACTTTCCTGGGAAATGTAGGTTCGTGACAGATTGACCGCTGTTACGTGACTGAAGTCCGCCGGCAAATGCGGCAGATCGCCCATGGCGATGCCATGCAGGTCGAGCACATAACCCTCGAGACGCAGCGATACCGGGCCGTCCACCGGAGTCAGTCTTTGCCAGCAGCGCTTGATGATATCCGCCGCTTGACGCCGGGCCAGCTCTGAAACGGGTATCGAGTGGGTTTCGGTGACTGCCCGCCAGGTCATAGGCCCTTTGGCCCAGCGCTCAAGAGCGCGCTCAAGGGATTTGAATTCCATGGACAGACGCGCGAGCTGGATTTCGACGGACGTACCGTTAGTACGAAGCTCCGCGAGAAATTCAGCCGTCTGATCCGGGGTGAATCCGGGATACAGCGCGTTGACTTGCTGGTGGACCGCAGGCGCTGGTGCTGCAAGCGGGTTGCTCGGAACCACTTGATCGCCTTCCATTCCGCCTTTAAGCCCGCCCAGGTCGATGTCCCATTGATCGTTTTCCTGTTGTTTAAGAAAAGGTCCTGGCTTGCCATTGTCGTCGGTGATTCGCCACTGGCGTGCGGCCTCCTCCCAGCGAACTTCGTAGGCCTTGTCGTGCAAGGCGACGAAATACCGACCTTCGCGGTGGTAGATATCCAGCATCCCGTTGGGGCCGTGAATCGTCGGCTGACCGCGCAGCGAATCCGGTGGCGCCTCGTACGCCCGCAATGATTCGCGCAATCTGGCATCGAGGGACCGAAGGTTCTGCGGTTCATAGTCAAATCGGGGCCGGATGAAGTTGCTCGGCTGCGGTTCGCTATCGATAGGTTCGCCACGCGCAGGTTTCAGCTCGACGGTAACGGTTGTCCCCTCCTCGGTCGCAGCGCCCGCCTCGCTGGCAGCCGCGATGAGCTTCTCTGCTGCCAATGGCAAGGCATTCAATAGCCCGAACACGACACGCTCACCGCCTTGACGCCGCTCGTGCAAGGTCCGGCCGTTCGCAGCCTGCTCAGCGCCCACGCCTATCAGGGCAATCGAAAGCCCAACGATATAAGGAATTGCCTCGGGCACGATCAGAGCCACTGCGCCGGTGAAGATCAGGCTTCTGTTCAAGCCTTGGGCAAAACCTTCCAGCCGGACATCGCCTCGGGTATGGATGCTGAATAGCGCATCGGCTCGCAACCGCTCCACCATTCGGTCGCGCAGGAAAACAAATGGATCGCCGTGGATCTTGCGGCCCGCATGGACACAGTGAACGGGTGACCAGATGCCGGTCGCGTTGTTGAGCCACCGCGGATAGCGCGCAATGCCTTCAAGGGCGTTGTGCAGACCGCTGAGAAAGACCCCATCTTGGGCGTCATTTTCCGGGAAATGCCCTTCGAACGACCTGCGCTTGAGCACATCACGGCACTGCTCAGCCGCCCAGTGTGCAAGCTGCTGCTCATTGGCGAAACCGTGCAGAGGCGACGAGTTGCCGGGCACATACAACACAGCACGACCGGTCTGTATGTCTTTGATGACCAATGCGTCGCTGGCGCGATATCGGTGAACTTGCAAAGGAGCAACAACGATGTGCGGCTCGGTCGGCACCGACCCTTCCAGCAACTCGGGCGTCAACGCCTGCCACTGCTGTGAAGCCGGCAACCCGAGACTTTTAAGCACCAGTTGTTTATCAATCTCCAGCAGGCTGTTTTCGTCTCGCTGTAGAAATGCTGCTTTGAGAAAAGCCGCTTTGGCCAATACCGGATAGTGTCGGGCATGGGCATCGATGAATGTCTGCAGATAGGCCATGTACTGCTGGCGCAAATCCGTGGCCCAGACAAATTTCTTGAATTCGGCGGGATCTATATCCAGATGAGTGTCCGCGTCATAAGTCTGCGGCTCGCATCGACGGTACAGGCCTTCGTAAACCAATGAATGGAAGTCAGTACTCAACGAGGGGACGAGACGCATCGGTATGCCACTGGCACGGTAGGGCTGAACATAGCCCAGACCACTGAACATCGTCAGGTGTTGATGCCATTTGCGCAGTAACGCGTCGGTCAAAGACAACGAGCTGTGCAATGTTGCCGGGTATATGTCTGCGCCGGGCACCTCAGAGTAAATGAAGGTATTGAGTCGGACGTCATCAGGTTCAATATCCTGTTGCCATCTTTGTTTTACATGGGCTTTGATAACCAGCCGGGCGTACGCTGCCGGGCTTTTAACGATCGCGCCGTGACGGGCAACAAATGCGTCCAGCAGAGGGTTGCGATACGGATCAATAACTGCGTCAGGCATGAGTTTGCAATCTCCTTATTGCAATAAATGACTCACAGCCTATCAACGCACCCAACCAAAAAAGCCTGAATAATTACCGCATCCCGCGCATAAAAAAGCGCCTGTTGTCAGTGACGACAACAAGCGCTCGATGTGAAACGTACAACCCGCAGGTATTACCAAAAGCGCTGCTGAGTCAGGCGGCTCCACCAGTTCAGCAACAAACGATCTACTGAACCGGTTGCCGCGAGGCCAACGCGCTCCTGCAAGCTTTTGCGCTGCACATAATGCAGGTGGAACACCTCGGCGGTCTTGGCGCGCTCGGACAGATATTCGTCGCTGGTCTTCAGTTCATCGACCAGTTGGTTATCCAGCGCTGCCATGCCCAGCCAGACCTCGCCAGTGGCCACTTCATCAATGGCCAGTTGCGGCCGGTAGCGCGCCACGAAGTTCTTGAACAGGTCGTGGGTGATGTCCAGGTCTTGCTGAAACTTCTCACGGCCCTTCTCGGTGTTTTCGCCGAACACGGTCAAGGTGCGTTTGTACTCACCCGCCGTCAGGACTTCGAAATCGATATCGTGTTTCTTCAGCAAGCGGTTGACGTTGGGCAGCTGGGCGACCACGCCGATGGAGCCGAGAATCGCGAACGGTGCGCTGATGATCTTGTTGCCGATGCACGCCATCATGTAGCCGCCGCTGGCAGCGACTTTATCGATACAGATGGTCAACGGGATACCGGCCTGACGAATCCGCGCCAGTTGCGAGGAAGCCAGCCCATAGCTGTGGACCATGCCACCGCCGCTTTCCAGACGCAGGACGACTTCATCCTTGTCGGTGGCCAGAGTGAGCAGCGCAGTGATTTCATGACGCATGCTTTCAGTGGCGGACGCCTTGATATCGCCGTCGAAATCCATGACGTAAACCCGAGGTTTGGGTTCGCCCAGTTTCTTCTCTTTCTTCAGCGCCTTGCCCTGTTCCTTGCGCAACGCCTTGACCCGCTCTTTGTCGAGCAGCGATTGCTCAAGGCGCTCACGCAGCCCTTTGTAGAAATCGTTGAGTTTGGTGACTTGCAGCTGCCCGGCCGAACGGCGTCGACCCTTGCCGCGCATGGACGCGATGGCGACCAGAACAACAACGATAGCGACGACCAGGGTGACCGTTTTGGCCAGGAAGCTGGCGTAATCGGCTAAAAACTCCACAGATACTCCTCACATGGATTGCGCCCTTTCCAAGCAAGGGCAACGGATCGTTCAAGCATACCGGCGCAGTCAGGCTCCGACCAGTCGGACGTCGTGACAGCGCTCGACACGCCAATTCAAACAAGCGTATGTTTTTTTATTGACACGCTCCCGGCATCCTCATAACCTCGCAAAACTTTCAACGTACCGGGACGAAGCGGACGTGGGCAGCATCTATTTGATACGACATGGCCAGGCTTCGTTCGGCGCAGACGACTACGACGTGCTGTCGCCCATCGGAATTCGCCAGGCTCAGGTGCTGGGTAAGTATCTCGCTCAGTTGGGCGTGAATTTCGACCGCTGCATCGCGGGCGGCCTGCGTCGCCAACAGCACACGGCAGAAACCGCACTGGCTGAGTTCACAGCCCTTGATTTACCGACCCCGCTGCTGGAAATTGACCGCGCATTCGATGAGTTCGACGCCGATGCAGTAATTCGCGCCCTGCTCCCGGCCATGCTCCCTGACGAACCCGAAGCGCTGCACGTGATGCGCAATGCCGCCGAGCACCGCGGCGAGTTTCAGCGACTGTTCGCGCTGATTATCGGCCGCTGGCTCAGTGGCGATTACGACACTGACGGCCTGCAAAGCTGGCTGGGTTTCGTCGCCCAGGTCGAGGCCGGGCTGCTGGCCATTCTTGAAAGCGCCGGACCGAACGAGCGCATCGCAGTCTTCACTTCCGGCGGCACCATTACCGCCCTGCTGCATCTGATTACCCGAATGCCTGCGCCGCAGGCATTTGAGCTGAACTGGCAAATCGTCAACACCTCGCTCAACCAACTCAAGTTTCGTGGTCGCGAGGTGGCTTTGGCTTCGTTCAACAGTCATGCTCATTTGCAACTGTTGAACACGCCGGAACTCATCACTTATCGCTGAGTCCGGCCAACCCTGTTCTTCGGGACATCGATATCAACACAATAAGGATCGAACCATGACCTCTGTAGCCGACGCCGTACAAGCAATGAAAGCCAAGTTCAACCCTAGTGCCGCTGCAGGCCTGGACCTGGTTTTCGGTTTCCGTATCGACGAGACCCAGAATTTCTCGCTGATCGTCAAGGACAGCACCTGCGAATTGCAGGAAGGCGAAAACCCGGACGCCCAAGTGACTCTGGTCATGGACAGCGAAACCCTGAAAGGCATCGTCAGCGGCGAGACCGACGGCATGCAGGCCTTCATGGGCGGCAAGCTGCGCGCTGAAGGCGACATGATGCTGGCAATGAAGCTGAGCGAGCTGTTCCCGGCCTGACAGCAGCACAATGCCCAAAAAAACCGGAGCCGCAGGGCTTCGGTTTTTTTATGCCCGCAGATCGTCCCGCACCCTGCCCGCCGAGCAATCACAGTCAATGATCGGGCAGCAACACGCAGGTCGATAAGACGGTTTTCGGCTTGTGAGCTACATTCGATTAGTCAATGATTAACCCGCACCATAATAAGCAGAAGGGATAAGCATGGCGCTTACTGACCAGTCCACAGACATCCGTCCCGGCGAAGAACTCGACGCCGCGCTGATCGATTCCTACTTGAAGGCGCAGATTCCCGGCCTCAGCGGCACGGCGCAAATCAGCCAGTTTCCCGGTGGCGCTTCAAATCTCACGTACCTGATCCAATACCCCGAGCAGGAACTCGTACTGCGTCGCCCGCCCTTCGGCCAGAAGGCGAAGTCTGCGCACGACATGGGTCGCGAGTACCGCATCATCAATCAACTCAAGGACGCCTTTCCCTACTGCCCGAAAGCTTACGTGCATTGCACGGATGAAGCGCTGATCGGCTCCGAGTTCTACGTCATGGAGCGCATCCAGGGCATCATCCTGCGCTCGGATCTGCCGCCGGAACTGGGTCTGGATGCCGGACAGACCCAAGCCCTGTGCAAGAACTTCATCGACAAGCTGGTGGAGTTGCATCGCGTTGACTATCAGGCCTGCGGCCTGGGTGATCTGGGCAAGCCTCAGGGTTACGTCCAACGCCAGATCCACGGCTGGAGCGAACGGTACGACAAGGCCCGCACGCCCGATGCGCCGCAATGGGACATGGTCAAAGCCTGGCTGGTCGACAAAATGCCAGCGGACCACCCGGTGCCGTCCATCGTCCACAACGACTATCGCTTCGATAACGTGCTGCTGGATCCTGCCAACCCGATGAACATCATTGGCGTCCTGGATTGGGAACTCACCACGCTGGGCGACCCGTTAATGGACCTGGGCAATACCCTGGCGTACTGGATCGAAGCCAGCGACCCGGCCGCCGTGCAGTTGATGCGGCGTCAGCCGAGTCACGCGCCCGGCATGCTCACACGCCAGGAGTTTGTCGACTATTACGCCGAACGCGCCGGCATCCGCATCGACAACTTCGATTTCTACTACACCTATGGCCTGTTCCGCCTGGCCGGTATCGTGCAGCAGATTTACTACCGCTTCTTCCACGGCCAGACTCAGGACAAACGCTTCGCGCAGTTCATTCAGATGAACAAGCTGCTGGAGCAGATGAGCCTGCAGGTGATTGCCCGATCCACACTTTGACAGCCACCCGCTGACAGGAACACGACATGTCCAAGACCCAACTGTTCGACCTCGACGGCAAGATCGCCTTTGTCTCCGGCGCCAGCCGTGGCATCGGTGAGGCCATCGCCAAACTGCTTGCTCAACAAGGTGCCCACGTCATCGTCTCCAGTCGCAAGATCGACGGCTGCCAGCAGGTTGCCGACGCGATCATTGCCGATGGCGGCCAGGCTACGGCGATTGCCTGCCATATCGGCGAAATGGAACAGATCAGCGCAGTGTTTGCCCAGATACGCGAACAATTCGGACGCCTGGACATTCTGGTCAACAATGCCGCGACCAATCCGCAGTTCTGCAATGTGCTGGACACTGACCTGAGTGCCTTCCAGAAGACCGTCGACGTGAATATTCGCGGCTATTTCTTCATGTCGGTCGAAGCTGGCAAATTAATGCGCGAAGGTGGTGGCGGCAGCATTATCAATGTGGCGTCGATCAATGGTGTTTCCCCAGGCGTATTCCAGGGCATCTATTCGGTGACCAAGGCCGCCGTGATCAACATGACCAAAGTGTTTGCCAAGGAATGCGCGCCGTTTGGCATTCGCTGCAACGCCCTGCTGCCCGGCCTGACTGACACCAAGTTTGCCTCGGCACTGGTCAAGAACGACGCGATCCTGAATGTGGCCCTGCAGCAGATCCCCCTCAAACGTGTCGCAGCACCGAGCGAAATGGCAGGCGCGGTCCTGTACCTGGCCAGCGAAGCGTCCAGTTACACCACGGGCGTTGCGCTGAATGTAGACGGGGGATTTCTGTCCTGAGGCTGAGCGCGACCTGACATGCCGACGGCTTGGGGTTAAGATGCGCGGCTTCTGACGCAGCCTTTTCTGCGCAAACTGCCCTATTAAGCCCTTCACCATGCCCTTTGAACTCAGTGTCGACCTGACCACCCTGGCGGTGCTCGCCGTTGTTGCCTTTGTTGCCGGATTCATCGACGCCATCGCCGGTGGTGGTGGTTTGCTGACCACCCCGGCGCTCATGACCGCCGGTTTGCCGCCGCATCTGGTCCTGGGCACCAACAAGCTCAGCTCCACTTTTGGTTCGGCGACGGCCAGCTTTACCTTCTACCGACGCAAGTTGTTCGATCCGCGCCAATGGGTGCATGCGCTGGTGGGGACTGCGGTCGGTGCAGTGATCGGCGCGGTGGTTGCGCATTATCTGCCCGCTGAATGGCTGAACCAGATGCTGCCGGTGATCGTATTTGGCTGCGGCCTGTATCTGTTGTTCGGTGGTACGCCCAAGGCACCACTGGACAGCAATGCCCCGATCAAAAAGAAGTGGCAGCTGCCCCAAGGTTTGGGTCTGGGCTTCTACGACGGCGTGGCTGGCCCAGGCACCGGCGCTTTCTGGACGGTCAGCAGTTTGTTGATCTACCCGCTGGATCTGGTCAAGGCCAGCGGCGTGGCGCGCAGCATGAACTTCGTCAGCAACGCAGCGGCGCTGTCGGTATTCATATTTTCCGGCCAGGTGGACTGGCCGATTGGCCTGACGATGGGCACGGCAGTCATGGCAGGCGCCTATTTCGGGGCCAAAAGTGCGATCAAGGGCGGTGCAAAGTTCATCCGCCCGGTGTTTATCACTGTCGTCCTGGGTTTGACCGTTCGCCTAGCATGGCAACACTGGTTCGGCGGTGCCTAAGCGCCGCGCCACATAGGAATCGATCAGGTAGCGAGCAATGGACCGGCTGGCCGGCAGCGGCGGCAGATCGTGGATGTTGAACCAGCGGGCATCTTCGATTTCGTCGGCCTGAGGCACGATGTCGCCGCTTTCGTATTGCGCGTGGAAACCCAGCATCATCGAGTGGGGAAACGGCCAGCACTGGCTACCCATGTAAACGATGTCCTTGATCTTGAGCTGCACTTCTTCCATGACCTCCCGATGAACGCAGTCTTCCACCGACTCTCCCGGCTCGACAAACCCCGCCAGGGTGCTGTAGACGCCGGTGACGAAACGCGGCGAACGGGCCAGCAGCACTTCGTCACCCCGGGTGATCAAGACGATCATGCTCGGTGAGATGCGCGGGTAGAAACGCAGGTTGTCCTGCGCGCAGTACATTGCTCGCTCGCCCGGCACTTGTTGGGTTGGCTGGCCGCAATTGCCGCAAAAACGATGCTCGCGAGCCCAGGTGCTGATCTGCGCCGCATAGCCAAGCTTCTGGAACACAGCAAAATCACCTTCCAGCATGAACTGCCGAAGTCCCTGCCAGCGACAACCGTCGATCTCCACCGCGCCCTTGAGCACCAGCAAGAACACCGGCTCGCCATCGAAATGGCCGATGCCGTGTTCGCCAATGACCGGCAGGTCCTGGGCTTTCAGCCATTCACGGGGGAACATCACACCGTTGTCGTCCAGCAGGAAACCTTGCTCGCCGTTGACCACCGCCCAGCCGCCCGTTACCTCGGTATCCAGCACAGCGGTACTCCAGCGTTTAAGGCTTGTCATGGAACCCTCCCTTCACTCAATTCTCGAATATCGGTTTCTGCTTGCTCATGTGCGCGACCATGGCCAGCTTCAGATCCGCTGATTGCAGCATGGCAGCGTTCCAGATAGCAACGTGTTCGAGACCGTCATCGATCCGGTGGTCGCGCATGTAGGTGAGCATTTCCTTGGTGCCGGCAATCGCAATGGGTGACTTGGAGGCAATTTCACGGGCGATGGCGAACACACCTTCGAGCAACGCCGGCAGATCTTCGAAAGTTTTGTTGACCAGGCCAATGCGCTGCGCTTCATCGGCCAGGACAGTGCGCCCGGTGTAAGCGAGTTCACGCATCATGCCGTCACCAATGATGCGCGGCAGACGTTGCAAGGTGCCGACATCCGCCGCCATGCCCATGTCTATCTCGCGGATGGCGAATTTCGCATCTTCGGCGGCATAGCGCATGTCGCATGCGGAAATAAGGTCGATGGCACCGCCCAGGCAATACCCCTGAATCGCTGCCAGCACCGGCTTTCGGCAGTTGTCGACGGCAGTGAAAGACGCCTGCAGTCGCAAGATAGTGCGGCGCAGGGTGCGTGCGTTACGCCCGACGTCTTTGCCCAGCTCATTGGCCAGTGACGCGAGCATCATCAAGTCGATGCCTGAGGAAAAGTGTTTTCCGGCACCGCTGAGCACCACCACGCGCACGTCGTCGGTGTCGTCGATCCACTGGAAGATCTCGATGATTTCGGACCAGAACGCAGCGTCCATGGCGTTGACCTTGTCCGGTCGATTGATCTGTACGTGAGCGATGTGCTCGTTAACTTCAACGACAAATGCTTGATAGTCGGGCACGGGTGACTCCTTGAATGGCGACTTTTATTGTTGGCGACGGCGCAATTATTGTTGGTGACGGCGCAATGTCAGCCGACAGACTATAACAAGGCTTAATGGCCGCTCGGAAGGCGATGGTTGCGCCATTTCCCGGACCCGCAATTGGGTCGGTCCGTGGAAAAAGCCGAGGCTGTCAGGCGAAATTATGAACCGCCGATTCGCCCAGTGGTCCAGTAACAAGTAACCGGTCTTCACCCCGCAACAAGCAGTACGCGGTCCTGCCAGCCAACCGGCGCCCTGCAGAACCGCGCGGAATTTTCTCAGGTCGCGAGAGGGCGATTCTTGATTACATCAAAAGCAGCAACCGGCATCGTGGGTCTTGACGACATTCTTTCTGGAGGTCTGTCTCGACGTCATGTGTTTCTCCTCGAAGGAGAACCCGGAACAGGTAAAACCACCGTTGCGTTGCAATTTCTTCAGGCCGGAGCGCTCGCCGGGGAAGTCTGCCTGTACATCACGCTATCGGAAACGGACCTTGAGTTGCGCGAAGGCGCGACGTCCCACGGTTGGGAGCTGGGTGAAAACATCGTCATCTTCGAGCTGACGCCACCGGAAAGCCTGCTCAATGCCGAGAATCATCAGAGTCTGCTGTATTCCTCGGACCTGGAACTGGGCGAAGCAACGCGGCAAATTTTCGAAGTGGTCGAACGCGTCAAACCAACCCGGGTGGTTATTGACAGCCTTTCCGAGATTCGCTTGCTGGCGCAAAGCTCGTTGCGCTATCGCCGGCAAATTCTTTCCATCAAACATTACTTTGCGCGCTTTGATGCAACCGTCTTGCTGCTGGATGACCTGACGACCGAAGCCCTGGACAAGACCGTGCACAGCGTTGCTCACGGTGTGATTCGCCTCGAAGAGCTCAACCCCAATTACGGTGCCGAACGTCGTCGTTTGCGCGTCGTGAAATACCGTGGCCAGAAGTACCGGGGCGGTTTCCACGATTTCACGATCATGGCCGACGGTATTCACGTGTTCCCGAGACTGGTCGCGGCTGAACATCGCAATCAATACAAGCGAGAGGTGGTTTCCAGCGGCATCGCCGAGCTGGATTCGCTATTGGGAGGCGGTATCGACAGCGGGTCCAGTACCCTGATCCTCGGCCCGGCCGGCACCGGTAAATCGCTTATCTCCATGGTTTTCGCGGCGGCTGCGGTTGCGCGCGGCGAACGTGTCGGCCTGTTCATCTTCGATGAAGAAATGGGCCTGCTGTTCAACCGCATGAACAAGCTGGGTATTGACCTGGCTGCATTGCAGGAAACCGGCAATCTGCTGATCGAGCAAGTGGACGCGGCGGAACTGTCCCCCGGCGAGTTCGCCCATCGGGTACGCAGTTGCGTGGACAGGAAGCAGATCAAGACCGTTGTCATCGACAGTATCAACGGCTATCAGGCAGCAATGCCTGAAGAGAATGCGTTGGTGCTGCACATGCATGAGCTGTTGCTCTACCTCAACCGCCAAGGTGCATCGACGTTCATGACTGTCGCGCAGCACGTCCTGGTAGGCGACATGCGCGCCCCGGTAGACATCACCTATCTGGCCGACAGCGTGATTCTGCTGCGTTACTTCGAAGCCATGGGTCAGGTTCGCCGCGCAATCTCAATCATCAAAAAACGCACCGGCACTCACGAATCGACCATCCGCGAATATCGCATCAGCAGTGCTGGTCTAAAAATCGGCGCGCCGCTTGAGGCGTTTCAAGGCGTGTTGCGCGGTGTTCCTCACTACTTTGGCGAGAACAATCCGTTGCTGCCGGATGACGAGGTGTGAGTACGCCAGGGCTGCTATCGGAACGGGCTATCATTCTCGCTCCCCGTGGACGTGACAGCCAGATCGCACTGGCGATTCTGCAGGAAGCAGGATTCCCTGCCATGGCGACGTCGAACCTGCTCGAGTTGAGCAAAGAACTCAGTTCGGGCGCGGGCATGGCGATCATTGCCGACGAGGCGCTGCGCGGTGCCGACATCAGCACGCTGCTTGAAACGCTCAAGCGCCAGCCTGCCTGGTCCGACATTCCCATTGTCTTGCTGACTCACCATGGCGGGCCGGAACAGAACCCGTCGGCGTACCTGGGTGCGCTGCTGGGCAACGTGACCTTCCTGGAGCGCCCTTTTCACCCCGCAACTCTCGTCAGTCTGGTGACGACGGCTATTCGTGGCCGCCGCCGGCAATACGAAGCCCGGGCACGCATGGAAGATCTGCTGGAAAGCGAGCAGCGCCTGCAAAACGCCCTGAAAGCGGGCAGATTAGGCTCGTGGCAGCTGGAGGCGGAGTTTTTGACCCTGACCTGCTCGGCCATCAGCAAATCGCATTATGGCCGGGACGAAGACGCCACTTTCGCTTACGCCGATTGGCTGGACTCGGTCTACGCCGAGGATCAGCCACGTATGCAGTCGGCCCTGCAACGCAGTCTCGATTCGGGTGACGATTTCATTATTGAGTACCGCAACGTCTGGCCCGATGGCTCATTGAACTGGGTTGATGTGCGCGCCAGAGCAATCCGTGCCAAAAATGGCAGGGTTAGTTCGCTGGCAGGTGTTACCTCTGATATCAGTGAGCGCAAACAGGCAGAAGACGAGTTACGACGCCTTAACGAAACACTGGAACAGCAGGTTGAAGAGCGCACCTCGCAGCTGCGCCATAACGAGGAAGTGCTGCGCCAGTCGCAGAAGATGGAAGCGGTCGGCCAGCTGACTGGCGGCATCGCCCACGACTTCAACAACATGCTGACCGGCATCATCGGCAGTCTGGAGTTGCTGCGCAGACGCCTTGCGCGCGGGCGTACCGAGGATCTGGACAGCCTGATCGATCTGGGTGTGACCTCAGCCAACCGTGCCGCCGCCCTGACCCACCGTTTGCTGGCCTTTTCCCGTCGGCAATCGCTGGATTCCAAACCGGTGCAAATGAATCAGCTGGTCAATTCCATGGGCGAGCTGATTCATCGCAGCCTCAACGAAAGCATCCACCTGGAAATGCGCCTCAACGAACAATTGTGGACCGCCGAGGCTGACCCCAATCAACTGGAAAGCGCCCTGCTCAATCTGGTACTGAACGCCCGTGATGCAATGCCCGACGGTGGCCTGCTGTTGGTCGAAACCTTCAATCAGCGTCTGGACCGGTCGTTTACCGATGCCCATGAGAATCTCCTGCCCGGCGACTACGTCGTGCTCAGCGTCAGCGACACCGGCTACGGCATGCCGGACACGGTCATCAGCCGCGCCTTCGACCCGTTCTTCACCACCAAACCCATAGGTCAGGGAACGGGGCTTGGGCTGTCGATGATCTATGGCTTCAGCAAGCAATCCCATGGCCACGTGTCGATCAAGAGTGAAGTGGGCAACGGCACGACGGTGCAGTTGTTCCTGCCGCGCTTCAAGGGCGAACAAACTCAGGATGATCTTGCCTATGAAACCAATGCGACCCAGGCGAACGCCGGAGAGACGGTACTGATCGTCGAAGATGATCCGGCGGTACGCGCGCTGGTCAGCGAAGTGCTCAGCGAATTGGGTTACCAGTTTTTGGTTGCCGGAGCAGCGGATACCGCCGTGCCGATTCTGGAGTCCGGGCAACGCATTGATCTATTGATCAGCGACGTCGGCCTTCCCGGCATGAACGGGCGTCAGTTGGCGGAAATTGGTCGGCAGCTGCGACCGGGACTCAAGGTGCTGTTTATTACCGGTTATGCCGAGCATGCCGCCGTGCGTGCGGGATTCCTCGACGATGGCATGCAAATGATTACCAAGCCGTTCGCCTTCGATCATTTGACGGCCAAGGTTCGGGAAATGATCGAGGCCTGATGTACGCGCCTTGCAACGCCATGGACCTGGCAGTCAGTGGCGTTGTTGCGACACAGGTGACAGGTGTTCACGAAAGCAGGCTTTGAATCTGGGAATGCAGACTGTCCATGGTGAACGGCTTGGCGAGGATCGGGGCCTTGAAAGCAATCGGGCTGCCTGAATCGATTATTTCCGCTGGATAACCACTGATAAAAATAACCTTCAGTTCGGGTCGCAGTTTGACTGCGGGCTCGGCAATCATCACCCCGGAAATACCGCCAGGCAGCCGATAATCGGTAATCATCAAATCGAGGTGAGGCTTGGTTGCCAGTATTTCAAAAGCTTGCTCGCCATTTTCCGCCTGCAACACGCGATAGCCCTCACCTGACAGATAATCGGCGAGCAGCATTAAAATCAGCGGTTCGTCTTCGACGATGAGTACGACATTTTCTGCATCAGAGCTCATTGGATTGCCTTCGATCTATAAATAGCTGCCATTACGACCGTGCAGCGTCCTGTAGGTTGCGCGAATATCGGATTAATCTGCCCGGCGCCTCGATCCGCTTAAAGCGGCAGGCATACGCGGAACAGCGCGCCTTGACCTTCCTCGCTCTCGACGGTGATCGTCCCGCCATGGGCCGCGACGATTTGATCAGAGATGAACAAACCAAGCCCCAGTCCATGCACGGCATGACTGGCGGAAACCCGTTCGAATTGCTGGAAGATGCGCTTCTGGTTTTCCGGGCTGATACCGATACCTTCGTCGCGCACATCAACCCGCGCCTGGCCATCTTCGCTGTACACGCAAACGCGGATCGGCTTGCGCGCGCCGTAGCGCAAGGCATTGGTCAGCAGGTTTGCGACCACTTGTTCGATGCGAAACTCGTCCCAGACGCCGATCACCGGATCGTCAGCGGTAAAGCTAATGGTCGACCCGGCCGCAGAAGTTTGCGCGGAGAAGCTTTCCAGCAGATTGCTGACCAGTTCCACCAGATCGAATGGGCTGGTACGGATCGACAACTTGCCGGTGCGGATGCGGGACACGTCAAGCATGTCTTCGATCAGGCGAATCAGGCTTTGAATCTGCCGTTCGTCACGATCGACCATCGCCCGCAGTTTCTCCAGCGTGAACGCGGCCAGATTGTCCTTGGCCAGGTGCAATTTGCGCAGCTGGGTTTCCAGGATCAGCCCGTTCAGCGGCGTTCGCACTTCGTGGGAGACGATCGACATGAAGTCATCGCGCATGCGCACCGCGTGTTCGAGCTCGTTCTGCGTGACCTGCAACTGCTTGAGCAACGCCTCCTGTTCCTGGCGGCTTTGTTCAAGCTCCTCGACCTGTTCCTTCATGGCCTTGCGCTGGCGATACAGATCGACAAACACGTTGACCTTGCTTTTGACCGCGTGGATATCAAGGGGTTTGTGCAGGAAATCCACCGCGCCGCTTTCGTAGCCCTTGAACGCGTAGTTGAGCTCGCGACCGGCTGCACTGACGAACACGATGGGAATGCTCTTGGTACGTTCGGTACTGCGCATCAGCTCTGCCAGTTCAAAACCATTCATCCCCGGCATCTGCACGTCAAGAATCGCCATGGCGAATTCGTGTTGCAGCAGCAAAGACAGCGCTTCATCCGCCGACAACGCCTTGAACACCGCACGATCCTCGCGCTTGATCAGCGCTTCGAGGGCCAGCAGGTTTTCCGGCAGGTCATCGACGATCAGCAGTTTGGCCTCGATATGACTCAACATGCGATTCTTTCCAGCTCGATCAATAGTTGGCCGATGTCCTGCAAAGGCAGCAGATAGTCAGGGCTGTGCAAAGCGAGCGCCGCTTCGGGCATGGTGCGCGCCTGAGCCTGATTCGGATCCTGTACCACGGTCATCCCCCCTCCCTGCTTGATATACGCCAGACTTGCGGCACCATCGTTATTGGCTCCCGTCAGCAATATGCCTGCCAGCCGGGGGCCGAAGGCGTCGCCGGCCGAACTGAACAGAATGTCGATACTGGGTCGCGAATGAAACACCCGGTCTTCCTGGCTCAGGGAAAGACTCAGATCAGTTTCCACCGACAAGTGATAACCCGGTGGCGCGAAATACAACGTGCCGGGCACGATACTTTCCTTGTCGTCAGCTTCCTTGACCGGAATCGGCAGACGCGCCTGGAACACCTGAGCCAGCTGGCTGCGGCGCTCTTCAGACACATGTAATACCGTGAGGATCGGCAAGCGAAAGCCGGGTTTGATCGCGCTGAAAATCTTCAACAAGGCTTCAACACCGCCCGCCGACGCGCCCACGACAATCGCGTCGACCACGGGTAGCACTTGTTCAGTCAATTCGCCGCTGCTGAAAGTTGTCTTCATGACTTGCGGTAGATCCGTTCCTGTTTCACCAAAGCCTCGAAACTCTTGCTGTAACCAGAAAAATCCAGGGTTTCCTTGCTGCCCAATACCAGAAAGCCGCGATGACAAAGCGACTCGTGGAACAACCCGAACGCTCGGTCCTGAAGTTTTTTATTGAAGTAAATCAACACATTGCGGCACGAAATCAATTGAGTTTCTGAGAATACGCTGTCGGTGGCAAGGCTGTGATCGGCAAACGTCACGTTCTCACGCAGGGTCTTGTCGAAAATGGCGTATTCATAGGCACCGGTGTAGTAATCGGAAAACTCCCGCTGGCCGCCCGCCTTCAGATAGTTCTGGTTGTAGGCGCGAACATTCTCCAGGGAAAAAATGCCCTGCTTTGCTTTTTCCAGGGATCTGGGGTTGATGTCGGTGGCGTAGATGATCGTGCGGTCCAGCAGACCTTCTTCACGCAGCAGAATGGCCATCGAATAGACCTCCTCCCCCGTGCTGCAACCGGCGATCCAGATTTTGATCGACGGATAGGTTCTGAGCAACGGCACAACTTCCTGACGAATCGCCAGAAAATGCCCTGGGTCGCGAAACATCTCGCTGACCGGAATGGTAAGAAACTGCAGCAGCTGCATGAATGCCGCCGGATCGTGCAACACCCGCTCCTGTAAGGCAGAAATGGTCGAGCAGTCGAACTGACGCAACGCATGGTTGACCCGTCGCTTGACCGACGCGCCGGAATAATCGCGAAAGTCATAGCTGTATTTGAGATAAATCGCCTCGATCAGCAGGCGTAACTCTATCTCGGTATTTCGATCTTGATGCATAGCTCAATCCGGTGATGAAGACGAAAGCTCAAATTTGGCCGCGAGAACTCAAATACGTTCCATTTTCGGCAACCAGACGCGGATCAGTGAAAACAGGCGATCCAGGTCGATAGGCTTGGCCAGATAATCATTGGAACCCGACTGCAGGCAGCGTTCCTGATCGTCCTTCATGGCTTTGGCAGTCACCGCGATAATTGGCAGCTTGCGCCAGCGAGGATCCTTGCGGATCTCGGTAGTCGCTTCATAGCCATCCATCTCCGGCATCATCACGTCCATCAGGACCAGATCGATATCTTCGACTTCATTGAGCTTGCTGATCGCCTCGATACCATTCCTGGCGATCTCGACGACCGCGCCCTTGTGTTCCAGCGCGCTGGTCAGGGCGAAGATGTTGCGTACATCGTCATCGACCACAAGAATCTTGCGGCCTTCAAACACTTTGTCGCGGCTGCGCGCGGTCTTGAGCATTTTTTGCCGCTCGTTGGACAGCTGCGATTCGACCTTGTGCAGAAACAGCGTCACTTCATCGAGCAGGCGCTCCGGCGAACGCGCGCCCTTGATGATGATCGAGCGCGAATACTTCATCAGCTCGGCTTCTTCATCGCGGGTCAGGTTGCGCCCGGTGTAGACGATCACCGGCGGGAAGGCGCAGATCTCTTCGGTGGACATGCGTTTGAGCAGGTCATTCCCGAGCATGTCCGGCAGCTTGAGGTCGATGATCATGCAGTCGTAGACATTGTCGCGCAGCAGATCGAGGGCATCCTGGGCAAAACCCACCGCAGTGATTTCAATATCATCATCGCCGATCAGGCGCGCGATGCTGTCACGCTGCAAGGCGTCGTCTTCGACCAACAGGATGCGTTTGACCTTCTGGGTCAGCTTGGCTTCGAGCTTGGCAAAGACATCCTTGAGTTCTTCGCGGGTGGTTGGCTTGACGGCGTAGCCTACTGCGCCCATGTGCATCGCTGCTTCCTGGCGATCCTCTACAGAAATAACATGGACCGGAATATGTCGGGTCGAGGCCAGTTCCTTGAGGCGCTGCAAGACAGTCAGGCCTGAGTGATCCGGCAGGCGCATGTCCAGCAAAATCGCGTCCGGTACAAATTGCGCGGCCAGATTGAAGCCGTCGTCGGCTGCGTGGGCGACCAGGCAGTGGTAGCCCAACTCATGGGCCAGATCGAACAGAATCTGCGCGAACGCCACTTCGTCTTCGATAACCAGGATGCAGCGCTTGGTGAACGGCCCCTTGTCGCGGTCATCGGCGAAGCTGGCAACCGGTTGGGTCATCGTTGCTGCGGCAATCGGCGCAACCGGAGCAGGCGAGAACGATGACACACGCGCAACATGAGCCACGGGCAGCGGTGCGGCCACGACCGCAACGGGTTCCTGGCCATACTCCAGCTGAACCTGCTCAACGTACTGTTCCGGCAGGACCAGGGTGAAAATGCTGCCCTGCCCTGGCGCGCTGGTCACGCTGATCGAGCCGCCAAGCAACGCAGCCAGATCCCGGGAAATCGACAGTCCGAGACCGGTGCCGCCGTAACGGCGATTGGTCGTACCGTCGGCCTGACGGAACGCCTCGAAGATGCTCTGCTGTTGCTCTTCGGCGATGCCGATCCCTGAATCACGCACAGTAAAGACAATGCCTGCGCCGGGCTGCCGGGACACGATCATGCTGACCATGCCGGTTTCAGTGAACTTGATGGCATTGGAAAGCAGGTTTTTCAGAATCTGCTCCAGACGCTGGCGGTCGGTGTACAACAGCGTCGGCGCGCCCGCCTGCAACTCGACATGGAAGTCCAGTTTCTTGTCGTTGGCCAGTGGCTCGAACATCGAGCGCAGGCCTTCAACCAGACGCGCCACGCTGCTGTTTTCCGGACGCATGTCGAGCTTGCCGGCCTCGACTTTGGAAATATCCAGAATGTCATTGATCAGGTTGAGCAGATCGTTGCCCGCCGAATAGATCGACTCGGCAAACTTGACCTGCTCGGCCGTTAGGTTTTCCGTCGGATTCTCGGCCAGCAACTTGGCCAGGATCAGCGAGCTGTTGAGCGGCGTGCGCAACTCATGGGACATGTTGGCGAGGAATTCGGACTTGTATTTGCTGGAGCGCTGCAGTTCATCGGCACGGGCTTCGAGTTCGATCTGGGCGATGTGCAACTCTTCGTTGTTGCGGTCCAGGGCGTCGCGCTGATCCGACAACGCCTGGCCTTGCTCGGCCAGCTGCTCGTTGGTCTGCTCGAGCTCGGCCTGCTGGGTTTCCAGATGCGCCTGGGATTCCTTGAGAATTCGCGACTGCTCTTCAAGCTCTTCGTTGGCGGTGCGCAATTCTTCCTGCTGCACTTGCAGCTCTTCGTTGAGCTGTTGGGTTTCCGCCAGGACCTCCTGAAGACGCTGGCGATAGCGCGCAGCTTCAATGGAGGTGCCGACGTTGTCGGCGATCAGCTCCATGAACTCGACGTCCTGGTCGGTCAACGGACGCAGGAAACCCAGTTCGATAACGCCATTGACGTGATTGTCGTTGCTGGTGGGGATCACGACCACACTGCGCGGCGAGCCCTCGCCCAACCCGGACGTGACCTTGAAGTAGTCAACCGGTACGTCTTCAAGCTTGATGATCCGCTTATGAAGGGCGGCTTGGCCGACGATGCCTTCACCGCTGTAGATCGAATGTTCCTGGTTTTCCTGTTCCCGGGAAAACCCATAGCTCGCCACGCGTTTGAGGCCGCCGTGGTCCTGACTGACATAGACCGCCGAAACCGCAGCGCCCAGGTACTGTGCAAAAAACTGCAATACGTTGGAGCCAAGCATGCCCAAGGTCAACTGCCCCAGCACTTGTTCGGCCAGCTCACTCTGGCCGTTACGCAGCCAGGCGATTTTCTGCAGGCGCTCGGCGTTGGCTTCCTGAAGCTTGAGGTTGTTGGCGTAGCTGGTGGACAAGGCGACCATGTCCCTGCGGCCAACAAACGCCAACAGGCCACTGACGCTCAAGACGAATATCAGATACAGCGCCGTAGAAAAAACCGTGGTTCGCGTGACGTTATCGTTGCGCGCCAGGCGCAGCTGCTGCTCGGTCGCAACAAACTGCTCGTATTCGTTGCGAATTTCATCGGTCAGGCGTTTACCGCGTCCGGCCTGGACAGCCGCCGAATAGTCGCCGTTCTGCCGCCGAAGCGAGATCATTTCCAGCGCGTATCTGTTCCACTCATCCTGCAGCGCGGTCAGACGCTTGAGACGGTCGACCTGAGGCGGGTTATCGGCGACCAGCGCTTCCAGACCCTTGAGCTCGGCGGTAACCCCGGGGTTGGCGATTTCGTAAGGGTCCAGGAAATGCTCATCCCCCGTCAGCAGATACCCGCGCATACCGGTTTCCATGTCGATGGACAGCTTGAGCGCGCGGTTGGTGTTGTTGATCACCCGGTCGGTATGTTCGACCCACTGAATCACGGACAGCAGGTAGGTGATCAGACCGATAAAGAAAACCGCGCTGATCACGCCGACGCCCAGAGGCAGACTGACGTTGCGGCTCAGCAGTTTACGGAAACGTTGCTCATCGACGGTAGACGGATGGATCATGAGAAGTCCCAGGCGATATATCAAAACGTTGGAGTTTGCCGCAATCTTTAGTAAAAGACTCTCATTTCTGATACATCGGGTTGAAATTTCAGAACTTTTGCAACGATTTTTCACCAGATAGCCAATGGATGTCACCATTAGACGGGTGACGCCCTTCAAATGGAGGTTTTTAATCGCTAACGGGAACTTCCAGAGGCGTTTTACTTACTCATGAAGGGCGACGCTACACCGCCATCGACTACCGTCTTTTTTTCAAGGAAACCCATCATGTCTGCCAGCACCATTCTCGTCGTCGAAGACGACAACATCGTGCGCATGCTGATCCTCGACGTTCTTGAGGAGCTGGAATACAGCGTGCTGGAGGCCGCAGACGGAGAACAGGCGCTGAAGTTTCTCGAAGATAACGATCAGACCATCGACCTGCTGATGACCGATCTGGGCTTGCCTGACATTTCCGGTAAAGAACTGGCTGCCAAGGCCCGTAACCTAAGGCCCACGCTGCCGGTGTTATTCGCCAGCGGCTATTCGGAGGACATCGACGTGCCGACCGGCATGCACTCCATCGGCAAACCATTTTCCATCGACCAACTGCGCGACAAGGTTAAAAGCATCCTTGAACAAGCCTGATACCCGTCAATCGATCGCTGCTCACAACGCCGAACCTGTCCGCGTCCTGATTATCGGCTACGTCTGGCCGGAGCCACGTTCTTCGGCTGCCAGCGGCCACATGATGCAGTTGATCCAGTGCTTTCTCGAACAGGGCTGGCAAATTACCTTCGCCAGCCCGGCAACAGAAGGCGAGCACGTAGCGGATCTGGCGGCACTGGGCATTGCGCGAGTGCACATCGAGCTCAATAACAGCAGCTTCGATGCATTTGTTGGCGAATTGGCTCCGGATATCGTCCTCTTCGACCAGTTCATGATCGAAGAGCAATTTGGCTGGCGAGTCGAGAAGCATTGTCCCGACGCCCTGCGGGTTCTGGAAACTTCGGACCTGCAAAGCTTGCGAAATACCCGTCACTTACAGCTCAAGCAGTTTCTTGAAAACAGCTCTCAGCCTGATGATTTAACTGATTATTTTGAGTCATCAGAGGCCACGGTTTATTCCGCAATGGCCACCGGTGATCTGGCGCAACGTGAAGTGGCGGCGCTCTATCGCTGCGACCTGAGCCTGATGACCTCGGACGCGGAAATCCAGCTGCTCACGGCCCGGTTCGGCATGCCTGCGGCGCTGCTGCATTGGTGTCCGCTGATGGTCGATGGGCTTGGCACTGCGCCGCCTTCGTTCGAGGAGCGGGCGAATTTCCTCAGCATTGGCAACTTCCGCCACGCCCCCAACTGGGACGCGGTGTTGTGGCTGAAGAACGCCGTTTGGCCGTTGATTCGCCAGCAATTGCCCAAGGCGCAGCTGCACATCTACGGCGCCTACACGCCGCCCAAGGCCACGGCACTGCACAACCCGGCTCAGGGTTTTCACATCATGAACTGGGCAGAAGACGCCTTGCAGGTCATGTCGAGAGCGCGTGTCTGTCTGGCACCTTTGCGTTTCGGCGCGGGCATCAAGGGCAAGATCGTCGATGCCATGCTGTGCGGAACACCTACGGTCACAACACCTATCGGCGCCGAAGCCATGCACGGCGAAAGGCCCTGGCCGGGCACCATCGCCAGCAGCGCCGCTGCGATTGCCGAAGCGGCCATTCGCCTATATCAACACCGAAGTTTATGGCAAGAAGCGCAGCAGGCCGGCTGGGCGCTGCTTGAAGCTCGGTATCAGCATCGACAACATTGCGCGAGCCTGATCGAGCGCATCACCGAGCTGCGGCAAACCCTGCAAGAACACCGAAGCGCGAACTTTACCGGCGCTATGCTGCGTCACCATCACCACAAAAGCACCAAGTACATGGCGCAGTGGATTGAAGCAAAGAATCGTCTGCCGTAAATAGCATCTGTTGGAGCGAGCTTGCTCGCGAAGCGGGCGCCTCGGTGGACCAGATGCACCGCGTTATCGTTCTTCGCGGGCAAGCCTCGCTCCAACGGAACGCCTTAATGCCCGTGCAGACTGTGTGAAAACTACTGCGCTCGACAATACTGCGTTAAAAACAGGCGAAAAATGCTCATTTAGAACACCTAGACTCCGCTTTTTCGCCTGTTTTTGCCTTGTCTTGTCTTCGCTCGTGACGTTTTCACACAGTCTGCGTGGGACCGGATTTATCCGGGAAGGCGTCGGTGCAGACACCACATCGGCGGCATCTGGGGGTTGCCCCCAAACATAGAATCTCCCACAACTATCTACCCTGTGGGAGCGAGCTTGCTCGCGAAGCGGTTTATCTAACTCACGGACTCCATTCGACGCAGCAGATACGTATCCATGATCCAGCCCTTGTCCTGACGCGCCGTCTGCCTGACGTCCTTGATGCGTTCGCAGACATCATCCAGCTCGCCGGCAATCAGAATCTCGTCGGCTGTGCCCAGATACGCTCCCCAATAAATATGCAGACCCTGGCCGACGAATCGTTCGAAGGCGCAGTGGGCGTCGAGCATCACCAGCACGTTGTCCACGCTCGCGCCCTGCTCCGCTGCCAGGCGTCGGCCGGTGGTGATGCGGATAGGCTCGCCGATCCGGTTCAGCGCAACGCGATGTTGCGCCGCCAGGACCTGAACACTGGATATTCCCGGAATGACCGCGTAATCGAATTCGATCACCCCACGGCTCAGCACTCGCTCAAGGATGCGCAGGGTGCTGTCGTAAATCGACGGATCGCCCCACACCAGGAACCCACCGATTTCATCAGCCTGGAGTTCATCGTCTATCAGCTGCTCGAACAACACCGCGCGCTGCTCGTGCCAGCGCTCGACCCCCGCCTCATAAGACCGGGGGTCGGCTTCACGTTGCGGGTCCTGGACGACAACAATCCGGTAATCGGGATCGGTGATATAGCGCTGGCAGATCTCTTTTCTCAGCCGGAGCAGGTCATCATCGGCGTAACCTTTATCCAGAATGAAAAACACCTTGGCACGATTCAGCGCGTTGATTGCCTGAACAGTGATGTGTTCGGGATGGCCCGCGCCGATACCGATCAGAAGGACAGTTTTCATTGCATGCATCCCGCAAATGTACAGACATTGCCTAGCGCCGCTGGCGAAGGCACATTAGTCACTGGGCAACTCTTTGAACGGCCGCCGCATGACAAAAACAACAAGAGTCACCGATCCTTCCTACGAACTGATGGACGATCACAACGGGTTGTCGATTATCTATCGCGAACACGGTTTCCCGTGTCCGTTGGTGCGCTGGCACTTTCATAAAGAGTATGAGCTGCATCTGATCGTCGCCAGTTCGGGAAAAGTCTTCGTCGGTGATTACATCGGCAATTTTTACCCCGAAAGCCTGTTCCTGACCGGCCCAAATCTGCCACACAACTGGATCAGTCAGATTGAGGAAGATCAAGTCATCCCCAAGCGCGACATGCTGGTGAATTTTACCGACGAGTTGTTCGAGAGCGGCAACCAGGTCTTCGCCGAACTCAAAACTCTGGCGCCCCTGCTGGAGCGCGCGCAGTCGGGCATTGAATTCCGTTGCCGGCGCACCATTCGCCAGGCCATGAAGCTGATGCAGAAAATCGCCGACGCCAAGGGTATCAGCCGTCTCGGACACTTTTTTATCCTGCTGGAGTTACTGGCGGCCAGCGACGATTACCAGCTGCTGTCCGGCAGCACCTGCGCGCAAATGGCCGACGAGCACAGCATCGATCGCACCAACCGCGCCGTTGACTATATTTTTGCCCATTACGCACGGGAATTGCCTCTGGAGGAAGTCGCCGATTATCTGGGGATGAAGCCGGCTTACTTCTCTCGGGTCTTCAAGCAGGCCACCGGGCGTTGTTTCGTCGAGTTCGTCAATCGCCTGCGGATCAGCAAATCCTGCGAACTGCTCGCCGACGGCGACAAACCGGTCACTGATGTGTGTTTCGAGTCCGGTTTCAACAATATTTCCAACTTCAACCGACGCTTTCAGCAGCTCAAAGGCATGACGCCTTCACATTATCGCCGTCTGGCCGTTCAGCGCCTGACCGAGCAGAACCTGTACTGATTCACCCCTCACCGATCCTCATCGTCTACGCTCAAACAGCGCTATTGGCTGTTGCAGCGTGGTGGGGAAAGCTTTCGTTCCGCTCAGCGAGTGCAAAATAGTATCAGTTGCAGTGCGGCGCAGGATTTGTCATTGCGCCTGCGTCCCGTTGTAATCAGTACACATCTTCCTTGCCTCCGGAAGAGACAAAAACAATAACCGACCTTCTGCAGCTCTCTGGGCGAAGAAGAGGAGTGATCGATGAAGACCTCAGCGAAACTGCTACTTGCAAGCACCTGCCTGACGCTCAGCGGCTTGGTCAGCGCCGGCACCGTAACCATCGCAACCGTCAACAACAGCGACATGATCCGCATGCAGCGGCTGTCCAAGACCTTCGAAGAACAGCATCCTGATATCAAGCTCAATTGGGTCGTGCTCGAAGAGAACGTGTTGCGTCAACGCCTGACCACCGACATCGCCACCAAAGGCGGCCAGTTCGACGTGCTGACCATTGGCATGTACGAAGCCTCGCTCTGGGGTGCCAAAGGCTGGCTGCAAGAGATGAAGGACCTGCCCGCCAGCTATGCGCTGGATGACGTGTTCCCTTCCGTGCGCGATGGTCTGTCGGTCGATGGCAAGCTGTTCGCCCTGCCGTTCTACGCCGAAAGCTCCATGACTTACTACCGCACTGACCTGTTCAAGGCTGCCGGGCTGACCATGCCGGAGCGGCCGACCTGGACGCAGATTGCCGAGTTCGCCGAAAAACTGACCGACAAATCCAAAGAGCAATACGGCATCTGCCTGCGGGGCAAGGCGGGCTGGGGCGAGAACATGGCGCTGATCAGCACCGTCGCCAACTCTTTTGGCGGGCGTTGGTTCGATGAGCAGTGGAAGCCACAGTTCGATCAGCCGGAATGGAAGAACGCGCTGAGTTTCTATGTCAATACCATGAAGAAGTCCGGCCCGCCCGGCGCATCCAGCAACGGTTTCAATGAAAACCTCGCGCTATTCAACAGCGGCAAATGTGCAATCTGGGTGGACGCCAGCGTCGCTGGTTCTTTTGTCACCGATAAAACCCAAAGCAAGGTTGCCGATAACGTCGGTTTCACCTACGCCCCTCATGAAGTCACCGACAAAGGCTCAGCCTGGTTGTACTCCTGGGCACTGGCGATCCCTACCAGCGCGAAAAACCAGGCCGATGCCAAGACGTTCAGCAGCTGGGCCACTTCCAAGGAATACGCCACGCTGGTCGCTGACAAGGATGGCGTGTCCAACGTACCACCTGGCACCCGGGCTTCAACTTACAGCGACGCGTACATGAAAGCCGCGCCATTCGCGAAAATTACCCTGGAATCCCTCAAAGCAGTAACGCCGAAGACACCAACGCTCAAGCCCGTGCCTTATGTGGGCATTCAATTGGTGACCATTCCTGAATTCCAGGCAATCGGGACTTCAGTCGGCCAGCAATTCTCTGCTGCGCTGGTGGGCACGACCTCAGTTGACGCGGCTCTCGCCGCAGCCCAGACCTCTACTGAGCGGGACATGAAGCGAGCGGGTTATCCGAAGAAATAGTCGTCACTGACTATCGGTCGGGGGACGCTTGTCCCTCGATACTCTGCTCACTTTTGCACCCAGGTTCGGAGCCATCATGAATACCTCAGCCGCCAGTCCGCGCATGGAATCGTCCAGCGACCAACCGCAGGCCAAAAAAGGCCATCTGACCAAACCCGGCTGGTTTCTGGTCAGCCCTTCAGTGCTGTTACTGCTGGTTTGGATGATAGTGCCGCTGGGCATGACCATCTACTTTTCCCTGATTCGCTATAACCTGCTCAACCCCGGCGAGAACCAATTCGTCGGTCTGGAAAACTTCGAATATTTCGTCACCGACAGCGGCTTTATACCGGGCGCCACCAACACCCTGCTGCTGGTGGGCAGCGTGCTGGCGATCAGCGTGATTCTCGGCGTGCTGATCTCGGCGTTGCTGGAGGCCAGCGAGTTTTTCGGCCGGGGCATTGTGCGTGTTTTGTTGATTTCGCCGTTTTTCATCATGCCCACGGTCAGCGCGCTGATCTGGAAGAACCTGATTTTCCATCCGGTGTCCGGGATTCTCGCCTCGGTCTGGAAGTTCTTTGGCGCCCAGCCCATCGACTGGCTCGCGCATTTCCCCTTGCTGTCGATCATCATCATCGTGTCCTGGCAATGGCTGCCGTTCGCCATCCTGATCCTGATGACCGCCATGCAATCGCTGGATCAGGAACAGAAAGAAGCCGCGCGCCTGGACGGTGCCGGCCCCATCGCGATTTTCTGGCACCTGACGCTGCCGCACCTGGCCCGACCCATTGCCGTGGTGGTGATGATCGAGACGATCTTCCTGCTTTCGGTGTTCGCGGAAATCTTCACCACCACCAATGGCGGCCCCGGTTTCGCCTCGACCAACCTGGCGTACCTGATCTACAACCAGGCGCTGCTGCAATTCGACGTGGGCATGGCGTCGGCTGGCGGGCTGATTGCCGTGGTCATTGCCAATATTGCCGCGATCATCCTGATTCGGATGATCGGCAAAAACCTCACCGACAAGTCATGAGGGCCCTGCCATGATGACGCTCAAACAATCCCGCCGCCTGCAAAGCGTTCTGCTCGGCACGCTGTGCTGGGCCATTGCGGCGCTGATTTTCTTTCCGATCTTCTGGATGGTACTGACCAGCTTCAAGACCGAGATCGACGCCTTCGCCACGCCGCCGCAGTTCATTTTCATGCCAACCCTGGAAAACTACCTGCACATCCAGGAACGCAGTGACTACTTCCACTTTGCCTGGAACTCGGTGCTGATTTCCTTCAGTGCCACGGCGTTGTGCATGCTGATCGCAATTCCCGCCGCCTACTCCATGGCGTTCTTTGAAACCAAGCGCACCAAGAGCACGCTGTTGTGGATGCTCTCCACCAAAATGCTGCCACCGGTGGGCGTGCTGATGCCGATCTACCTGCTGGCCAAGACCTTTGGCCTGCTGGACTCGCGTATCGCGTTGATCGTGATCTACACCCTGATCAACCTGCCGATTGTGGTCTGGATGATTTACACCTATTTCAAGGACATTCCCGGCGAGATCCTCGAAGCGTCAAGGCTGGACGGCGCCAGCACCCGTCAGGAAATCTTCAAGGTACTGATCCCGATCTGCAAAGGCGGTCTGGCCTCGACGGCACTGCTGTCGTTGATCCTGTGCTGGAACGAGGCGTTCTGGTCGTTGAACCTGACTTCATCGAACGCCGCGCCCTTGACCGCCTTGATCGCTTCCTACTCCAGCCCCGAAGGGTTGTTCTGGGCCAAGCTTTCGGCGGTGTCGACCCTGGCCTGTGCGCCAATCCTGATCTTCGGCTGGATCAGCCAGAAACAACTGGTGCGTGGCTTGTCCTTCGGCGCAGTGAAATAGACCTGTACCCCTTTCAAGAATAAGAGTGAAACCGCTATGGCTAATCTCACTATCAGAAATCTGCAAAAAGGCTTCGACGGCCACCAGATCATCAAGGGCATCGACCTGGACGTGAATGACCGTGAGTTCGTCGTCTTCGTCGGTCCGTCTGGCTGCGGCAAATCCACCCTGCTGCGCTTGATCGCCGGTCTGGAAGACGTCACTTCCGGGACCATCGAACTGGATGGGCGAGATATCACCCAGGTGACCCCGGCCAAGCGTGACCTGGCCATGGTGTTTCAGACCTACGCCTTGTATCCGCACATGACCGTGGGCAAGAACCTGTCGTTTGCTCTGGATCTGGCAGGTGGCGACAAGGCCGAGATCAAACGCAAAGTCGACGAAGCCGCGCGCATTCTCGAGCTCGGCCCGCTGCTGGAGCGCAAACCCAAGCAGCTTTCCGGTGGTCAGCGTCAGCGTGTCGCCATCGGCCGCGCCATCGTGCGTAACCCGAAAATCTTTCTGTTTGATGAACCTCTGTCCAATCTCGACGCGGCCTTGCGGGTGCAAACCCGCCTGGAATTGTCACGGCTGCATAAAGAGCTGCAAGCGACGATGATCTATGTAACCCACGATCAGGTGGAAGCCATGACCCTGGCCGACAAAGTTGTGGTGCTCAACGGCGGCAAGGTCGAGCAGGTTGGCTCGCCGCTGGAGCTGTATCACCACCCGGCGAATCTGTTTGTTGCCGGTTTTCTCGGCACGCCGAAGATGGGTTTTCTCAAAGGCAAGGTCAGCCGTGTCGAAGCGGATGGCTGCGAAGTTGAACTGGACGCCGGCACACGCATCAGCCTGCCGTTCACCAACGCACACATGAGCGTGGGCAATCCGGTGACGTTGGGCATCCGACCGGAGCATCTGAATCTCGCCAAGGAAGGCGATTGCCAGTTGCAGGTCATCGCCGACGTCAGCGAACGGCTGGGCAGCGACACCTATTGCCATGTGCGCACTCACGCCGGTGAGATGCTGACCATGCGTATTCGTGGCGACCTGGCCAGCCAGTATGGCGAGACGCTCAATCTGCATCTGGATAGCGCGCACTGTCATTTATTCGACGCCCAAGGCCTGGTCATTGCCAAAGCCTTGCAGGTTGCCGCCTAAGTCTTAGAGATCGCCACCATGAAACTGAACAAGCAGAATCTGTCCCAATTGGGAGAAAGCATTGCCCTCCCGGCCTACTCTCCGACTGCGACACGGCAGGGCATCGCCCATATCGGCGTCGGCGGCTTCCATCGGGCGCATCAGGCGTTTTATACCGATGCCTTGATGAACACCGGCGAAGCTCATGACTGGAGCATCTGCGGCATTGGCCTGCGCCCGGAAGATCGCGCCGTGCATGACGCGCTGGTCGAACAGGATTTTCTCTACACGCTGTACGAACTGGGCGATACCCCGGACACCGAAACCCGCGTGATCGGCGCCATCAGCGGCATGTTGCTGGCCGAAGACGGCATTCAAGCCTTGATCGACAAACTGGCCAGCCCGCAGATCCGCATCGTCTCGCTGACCATCACCGAAGGCGGCTATTGCATCGACGACAGCAATGGCGAGTTCATGGCCCATTTGCCGCAGATTCAGTACGACCTCGGCAACCCGGACCAACCGAAAACCGTATTCGGCCTGCTCTGCGCGGCCTTGAGCAAGCGCCGCGCCACCGGTACGCCCGCCTTCACCGTGATGTCTTGCGATAACCTGCCGCACAACGGCGCGGTTGCGCGCAAGGCGCTGCTGGCATTTGCCGCGCTGCGCGATGCGGATCTGCACGACTGGATCGCCGAACAGGTGAGTTTCCCCAACGCCATGGTCGACCGCATCACACCGATGACCAGTTCAGCGCATCGCTTGCAGTTGGCGGACGACAAAGGCATCGACGACGCCTGGCCGGTGGTCTGCGAACCCTTCGTGCAATGGGTGCTGGAAGACAAGTTCGTGGACGGGCGTCCGGCCTGGGAAAAGGTCGGCGTACAGTTCACCGATGACGTGACCCCTTACGAAGAAATGAAGATCAAGCTGCTTAACGGCAGCCATCTGGCGCTGACGTATCTGGGCGCGCTCAAAGGCTATCGCTTCGTCCACGAAACCATGAACGACCCGCTGTTCGTGCAGTACATCCGCACTTATATGGACCTGGATGTCACGCCACAGCTGGCATCGGTGCCCGGAATCGATCTGAAAGGCTACAAGGACACCCTGATCGAGCGCTTTTCCAACCAGGCGATTGCCGACCAGCTGGAGCGGGTTTGCTCGGACGGCTCGTCAAAATTTCCCAAGTTCATCGTACCGACCATCAATCGTCTGATTCTCGATCAAGGCAATCTCGAGCGGGCGTCACTGGTTGTCGCAGCCTGGGCGGTGTACCTGCAACGCAGCGAAGGTGAAAACGGCGTGCCTTATACCGTTGTCGATCCGCGTGCCGCGTTCTGCAAGGCGCTGGTGGCCGATGATGTCTTGATCACTCAGCGCTTGCTGGACGTCGAAGAAATCTTCGGCATTGCCATCCCGCAGTCCGCCGAGTTCGTCGCCGCCTTTGAACACAATCTCAACAGCCTGAAGGAACTGGGGGTCAGCAAGACCCTGGAAAACCTGCTGGCCAAAACCGTCTGAGGCGCCCATGTTTCTCGGAATCGATTGCGGCACCCAAGGCACCAAGGCCATTGTGCTCGACGCCGCCAGCGGCAAGGTGTTGGGCCAGGGTTCTGCTGCCCACAGCATGATCAGTGGCGCCAACGGCCGCCGCGAACAGGACGTGCAACAATGGCTCGGCGCTTTCGAGCAAGCCACCCGGGAAGCGCTGCTTCAGGCAGGCATTTCCGGCGCCGAGATTCAGGGGATCGGCGTTTCCGGCCAGCAACATGGCTTGGTGTTGCTCGACAGCCAGGGCCAGGTGCTACGCCCGGCCAAACTCTGGTGCGACACCGAAACCGCCCCGGAAAACGACCGACTGCTGGACTATCTGGGCGGCGAAAGCGGTTCCTTGGCACGGCTGGGAGTCGCCATTGCGCCGGGTTATACGGTGTCCAAACTCTTGTGGACTCTGGAGCAACATCCCGGCGTATTTGCACAGATCGACAAGATCCTGTTGCCCCATGACTATCTCAACTACTGGCTGACCGGCCGTTGCTGCAGCGAATACGGCGACGCATCGGGGACCGGCTATTTCAATGTGCGGACCCGGGACTGGGATCTGCCGCTGCTGGAGCACATCGATCCCAGTGGCCGCTTGTGCCGGGCACTGCCCGAGTTGCTGGAAGCGCAGCAACCGGTCGGGCAGATCTTGCCGCACATCGCACAGTTGCTGGAACTGAATCCCTCGGCCCTGGTTTCCAGCGGCGGCGGTGACAACATGATGGGTGCAATCGGTACCGGCAACATTCAACCGGGGGCGATTACCATGAGCCTCGGCTCGTCCGGCACGGTCTACGCTTTTGCCGATCAGCCGCAGGTCAGCGAACAGCCTTCAGTCGCGACCTTCTGCTCGTCATCGGGTGGCTGGCTGCCGTTGATTTGCACCATGAACCTGACCAATGCCAGCAGCGCCATTCGTGAACTGTTGGGGCTGGATATCGCCGCCTTCAACGAGGCGGTCAGCCAGGCACCGATCGGCGCCGAAGGGGTGCTGATGCTGCCGTTCCTCAATGGCGAGCGCGTGCCCGCCCTGCCCCACGCCACCGGCAGCATCCTGGGTCTGGACAGCACCAACCTGACTCGGGCCAATCTCAGTCGCGCGGTGGTCGAAGGCACCACCTTCGGCTTGCGCTACGGTCTGGACCTGTTGCGCGCCAACGGGATTCGCAGTGAAAACATTCGCCTGATCGGCGGCGGCGCGAAAAGCGCGGTATGGCGGCAGATCGTCGCGGACATCATGAACACTCCGGTCATCTGCACCGAACACAGCGAGGCCGCGGCACTCGGGGCTGCGATTCAGGCCGCGTGGTGTTTTTCCCAGGCGACTGACCGGGAGCAAACCCTCGAGCAATTGTGTAGGCGTTGCGTCAGCCTGGATTCGGCCAGTGAAACCCGGCCACAAGCGCAAAACGTCGCAGCGTATCAACGCGTCTATGAGCACTATCGCAGCCAGCTGCAGGTCGGTTGACGGCGCTGGCGCACTATTTTCAGGGAGCACCTATGTATCTGGTTTGTGGCGAAGCGCTGTTCGATTTTTTCAGCCAGCCAGGCAGCGCTGGCAAGAGCAACACACTGGGCTTCCAGGCGATTGCCGGAGGTTCGCCCTTCAACGTCGCCGTCGGCTTGCGCAGGCTGGGCGTGGACTCCGGTTTCTTTGCCGGCCTGTCAACGGACTATCTCGGCCGGCGCTTGCGCACCGTACTGGATGAAGAAGGCGTGCGAGCGGACTATCTGGTGGATTTCGACGCGCCCACGACGCTGGCCATGGTTGCCGTGGGTGCCGACGGCTCGCCCCACTACAGTTTTCGCGGCGAAGGCTGCGCGGACCGACAATTACGACTCGGTGATTTGCCGGAATTGAACGACGAAGTGCGCGGCATCCACGTGGGTTCGTTTTCCCTGGTGGTGCAGCCGATAGCCGACACCCTGCTGGCGCTGGTGGCACGCGAAAGTGACCGGCGCTTGATTACACTGGACCCTAACGTACGCCTCAACCCGGCCCCGGACATCACCCGCTGGCGCGAGCAGATCAGCGCCTTTGCCGAGCATGCACACATTATCAAGGTCAGTGATGAAGACTTGGCGCTGCTCTATCCGGGCCGCAGTCCTGAAGATATCGCGCAGAGCTGGCTCGGCAAACGCTGCCAACTGGTCGTGCTGACACGCGGCACTCAGGGCGCGAGCATTTTCACCCGCCAGCACGGCAGCTGGTCAATTCCGGCAGAGACGGTGATTACTGCCGACACCGTTGGCGCGGGCGATACCTTTCAGGCAGCACTGATTACCTTCCTCACCGAACGCCAACTCGACAGCCCGGCCAGCTTGCCTTTGCTATCTCGGGAAACGCTGGAGGAAATGCTCAGATTCGCAGTAAAAGCCGCAGCACTGACCTGCACCAAGGTCGGCCCGGATTTGCCGTATCGGCAGCAGTTGGGTTAGCAGCACAGGAGCCGTTGGAGCGAGGCTTGCCCGCGAATCAGGCGACACGGTGGGCCAGACCCACCGCGTTATCGTTCTTCGCGGGCAAGCCTCGCTCCAACGCAGACTGTGTTTGTTCAGAAAAGCCTTAGACCAACGCCAACCTGGCCGCCAGGATCTTGCCGTTGATATCGGCAGTCGCTGTTTGTTGCTGTTCTTTCAAAGCCGCTTGAAGCTTGTTATCAACGGACAGTTTCTGCTCCGGCGACATGGCTTCGTACTCTTCCTTGCTCACCCCTGTCAGCTTCTCGCGCATCTGCTCGGCGGGCGACAGATTCATGAAATCCATGAACTGCTGTTGTGCCGAGGAAGTCGAAGACGTCGCTGCAGCCACATCGGCCTCGCTGGTTACGGCTGAATCCCTGGCCGCTATGCTGGTATCAACGGCAACCGGCGTAAATGCGGCTTGCGCATCCGTCGTCTGGGTCGAAGCCTTCAGGTTTACCAACAACTTGGCGAATGCTTCGTCGAAGGTTGAATCCTTGCTGCTGTCGCTGGTGTTCTCGCTGACTGCGTTCACGGCCGGAACCGGACTGGCCGTAGCGACCGGGACGGAAAACGCATCTGTGGACGTTTCCTCCTGGGTCTTGCGCCCTACCACTTGTGATACCAAGTGATGGAGCGCACTGATGCTGGCTGTATTCATCGCTCACCTCCTGCTGCAAAGTGCAGTACGCATAACGCAGCAAAACCAGTGCCACTTCACGAACTTCGCTACAGGCCTTTGAGTACGGGGGCTCACCGTTGTGCCTGCTACTTTTCGGGCAGCGAGAGCGGCAAACGGCAACCACAAGTGGCAGCGCACTGCCGCACGCTCACTGGACGAAATCGTCACTCAGGAGCAACTGCCCCTGCGGCAACGGTACGGAGAAGTAATAGCCCTGCGCCTGACCTGCGCCGATTTCACGCAACAGATCGAGGGTCGCTTCGTCTTCCACGCCTTCGGCCACAACGGTCAGATCCAGAGACTGCGCCATGCGCACAATGGCCCGCACGATAGCCCGGCTGCGCGCACTGGTGGTGAGTTCAAGAATGAACGACTTGTCGATCTTCAAACCGCTGAAGTGATATTGATGCACATAGCTGAGCGACGAGAATCCCGCGCCGAAATCGTCCAGCACCACTGACATGCCGTGGTCCGCCAACTGTTTCATGGATTGTCGGGCGAGTTCCGGCTCGGCTACCAGTGCGCCTTCAGTCAATTCCAGACAAATCCGCGACGGAGCCACCTGATAGCGTTGCAGCATATCCAGCAGTTCCCCGGCGAACTCGGGGCGGGTGATGCTATAGCTGGAGCAATTGACGTGGACAGTCGGCCAATGACTATTGGCCGGTTGCGCCAGGATCGCGATGACGCTCTGCAACATGTACTGATCCAGCCGCCCGATCAGCCGCAAGCCTTCCAGTGCTGGCAGGAAATGCCCAGGGGCAATCACCCGCCCGTCAGGCTGGCGCCAGCGAATCAGTGCCTCGAGGGCCAGCACTTTGCCGGTTTCAATGCCGATGATCGGCTGGAAATATGGAATCAGCTCGTCAGTGCGCTTGAGTGCATTGCGCAGGGCGCCTTCCTGCTCGACCTGATCGGAGACTTCCCGACGCAGCTCTTGATTGAACACCGCGTAACTGTCACGCCCGCCATTCTTGACCCGGTACATGGCCATATCGGCGTCGCGCAGCAGGTCCGTGGGCTCATGATGGAATTGACTGTCGGCGCCGACGATACCGATGCTGCACGATGAAAACACCGCATGGGCGTCCACCCGAAACGGCAAATCGAAGGCCTGGAGAATTCGCTGGGCGATACCCACGGCCCTATCCAGCGTCGCGCTGACTGCCAGCACGGCAAACTCATCGCCGCCCAACCGCGCCAGCAAATCGCTTTCACGCATGCAGCTGCGCAGACGGTCTGCTGCCTGAGTCAGCAGCAGGTCACCGAAATGATGCCCGAGGCTGTCATTGACCAGTTTGAAGCGGTCCAGGTCGATAAACATCACCACCATCGGCTGGCCGTGGTCGCGAAAATCCTGCCAGGCGGCATGCAGGCGCTGTTGCAGATGGCTGCGATTGGGCAGGCCCGTCAGAGAATCGTGAGAGTTCTCGTGCTGCAGCCTGGCATTGACCTGATCGAGTTCCCGGGTACGGTCGCGAACCCTCGCTTCCAGGCGCAGATTGTCGGTGTGCACCGCTTCGGCGGCACTGCGCCGGGACAGCGCGGTGTCGATATGGCGCGAAACAAAGGTCAGCAGTTCCTGGTCGCGCAATGAATAGCTCACCAGCGGCGAATAACTTTGCACGGCGAGCACACCACGTACGTCATCACCTTCGAACAGCGGTATTCCCAGCCACGAAGAAGATCGATTGTCCTCGTTACCTATTTCGATCTCGCCAAGCGCTTCAAGGCGCAGCGCATCGTCACTGTCGATCAGGCAGGCACGCCGTTGACGGATCACATATTCGGTAAAGCCACGCTGACCCCGCCGTGGCGAAGGCCGCTTGGTCAAGCGCTCGTCAACGTAGTAGGGAAAGGTCACTTCGCAGGTCGCGGTGTCATACAGCGCGATATAGAAGTTCAGCGCCACCAGCAAATCGCCGACAATCAAATGCAGGCTGTGAAACAGCTCGGCCATGTCTCCCGGCTGGCTCGATAGCTCGGCAATCTGAAACAAAGCGCTCTGCAAATGTTCGGCGCGCTCACGATCGAGCACTTCCTGACGCAGTGCGGCGTTGAGCGCGGACAGCTCCTGGGTGCGCAACAGCACAGTTCGTTCCAGGTCGGCGCGGTGAAGAATACGATCCAGTGCCATGGCCACATGACGCGCAACGGCCTGGAACAACACGCGATCTTCTGCGCTGTAGACCCGCGACACGTCGTAAACCTGCATGGCCAGCATGCCGAAAACGTCATCGGAAGCATTTCTGAGGGGCGCGCCCATCCAGAACTCGGGCCGATGACCAAGGCAAAAAAACCTCTCTTCCTGGCTGGCACGTTCGATATCCGCAGCGTCGACGAACAGCGGCTGGCCACTGGTCAAGACATAGCCAGTCATCGATAGCTGGGACGGATCCAGATATTCGTGTGTTTCAGGCTCTAGAGCATCAACGTCGGTGATATCGACGTAATAGGGATAGGTAATTTTGCCGGTGCCCGCATCGTAAAGGGCCAGGTAGAAGTTTTCAGCGTCGATAAGCGTGGCGAGTTCTTTGTGTACGCCTTCCAGAAACGCGCCGCGATGCCGGGTCGTACTGGCCAGATAGGTGATCTCGTACAAGACTCGCTGGGTAATCTGCGCTCGTGCCAGCGCCTGGGTCTGCAACTGGTAGCCAACCTGTAGAGCCAGAGTGGCCAGCTCCGGGCTCGCGCACTGTTCCTGCGGTGCCAGCAACCAGCCCAGTGCCTCCTCGCCTCTGCCGGCAGGCCATCGGTGCAAGCGTCTGGCCCGGCACAGCGCGTCGAGCTGGCTGGCCTGAATACTGGCGGGCCAATCGGGCGCGGACAGTGCCGATCCTTGCCCCAACAAATACATGGCCTCGCCAGCACCGTAGACCGCCCAAGGGACATCCACCACCTGGCTTTTCGCAGCCAGGAGCAACGTCTCGATAGTGATTTGGCTCGCTGTAGGGGGTAACGCTTCCATGCTCGCGATCAATTCCGCTGCTGCACCTTTGCCATGGTCGGGACGTCTCTGGTCATGGGCCAAGGGAAGTACATTCATGAAAGCTCCAAAACCAGAAACCGCAAGGGCTTATATTCGCGGTGGGTGTTGGGCGGCGCAAGCGGGATATTCGATTGACCTGTAAGAAAGTTGAGTTATTTCCCTTCTTTATTACTCACGACCAAAACAATGTCGTAAATGAGCATGAAAGTCGTCGGTGGTTTGGGTGTCAAACCGGAATGGGTGTCGGCAACGCTTCACCTGCGAAGTACGCCGCCAGGTTGCTCAGCGTCAGATCCGCCATCGCCTGGCGAGTATCCTGAGTCGCGCTGGCCATATGCGGCGCCAGCAATACGTTATCCAGACCCAGCAAATCCGGGTGAACCTGCGGCTCGTTCTCGAAAACGTCCAGCCCTGCCGCGTAGATGCGCTTGTCCCGTAGCGCGGCAGCCAACGCGCCTTCATTGATCACACTGCCGCGCCCGACGTTGATCAGAATGCCCTGCGGGCCCAAGGCATCCAGGACCTCAGTGTCGACCAGATGCAGCGTCTGTTCCCCACCGCCCACGGCGATCACCAGGAAATCCACTGCTGCAGCCAACTCAACGACCGAGGCAAAAAAGTCATAAGGCACGTCCTGAGGCTTGCGACCGGTGTAAGCGATTCGCATGTCGAACCCCGCTGCACGACGCGCGATTGCCTTGCCGATACGGCCAAGACCGATGATGCCCAATCGGGCACCGCTGACTTTCCGGGTAAAAGGAAACGGCCCGTCGGACCATGCTCCGGTGCGTACGAAGCGGTCAGCGTCGGCTGTGCGACGCCCGATGCCCAGCAGCAAGGCCATGGCGAAATCAGCGACATCGTCGGTGAGCACGTCCGGCGTATGTGTCACACGGATGCCCCGCTCCCTGGCGGCCTGGACATCCACGCCGTCGTAACCCACGCCGAATACCACGATAATTTCCAGTTCGGGCAGCTTTTCGATCAACTCGCGGCTGACCCGGGATTCACCGTTGGCCAACAGCGCGCGAACACCGAGTGCGCTGGCGGGCAGATCCGCAGGGTTTTCCGTGGCGTCGATCACTTCGTACTGAGCATACAAGCGCTCATTGAGCAATTCCGGCAACCGGGCAATTTTAAGCACGTGAGATTTCATCAACATTCCCTTGAATAACAGGTTGAGCAACCGCAGGAGTTTTCCCCGTTCCGAGATAAATCCCCAAAACACCGCCTGCCAGCAACGCACCGGCAACCAGCAGCAAGGCATAGTCGTAGTTGTCGGTGACATCCTTGATCCAGCCCATCGCAGGCGGCAGACCCAGCCCGGCCAGGTTGGCAATGGAGTTGATCAAGGCAATGGAAACAGCCGCAGCTGGACCGGAGAGGTATTCGGTAGTGGTCGCCCAGAACACTGGCGTCGCCGCCCAGTTAAGACCCACGGCCAGCACCAGCATCCCGTAGGCAAGCCATTGATTGCCGCTGAACACCGCCAACGCCAACAGCACGCCAGCGCCCAACAACGGCCCACCCAAGTGCCAGCCACGCTCGCCCGATTTGTCCGAGTGACGACCGTTGAAGTACATGAAAATACAGGCGACGAAGAATGGCAGCGCCGACATGACACTCACGGTGAAGGAGCCCTGTTTCGATACCGACTGTACGATCAGCGGCAGAAACAGCGTGATACCGATGGTGCCAAACGCCTGGAGCAACCAGAACAGACTGAGCAGCCAAACCCGGCGATTGCGGAACGCAACGTGCCAGGCGTCCTTATGGGAAATCGGCGTCGTGGCCTGCTCGGCAGCAATCGTGCGCGCCAGCCATTTCTTCTGCGCCGCATCCAGCCAGTGGGTGCTTTCCGGCGAGTCCGGGAGATAACGCAGCACAACAATGCCGAGGACCACCGCCGGAATACCTTCAAGCAGGAACAGCCAACGCCAGCCGCTGACGCCGAAGATCCCGTCCATGTGCAGGAATGCCCCGGACAGCGGCAACCCGATCACTGAAGCCATCGCTGCGCCGATGTAAAAAAATGACATGGCTCTGGCGCGATCAGTCTTTGGATACCACTGCGACAGGTAATAGATGATCCCGGGCGTGAAGCCGGCTTCCGCAGCACCTAACAACAGGCGCATGACGTAAAGCTGATTGGCGGTCTGCACCAGGCACATACCCGCTGCAACGATGCCCCAGGTGATCATGATCCTGGCAATCCAGCGCCGCGCGCCGACCTTGGTAAGGATCAGACTGCTGGGCACTTCGAGCAGGATGTAGGTCAGGAAGAACAGCCCTACGCCCAGCCCGTACATGCGCGCGGTCAGGCCCAGGTCAGCGTTCATCTGCAATGCAGCGACGGAGATATTCGATTTGTCGATGTAAGCGACCATGTAGAGCAGCATCAGAAACGGAATCAACTTCACGTTGAGTCTTCCGATGGTGCTGGCATGCAGGCCAGTCTCGATGGGATTGGACATAAACAGCCCTCTGTTGTCTTTTTTGTCTTTATTGTCGGGACCGCTGGCCTTGAAGGCACCAGTCGGCGAAACCGTTGCAAGCGACCTTAGACGAGATGTTTATATATTTCAATATATGAATTGATATCCCAATATGTGGGATGTACTTTATGGCAAGATTTTTTATTGGGTGTAAGCTCCGATTTCCTCGATCGACTCATAGGTAACTACCGTTATGAACTTTCTACTCGGCAAGTCATTGCGCGGCATGCTTTTGTCCACTGCGGTGCTGACATCTTGTCTGTTGGGCGCCAGTCAGAGCGTTGCGCAGGATGCTCCGGCGCCGAGAGTCGGCGTGCGAGGGACGATCTCTGCGATTGAAGGCGACGTGTTGAAGGTGCGCACTAATCGAGGTGAGGATCTGACCGTCAACTTGCTGAAGGAAACCCAGGTCCGCGGGGTCACGCTGGCCCAGGTCGCTGATATCAAACCGGGCAGTTACATTGGCTCGGCCGCCGTTCCGCTGCCGGACGGCACACTGAAGGCGCTGGAAATCCACGTCTTCCCGCCGGAAATGGCCGGCACCGGCGATGGGCACCGCCCGTTTGATCTGGCTAAGGACAGCACCATGACCAATGGCGCGGTGGGCGATCTGGTCACCAGCAACGGGCGCTCAATCACGGTGAACTACAAGGGCGGGCAGAAGACAATTGTCATTCCTGAAGACGTGCCCATTGTAAATCTGGTGCCGGGGGACAGAAGTTTGTTGAAGCCGGGGGTCAAGGTGGTGATGTTTGCCCAGAAAGCCGCAGATGGCAGCTTGTCGGCGCAGGCTATATCTGCTGGCAAGGACGGCGTGACGCCGCCGATGTAGCACTTTTATAGAGTCGCTGCGCGCTCGGAACGGATATCGGAAATACCGAGCAGCAGCGCCTGTTGAATGATCTCGTCGGGCGCTGAATCAGCAGAAGGCATGATCAGGCTGTTTTCCGAATCGCCGAAGTGCAACTGCAATAGATGCGATGCAGCGACATGCGCAGGCAGCTCGGCATCAGTCAGTTCGAATGACTGCTCGCGCTGCTCACCCTTGAATCGATAAGCAATAAGGTGCGTATAAAGCTCAGCCATAAAGCCTCGCTCAGCCCAAGGCCAGACCGAAGTGATCCGAGCGTTTGAGGAACGCGGCCAGGCGACCGAACGAAGTACTTTGGCGCATGGACGCCGCCTCCCAGACTGGACCTGTGGTCTGGTGGGAGTAAACCATACCCATCATCACTGAAGTGGAATCGTCCAGCTCAACCATCAACGCATTTGCCTGACTTTGAAAATCGTTGCGAAGCGTCATAACAGTTCCATCCATTCAAGCGCATTTCGTAGCCGATGGCAGCTTTGTGACTGCCCTGTAATTGATATGGACACTCGCAGTGGTGGTTTGGCAGAAGTTGTCCGACAACCGGTCACTACCGGCCATTAAGCGCCCGCCTGCTCTATTCCGCACACCACACACAACTGCAATTTCCTGTTACTCAAGTGAATCAGCGCTTCGTCCCTGCGCGCTTGACACGCACTTTTTTGGGGCGTGGAATCATCCTTCTCGTTGAAAACAGGGAGATATCACATGGCTAAGATCAAGGTATTAGCGGGTGACTTTCTTCAGGGTGATGGGGAGTATATTTCCGGCGCAATCCGAATCGAGACGCCCCTGCATCCTTGGCCTGGTATCCAGATTCCAGGCAAGGCACTCAAATCGGTAGGAATTGCCAGCCAGGCATCCAGTAAAAAAGTCGAAGACGCAATTGGCCTGGGACTCGCAGGTGCTCTTATGTTGGGACCGATGGGTGCAGCGGCGGGTCTCATCCTGGCGGGGGAAGAAACAGAAGTCACGTTCTGGGCAACATTGAAGGATGGCAGAAAGTTCCTGGCGGCCACGGATGACCAGACTTATCGCAGGATCGCCGGCTCCGTAGCGAAACCGGATTTCTTCAGCAGTCATGAATAGTTAGTTGATGGTGCGAGCCATCCCGGCAGACTCTGCCCAGAGCAATTACACCAGCCCGGTCTTGCACCGGGCCTTTTTTGTCAAAAACATATATGCACCGCACTTGGCATCATTAATGCTTATACAATGAATGTGAAGGATTTATGACAGTGAATTTATAAACGTGAGTTAGCTGATTTACCTTCGAGCACAGCAGCACAAGCAAACGACCCGCAGTGGCCATTGGTCGTGTGAAAAGGTAGAGCAGATATGAAAGAACGAGCGACAGTGATTTGCAGGCGCGATGGCATGATTCTCTATGTGCGCAAACCGAAATCAAGATGGGCATTGCCTGGCGGTAGAATCGAAACCGGTGAAACGCCAGAGCAAGCAGCAATACGGGAGCTCAGCGAGGAGACCGGCCTGGAAGATCTTGAATTGATCTATCTGGCCGAGTACGGAAAAGACAAAGTCGTTCATCACATTTTCATGGCAGAAGTCTCGGCGTGTGCCAATCCGTCGCCGCAAAATGAAATCGCGGCCTGCAAGTGGCTGCACATGAAAAACGTCAGTGACCTCAATGCCAGCTCGGCGACCAAAGCCATCGTCAAGTCCTACGCGAGGCAAGCGGGTTGAAATAAACCCGCTACCAGGCGCATGTCATCGTTTAGACAATTTCATGCCGGGTTTGCCATGTTCCGTCCACTGCCGGGACAGAACATGGGCTAACGATCAGAAACGGAAGGCTTGGCGACCAATCAGCAACCACTTGCCATCCTGCTTCTGCCAGATCTGGAAGTTCTCGATCTCGGTCGGCACCAGTTTCCCACTGTTGATGGCCTGAGCGGAGAAGTGATTGCGAACCAGCGCAACGTCGTTGGACAGGGTGATTTTCTGATTGAGCATCTTCAGTTCCTGAAACGCGCTTTTGCCGGTCTCGATGTCGGAGATGAACGCTTTCTTATCCTGAATGGTGCCGCTGGAATGACCATAAGTCAGGTTGTCCGCCGTCAACGCCTGCAGTTCGGCTATGTCCTTGTGCCACATCGCCTGGGTCAGCTTATCTACCGCTTTTTCAACGTCAGCTTCGTCAGAGGCGTGAGCGGTGGCTACGTAGCCGCCGAACAGACACAGAAAACCGAGCAGCAGTTTGTAGTTCTTCATCGATGATTCCTTATTGTTGTGATGACGCAGAGATGCAACTGATTTATACGACGTCATACAACATAGCAGATCCGATGTAGGTGGCAAGCGTCAGCTTGCTGACGCGAGGTCGCTATGTCGGCGGGATCGTTGCAAGGAGCGCGATGCCAATGGTCAACACCAGAAATCCAATCATGAAAAACGCGAGCTTGGCCATCATGTCTCCTACTCAATGACAGATTGTCGGCCAGCCCACTCGATACGCCCGACTATTGATCATCAGGTGCTCAAGCGGTCTGGCTCGACCATTGTCAGAGCGGAGCAGATTTCGAAACAGACGCAGGTGACGAGAATAAATGCGGTTCACGTCGAGCGAGCTTGGTGTCATGAAACGTGTAGCGATTGCGGTCGCCCAGTAGACTCAGCAGCGCCATAGCATCCGGTATGCCTGGCACCCCCACCGTCTCCCAGACACCCATAAGCCGAACGGGTATGTCCGCATCCGCGGAGTTGTGAAACTTCCAGACTTCGTTGGGTTCCAGGTCACATATCTTCAACAATCCGCAATGGCCGATGAACCCGGAGCCAGACTGTAACGATTGACGTTATTTCCCATGCACGAATTGATGGATGTACCGGCACATAACACCAGCAGCGACTGTAATCTTATCGAGTACGCCTATCTAACGTGGTCATCTGCCACCTCGAACATGGAGTGGAGTGCTGACCACTTATATCCAGCGATAGATAGATTCAAGTTTAGGCAGCAGCGGGTGCCAAGGGTGTGCAGGTACTTGACGACGGGGGTGACCATTCGCCCCATGCTTCCGGCTGTCGTGACTTAGGGCTCAAGAACGCGGAGGGACGCCCCCTTTTCGTCAAGCTCATGAACGAGATTGAGAACGTCGCGTGTGGAACGACCGAACCGATCAAGCCGCAGCAGCACCAGTTCGTCACCCGCGTGCAGAAACGGCATGATGGTTTCCAGCTCGGACCGCCCCTTTCGGAACGCTCCTGATCCGGTCTCTGACCGAATTATTTCGCAACCGGTAGCCTTCAGACGCTCGTTTTGAATATCGAGGTCCTGATCTGTAGTGCTGACGCGGACGTATCCGATGCGAGCCATGGCGAATCAGTCACATTAGGGTGACTTCGATTGTGTAACGTCACTTTTATCGAAAATCCACCCTTTTATTACACTCCGCGCGCGTCACATTTGAATGTCACTCTAGGGTGTACCCAAATGTGACACGAGTTTGGGAGCGTTTCCAGTTCGCAATGCTTCCGATGGGAAGTCAGGATTTTTGCATCTCCTGATCCTGTTCCGCTGACAGCAATGCTGGTTACGACCGCCTTACAAAAACATTGGTGCCGATCGCGACAGTTATCATTCCACCGGCGAGCAGGAAGGTGAGCTGCATGCCGCTGGCAATTGCCGCAGGAGCGGCATGGGCAAGCTCTTCCGTCCCGACGCCAAAGGCGAAGACCGTCCCCATGATGGATGCACCCCCGATCAACCCAATGTTCCGCGACAGGCTGAGGAGTCCTGAGACCGTGCCGCGTCGGTCCGTTGAAACATCCGCCAGCGCGGCGGTGTTGTTGGCGGACTGAAAGAGCTGGTAGCCCGGCGTCAGGACGATGATTGAGAGTACATAGCCAACGACTCCGATCATGTTTGGCAAGAGTGCCAGAAGGAAGGCACCGACGGCCATGAGGACGAGCCCAATCGCCAGCACCCGGCTGCTCCCCCAAGCATCAACCAGTCGCCCGGAGGGAACGCCGCTGAAGATTGAGATCACCGGACCAATCGCCATGAGGAACCCCACCGATCGTTCCTTCAGGCCGAGCCCGAGGCCTAGATAGAACGGGCCGACCACGAGCGTCGTCATCATGACGGCGGCGACCAGCAGGTTGACGAGAAGATTGGGAACAAGGCCCGTGTTCAGCACGGACCACAGACTTACTGAGGGTGCCTTCTCCTTACCGGCGTCGCTCGGCAACAAGGTGAAAGCCAGAAACAAGGCGATGGCCGCTAGCGGGAGCTGCATCCAGAAGATGCCGCGCCATCCCATTGCCGGGATCACCAGCCCACCCAGCGAAGGACCGAGAGCCGTGCCCAGCGCCGAGACCGTGCCGAGCAGGCCCATGGCTCGCCCTACGCTCGCTTCGCTCGCGGTCTGACGCATCAGCGCCATGGAAAGCGTCACGAGGAAGGCCGCACCGATGCCCTGAAGTGCACGCGCACCGATCAGCGACCACAGGTTCGGCGCAAGACCGCCTAAAAGCGAGCCGATGAAGAACAGGCCAATGCCCGCGAGCAGTGCGGGTTTCAGTCCATGATTGTCGCCGAGCCGACCGGCTATGACGACTGTGGTTGTCATAGCTGCAAGATAGGCGATGACGACCGCCTGCACCTCGACAAAGGGCGCGGAAAATGCCTCGGCCAGCGCCGGCAGTGCAATATTGACGATACTGGTGCCGAGCGAGGCCAGTAGCATCGCCAAAGCCAGCGTGATCGTCACCCCCGATTGTTTCCTCTCTTGTGTGAGTGTTTCAGCCTGTTGCATCGTCTTGTCCTCTTGCTCGAATGTCTATTCAAGAGCATGCTGCCACTTCAAGTTGGCTTGAGGTCAAGCATGAAATTTCTGGATATCGGAGAGGTTTCGGCACAGACCGGAATCAAACCCTCGGCGCTACGCTACTACGAGGAAGTGGGGCTGATTTACTCGGTTTCACGGCACGGGTTGCGCCGGCAGTTTCCGCCCGAAGTCCTGTTGCAACTCAAGCTGATCACGATGGGTAAATTGGCAGGGTTCTCGCTTGAAGAGATCGCCGGGATGTTCGGCAGAAACGGCATGCCAGACCTACCGCGCGCCGGGCTTCATCAAAAGGCCGACGAGATTGATCGGCATATCCGCGAATTGATCGCGCTCCGCGACACGCTCCGACACGTCGCCGAGTGCCCTGCGCCGTCACATATGGAATGCGCCACCTTCAAGAGGCTCCTGGAGGTCGCGGGAAAACGGGGCGGAGTAAGGAAAAATATCGCCGGCAGGCGATGATAGGCTTCGTAGGCCACCCTTCGTCAGGTGAGGCTTTCGCAAAGTTCTCAACAAAAGTTGAGAATTCTGCGCCCGAGTTTTGCATCTCGCATTTTTGCACCACTGCTCAGGCAGCGATTTTTCCGAAATCTATCCGGCTGCCCAGATCGAGATCGAGCCGGCCATAGGGATTAGATTGAGGAAGGCGAAATCGTGGGTGAAGTAAAAGGCGGGATGCACTTCGTCGATCTACAGGCGGCGCTGTTGGGCTCCAACGACCCGCTGCTTGAACAAATGCTGAGCACGGGCTGATGGCGGCCCGGCCCCGAACCCTTGCGACTCGCAAGCTGCCGCCGAACCTTTACCCAAACGGTAAATATTGGCGGTACCGGAACCCAATCACCGGTCTGATGACCAGCATCAACAGGCCAATGGAGGAGGCAATCAAGCTGGCCAGAGCGGCCAACGCCAAACTCGCGCCGCTGATGGTGGATGACGGCGCACTACTGACGCTATTGACTGGGGATCGCCTTCCCACCATGCGTTACCTGCTTGAGCGTTTCGAAACGATTATCGGCGCCAGCACCACACCTGAATGGCTCCAGCGGGCAATCCGCTTGGCGCTGGCCTCCAAAGGCGCGAAGATATCGTCACCTGGCAGAAATCGGCCGTCGACCTTGAATGCAACACCCTCACGGTTTCCCCAGGCAAAACCCAGGGCTATGACAACCCCGCGCATCTACGGATTGTCATGAGCAAGGCCCTGCGGGAAGTGGTGCTGGAGTGCATGCGGTCGCCGGTAGCCTCACCGTTCCTGATCCATTACCGGCCAATGGCGCGGAACCGTGACCAGATCAAGACAAAGGAACACTGGACATCGGTTACGCCCAACTATCTCACCAACGCATTTACCAAGACGCGGGACGACGCCCATGCTTATGACCACTTGCCAGCTGATGAGAGACCCACCTTTCACGAGATCCGCGCTTTAGGGTCTTGGCTATACGAGCAGCAGAACTTCCCACAGGAGTACATTCAGACACTGCTCGGCCACGCAGACGAGAAGATGACCAAGCATTATCAGGAAGGCCACACAGAGAAGGAGATTTTGTACGTCGATGTGAGCGCCGACTTGGCGTTCTGAGGTGGGGGTTTTGCAAAAGTTTTGCAAAAGTTTTGCAAATCCATCTGAAGTTTAGGCAACAAAAAAGGGCCCACCTTTCGGTGGGCCCTTCTAGACCGGCAGCAGGACCGGATTTTGTTTGGTAGGCGCGACTGGACTCGAACCAGCGACCCCCACCATGTCAAGGTGGTGCTCTAACCAACTGAGCTACGCGCCTGCTGTGGGTCGGCATTCTACGGATATCTAAATGTGTGTCAACACCTTTTTTCGCGCTAACTCTATGAATATGCGTATTTTTTACGATTTCCGGTTTTCGCCTTTAATACGTCGCTGGCTGGTGTGGTTTTTTGATCTCCGGTAGGATCGGGCCATTCGTAAAATATATTAAACGGAGGTTAAAGGATGGCGAACACTCTTTATCCGCAGTCCTATTACGCAGCTTCGGCCAATCCAGCCCCTCCTCGCCCGCAGTTGCAGGGCGAGGTGGAAACAGACGTGTGTGTGATTGGCGCGGGATATACCGGCTTGTCCAGCGCGCTCTTTCTCCTGGAGCACGGCTTTCGGGTAAAGGTGCTCGAGGCGGCCAAGGTTGGCTTCGGCGCGTCGGGGCGCAATGGCGGACAGATCGTCAACAGCTACAGCCGTGACATCGATGTTATCGAGCGCACAGTCGGACCTGGACAGGCGCAGCTGCTGGGGCAGATGGCATTCGAGGGCGCTACGATCATTCGTGATCGGGTTGCCAGGTATCAGATCCAGTGTGATTTGAAGGACGGCGGTGTCTTCGCCGCGCTCACTCCCAAGCAAATGGGCCACCTTGAAGCGCAGAAGCGCCTTTGGGAGCGCTACGGCCACACTCAGCTGGAACTCATGGATCAAGCCCGGATTCGGGAGGTCGTGGCATGCGACCAATACATAGGCGGCTTGCTGGACATGAGCGGTGGGCACATCCATCCGTTGAATCTTGCGCTGGGGGAAGCCGCTGCGGTGGAATCCCTGGGCGGCACGATTTATGAGCAATCGGCTGCCATTCGCATCGAGCGAGGCGCCAGCCCTGTGGTGCATACCGCCGAGGGTAAGGTCCGTGCCAAGTTCATCATTGTCGCGGGCAATGCGTATCTGGGTAATCTCGTCCCGGAACTGGCCGCCAAGTCCATGCCTTGCGGCACCCAAGTCATTACCACCGAACCCTTGAGCGACGAGCTGGCGAAGACACTTCTGCCACAGGATTACTGTGTCGAAGACTGTAATTATCTGCTGGACTACTACCGTCTTTCTGCGGACAAACGCCTGATCTTTGGCGGCGGCGTGGTGTATGGCGCCCGTGATCCGGCCAACATCGAAGCGATCATCCGGCCAAAGATGCTCAAGGCTTTTCCGCAGCTCAAAGACGTGAAGATTGATTACGCCTGGACCGGGAATTTCCTGCTGACACTATCCCGCCTGCCTCAGGTCGGGCGACTTGGCGACAACATTTATTATTCTCAGGGTTGCAGCGGTCATGGCGTGACGTACACGCATCTGGCGGGCAAAGTGCTGGCCGAAGCCTTGCGCGGTCAGGCCGAACGCTACGATGCATTCGCCGGACTGCCGCACTACCCTTTCCCTGGTGGCAAGTTGATGCGTACGCCACTGACCGCTCTGGGCGCCTGGTATTACGGTCTGAGAGACAAGCTGGGTTTTTGATGCATCGAAAGCGGCGCCTTGCGCCGCCCGAACTCAGTGGGTGGCCTGGCGTGCCTTCAATGTCTTGATGGCCTCGCCGGCTGCCTGTTCCTGACCCGCCTGGGCCAGATCTTCCGCCGCCTTTACCCAACGCTGTTCGTTCAAGTTGGCAGGCAACTGACGCGGACTCTGGATCAACACCGCCCAACTTCCTGCATTTTCCCAGGCTGATGAGAAACTGCTGAAACTCATAAGGAGGCGGCGGTTCATGCCGGCATGCAGCAGCACCGTCTGTTTGATCCGGTTATAGCCCACCAGCACCGCGTAGCGCGGTTCTTTGAGGACGGTGCCCTCGGAAAAGCGCAGCATGACCGGATACCCGGCGGAGATCTGCGTCAGCAGCGATTGCAAGCCGTCATCCAGCGGATACACGAGGAAACCATACTCGCGCGCCAGCTTCGGCATACTTTGCTCAAGCCTGGCCTCGCCCCCCGGCAGTTGCAGCGGCTTGTCGAGCAATCCCGGGGTTATCTGGACACGCTGATTGGCCAACATGCTGGCCAGTGCACCAGGTCCGCTTTGATACGCATTGCCACGAAAGAACGGTACGTTATTGAGCTCAACCCGGTCCGGCAGACGCTGGATTTCAGGCGTAAGGGCTGAAGCACAGCCGACCAGGCTCAATACCAAGGCAACAGCCAGAACCTTCCACTTCGTGCCAACCATGGGTGATCGGAGTAATACCGGTAGCATGTTCACTCACTTCAACAGACGTCGGCCACCTGCGGCCTGACTCGAACGCCGATCATAGGGCGACACAGCGCACGGGTATAGCCTGATAGCGCAGTCAGTGCGGCTGGCTATGCCAAATTGATCCTGAGTTCGAGACCATTGGTCAATTTACCGAAACATGCAGGGTACTAGACTGTCGATTAAAAGGACTGGATAAAAAGCAAGTCCGTGGAGGACTTATGAGCCTGGGAATGACAATCTTGATGCTGATCGCCGCATGGATGGCTGTTGCCACCGCCATGCTCTGGGGTGTGATGCGAATTTCTCGTCGTCATCATCACCGTGAGACGGGCGTTGCACCGGTCAAACGCGAAAAGCCACGAAAAAGCCCCCATGCAGCGGCCCATTGAATTCAAGTGAAGAGGTCGGCGGCGGATATCATCCGCGCCGACCTCTTCAATAATTGCCTCAGTTACTTCGCCTCTGACGCTTGAGCTGCTTCCCGCTTGAGCCTGGCTCGGCGCGACAGCATGTTCAAACCCTCAATCAATGCCGAGAAGGTCATGGCCGCGTAGACGTAGCCTTTAGGCACGTGAGCACCGAAGCCTTCGGCGATCAGCGTCATGCCGATCATGATCAAGAAGCCCAGCGCCAGCATCACCACGGTTGGGTTGTCGTTGATGAACTTCGCCAGCGGGTCCGCTGCAACCAGCATGACTACCACGGCACTGATCACAGCAATGATCATGATTGGCAAGTGTTCGGTCATACCCACAGCGGTCACGATGCTGTCGATGGAAAACACCAGGTCGAGCATCAGAATCTGACCGATCGCCGCAGCCATACCCAAGGTAAGGGTCGACTCGATCTTCTTTTCGGCCTCGGTCTTGATATCCACGCTATGGTGGATTTCTGTAGTCGCTTTCCACACCAGAAACAGGCCACCGGCGATCAGGATCATGTCCTTCCACGAAAACGTCTGGCCAAACACTTCGATGACCGGCTCGGTAAGCTGCACGATGTATGCCACGGTACTGAGCAGACCCAGGCGCAGGAACAACGCCATGCCGATACCCAACCTGCGGGCCTTCTGCTGCTGATGCACCGGCAATTTGTTGGTCAGGATCGAAATAAAGATCAGATTATCGATCCCGAGGACGATTTCCATGACGACCAGCGTCGCCAATGCGACCCAGGCCGCCGGGCTTGTCGCGAGTTCTAACAGGTATTCCATAGTGATGCCCTGGTTCAGTTAAAAACGAATTCAGATTTCTTGGTTGGCTTTATCGGTCTTGTCGCGCGGCTTGGGTTGCGCCATGGATAGATCCTGCCTGGCATCGTCCAGCGCTTTGGTGGCGGCCTTCTGCGTATCATCGATGGCCTGTTTGGCAGAATCGGCGGCGGTGTTCAACAGTTGCTTGGTGGATGTTTCGACCTGATCACATCCGGCCAAAAACAAGAGAGGAAGCGTGAACAGTGCGATGCGCAAAGGTTTGATCATGGGGTGCCTCATGAGATTAGCCGGACGCGTTGACTCGGTCCGGCGATAGGGGCGCATTCTAGTCAGGCAGATAGTTCAGGAAAATTCGTATTTTCAAGGCGTATACTTCGTTAATACCGATTCGGGAAACATCATGCTGAATTATCGACAATTACATTACTTCTGGGTGGTGGCCAAAACCGGCAGCATTGTTCGCGCCTGCGACCAATTGAACCTGACCCCGCAAACCATCAGCGGCCAGATCAGCCTGCTGGAGCAGACCCTGGGTGTCGATTTGTTTCAGCGGGTCGGACGCCAGCTGGAATTGACCGAAGCCGGTCGGCTTGCCCTGCCCTACGCCGAGCAAATGTTTCAGCTGGGCAATGAGCTTGAAGCGATGCTGCGCGCGCAGCCGGACGAGCAGCAGATTCTGTTTCGTGTCGGCGTGGCGGATGTGGTGCCCAAATCGATCGTCTATCGGCTTATCGCGCCCACCATGGAGTTGCAGGAGCCGATGCGCATCAGTTGCCGCGAGGACAAACTGGAACGCCTGCTGGCCGATCTGGCCATCCAGCGCCTGGATCTGGTGATCTCCGACAGTCCGATGCCTTCACACCTGGACATTAAAGGCTATAGCCAGAAACTGGGTGAATGCGGCATCAGTTTTTTCGCGACCCCAGAACTGGCCCAGCGCTATGGCAAAGACTTCCCTGCCAGCATGCAGGGCGCGCCGTTGCTGATCCCAGGGCAGGAAACCGTCGTGCGCAGCAGGTTGATGCGCTGGTTTGCGGATCAGAACGTGCAGCCACGCATTGTCGGAGAGTTCGACGACAGCGCGCTGATGAAGGCTTTCGGCAAGTCAGGCAGCGGCATATTCGTCGCGCCCAGCGTGATTGCCGATGAGGTACAAGCGCAATACGGTGTCGAGCTGCTCGGCCAGACTGATGCCGTGACCGAGTCGTTCTACGCCATTTCCGTAGAACGCAAGGTCAAGCACCCGGGCATTATCGCGATCACCGAGAGCGCCAGGCACAAGCTGTTCACCGATGCTGTCTAGGTGCAGAGTGAAAACCGTCGTGCGGCGACTCGACTGGAGCTAGTCAGCGACTTGGGACGTCGCGGATTAAACCGTGCCCATGAAGTCACGCTTGCCGATTTCTACGCCGTTGTGGCGCAGCAAGTCGTAAGCGGTGGTGACATGGAAGAAAAACTGCGGAAGGCTGTAGGTCAGCAGATAGCTCTGGCCGGTGAAACGTTTTTCTTTTGGTGTGCCCGGGCGCAGGATGATTTCGATCGCTTCATTGCCATCGACCTGCTCAGGCTTGATGCTGCCGATGAACGCCAGGGTCTTGGCGAGCAAGGCTTGCAGCTCGGCAAAGGTAGTTTCGGTATCGTCATATTTCGGCATTTCTACATTCGCCAGACGTGCCGAAGCCCCTTTGGCGAAGTCGACAGCGATCTGGACCTGGCGGGTGAAGTTGAGCATGTCGGGAAACAGCCGAGCCTGCAGCAGAGCGTCTGGCTGAATGTTCTTTTCGGTCGCGTGTGCCTCAGCCTTGGTCAGGATAGCGCTCAAGGCATTGAGCATTTGCTGAAACACCGGGATGGAGGCGGAATACAAAGAAATAGTCATGACAGATCCTGAATGAAAGGTAAGCGATTATAGGCACGCTATCCTGGCAACGCAGTTGGTCTTTATTGTCGCCGTCCGGGAAAAGCGCAAAGACAGGCTTCAGACGCTGGAAAATATTCATCACACAGCCTAGGCTGACTGCCCGCCATCGCCTATGGAAAGCGCCATGTCTATCGAACAGCCCTTGACGTCACCTACAGACGCGCCCGACACGACCGACGCGCTGCACTTGAACAGTACGGAATTGCGCATTCTGGGTTGCCTGATCGAAAAACAAGCGACCAGTCCTGAAACCTATCCGCTGACCCTTAACGCTCTGGTAACCGCCTGCAATCAAAAAACCAGCCGCGATCCGGTGATGAACCTGACGCCAGGCCAGGTCGGTCAAAGCCTGCGCGCCCTGGAGGGCCGTCGCCTGACGCGTCTGGTGATGGGCAGCCGTGCGGATCGCTGGGAACACAAGGTCGACAAGGCACTGGAGCTTGTCCCGGCGCAAGTCATTCTGACCGGTCTCTTGTTGCTGCGCGGCCCGCAAACCGTCAACGAGCTGCTCACCCGAAGTAACCGGATGCATGACTTCGAGGACAACGAGCAAGTGGTTCACCAGCTGGAACGCCTGATTTCCCGCAATATGGCCATGTTGGTGCCGCGCCAGTCCGGGCAGCGGGAAGACCGTTACATGCACACCCTGGGCAACCCCGAAGAGCTACAGGAAATACTCGCCAACCGGCAAAACTTGCCAGAGCGCAGTTCCGGCAGCTCAGCATCGGCATCGGCCGAACGTCTGGACGAGCTGGAAGCACGCATTGCAGCACTCGAAGAGCGTTTGGCGAAGCTTGAATAGCCGATAGCCACCAGGATCGCACCCTGCCCTGTTAGCCGATCTCGGTAACAGGGCCAAAGCGCTGGTCAGCCGCGAGCAAATGCTGCGGCCAGCTGGAATTGCTCGTTGGTCGGGCGCACTCCGGTGTACAGCACGAACTGCTCCAGGGCCTGAATGGCCGCGACTTCATCGCCGCTGATAATGCGTTTCTGCAAACGTCTGGCTGTCTTGATTAACGGCGTTTCCGCTGGCGTGGCCACCACATCGAAAACCGTCTCGGCGGCCTCAATGGCGTCCTCGTTGAAAGACAACTCTTCCGACTGCGCGCCGCTCATGCCCAGCGGCGTAACGTTGACCAATAACGGCGGCCGCTCCTCGCCAAGCTCAGCCTGCCAGCGCAACCCACAGGCGTCAGCCAGGGCGCGGCCGGTTTTTTCATTACGGGCAATAATCATCCCGCTCGTGAATCCCGCATCACGCATGGCCGACACCACCGCCTTGGCCATGCCGCCGCTGCCGCGCAAGGCAAACTCGCTGCGTGGCACGGCTCGACTCTGCAGGAGTTGCTCTACAGCGATGTAATCAGTGTTATAAGCCTTTAGATGCCCGTCAGTATTGACGATGGTATTGATCGACTGAATCGCGGCTGCAGAGGCATCCATCTCGTCGACCCAATCAATACACGCCTCCTTGAACGGCATCGACACGCCACATCCGCGGATGCCGAGGGCACGTATTCCACCGATTGCGGCAGGAAGGTCGTCAGTCGTAAAAGCCTTATAGTAAAAGTTGAGTCCGAGCTGCTCATACAAGTGATTATGAAAACGCACCCCGAAGTTACCGGGGCGTCCGGCAAGCGACATGCATAGCTGCGTTTCTTTGTTGGGGACCATCAGCATTATTTCTCCTCAACGGTATTAGAAAAAACCTGCCCGGCAGGCGTACTATTCACACCGCATCAGTAAGTGGATCCGGTAGTTATAAACACGCTGGATACCTTACACAAAATTTACGCAACGGCTTCGCAGTTTTCCCTGGAACCGCTGTCTTAGAATTATCCCGTGGCAGTGCTTGAGAAGAATGCAAGCCCGCGACAACGGGGTTGAAAGCCGAGGAACAGTCATGATTCGTCAAATCCCCAAGGTTGCCTTGTTAATAGGTGCCCTAGCCCTCGCAGGTCAAGCGAACGCCCATGGCGGCGGTGGTGGTGGCTGGGGTGGTCCGGCAGTAGTCGGTGCCATCGTCGGCGCTGCGGTCGTGGGTGCAGCGGTCGTGGGTGCAGCGGTTTCGTCAGGCCGTGACCGAACCGTCTATGTCGAACAGCCACAGCCTGTTTATGTGCAGCAGCCGGTGTATGTCCAGGCGCCGCCGCCACCGGTTTACTATCAGCCGGGATATCAGGTGGTCGTCCCGCCACCGGTCTACTATCAGCAACGTCATTACGGCCCGCCACCCGGCTATTACTACGGCCCGCCCCGTGGCTACTATGATCGCGGTCGCTGGTAACAGGTGACCTTCAGCCCCGCCACTCAGGCGGGGTTGTTGTTCGTGAGGTTGAGTAAAGCCAGTCCGGCGACACCGCTAACCCGACAGTCGCTTTCAGAACAGTGACTGGATCGGGGGCCGATCATCATTGGGGTCGGAATCATTCAACGGATGGCCGGTCATCCTGTAGACAGCCGTATCGAACCTCATAAAAACAAGGAATGCGTTTATGCCGACACAGCACCCGCACCGAGCCGCTGGACTCTGCACCTCGAACAAGGTCTACAGCGCGCTGACGGAGTTGAAGAGTCTGGAGGGGCATCGCACCGCCAAGCTCCTCGCCCTTCTGGCACAAAACCTGGTCGAAAAAGGCCTGCTGACCGATCCGGAAGTCGTTGCAATGCTGGATCTGGTCGTCGACTGATCGCTCGCGACCTGTCGGACACTTCTCTTGTCATCAATGTCGACTATCGAGAGCGGTGATTTCTGCATCCAAGCATGGCGCCTTAAAGTAGCGCCATAGATTGATGGAGGCAGTTATGACCAAGGTTCAAATCATGTCGGTAGTTGGCAGTGCTGTTCCCGCGAACCTCAGAGAGCGCGGCCTGTTGGCCTGCTGGTATCTGATGCAGAACGGCGAACCCGTCAGCGGCCCATTCGCATCCTTACCTGCGGCCCAGGCACTTTCCGAGAAACTCGACGGCGCCCAGCTCAACGGCTAAAGCTTTTTACAGAATTTGGTTTTACTCGAAATCGTGCGTTGCTCCGCACAACCCCTTGCCCGCACCCCTCCCCTGGTGCGGGCTTTTTTTTGCCCGATCGAAATTAGCTACGCTCGGCCATTGCGGCGTTGACCTGACAACGATGCGCCAGTTTTTGCAGGCGCTTTTCAAGGCCCATGAACACCACCCGATCAGCGCGGCCGCTCTCAAGTTCATCAATCAAGTCATTGGCAACTTGCCGTAATTCATAAGCAATGACCACACGATCATCGTTCAAGTCGTGCTTGTGGGATTCGAACAGGCGATGCAGATAGTCCTGCAACGTGTTTTGCAAACGGTGCCGATCGGACGCCCGCAAATGATTCAAACTGACGCTGATCTTGGCCAACAACTCGCTGAGCTCACCGCAAAGGTACTGGATACGGCGTGCATAACCGGTTTCACGTGTACGCAATTGCTGATGTTGGACTGCAGCATCCTGCTTCTTCTGAATGGCCGGGATAGCAACGGCAGCCATCATTCCGACAATCAATCCCGTGGCCTGCACCCAACCCGCCCAATCGGCCGGCCTGGAAAAAAAACCCAAGCCCGACAGGACTACGGCGACAGCACCGGCGACGATCACCAATACAGCGTAATCCTTAGTGATAAACCCTTTGGGCATTGCGCGACTCCTTTGATCTGCGTAGGCAACCATCGATGGCATGGGATGCTAATCGTTGCGCGTCTGGCGTACCACGACTATTCAACAACCCGCCTTAATCTAGCGCGTTTGTCGGCAGAAGCTGAACCTTGCCTGTCGCCGCAGTTTTATTAGCGAAAGGTCCTACAACACCCATCGACAGTAACGAACTGTGCTCCTAAAATGCGGCATCGTTCTTGTAACTCCGTGCGCTATCGTACTTTCCACTCTTAGTGAGCATCTCGCTTGAAAATTCATCTTTCTTTAGTCGGCCTATTATTTGTTCTTACAGGCCCGGCACTCTGCACCAGTGCCCAGGCGAATGAACCCGCCGCCATTTCACGCGACCCGTCACAACTGCATCTGGCCTCCGGCAGCGCCATGGTCGTCGACTTGCAGACAGACAAAGTCTTGTACTCCAGCAACCCGGACGTGATTGTGCCCATCGCTTCGGTCACCAAGCTAATGACGGCAATGGTCGTGCTTGACGCAAAGCTGCCCATGGATGAAGTCATCCCGATCAACATTTCGCAAACGCCGGAAATGAAGGGCGTATTTTCCAGGGTCAAGATTGGCAGCGAATTGCCGCGCAAAGAGATGCTGCTGATTGCCTTGATGTCGTCGGAAAACCGCGCTGCTGCGAGCCTGGCCCATAGCTATCCTGGCGGTTACGCCGCGTTTATCCAGGCCATGAACGCCAAAGCCAAGGCGCTTGGCATGAAGCACACGGTGTATGTGGAGCCGACCGGCCTCTCGATCTATAACGTATCGACCGCGCGCGACCTGACCAAACTGGTCCTGGCCGCTCGGAAATATCCGATGCTGAGCGAGTTGAGCACGACGCCAGAGAAGACCGTGACATTCCGCAAACCCACGTACAGCCTGGGCTTCAGCAATACCGACCACTTGGTCCGCAAATCCACTTGGGACATCAAGCTGACCAAGACCGGCTTCACCAATCAGGCAGGACACTGCCTGGTGTTACTGACCACCATGGCCAATCGCCCGGTTTCAGTGGTGATCCTCGATGCGTTCGGTAAATACACCCACTTCGCCGACGCCAGTCGTTTGCGCCTGTGGATGGAGACAGGCAAAAGCGGCCCGGCGCCTGAAGTTGCCTTGCAGTATAAAAAGGAAAAGAACCTGATCATGAAACAGAATGGATTGCAGGCCAAAGAGTAACCGCCCCGCTCTTCATTTCCTGAACTTGGCGATCAACTGCAAAGCACCGCGCACTTTGCAGTTGATCGGCAATTGCCACGCCCTAACTTCAGCTGCAACTACCCCGTTTAACAAAAATTTCATCCCCTGACGCATCGCTGTTCAAGCAAACAATCCTCCCATGAGCTAAACCTCTGTCAACGCTTGCATTAATTCGAGCGGCTTTCAGGAGTACAGAACATGCTCGTCAAATGGCTTCTGGCCGCGTTGCATCTACTGGCGTTCGGTTTTGCCCTGGCCGCAGTTTTGGCCCGAGGGCGCGCGTTGCGTCGACTGCGTGACGACGACCCAAGGTCTTTCAGAGATGTCTTCGTCGTCGACAACATCTGGGGAATAGCCGCCGCAATCCTGCTGATCACCGGCGCCCTTCGCGCGTTTGGCGGTTTTGAAAAAGGCTCGTATTACTACCTGCACCAGCCGCTGTTTCACCTGAAGATGCTGGCATTCATTGCGATTGTGGCCTTGGAAGTCATACCCATGTTCGCGTTCATCAAGTGGCGTATAGCGTTCAAAAACCAGGAGCACATTGACACGCGTCGCGCCCGGAGATTTGCCAGGATCAGCCATGCAGAAGCGGCGTTGATGGTCATCATAGTGATCGCCGCGACCGGGATGGCGCGGGGTAACTTGCTCAGCTAGAAGCAGAAACGACACGGCCGCGAAACCTGTGAAGGTTTCGCGGCCAAGTCGGACTTGATGCGGGCCGTATCAGTTGTACTGAGTCACCAGCTTGACATTGAGGTACGCCTCGATGGCTTCGGTGCCGCCTTCAGAGCCGTAACCGGAGTCCTTGATCCCGCCAAATGGAATCTCCGGCAGACCGATCCCCAAATGGTTGATCGAGAGCATGCCTGCCTCGATATAAGTACTCAACGCATTGGCCGTTTTCATCGACGTGGTGAACGCGTATGACGCGAGTCCGAAAGGCACCCGATTGGACTCCTCTAAGGCTTCTTCCAGGGTATCGAAAGGCACCAGCAGGGCAACAGGACCAAAAGGCTCTTCGTTCATGATGCGCATATCGCGAGTCAGGCCGCTGAGTACAGTGGGCTCAAAGAAATAACCCGGACCTTCAATGGCCTGCCCGCCAGCATGTACGGTCGCACCGGCATCACGCGCATCATCGACCAACGCGGCCAGGGCCGGGATGCGTCGCTCATTGGCCACGGGACCCATGGTGGTGGTCGCATCAAGCCCGTTGCCGACCTTGATTTCCCGGGTCAGGCCAACGAACTTCTCGGTAAACGCGTCAAACACGCCGCGCTGCACCAGAATTCGAGTCGGGGACACACAGACCTGACCGGCGTTGCGGAACTTGGACATAGTCAGCACCCGCGCCGCCAGATCGATATCGGCGTCGTCGAAGACCAGTGCCGGTGCGTGCCCGCCCAACTCCATCGTCGCGCGCTTCATGTGCTGACCGGCCAGGGCCGCCAGTTGCTTGCCCACCGGGGTCGAGCCAGTGAAGGTGACTTTGCGGATCACTGGATGTGGAATCAAATAGCTGGAGATCTGCGCTGGATCGCCATAAACCAGACCAATCACACCTGCCGGGACACCGGCGTCGGCGAAGGCACGAATCAATTCGGCAGGTGATGCCGGGGTTTCCTCGGGGGCCTTGATGATGATCGAGCAGCCGGCGGCCAATGCCGACGACAACTTGCGCACGATCTGATTGATTGGGAAGTTCCACGGTGTGAAGGCCGCAACTGGACCTACGGGCTCCTTGATGACTTTTTGTTCGATGCCTGCGCCACGCGACGGAACGATACGCCCGTAACTGCGACGACCTTCCTCAGCGAGCCACTCAACAACATCGGCTGCGGCCAGGGTTTCGGTGCGCGCTTCGGCCAGCGGCTTGCCTTGTTCCTGAGTCAGGATTCGAGCGATGGTCTCGACGCGCTCACGCAGCAAGTGCGCAGCCTTTTGCATGATTTTGTAGCGATCGAAGGCCGAGGTCCGACGCCACACCGCAAAACCACGCTCGGCAGCGGCCAGCGCTTCATCGAGGTCGGCGATGTCAGCATGGGCTACGGTGCCCAGCGTTTCACCGGTAGCGGGATCGATGACTGGCAAGGTTCGACCATCGCGGCTCGCGCGCCACTGGCCGTCGATGAAAAGCTGAACATCGGGATACATAGGGATTCTCCAATCGCATTCAAGTGATGAACGAATTTAGGGGTACCTGCTCGTATTGGTCAAGCCTGAATATATCCCAGGCCCAAAAGCACCCTTGGATAGCATCGAATCTCAGGCCGTCAGCTCTGTTTCACGCTGGGTTGCGGCGTCATCAAAAACGACATAAAGCCGCTCGGCGATCTGGCTTTTGATCGCCTTGGCCGTCTCCAGCCCGAGCACGAAGCCCTCAGCCTTGCCGCCCGCGCGATTCAGCTCGCTGACCGTGCCGGCCTGAGTGATCGCTTCAAACAGTTTTTCAGCGTGCGGGCCTGCGCCTTTAGGGAGGGATATCTGGTCAATGCTCATGTAGTAATTCCTGGCGTGCAAAAAGAAAGCAGAAGACCGCGCCGGGCAACCATTACAAACCAGCCAATTGACCGACGCGGTAAAAAGGTGAACACATGGTAAACCTGTCTGAAGACATCAGGGGCCAGCGATCGCGCGCCGATGCCAAAGCTGAGCGAATCAGCCTTTTCTGCGTTGCTGCCAGGCGGCGGCCAGACCGCTAAGGCAAATGACAGTAATACCGAACTGCGCGGTCAGCGATGGAGCGTGGTCGAAGACCAGATAGCCCAGCAGACCTGCGAACACAATCTGGCAGTAGCTGAACGGAGCCAGCATCGCGGGGGCTGCAAAGCGGTAAGCCTGGGTCAACAGCAAGTGCGCGACCATGCCGCATGTTCCCAGCGCCAGCATCAACGGCAGATGCTTGAGCTCTGGCGTCTTCCAGAAAACAGGCACCAATGCCGACATCACAAGGGTATTGAACAGGCCGGCGAAAAAGTTACTGGTCGTCGGGCTGTCATGAGCGCTGACCATGCGAGTCAACAGCTGATAGAAAGCGAAACACAACGCCGAACACAGTGGCAGAAGGCTGGCTGGCGTAAACAGCTCGCCACCTGGATGGACGATGATCAGCACGCCGGCAAAACCGACCAGTACGGCCGCCCACTGCTTGCGCGTCACGTGCTCGCCCAGCAATGGCACCGACAGCGCAGTGATGAGCAAGGGGGCCAGAAAGTTAACGGCCGTCGCTTCGGCCAGTGGTATGTACATCAGGCCGGTGGTGAAAAACAGGCTGGTGCCCAGCAGACACAACGCACGCATCACTTGCAGTTTCAGCCGTTTGGTTCGCAAGACCCGCAAGCCAGCCGAAGGCATGAAAATGCAGGCCATCAGCAAGGTGTGCACGACGTAACGCACCCAGACCACCATGACGATGGGATAGAAACCCGACAGGTATTTGGACAGCGTGTCATGCGTAGAGAAGAGAAGAGTCGCCAGAACAATAAGGGCGATACCCTTGAGTGGCTGATTGACGCCGGATAAGGGCGTGCTGGCAGTGCTCATCGAGTTTCCTTGGCGAGGCAGAAAACAGGCACTTGACTGGATGCCAATACGGCAATGTGCCCGCCGTCCCTGAGTGATGGATAGCGCAAGAATATACAAGCGTCTGCAGTAATCCAAACAAAGCCGAAGAATTCAGGAATATTTATGACCGAGCGGTCCCGCAACGACGCCCAGGTCCACAGCCAGGCGAAGACTTCGTCCGCATCGGCAATTACCGTAGAACCTGTGAGCGCTCCAACCAACGTTCAAAACTTGTAAAGGTCAGTAGCGCAGACTGGACAATCTGGTCCCGCTGAATGGGGTCATCAACGCCCGAAAGCAGGGCAAGAAAACTCCTCCACATCGGCCCTGCGGCGCTCCCATAAACATTGAGGAATGCACCACCACTGTCGCTCTCAATCGATAACTTGGCCTTTACGATCCGGCTCAATACCTGGCCACCAAGCGTCGCACCTTCCATCACATACATGACACCCAGCGCTTGCAGCCGGTTGTTGAGCGGGGGCAGTTCATGGCATAGCTCAAGCGCAGCAATTTGTTCCGGAGTGAGCCCCAGCACTTCAAGATCCTGGGCTAGCGCCGCTGCTTTATGTCGACCGATAAGGCTCGAGGTATCGAGATCAGAAACCTGATCGAGTTGTCGCTCAAGGGCAAAATAAAAGCCGTAATAGGCTTCCAACAGGCGCCGATAATCACCTCTGTCCAGGTCATCAGAAACAAATGGCAGTCTTTTCTCGAGGGATTGATGGGGCGCGGCGGTGGCATCGCGCAGTTCCTGATGAACCACAGAGACAGTCATCTTCCCAGGATTCAACGCTGTTTGAGGGTGTGTTTCAACCAAGGTCTTTCAAGTCCGGCAAAGTGTAAGTATTGGTTCACCAATGGACATCGACGCCAAATTGCGACGCCGATATCCAGGAGCCATCTTTCAGAAAATGTAATCGGTGGTTAAGAAACTCGACTCGCGGTTTCTTATGATGTCACTGATCAGCGCCTTGTTACCATCCTGGAATTTGGTTGCAACAAGGGTTCGAATCGAGAATACCCGCAGGGCATCATGCACAGACAACGTTCCCTCCGCCGAGTTTTTCCGGCCGTTAAACGGAAACTGATCAGGACCGCGCTGACACTGCGCATTGATATTGATGCGACCGACCTGATTGGCAAATGCATCGACCAGACGACCGACCTGGGCAGAGTCTGTACCGAAGATACTCAGCTGCTGGCCGAAGTCGGAATCCAGGACGTAGTCGATCACTTTTTCCAGATCGCTGTACACCACAACAGGCACCACCGGCCCGAATTGCTCCTCGTGATAAACCCGCATCTGAGCATTTACCGGATACAACAGCGCAGGGTAAAAAAAAGTTTCGCGGATTTCACCGCCGCCGGGATTGACTATTTGCGCGCCTTTTTCCAGCGCATCATCAACCAGCCCCTTGAGGTATTCGGTTTTCCCCGGCTCAGGTAAAGGCGTCAGCGATACGCCCGGATCCCATGGCATCCCGGGTTTCAACTGGGCGAGCTTGTCGGTGAATTTCTGCAGAAAACTGTCAACCACGTTTTCGTGAACAAACAGAATTTTCAATGCGGTACAGCGCTGCCCGTTGAATGACAAAGAACCGGTAACACACTCGCTGACCGCATTATCCAGATCGACATCCGGCAAAACGATGCCCGGATTCTTCGCGTCCAGACCCAGTGCGGCACGCAGGCGATGCGGCTTGGGGTGCAGCTTTTTCAGGTCACTGGCGGCCTTGTTGGTGCCGATAAACGCAAAGACGTCGATCTTGCCGCTGGCCATCAAGGCACTGACCGTTTCCCGGCCACTGCCGTAGATCACGTTGATCACACCTGCGGGAAAACTGTCACGGAACGCCTCAAGCAGCGGGCGAATCAACAACACCCCAAATTTCGCCGGTTTGAACACCACGGTATTACCCATGATCAATGCAGGGATCAGCGTGGTGAAGGTCTCGTTCAGCGGATAGTTGTAAGGGCCCATGCACAGTGTGACGCCCAACGGCACGCGCCGGATCTGGCCCAGCGTGTCTTGCTCGAGCTCAAAACGGCTCGAACGCCGGTCCAGCTCTTTTAATGCGTTGATGGTGTCGGTGATGTAGTCGCAAGTCCGATCGAACTCCTTTTCCGAATCCTTGAGATTCTTGCCAATCTCCCACATCAACAACTTGACCACGGCCTCACGCTGCTCTCGCATAAGTTTGAGGAAGGCCTCGACGTGGCGGATTCGATCCACGACCCGCATCGTCGGCCAACTGCCCTGCCCCCGGTCATAAGCCTGAACGGCGGCGTCCAATGCCGTCATCGCAGTTGCGGCATCCATCAATGGTGTGCTGCCGAGAATCACCGAGCGGATGCCTTCCGGAGCCGTCAGGCAAATCGGGCTGCGCACCGGAGCCAACGGCCCCGGCCACAAATGCAAAGCCCCGCCGACCAGGTATTCGCGCTGCTCGATGGCGTTGCCTGGACGATACTGCTCCGGAATGTCCTCCAGCGCGGGGAATAATGTTTCAAGTTGGCTGTTAACAGTCACTTCCTTGCACCTCTCGTGAAATTGGCAACAAACACGTTCCCGGCCACCTTACGCCAAACCCTTGCCTCGAACGAACCCTCTGCGCAGACTGCCCGTCGGCAACCGAAAATATTTTTCGGGCTTGCTTGACTTCTCCAATCCAATCAGTAACATAGCGCTCATTCCGCGATAGCTCAGTTGGTAGAGCAAGTGACTGTTAATCACTGGGTCCCTGGTTCGAGTCCAGGTCGTGGAGCCATATTTGATTCAAGGGCTTAGGTAGGCTTGTAGGAATTTTCGTCAGTTGTGATGCTTTGGGTATCAAATCTTACGAAACCTGAAATCTACCCTCCCCCCTGAATAGCCGAGTACTTTGTCGCGCCGCAGCACGCTGTCTCTAATCATTCGATTTAGAGGCAAGCATCATGAAAATCGCAACAATCCTGTCGACCAAAGGCGGACCTGGTAAAACCACGGTCACTGCCAATCTTGGCGCGTTCTGCGCCGATGCCAATATCCGCACTCTGCTCATTGATCTCGATACACAACCCTCGTTGTCCTCGTTTTATCGCCTTGAGCACGAAGCGCCGTACCGATCATCCGCAGATCAATCTTCTCGACACCCCATCCCCGGCGCCGTTAGTTTTCGCCGAGCGGCTACTATCACCAACACCCGCATCACATTGAAGACGGCGGGGAGCGCCGCTTGTGCGGTTGGCGGTACTCCAGTCTGTCGCCAAGGAGTGCAATTGCCCGGTCATAGCTCTGTCACAACTCAATCGCTCGCGGGAGAACCGGCCCAACAAACGCCCGCACTCCGGTAACTTGCACGAGTCCGGCACGCTGGAGCTGCGCTGGTACTCGTTCCGATGCTTGGCGGGCCGCTGGGTGTAAAAGCGATGGAGCAGTTGCTCGGATTATCCGAGAGCTATTTCATCCGCGCATTCAAGACCGCCACCGGCAAAAGCCCCCACGCTTACCTGATCGACCGACGCCTCGCCAAGGCCCGTACTCTGATGCGCGACTCGAGCGCTGGCCTATCGGACATCGCCCTCACTTGCGGCTTCAACTCCCAGGCGCACATGACGACCGTTTTCAGGCAGCGTCTGGGTGTCAGTCCCGGACAGTTACGCCGAGGTTAGAGGCTCCGATCGCGGCAATTTATCGCCCGCATTTGACGCTTGGTGGCTGGCAGAAATCGGCCATTAACCCTGCAAATGCGAAAGATTTGGCATACTTTGAGAACAGTCTCAGGAGAGAACTTATGAGCGCTATGGATATGCCTGAGGGGCAAGTGGTAACAGGCTACATAACCTTTGTCGGGAGCGAGGCATCGCTGGCCGGACCGCTGTTCATGAGCTTCAGCTATACCGCCAACGGGCAGCGGTTTCATAAGTCTCTCAACGAAACCGTCGACGCTTGGTCACCTGCAACTCTGCATAAAGCTTCGTACGGGTAGGAGACCCGGTGCCGGTCTGGTGCTCTCTCACCGCCCCCGAAGTGTGCTGCATCGGCGAAAAACCAGCCGAGAAACCAGCACTTTTGCGGTTGATGGAGGCGCTGGGAGCGGTAGGGCATTTATGAAATTGATCCACGCCTTGCGCGTTGAAGTCTGACGGTGGCTACGTTTTGACATATTCGCTGCTCAGCCGTGCTGGGCATCCGATGCCCGAACCTCTAGCCGCTACTGAGCGCACTTGGCGTAAAACCTGATGGCCCGACCCGTCTGCTCCTGGTGGGTAAGGACGGCGGCACAAAGGTTGACCAACACGCGCCGTTGGACGCCCGCGCAATCTTCGCCACCATTGACAAAATACCGATGCGCCAAAAACCCTAGCCTGGCGTTCCCTCAATCTCTCTGGAAAGGATATATGGGATATCTTGCCGAGCTGTCGATCCATTCAATACTCCAGGGAATTCAATGCTTAGTTCACTTGTATCAAACGGTCAGTCACCTACGACCGACCGATCAGAACCGATGGTGCCATGGTGGAGCTTTACCAAGACAGTCCTGGCCGTGACCGCCCTGTCACTGGTGCGTGATGGACGGGTCGAATTGGATGCCCCTATTTCTGGTCAACCTTTCACGTTGCGCCAGTTACTGCGGCACGAAGCAGGTCTCGGCGATTATGGCGAACTGGCGGAGTATCACGCCGCAGTTGCTGGCAATGAGTCCGCCTGGTCAGAAAGTGAAATGATGCAACGCCTTGATGGTGCTCGACTTCGATACAGCCCCGGAACCAGTTGGCGCTACTCCAATGTGGGTTACTTGCTCATAGGGAGGCTAATTGAAAGGGTGACTGATCTGACGCTTGAAGAAGCAGTGACTCAACGTGCACTAACCCCTTTAGGCCTGTCGAACGTTTGCTTCGCTAAAACCCGAGCAGACTTACAACAGACCCACCTCGAAAATACATATGACCCCGCCTGGGTCTATCACGGCTTGCTGATCGGCCCGATTTCGCAAGCGGCGCTATTTCTGGATCGACTGCTCAGCGGAAACCTTCTCCCTGCGGGTTTGCTCCAGCAAATGCAGACAGCACGAAAATTGGGTGGCCCGATTCCCGGACGCCCGTGGATTACACCTGGATATGGCCTTGGTGTGATGCAAGGTCGGATTGAATGCAGCTTGTCCCTATGCGGACACACAGGCTGCGGACCTGGCAGTGTCATTGCCGTATACCGTGCCTGCGACGGCGACGCATCAGCTTGTTGCGCTGCTTTCGAGGCAGGCGCCAGTGAAGGCGCTGTCGAAGCCTTCGTTGTTCGACAACTGCAACAAGCCTTGCGACAAGAGGTTTGGGGCGCCTGAGTACTTACCGCGCCCGCCTCCTGATGGGGCAATCAACGTGAGCATACTTGCCAGCTATTCGTCGCAGTATCATTGCACTGGCCTGGTCGGCGCGGGGGAAGCGCTTTCGGGGCAATGGTGTAATAGATCGCCTGGCCGTCAGGATTGAAGGTCAAACCGGAGGGAATAATCATCCCGGCAACCGGCTTGGAGACACCGGCTTTTTCCATCTTGGAAATCATCTGCGGCAGCACCGATTCAGACGAACAGGTGCCCAGCACCGTAAACAGTTCTTCCTTGATGACGCGCAATAATTGGTTATGGCTCCACAAAAATTTAACACTGGATGGCGGGGAAGCTCCTGCCGATCACTCCGATCGGCATTGATCGACGCGCATTGAGCCCTACGCGCAGGTAGCCGACCAATGCCAGTTGTGCGGCATTGAGGGTCGCACCCGTGCTGAGCAACGCCATCTCGGAGGGCGGCACCGCCGGCATCTCCCGACAGATGACATGCTGCGGCAACACTGCTGAAGCGGGCAAAAGGGAAATCCCAATGCGCCAGCTGCGCGTCAGCGGTAATCGGTTTGAAGAGTAGAACAGGATCCGCAGGCCAACGCCTTGATGGGCATGATGTAACGATTGAATCAAGCGGACGAAATAGAAAACTCGAGGAAGATGACAAACCCTCCTTGGAATCACGCAGCGCGCCCTCATAACAACAGCTGTATCCAACATCACCCGAGGGGAAGGACATACCATGACCAGCCAAACTGAAACCGCCATCCTCGCAGGCGGCTGCTTCTGGGGCATGCAGGACTTGCTGCGGCGTTACCCCGGCGTGCTGCACACGCGAGTCGGCTACACCGGCGGCGATGTGCCGAACGCTACTTACCACAACCACGGCAATCACGCCGAAGCCATTGAAATCGTCTTCGACCCGGCCGTCATCAGTTACCGGCAGATCCTCGAGTTCTTCTTCCAGATTCATGACCCCAGCACGCCCAACCGTCAGGGCAACGACCTTGGCCCCAGCTATCGTTCGGCGATCTACTACCTCAGCGAACAGCAACGCGATGTCGCCGAAGACACCGCCGCCGACGTCGACGCCTCTCAACTGTGGCCTGGCCGTGTGGTTACCGAAATTGAACCGGCGGGACCGTTCTGGGAAGCGGAGCCAGAGCACCAGGATTACCTGGAACGGATACCCAACGGCTACACCTGCCACTTCATCCGGCCGAACTGGAAACTGCCGAAGCGCGCCTGAGATCCGGTAGAGCCAGCATCAATGCGCAACGCTTTATGTTGTTCTTTTAACAACTGATGATTATTAATGCTTGATCGACTGACCAGCATGACGGCGTTTGTGAAAAACACTTTCGGTAGCAAGAATCGGAGCGCGAGTACCGTGCGAACACTCTTATTGTAAGGCTCAAAACCAATAGGAGCCGACCATGACCTTCCGTATATCTGGCCTTTGCCCTGAACAATTCCAGCCACTTTTTGGCTTGCCTGACCGGGAACTGGCGTCACTTGGGATAAAGCGCTACATCGTCGACAGCAAACCAGGTTTTCCTGACCGTATCGAAATGAAAGATGCAGAGCTGGGTCAGAGCGTGCTGTTACTTAATCATGTCTGCCAGCCGGCCAATACACCCTACCGTGCCTCACACGCTATTTTCATACGTGAGGGTGCCACTCGGATCTATGACGCAGTTGATCAGGTTCCTGAGGCAATGCGAATTCGCCTGTTATCCCTTCGTGCTTACGCGGAGGACGGGATGATGCTCGACGCAGATGTCGCCGAGGGAACAGCAATAGAACCGATAATCAGTAGGTTGTTTGATAATCCAGAGGTGAGCTACATCCACGTCCACAATGCCAAACGGGGCTGTTACTCAGGGCGTATTGATCGGGCATAGTCATCGTCGGCTTGGGGCCAGCGCTTCAGTGCGTTTTACAGCGCGTGACTGTTGCTTGCCATCAGGCCCCGAGACCACGCCAATCAAGGCCACTTGGGCTCAGCCTGAAACCGTGCTGATGAATTTCCGTAAGTCGGCCAGCATCAACTCAGGCTGCTCCCATGCCGCGAAATGACCACCCGATGACATTTCAGTCCAGTGCACGATGTTGAAGGTCTTCTCAATGAATGAACGAGGCGGCGGCACAAAAACCACATCGTGCCCATTGGCTACGAGCGGATCAAGAAGGTGTTCGATTGTAAGCGAACACCAAACACACCTTGTGAAACTGACCGGCGCCTCTCCTGATACAAACTCCCCCGCAACACTACCCCCGTTCCATCGGCAGTCTTCAGTCAATACGAAGATCTCCGCACGGCCCAGAAATTTCGAGCACCGTGGTCAATAGATTGGGGAGCAACTGAGGCGATCAATCAGCCATTGTCCAACTGGCCCCGGCAGTGAGTCTGTCGCGTGAACTGCGCAGATATCTATTTAACTCCCTCCTGCGGCGAACCTTCCACATCGAGCGTAGCCAGAGCGCCAGCAGCTAAGTCCTGTTCGTCCAATACGGAGGCCCGCGCCAGCGCTTGCGTATCGATATACTCCCGGATGTTCGTCAGTTTTCCATTTCGCACAGTAATGGCGAAAACCCAATCGTCCTCCCACGTCCTGTTCGTCGCTTTAATTCTCCCCCTGGCGAAGCCGACGACCAGAACCCGGTCTCCCTGCGCTACGAATTCGCGGGGCTCCATGAATGAAGTTTCCATCGTTTCGGATTGCGTCTGAAACAAATCCGCCAATCCCGCATGCCCGCGGCGGGTGCCGGCCAGCGGCCAGTCCTCGCCCGGAATGATCCACTCGATATCTTCGGCAGACAACGCCAGCAGACCTTGCATATCGCCGCGGCCGATTGCTGCAAACGCATCCTTCACAATCTGGACATTCGCTTTTACGTTCATCGAAATCTCTCCGTTTCTCTCACTTCTGATCTCGACGCTATGGACCTGACGGGTGTCGGCGATTCAGCCGATATCGACGTTCAAGGCGATGTCCCAAGTGCCGGCGCCGTTTTTGGCCAGGCCGATCATCATCAGGCCGAGCGCCTCGAGCGTCTGCGCCATGTGCAGGCCGCCGACATCCAGCGGACGCAGCCCGAGACTTTCGATGAACGTCGAGACGCGCGCCTTGGCCTCCGGATCGTCGGCGGCGATGAACGCGTCGAGGCGCCCACCCTTGGCAAGGACGTGGCCGAAAAGCGTGTTGAACGCCTTCACGACATGCGCGCCTGCGGGGGCGATCCTGGCGATCTCCTGCGCACCAGAACTGCCTGCGGGAGAGACAAGGCCCTTGAGGTCCGGGGAGGCCGTGTTGGTGATGTCGATGATCACCTTGCCATCGAGCGCGTCCCCGTAGTCGGCCACCACCGACGCCGCACCGGTGTACGGCACGGCGAGGATGACGATGTCGCCGGCTGGAGTGGCCCCGTACTTGCCTGTGATCGCTCCGGCTGCGAGCTGGTCGGCCAGCGCCTGCGCCTTGGCGGGGTCGCGGCTGACCACCTCAACGATGTATCCCGCTTTGGCGGCACGACCGGCGATCGCCGCGGCCATGCCTCCTGAACCGATGATGCTGATAGTGCTCATGTGTAATCTCCAAATGAATTCGGGTATTGCCCGCCGTCTTTGAACGGGCTTCCCCCGGTTAGTATCCCGTGTGTGCCGGGCCGCATCCGCCGCCCCTATGCCATGTTCGGGTCGAACGGATCACGGCATCGCGACGTTGCTGTTCGCCGGACTCTTTGCGACTCGGCGAACAGCCTCAGCTCACTCAGGCGGCAGGGAAGTAGTGCCCATTGTCCATATCGGCAAACAGGCCGGGCTGCACTGGTGTCCAGCCGAGCGTCTGGCGCGTGATATCGTTCGACGCCGGGGTATCCAGCGTCACCAGGTTCGCGAGGAAGCCGAAGAAACCCGGCCCCATCATTACGTCTACGGGAATGGGCACGACGGGAAGGTTCAGACGGCTGCCAACGGCCTGCGCGATCTCGCGGTACGGGATAGACCCTTCGGCAACCGCGTGCCAGCATCTGCCAGCGGGACCCTTCTCCAGCGCCAGACGGAACAGGGTAGCGAGGTCGCGGGCATGCACTGCCGCCCACCGGTTGGAGCCGTCGCCGGGGAAGCCAACGACGCCCTTTTCCTTTGCTTGCCCGATCAGGACCTGAAGGAAACCGGCCTTGTCGGTTGAGCTGTGCATGATTTCAGAAATGCGCACGACCGAAGACCGCACGCCCCGCTCTGCGAGACCGATGACGGTAAGCTCCACGATGTTACGAACCCGCAGGGAGCCCTTATATTGATCGCCAGCCGGAGAAAGAGCCGGATCATCCTCGGTCGCCGGTCGGCTCTGCAGCGGCCCAGGAACCGGCCACCCCACGTTAGTCGGCGAACCGATGCTTCCCGATACGACCAGCGGCTTTCCCGTTCCAGCCAGTGCATCACCGTAAGCAAGCATGATCTGGACTTCCGCTGCGGCAACAGCGTCGAGCCCGCCGACCGGAAGCAGGTCTTGTCTGTGCGCGACGTGGATCACACCGTCGGCGGCTGCAGCCGCCTCCTTGAGCCCGTCGAGATCATCGAGATCACCGCGACGCACCTTTGCGCCGAGCGCAGTGAGCGCCTGCGCCGCACTGTCCGACCGGGCCAAAGCGGTGACCTCGTGGCCGGCGGCGATGAGGTCGGAGATGATGTATGGACCGGAATGGCCGGTCCCGCCAGTGACGAATACGTGCATGTTGGTGTTCCTTGTAAGTGATGGGATGCGAGAAGTTCTGCGAGCGCACTCAGCCGAGAATGCTGACGCCGATTGAGAAGTTGTTGTGCTTGACGGAGTGGGCGATGAGGCCCAGCGAAAGCAGGCAGGCATGCTCCAGCGTTCGGGCCATGAGTAGCGGCCCTGTATCCATAGGACGCAGTCCGAGGCTCTCGATGAACGCCGAAACGCGTGCCTTCGCCTGTGCGTCGTCCCCGGCGATGAACACATCCAGCGGGTGACCCTCCACAGAACCGGCAGCCAGGACATGGGAGAACTGGCTGTTGAACGCCTTGACGACTTCGGCGTCGACCGGGGCGACTTTGGCGATTTCCTGTGCGCCGAAAGTGTCCTTAGGGGTCACAAAGCTTGTGAAGTCGGGGGCGACGGGGTTGGTGATGTCGACAAGAAGCTTGCCTGCCAGTGCTTCGCCGTACTGCTTCACCACGTCGAGAACAGCGGCGTAGGGAACCGCCAGAATGACAATATCCCCCGCCGGGGCGGCGCCGTACGTTCCTGTCGTCGCGCCGGCTCCCACTTGCGTGACCAGTGCCCGCGCCTTGGCGGCGTCACGGCTCATCACCTCGACGGTGTGTCCGGCCTTGGCGGCAAGGCCGCCGATCGCTGCGGCCATGCCACCTGAGCCGATGATGCTGATAGTGCTCATGTGCAGTTTCCTTACAGATATGGGGTTGATCATTCATGGACTGCCGATGCGATCCGGCGACCGTGCTCAACGTACGAGCCATGCTGACCTCTTCACTTGCAAATAGCAAGTAACTACCAGAAATTAACTTGCAATATGCAACCAATATTAAGATCTAGCCATGAAAGCAACATCAACAGAGACGTTCGGTCCCATTGCGCAGTGAACTATGGCGTGGAGATCTTCGGCGACCGGTGGGCGCTCTTGATCATTCGCGACATCGTTTTTGTGGGTAAGAAGACAATGGTGTCGATCTCACAGCCGTAACCCTCCTTGGAAATCGTCTGCAATACATCGGTAAGGAGCATGCCGCTTTCCTAATTGAGTCCGGCAAACTTCACAGGCTTGCCCGAACCACACCAGCTGGCAGCGTAAGTCGATGCGCTGCCCGTTACCAATCCCAAAGACAGCAGACAAGCCATCACGCTGTTTTTCATCTTCATCATCGGCGCTCCTATGCACTGAAATAATCAAATCAGGTTTGGGCAGATGCCAGCAAAACAGGCTCAATCAGCAGTGCAGCGGCTGCGAGCGAAAGAAGATCAGGCAGATTTATATATTGTTGGAAACCAATCTTCGCGCAGCCGTTGACCGGTCTGCATGTCATGTCCTGGAAGCGGCGGAGATGTACGCCCCGGGCGCTCCAGGTAACGAATATCATCACCTACCCAACGCTGCGAAAGCACCCGCCGCCGCTGCGCCGCCCCATTACCCCTGGCGCCGTGCACAGTACGAAAATCGAAAAACACTGCGTCGCCCGGCTGCATCTCCCACTCCAGCACCGGCATTCCTTCTTCTGCGTCAGGATCAGGGGCGTCCCGATAACCTTCGGCGCCCTTGTAAAAGTCACTCTGATCAGCCCAGTGAACCGGTCTAATCCCTTTCTCCCAACGATGGGAGCCTGGCAGCAGTCTCAACGTTGATCTGACAGAAGCACGAGCCTTTGCAGACATCTGAGAACGTAACCCGGGCTCATAGCTTCGAATTCCAACGCGGCCTGGTAGCCAACGGGTTTGGTGTAGCGCTGACCTACACCGGGCCATTTGGCGACCGAAACTACGATGGTCTACCTCTGGTCTGTCGACCCATTAAGCAGGCACTTCCTCCTCAGCGAATCGTCCTGGCCTATGACCAACGTTATCCTCTAACCCCTGCGGCCGAAGCATTCAAGGCGAAGGCCCTGGAATGGTTCTCGGAGCGGCAGACATTTTCATCAATCTAGCGCGGCCAGGCTCAAAGTTAGTGAACTTCGTTGGCAATTGCGGCAGTCAAAAACAGCCGTTACTGCTCATAAACGTTATGAGCCCTGTTTTTGCGTAATAGGCTTGCCCCCGGGACGGATCTTGAACCAGATGGAATACATGGCAGGAAGGAAGACCAAGGTCATGACGGTCCCCCCTAAGGTGCCTCCAATCAGGGTGTAAGCCAGGGTGCCCCAGAACACTGAGTGCGTTAGCGGGATGAATGCCAGGATCGCCGCCACCGCCGTGAGCAATACCGGGCGAGCTCGCTGTATAGTTGCTTCAACTACCGCATGGAACCGATCAAGCCCTTCCTTTGCGTTGTGATCGATTTGCCCGATCAGGATCAAGGTGTTGCGCATCAGAATGCCGGACAGCGCGATCAGCCCTACCAGGGCGTTGATACCGAATGGCTGGTTGAACAGAAGTAGTGTTGGCACTACGCCAATCAATCCAAGTGGCGCGGTAAGGAAAACCATCACCATCGCAGACATCGACCGTACCTGGACGATGATGATCAGCAAGGTGATTGCAATCATGATCGGAAACAGCGGCAGTAAGGCCACGGTGGCCTTTGCTGACTCCTCAATCGACCCGGCTTGCTCAATCCGATACCCATCTGGGAGGCTGTCGATGATGGACTGCAACTCGCTCATGATCTTCGAGGACACATCCGGTGGTTGCAGGTCTTCAGCAATATCTCCACGCACGGTGATTGTCGGCATGCGGTCTCGGCGCCGAAGAATGGGGTCCTCCATGCGCACACTGACCTCGCCTATCTGCGAAAGCGGAATACGCTGACCGGCAGAACCTACCAGGGTGAAGCCTTCAATTTTCGCAGGGTCGAGCCGGATATCTCCTGCTGCCCGCCCCATCACCGCTACTGAACGGATGTCTTCACGCACAGAAGTGATCGGGATACCTGAGAGCAGGAACTGTAATTGCTGGGCTACTGTGCTCGACGTCAGCCCGACTGCCTGCAATCGGTCCTGATCCAGAGAGAAATGCAGCGTGGGCATTCGTGGTCCCCAATCGCTGTTGACGGTCCGCATCATCGGACTTGCCAGCATGACGGATTCGACCCGGCCAGCGATCTCACGCAATGTGTCCGGATTTGGCCCCGTCACGCGATACGCGACAGGAAACGGTGAGTAAGGACCGAACACGAGTTGTGTAACGCGAACCCGAGCTTCAGGTGCGAGCCCCTGAGCAACAGCCTCACGAATCCGTAGCTTGAGGGCCTCGCGCGCCTTCTGACTTTCAGTCAGGACGACGATCTTCGCGAATGAGGGGTCCGGAAGCTCCGGTGCCATTGCCAGATAAAAACGCGGCGAGCCCTGGCCGATGTAAGACGTGACGATCTTTGCTGCATCCTGCTTTTGCAGCCATGCTTCGACTTTTGCTGTCGTGGTGCTGGTCTGCTCAATGGAAGTGCCATAGGGCATTTGCACTTCGATTAACACTTCCGGACGATCCGACGTCGGGAAGAATTGTTTTTTAACGAGTCCCATCCCAAGAATCGCCATTACAAATGCAGCGATGACCGCACCAGCCACCCACCATTTCCAAGCAATGACATGAGCCAGCGTTCGTCGAAAACGGTTGTAATGCGGGGTGTCATAAATAGCGGCATGCCCGCCTTCAACCGGCTTGATTTCTGGCAACATCTTCACACCCAGATAGGGCGTGAAGACCACTGCAACTACCCAGGAGGCAATCAAAGCGATACCGACAATCCAGAACATGTTGCTGGTGTACTCGCCAGCAGTCGACTGCGCAAAACCATTAGGCATGAAGCCAACAGCAGTCACTAATGTCCCGGCAAGCATTGGAGCTGCTGTGTGGCTCCAGGCGTAGGCTGATGCCTTGATACGGTCGTAGCCTTCTTCCATCTTCACCACCATCATTTCGATGGCAATGATGGCGTCGTCCACCAACAGACCCAGCGCCAGAATCAATGATCCCAGCGTAATACGGTCAAAGTTCTTGCCCGAGGCTTCCATCACCACGAAGACAATAGCCAGTGTGAGCGGCACGGCCGCGGCGACGACCACACCCACTCGCCAGCCCATACTGAGGAAGCAGACCAGCATCACAACAAGCAGCGCGACGAAGAATTTGATCATGAACTCGTCAACGGCCGAGCTGATGTTCACCGACTGATCAGTGACCTTCGAAAGCGTCATTCCCAATGGCATGCCTTGATTGATTTTGGCCGTCTCGGCATCCAGCGCTTTGCCAAGGTCCAGGCCGTTCCAACCGTCACGCATCACGAGACCCAGCAACAGCGCCGGTTCACCCTGGTTGCGGACCAGAAAAGTTGCGGGGTCTTCGTACCCGCGCTCCACTGTCGCCACGTCCGAGAGCTTCAGTGTTTTAGCCTCCACCACAATGGGCGTGTTGCGGACTTTCTCCAGCTTGTCGAGGGCGCCATCCAGACGTAGAAATACTTGAGGCCCGCTGGTTTCAATCGAGCCGGCAGGCGTCAAAACGTTCTGGTTGTTGAGCGCCGAAAATATGTCCTGAGCAGTGATACCCAGTGTCGCCAGCCGCTCATGGGAGAACGATACGAAAATACGTTCGGCTTGTTCACCGATGATATTGATCTTCTTCACGCCCGGTACATGAAGCAAACGCTGGCGCAGCGATTCAGCATCGCGCACGAGTAACCGCTGAGGCTCTCCTTTTGCCTTTAACGCAAAGAGCGCAAAAGTTACGTCCGAGAATTCATCATTGACCATCGGACCGATGACGCCCGCAGGCAAGGATTTCGCTGCATCACTAAGTTTTTTACGAGCTTGATAAAACTCTTCCTGCACCTGGGAAGGCGGTGTTTTGTCCACGAGTGAGACCATGGTGAACGCCAGGCCTGGCCGGGTGTAGGTCTCGCTACGGTCGTACCATTTCAATTCCTGCATACGTTTTTCAAGCGGCTCAGCAACCAGATCCTGCATCTCTTGCGCGGTAGCGCCAGGCCAAGCAGAAATGACGGTCATTTGCTTGACGGTGAAGGGTGGATCTTCCGCACGCCCCAGTTTGAAAAATGAAAGCGTTCCTGCCACTGCGATCAGGAAGATGAGAAACAGCGTGATAGATCGTTCGCGCACGGCCAGTGCAGACAGGTTGAAACGTCCCCCGCTCATGGTCGTTCCCCGGTGACACCGGCACCCTGCTGCACCAGTACTTCCTCACCGTCGTGAAGTAAGTGCGCCCCCAGTGCCACGACCTGCTCACCGGCGTTGAGAGCGCCACTCACCCTCGCCGAATCGTCACTCAGACCCAGCACGTGAACAGCACGCCAGGTTACTTTTGCAGGTGTACCTGCAATGACCCAAACACCCGGCCCCTGACCTGGGTCATGGATGGCGGCAATGGGTACCGCCAACGCATCCAGGACGCCTTTGCTTCCAGCGATATCGATCGTGACTGTTGAACCGAGTGGCGCGCTGACGTTTGCTCCCTCAAGCACATACCTGGCTTCGAAAGTACGCGTCAGTGGATCTGCAGCGTCAGAGAGCAGCCGCAGCGTTGCAGGGATCACGCTCGCGCCGTTTCCATACAACCTCGCCTTGGCCTGGTCACCAATGGCTGGGCGCAATGTTTCGGGTAACTGGACAATGCCCTCCCGCTGGCCAGCCTTGGCTAGCCTGACAACGGGCTGACCTGCACTTACGACCTGTCCAGGCTCTGCCAAGGTGTCAACCACTACCCCATCGGCGTCAGCCAGTAAAACTGCGTAGCCTGTTGCGTTGTGAGCAACGTTAGCCTGGGCTTGCGCAGCATTCAGCTCTGCCCTTGCCGTGTCAGCCAAGGCCTTTATCCGGTCGTATGCCGAAGCGGAGATAGCACCAACAGTCACCAGGTTGCGATTGCGGGCTTCGTCATCTGCGGTCTGCTTGGCTCGCGCGCCCGCGGCCGCAACCGCTTGCTGTTGAACCAGTGCCTGGAGACCAAGGTCAATGGGGTCCAGACGCATAAGCGGCTGACCGCGTTTGACGGTTTGGCCGGTATCAACCAAACGCTCCAGCACCTTCCCCGACACCCGAAATCCCAAGTCGCTCTGAACGCGAGCGACCACAACACCGGTGAACGAGCGTGATGTGTCATCAGCACGCGCGACAGCTGCGGTCCTTACCAAAGGAGGTTGAATACGTGGATCGCGCACGCTCGACGATTCGCCGCATGCAGTCAAAACGAAAGGCGATAAACAAAAAGCGGCAATGATTGCAGGTCTGGACCGGAGCATGGGACCCCTTACTTCAATTAAGTGAGCAGGGAACCGATTCTCCAGATAGTGACCAATTTAGTCAATAGTCACACACCTAAGGCGCTAGACTTCGCAGTATCAGAGCCGAGAGATGCACAGGAGCTGTCGACACGATGTCCAGGTTGTACTGCAACTGCACCGGGTTGATGAAAGGCCGCATTACCAGGTAAATCGCCTGAACCGCCTCGTCCAGCGGAGTCTTGCGCTCAAACTCACCCGACTCTCTGCCCTCAAGTAGAATTTGCTGGATTAACTGGCGAAGGTCTTCGTCATGCGCCGCGGCAGAAGGCCAATGATCGCGGCCTGCGACAGCTGCAATGTCATAGAGCTTTCGGTCGTGAAAAAACAAATCGCTGCCAGCTTCCACAAGCGACCGGAACAAGCGGCGCAGCTTCTCGGAAGCTGTTGGCGCATCGCGGATTGCCGAGTTCACGATGGCCATGATCATCGCAAGCCGATTCGAGCAGATGACCTCTCCAATGGCCTGCTTGGAGTCAAAGAATTTGTAGATGTAAGCCTTGGAAAAGCCGATAGCCTTGGCAAGATCGGAGACCGTGGTTTTCTCATAGCCGTAATGTCCGAAATGCTGTGTTGCCGCTTCTACAACCTGATCGCGGACGCTATGGTCGGATGGACCGCGCGATGGCGGCGTCTTGATTTGATTAGTCATATTTCCAGCTTAGCTCTGTAAACATTTATTGAGAACCAGTGACTTAACCGTAACATAGTCACTGCGTAGATCAACTCAAGGAATTTCAATGCGCCCGCTTTGTACGTACGTACCGGTTTTGAGTACCGGCCCACTGTCGAGCTGCGCCACAGGTCCGGACTACCACCGGCAAGCCAGATATTACAGCGCATCCCACCAGTAATGCCGCCTGGTGGAGTTTTGATGATCCTTTACTGAGTAACTTCGTCTCAAGCGCGCTTGCGCAGAATCTCGATCTCGCTCAAGCCAGTGCGCAACGTACCCAAGGTCAGTGTACGAGCTAAGCGGCCGGGAAATGGAGGGGAGCACGATGACAATTCAGACACCAGACGACACCGGTAACCAGCAGTGCAATGGCCGCCAGCTCATATTTATCGGGTAGTCGATGTTCCCATAAAAATCCAAAAACAAGTGCGGCCAACGTTTCAATCACGAGCACTTGCCCACTGAGTGCCAGCGGTAACAGTCGGCTCGCCTGATTCCAGCATGCGCCTCCCACAACCGAAGACAAAAGTGCTACCCCTGCGGCCACCCAGAGAAAATCCAGCCATTCGGAGATACTATGGGTACCAGCCTCAAACCCAAAGACAGGCACTGCCAAAAGCAGTGACTGAGCCCCCGTCATGAGCCCTGCCAGCAGGGCCCAGTCGTGCGAGGAAACACTGGCTACCTGCACCAGCCGCCTGGCATTGCTCACCGCGAACCAACTCCACGTCACCAATGCGCCTGTCGCGCATAGAATCCCGGCAATATTTGTCAACGTATCGGGCCTGTCACTATTGATCAGCGCCCGCCAGCTGATAAGTACGACTCCACCTACAGCGCAGCACAGCGAGGGGAAGAGCTTGCGCAAAGAAACAGCGCTTGCGTCATTACGACCTGCCAAGGTTACGAACACCGGGATGAGTCCGACAATCAGGGAAGTTGTGGCAATGCCAACCAACTGCACACCCGTGCCCACCAGCGAGTAGTAGATGAGGTTCCCGATCAGGCTAAGCCAGAAGAGTGACTTCCAATCGGCCATCGTGAGATTGACGCATACGCGCCGCCAACGCGGCATAAGCAGGGCCGCCGAGATCGCGCCATAGCAGAGGAATCTTATAACTGCGAATTGCAAACCGCTCAGACCCGGAGTTAGCTGCGGGCCGAGGAAAATCACTCCCCAACATAGACCCGCGCAAACACCGTAGCCGATGCCCTTCAGCAGTAATCGATCAGCAAACATTTCACCAGCGCTCCAAAGCGTAAAGCAAGAAGTCTGGAGCAGCTGACTTGGAGAGTATTGTCGGTAACTGTGGGCTTTTTTACCCAGACTGTTTTTGCGCTTTGCGATAAACCGCCGGGGTCGTGGCGCTCACACGCTGCATGGTTCGGGTAAGCGATGCTTGGTCGGAAAAACCTGCACGCAAAGCAATCTCGGCTATCGGCAATGAGGTGCTACGCAACCATCGTTGAGCTTCCTGGATGCGTAAATCGGTCAACCAGACTTGAGGACTCATGGCAAACAACTGGCGGAATCGCTGGTGCAGTTGACTCATGCTCATGTTTGCTACTTGAGCCATGACCTCGTTGCTCCAGTTTGCTCCAGGATTTGCCCGCAGGCTGGCGATCAATTGCTCCATGGGGGATGAAAACCATGAGGTATCCGAGCCAAGGGACGAGAGAAGCAGAGGGGCCAGCTGTGAGGCGCTGATGGAAAGTTGCTCATTACCTATCAGCTCAGCGAACTCGATAAGCCGCCGGGTCGCCGGAGAAATAGGCAAGTATATTCTCTGAGCCAGACGCCCCATCTCGAGTGTCTCCAGCATTGTCCGTGCACAGTCCAAAACCAAAAAACGGCTATCGACATGAGTGTGCTGCGAATGCACCGAGCCGGGCGTTACAAGCGCGGCTAATGACTGATCAATGCAGCCCCCGCGACCGTCCACGTCAATCTCCATTCGGCCACGAACCGGCAGTACCAATTGAGCGTGGTCATGGTGGTGGTGAGGGTTTTCCCTCTCGTAACTGCGAACTTCAAGGCTTAGCAACATTAGCGCACCATTCGGCCAGTCTGGTGATTCGAGGTTTGGCGTTCCACATTGCCCGCGCGCACCGCAGGAGAATGCTAAATGCAAGCTCCAGCATTGCGGCCCCTCATCGTTTCTTTCGAATTAGTACCTGGGTCCCAGCGGGTGCCCACCAATTTTAGCAACTTAATCACTGTCAGGTTAATAGGGGCCGACCACTCTCGGGATTGCCATACGGATGCTGATTTTACAGCGCATCGATCCGCAGATCGATGCGAGTGAGGCATTCGCTTTAACTCAACGCCTTCTAGATCAAGTGCGCAGGATCTCGTCGATAACACTCTTTTTCGGACGCATGGCGCTATAGACCTGCCAGATAATGAAGACCAGCGCCAGACCGAGGAACGAGGCGGCGATAGGATTGGAGAGGAATGACAGAAAGTTGCCATCCGACAGCATCAGCCCGCGACGCAGGTTGGTTTCAGCCATAGGCCCCAGAATGAAGCCGATGATAAACGGTGCTGCTGGCATGCCGGCCTTGACGAACCCATAACCCAGCACACCGAACAACAGAATCGACCAGACATCGAACAGGCGGCTGGACAAGCCGAACGCCCCGACCACACAGAGCACCAGAATGATCGGCAGCAAAATATGTTTAGGCACATCCAGCAGCTTGATGAACAGGCGCAGGCCGTAGAATTCCATGAACAGCATCATGAAGGTGGCGACGATCAATGCAGCAAAGATCGTGTACACCAGCGGACCCTGACTGATAAACAGCAGCGGTCCTGGCTGAATGCCGTGAATCAGAAAACCTCCCAGCATGATCGCGGTAACAGTGTCACCGGGAATACCCAGGGTCATCAACGGCATCATGGCGCCGCCGATACCGGCGTTATTCGCCGTTTCACTGGCTACGACGCCACCGATATTGCCTTTGCCGTAGGAGTCCGGGTCTTTGGCGCGCTTCTTGGCGATGATGTAAGCCACGAGGTTGGAAGTACCGGCACCGATGCCCGGCAAAATGCCAATGCCCAAGCCTATTAACCCGGAGCGAAAGGCGTTCGGCAGCTGCTCGCGAAACTCCTTGAGCGAGAAGCCGAAGCCTTTGATGTTTTTCATGCTGACTGAGCGTGCCTTGCCTTGTTTGGCGTGACGGCCATTTTCAGCAAGCTTGATGATTTCGGCCACAGCAAACATGCCGATCATCACCGTGAGCATGGAAAAGCCGCCGTTTAGTTCGGGGAAGCCGAAGGTAAAGCGGCGGATCGCTTCAACGGGAGCAATACCTACGGTAGAGACGGCAAAGCCCAATGCCCCAGCAAACAGCCCTTTGGCCATGGAGCCCGCAGACAGCGTGGCAATCAGGGTCAAGGAGAACACCGCGATCGCGAAATACTCATGCGGACCGAAGCGTAGCGCGACCTTGGCTAGCTCCGGAGCGATGAACATCAGCGCCGCAATACTGAACAGGGTCCCCAGGAAAGAAAAGACGATACCGATGCCCAGCGCTTTGACGCCATGGCCCTGCTCCATCAGCGGCCCACCGTCGAACACCGTGGCGATAGAAGACGGCGTTCCGGGTATTTTCAGCAGAATCGCTGAAATCAGCCCCCCTGACGTGGCACCGATAAACAGCGACACCAGCAGCGAAAGACCCGCCTGGGGCCCCATTGTAAAAGTCAGCGGAAGGCACAACGCGACGGCCATGGTAGCCGACAGGCCGGGCACGGCGCCGAAGACGATGCCCACAGCCACGCCGATGGCCATCAGTAACATGATGTTGATCGAGAAGACGGCACCGAAGCCTTGCTGCAACAAGTCGAGCATGCTCAAGACTCCTAGAAATTCGTCAGGCCAGCGGGCAGCATCAAATCGAAGGCCTCGCGGAACAGCAGATAAATGACAGCCGAGGTCGTCAAGGCGATCAGGGCGTAGGTAACGTGCCGTACCTTATGATCGAGCGGCGTCAACACGATGAATTGCAGATACAGGTAAATCACGGTCATGATCGGAAACCCTATCGGGTTCATCAGCGCGATATAGCCCACGATCAAAGCCAGGGTCTTGACCACGGTCTTTACATCAATAGCGCTGTTCGTCTCCTCTGCATCGATCTTCGGGAGGTTGTCGGCAGGTGCTTGTGGTGTAGAAAAAGCGCCGAACAGCTGTATGACGGCAAGCAGGCAGAGCATCCCTGCCAGCAGGACTGGAACGAAAGCGGCATCGATACCGGAGTGGCCCGGTAGTTTAAGGGTCATCAGTAAATAGCCCAGTGCGGTGCCGAGCATGGCAGCGCCGATAATCAGCTCTTTTTTCTTGCAAGTGGCCATCGAAAAACCTCGGGAAATAGTCCAAGTGAAGCTGGCTGGCGCTCAAGCCAGCCAGCTTCAGGTGTTACTTGGTGCGCAGAGCATCCTTGAACTGCATGAAGTCGTCACGGGTCTTGGCGAGGATTTTCCTGGACTCTTCGGTGCCATAGTAAGCAACCGGCTGCTTGAATTTTTTCAGTTCCTCGGCGTACTCGGGAATTTCGGTGATCTGCTTCATGATGTCAGCCATCTTGGTCACGATTGCTGCGTCGGTGCCCTTTGGAAACGCTACGACGTAAGGCTTGTCGATGGTGAAGTCGACCCCTTGTTCCTTGAAGGTCGGGACATTACCCAGCATAGCGTTGCGTTCGGCGTTAGGCTGGCCCAGAGCGACCATTTGGCCGCCGTTGACATAGTCCTGCACAGAGCCGTAGCTGATTGCGCCCAAGTCGATGCGCGCGCCGAGTAGTGCGACTACTTTCTCTGATACGGTGCCCGCATCGACCATTTTCAGTTTGACGCCGGTGATTTTCTCGAACATCAGGCCCTGGATATGAGAAAAGCTACCCATCTCGGTGCCGTAGATGACACTTTCAGGCTTGGCCTTGGCCTTGGCAATCAGGTCCTTGACGCTGGTCACTCCGGATTGAGTGGAGGCCACGAATACCGCGCCCTTGTCCACACCGGCAATGCAGGAAACGTCAAACGCTTCGAAGCTGTCATCGGACAGGCCCGCGACTTCGTTGACGATCAGTTGGCCTGGATGGGTAAACAGAATGGTGTTGCCGTCCGCTGCTGCGCTCTTGACCTGCTCGGCAGCCAGCGTGCCCCCGCCACCGGCGACGTTGGTCACCACCATGGTTTTGCCGGTGATCTTGTTGAAATATTTGGCCATCATGCGTGCGTTGAAGTCGGTGTCACCGCCGGGATTGGCAATCACCACGACCTGCACCGGACGCGTCGGCCATTTAACGTCAGCTGCGAACGCGACGTTGTGTGAGGTGATCGCACCCATGCCAACGAGGGCAGAGAGAAGGGAGACGCGTAGTGTTTTTATCATTGGAATGCTCCGGTTTTAGAAAACTACCGAACTCATGGGCTCGGCTGAAGTTGTAACTATTTATGTCGATGCGCCGACCTGTAAACGAATAGCCGTTATCAATGGTTAGCGCAGGAGGTAATCAAGACGTGTTCGGCGCAAACAGCACCGCTGGTGCGAGTATCAGAAACAATGAGCTGACATCCGATAGGTGAGCAAGCAGCAATTACCCAACTGCTCAGTGGCGAAGTATTCTCGGGGGACAAGAAAATGCTGAGTTCCGCGCTCTGCTGAGCCTGGCGGGTCAATCGTGCCAAGGCCTGAACGGGCGAATTGAGGAGTCGACGGCGATTTCGGGAGTGCTGCTTGGTGCTCTCAAGGGGAATAGCGAGGGTCGTTAGCATGGTTTGACCTCAATTTATTATTATTGGAATGTCATATGTTGTCGTATGACTTGAGTGTTTTTTACCAAGCGGACGCACTGCTGTCAATGTGCAATCGAAAGCTGGAAAACGCTCAAACTGTGCTGCGTTAACTCCTGAACATAAGCCCTGGCCGGTTTCGAACCGCACGATCACAAATGAGTCAGTCACGAGCAACGAAGGAAAGTTAAAGGATGTTATTTTTCGAGTCGTACGATAACTTAGCCAGCCTTGGGCCAAGCTGCTCAGGCTAAACCTGAATAGGCAAGCAAGCGTCACCCGTCAGCTTCGCTGAGCCGAAAACAAAAATAACAACAGGACAATGTCATGCACGCCTATCTCCTGCCAGCGGTGGATTGGGTCGGGGCAGGCTTGTTCGATCATTGGAAGATCAACTCAGATGCTTGCAACCAAACCGGGCCGGGTCCGTTACTCGATCCTGCTGATGCTGTTTTTTGTCACTTCGGTGACCTTCGCCGACCGCTCCAGCCTGTCCATTGCCGGTTCTGCCTTGCAGGCGGATCTGGGGATCGATGCCTTGACCCTCGGCTACATCTTCTCGGCCTTTGGCTGGGCCTACGTGATTGGTCAGATTCCTGGCGGCTGGCTATGTGATCGCTTTGGCGCGCGGCGGGTCTATGGCATCGCGCTGTTCAGTTGGTCGCTGTTTACCCTGCTGCAGGGTTTGGTCGGTGTATTGCCGCTGAGCTGGACGATCGCCAGCCTGTTTCTCCTACGGATGGCCGTTGGCTTTGCCGGGGCACCTTGCTTCCCGGGCAACGCACGCATCATTGCCGCCTGGTTTCCCAGCGCAGAGCGCGCCACAGCGACGGCCATTTCCAGTTCGGCGCAATACTCCGCCACCGCGATCTTCGCGCCCTTGATGGGCTGGGTTGTCCAGGCGATGGGCTGGCAGTACGTATTCATCGTGCTGGGTGGATTTGGCCTGTTGTTCAGCATCATCTGGTTCAGAGTCATCCATGGACCGCGTGAGCACCCGACAATCACCCACGCCGAATTCACCCATATCGAATCCGGCGGCGGGTTGATGGATCTTGAACCACGCGTTGGCGATTCAAACGGTTCGCAGTGGCGTTACTTCAAATTACTGCTGAGCCACCGCACGCTGATAGGCCTGTATTTAGGCCAATACTGCAACAACGCGATTACCTATTTTTTCCTGACATGGTTCCCCGTCTACCTGGTGCAGGCGCGCGGCATGACGATTTTGTCCGCGGGTTTTTTCACCGCCTTGCCAGCAATCAGCGGTTTCGTGGGTGGCGTCCTGGGCGGTTTGATATCGGATGGCCTGTTGCGTCGGGGCTATTCCCTGACACTGGCGCGCAAGCTTCCGATTGTCTGCGGCTTGCTGCTGTCGAGCAGCATGGTGCTGTGCATTTACGTTCAGAGTGACGCCGCCGTGGTCGGGCTTATGGCCTTGGCATTCTTCGGTAAGGGGTTCGGCTCGCATGGCTGGACGTTGGTCGCCGATATTTCGCCGCGCCAGATCATCGGCCTTTCAGGCGGTCTGTTCAACACCTTTGGCAATCTGGCGGCGATCACCACACCGATCGTGGTCGGCTACCTGGTCAGTCGCACCGGCTCATTTGATTCGGCGCTGGTTTACGTCGCCGCCAATGCCTTGCTGGCAGTGTTTTTCTATCTGGTCGTGGTGGGGCGCATTCACCGGATTGATCTTGACGATTTGCCGGTCCGTACGCCGGCAACCGAATGAACGAGTCAGTGCCCTTTTCTTCCGGGCTGACAATAAAAGGAGCGTGTCATGAGCCATTTGAGTAAAGCACTGATACAGGCACTCGAGCAGGTGGTCGGCCAGGCTGGCCTGATCCACGATGCCGAGCGCATGCAGAGCTATCTGAGTGACTGGCGCAACGCCTATCGCGGCCAAGCTGCGCTGGTGGTGCGTCCAGCCAGTACCGCCGAGGTCGCTGAGGTCGTACGTTTGTGTCGTGAGGCTGGTGTCGCCCTGGTGCCCCAAGGTGGTAATACCGGCCTGTGCGGCGGCTCGATTCCGGACGACTCAGGCACTCAGGTCGTACTGTCGCTGACGCGGATGACCGCTATCCGCGCCATCGACCCGGCCAATGAAACTATTACGGTAGAGGCTGGAGTGATCCTGCAGCGGTTGCAGGAGGCCGCTGCTGAGGTGGGGCGCCTCTTCCCTCTGTCGCTTGGCGCCGAAGGTAGTTGCACCGTCGGCGGCAACCTGGCAACCAACGCTGGCGGAACTGCTGTATTACGCTACGGCAACATGCGCGACCTTACCCTGGGGCTCGAAGTGGTGCTCGCGGATGGGCGAGTGTGGGATGGTTTGCGCGGTCTGCGTAAAGATAATACCGGCTATGACCTCAAGCACTTGTTCATCGGTTCGGAGGGTACTTTGGGGATCATTACTGCCGCAGTGCTCAAGCTGTTCCCTGCCGTGCGCAGCCTGACCACTGCCTGGGTGGCGTTGCCAAGCCCACAGGCGGCGGTCGACCTGATCGGTCGTATGCGCACGTTGTGTGGCGACCGCCTGACGGGCTTTGAATTGATGTCCCGACAAAGTGTGGAGTTCGTTTTACAGCACGTGGCCGGTTGCAACGACCTGTTCAACGAAGTCCACCCTTGGTACGTATTGATCGAACTCAGCGATACGCTGATTGATGCGCCGCTGGCCCAAATGCTGGAAAACGGCCTGAGCGAAGCCTTGGAACAAGGCGAGGCGCTCGACGCTGTGGTCGCCAGCAACGAGACACAGGTCGCGGGGCTGTGGGCGTTACGCGAAGGCATATCCGAAGCCCAGAACCATGAAGGCCCGAGCCTGAAACACGATATCAGCGTGCCTGTCAGCAGCATTCCGGCGTTCATCGAAACGACTGACCGTAAGCTTCTGGAAGCTTTTCCGGGCGTGCGTATCGTCGCTTACGGGCACGTGGGCGACGGCAACCTGCATTACAACATCAGCAAACCGATCGGCGCGCAGGACGCCCCTTTCAAGGCGCAAGCCGAAGCGATCATGCACGTTATTTACGACGCGACTGTAGCCTTTGCGGGCAGCATCAGCGCCGAGCATGGCCTCGGCCAGGCCAAACGCGATGCCGCCCTGCGCTACAAGGCGCCCCTGGAGTTGGAATTGATGCGAACCCTCAAACAGGCGCTGGACCCTGCCGGCTTGATGAACCCCGGCAAGCTGCTGTAACAACCGCAATTGAGGTCTTTCAATCAGGGGAAGATGACGCGCTCACGCTCCGTTTATGGAACGTCATTTTCCCCCAGATCAACCCGATGACCGCAGCAACAGATGAGGCTGCCAGCACACTGAGTTTGGCGGATGACAGTAATGCAGGATCGGCAAACGCCAACGATGCAATGAAGATAGACATGGTGAAGCCAATCCCGGCCAACAGCCCAACCAGCCCTACCCCACTCCACGTCACGCCATCGGGTAACTTGCAAATGTTCAGTTTGACCAGCGCCACGCTGGCCAGCATGACGCCCAGCGGCTTGCCAAGCACCAACGCCAACATCACGCCCACGAACACTTTCTGTGAAAGTGCCTCGTCGAGGTTGGCGCCCGCGAAGCTCACCCCTGCGTTAGCCAGAGCGAACAGTGGCATGACGCCAAACGCCACCCATGGGTGCAACCCAACCTGGATTCGCTGTACGGGAGGCAGCACTTCACGCTGGGCGAGGCGCAATTGCTTAAGCGGTTCAGCTACGGCCTGCGGGTTGTCTTTGGCCTGAGAAAAGCGATCCATCAACTCATGAAAAGTCCGTCCGATTGTTTCCAGTGGACGCTCCGTTGTCGGCTTGGAGTTCACCGGCGTCATGAGCCCGAGTATCACACCCGCCAGTGTTGGATGAACCCCGGTTTTCAGCAGGCCAAACCAGACAATCGCGCCGGGCACAACGTAGGCATACGCCTTGCCAATACCCATTCGCTGTAAAACCAATACCAGTGCCAAACCGCCCAAGGCGACGACCAGCCCAAGATAATCAAGGCTAGCGGTGTAGAAAATCGCGATGATCAAAATGGCCACAATGTCATCGATAATTGCCAGTGCCAACAGCAGAATGCGTACGCCACTTGGGATCGATTTGCCCAACAGTGCGAGTACCCCGACAGCAAACGCGATGTCGGTCGCGGTAGGCACAGCCCAGCCAGCACTCGCCTCGCTGCCGTGATTGAGCAGCGTGTAAATGATTGCCGGCATCATGACACCGCCCAGCGCCGCCCCTAACGGCAACGTCGCAAGTTTCATATTTGCCAGTGCACCGTCCTTGATCTCCTGACGTATTTCAGCACCAACCACCAAGAAGAAGATCGTCATCAAGCCGTCGTTGACCAGAAAATGCAGTGAGCGAGAGACGCTAAAATCGCCCAACCCCAAGGTGATCTGCGTATTCCAGAAATGCTCGTAGGAATCGGCAACTGGACTGTTGGCCCAAATCAGCGCCGCCAGGGCAGCAAGCAGAAGGACAATGCCGCTGACCGCTTCAATGTGGGAGAACCGCTCCAATGCTGAGAACGCACGTTCGGTTAAAACCTGAGGACGAGGGATGGCAGGTGAGGCGGAGTTTTTTTCAGACACGAGAACACTCCGTTGGCGGCCCGACCAACGTTTGCATTTAACCTGCGCAGTGCCGTATGCAACAACGCACCCAGCGCGATGATAAGAAGCTGGCGGTTGAGATGCAAATTGCCATCTCCCGTCGTGGCATGAAACTTCTGCCCTAGGCAACACTCAATCAGGCCATAGCGTGATGGCACACATCACTGATGTTGAACGGGCCTCCCCACGATGGGCCCTACTATTGAAGGTACGAACTATGATCGCTCGTTGGCGCTGGCTGCTTAATCAACTGACCAAGCGACTGTGGTTCAGAGCCAGCCTGTTTTCGCTGCTCGGTGTGGCAACTGCGCTGCTTGCGGTTGCCTTCAAAGATTTCATTCCCGAGTCGCTGCCGACCCGGATCGGTGCCGACGCTGTCGACAAGATTCTGGGAATCATCGCCTCCAGCATGCTGGCCGTCACCACCTTCTCGCTAAGTACGATGGTGACTGCCTATGGCGCTGCGAGCAGCGGCGTTACGCCACGTGCGACCACGCTGGTGATGGAAGACACCACCACACAAAATGCGCTGGCCACTTTTATTGGCTCATTTCTGTTCAGCTTGGTCGGCATCATTGCGCTCAGCACTGGAGCCTACGGTAGACAAGGCAGAGTGCTGCTGTTTGCCGTAACCATCGCGGTGGTGATCCTGATCGTCTATACGCTTTTGCGCTGGATCGATCATTTGTCCAAGCTCGGGCGTGTAGGCGAAACCATTGACCGTGTCGAGAACGTTGCAATGGAAGCCATCAGCAGCAGGATCCAATGGCCTTGCATGGGCGCATCGGCTTACCCCATCGATGGCGTGCTTGCACCCTGCGCCCAACCGGTAAAAAGTCGCGACACCGGTTACGTGCAGCACATTGACGTGCACGCACTGGGCCTCATCGCCAAAGAGCATCAGCTGCAAATCTATATGGAAATTCTCCCGGGGAGCTTCGTGCACTTGGGTTTGCCACTTGCTCACACAGTGGCCTTGAACAACGGCAGGGTTGACGATCAAGATCCATTGGCTGAAAAAATTCTCGGGGCTGTGACGCTGGGGGTCCGACGAACTTTCGAACACGACCCACGGTTCGGACTTTCGGTGCTTTCCGAAATTGCTTCACGCGCCCTCTCACCAGCAGTCAATGACCCTGGGACGGCCATTGACGTCATTGGACGTGGAGTCAGAACCCTGACGTGTTGGGGCAAACCACAACTCACGACTTCGCAGATAGATTCAGACTGCGAGCAGGTTTACCTGCGTGGCCTGACAGTGGATGACCTGTTCGATGACTTCTTCGCACCGATCGCCAGAGATGGCGCGGCTTTAATCGAAGTGGATCTGCGCTTGATGAAGGCTCTTGTGAGCCTGTCGCAGATAAATCCAGGCGTATTCCACGAGCAATGTGCCAAGCACGCGGATCTGCTGCTCAAACGCGCAAACATCGCGCTTGCGCTGCCGGAAGACAAAGACCAACTCAGCGCACTGGCCCGCCAGTTGATGGTGTAAGTCCCCTCGCCCCGCCAGAATGACGTCCTCGGTGCTAATGATGCGAGCTGGCCATGAAATGCTGGAAGAAAAGCATGATCGAGGCTGCGGTTCAAACGTAAAGGCCTCGCGAAACACCTGCGTACAGATTGGCTAGCAACTTGCCACCTTCTTTCGCCTGCATCGACTACAGTGCAATGACTCTGCATAAAGCCATAACAAGACGGAGCATTCCCAATGCGAGTAACACAGCGTTTTACCCTTCTGGCCGCCGCGGCCACCCTGGCAGTCACCAGCGCAGCGCAAGCAGCACCGGTGTTTATCAACATACTCACCGGGGGCACCAGCGGGGTTTATTACCCGATTGGGGTTGCCTTGTCGCAAATCTACGGTGAAGCCATACCTGGAGTGAAGACCTCGGTTCAGGCCACCAAGGCATCGGTGGAGAATTTGAACCTGCTGCAGTCCGGGCGTGGTGAGTTGGCCTTTGCCCTCGGTGATTCGGTTGCGGACGCCAAAAATGGAGTGGAAGACGCGGGTTTCAAAACACCGCTTACCAAGTTGCGCGCGATTGCAGGCGCTTATCCCAATTACATTCAAATCGTGGCCAGCAAGGAATCGGGCATCAAGACCCTGGCAGACCTCAAAGGCAAAACTGTATCGGTCGGGGCACCGAAATCAGGCACGGAACTGAACGCACGGGCGATCTTCAAGGCCGCGGGGCTGACCTATGAGGATATGGGCAAGGTTCAATACCTGCCTTTTGCCGAATCTGTCGAGCTGATTAAAAACCGACAACTGGACGCAACCCTGCAATCTTCCGGGCTAGGCATGGCGGCCATACGCGACCTTTCCTCGGTCATGCCGCTGAACTACGTCTCCATCCCCACTGATGTGGTGGCGAAAATTGGTAACGCGGCTTATCAGAGCGCAATGATTCCCGCCAACACCTATGACGGACAGCCAGAGGCAGTCCCGACCGTCGCGATTACCAATATCCTCGTTACCCGTGATGATGTACCCGATGAGGTTGCCTATCAGATGGCCAAGCTGATCTTCGAAAACCTCACACGTCTGGGCAACTCTCACTCTGCGGCTAAAGACATCAAGCTGGAAAATGCAGCCAAAAATCTGCCCATCCCGCTGCATCCAGGTGCCGAGCGTTACTACAAAGAAAAAGGCGTGCTCTAACAAACCAAGGCGCAGCGGCGCACAGTGCCGCTGCGCCCGCACATCGCTCGATTTCAATGTGGTCATGAGGCAGGCAGGACATGAGTGAAGATCATCACGGCATTCCCGCGAACCCGCGGGACTGGCCAAAAACCTTATTTTATGTGGCGCTGGCGTTTTCGATCTTTCAGATCATCACGGCCGCGTTTGCGCCGATTTCCAGTCAGATCTTGCGCGCCGTACACGTGGGGTTTCTGCTCTGGGTAGTGTTTCTGAGTTATCCGGCTTATGGCAGGAATCGTCCCTGGCAGCCGTTGGCCTGGGTACTTAGCCTGGCCGGTATTGTCACGGCTTTGTATCAGTGGGTATTTGAGGCGGATCTGATTCAGCGCTCGGGCGATCTGACAACCAGCGACATGGTGATCGGGCTGGTCTTGATTGCACTGGTGTTCGAGGCCGCCCGACGGGTAATGGGAATTGCATTACCGATGATCTGTGGCCTGTTCCTGGCCTATGGGTTGTTGGGTGAATACTTGCCCGGCGACCTGGCACACCGAGGGTATGGCTTCGACCAGATCGTCAACCAGCTGTCTTTTGGCACCGAAGGGTTGTACGGCACGCCGACTTACGTGTCCGCCACCTACATCTTTCTGTTTATCCTGTTCGGTGCGTTCCTTGAACAGGCAGGCATGATCAAGCTGTTCACTGATTTCGCCATGGGGCTGTTCGGGCACAAAACCGGGGGGCCAGCCAAGGTAGCGGTAGTTTCGTCGGCACTGATGGGCACCATCACCGGCTCGGGCATCGCCAACGTCGTCACCACCGGGCAGTTCACTATTCCGCTGATGAAGCGCTTCGGCTATCGGGCAGCATTCGCCGGGGGCGTAGAAGCAACCTCCAGCATGGGCAGCCAATTGATGCCGCCGGTGATGGGCGCAGTCGCGTTCATCATGGCCGAAACCATCAACGTCCCTTTTGTGGAAATCGCCAAGGCGGCATTGATCCCCGCCATCCTCTATTTTGGCTCGGTGTTCTGGATGGTTCATCTGGAAGCCAAGCGCTCCAATCTCCAGGGACTCCCCAAAGACCAATGCCCCAGCGCGTTAGGTGCCGTGAAGGAAAACTGGTACCTGCTGATTCCACTATTGGTGCTGGTCTATCTACTGTTTTCCGGGCGCACCCCGCTGTTCTCCGGCATGGTCGGGTTGGCATTGACCGCTATCGTGATCCTCGGCTCGGCGATCATTCTCAGGGTGTCCAGCTTCGCTTTGCGCTGCGCCTTCTGGATTGCGCTTGGCGTGCTGTGCGTCGGTTTCTTCCAGTTGGGGATCGCTGTGATCTTTGCGGTCATAGCGGTTCTGGTGGCGGCGTGCTGGTTCATCAAGGGTGGCCGGGACACCTTGACCATCTGCCTGCACGCGCTGGTCGATGGCGCACGCCACGCCGTACCGGTAGGGATTGCCTGTGCGTTAGTCGGCATCATCATCGGTGTGGTGTCACTGACCGGCGTTGCATCGACCTTCGCTGGCTACATTTTGGCGATTGGCCGGGACAATCTGCTGCTGTCGCTGATCCTGACCATGATCACCTGCCTGGTGTTGGGCATGGGCATCCCGACCATTCCCAACTACATCATCACCAGTTCAATAGCCGCACCGGCCCTGTTGGAGTTGGGGGTTCCACTGATTGTGTCGCACATGTTCGTGTTCTATTTCGGCATCCTTGCAGACCTGACCCCACCGGTCGCCCTCGCCTGCTTTGCCGCTGCGCCGATTGCCAAGGAGACAGGATTCAAGATCAGTCTGTGGGCGGTGCGTATTGCGCTGGCTGGATTCGTCATTCCATTCATGGCGGTCTACAACCCGGCGCTTATGCTGCAAGGTGACAATCTGTGGATGACGGCTTACATGCTGATCAAGACAACACTGGCAGTGGGCCTGTGGGGCATGGCCTCGACCGGGTATCTGCAACAGAAGATGCCAATATGGGAGCGCTCGCTGAGCTTCATCGCCGGGGCTTTACTGGTAGTGGCTCTGCCGTTCACCGATGAGATCGGCTTTGCGCTAGGCATACTGGTCATCGCCCTACACTACTGGCGCGCTCGCCAGACAGGCTTGGCGAAAGCATGATCGGCTTGTGTCTGGGCCTTGCCGGTGTGGTCTGGGCCCAACTTCCCATTTCCACCTTTACGCTCGCCTGGAACCACACCATCGAAAAAATCCGCTGGGAGGAAGACTATCGCGTCACCGAGCTGGGCCTGTTGTTGGGGGAGGCCCGAGTTCGGGGCACTGGCGCGGGCATGGATATACCACAAGGCGCTCAGCTCAAAAATGGCAGTTGGCATTACCACCGTCAGTTGCCCCCCCTGCAACCTCTGAAGCTTGGGCGAACGCCGGAAGCTGGCGACTTCGAGCTGTGCTTCGATGACTCCTGCCATTTGATGAGCAAATGGGTCGGAGCACCCAATGCCCGTGACGCGGCCATAGAGCTTTGGACCTGTACGTCAAACTGAGGCTGCGATTACCAGAAAAATTCTCTGCGAAATAGAGTACTGCCCTTACCGCCAGGCCAGCGCAAACGCAAACGCAAACGCGGCTAGTGGATGGGTTTCAATCCGCTTTGCTCAAGCGCTTCGCGCCCCTTGTCCGATTCCATGTAGTCAAGCAAAGCCATGGCCTCGGCAGGATGTGAACTGTTTTTCAACACACCGCCCGAATACAAAATCATTTGCTGGGCCTTATCAGGAATCAGGCCAACGATATCAATACCGGGTATCGATATGAGTTCACTCAACTGCTGAACGCCCAACTGAGCCTCACCACGGGCCACGACGTTACCCACCGGCTCGTCGGGGACGGCCTTGCTCTTGAGCTTGAAGTTCTGATCCAGCGCCATGTGCGGGAAGAGCCAGTGAGACAGATAAGCGCCGCCTGAGCTGCCTGAATAAGCTACCGAATCGGCGCTGATCAAGGTCTGGCGAAACGCCTTCATACTGCCGATATCGGGCTTGACGGCACCTTCAAGCACAGCCATGGCGATGAATGATTTACCCAGATCGACCCGTGTACTTTTGTCGACCTGGCCTTGGGCAATAAGCTTGTCCAGCACCACACCGACAGTTAGTACCACATCCGCTTGCTCATTGCGGTCAAGGCGATTGGGAATCGCCTGCGGGCTCGGTCCTCTGGGTGGAGCAGCCTTGACGGCGAGCTTGACGCCAGTGGTTTTTTCGTACTCAGGAGCGATGGCCTGCACCGCCCCCATGACGCCACTGGAACTGAGAAGCGTCAGGGTCACGGGTGTGTTTTGCGGCGCATCATCCGCATAGCTGACGCCCGGACTTAACAACACACAGGACAACAAAACAGGTTTGAATAAAAAGCGCACGGCAGGCAGTTCCTCGGATGGGAAAACCTTCACGCTAAAACAAGCGCCGGCTCGCGCCGCGTTAACTCGCATTAAGAAAAATTTAGATTAATGGACAAACGTACCGGCTCAAGGTGCAGTTGCCGTTAGAATGCATGCCCTTCTCAGCCTGGAGACCCGAATGAATCGTGCACTGGTCATCGAGGATGACGACGTCACGGCACAGGCGATCATTGCCGAGCTTAGTGCCCATGGTTTCAGTACGCAGTGGGCCAACAACGGACGCGAAGGCCTTGCCATGGCAATCGCCGGTGGCCACCAGGTGATCACCCTGGATCGCATGTTGCCCGACTACGATGGGCTGACCATCGTCAGCACGTTACGTCAGTTGGCAATTCAAACGCCGGTTCTGATGATAAGCGCTTTGTCGGACATCGACGAGCGCGTACGCGGTCTGCGCTCCGGAGGAGACGATTACCTCACCAAACCGTTTTCAATGGTGGAAATGATCGCGCGGGTGGAGGTCCTGCTTAGAGATCCTGCGCCCGGCAGCACCGACCACTGCCTGAACTTTGGCGGCCTGCACATCGGCTTGATAACACAGACCGTGACACTCAACGGCGATGCAATCGCCCTCCTTCCCACCGAGCTCAAGCTCCTGACCTACCTGATGCGTAACGCTGGACAATTGGTCACGCGTACCATGTTGTTTCAGGAAGTATGGGGTTACCACTTCGACCCAGGCACCAACATTATCGACGTGCATATCGGACGTCTGCGCAAAAAAATAGAAGCTGATGGCGCTCCGGCCATCCAGACGATTCGCGGGTCAGGTTATGTTCTGGTTGAAAAAAACTGAGCGCTGGCGCTCCAGCAATAGCCGCCTGATCGGTTTATATGCGCTGTTTTTTGTGGCGTGGTGCGCGGTATTCACCGGTGTGCTGTATTGGCAGATTTCAGCCTATCTGGGCACTGTCGCCGAACGCACGCTGATGCAGCGTGCGCATTATTACCAGAAGGTGGACGACGCCACACTGCTGGCTGAACTGTCCAGCAACGATGCGTATTCCGTCCCAGGGATCGACGCATATGGCCTGTTCGAAGCGGATGGCAGGCACATCACGGGAGATCTGCTCAGGCTACGCGCGACACTTCCTGACGACGGCCTCGTCCATTATCTGGAGCGTGGTTTGAGTATTGCCCTGCCCAGTGAGGAAACCCGCAGCAGCTACGCACTCAGGCAAAACCGGGCTGACGGCAGGATCTTGATTCTGGCTCGTGACGGGGGTTCGATTGCGGCCGTCGGAGGCATCATCGGGCAGGCTTTGTTCTGGGGACTGTCACTGACCCTGATCCCCGGCCTGATAGGCTGGCGCCTGCTGCGAAGGCGCCCCATTCGCCGGGTGGAGAAATTACAGCGCAGCACTGAAAGCATCGTCTCGGGCAACCTGGGCGAGCGTTTGCCACTTTCTGATCGTCGCGACGAACTGGACATGCTTGCCCATGCCGTAAACACCATGCTTGAGCACATCGAACAACTGATGCTGGAGGTCAAAAGCGTTTGCGATGGTATTGCACACGATTTGCGAACACCGCTGACCCGGCTTCGTGCACGGCTTTATCAATTGCAAAAGTTACCTCTAGAACAGGGCTACGCCGACACGCTGAATCTGGCGCTGGAAGAGAGCGAGTCCATCATGTCCCGATTCCAGGGCCTGCTGCGTATCTCAGAATTGGAAGATACCCGGCGGCGCTCGGCTTTCATCACGTTTGCGCCAGGGCTACTACTACAACAGGCCCACGAATTCTACGAGCCACTGGCCCAGGAAAAAGGCCAGCGGTTGATCCTGCTGATAACGGATGAATGCCCGACACTGCAAGGCGATGTCTCGCTGTTGTTTGAGGCGCTCGTTAATCTTATAGATAACGCGATCAAGTTCACTCAGGCGGGCGGTGAAATCCAGTTGAGCTGCGTGCCAAGGGAGCACAGTGTGCATATCGAAGTGCTCGATAATGGCCCGGGCATCCCCATCGACGAACGCAACAGTGTTACCCGACGCCTGTATCGCGGCGACGCCACGAGACAGCAACCCGGTAACGGGCTCGGCCTCTCGCTCGTCGCGGCCATTGCGCGCCTTCATGGGTTTGGCTTGAACATCGGAGAGGGGAATCAGGGCCCTGGTACCCGGATCACACTGGATTGCCCGCTACGTGAGGTCGTGCCAGAGGCTTATTAAACAATTCTTAATCCCGGTTAATTTGAGGCGACATGATCGTTCATCTAGGTTGGCGGACCTTCCGACGACCCAAGGCTTCATGTTCGTGAAACATCCGACACTATGGCTCGCTCTGACACTTGTTTGCGCTCACGCTTTACCGGCGTTGGCTGCCCCCTCAGGCCCCATGATCCCCTCAGCGCCTCAGCTTAATGCCAAATCCTGGGTACTCATGGATGCCGGCAGCGGTGACATTATCACCAGTCACGACCCTCATGAGCGACTGCCTCCTGCCAGCCTGACCAAATTGATGACGGTCTATGTAGCCACCAATGAGATCCTGGCTAACCGCCTCAAAGCGGATGATCTGGTGACGATCAGCGAAAACGCCTGGCGCACCGGGGGCTCACGCATGTTCCTTGACCCTCGCAGTCAAGTGCCCGTGCAAGACCTGCTGCGAGGCATCGTGATCGGTTCGGGCAACGACGCCAGTGTTGCGTTGGCCGAGCATATCGCGGGCAGTGAAGACAGCTTTGCCGACCTGATGAATGCCACTGCAGAAAAACTTGGACTGCTGGACACCCACTTCCTGAACCCCACAGGCTTGCCTGTGCCTGATCACTACTCATCGGCTCAGGACATGGCGAGCCTCGCCCGGGCAATTATCATCGATGAGTCGGCTTACTACTCGCTGTACAAGCAGAAGCACTTCACCTGGAACGGTATACGCCAGCCCAACAGAAACCTGTTGCTGTGGCGCGACAGTTCGGTTGACGGCCTGAAGACAGGCCATACCGAAGCTGCGGGTTACTGCATGGTCACCTCCGCAGTGCGAGACGGGCGACGCCTGATTACTGCAGTATTTGGCTCCTCCTCAAAAAATAATCGTGCCAATGACGCAGGAAAACTGCTGACCTACGGATTCCGTTTCTTCGATACTCAGACCTATGCCAAAGCCGCTCAAGTGCTGGCTAACCCGATGATATGGAAAGGTGAAAACCGCACGGTGCAGGTTGGGTTACTGGACGATCTTTCCCTCACCCTGCCGAAGAATCCGAAACGCACAACCGAAACTCGCCTGAACATCAACGAGCCTCTTACGGCGCCAATTGCCATGGGGGCAGTGGTCGGTACTCTGACGCTTTACGAGGGTGACAAGAAGCTGGCGACCCGGCCTTTGATTGCACTTGAGGCTCAGGCTTCAGGCGGTTGGTGGGCACGCACATGGGATACGTTGAAACTCTTCATTCTCGACCTTTTTGGCGCTGCTGCAGGATCTTTGGAGACTAATGCCAGTGGAGTGGTTGACAGCTTGCAGCGTTCCGGCAGCGCTTAATCATCCCACAGACTCAATGGTTGAGCTGAAAACTGCCAAACGGGCTAACCCATCGCTGACTAAACCGGACATTGGCAGCCGCTCTGCGGCTACGAGTCGTAGCTGATATCCAATATGGCTGATCAACCGGTTTTTTTGGCAATGCGGGTCAGAATAGGGAACCATCTATCCCGTTCTACCATCCGAACAGAGAGCATCAATACAAATGCACGCCAGAACGTGCCCTAACCAAGGAGGCTCTCATGGGTCAAAACCCAAAGGATGAACCACCGATCAATCCTCAGCACGTCAGTGAGGACGGCATTCCTGCTCCCAGCGGAGCAGCTAATCTGATCGATACCGACTATGTCATCGGTCAAGACAACATCAAAGGTGATTTTTCTTTCTCGCTCGATATCCATGGCAAAGTTTTTATCATTTCGGCAGCGGCAATATTGCTGTTCGTCATTTTGACGTTAGCGCTTCAGAATGAAGTTGAACCCCTTTTCAGTTCGGTCCGCGACTGGCTGACCAGCCACCTTGCCTGGTTCTTCATGAGCGTGGCCAACGTATTTGTTGTGCTGTGCCTGGCGCTGATTGTGTCTCCGCTGGGTAAGGTCCGCCTCGGCGGCAGAGATGCCAAACCAGACCACACTTACGTGGGCTGGTTTTCAATGCTTTTTGCTGCCGGCATGGGCATCGGTTTGATGTTCTATGGCGTTGCCGAACCTATGTCGCACTACGCAGCTTCAATGGGCGGTGTCACCCTTGACGCCAATGGAGCTCGCACCGACTGGGCACCGCTGGCAGGCGCTGCAGGCGATATGAAAATGTCCGCCGACCTGGCAATGGCCTCGACGATCTTCCACTGGGGACTGCACCCTTGGGCGATTTACGCGATTGTCGCCTTGTCCCTGGCGTTGTTTTCGTACAACAAGGGCCTACCACTCTCAATACGCTCGATTTTCTATCCATTACTGGGCGAACGTGTCTGGGGATGGCCAGGGCACATCATCGATATTCTCGCGGTTTTCGCCACGTTGTTCGGTTTGGCGACATCCTTGGGGATTGGCGCAGAACAGGCGGCCGCGGGGATTGAGTACTTATTCGGTATCAAGTCCACAAATCTAAGCAAAGTCTTGCTGATCATCGGTATCACCCTGATCGCACTCTGGTCGGTGCTGGCAGGGTTGGACAAGGGCGTGAAGATGCTGTCCCAGATCAACATGGGTTTGGCGCTGCTCTTGCTTTTGTTCATTATCGTAGTGGGCCCGACCCTGGCGATTTTTACTGGCTTCTTCAAGAATCTGGTGACCTACGCCGAGTATCTACCGGCACTGTCCAACCCCTTCGGACGCACCGACACCGAATTTACCCAAGGCTGGACTGCCTTCTACTGGGCGTGGTGGATCAGTTGGTCGCCCTTTGTCGGGATGTTTATCGCCCGCGTCAGTCGCGGTCGAACCGTGCGAGAGTTTCTGGTCTCGGTATTGCTGGTGCCTACGCTGGTTTCGGTATTGTGGATGACAACGTTCGGTGGAACAGCGATTGATCAAGCCACTGTCCAGGGCTTTGTCGGGGTCAAGGATGCCGTCCTGGAGCTCAAACTGTTCGCGATGCTGGGGCACCTACCGCTCAAGGAAATCACCTCGTTCCTGGGAATTATCCTGGTCATTGTCTTCTTCATCACGTCCTCGGATTCCGGCTCCCTGGTGATCGACACTATTACAGCCGGTGGCAAAGTCGATGCACCTGTCCCACAGCGCGTGTTTTGGGCGGTCATTGAGGGTGTAATCGCTATCGCCCTGCTCCTCGGTGGTGGCCTGGTCGCGTTGCAGGCGATGGCGGTCTCAACCGGCCTGCCGTTCGCAATTGTATTGATGCTGGGCTGTATTTCGCTGGTCAAGGGCCTGATGTCTGAGCCCAGATCCTGATGAGCTGCTGAGCTACGAGAATCTGAATTTACTTTACCTGCGAGGCGTACCGCTGTTACGCCCTCGCAGGATTCTACTGAGGACGGCATGGTTCAACAAACTATCGATTTTTTTATACACTACCAGCTCTTAGGCATTGCACTTGCCAACTGGGCGTTAGCTATTCTAGCTGCAACGATAAGCTTCCTGTGCGCCAGGACTGTCATCGGTTTTTTCCTCACCAAACTCCAGGCGAAACCATCACAACCCAACGCCCCCATCAGTCATATCACGATTGAAGTGCTTTCAGGCACCAGTAACACCCTGTTGCTACTTGCATCGATACTGATAGGCATCGGCGTACTTGACTTGCCTGAGCGTTGGTTGGCCAGAGTCGGCAGCCTTTGGTTTGTTGTCGCGGCGCTGCAGGTTGGCCTGTGGGCGAATCGGGCTATTGCACTCGCGCTATCCCGGTACTTCCGACGTCACGGGTCCAGTGAAACTTTCCAAGGCAGTGCGCTGGCGACGTTGAGTGTGTGGGGAGCGAAAGTATTGTTATGGGTCATCGTCGTGATGTCCATGCTTTCAAACGTGGGTGTAAACATTACTGCCTTCGTCGCCAGTCTTGGTGTCGGCGGCATTGCCATTGCGCTGGCTGTCCAGAATATACTGGCCGATGTTTTCGCTTCACTGTCTATTGCTGTAGACAAGCCCTTTGAGATTGGGGATTTCATTGTTGTCGGTTCGCTGTCAGGTACCGTAGAACATGTGGGCCTGAAGACAACCCGGATACGTAGTCTGGGTGGCGAACAGATCGTGATGGCAAACGCAGAAATGATCGGCAGTACGATACAAAACTACAAGCGACTTCAAGAGCGTCGTATTGTATTTGAAATCGCGCTCACCTATGCCTGCTCCCCTCAACAAGCCAGAGAAGTTCCAAAACTTATCGAGAATATCGTCGGGGATCAAAATAAAGCCAGATTTGATCGCTCCCATTTACGGACCTTTGGTAATAGCGCGCTAGAGTTCGAAACTGTCTACATCGTGCTGGATCCAAGTTACAACGTTTACATGGATGTTCAGCAGGAAATCAACCTTGGGATACTGGAGGCTTTCACTAAGCTGGGCGTCAGTTTCGCCCATCCTTCCCGCACGATCCATGTAGCCTCAGTACCTAATGACAGCGCTCTCGCTACCCTTACCAACCACGCCATTTAAACGAAGGCACGGGTTGCAATGTTTCCATTTTCTTTCGAAAACCAACCCTATTAACGTTATAGGAGACCTTGGATCTTTGTGGAAAAACGTCTGATTGATCAAAGCAACAGATCAATCCCAAAACGCCCCGATGGGAGTGGATGGACAATAGTTATTGGCTATTTGCGCCTGCAGTAACTCAGCAGTAGCGAGGGCGTCGGTTAGCGCGTGGTGGGCGTGGTAGTTCGGGAGGTTGTAGCGTGCGCGGCTGTCAGCCAGCCTTATCGAACGCTGAGGACGGAGCAGAAGCCGGTCGAGCCATCCCGGTTTCTGTCGATGCATTCGTGCTTCCAGTTGCATTGTATCAATGACCGGAAATTGCAGCCCTTCTCCTAGATAATGGCGAAATGCCTGATCAAGAAAGCCTCGCTCAATATTTCGGTAATGTACGACCATCACTTTTCCTGCCATGGCGCCCAACAGAGCCTCCACAATCTCAGTCAGTGGGGGGGCATGCAAAATATCGCTATGGGTGATGTGGTGGAAGGTGATCGATTGTCCGTTCAGCTCTGATGGCGGCTTTATCACCCAATACAATGCCTGACCACAACGTACCCGTTGCAAGGTGAAAGGTATCAGGCCGATGCTGACAATGCTGTGGGCCTGGGCGTTGAGGCCGGTAGTTTCCACATCCATCGCAAGCAGTTGCACTTGCTCTATGGGTGTCTGCGCGGCAACGGTTCCAGCTTCATAGAATGTGTGCAGGCAAGGATGGATGGCGTTCTTCGCCAATACCTGAAACCTGGCCGCCCAGTCCAGCGCTTCAGGTTTGCGAGCAGATCTGCTACCCCTCATCACGACTGACGCCTTTTGCCCGGATAGCGAAACCGTAGAAAGTTCTGCGCATTGCTCAAAACCTTGAACGCCTCTTTAAGATTGTGCCGTTCACTGGTGGAAAAGCGCTCTGGCTCAATGTAGTTATCCGGCGTCGCACCTTGCTCGAGCGCGTCTGCCTGATGCCGGATGCGGACCATGGACAAAAACTCCAATGCATATCGCAGATGCTCCACCGCATCGGGCTGTATGAGCTGGGTGGCACTGATCGCATCGAGACGATCAAAGGAGTTCTGCGCCGTGCTTGCGCAGGCCAGAGCGTGTATGCGGATGAGGTCGGTTAGCGGGGCCGTACCCCTGCTCTTCAAATTGATAATTCTCTTCTGCTGGCCGTCTGTTTCTACTACAAACGTACGAAAGAACCCCAAGGGCGGGGTGCGGTTTAGCGCGATTCGGGCCATAGCGTTAAGAAATACGGGATGAGTCCTGGATTTCTCCGCGCACAACGTCTTGAGCTCCTGGACCAATTCAAGCTGGCCATACACGCCGTCCAGATCGAAAAAAATACTGCTGTTAAGTAGCGTCGCGGCATTCGGCGTTTCGATCCACTGATCAAAGTAGGCACACCACACTCGCAGCGGCTGCCGCCATTGATCATTGGTCGCCATGACTCCACCCTTGCAATAGCTATATCCGCAAGCTGCCAGGCCATCACTGACGAATGTGGCCAGGCTTTGGAAGTAGCTGTCATGCAGAGCGGGATCGAACCCATCATCCAGGACCAAGGCGTTGTCTTGGTCGGTCACCAGCAACTGTTCATCCCGGGCCATAGAGCCCAGCACCATGAAGCAATAAGGCACTGGCGGCGGGCCCAGTTCTTTCTCCGCCAGTTCGATCAGGCGCTGGGTAAAGGCCCGGCCGATACCTGAAATCGCACTGCCGATCATGCGCGCTGTTGCGCCCTCACGGACCATGCGAATGTAGGTTCCGCGAAGTTCTCGTAGCAATGAGCGCAGCCCTGCGACTGACGTCTGATTGGATATTCGGTTGACCAGGTACAGGCTGCTCTGGGACTCGTACCGGATGATATCCGACAGATTGATCAGCCCTAGAGTACTGCCGTTGTAGACGACTGGCAGGTGATGAATATTACGCCTCAGCATGACCAACATGGCCTCGAACACCGAGTCATCGGCCTGTATTGCTACGGGGTCGGGGGACATGATTTCGCTGATGGATGTAGAGACATCGCTTCGCCCCACAGCAACCACGCGGGTGCGCAAATCCCTGTCAGTCACGATCCCGACCATCTTCGCCGCTTCACCCTCCACTGGAGCCATGACCACGACACAAGCAACGCTTTGTTCGGTCATGACTTTCGCGGCTTCATGCACCGAAGTATCGGATGTCACCCAAACCAAAGCACGTGATATCAAGGCCCTGCATTTAAGTTGGGTCAGCTCACTCGCTCGGCCCTGTGCCTCGACTGCAGACTTGAGCCTGGAGTGACCTTCAGCCTCGACAAAGTCGGCAAAGGCATCGTGCAGAGAGCACATTTGGGCGAACACATCCGCGGGGATGAAGTAGATCAGGCTGTCTTCCAGGGCTCGAGCGGGAAACCGAACTTTGTTGCTACGCAGCAAGCCGGCCTGCCCGAAGATATCGCCCTCAACGAGCCGGTTGTAGAGCTCACCATTTCGGCGATAAACCTCCACTGCCCCACTGCGCACGTAGTGCAGGTCCTGAATAACTGCACCCGCCTCAAGAATATCGCTACCGGCCTTGAAATAGCTGACTTCTACGCGCTGGGCTATGGCATCCAGCGATGCCTGCGGCAGCGTATCGAAAGGTGCAAAGCGTTGAAGGTGGTCGCGAATCTCCAGTAACTCGATTTGCATGAAACCTCAGAATTGATGAGCAAGGGGGATGAACGGGCTGAGTGCCTGCGCCAAGGGGACACCGGAGCTCCACCAAATCACATGTCAGCGTGATGTTCAACCCGCCGATGCTGGTGTAAAGAGGCCAGCGTCAGGAAGCAGTGTTAGTGCTGATTTCCTACTTATCCGGCATCGCGTCGCCTCCCGATAGACGTTTTGTGTAGTATGTGCCGCTGGGTGTCACCGCAAAATGCGGCAAGGCAGGTTTAACTTAGCGCAGGTCGGGCCGCCGCGCGGGGTTATTGCGCCTATGAACCTGGATCCTTCGCGCCTTGAAAAAGGCCAAAATCATCGTGCATCACCCGCCACACTGGCTTTTCTCTATCGGTTTTTCGCAGCTGAATCCGCTGGTGGTTTGATCTTGATGGCGGCTGCTTTGGCAGCTCTCGTCGTAGCTAATTCCCCTTGGTCTGAAACTTACTTTTCGACTCTGCATATTAAAATTTTCGGTCTCTCGATTGAACATTGGGTCAACGATGGGTTGATGGCGATTTTTTTCATGCTGGTTGGGTTGGAGATCAAGCGCGAAATGCTGGTGGGCCAGCTATCGAGCTGGAGCCAGCGCGCGCTTCCTGGCTTCGCTGCGCTGGGTGGCATGCTGATCCCTGCCATGATCTACATCGCAGTCAATTGGGGAAACAGTGAAACTCTTGGCGGCTGGGCAATTCCCGCAGCCACCGATATTGCCTTTGCCCTAGGCGTACTGTCGCTGCTCGGAAAGCGTGTGCCGATCTCCTTGAAAATCTTCCTGTCCGCCTTAGCGATTCTTGATGACCTTGGGGCAGTGCTCATCATCGCGTTGTTCTATACCAGTGGTTTATCAGTCAGCATGTTATTGGCATCGCTGGCCGTTATCGCTTTTCTGGTTGTGCTCAACCGTTGTGGGGTGAGAAGGCTTTGGCCTTACCTCGTGGCCGGCGGGCTACTCTGGTTCTTCATGCTCCAGTCCGGCATCCATGCGACCCTGGCCGGTGTCATTCTTGCGCTATGCATTCCGCTAGGTGATTCGAACAACGATCGAAAATCTCCGCTTCTCTACCTAGAGGAAAAGCTGCATCCGTGGGTCGCTTTCGCCGTTGTGCCTGTCTTTGGTTTTGCCAATGCGGGGGTATCTCTTGCGGGCATTTCGCCAGGTAACCTGGTCGATCCTGTACCGCTGGGCGTGGCTCTCGGGCTATTGCTGGGTAAGCAACTGGGGGTGTTTGGCTTCGCGGCGCTGATCATTCGTTCAGGTCTGGCAAAACTGCCGGAGGGCTGCGGTTGGTTCCAGCTGTATGGCATCGCACTCCTGTGCGGCATTGGCTTCACGATGAGCCTGTTTATCGGCGCTTTGGCCTTCGCAGGTCATCCGCTTCTGGTCGACGAGGTAAAGGTTGGCGTATTGCTGGGCTCCATCCTTTCCGCCGTTCTAGGAGTTGTCGTTCTTCTAAGCGTTAGACCTGCTGAGGACCTAAAGTTGGACCCGGATCCGAAATGACCAGGTAATCCCGAACCCGATCTGCTCGATAAGTCAGTGATCGGCGCGGGTGACTGAGAGTTCAAGCGACCAAAATTTTCCAGCTGCTGGATCATGTCGTCGTGGCCGCCAGGGTGGCCGACGACGATGTGTAGGCAGACTTTCTCCAGGAGGAGCCGGTCCTGCTGCGGGTTGTCGACGGTCGAGGGATCCAAGGCTAAGGCGATCGCAGTGGCCAACTCTCCTAAATCCGAAACGGTGCATTGCGCAGGGCGTTCAGTTGCCGGGCGAAGGCCAAATTTCTACCATCAATTCGATACACAGGTGAGCCTATCACGTGAAATCTGAGTTCGACGCCTGTGCGGCGATTCAAGATTTCAATCTCATGCGCGTACTTTTCCGCCGTGAAGACCACATCCGACTTTTTCAACAGAATCGGCCTGGAGCGGACGTTCGCGGGTGGCTGCTACAACCCAATATAGAGGGCGCATTAGTCAGGGGCGAAGCGTTCTATCCTCTCAGAACAAGAGACATGTCTGGGTATCTACCACACATAAAGTCGACGAATGCGCGAACCTTTGGAGCCGTAAGGCGCCTGGACGTATGCAAGACCCAAAGCGCTGGTTCAACACCTGACACCGTGCCCCACTGAACCAAATCACCACGGGCAAGCGGGTCCCATGCAATGGACTGTGGAATGAGGGCTGCACCGCCACCGGCTATGGCCGCATCGCGGACCATTAGCAATGAAGAGAAGCGCATTTTCGGGATCGGCTCCAGGACCAACTGCCCGCCATCGAGACTCCAGTGGGTGGGCTGGAACGTTGAGGTCACGATGGCCGGAACGGGTCTGATTGCGCCGGGCATCGGCCTGGGTATTTCAGGCGCCGCCACAACTATCAGCCGGTCCTTGGCGAAGCACCGTCCGACCAGGCTGCTATCCGGGCTCGGATTGATTCGAATGGCGACGTCAAATTGCTCCTCGACTAGGTCGACCATGCGATCTTCCGCCACGACCTCAATCAAGACTTCCGGATAGATCGCACAGAACTCGGCGCCAATACGCCCCATCGCGAGCTGCGAGAACAGAATCGGGGCAGCGACTCGCAAACGTCCGCGAGGCGCTGATACGCCTTCACCTGCTGCCGTCAAGGCTTCGCTCACTTCACTCAGCGGCCCTTCAGTGCGAGACATCAGCGCCTCACCAGCGTCGGTGAGTTTCAGACCACGCGCGCTGCGCTCAATCAGCCTTACGCCCAGTTGTTCTTCAAGATCGGCGATTCGGCGCGACAAGGTGGCTTTGGAAATACCGCTCGCACGGCTTGCCTTTCCCAGCCCCGAATGGGTGGCGACGAGAATGAAATCGATCAGCGCGTTCAGGTTCATGGTGTTCCATATTTGAAACGAGGTGTCTTCATATTGTGATCTTCGTTTTGTAAGTGCAACGGATTACTTTCTCGTCATCGGAACCAGCGGCACGCTTCAGTCGAGGATCGGCGTGATAGTTGGCTTCGCTGATATCCCCAATGCAATCGAACGCAATCGCACGGTTTCAGGCACTGGCAAGGTCGGTGCGGGCTCCACTCTCTGATCCACCCCCCTATATTCAACGCAGGATTTATAAAATGAGCATTCTGGTTATTGGTTCCACGGGCACTATTGGCTCACTCGTCACTCAAGGCCTTGCTGATGCGGGCGCCGAGGTTAAAGCCCTTGTGCGCCAAGCGGGCAAGCGGGAACTCCCGGCAAACGTCACCGAAGTTGTTGCAGACCTAACTGACGTCGCTTCGATGCGCGTTGCGCTCTCGTCGGTGCGCACCCTGTTCTTGCTCAATGCCGTGACGCCCGACGAGGTAACCCAGGCCCTTATCACGTTAAACCTTGCTCGCGAGGCGGGTATCGAGCGCTTCGTTTATCTTTCGGTGATTCATGCCGACAAGTTCACCAATGTCCCGCACTTCACTGGCAAGCATACCGTTGAACGCATGATCGAGAGCCTCGACATTCCTGCAACGGTTCTGCGTCCGGCTTACTTCATGCAAAACGACCGCATGGTCCAACAGACGATTCAGAACTACTCGGTATACCCAATGCCCATCGGTTCGGCGGGCGTGTCGATGATTGATGCGCGCGACATCGCAGATGTCGCCGTTGCAGAATTACTGCGACGCGACGAGGCATCCACTGCGCTGGAAGGTGTAACGCTGGATTTGGTTGGGCCGCAACCACTCACCGGCGCGTCCGTGGCGAAGACCTGGAGTGCAGCTCTGGGCCGCGAGATTGCCTACGGGAGTGATGACCTGGCCGCTTTCGAAGGACAGCTGGCTTCGTATGGTCCCACCTGGCTGGCTTATGACATGCGCCTGATGATGGCGGGTATCCAGACCTTCGGCATGCAATCAACTGAAGGAACGGTGGAAAAGCTTCAGACCATCATTGGACACCCGCTGCGCACCTACGAAGACTTCGTGCGCGAGGCCGTTGCCGAGGTTTAAGCAGCCATGGCAAAGGGCTAAGTTGAGACTTAACGCACTACACACTCCACAGCGGCGCTTGATCCTGATGAGGTAGCCTTGCTTGGCAATGAGGAAGAGAACGCAGGGGGCGGCGCAAACCCTAACGCTGGGGATGCAGGCACCATGACCGGCGGCTGCGTGAAACTGGGGGTGTAGCCAAACTGCCCTGCCGCGAAACTTGTGGTTCCGCCGCGATTGGTGAGGTTAATCAAGCCATCAATGACCTGAACATATAAACCCGGTGACAGACTCGGACCAGCAGCCGGGACGACCGCCGCGACAGTCGACAGACTCCCTGCAACCTTTGAATCCAGCCAGGCAACCGCTCGGGCCAACCGATAGGAATAACGGGCGGCGATGACGGACGTAAACGCGCCGTAGGATGTATCACTCTGGATGGCTGCGGCCTCGAATTCAGCACCCGTCAACGCCAGATAGCGGGAAAGACGTTCAATACCGGCAACTGCCTTGGGCTCCGGACGATACTGCACCACGACACTGGCCGACTGCAGGGCAATGCTCGCAGCCGGGGTCACCAGCGTCACGCGATCAAGGCTGCGTTGCCCAAGCTTGCCGACGTCCGAACGCAGGCCGCCCTGCTTCAGGGTTAACAGCAATTGGTCCTGCGCGGGCATCGACGCGTCAAAGACATAGGTATTGAGCGTCACCACTGTATCGGGCTGCAACGTGAGCTGACTGTCGTCGCTGAAACGGATCTGCGCATAACCCTTGCCCTGGGTCGAAATCGTATCCCCCGCCTCGACCGTCGACTGAGCACTTAGAATCCGCATACTGCCATCCGCTTTATTCACGAACAGCGGTCCACTCAAGTGAGTGACGATCCCCGCCCCCGGCGCGGCCTGAACCCAAGCCGCCGAGCCCAGAAGCGTAGCCAGCAAAAGTGACTTAATTGCAGTACATTTTTTTCGGGACTTCATTGTTTGTACTCTGGGCACTGGATGCAAGGGGACTGGAAGGAGCGACAGATTTCTTGTCGGCTTCACTGAATTTGTCACTAATAAGCGGCGCTTCGTTGAACGTCTGATCCAGCGAATTGTTTGTAACGCGAACCAGTTGCTCAGTCGCCTGCTGCACCGGCTTTGAGGGCGCCGAGGTGGTCGATGGCGTCGTGACCTGACAGAGCGCAGAAGTAGACGACACAGAACAGGTTTCCTTGGCCGCAGCATCAGCAGCTGCTTTTGCCGCAGCATCAGCAGCCGCTTTGGCCGCAGCATCAGCAGCCGCTTTGGCCGCAGCATCAGCAGCCGCTTTGGCCGCAGCATCAGCCGCCGCTTTGGCCGCAGCATCAGCCGCCGCCTTGGCCGCAGCATCAGCAGCTGCTTTTGCCGCAGCATCAGCCGCCGCTTTGGCCGCAGCATCAGCCGCCGCTTTGGCCGCAGCATCAGCCGCCGCCTTGGCCGCAGCATCGGCAGCCGCTTTGGCCGCAGCATCAGCAGCCGCTTTGGCCGCAGCATCAGCAGCCGCTTTGGCCGCAGCATCGGCAGCCGCTTTGGCCGAAGCGTCAGCAGCCGCTTGGGCAGCAGCATCGGCAGCAGCCTGCGCAGCGGCTTGTGCGGCAGCTTGAGCTGCGGCTTGAGCCGCGGCTTGTGCGGCCGCTTGAGCCGCAGCAATCTCGGCAGGCGTTGGGCCAGGTGGCACGAGTGGCGGCGTAATGACCGTGCCATTCATATCGCTGATGGTCAGCGTACCGCCAGCAGTGGGCACCCCCTCTTTGTAAACCTGCCCAGTGCCCGTGGCCAGGCCAGCACTGTTGTCGTTGGCCGTCAGGGTAATGTTTCCCGCAAAACGAATCAGGGAATTGACGTAGATGTTATTGCCAGCCTGCGCCGTCAGGCTCACCCCAGTGTTGGTATTTTCGAACCCGGTATAGAACGTAATGTTGTTGCTGGCCTGCAGCACCACGTTACTGGTCGCGTTTTTCAGCAGGCCGGAATCAATTTCGGTGGATTCGTCAGGGTCGTTGGCAAAGGCAGAGACATCGCTCAGGGTCTTGGAGGTGCCCGCCGCCGGCGTGTTTACTTTAATGTCCTTCGGGTCGAGCAACCAAGTGCCGCTTTTGCCGTTCGCCGCACGGGTATCGACCCGTGCGCCGGTCACGTCGAGCACATTGGCTGAAGTTTCGACGAAGCCGCCGTCACCGGACGAAGCACCGCCACGGGCGGAAATCCCACCGTAAACCCGCGCCGTCTGCGAACCCCAGACGATCACCCTGCCCCCCTTGCCACTGGTCAGCGCGTCCGCCGATATCTGCGCATCCTTGCTGACATAGGCTTGCCGGGCGTTCTGCACCGCAGGATTTTTGCCTTGATAGTCGCCGCCGACCAACACCGTTCCGCCGCCTAGCTTGCCGCTGGCATCGACTCGCGCGTCCGCCATCAAGCCTACCTGTTCGCCGAGCACTTGGATCTCACCACCTTGACCTACGCCGGTGGCAGTGGTGGTGCTGCCGGCTTCCAGCAAGGTAGTGCGGCTGGCCTTCAAGACGATCTTGCCATTCTCGCCGACGGTGGCACTGTTGGCATTGACCGTGCCGCGCTGATTCACGAGCGCGCCGTAAATGCCGACCGTACCGCCCTGGGCAATGATGCTGCCCAGGTTCAGCGCCTGGTCATCGGTGGCCGATACCACCACATGCATGCCGGGATTACTGGAGTCGACCAGCTGCACCGAATGCCCCGCCGCCAACATTGTTTCGCCCTGCGGTGTATTGATGATGCCGGTATTGGTCACATCCGGCGCGATCAGGTAGACCTGGCCGCCGGAAGGTGTGGTAATTGCCCCTTGGTTGGACACTGCGCCGGCAAAACCATCCGCGGCGAAACGATTATTGCCAGAGAGGAAGTCACTGTTGGACATCGCCAGGCTCGACGCCACCAGGCCAGCCACGTTGATCTGCGAATTGGCGCCAAACAGGATGCCGTTAGGGTTGATCAAAAACACCCGGCCGTTGGACTGCAGCGTCCCCAGTATCACGCTGGGGTCTTGACCGGTAATACGGTTGAGCACGCTGCTGTTGCCGCTCTGCTGCAGGAACCTCACCATCTCGCCCTGGGCGACGGAAAAGCTCGACCAGTTGATGATCGCATTGGGGCTGTTGGTGATCGTTAGCTGGTTGCCCTGCTGCGCGAAGCTGACCTGACCGTTCACGACGACAGGATTGAGCGGGGCCGCCATGCCGTTGCCGGCGGCAACCAGGCACGCGCCGATAAAGGTGATTTTTATTTTCATGACATCCTCAAAACGACAAGCTCAGGCGGGCATGCAGGCGATTGTCACCGCGCTCGGTCTCACTGGCCTCGGCGTGCAGCACGTGACCGTAGTCGACCTGTAGGTTCAGATTGCGGCGATACGCCACCCGCACGCCTAGCCCCGTACTGCTCAAGGCGACATGGGTGAATTCGCCGGGCAAAGCGTGGTTACGCGTCAGGTATGCATTGTCGTAGAACGCCAGCGCACGACACTGCCAGCTGCCACCACCACAAATCGGCGGCGTATAGGCCTCAAAGTTGCTGCTGATGCCCGAGTCATTGGACACCTCACGCTCACGGAAACCGCGCACCGACATGGCCCCGCCTGCGCCAAACTGCTCGCCCGGGATCAGCGCATCGTTGCTGTACTGCCCGTTCACGACACCCCGCAACTGCCAGTCAGCCGGCAGTGCCTGGGTGATGTTGGCCGCCAGACGCAATGCGTTGTAATCGTCTCGGGCGTCGGTACGTGCCAGATCGAAATCGCTCTGCCGACCACGGGAGCCACCGGCCAGGTTATGCACCAGGGTGACGGCGAAATTGGCATCGCCATCCAGACGCACCCAGGTGCCCTGGTAACCCAGGCTGAGGGGATGCACGGTGATGTCGTTGCCGAGCTGGACATCTTCGGCTTCAAGGTTGTTTTTGTAGGCCTTGTAGTCGATGCCATACACGATCTTGGACTGGTAGTTACCGTCCGTGGCCAGGTTATGGTTATAGCGCCCGCCAAAGATCGTGCCTTTGCCGCTGACCGCGAGATCAAAAATACCGGCGGTGACCAGACCGTTGTCCACGTCCGAGTAGCTGGTGAAGAAGTCCAGAGAATCGCCCAGTTCATATAAAGGCAGGTGATAACCAAGCCCATAGACGCTGACTCGCTCGGGCTTCTCGAGCGTTGTGGTGTATTGCAGGCTCATGACCTGATCGCGACCGAACAGGTTCGCGTTCTGAAGGACCGCCCCCATATAGGTCTTGCCGGTTTCCATGGTGCCACTGTTGTCCATGTTTAGCGATGCGCTCCACGGCGACTCGTCCGTGACTTGCAGCTCGGCATCAACTGCGGCTTGTGCATCACTGTCTTTGAGCTTCATCACGGTCTGTTTGGCCGGATTCTCGTTCGCCAGCTTCAGGCTTTTGGAAATCGCCGTCAGGTCGGGCGTCTGGCCCTCCCTGAGGCCCGGCAAGGCATAGCGGACATTGCCGTTGCTGAAATGCTGGTTGCCCGCAATCCTGACCTGGCCAATGCGAGCTTCCACGACCTGAAAGACCACCACCCCACCGTTCAACTCCTGCTCGGGAAGGTCTACACGTACCAGTTGATATCCGCGCCGGTGATAGGCGGCTTCCAACGCCTCCTGGGCCTTGACCACATCGCCAAAATCACGCTGGCGACCCATGAAGTCCGCCACACTTTGATCAAGCTCATGAGCCGGTAACAGGGTATTGCCGCGCACGTCGAACTTATTGATATCGAAACGGGGGGAAGCGGACGCAACTTCATCGGCAGCGGCCAGACTGGCGCATGCGACCAGTGAGGCAGGCACCAGAAACAGCAACGAGCGGTAGGTCATTGTTTGGCCCTTGGGCAGCAGTTAGATACGCAAACACTCAAATACGCACTGCATGCCGAGCCTGCAGGGGTTTTCTCCTCCACAGTCTAGCCTGTGTAATATCAAACTGGAATCACCCGACTACCGTGTCGACGATTGGCAGTTCGAAGTCGCATCTGCGCGGTGATCTCAAACTGTACGGGCCGTCGTGTCTTTTGCTGCACGACCATTTCCCTGGCTGCGATGAAATTCCCATGGGCCACATCACGAACACGTAGTTTCGTCAGATCTCATGCACGTAGCTTACTGTCGATTGCTGGATCGAAAAGCGCTGGATCTCTCACTTTTTGGGCAAGCTCAAGGCTGATCCTGATGCCCCAAATGAGGCAGTTAACACTCAGTTCGCTAATTCCCTAATACGTCGCTGAGGTGGGTTACCAGTGCGCGCACCTTGGCCGAAGGCTTGGGGCCCGACGGAAATACCGCAAACGCCTTTAAAGGCTCGAGCTCGTAGTCGGGCAACAATTGCACAAGGCTGCCATCGTTTAGCTCCTGTGCTGACATGATCGTTGTCACATTGGCGATGCCAAGACCCGCCAGTGCAGCAGCCAGAATACCTGGTGCTGCATCGATCTTGACTCTTCCACGCAACGTCACAATCCGCTCCGTACCTGCCTTGAACAGTTTTAATGTGCTTTTCTCCGGAAAGCGTTGTTCGTGCAAGAGTGCGTCGTGAAGTTCCAGTTCTTCAGGTGCTTTTGGCACTCCTCTCTTGGCGAGGTATGCCGGCGACGCCACTAGCACTCGCGCCACTGAAGCAATTTGCCGAGCGCCGAACGTGGAATCCTCAAGCGTGCCCATTCGGATTGCCATGTCGACTCCGGCTGACACCAGGTTCTGCCGCTCATCTCGCATGGTGATTTCGACTCGCAGATCAGGGTAACGCTCCAGGAAACCGGGCAAGACGGGAATGACCGCTCGGGTACCGTACATAATAGGTACCGCAAGGCGAATGGTGCCACGCAGGGAATCGATTCCTCGAGCCGCATCTTCAGCGTCCTCCAGGTCGGCAGCAGCTTGGCGAGCTCTCTCCAGAAACGCAGCACCTGCTTCAGTGAGTGCCACATTCCGGGTCGTACGTAGCAAGAGCTTCACACCCAGACGAGTTTCCAATCCCGTGACGATACGCGAGGTCGATGGCTGTGAAAGCCCAAGCTTCCGGGCGGCACGGGAGAAGCTTCCCGACTCCGCGACACGGGTGAAAACTTCGATCTCAAGCCAGCGATCAGTCATTCACATTCCAAATAAGTGTTGTGAGAAATGGCAGTATTATTTTGCCTGAAGAAAGAGTTTACCTTGGTCTCGTCACCCAATAAGCCTGACGGAGAACATTCGTGATCCTGGAAGGTTATCGAGCCCCTGCAAGCTTGATTTAACAACCAACGTCACTGTGTGAGGAAAACAATGTCCATTAAAATCTACGGCGATCCGGGCTCAGGTAGCCTTCGTCGTGTCACTGCTGCTGCCGCAATCATGGGCGTCGATATTGAACGTATGAATGTCGACTTATTCAAGGGTGAAAGTCATACCCCTGAGTTTCTGAAGCTGAACCCGCACGGCCTCACTCCCGTGCTTGAAGACGGCGATACCGTCATCTGGGAAGCGTCAGCCATTAATTTGTACCTTGCCGAGAAAGCCAACTCAAACCTGCTTGGACGGACTCAGTCAGAGAAGTTGGAGGTCCTGCAATGGATGTTCTGGTCGGGTGAGCAATGGCGGATATTCTCCACTCTTCTTTTCAATGAGTGGGCGGGCGCAGCGTTCATGAGCAAGCCTGAGACCGAGGCGATCGTCCAGTTGGCGATGACCAATATTCGCAACGCTGCACACGTTCTGGATTCCCATCTCACGACCCGAAAATTCATCGTCGGTGATGCGTTGACCCTCGCCGACATTGATATCGCAGCACCTTTTTCGCAGTACAAACGGACTGGCGCGCCTTTCGGAGAGTTCCCGAACCTGGTCGCGTGGCAACAGCGTCTTCTCGAGACCGTACCCGCATGGGCTGCTACTCGTGATGAGGTAGAAAAGCGGATGGTTGGAGCCCTCAGCGCCGTAAGCTGACCGCTGCACGGCTAAATCAGCCTGAAGCCCACAAACCAAGATCATGATGGTCCGCTATGAGTCGCTTTCTGCCTCTCGCGACGGGCAAAAAACGGCCAGAAGTGGACCTTCAGCTTTCGTCCAAAACATGTGCCAGTGCGCTCAAACCACGCATCCTGACAGCCTGATCGGACGAATTAAACCTGCCGCCCTCACACGAATGCGGAGCGTCACCCAGCTCAGTATTTCCCAGCATTCTGCTAGGGCAAAGTGTCGCGCTTGGCGAAGATGCTTGCCATTTGCGCCGCGTTCTCGGTTCCCCAGGTGCACAGCGGCATGATCGCTTCAGCCAGGCTGCTACCGAGCGGGGTCAGCGTGTAGTCCACCCGCGGGGGCACTTCTTTGTAGTCGTTCCGCGCCAGTACGTGATCGGCCTCCAGATCCTTCAATTGCTGGATCAGCACCTTGTCGCTGACGCCGGGGATCAAACGTTTGAGCTCGCCGTAGCGCTTCGGTCCGTCCCGTAGGAAAAACAGGACCAGCGGTTTCCACTTGCCCGAGATGATGCGCAGCGTGGCGTTGAGCCCGCAGCCGGTGCCGCAGATTTCAGAAGTCGTCGTCATTTTTTGGTACTTACCTAAAAGTGCATACTTGTCGTTAGGTTATTAGGCCTGCATCCTTGGTCTCAAGCAAGCAGTTCCCTGTTTGCACACAACTCCAAGGAAAAATACACGTCATGACCAGACTGAATGGAAAGACCGCCGTGATCACCGGCGGCGCTACCGGCATCGGCCTCGCCGCTGCAAAGCGCTTTATCGAGGAAGGCGCCTTCGTCTTCATCTTCGGCCGCCGGCAGGAAGCGCTCGACGCCGCCGTGGCCGATCTCGGGCCCAATGCCCGCGCGGTAAAGGGTTCGGTTTCCGATGAGGCCGACCTCGACCGACTCTACGCAGCGGTGAAGGCCGAGCGCGGAACCCTCGACATCGTCTTCGCCAATGCTGGAGCGGGAAGCCAGCTTGCGCTCGGCAAGATCACCGCCGAGCACATTGACGAAACCTTCGACACCAACGTGAAGGGTACGATCTTCACGGTCCAGAAGGCGCTGCCGCTGATGGGCCAGGGCGGTTCAATCATCCTGACCGGGTCGAGCGCCGGCACCACGGGCGCCCCGGCATTTAGTGCCTACAGTGCGAGCAAGGCAGCAGTGCGCAACCTCGCGAAGACCTGGGCGGAGGATCTTAAGGGCACCGGCATCCGGGTAAACGTGCTGTCGCCCGGCCCGACGGCGACCGATCTCGCGAAGCAGGCTCTAGGCGAGGAAGGCATGAAAGTCTTCGCCTCGATGAATCCGCTCCAGCGCATGGCTGAACCGGCGGAGATCGGAGCGGTAGCCGCTTTTCTCGCCTCACAGGACAGCAGCTTCATGACCGCCAGCGAGGTTGCCGTCGACGGCGGCCTGGCGCAAATCTGACCCTACTCCCTACGGCGCTCCACTCAATATTCGGAGCGCCGTAGGGCTCGGCAAACTGAAGGAAAATATATGAGCTACGCAATTATCGGCTTCGGCAATATTGGCCAGGCCCTGGCCAAGGCATTTGCCCGAAGCGGCATCGAAGTATCCGTTGCAACCACTCGTGACCCGGAGAGCTTTGCCTCCGCTGCGGCCGCGATCGGACCCACGATCATTCCCAAAACCCTGGCGGAAGCCGTCAAGGCGGACATCGTCTTTTTGGCGATCCGTTTCGAGTCACACCCGGATGTCGCGAAGGCGTTGCCGACCTGGAAGGGCAAGATCATCATCGATGTGACCAATGCCTACGGCGTTTCCCCTGAGGAACTGGGCGATCAACCTTCTTCCAGGGTCGTCGCGCAGGCCTTCACGGATGCGAAATTAGTCAGGGGCTTCAATCATTTGGGTGCTGCCGTCCTTGGTCAAGATCCGGCCGTACAGGGAGGCAGGAGAGTTGTGTTCCTCGCGAGCGACGATGACGACGCCGCGGAAGAGATTGGTGCGCTTGCGGAAAAACTCGGCTACTCGCCGATCAAACTTGGCGGGCTTTCGGAAGGTGGGCTGTTAGTGCAGGCCCGGGGAAATAGCTGGGGTCAACTGATCTTCAAGGACCTGGTCAAGTTCGACTGATGAATCGTGATCGCACATGTCGATGCGATCCGGCCTCGACGCTTAGATAAGTACTTAACAATGAAGAAACGGAGTGATGATGCTAAATAATGAAAGAATAATCAGAGAACTCTGTGCCGCCGCGGAGGGGCAAGGAACGGATATCGAGAAGTTTGTTTCCATGTTCTCTGAGGAAGGATACATGTGGGATATGGCTTCCGGCATGAAGTTCCGCGGGAAGGCCATCGGTGACTCTATCGCTGGTCTGGTAAGCGCGTTCCCCGATGTCCACCGTGAGTTGTTGAATATCCACGTCGCGGGAGATGTGGTCGTTGTCGAGCTCGCGATTCGGGGAACGCACACAGGTGATCTGGCTCTTGCTTCCGGGACCCTGGCTCCCACGGGCAAGACGATAGATGTCCCGTCCTGCGATGTTTTCCACCTCGAAAATGGGAAGGTCATATCTTTCCATTGCTACAACGAGGCTTCCGTCATGCAGCAACAACTTGGCCTCGGCTGAATTACCGACACTACGCGATCCTATGTAAGAGCAATGGAGAGGTCTTTATGAGCATTCAAGAGAATATCCAGATTGTGAAGGACTTTTTTGCGGCAATGGGCGGCGACGATAGGCAAGGCCTGCTGGCGTTGGCGGCCAAAGATATCGAGTGGATCATTCCGGGAGAGGGCTGGCCGCTGGCCGGCACACACCGCGGGCACGCGGGATTGGCAGACTTGCTTCAGAAGGCTTCCGCAGAGATGGAAATCTCATCCCCAGAGCCCCCTGAGTTCGTAGCGCAGGGAGACCGGGTTCTGGTCGTCGGCGTCGCCAAGGGGAAAGTCAAAGCCACGAATAGGACGTTTGAGGACTATTTTGTCTTCGCCATCACTGTGCGAAATGGCAAGCTCACGAACATTCGAGAATATGTCGACACGCAAGCACTGGCGCGAGCCTCAGAGATGGACGCAAGCCCCAGGCCATGAGCCATCGGGACCGATACCACCCAAGACTATCCGCAAAGGATTGATGTATGGGTCACGGCCGGCTGAGAAGACCACCCTCCATTTCGAAATCAGTGCATAAAACATGGTTTATGGACCTCTCCCCAATTGAAACTTCGACTCGGTCCATCGAATAAAACATTTCGCTTTTAACTGCTCCGGTTATGCGGCACATCTTCGTCGCAATGTGTGGACAGTTACATGTGGGACAAGTCGTCCATAATCAACGACCGCCGTCATAGCCACAACGTCGGCCTGCCCACTGGCAGCTGTTCCCGTCAGGAACAGCTGCCTGGGGCTTCCTTATCAATATCCGGGAAGCAACGTTTCACCGGGCTGAAGAGCTATCCAGCAGTGCCACGCATTTCTGTGGCCTTTGCTCCAGACTTCCTGGTCATCGTTTTCTCTCCACGACCATTAAGACTGAGGCACTGGCCCTCCCGAGCAACTTCGCTGAAGGACTTGCTCAGATGCTCAAACCACCGGCGATATCAATCACACCACCAGTGATGTAGGCACCGTTCGGACCCGCCAGGAAACACACCAGCGCTGCGACTTCTTCAAGTGATGCAATCCGCCGAATAACATGAAGGTCCAGTAGCGCGTCAGGGACGCCATCACCCAGCACCTCTGCGGCCATGTCAGTAGGCATGACCCCAGGCTGGACGACATTGGAAGTGATATTCCGGCCGCCCAGATCACGGGCAACGCCTTTGGCATAGCCCGCGATGGCTGCCTTGGTGCCCGCATAGTCGGCGGCACCGGCAAAAGGAACGTGGCCGCCCAGCAGCGAGCCGATGAAAATGATTCGGCCACCATCGGACAACACAGGAGCTGCCGCGCGCGTGTTCGCGACCGTACCCATCACGTTGACTTGCCACTGGCGATCAAGATTTGCCGTGTCGAGATCCGTCGCGTCGACTGTTTTACCTTGTACGGCGATTGCCGCGTTGTTGACGAGAATGTCGAGGCGTCCGAAATGGGCGAGTACCTTATCGATCATCGGCTTGGCAGCGGTCGTATCGGCCTGGTCGCTCTGGATAGCGAGCGCACGCACGCCTTTTGCCTTCAGCTGCTCGACGATCTGCTCTGCCTTTACGGTGGAAGCCACATAGCTGATTGCAACATCAGCGCCCTGTTCTGCCAGCGCCTGGGCGATAACTGCGCCGAGACCTCTTGACCCGCCTGTTACCAACGCCACCTTGCCAACCAATGAATTCTGCATGAGACCACCTCTTTCGCATGGGATTAGAGGGTCGGAGGAAGCTTGCCCAATCCATACCGACCGTTACGATAACGATCAGTAGTTAATTTTAGATGTACATCCACTGTCAAGATATTTAGTATCGATCGTTATGGAAAAAGCCGAGGCTATCTGATGGGACGTCATCGCGAATTCGATGTGGATCAGGCGCTGGACGCCGCTCTTGGTGTTTTCTGGCACAAAGGTTATGAGGGCGCGTCATACACTGACCTGACTCAGGCCACGGGCGTCGAACGTCCCGGACTTTATTCGGCGTTTGGTAACAAGGAAGCGTTGTTCCTGCGTGCGCTCGGGCGCTATTACGAGCACTATCTGGATTTCTTTCCCGCCGCGATGGACCTGCCCACGTCCAGGGAAGTCGTTGAACACATTCTGCGCCGCTCTATTGAACTCAATACGCGCTATCCGGATCACACAGGGTGTCTTGGCATCCATGGCGTACTGGCCGCTTCGGACGATGCCGAACCTATTCGTCAGGCGCTGATCGATGCCCGCGCCAACGGAGAAGCGCTGCTGCGCGAACGCCTCGAGCGGGCCAAGACAGAAGGCGATCTACCCCAGACAGCCAATAGCGCTGCGCTGGCCGTTTATCTGCTCGCGGTGCTTCATGGTATGGCTGTTCAGGCCAAGGCGGGGTTTACGCGTGATGTACTGGAATTGGTCGTAGACCAGGTATTGTCAACCTGGCCATCAAACGATACTCCGTAAGGCATGTGCTGCGGTCTTGTAAGAGCGTTGTTAAAGGTATGCACTCAGAGGTATTCGAGATTGCCATCGACACTGATCGCTTGACCGCTGATGTTGGACGCTGCCTGCGAAAACAGAAACAGCGCCATAGCGGCAATATCCTCCATCGTCACCATTCGGCGTAGGGAGATTTTGTCCAGGTACTGGTCGCGCATGACCTCGAAGCTGATATCCAGTGTTTTCGCTCGTGCATCGATCACCCGGTCCATGCGCTCCCCCGCCACCACGCCCGGCAGGATGGCGTTAACGCGGATATTGTGTGGCCCCAGTTCTGCCGCCAACGACTTCATCAGCCCTACTAATTGCCCACTTGGTCGAGGCATAAGGCGTTCTGAAGGGATACCCCAACCGTCCCGCAACCGAGGACATGGCGATGATGTGCGGGTTCTGCCTGGACTGCTTCAGGAAAGAAATGGCTTTGCTCAAGAAGTAGTACTGGCTGTTGAGGTTGGTAGAGACAGTCTGCTCCCGGGCATCCGCGTCCAACTCCTCGATATTGCCTTTCGGCCCGGCAATTCCCGCTGTAGACCAGAACGTCCAGCCCACCTAGCAACGAGAGTGCCTCATCCATAACTCGGTCAACCTGATGCTTGAACCCGACATCAACCACGCCGCCCCGCAATCCCGAGTACTCGAGCTTCATGCGGTCGACGGCGCTGGCGTTGATATCGCAAATGTAGACTTGCGCATCCACCTCATGAAATGCCTTTGCGGACAGTTCGATCCTCGAGCAAAAAACTCATCTGGCCCACCGCCTGACAGCGACTCTGTTGCAAGAAACCTGTGACCGACTGATTGGGCAGGCGAAGGTATCTTCGGGGATTTCGGGCGAGGTGTATCAGATAATGAGGCAGAACCCGGGTGAATTTCCGAGCAAGGAGATGACCGCCGAACGCCTGCACATGACCACCCGCAGCCTGCGCCGAAAACTGCTGGAGGAAGATACGTCGTTCGTGGCTATCACGGATGACGTACGCTGCTCGCTGGCTATCGAATACCTTAGAACGACAATCATGAGCACCGACGATATCGCGCAACTGCTGGGCTTTTCCGAGCCGACCAATTTCCGCCGAGCATTCAAACGCTGGACCGGTAAAACCACCAGGGACTATCTCCAGGGTTGATAATCCGGGAAGCAGCGATGCGTCTGGCTGGTTTCATCCGTTAACCATCGGGAGCCAATTGGCCCTAAGCTGGTCAACACCATTGTCCGCTTGCCCATGTATGGCGGTTCACATTTTTTTCCATTGAGGTATCTCGATGCCGGGACGCAAAGAGAGAGCAGCATCACCGGACGCTACCGCTGAGCCCTTGACGTTAGGCGCAGGCCGCGCTGCGTCTGGATTTCGCCTGACAGTGTGTTTCATCGCGCTGGTGATCATCACCTTTCTGTCTGTCGAAGGGTGGCGAGCATGGCGAGATTATCGCCAGGCTTTCGCCGTAGCTCGCGACTCGGCGTCCAACCTGGCACGTGCTACGGCCCAACATGCTGAAGACGCCATTCGCCAGGTTGATCTTCTGACTGCGGCACTCGCTGAACGCGTAGAAGGCGATGGCATCGCAAATATCGACGTGCCTCGAATACACGCGCTGATGATTCTGCAAGCCAAGATCATGCCCCAGCTACACGGCCTGTTTATTTACGGCCCTAATGGCGATTGGATCGTTACTGACAAGTCTGTCAATCCTGAAGCCGCAAACAACGCCGACCGCGAGTATTTCATCTACCATCGCACCCATAAAGATCAGAACGTCCGGATCGGCAAGGTCGTTAATAGCCGCTCAACCGGCGAGCCCATCATTCCCATTTCCCGTCGCCTGGACAATCCCGACGGATCGTTCGCCGGGGTCCTGCTGGGTACCATCAAAGTCAGCTACTTCGTCGACTATTACGGTGACTTCAAAATCGATGACAAAGGCGCACTGGTCTTGACCATGCGTGACGGTACGATCCTGGTCCGGCGTCCGTACAATGCAGCGGTCATTGGCCAGAGCCTCGCTGCAAGCGAGATATTCAAGACCTATCTTCCCGTTTCCGACCAGGGTGTTGCCGAGGTCAAGGCCGTGGTTGATGGCACCTATCGCCTCTACGGCTATCGCGCCTTGAGCAGCTACCCTCTTGTAGTCGAAGCAGGCCTGTCGAGAGAATCCTTCGTCGGCCCATGGCGTCGGGACTTGATCAAAACCGGCATAGTCCTGCTGGTGCTGGTTGCCGGTCTGGCTGTCTTTGGCTTTGTGGTGCTCGGCCATTTGCGGCAACGAACGGCGATGGAGCGGGAAATCCGGCGAGTCCATCAAACCGTGCGAAACATGGCCCTGACCGACAGTCTGACAGGCCTCGGCAATCGCAGGATGCTGGACCTGGTATTGGCCAAAGAAATCAGCCGCGCCAAACGCGAAGGAACGCAGCTGGCGTTGATCATGCTGGACGTAGACTATTTCAAGCGCTTCAACGACAAATACGGACATTCCGCCGGCGACGACTGCCTGCGTCAGGTAGCTGAGGCCATTCGCCAATCTCTCAATAGACCCGCGGATCTGGCAGTTCGATATGGGGGTGAAGAATTCACAGTGCTGCTGCCCGACACCGACAGTATTGGCGCCTACCTCGTAGCGCAGACGATTCTGGACAGCATCCGCCTGCTGACGATTGAGCACAGCGATCACCCGCTGGGGATTGTCACCGCAAGTGCCGGCATTGCTACCTGCTTGCCGGGGGCCGAAGACGCCACTGCCGACGGGCTTATCAAAGCTGCCGATGCCTTTCTCTACGCGGCAAAAAGCAAGGGTCGCAACCGCTGGGCTGCAGCCAACCGGGACGGCCTGGAGCACGCTGTTTGAGTGCCCCAATGATCATCGTCACCTTGATCAATATGCTGATCATCACCACCGCTGTGTTCATCCACTACGAATGCTTGTTGCGCCTGAATCTACTCCTGCCCGGGCTGAAATTTATCCGCACTTCGAAAAACCATGAATATTGACAGCAGCACTGAAGACTCCAGCGCTGCGCTGACCGCAAGGGAGGTTTGCCATATCCTGCGCGAGGTCACTTTCGAGCGTCGCGTCATGACCAAGGCATGCGATCAGTCCTGGGATGAGATCCATGCCGGCTTGTTCGTCGTTCTCGTCGACGGTTGGCGTATCACGATCTACAACGACTGCGACGCGCTCGACTACTGTGAAGAATGCATCAGCCCCGAGGGTAGGCGGTGGTCATTGGACAATGGCGACCGCTACGGTACAGATCCGATCGCCCTGCTCTCGACCTGGGAACACGGGACGCTTGAGTGCCTACTGAAGCGATTGTGAGCCAATTCTCAACCAGAACATGAGTACAATGCGGCACCTGAAACTTGAATATGCTCACTCATGAAATTGTTGCTTTACGTCTTATTGCTGTCCATCTCCGTCATCAATCCCGCCTTCTCAAGCCCTCCATCTAATTTTTCCGAAGCCAAGGTCATCGCGAAGCAGAAGGTCTATCTCGATCAGGCCAACAGCGCGCAGGGTGATCTGTATTGCGGCTGCAAATGGACGTGGGTGGGGAAATCGGGTGGCCGTATCGATGCCGCTTCCTGCGGCCTTCAAGCCCGCAAACAAGAAAACCGCTCCGACAGAACCGAGTGGGAGCACATCGTTCCGGCATGGACGTTCGGCCATCAGCGGCAGTGCTGGCAGAATGGCGGTCGCGAACACTGTGTAAGTGATGATCCGGTGTTTCAGGCCATGGAAGCTGATCTGTTCAACCTTTACCCTTCAGTGGGTGAGGTCAATGGTGACAGGAGCAATTTCAACTACGGAATGGCGTCCGGCGTCGCGCCGCAATATGGTCAATGCAAGACCAAAGTCGACTTCGAGCAGCGCGAAGCCGAGCCACGCGATGAAGTGAAAGGCCTGGTAGCGAGGACGACGTTCTACATGTTCGACCGGTACAACCTGACCATGTCACGCCAGCAGCAACAGTTGTTCATGGCCTGGGACAGGCAGTTTCCAGTGACGCCCTGGGAAAAGGAGCGAAACGTCCGGATTGCGGCGATCATGGGCCACCCCAACCCGTTCGTGACCAACGACCGCACCTGGACGCAAGGCTACAAGACCGTCGGTGACGGTGTAGTCAGCTCGATCCCGGACCGAGCTTCGCCGCCAGCAGCGCAGCCACCAGTCACTCGCTCAGCGTCAACTGGTGCGATCATCGGCAACCGCAATAGTCACGTGTATCACTTGCCCCACGGCTGCCCGAGCTACGACAAGGTTGCAGCGAAAAACCGGATGTCGTTTCAATCCGAATCTGAAGCCCTGGCGGCGGGCTATCAGAGAGCCGGGAACTGCAAATAAGGAACGCGCAATGCCCTAAGCTGTGCTTACACGGTCGGCTAAAGGTATTGTTCGCGCTGGCCGAGCGAGCCTTTGCGAGGTGTCCGTCCGTGTTGGCGATAGAGGTTAGTGATGCAAGATGTGCGCAATGTTGAAGGCGTGGAAGATAGAGGAATTCCAATGATCGAAGTCACAGAGGCACCCATAGCCAGGCTGCGTACCGCGCTTGAGTCAGGGCAGACAACCGCAGTCGAGCTGGTGCAGGCCTATCTGGCCAGGATTGACGCTTACGACGGCCCCGATACAGCGACTGCCCTGAATGCAGTGGTGGTGCGCAACCCGGAGGCGATTGAAGAGGCTCGGGCGTCCGATAGTCGTCGGGCCAAAGGCGAGACTCTCAGCCCGCTCGACGGGATCCCTTACACGGCCAAGGACAGCTATCTGGTCAAGGGTCTCACCGCCGCTTCGGGCAGCCCGGCTTTCGTCAATCTGGTCGCGCAGCGCGACGCTTTCACTATCAACCGCCTGCGTGCTGCCGGGGCAATCTGTCTGGGCAAGACCAATATGCCGCCCATGGCCAACGGCGGTATGCAACGCGGCGTCTATGGCCGCGCGGAGAGTCCGTATAACGCTGACTTCCTGACTGCGCCTTTTGCGTCCGGCTCATCCAACGGCGCCGGGACTGCAACGGCTGCAAGCTTTGCGGCTTTCGGCATGGCGGAAGAAACATGGTCCAGCGGCCGCGGCCCTGCGTCGAACAATGGTCTTTGCGCTTACACCCCTTCGCGTGGCGTGATTTCGGTGCGCGGTAACTGGCCTTTGACGCCGACCATGGACGTTGTCGTTCCGTACGCGAGAACCATGGCAGATTTGCTTGAAGTGCTGGATGTCGTGGTCGCGGAAGATCCCGACACGCGCGGCGATTTGTGGCGACTGCAGCCTTGGGTGCCGATCCCCAGCGTTGCATCGGTACGCCCCGCGTCCTATGCCGAACTTGCGGTCAGTCGCGATGCTCTGGCCGGCAAACGCTTCGGCGTGCCGCGCATGTACATCAACGCCGATCCGGAAGCTGGCACCGCAGAGAAACCAGGCATCGGAGGTCCGACCGGGCAACGCATCATCACCCGCGCCTCGGTTATCGATCTGTGGCAGGACGCCCGCAAGGCGCTCGAGGCGGCTGGCGCTGAAGTGCTTGAGGTAGATTTCCCGCTTGTCTCCAATTGCGAAGGGGATCGTCCTGGCGCGCCAACCGTATTTACTCGCGGACTGGTGTCGAAGGAATTCCTGCATCATGAACTATGGGATTTGTCGGCCTGGGCGTTTGATGACTTCCTCCAGGCAAATGGTGATCCAGCCTTGAATCGTCTGGCCGATGTCGACGGGGCGAAGATCTTTCCTCACGATCCCGGGACGTTACCCAATCGTGAGGACGACCTCGCCGCCGGCATGGACGAATACGTGCGCATGGCCGAGCGCGGTATCACGCCCTGGAATCAGATCCCTACCCTGCCCGATGGCCTTCGGGGCCTGGAACAGACTCGACGCGTCGACCTGGAAGACTGGATGGACAAACTTGGCCTGGACGCGGTGCTGTTCCCGACGGTGGCCGACGTCGGCCCGGCGAATGCCGATGTCGATCTGCAATCTGCCGATATCGCCTGGAGCAACGGCGTGTGGGTTGCCAACGGCAATCTCGCCATTCGCCACTTGGGCGTGCCAACCGTTACTGTCCCGATGGGCGTGATGGCCGACATCGGCATGCCGGCCGGACTCACCTTTGCCGGGCGCGCGTATGACGATTCGAATCTGTTGCGCTTTGCCTCGGCTTTCGAGTCGGCGGGGACCAAGCGTTTGATTCCACCGCGTACGCCAGCGCTGACGTTGCCGAACGGTTAAAGCAAGATGGGTAAGGCGCAAGGCGCAGGATGAGCAATGGGCGAATTGTCCCAGGAAGGATGCGCGACTGGGTGTACGACAAAATCGCGCTGAATCGCTACCGACTGTTCGGCAGGTACGACACTTGCCAGGTGCCCACCGCAGACCACAGTGGACGTTTTTTGCAAGCAGGACCGTGACAACCAGCGGCGTGAGCCGGGTCATATAAACGGAGACTGGAATGAAGCCAACCCCTATTACAGAAGCGCCAATAGACGCGGCACAACGCAAAGCCGTAAAGCCCGTTATCTGCTACCCGGTTGACCGTCTACCACGCCCGGATATCTCCAGTTATCGCAGGGTTCGCGACGACTTGAGACTGATCGAGACCGTGGTGGTTCCTCCTCGTGATGCTGCGACTTTTACCGTGCCGGTCGGACATTTTTTTCGCATTGTCTCGACCGAAGGGTCGCAAGTGGGTGACCTGAACCTGTTCAATGCACTCGACTTGAAGGAGCGGTTTTATACCGGGAAAACACGCGCGCTGAATGGCACACATCTTGGCCTCGGCGATCAGTTGTATTCGAGTTTCCCTTACCTGCGCCCGATTGCCACGATCACTCATGACTCTCTGGACTGGTATGGTTTCGATGAATTCGGCGGGGCGGTACATGACGTGATCGGCACTCGCTGTGATCCTTACACCCACAATCTGCTGAGCAATGGCGGGCAGTATCATCACTGTTGCCACTCGAACCTTACCCGCGCATTGTCCAAGGCAACCGGAATACCCCTGCATGAGGCTGAAGCCCATGTTCATGATGTGTTGAATGTCTTCATGTGCACCGGTTTTACCAGGGACACAGGCCAATACTTCATGAAGGCCAGCCCGGTGCGTCCTGGCGACTACCTGGAGCTTTTTGCAGAAGTGGATCTTCTGGGGTGTCTTTCAGCCTGCCCCGGCGGGGATTGTTCGGCGGAACACTCATCGGACACAGCGAAGTGCTACCCCCTCCTTGTGGAAATCTACGAGGCATCTCGTCAACCTCAAGGCTGGATTGCACCTGCTATCAATGGGTATGACCGCAGCCACGGTGCCTGAAACCGGGACGGGGCCGGCCAAATCCGAGGCGGACCAGTCGACCCCATCTCGCAGCAAGATCAGCTCTGGCAGAAGCGAATCCGATTGCCAAAAGGGTCATAAACTTCCAGAACCTGTCCCCACCCTTGCTGAACGATGTCTGGACGTCCGTAGCCGTAGCGCTTGGCAAGTAACTCGTCCCGCAGCAGTTCTATATTTTGCATCGGGACAAAGATCGTCGAACCAGGGCTCGCATCGCCATGATGTTCGGACAGGTGGAACTGCAACCCGTTTCGACTGATCCCTAGATACAGCGGTAGATCCGCTTCGAACCGGTGCTCGAATTCGACGCTGAAACCCAGGAAATCGACATAAAACTCGCGGGCCTTGGTTTCGTCAAATATGCGCAATATCGGAATGGCCTTGTCGAACGTAATCGCGGGTTGGCTACTTTCATCGGGAAGCATCGCTGATGCGATGTTCCAGTCCTTGTAGCCCAGCTGCTGCGCGACCAGTTCGAGTGCAGTGGAGTGAGACACTTGCTGATCACGCTGCTCTAACGAAGCGCGCAGGCTCTTGGCCATCTGCTTGGCTTTCTGGATTGAAAACATGACATCTCCTGGAGTCGAAGCCTTTTGGTGCTCGCGTTGCCAAACCTCGACTATCAAGAGAGCTGCGATAGGGTTTGGAAAAACATGCTTTCACCTTTCCTTTCGGGAGCGAGCGGCGGGCAGCATCGGCCAGCCGCGATAGTACACACCCACTCATGAAGGAGAAAGTTTTTCCCAACAAGGTGCATCAATAGTGCTGGCCATAAAAATACCCTTCCAGCAGCGATAAAAGCTTTGGCGCCCACCCTGATCGGTGTAGGAGGATTGATGAAAAACAACCCGCTTCGGCGGTTTTTTTCATGCCTGCTTATCGGTCAGCCATTTCCTGCTCGGACCACTGCTCGGCGGTCGCGGTCATGACATTGGCAATCTGGTCAAAGAAGGGGCCGAGCCGCTCGCGGGGCGCGTCGTGCTCCACCACCAACGTGGCGACTTCTTCACAGGGAGCGACCTGATAGTGCGCAACGCTAGACAGTTTTTCGTTGGTCACGGCCACCACCACCTGACCGCTCGCCGCCACTATCGCGCGTTTGAAATCGGCGTCATCGAGACCGACCGCTGTCACGCCGTTGTCCGGGTCGATGGCGCAAGCGCCTAGAAAGCACAGGTCAAAGTTGAACTGCCGCAGTTCCTGGACAGCCCTCAGACCACTCACACCTCCCGTTACCGGATTCCATTATGTTGAAGCCTGGCGTGGCGTCAAACCCGAAAATGATTCTTGGCAGGCGAAACTGTCGGATCCAAAAACCGCAATTTGGTCTGTCCAATTAGGATTTATCAGATATTGGTCTTGCCAATATTTTCCTCGGCGTGTAGTTTTTGGGTCTTGATCATCCCGGCGGGCAACTGTCCGCCTACAACAAAAAAGAGATCCTCAGAATGTGTAGATTCCCCGCCAGCCGGGCGCTCGGTGCCCTCTCCCGCTTATCGACATCCGTCGCCTGCGCGCCAGCCAAGGAGCATCACCATGCTGACTGTCATCTGTAACGAACCAGGGTCGCTAATTGCCATCGAGCGTGAAAAACCGATCAGAAAGCCAGGAGAGATCCTTATCCGCATCAAGCGCGTCGGGGTTTGCGGCACCGATCTGCATATTTTCAGCGGCAATCAGCCTTACCTTGAATACCCCCGCGTGATGGGCCATGAGTTCTCCGGACTTGTAGAAGAAACGGACAGCGCCAGCGATCTCGACACGGGTGATGTCGTGTACGTAATGCCCTATCTTTCCTGCGGGACATGCATCGCCTGCCGCCAGGGCAAAACCAACTGCTGCACCCGCATTCAAGTGTTGGGGGTTCACTGCGACGGTGCCTTTACCGAATATCTGAGCATTCCTCACGAATTCGTCCACAAGGCAGTGGGAATTTCCCTTGATCAGGCCGCGATGATCGAGTTTCTGTCCATCGGCGCTCACGCCGTACGTCGTTCAAATGTCCAGGCGGATAAGCGCGTGCTGGTGGTTGGCACCGGCCCGATTGGCATGGCGGCAGCGATCTTTGCCAGCCTGCGCGGCGCCAAAGTCACCGTTCTGGATACCCGTGATGATCGTCTGTCGTTCTGTAAGGAACACCTGAAGATTCACGCGTCGGTGAAAATCGGCGAAGGCGACAAGGAGTCCCTGGCTGAGCTCACCGAGGGTGATTTTTTCGACGTCGTGTTTGATGCCACCGGCAATGCCCGGGCAATGGAGCGCGGGTTCGAGTTCATCGCCCACGGCGGCACCTACGTGATGATTTCGGTAGTTCGGGACTCCATCACCTTCTCCGACCCCGAATTTCACAAGCGTGAAGCCACGTTGATGGGTAGCCGCAACGCCACCAAGGAAGACTTCCGTCATGTCGAGGAATGCTTGCGCAACGGGTTGATTCCGGATGCCGCCCTCAATACTCATCGGCTGACGCTGGGCGATGTTGCCAACTCATTCACGACATTGCTCGACCCGAAACAAGGCGTCGTCAAAGCAATCATCGAGTGTTAGGAGCAGCGTGATGAGTGATTCGCAATCTTTGCTTGTTTTGACACCCGGTGACGATGTCGCCGTAGCCCGAGGCGATATCGCCGCAGGACAGCAGCTCAGCGCCGACGGTATCGCGCTGATTGCCCGACAGCCAATCCCGTCCGGCCACAAGATCGCCCTGCGTCCGGTGTCAGCGGGTCAACAGGTGCTCAAGTATGGTCAGACCATCGGCCTGGCGACCCAAGGCATCGAGTCCGGAGATTATGTCCACGTCCACAACCTGGACATGCCCACAACCAACGCCGAACACAGCGTGCAGAACATCTATGCGGCCACTTTGTTGAGCAGTGAACCGGCGAGCTTCGAAGGCTTTGTCCGCGACGATGGACGCGTCGGTACGCGCAACTACATCGGGGTTATTTCCAGCGTCAATTGCTCGGCAACCGTCTGCAAGCACATCGCCAACGCATTTTCTTCCGAGCGCCTGAAAGACTTTCCCAACGTCGACGGCGTTGTGGCAATCACTCACGGCAGCGGCTGTGGCATGGGTGCGAAAGGTGAAGGCATCGATATCCTCAAACGTACCTTGCGCGGGTACGCCGATCACGCCAACTTTGCCGGTGTCCTGTTGATCGGCCTGGGCTGCGAGGTCAACCAGCTGACCCCGCTGATGAATGAACTCGGGGATCGCTCAGCCCTGCTCAAGACCAGCCTGATCATTCAGGAAGCGGGCGGTACTCGCGAGGCTGTGCAACGTGGCATAGCCCATATTGAAGAGATGCTGCCGGTCATCAACAACTTCCGGCGCACTACCGTTGCGGCCAGCCATCTCAGCGTCGGTTTGCAATGCGGCGGCTCGGATGGTTACTCGGGCATTACCGCCAATCCGGCACTCGGGGCTGCTGTAGACCTGCTGGTGCGGCAAGGCGGCACCGCCATTCTTTCAGAAACGCCGGAAATCTATGGTGCCGAACACCTGCTGACTGCCCGCGCCGCATCAGCCAATATTTCGGCGAAATTGATGGAGCGGATCCATTGGTGGGAAGCCTACGTGCGCCACAACGACGGTGACATGAACAACAACCCCTCGCCGGGCAACAAGGCCGGCGGCATTACCACTATCCTGGAAAAATCCCTGGGCGCCGTGGCGAAAGCCGGAACTACCGGGTTAATGGGCGTTTACCAGTACGCTGAAACGATCGATGCCCACGGCCTGGTGTTCATGGACACGCCGGGCTACGACCCGGTGTCGGCCACCGGTCAGGTTGCGGGGGGCGCGAATCTGATTTGCTTCACCACTGGCCGTGGCTCGACCTACGGTTGCAAGCCCACGCCATCGTTGAAGATCGCCACCAACACCGGCTTGTTCCAGCGCATGGAACTGGATATGGATTTCAATGCCGGCGGTATTGTCGATGGCCTGGAGTCGGTGGCCGAAGCCGGTCAGCGGTTATTCCAGTTGATGCTGGACACCGCTTCCGGACGACCCACCTGCAGTGAAGAAAACGGCCTGGGCGATAACGAGTTCCTGCCCTGGCAGATCGGCGCGGTGATGTGAAACGCACAGCCAGTCACTATGGTAGCCTTCGCCAACTCTCTGATGGACGCCGTACCGATGGCCTCACCGACAAACTCCGCTGAGCGAAAGCCGTACCAGAAAATCGCCGACCAACTGCGGGATTACATCTTTCAAGGGGATTTCAAACCGGGTTCCAGGCTTCCCCCCGAACGCGATTTGACGCAAATTCTCGGTGTTTCCAGACCTTCGCTTCGTGAGGCGCTCATCGCCCTGGAAATAGAAGGCGGCGTCGAAATCAGGATGGGCTCAGGCGTGTACGTGCGGGCCCTGACCCTGGACGGACAAAACCAGAGCGTAACCCTGGGCGAAAGCCCCTCGGAACTGATGCAGGCCCGCGCCTTGATCGAAGGTGAGTCGGTGATTCTGGCCTGTCTGCATGGCAAAAAAAGCGACTATCGCTATCTGCAGGAATGCATTGACGCCATGCGTGTCAGCATCGCAAATGGCCTGCCGCCTCTGGAAGACGACCGCAAATTTCATCATCGGCTGGCTAAGATGAGTGGCAACTGCGCGCTGGTGCGGATCATCACCGCACTCTTCGATGAGCGACATAACCCTATTTCGGCTCACCTCAGCAAACATTCCGAGAACGCTTTGACCTGGGAAGCTGCGGTAATCGAGCATGAGGCGATACTTCGCGCAGTGGCCAACAAAGACGTCCTCGGCGCGCAAACTTCAATGCGCCAGCATTTGAGCCGTTCGGAGAGCCGTTGGCTCAAAACGCTGGAGCCGGAAGAGTAGATCTGCGTGGGAGCGAGGCTTGCCCGCGAAGAAACCAATGCGGTATGTCTGAATCACCGCGTTATCGTTCTTCGCGGGCAAGCCTTGCTGCTACAGAAAAAATCCGAATCTCAACCCAACTGCTGACGCACGGCCAATTCCACACCGCGAATTTCTGCCAGCCCCTTGAGGCGACCGATCAGCGAATAGCCAGGGTTACTTTGACGGTGCTGGTCGTCGAGCAGTTGGTGCCCATGGTCCGGACGCAGCGGCAAGCGTGGGCCACCTTCGCGTTCACGCCTGCGCTCTTCTGCCACCAGGGCACTGATGACCCCGACCATGTCGACGTCGCCGTCCAGATGATGGGCTTCGTGGAAGCTGCGCGGGTCCGCCTCGCGGCGGGTTGAGCGCAGGTGGGTAAAGTAAATGAACGGCGCAAAGTGCTTGGCCATTGCCACCAGATCGTTGTCTGCGCGTACGCCATAGGAGCCGGTGCAGAACGTCAGGCCATTGGCCGGGCTTGGGGCGGCGTCCAGCAACCACTGGGCGTCTTCGGCGGTGGACAGGATGCGCGGCAAGCCGAGCAGCGCCCGGGGTGGATCGTCCGGGTGGATCGCCATGCGCACGCCCACTTCCTCTGCAACCGGAATCACCGCGCGTAAAAAGTACCCCAGGTGTTCACGCAGCCGGGCTTCATCGATTTCGGCATAGGTGCGCAGCAAGGCCCGGAAGTCTTCCAGGCTGTAGTGTTCCTCGGCGCCAGGCAAACCGGCGATCAAGGTGTTGACCAGGGTTTCGCTCTGCGCTGGCGTCAGTTGCTCGAAGTAGGCCTTGGCCAGCTGGATATCCCCGGCGCTGTATTCGGCTTGCGCATCCGGGCGCTGGAGGATGAACAGGTCGAACGCGGCAAACGCGGTTTGATCGAAACGCAACGCCCAACCGCCGTCCGCCAACTCCCAGGCCAGATCAGTGCGGGTCCAGTCCAACACCGGCATGAAGTTGTAGCAAACGATATCGATGCCACAGCTCGCCAGATTGCGCACGCTTTGCTGGTAGTTGGCGATGTACTCGTCGCGCCGGCCACAACCGCGCTTGATGTCTTCATGCACCGGAATGCTTTCCACCACCGACCAACTCAAGCCTGCGGCTTCGATCATCTGTTTGCGCGCCGCGATGGCGTCCACCGGCCAGACTTCGCCATTGGGGATTTCGTGCAACGCGGTGACGATTCCGGTCGCACCGGTTTGGCGGACATCCGCCAGGGAGATCGGGTCTTTGGGGCCAAACCAGCGCCATGTCTGTTCCATGTTGTTCTCCTTTCTTGTTAGTTGTGTGCAGCAAAGGTGTGTAAAAGGCTGCCCACGCCGTCGCGAATCAGGGCGCCATAGGCGCGTTGCACCGCGTCGCGAAATGCTGCGCGCTCGGAAAGCGCCGCCGGGAAAACTTCGTCCAGATCGAGAAAGGCGTCCACCAACAACGCGCCGTCGAATCTTCCAGCCAGATCGGCAAAGGTTGCGCTCAAGGGGTCGTCAATAACTCGCACCGAACCGTCGGGTAGCGGCTGCGTGCAATAGTAAATCCATGCGGCGATCCCCAACGCGGTGCAGGCCAGGCCACGCCCCTCGTCGAGCAACTGCTGCGCGCTGAGCAGCCAGCGTTGCGGCAGTTTCTGCGAGCCGTCCATGGCGATCTGGCGCAGGCGATGTTGCAGGCTGTCATTGGCAAAGCGCGCCTTCAGATCCTCGGCATAGACCGCCAGATCGATGCCCGCCGGCATGTCCAGGGTGGGCGCTGCTTCCTCGGCCATGTAACGCCCGACGAACTGCGCCAGATCCGCATCATTGATGGCGTCGAACACCGATTCGTGGCCGACCAGCAAACCCAGGTAGGCCAGCAACGAATGGCTGCCGTTGAGCATGCGCAGTTTCATCGTTTCAAACGGACGGACGTCGTCCACCATCTGCACGCCTTCCACCTCCCAGTCCGGACGCCCGAGCGGAAAGTGATCCTCGATCACCCACTGGCTGAAACTTTCACAGACCACCGCCGCACGGTCGTGGCAGTCCAGTTGCTGTTCCAGCCGAGCGAATGACTCGCCATCCATGGCGGGGACAATCCGGTCAACCATGCAGCCAGGAAACGCCACGTGTTCGTTGACCCACTGCGTCAATCCTTCGTCCTGCATCGCTGCCAATGCACTCACCGCCTGGCGAGTGCGCTGGCCGTTATCCGGCATGTTGTCGCAGCACAACACGGTAAACGCCGGAATGCCTGCGGCACGGCGACGACGCAGTGCTTCGAGGACAATTCCGGGCGCTGTGCGCGGCGCTTGCGGATGAGCGATGTCGTGGGCAATCGCCGGATCTTCCATGCGCAACTGCCCGGTGGCTGGGCTCAGGCAGTAACCTTTCTCGGTTACGGTGAGCGTGACGATCCGTGTTTGCGGCGCGGCCATGCGCTGCAACAGCAATTCCAGTTCGTGGCCGCCCTCACCCACATACAGGGCTTCGCGCAATACACCGATTTCACGCAGCGTCACCTGCTCGCGGTCGCGATACTCGGCCACATGGTAGCGGCCGTCCTGCTCGCGCAATTGATCAACCAATGTGCGATTCGAGCGCAGGTTGGCGCTGCACAATCCCCAGTCACTTTCGCCGTGGCGGTTGAGATGGCGTTGCAGATAGACCGCCTGGTGGGCGCGATGAAACGCCCCCAGGCCGAGATGCACGATGCCGATCTCACGGACAGCACCGGTAGAGGGCACACGTTTCACAACAGGCATCGACATGCTCCTTTTGTCATGACGGGTTATGGTCGGCTCAGGGCCGAACCTGGTTGCGGGCTTTGCGCCTCAGCGCTACCGGTATCCGCCGCCGAAAGGGGTTTGACATAGCGCGCCACACACACGGCGCCGATCACGGTCAATAGCCCCGCCAGCAGGAACGCACTGGTGAACGAACCGGTGAATTCCACCAGGAAGCCGGTCAGGGTCGGGCCAATGATGCCCGAGGTGTTAGCCAGAAAGTGCATGAAGCCACTGACACCACCGACCCGCGAGGCAGGCACGGTGTCCTGAATGATCGCCCAGTAGATGGCACCGGTGAGGTACAGGAAGAACACGGCCAGGGCGACGAGGATGACCGCCGGATACAGGGTTTTGACGATCCCGGCAAGGGCGATACAGGCGGCGCAGGCCAACAGGCATGTCACCAGTACCACTTTGCGGGAGAACATTATCCGCCCGGTTTTCTTGAACACGAAGTCGGAAATGAAACCACCCAGGGCCAGACCGAGGAAACCCAGCAGCCAGGGGATGACCGTGGCGATGCTCATGTCCTTGACGTTCAGGCCGTGGGCCATGGTCAGGTAGCTGGGGAACCAGGTCAGGAAAAAGAACAGCGTGTAGTTATAGGAAAAGAACGCCAGCGCGGTGAACAGCACCGTCGGTTGCTTGAGGTAGTAACGCAACGGATGAACCGGCAGCGCCGCAAATTCGCTCTTGCCCTCGGCCTGCAGAATTTCCTCGGCGACCTTGCCTTTAGGCTTGTCCTTGACGAACTTGAACCACACCAGCGCCCAGATCAGGCCCAACGCCATAATGATGATGAACGACACCTTCCAGCCGTAACTGATGGCGATAAAACCCACCACCGGCCCGGAAATCGCGCCGCCCAATGGCGTGCCGGACATCGACGTACCCAGCGCCCGCGCCCGTTGTTTCGGGGTGTACCAGTTGTTGACCATCTTGCTCGTGGTGACGCTCAACGGCCCTTCACCCATACCAAACAGGATGCGGATGAACACCAGCGAAGTGAAACCGATGGTCAGCACTGTGAGACCACTGAACAGCGACCACAGCACCATCGCCAGCAACAGCGTGGTTTTCGCCCCGTAGCGATCGGCCGCCCAGCCGCCGACAAAGTTGAACACTGCATAACCGACGAAAAAACTACTGAAGATCATGCCCATTTCACCCGTCGTCAGACCGTAGTCTTTCTGGATGAAGGGGGCCGCAACGGACAATGCCGAGCGATCCAGGTAATTGATGACGCCTGCCAGGAACAGCATGATGATGATTAACGTGCGACCTTGACCAAACATTGGAACCTCCCGCTTGTTGTGTTTATTCGGTGAGGGTGCCCGGATGGGCACGAGTATCTACAACGGACTATTGATGAGCGCCGTTCAGTTCCACGAGGACCTTGCGGGTCTGTTCGGGATGGCTTTCGATCAAGTCGATTGCCGCCGGCATTTCGTCGAAGCTGACGCGATGACTGATCATTTCCTGGACTTGCAATTTGCCGCTGGCGATCAGTTCGATCACCCGTGGGAACTTGCGATTGTTCAGGCGCGACCCCACCAGCGTCAGTTCTTTCTTGATCATTTCCAGCTGTACCAGATCGCTCGGCACCGCGTTGAAACCCAGCAGGCCGATCCGCCCCGCTGGCGAGGCCAGGCTCACCATTTGCGGCATCAGCGCGGGAATGCAGGCTGCGTCAACGATCAGCGGCACGCCTTCGCCATCGGTCAATTCGCGCATGGTCGCCTCGACGTCGACATCCTTGCCGTTGAGGGTGCGGCTGGCACCCAGAGCCTTGGCAGTCTCCAGGCGGGTGTCGATGACGTCGGTCACGGTGATGTCGGTCAGCCCCAACGCCCGGGCCATCTGCACCAGGGTCAGGCCAATCACGCCTGCGCCGTAGATCAACAGGCTGTCGCCCGGATGGGGCTGCATGCGATCGAGTACGTTGAGGGCGATGGAGTAAGGTTCCACCAGCGCCGCGTGGCTCAGGGACATCGAGTCAGGCAAGCGGTGGGCATTCTCGGCTGGCACACAGACTTGCTCGCTGAAACCGCCGTCACGGTGCACGCCGATCACTTGCAGTCGCGTGCAGACATTCGGCCGGTTGATCCTGCACGGGTAGCAGGTACCACAGCTGATGACCGGGTCGATGCACACGCGGTCGCCGATCTTGAGGTTCTCGACGCCCTCGCCCACTTCACGCACCACGCCTGAGAACTCATGGCCGGTCACCCGAGGAAAACGCACAAAGGCGTTCTGCCCGTGGATGATGTGCATGTCCGAGCCGCAGATACCGGCGTAAGCGACGTCGACCTTGACTTCACCAGGCGCCACTTGGGGCATCTCGACGTGCGCCAGGCCGAATTCAAAAGGTGCTCTTACTTGAAAAGCTTTCATCGGGTAACTCCTGCCAGGGCGGGTGGTGCCCTGTGTTCTTGTAGTTATTGATCAGTCGAAACAGCGTTTACCAGTGCCAGAGCGTGCCGTCTTCCAGGCGATTCACCGGCAGGCTGGCGCGTTTGTAGGGGTATTTCGCCGCCAGGTTCTCGTCGATGTCGACGCCATGCCCCGGGACTTCGCCGGGGGTGAAGTGGCCATCTTCAAAGCGATAGGCGTGGGGAAACACTTCGTCGATACGTTCGTCGTGGGGCATGTGTTCCTGGATGCCGAAATTGGGCACCCAGGTATCGAAATGCAGCGCCGCGCCCATGCACACCGGCGACAGGTCGGTGGCGCCATGGAAGCCGGTACGCACCTGATAGAGCGCGGCAAAGTCGGCAATGCGGCGCACATGGGTGATGCCACCGGCGTGTACCAGCGTGGCGCGGATGTAGTCGATCAACTGTTCCTGGATCAACTCGCGGCAGTCATGAATGGAGTTGAACACCTCACCCACCGCCAGCGGCGTGGTGGTGTGCTGGCGGATCAGGCGGAAGGCTTCCTGATTCTCGGCCGGGGTGCAGTCTTCGAGCCAGAACAGGTTGAATGGCTCGACCGACTTGCCCAGGCGGCCTGCTTCAATGGGCGTAAGGCGGTGATGCACGTCGTGGAGGATGTGCAAGTCATCGCCGAAACGCTCGCGCACTGCGGCAAACAGCTTGGGCACATGGTTCAGGTATTTGGCGGTGTCCCACACATGTTCAGCGGGCAGGTCGCTGTCGGCCGGCTCATAACGCTCACCGCTGCGCTTGGCCACGCCATAAGTGGTGGCGATGCCGGGAATCCCGCATTGCACGCGCACCGCCTTGTAACCCAGCTCGACATGCCGGGCGACTTCGTCCAGGCAACCTTCGATGTCCTTGCCCGTGGCATGCCCGTAGACCATCACCCGCTCGCGGCTTTTGCCTCCGAGCAACTGGTACAACGGCATTTGCGCGGCCTTGGCCTTGATGTCCCACAGGGCGACATCCACGGCGGCAATCGCGGTCATGGTTACCGGGCCACGGCGCCAGTAGGCCCCGCGATACAGGTACTGCCAGATGTCTTCGATGCGCTGGGCATCGCGACCGATCAGGGCTGGCAGCACGTGTTCTTCAAGGTAGGCGACCACCGCCAGTTCCCGGCCATTCAAGGTCGCATCACCGATGCCGTAGATACCGGAATCTGTGACGATTTTCAGGGTGATCAGGTTGCGACCCGGGCAGGTAACTATGACGCGGGCTTCAATAATTTTCATAAGATCAGGCCTCTACGGCAGAAGAAAATGAAGGCATGTTCAGGGTGGGCATGGCGGCGCAGGGGATCAGCGCACCGCGATGCTGGACGACCTGAGCCGCCAGTCGATGGCCCCAACGCGCCGCCAGTTGTGGCTCACCGCCTTGCAGGCGACACGAAAGATAAGCCGCGCTGAAGGAATCGCCCGCCGCGGTGGTGTCGACGATCTGCCGCACCTGTTCGGCGGGCACTTCGAAACGACCTGAGGCACACTGAATCAAGCACGAGGCGACGCCACGCTTGAGGGCGACTTCGGCAACGCCAAAATCTGCGTAGGCCTGGAACAACGCCTCGACGTCGGCATAACCGAACAATGCGGCGTCGTCCTCCCAGGTAATCAGCGCCAGGTCAGTCAGGCGCAGCATGGCTCCATAGGCCTGGCGCGCAACCTGGGCATCGGGCCACAAATGGGGACGGTAGTTGTTGTCGAAGACGATGCGCGTACCGGATTCACGGGCCAGGCGCAAAGCCTGCATCAGGCGCTCGCGGCCGTTGGCAGTGAGAATCGCCAGGCTGATGCCACTCAGATAGACGTAGTCGTACTCCGCAAGGGCATGCAACAGGACCTCGGCTTCAGGGCCGTCGAACATGCTCCGCGCTGCGGCTTCGCCACGCCAATACAGAAAGCGTCTTTCGCCTTGGGTGTCGGTCTGGATGAAGTACAACCCCGGCAGCGCATCCTCGATCACGCGCACATGTTGGTCGCCGACGCCTTCGTCGCGCCACAACTGACGCATGGCGTCACTGAAGCTGTCGGCGCCGATGGCGGTGACGTAGTCCGCGACAATCCGCGAGTCGGGATTCAATCGGGAAAGATAAACCGCAGCGTTGAGCGTGTCGCCGCCGAAGGTCTGGCTGAAACCTGAGACTGGCTCGCCGCGCATCTCGATCATGCACTCGCCCACCAGCGCCACTTTGAGTGGACGAGGTGAAACGGTTTGCGGGCGTTGCCCGGGAATTACCTTCATCACTGCGCGCCTTTGTTGTTTTTAAAACGGCGTTTCATTTTAAAAGCTTGAGGCCGAGTTTAGTCAGATTTTCTGGAGCGTCAAGAAAAATGAAACAGCGTTTTGATTCGCTAACGTATATCCTTGGGTTTTCGTTCCCGTTGGAGCCTTCATGGACAACAGCACCCTTCAGAACAACGAACTGGTCTCCGCCGTCGCCCGGACCATGGCTGTCCTTGAGGCCCTGGCCGAGCATCCCGAGGAAAGCGGTGTGTCGGAAATCGCGCAGAAGCTGGACATGTCCAAAAGCACGGTTTATCGGTTTCTGCAGTCGCTCAAGGCCCGTGGCTATGTGGTGCAGGATGCCGAGGATCGCTATCGTCTCAGCGTTCGGCTGTTTGAACTGGGCGCGCAAGCCCTGCCCCATCTGGATATCGTCCGCGAAGCGGAGCCGGGTATGCGGCGTATCAACGAATTGACCGGCGAGACCGTACACCTGGGCATTCTCGACGAAGGCAACATCGTCTACGTGCACAAGATCGACTCCAAATACAATCTGCGCATGTACTCGCGAATCGGCCGACGTGCGCCGCTTTATTGCACCGGTATCGGCAAGGTGCTGATGGCGTGGCTGGAGCAGCCTGAGCTGATCGCCCATTTGCAGGAGGAAAGCTTCGAGCGCCGCACTGCCAACACCCTGACCAGCATCGAGGCGTATCTGCAGGAACTGGAAGTGGTTCGCGCCCAGGGCTATGCCGAAGACCATGAAGAATTCGAAGACAATATGCGCTGTCTGGCCGCGCCCATCCGCGATCGCTTTGGCCATGTGATCGGTGGCATGAGCGTGTCATTCCCCTGCTTTCGCTTTCGCGAAGAACTCAAGCAGGACTACGTCAAGCGGCTGATGGAAGCCACGCAGCAGATTTCCAGCCAGCTAGGCTGGCATGTGCAATAGCTGACGCAGCCGGTCCGCAACGCGCTACTCCGTTTCACACAGGATTGCACTGACTCTCGTCGCAGGTATTATTGCGAACGATTTTCAATAAGACCTGTAAAACCAACCAGTGCAATCTCCTTCGTCCAGCAAACCGGGAGTCTTTTTCAGCGATCATCATCGTTGACTGCTGGCGCATATTCATCGGCATCTGTGCAATCGGGGAAGTCACGCCCTACGCCGGCATCGTCTATGACCTGAATCGCGAATGGGCGGTTTATGCCAGCTACACCGATGTATTCGAACCACAAACCGTCCGTGACACGGGCGGTTCGATGCTCAAACCGGTGATCGGCAGCAACTACGAAATCGGCCTGGCCCAATCACGATGCGGTCCTGGTTTCCTCCGGGACCGGCCTCACCCTTTCCACGATCCCCATGACCATGACGAAAAACACCGGCACAAAAACCACCGCCAGCGTCGCCGTCAGCATGCCGCCGATCACGCCGGTACCGATGGCCTGTTGACTGGCCGAACTTGCGCCCGAGGCGAAGACCAGTGGAACTACACCAAGAATGAATGCCAGCGACGTCATGATGATCGGGCGCAAGCGCAAGCGTGCAGCTTGAATGCTGGCCTCGACACGGCTCATGCCTTGATCGTGGAGACTCTTGGCAAATTCGATGATCAGGATCGCGTTCTTGGCCGATAGACCAATGATGGTGATCAGCCCGACTTTGAAGAACACATCGTTAGGCATGCCGCGTAACGTCACCGCCAACACCGCGCCGATAACTCCCAACGGCACTACCAACAAAACAGCAGCTGGAATAGCCCAGCTTTCGTAGAGCGCCGCGAGGCACAAAAACACCACCAGCATGGACAGGCCGAGCAACAACGGCGCCTGGCCACCCGATATGCTTTCCTGCAACGACAGACCCGTCCACTGCAGTGCAAAACCGGATGGCAGGCCAGACGCCAGACGCGCCATCTCATCCATCGCTTCACCGGTGCTGTGTCCCGGGGAAGGCTCACCAGACAGGCTCACCGAAGGATAACCATTGTAGCGATTGAGCTGCGCGGGCCCTCTTGTCCATTTGACTGTGGAAAATGCCGAAACTGGCACCATGCGTCCCTGGTTGTTTTTGATTTCCAGTTTCATGACGTCATCTACCTGCTGCCGACGATCACCCTCGCTCTGCACAATTACTTGCTGCATGCGGCCAAGATTCGGGAAGTCATTGACGTAGGCCGAACCCAGCGACGTGGACAGCACGCTGGCAATGGCGGCGAACGAAACACCCATGGCATTGGCCTGCTGACGATCCACTTCGATGTTGACTTGAGGTGTTTCGGCCAGAGCGGCTTCGCGAACGTTTTGCAGGATCGGGCTCTGGATGACTTTGCTCAGCAGATCGTCACGGGCCTGGCGCAAGGCGGCATAACCTTGCCCACTGCGATCCTGCAAGCGCACTTCAAAGCCACCCGACGTGCCCAGACCTTCTACCGGAGGCGGCAGCAGACTGAAGACCATGGCGTCCTTGAATGCGAAAAATACAGCGCTGGCACGATCCGCAATGGATTGCGCCGAGTCTTGCGCTTCTCGTTCAGACCAGTCTTTCAACGTAGTGAACGCAAGCGCAGCGTTTTGTCCACTACCGGAAAAACTGAAGCCGAGAATCATCACGGTATTGGCAATACCGGGTTCCTGCGCGTTGTGCGCCTCGATCTGTTTGGCGATTTCGATGGTGCGGCTCTGGCTGGCACCCGGCGGCAACTGAACATCAGTGATGGTGTAACCCTGATCCTCAACCGGCAGAAACGAAGACGGCAGACGGGTAAATAACAGCCCCATGATGCCCACCAGCACCAGGAACACCAGCATATAGCGGCCCAACTGGCCTACCGCTTTGCTGACCCAGCCTTCATAGCCGTCACTCATTCGCTCGAAACGACGGTTGAACCAGCCAAAAAAGCCTTTCTTCTCGTGATGCGAATTTTCCGGAATCGGCTTGAGCAAGGTTGCGCACAGGGCTGGCGTCAGGCTCAGGGCAAGGAAAGCCGAGAACACGATGGAAACCGCCATGGAAATCGAGAACTGCTGATAGATCACGCCGACGGATCCGGACATGAAGGCCATGGGGATGAATACAGCGGTCAGTACCAGCGTGATGCCGATGATTGCGCTGCTGATTTCAGTCATGGCCTTGCGCGTGGCGTCTTTGGGTGAAAGTCCTTCCTGCACCATCAGTCTTTCGACGTTTTCCACGACGACAATGGCGTCATCCACCAGAATACCGATGGCCAATACCATGCCGAACAGCGTCAGCACGTTGATTGAAAAGCCGAGCACATACATCACCGCAAACGTACCCATCAGTGCAACGGGTACTACAAGGGCTGGAATCAAGGTGTAACGAATGTTCTGCAGGAACACGAACATCACGATGAACACCAGCACCATGGCCTCAAGCAAGGTGTAGATAACCTTGGTGATCGAGACTTTCACGAAAGGCGACGTATCGTAAGGGATGTCGTATTTCACCCCGGCCGGAAAATACTTCGACAACTCATCAAGCTTGTCCCGCACGTGGGTGGCAGTACTCATCGCGTTGCCTGCCGGTGCCAGTTGTACACCCAACGCCACCGATTGCTGACCATTCAGGCGCGTCGCGAAATTGTAGCTCTGGCCACCGACTTCAACCCGCGCCACGTCGCCGATGGTCACGTTGGACCCGTTCGGATTGGCCTTGAGTACGATAGCAGCAAATTCTTCAGGGGTACTTAACTGGCCTTTGACCATGACCGTTGCGGTCAGCTCTTGATCGGTGGCAGACGGCAAGTCGCCGATACTGCCGGCTGAGACCTGAACGTTCTGCTCGGAAATAGCCTGACTGACATCAGCGGGCGTCAGGTTGAAAGCGACGAGCTTTTGCGGATCTATCCAGACACGCATGGCGCGCTCGGAACCAAACAACTGCGCTTTACCCACACCATCAAGCCGCTTGAGTTCGTTGACGACGTTACGCGTCAGGTAATCGCTCAGGGCTATTTCGTCCATTCGCCCATCCGTGGAGGTCAACGTCGCAATCATCAGGAAGCCAGCCGAGGTTTCCTCGATCTGCAACCCTTGCTGGCTTACTGCGCGCGGCAAGCGGGGTTCGACGACTTTCAACCGGTTTTGCACGTCGACCTTGGCCAGCTCGGGATCAGTGCCCGGCTGAAAGGTTACGGTAATGGTGGCTTGGCCTTGACTGCTGCTGGAGCTGAAATACAGCAGGTGATTGACGCCGTTGAGTTCCTGCTCGATCAGGCTCACCACGCTTTCGTCGATGGTCTGGGCGGACGCACCGGGATACGTCGCGGTCAACTCGATTTGTGGCGGCGCGACGCTGGGATACTGGGCTACGGGCAGTTTCGGTATCGCCAACAGGCCCGCGAGGACAATAAACAACGCGATGACCCAGGCGAATACCGGCCGATCAATAAAGAAGTGCGGCATTACTTCTGCTCCGCAGCAGACGATTGCGCGCCCTGCTCTTCTGTGGTGACTGGCATACCCGGCTGCACATGCTGCAGACCTGACACCACCACCCGATCACCCGCTTCAAGCCCGGTCTTTACGATCCAGCGACTCTTCTGCACCCCGCCCAGTTCAATGGCACGTTCCCGGGTTTTGCCCTCAGCATCCACAATCATTACCAGGGCCTTGCCTCCGGCATCGCGTTGTACCGCGCGCTGGGCAATGGTGATGCCCCCTTCCGTGCGAGCCTGATCCAGCTGCACGCGAATGAAACTGCCTGGCAGCAGCTCACTTTGCGGGTTGGGGAACTCGCTGCGCAGGACGATCTGGCCGGTGCTTTGATCGACCGTCAGGTCAGAAAACAGCAACTTGCCTTTCAGTGGGTAAGGGCTGCCATCCTCTTGAATCAGCGTCGCGGTAATCTGACCCTGGTCAAGTTGCTGCAACTGGCCCTGGCGCAATGACGTGCGCAGCTCGCTGATCTGTCGGGTGGACTGATTGATATCTGCGTAGATCGGCTGTAATTGCTGAATGGTCGCCAGTGCAGTGGCGTCGCCCTGCCCAACCAATGCGCCTTCCGTAACCAGCGCCTTGCTGATGCGCCCGGAAATTGGCGCGGTGACGGTGGCGTAACCAAGGTTCAGGCGCGCGCGTTTGAGGGCGGCCTTGGTCGACGCCACATCCGCCTGGGCTTGCAGAAAACCAGCGCGCGCGTTTTCCGCTTCCTGACGACTCACGGCATTGATCATCACCAATTCTGCATAACGATCTGACTGCAATCGGGTCTGATACTGGTTGGCTTCGGCCTTGCGTAAAGCCGCCTCGGCGCTGTCGACATCGGCCTGGAACGGCGCAGGATCGATGCGAAAGAGAACATCACCTTGCTTGACGTCAGTGCCTTCGCGATAGACCCGCTGTAGCACGATGCCCGCCACTCGCGCGCGAACTTCGGCAGTACGCGGTGAAACCAGACGGCCATTAAGTTCTGTGGTTAGCGTCAGGCCCTGCGTCTTGACCGTTTCCACACTCACTCGCGGCGACGGCATGTCTTGCGGCGCAGGCGGCTTACCGCAAGCGGTCAGCGCGGCAAGACCCGCACACAGCAGCAAACGGTATGGATCGAGACGAAAAAAAGACGGCATGATGGCGTTCCCCTAAAGATCACGCCATGCTAGAGACACTCTCTAAAGTGCATGTAAACAAGTGTTGGGAAGATGTGAAGAAGTGTTAAGGCTTCGTACTAACCTGGCATGCCCTGGTTATGCTGCTCACTTTGCGAAACGGCCCGAAGAATGACCAGGATAATGCTTGTCGAGGATGACGCGGCGCTGTCTGAGCTGATTGCCAGCTACCTGCAGCGCTTCGAATACGAAGTGGCGGTGATCAACCGTGGCGATAAGGCGGTTGCAGGCATGCATCAGTTGCGACCCGACCTGGTCATTCTCGACCTGATGCTGCCGGGCCTGGATGGCTTGCATGTCTGTCGGCAGTTGCGGGACGAAAGGCCTGCACTGCCGATCATCATGCTCACTGCCCGTGACCAGAGCGACGACCAGATACTTGGCCTGGAAACCGGCGCGGATGATTACGTCGCCAAACCCTGCGAGCCGCGAGTGCTGCTGGCACGAATTCGCACGCTACTGCGGCGCAGCACCCCCGCCGCCGCCCAGCGCAGCGATCCTCGGCAAATCGTCCTGGGCCAGCTCGTCATCGACTTGACCGAGCGCCAGGTGCGATGGCGCAAGCAGGACGTGGACCTGTCATCCGGCGAATACAATCTGCTTCTGGTGCTTGCCACTCACGTCGGCGAAGTCTTGAGTCGCGATCAGTTGATCCAGCAACTGCGCGGCATCGAATTCAACGGGATTGACCGCTCGGTGGATGTCGCGATTTCCAAGCTGCGCCGCAAATTCGAAGATGACCCGAGCGAACCCCGCAAGATCAAAACCGTATGGGGCAAGGGTTACTTGTTAAGCCGCTCCGAGTGGGATGAGTAGCCCGACCCTTTGCACGTTACGCTTCCCTTCCGACTTCAATAGTTGATCAATCCCCATGTTCAAAATGCTCGCTCGGCTGTACCTGATCATGCTGGTGACTTACGGCGTTGCGCTCTACACCGTTCCGGGGCTGGTATTGAGCTTGTTCGATGAGCGCACCGGCACTTACAACCAACAGCAGGCCAAGGGCACCTTACGGCTGATCCAGGTGCGCTTCAGTCAGACCCCGCAAGATTCCTGGCCAGCACTGGAGCGGGAGCTGCAGGCAGACTTCACGCCTCTGCAGCTGAGGGTCATCTCGCTGGCGGACCCCAGCCTGACCGCAAGCGAACGCGAGGCCCTGAAACAGGGCAAGAATGCCGTGCGCAGCGGCTACTTCGGCGAGCTGGGAACCGCGCTGACACAACTTCCCGGTGATCATGTGATTGAACTGGTGTCGCCGGATCCACCGGTCGACATCAATATCATCTACTGGCTGATGAACATTCTGGTTGGCGCAGCGCTGCTCGCTTGCCTGCTGATCTGGGTATGGCCGCACTGGCGTGATCTGCAACGGCTCAAGCGCACTGCGATGATGCTGGGCAACGGCAACCTGGCAGAACGAACCCGGATTTCGCCGCGCTCGAACATTGGCGAACTGGCCCAGGTGTTCGACAAAATGGCTCAGGACGTTGAAGGATTGCTCAATCAGCAACAGGAGCTGCTGAATGCAGTCTCCCACGAATTGCGCACGCCTTTATCGAGGCTGGAGTTCGGTATGGCGTTGGTCATGGCCGACCCGCTGGAGCCGCAAACCAGGCTGCGACTGGAACAGATGCTCGGACATGTGCGAGAGCTGGACACCTTGATTGACGAGCTGCTCTCGTACACTCGCCTGCAATCACCGTACCAGCTCCCTGAGCTACAGGAAGTGCCGATGCAGGCTTACCTCGACAGCGTGCTGGGCGGGTTTATCGACGAACAGGAAAGCCGAGAATTCACCTTGATCCTGCAGTTTGAAGACGCACCCGAGCGCTTCGTGCTTGACCCGCGCCTGACCGCGCGCGCCATACAAAACCTGATCAACAACGCGATCCGATATTGTGAACGGCAGATTCGGGTTATTGCACGGGCGCATCCTGACAACGGCCTCATTGTCAGCATTGAGGACGATGGCATCGGGATACCTGTCGATGAGCGCGAGCGCGTCTTCGAACCGTTTTACCGCATGGACAGAAGCCGGGATCGCGACACCGGAGGCTTCGGCCTGGGTTTGGCAATCAGTCGACGGGCCGTGGAATGCCAGGGCGGCAGAGTCGTCGTCGGCTCATCGCCACTTGGCGGCGCCAGATTTGAGATTTTTTTGCCGCTCGCCAGCACACCATGCAACTAAACCTTCACCGCCTTCCCATTGCTGATTATCCAGCGGATCATGCGGGTCAACGGGATGCGAGGTGGCGACCGAGCGTTCGCCATTGCCTTGCAGCAGGTCGTTGATGAAGACCTTGGGTTCGCCGAAGTTGGCGACGAAGTTATGAATGCCCGCCTGGAAGAAGTCCGGCAAGTGCAGATAACCACGGGCAACCGGCGCCAACGCGTAATCGTCGACCGTGCGGTTAAAAGCGAAGATGCCACGGTTGACCGGTTCCGCCGGATCATGAAGGGTGTAGCTCACGTTATCGCAGGGGCCCCCCGGTGCAGAGGGCGCGCTCGCGCAACCGCTGGCAAGCACGGCAACAAAACCGGCAAGCGTGGAGCGAACAACAGGTGAAGCGCATTTGATAATTGGCATACAAGGCATCTCGGCAAGGACTGCTGGCGATCCTGCCTGCGCTTTTTTGCCTGAAGATTTCTGCTTTATGCCGCTCCTGTAGTTTTGTTACCAGGTTGAAATCTATGGCGTAGTGCCGGGAGTGATTCCACCTCCCCTCCTGCGCATTCATTCCGGCAGCGAGCCCACGTAAACCTCGCGATATCCGGGCCGCTTTCTGCGCAGGCGAGGTTCAATCTCCTCAAGACCCGGCTGGCAGTTGTTGCTCCAGCGCATCGGCGAATTTGCGCATGAGTCGCACGAGGCTGTCGACGTCTTCCTCAGACCAATTCTCGAATATCGCGCGGCCGAGCTGCTCACGTGCGGCGTCGATGCTGTCCGTCATTTCCTTGCCTTTGGGCGAGATGACTGCCTGCCGCAAGCGACGGTCAGCGGCATTTTCGTGACGCGTGACAAGCTCCATGCTTTCGAGCTTGCTGACCTGTCGGCTGATGGTCGTGTAGTCCCGGCCCAGACGATCGGCCAACTCAACGACACCAATCGGTCCCAGACGCTCGATCAGCACCAGCAAGCGAAAAAGCGCCTGATCAAGCCGAACGCCTGCTTCATTGATCAGCCTTTCGTCATTTCGAGGCCTGTTCATCACGCTGACGATACTGATCAGCGCGCCGTGCAGCTCCCTCATCTGTTTCGAACTATGTGTATCTTGCACTCTTTTCTTCGATGGCATAGCCTTTCTCCTAATGCGTGCATAATACACTCAATCAGGAAGGCGACGACATGAAATCATTCACCGATGTGCTGATTTGCGGAGCGGGTGCGGCAGGCTTGACGCTTGCCATAGACCTGGCGCGACGTGGCGTGGCGTTCCGTCTTCTGGAAAAGATGCCGGCACCGTTCCACGGTTCAAGAGGCAAAGGCATTCAGCCCCGCACCCAGGAAGTCTTTGAGGATCTGGGCATCATTGACCGCGCCGCAGCCGCCGGGGGCCTGTACCCGCCAGCCCGGAAATATCTGGCGGATGGCAGCTTTACCAAGCCCGAGACCACAGAGTCCGCCCGCCATACGACGCCTTCGGAGCCCTATCAGCAGCCGCTCATGCTCCCCCAATTCCTGACTGAAGCGGTGATGCGCGAGCGACTGGCAGAGCTGGGCCATTATCCGGAGTACGCCTGCGAGCTGGTGGGCCTGAAGCAAAGTGACAAGGGCGTCGAGGCCAGAATTGCCAGCCCTGAGGGCGAGAACATCCTGCAAGCCCGCTATCTGGTCGGCGCGGATGGCGGTCGCAGCTTTGTGCGTAGTGCGGTGGGTATCGGATTTCCAGGCGCGACACTGGGTATCCGCGCCGTAGTGGCTGACATTGTCCTCAAAGGCTTGACCCGGGACGCATGGCACCAGTTTGGCTCCGGAGCGCAGCAACTGCATTTATGTCCGCTGGCGGGGACCGAACTCTTTCAACTGCAAGCCCCCATTCCTACTGAAGGCGATGTGGACTTATCCGCCGCAGGCCTGGAAGTCATGGTGACCGAGCGAACCGGTCGTACTGATATCGAGATTGCATCGGTCCATTGGGCGTCCGCCTACAGCATGAATGCGCGTCTGGCCGATTTCTACCGCGTGGGCAACGTGTTCCTGGTGGGTGACGCCGCACATATTCATCCGCCAACGGGAGGCCAGGGTCTGAACACCAGCGTTCAGGATTCCTACAACCTTGGATGGAAGCTGGCCGCAGCCCTTGCCGGACCTTCTGACAAGCTCCTGGATACCTACGAGGAGGAGCGCCGCCCTATCGCTGAGGGCATGCTCAAGCTTGCAATAAAATTGCTGGATGCGTCCAAAACAGGCGAAAACCGCCGGGGCCGTGAAGTGCAACAACTCGATATCGGCTACCCGGACTCTTCACTGTCCTTGCAACAAACGGATCGAACTCGCGAACTGGTCGCCGGTGCGCGCGCCCCTGATGCGCAGATTCGCGGGGCGGGAGGACAGCCAACTCGGCTTTTCGAATTGTTCAAGGGCACGCATTGGACCCTGCTGGGTTACCAGACATCCCGCTGCGCAATGCCAGTGCTCAGCCACTTGCGCACCCATATTTTCGGGCCGGGTGGTGACGTCATCGATGAGTGCGGACAGGTCAGTGATGCCTACGGTTTATCCGCTGGGGACTGGGTTCTTGTGCGACCCGACTGCTATATCGCGGCCATCGTTTCGTCCGCACGTGAAGAGACGCTGAAACGCTACATCAGCTCGATGGTAAGTCCGCCCTCACGTTTTTGATGTCGGCCCTTATCGCAGCTGTTGCTCGACAGACACGCTTCTCGGGCTGATTTCATCCCCGGTATGCAGTGTGGTGACCGTTTCAATCAGCACGATTCCGCACTCGTCCAACGCCACGGGATTGTGCCGGACGCCTCTGGGGATGACGCAGAACTCACCAGGCTGGAGGACGATGTCCCGATCTTCCAACTGAATCTTGAGGGTTCCATAAACCACCATGAACAGCTCATCTTCATTGGCATGGGCATGCCACATCAGCTCGCCTTTGAGCTTGGCAACCTTGATGTACTGATCGTTGACCTGACCAATGACCTGTGGCGACCAGTATTGGCTGACCTTGGCCAAGGCTGACTCGATGTTTGTGGTGTGACCGCTGAGCATCATGAGCAGGACTCCGTAGAAGGGATCACCAATTTACCTGGGAGGGATGACGGGCAATATCGAATGTTTATAATGCGGCCATTAGCAACTGTAATGGCCCTCACAATGTCCAGATTGCGCACCATCGACCTTGCCCTGATCCGCACCTTCGTTGCGGTTGCGCAGACCGGCAGCATCAGCGCGGCCGCACGTCAGCTGCATCTCACCCAAGGCGGTATCAGCCAGCAGGTCAAGCGGCTGGAGAGGTTTTTCGACTGTCTGTTGCTGGAACGCGATCCTCAGGGAACGCAGCTGACCGACCGTGGGGCGGATTTTCTGCCCAAAGCCCGCCGTCTGCTCAAGCTCAACGACAGTGTGTGCGAGGAAATGATCGGGCCGCAGATCAGAGAAACGGTACGGGTTGGCGTGCCTTACGACATGGCCGGAGCACATTGCGCCCCCATTCTGAAAGCCTTCGCCCATCGCCATCCAAACGTAGAGGTCACGATTGTGACCGGCTCTTCGGTCGATCTGCTGCAGGATTTTTCCAGAGGTCTGGTGGATCTGACTATGAGTCAGTGCCCTGAGGACGAGGCTGTTGGCGAGCGGCTCAGCCTGGAACCCTTGGTCTGGATCGGCGCGGCGGACGAACTGTTTCGCCAAAGGCCATTACCTCTGTGTTTCGTGACGCCAACCTGCACCTTTCGCCGTACGGTATTCTCACTGCTGGGCCAGGCGAACATCAGTTGGCGAGTGGTATTCGAAAACGCCTCGGTGGATGCCACGCTGTCCACCGTACGCAGCGGCCTGGCCCTGACGCCGTGGTTACGCTCGCTGATGCCGGGAGATTTCCGGGAGCTGGGAGCAGATTCCGGACTGCCCTTGTTGCCCGACTTCGCCATCGAGCTGCACGTCTCGCACAGCGCAGGCGACGGGGCACTGGAGATGGCGGAGGTTATTCGCGAGCACTATCGCCAGTCGGCAATGCTGCCCACATTAATAGGGCGTGCCGCTCGCGCGCTGACGCCGTAGCGCCTGCGCATACCATTCAAACTCGTCCAGAAATCCATTCATTTGCCTGGTTGTGCGCTCCTCTTTGGCTTGCCCATCGTCACTCAGGGCGTCACCGATTCGAGGAATGGCAAACAGGCTCGGAATACTCGGCATGCCCAATTCCCCGAGGATCATCCGCAGCTGCATTGCCGCCCGCACGCCCCCATATCCGCCAGCGGAGTAACAGGTTATCGCCGAAGGCCGCCAGAAATACTCTTCCAGAAAATGATCCAGCAGATTTTTCAACGCTGGCGGTACCCCGTGATTGTATTCAGCGCTGACCAACAGAAAACCATCGGCTCGACGGTACAGGGTAGCCAGTTGCTCCAGCTCGGCCGGTGCCGAACCTTTTGGGTACTCCTTATACATACGGTCCAGCAAGGGCAAGCGAGTCACCATCGGGTCGACCAGCACTGCCTCATGGCCACGTTGTTCAAGCGCCGCCAAAAGCAAGCGCGCGGCTTTTATCCCTTGCCGGTCGGAACGCACAGAGCCGAGCAATACGGCGATGGTAAGCGGTTCGGAGTGGGTCATGATCAGGGCTCCTGGATAATTGGGTCTATCGAGAATAGCCGCCGATTGTGCGAAAGGAGAATAACCGCGGCGCCATCAATTCTGCCCCGCTACGTGACTTCACCGACATTGGACGAGGATCCCGGTCTATGCTTGTCTTGCCTGTTCGATCCGTCCTGGAACACCGAACAGCCCACCGGGCAGAAAACGTGAAACATTGGACACTTGCCGCCGCATCGTTGTGGGTATTGCTCGGCACTCCTGCGAGGGCCGAGCCGTATCAGGTCGTTACCGAAGAATGGGCACCGTACAACTACGAAGAGAACAATCAGCTCACCGGCATGACCACGGAAATCGTCCGGGCGATCATGGCGCTGACCGGAGATAACTTTGAAGTGGTGCTGCTGCCCAGCATGCGAGCCACCCGCGTATTACAAACCCGGCCCAGGACGATCATGTATTCCATGTTCCGCACGGCTGAGCGTGAGCCGTTATACAAGTGGGTTGGGCCGATCGTTGAGGAGTCCATCCACCCCTATCAGTTGGCCAACGCGCCGCCGGTGAATTCCCTGGAGCAACTGCTGCACGCGCCGCGGATCACAACCCGCCATGCCGGCCTGGTACCCGATATGCTGCAGTCGCTGGGTTTCAACAACCTCGACAAAAGCGCCACCGAAAACCTGCAGCTCTACCGCATGCTGATGGCCGGGCGCACCCGCATCATCATTGGCGATACCGATGCCGGGGTAGTTTTTTACAGCCGCCAGTTGAACATCGCGCCCGGAACGCTACGGCAGATCCCCATCGAGCTCTATCGCTCGTCGTTGTACATCGCCTTCAGCCGCGACTGTGACGACGAACTGGTCGCCGCCTGGGCCAAGGCTTTGGCGCAACTGCGTCACTCGGGCGAGCTGGAACGCATCCAGCGTCAATACCAGCAAACGGTCGGGCAATAAAGCGCGGAAGCGGCGCCACTGTCCCCAGCCATATTCCACCGCGACGGGCATCGACTGTTATGTCGATGACCCAGGATTCAGGTATTCATCGACCTCTGTAATCAACCATTCGGAAAAATCACGTTGCCGCGATTTCGAGCGTTCCTGATTGGGCACTACGAGCCAATAAGGATAAGGGTAAGGCGCGGTAAACTCGGTAAGTTGTACCAACTCACCTTGCGCAATGGCGTCGTGCACAAGGCTGCGGCGTTCCAGAGCAATGCCCTGGCCAAGGCTAACCGCCCGCAGCACGAGGTTGGAGTCATTGCTGCATAGCCCCACTCGCGGTACGTCTGCGTCCAGACCCGCTGCGCGGCACCACGGCTGCCACGACTCCATGCTGAAAATGATTGTGCTCCTGATGATTTCCTCTGGCGTTCGCGGAAGCTCTCCACCGTTGAAATGCGGCGCGGCTACAACGAGGGTTTCGTCATGGAACAGCAACCGACTTTCCATGCCCTCCCAATCCCCGTGCCCTATACGGATGCCCAGGTCCACAGATTCCTTATGCAAACTGGACACCGCCAGACCGGCCTGCAAGCGAACACTGACATCAGGATGCAGCGCCAGGAAACGCGGCATGCGAGGCACTAGCCAGCGACATCCGAACGACGGCAGAACAGCAACGACCAACTCGCTGGACTTGGGTTGCGCCTTGATCAGGCGCGTTGCTTCAGCGATGTCACCGAGCGCTTCGCGAATCTGCAGGGCGTACAACCGCCCATCTTCGCTGACCCGAAGCCCTCGCCCCTCGCGCACGAACAAGGTGACCCCGATTGTCTGTTCAAGCACTTTGATCTGCTGGCTGATGGCCGAGTGGGTGACATGCAGTTCCTTGGCCGCCGCATTCACGCTACCCAATCTTGCCACCGCTTCGAAACTGCGCAGGCCAGTAGCAGGAGGAATGTTGAACATGTAAGAAATACTTACCTATATTGATAATAATTGCCGATATTCTAGTCAGTAATAGCGCGCTAATGTAAGGCATTGTAAATACTTGGTCATACGAGACGGAGAGTAGCAAATGAAGCTTTGGGGCATGCTGGATTCACCCTATGTTCGCCGAGTCGCCATTTCCCTGGACGTGTTCGGGGTCGAATTCGAACATGAGCCATTGTCCGTGTTCAGCACGTTCGAGGCGTTTGCCCAGATCAATCCGGTGGTCAAAGCGCCGACACTGTCCCTCGACGACGGTACGGTACTGATGGATTCGACGCTGATCATTGACTACTTCGAAGCCACCAGCGCCCCGGCCGCCAAGCTGTTGCCGCAGCAACCACAGGCTCGAGGTGCGGCCTTGCGCACCGTAGGGCTGGCATTGGCGGCCTGCGAAAAAGCCGTGCAAGTGGTCTATGAACACAAGCTGCGACCCGCGCAAAAGCTGCACCAGCCTTGGGTGGAGCGCATCACCCGGCAACTGCTGGCTGCTTGTCATGAGCTGGAAACACAGATCACCACAGCCGAACCGCCGCGAAATCCTCGGCCGGACCAGGCGGCGATCAGCACCGCGGTTGCATGGTCGTTCATTCAGTTGATGGTGCCCGACCTCGTCAAGTCCGAGGACTTCCCTGCGATCCGCGCATTTGCCGAGAGTCTGGAACAGACTGAACTGTTCCAACGCTATCCCATCGCTTGAGTACTGGCAGCGGCCCGGCTGAATCCGAGTCAGATATGGCTGCGAATCAAGGCCGGTTCAAAGTGTGCTTCACTTCGTCCAGGCTCAAGCCAGCAACTCGGTAATCCACCGGACATGCCGGGCGACCTCCAGTACTTTCTCCTCGGGCACGGCCTGCTGTGCCCGGGCGAATTGGCTCAGGGTCCGCTGCTTCAGGCGCAGCAGGCGTTGCCACTTGAACAGGAACGCCGGGCTACGTGCCTGCATCTGCAGCGGACCGAAGTACAGTTCTTCGGCGGTGTACATCACCGGCCCGGCACGCTCGGCGACGATGATTTCGTAATCGAAGCGGTTCTCCCGCAGCACTTCTTCCCAGAGGATGCAGTAACCATTGTCCATCAGCCATTGACGCAATGGCTGCTCGCCGCCGTTGGGCTGCAGGATCAGGCGCTCCTGGCCGTTCAGGTGCGCCTTGCCGCTGTCGAGGATGTCGCGGATCGTCTCGCCACCCATACCGCACAGGCTGATCGCGGTGATTGCATCGCCCGGCTCGATTGCCGCCAGGCCATTGGCCAGGCGCACGGTGATCCGCTGGTCCAGACCGCTCTCGCGCACGGTGCGTTGGGCCGCGTGGAATGGCGTCAATGCCACCTCACCGGCCACCGCTGCCGCGATTGCGCCTCGACGCATCAACGCCACCGGCAGATAGCCGTGATCCGAGCCGATATCGGCCAGCCGCGCACCGGCCGGCACATGCGCCGCCACGCGTTCCAGGCGCATGGACAATGTCTGTTGATTCAACTGCAGCCCCTTTTCACCACGAACGCCCGGCAACGTCGGCCGGATCGGAGGGCGATTCTGTCGAGCAACGCCGTCTATTTCAAGCCTGACGCCCTCCTCCCTGCGCTTTGCAAAGCAGTATCAACGCCACGCCCACCGACAGGGCAACCGTAGCGGCTCCCGCCAGATACACCGAAGCAACCCCCGCCACACCCGCCAGGACACCGGCCAGCGGAATGCTGATCCCCAACGAGATGTCCAGAAACGCAACGTAGGCGCCCATTGCCAGGCTGCGCGACTGCGGTGGTGCCCGTTTTATTGCCTCAACACCAAAACCGGGAAACGCCAGTGAATACCCGAAGCCGGTCAGTGCCGCGCCCAGATAAGCCATCAAGGGAGAATCCGCGCCCCAGATCAGCAACTGCCCTGCTGCTTCAATGATCACGCAGACCAACGCCACCTTGGCACCGCCGATGCTGTCTGGCAGATGACCGAAGAAAATGCGCGCGCCGATAAACGCCAGGCCAAACGCAGTAAACGCCAACGATGCATTGCCCCAGTCTTTGGCGGCAAACAGCAGCGCCACAAAAGCGGTAATCACACCGAAGCCGACGCTGGAACATGCCAGGCCCAGGCCGGGCACCCAAACCGCGCTCAACACCTTGAAAAACGAGGTGCGCCGCTGGCTGGTGGGTGGGACGCCTTGCGCCCCCGCCACGATTGCCAACGCCAGCAGCGGAATCATTGACGTCGCCACTGCAATCCCGCCAAAACCCCATTCGCCATTGACCACCACGCCGAGGGGCGCACCCAGCGCAAAAGCGGCGTACATCGCAATGCCAATCCAGGCCATGACCTTGCCAGCGTTCTGCGGCCCCACCAACCCGACGCCCCAGCCCATTGAGCCGGTCACGATCAGGCTTTCGCCCAAGGCCAGCACCACGCGCCCGGCGAGCAAAATCCACACCGAAATCACCGGCACGTCCACAAATGCCAGCGACGCCAGATAGAGCAATCCTGAGCTCGCCGCGACCAGAATACCGGTGAGCATGGCGCGCTTGGCGCCGCGCATATCGGCAAAGTTTCCGGCCCAGGACCGCGACAACAGCGCCGCAGCGAACTGCACGCCGATCACCAGACCGACCACCAACGTGTTCATGTCTAAGGTGTTGTGCAGGTGCAGCGGCAGCACCGGCAGTTGCATACCAATGATTAGAAAGCTGACAAATACGGCGGCGGTAATGGGCAGCAATTTCAGCAGCACATTGATAACCGAAGGCGCGAGTGCTGCCGGAGCCGAAGAATGCTCGCTGCTTTGTTGTGTCATGGAAAGCGTCCTTTCAGAGGGCGAAATAGGCAGGTTGATCAAGGTCCGTCAGCAGGTCGGGGCCGCTGGGTGTCCAGCCAAGCAATGCTCGCGTGTGGGCGCTGGACACCGTCATGTCGGCCCCGGCCATCGTGGCGAACCAGCCAAAGTGGGCTGGCTCTCTGGACTCCACCGGCAAGCCGAGTCGTCGCCCAATGACCTCGGCAATGGCCTTGAACGGCACGGCTTCGTCAGCGACCGCGTGATACGCCGCCGAAGTGACACCCTGCTCCAGGACCAACCGATAGACCTGCGCGGCGTCCGTTCGACAAACACCGGACCAGCAGTTTTGTCCGTCACCGATGTAAGCCGATACGCCCGTCTCCCGGGCCAGCCGGATCAGGATGGGCAGGAAACCATGGTCGCCTGCACCATGCACCGAGGGCGCAAGCCGCACCGTCGCCGCACGTATGCCGCGCTCGGCCAGGGATCTGGCGGCGGCTTCGGACTGGCGTGGGGATGCCGAGTTGGGTTGTTGCGCCTCGGTTGCACCCCGGGGCAGCCCGGACAACCCTGAAGTAACAAGCAGCGGGCAGTCGGAACCTTTCAAGGAGTTTTCCAACGCTTCGATCACTTGCCGGTCTTGCTGGCAGTTCTCGGCAAATCTCGAAAAGTCATGATTGAAAGCGGTGTGGATGACCGCGTCTGCCATCCAGGCAGCACGGCGCAGTTTGTCCAGGTCATCGAGCGTAGCCCGCAGCACCTTAGCGCCCGTGGCTGCCAGCGCTTTTGCCTTGTCCTCGGAACGGGCCAGCCCTGTCACCAGGTAACCGGCGTTGAGCAAATCTTTTCCCACATCGGAACCCACCCAACCGGTGGCCCCCGTAACAAATACGTGCATGGTTCAATCCTCCATCGATAGGGTATTAGTTCAGGCGTACTGACAGCTCGACGTCCTCGCCGACCGGCACGGACAGGTAACCGTTTTGCGGCGAGCGAACGTAGGCCAGGTATTGCGGGCAGTAATCGGTGTTGTCGGCCACCACCACTGCGCCCGCGTTGAGGCGGCTTTCGACCAGGCTCAGCACATCGCTATAAAGAGCCTTTGCGCCGTCGAGCAGCAACAGGTCGACGGCATCAGGCAGATCAGTGGCCAAGGTGACCAGCGCATCGCCCTCGCGAATGTCCACCAGGTCGCTCACCCCGCCTTCAATCAGGTGCTCGCGGGCCAGGGCAATTTTCGACGCTTCGAATTCACTGCTGATCAGCACACCGCCGCCGTTGTCCCGCAGGGCGGCGGCCAGGTGCAAGGTCGAGAGCCCGAACGAAGTGCCGAACTCGACGATGGACCGCGCCTTCGCGCTGCGCGCCAGCATGTACAACAGCTTGCCGGTGTCCCGCGAGACCGGTAGCCACAGGTCTTTCAACAGGCCGTAGAGTTCTCGATAGTCCGTCTTGCTACGCATGAGGCGTTCGCGTTCATCAGCGGAAATCGTGCTGAACGCGTCGCTGGTGGCGGCGTTGGCGCGGGCGTACAGGCGTTCAATCAGCGGGGCCATCGGTGCTGCGGTAAGGGTGTTCATGGTCGCTTCCCGTTTCAAGGTTGAGCGCCTCAAGGCGCCGGGCTAATATGCGACTAATTCGTCGCATTAAAATTATGCGAGCAATCCGTCACATTCGCTATTCGCATTAGCACCCAGGCAGGAACGCCCTATGACCAGTCGCCAGACCTCGCAGATTTCCTCACGCAAACAGCCCAAACAGGCCCGATCGACCGAGCTGGTGGCGACCATCCTCGAAGCGGCTATTCAGGTTTTGGCCAAAGAAGGTGCGGCGCGTTTCACCACGGCCCGCGTCGCGGAAAAGGCAGGCGTCAGCATCGGTTCGGTGTATCAATACTTCCCCAACAAGGCCGCCATCCTGTTTCGACTGCAGAGTGATGAATGGCAGCAAACCACGCAAATGCTCTGCGCGATCCTCAGTGACATGGACAAGCCGCCCCTTGAGCGGCTGCGGACGCTGGTGCATACCTTTATTCATTCGGAGTGCGAAGAAGCGCAGATGCGGGTTGCACTCAATGACGCCGCGCCGCTCTACCGGACGCGCCCGAAGCGCACGAGGTTCGAGCGACGGGGGAGCAGATTTTTCAAACCTTCATGCTTGAACTGCTCCCTGAGGTCCCTGAAACAACCCGCGCCCTGGCCTGCGATTTGATATCCACGACCTTCAGTACGGTGGGAAAGGACTTCTCGGAAAGCCCTCGTACTGCCGCCGAAATTACTGCCTACGCTGATGCCATGGCAGATATGTTCAGCGCGTATGTGACCGTGCTTAATCAGCGCTGAGCGAGCCGAAGCGCGTCACTCGGTCAGTCGTGACCTGCAGAGCGGTGTGCGCTCAGGGTTGTGATGTCCTCAACCAGGCTATCCAGTGTCGGGCGCATGAATAACGGAGCAGGCGCGCCTGCTGGGGCATCGAGCCCTATCCGGTTATGCCAGAGGGTTGGCAAGCCGACTTTCTGCGTGCCAAACAGATCGTAGGCCGAGCCTGCGACGAATACAGCGTGAGCGGGCTCGACACCCGCAAGTTGCAGCGCGAGCCGGTAAGGTTCTGGATCAGGCTTGTAGAAACCGGCCTGTTCAGAAGTGACAATCACATCAAACGGCACGCCCAGCAGATCCGCTGCAAGGCGTCCCAACTTCTCCGAACAGTTGGTGACCACGCCCAGTTTGTAGTGCGGTGCCAATTCGCTGAGAACGCGTTTGGCCTCAGGCCACGGCTGCAACTCCGTCCAGCGCGCCTCCAGATTTGCTGCAGCCACCTTACCCAATCCCACGCTGATGGCGGCCTCCTCGACCAGCGTTTCATAGGGCCGATAGGTTCCACAGCCGTAAGTGGCTTTCAAATAAGCCATACGCCACGTGCGTCCCATTTCTTCGGAGCCTGCGACGGAATTCCACAGTGTCCACGAATCCAGTAACGCGGTGAGCAAGTCGAACAGGACGAGTTGCACCGCAGCCGCTGGTTGAGGAGCGTGCTGACCATTGTTGCAACCTGATTTCATAATCACTGCCCTTCTTCAAGAGTTATTCAATTTCAGCCACTGCTGATATTTCCACCAAGGCCCCATGATGGAGTGGTCCACAGGGGATGATCACTCGCGCAGGTCGATGCGCGCCCATCAGTGCCGAGTAAGTCGAATTGACGATCGGCCAGTCATCCACATCAACAATGTAAATCTGCACATTGACCAGGTTATTCAAGGAAGCTCCCGCCGCCTGGAGCACAGCTTCCAGATTTGCCATCGCTTGAATGCTCTGGGCTTTTATCCCCTCGGGAAACTCCTGTTCGCCTGGCGGAAACGGCAACTGCCCGGAAATGAACAGAAGCTTTCCCGCCAGTACGCCGTGAGAGTAATGCCCGCCTGGCGCAGGCAGTTTTTCCGCTGTGATCAACTTCATTTCCCGCTCCTTTACCGATCAACGTTCTGAATTCGAACTGAACAATCACCAGCCCGAGATACGTGGCCAGAAACCCAGGCCTCGTCCTTCGCTCAGAACGTGGTACCCGGCGTGCTGCGCCGAGGTCGCGCAAGCATGGTTCGGCAGAATTCGCAGCAGCGTGCCCAAGGGCGGAAAACTGGAGGGATCGAGCTTGCCGGATCGCGATGAAATGATTCCGTGCTCCTGGTTGGTTGCACTGACGATCAGATCACCAATCGGTTGGCCTGAGGCGTCGAACACGATGCCATAGCCTTGATCGACGGCCTGTTTAGCGGTGCCCCGATCACGAGAAAGTGCCATCCATCCCGCATCGGTGATGATCCAGCCTTTTTCAGCTTGATAACCGATCACAGACGTCAGGACCGAGACGGCAATATCCTGCACCTGACACACACCCAGGCCCGCCATGACCAGATCGAAGAATGCGAACACACCCGCGCGAACTTCGGTCACCCCTGATAAATTCTCGGTAAACAGCGCCGTGGGTGTTGAACCAATGCTGATGATCGACAGGTTGAAACCTGCACGGGTCAGCACCTGGCTGCTTTCGATAATTGCCGCGCGCTCCTGCCGGGCGCAAGCCTCGATTTGCGCGATTGACTGGCTGTCGTAGGACTTGCCGGCGTGGGTCATTACGCCGCTGACCCGGATGCCACTGGCGCTTAACAACTGCGCGATTTCAACCAGCAAGGGTGATTGCGGACCAAGGCCGGAGCGATGACCGTCGCAATCGATTTCCAGCAGGACATCAAACACCTGACCCGTGGTTTTGGCTAAATCGGCCAGTTGCCTGGCGGTCTGCAGATTGTCGAGCACCAGCTTGAGCGCTGCGCCTTTATGGATCAACGCGGCAGCATGAGCAAACTTGTTGGGCGCAATGCCAACCCCATACAAGATGTCGGTAAACCCTGCCTCGAAAAAGAAATCCGCCTCGCGCAGGGTGGAAACGGTAATCGGCCCGCGCCCACCGGCAAACAGGCGCTCGGTGACTTCCAGCGATTTGTTGGTCTTCACGTGGGGACGCAATACCACGTTGAACGGCGCCAGTTTATTGCGCATCCGCTGGATGTTGGCGTCGAGACGATCGCGGTCCAGCAACAAAGCCGGTGTTTCGATAGCAGAGTTGAGTGCTGACATGGGTGGTCTCCTGGAATGGCGCTATTCTAAACCTCCAGATTCAGATTAGAATTTAATGTTGCTAACTCTAATATTCAGTGAAACTTAATGAATGAAACACTCGATATCCGCTTTCTGCTGGTCATTCGGGAAAGTGAGAGTTTGCTGGCCGCGTCGCGCAAGCTGGGATTGACACCCTCGGCAGTGACCCAGCGGCTGCAGCAAATGGAAAAGAAACTGTCCATTCGCTTGCTGGATCGGTCGGCCCGGCAGCTGCGCTTCACCGATGAAGGCGAGCTTTTGTGCCTGCGGGGCGCAGAGCTGGTCGAGCAATTCGATAACCTGCTGGCGGATTTGCATGAGCGGCGCAGCGGCTTTGTCGGCAAGCTGAAAATCAACGCGCCCTTCGGCTTTGGACGCCAATATGTGGCGCCCGCGGTGGCCGCGTTTCAACGTCAGCACCCGGAAGTCGAGATTGCGTTGAGTTTGTCTGAACGGCCGATGGTCGAAGTGGCCGATCGGTTTGATGTCGTCATCCATATTGGCGAACTGCACGCGTCCAATCTGGTGTGCCATTCCATTGCGCCCAATCGCCGCTACGTGTGCGCGTCACCCGCCTTTCTCGAACAACACGGTCTGCCTGAACATCCCGAACAGCTGGCAAGCCTGCCGTGCATTGCGCTGCGCGAAAACAATGAAGACGTGACGCTCTGGCATTTTACGCGGGCGCGTAAAACGATCAGTGTGCGCGTTCGCCCCGCCTTGAGCTGCAATGAAGGAAGTGTCATTCGCCAGTGGGCATGCGAAGGTCACGGCGTCATCATGCGTTCGGAATGGGACGTTGCCGATGCTTTGGCGGATGGCACGCTGATCCGACTGCTGCCCGGCTGGAAGCTGCCGGATGCCAATGTCGTGGCGCTGACCCATCAACGTGAGGGACTGCCCGCTCGAACCCGCAACTTTTTGCGTTTTCTCCAGGATCAGTTCCTCCCGCAGCCGTCCTGGCGCCAATGAGCCGCCGGCCTCGCTCCACACACCCCCCGGAACGCTGCGAAATGCACACACTCATCAGGCAGACAAACTAATCTCCTGTTCCTGCTGATGCTTAATACGGAGATGGCCGTGGACCGGTTCCAGGAAATGAAAGTGCTGCTGGCCGTTACCGAGGCGAAGAGTTTCGGCGGTGGCGGCAAGATTTTGGGCATGTCGCCGTCCAGTGTGACGCGCGCCATCGCCGCGTTGGAGAGCCGCCTTGGCACGCTGTTGCTCGCCCGTAATTCGCGCACCCTTCGGCTAACCGAAGCCGGCCAGCGTTATGTGGAGGACTGCAAGCGCATTTTGCTGGAGCTCGAAGAGGCAGAAGAGCTGGCCTCCGGCAGCAGCCTGCGTGCGCGGGGTAGCCTGACGGTTACCGCGCCCGTGATGTTCGGCGAGCTGTTCCTGATTCCGCTGATTGCGCAATACCTGACGGCGCACACCGAAGTAGCGGTCAATGCCCTGCTGGTAGATCGCCTGGTGAGCATGGCCGACGAGGGCGTTGATGTCGCCATACGCATCGGACAGCTCCCCGAAGGAAGCTTCCACGCGCTGAAAGTGGGGGAAATCCGTTCGGTGATCTGTGCCGCACCCGCGTTTCTTGATCGCGTCGGCCGCCCTGCTCACCCGCAGGATATGCAGGGCGCGCAGATTGTCATGTCCTCGGCCAGCAGCTTACTGACCCACTGGCAGTTCAGCGGTCCGGATGAGGCCACGGTAATCACTCCGCAACCCCGTTTGGTGGTCAGCTCCAATCAGGCGGCCATCAATGCCGCGCGCATGGGGTGGGGCTTTACTCGGGTGCTTTCCTATCAGGTAGCGGAAGCCGTGGCCAAAGGTGAACTCGAGATTGTGCTTGCAGACTTTGGCACCCCGCCGCTGCCGGTGCATATCCTTTACCAGAGCGGCAGACAGGTTTCGGCCCGGGTGAGGACCTTTGTCGATCACTGTTACAGCAGGCTTGTGGACGATTCGGCACTGCAGCAATCGGGGACGCCGTAACTGATGGGCCACTACCGCCAGATAGAAATCTTCGCCGCAGTGGTCAAGGCAGGCAGCCTGGCATCGGCGGCGCGCAGCCTTGCTCTGTCACCCGCCACCATCATGCTTACAGTGACTGCACTGGAAACTCGCCTGGGAACCGTACTGCTATTGCGCGGCCCTCGTGGGATAAGCCTGAGCCGTGCGGGCGAACAGTTCGCCGCCAGTTGCCGGCTTATCCTGGAGGAAACCGCCGAGGCCGAGCGGTCGGCCGCTGGCCTGCATAGCCGCCCCACTGGCAAGTTGACCGTCGCGTTACCCTTGCTGATGGCCAACCAGGTTTTTACACCGTTGGCAGTGGAATACCTGGATACCTTCCCCGACGTGCAACTGCTGACCCTCACCCGCGAAAGCATGCCCAAGCTGCTGGAGGAAGGCATCGATGTCGCGCTGGTGGTTGGTCATCTTCCCGACTCATCCAGTTTCGCCGTATCGATTGGCACCGTCAGGCCGATCATCTGCGGCTCTCCCGCCTACCTTGCCCAATGGGGACGACCCGAAACGGCCGATGATCTGCGCGCGCATCGGACCCTCCTTGCGACATCCACAGGCCACGGGGCCGACTGGCGGTTGCACGGCGATACCTTCATGCACACGGTCAGAACCACACAAGTCCTTACCTGCACGACTCAGCAAGGCGCGATTCACGCCGCAGCCTGCGGGCTGGGGCTGATCCGTTGCATGAGCTACGAGGTCCATCAGGAGCTGCAATCCGGGCGACTTGAACCCGTATTGCAAGCGTTCACGGCGCCTGATCTGCCGGCGCAGCTTATCTACCGTGAAGGACGTAAAGCCAGCGCGCGAGTGCGTACTTTCATCGACTTTGCAGTGCCGCGTTTACGCCTTCATCAGGCTTTGCAGGCCTGACAACCGCCAGGCGGCTCCGACGCCCTTGTTGCAGAAACTGAAATCATGGATTGCCCGTCATGGCGATTCTGTTCTGCTGCATCCAGGCGCAGCATGCCGTATCACCAAAGCCGACCGGCTTGCTGCGGCAAGCCCCACTCACTGGATACGGAGTTTCCGACATGCCTCAACACCCGATCAAACTGTACCGCCATCCGCTTTCCGGCCACGCCCATCGTGTGGAACTGTTGCTCTCGCTGCTTGAGCTGCCGACTGAACTGGTGTTCGTCGACCTCGCCAAAGGCGCGCACAAGCAAGTCGAATTCCTCAAACTGAACCCCTTCGGCCAGGTGCCCGTGATCGATGACAACGGTACCGTGCTCAGCGACTCCAACGCGATTCTGGTCTATCTGGCAAAAACCTACGGCGACGGTCGTTGGCTGCCGCAAGAGCCCGTCGCGGCGGCACGGGTGCAGCGCTGGCTGTCGGTGGCTGCGGGCCAGGTAGCATTCGGTCCGGCTGCGGCGCGCCTGATCACTGTGTTTGGTGCGTCGCTCAATGCTGAGGACGTCATCAACCGCGCCCATGCTTTGTTCAAGATGATGGAAACGGAGCTGGGCACGGTGAAGTTCCTCACCGGCGATGCGCCAACCATCGCCGATATCGCCAACTACGCTTATATCGCTCATGCGCCAGAAGGGAATGTATCGCTTCAGGACTACCCGAACCTGCGCGCCTGGCTGGCGCGGGTCGAAGCGCTTCCGGGGTTCGTGCCCATGCAGTCCACCGCCGCCGGCCTGCTGGCGAGCTGAACCCGGACCAAGGCTGCCGGCAAGCTCCGGCAGCCACAAGGAGTGCCCGTTCATGGAAACCCTCCCGAAACACCGCCGTTCCCCCTGGCATGCCGGTGAGCGCGCGCTGCAACAAAAGATCGGCGCATCGGACCGCATGGAGGCGGCCGGGCAGAAGTTCATCCGCGATTACCTCCCCGACCAGCACCGGGATTTCTACCACCAGCTGCCGTTCATGATCGTCGGCGCGGTGGATGCCGAGAATCGTCCCTGGGCGACCCTGATCGAGGGACCGGAAGGCTTTGTCTCCTCCCCCGATCCGAAGCACCTTAGCCTCGATAGTGCGCCAGATCCGCAAGACCCTGCCGCACCCGGGCTGCAAGCTGGCAGTGCCATCGGCATGCTCGGTATCGAGCTGCACACGCGGCGCAGAAACCGTATCAACGGGGTGATTACCCAGGCGTCGGAGCGGCGCCTGGAAATCGCCGTCGAACATGCGTTCGGCAACTGCCCGCAGTACATCCAGCGCCGCACCTATACACGATTTTCAAGTGAGCTGGCCGTCAGGCCACCAAGGCAGGACCTTGCCGAGCTAGACCCGCGCGCTGTCGAGATGATCGACAATGCCGACACCTTCTTCGTCGCCAGCTACATGGTGCACGACGACCAGCAACGCTCGGTCGACGTCTCGCATCGCGGCGGGAGGCCTGGGTTTATCAAGGTGCAAGGCAATCGTCTGGTGATTCCCGACTACGCCGGCAACCTGCACTTCAATACCCTGGGCAATCTGCAGCTCAACCCCAAGGCCGGTCTGTTGTTCGTCGATTTCAGCACCGGCGACGTGCTGCAGCTCAGCGGACGTACCGAGTTGATCCTGGAAAGCCCAATGATCAACGCTTTCGAGGGAGCCGAGCGTCTGTGGACCTTCGATGTGGAGCAAGTCGTGCATCGCCCCGGGGCAGTCTCGCTGCGCTGGCAGTTTGAGGAATTTGCGCCCACCAGCCTGATGACCGGCACATGGGCCGGCGCCGACCAGCGCCTGCGGGAAATCGAGCAACGTCGGCAATGGCATCAATGGCGCGTGGTGCGCGTGGAGCAGGAAGCCACGGACATCCGTTCGCTGTATATCGAAGCACTGGATGGCGCGGCGGTGACCTTCCTCCCAGGACAACACATTCCGGTTCGCCTTCAGCCAAATGGCAGTGACGTGCTGATCAGAACCTACAGCGTGTCCAGCGCCCCTTCCGATAACCATCTGCGCATCAGCGTCAAGGTCCAGGGCCCAGCCTCGCGCTACTTGCATGAGCAACTGCACGTAGGCGATGTTCTGGAAATTCGCCATCCACTGGGCAGTTTTACCCTGAAGACCGACAGCGAACGGCCTGTCGTACTGATCGGTGCCGGCGTAGGTATTACCCCGTTGTTATCCATGGCACGGGAGCTGGTGGCGCAGATCGACAAGCAGCAGCGGAGTCAGCCCGTCTACCTGTTTCAAGGCGGCAAAACCCTGCATGACCTGCCCTTCCAGAATGAGATCCAGCAACTCAAGCAGCGTGCCTCGGGCCTTCTGCACCTGTGGCGCGCGTTGAGCAACGCTGGCGAGAACGCGCAACCGGGCGTGGATTTTGAGCTGTCGGGACGTCTGACCCTCAAGGACATCAAGGCCAACCTGCCGCTCGACGACTACGACTTCTACCTGTGCGGACCGGCCAGTTTTACTCAGGACATGTACGACGGTTTACGCAGCCTTAATATCCCTGACTTGCGTATCCATGCCGAAGCCTTTGGCCCCTCGACACTACAGCGCCACGGCGATGCACAGCGTCCGATCTTGATTCAGCCGCCACCCGCCAGCACGCCGGTGCCGGTGTACTTCGCAACCTCCGCCAAGGAAGCGCGCTGGACCCCGCAAGCCGGCAGTCTCCTGGAACTGGCGGAGAGCCGTGGCCTGAACCCCGACTTCAGTTGTCGCGGCGGGTCGTGCGGCACCTGCAGAACGCGGCTAATCAGCGGCCAGGTCCACTACCCCAACCCGCCGGCAGAACTGCCGGAAGACGATATGGTGCTGATCTGCTGCGCAGTTCCTGCAGAGGGCGAAAGCGGCATCCAGCCTCTGGTCCTGGATCTCTAGGGAGGAAATAACGCTTTGACTTGCCGCTGACGAAGTCCGCACTGACGAATTTCAGACTCCAGGGCAAATTTCCCGACTCCCGCGCGGAACTCCGTCAGCCAAGGCAAGGCATTGTGCGGTCCCATTGTTCACACTCGGCTCTAAAGCAATCGCACGTTCAATGACTGCGATGCATAAAAACAAGAGCCCGGAACATGAACAGTCATCCGCCTGATACCCAAGCCAACACCGGCCATATCGGCGCCCGGCAAGCGCGTGTCGAAGATGCCGCCCTGCTGCGCGGTCTGGGTCGATATGCCGACGATGCGGCCATCCCGCCCGGCACCTTGCATGCGGCAATCGTCCGCTCGCCCCATGCCCATGCCCGTATTACCGCCATCGACTTCGCCACCGCGCTGACCATGAAAGGCGTCCATGGCGTACTGGTCGGCGAAGACGTCAAACGCTGGGCGCTGCCGTTTCCGGTAGGCGTGCGGCAACCCATGGAGCATTGGTGCGTTGCGGTCGACAAGGTGCGGTACGTCGGCGAACCAGTTGCGGTGGTGATTGCCGAGAATCGTTATCTGGCCGAGGACGCCATCGAAGCGGTGCGCGTTGATTATGAGCCGCTGCCGCCGATCATCGATCCCGAGGCTGCTACCGGTGAACAGGCGCCGTTGCTCCACGAAGCGGTCGGCAGCAACGTTGTCAACGAACGTCATTTTCGCTATGGCGAACCCGAACAGGCCTTCGAGTCCGCAGCCCATCGGATCTCGCTGAAGATTCAGTATCCGCGCAGTTCCTGTACGCCAATCGAATGTTATGTGGTCCTCGCGCAATTTGAGCGCACTACTGGCGTGTATGACGTGATGGCCAACTTCCAGGGTCCATACGCGCTGCATACGGTCATGGCGCGAGCCTTGAACGTGCCAGGCAATCGTCTGCGCCTGCGCACCCCCAAGGACTCCGGCGGCAGCTTCGGCATCAAGCAGGGCGTCTTTCCCTATGTGGTGATGATGGGTCTGGCCGCTCGCAAGGTCGGCGCGCCGGTGAAATGGGTGGAGGATCGCCTGGAACATTTGCAGGGGGCGTCATCGGCCACCAACCGCGTCACTGAAATCGAAGCGGCGGTAGACGCCGATGGTCGGGTGACAGCCATGCGCTATGACCAGATTGATGACTGCGGAGCCTACCTGCGCGCCCCGGAACCGGCCACGTTCTACCGCATGCACGGCAACCTTACCGGGGCCTACGCCATACGCAACCTGCTGGTCCGCAACCGGGTGGTACTGACCAACAAGACCCCTACCGGCCTGAACCGTGGTTTTGGTGGGCCACAAGTCTATTTCGCCCTGGAGCGACTGATGCAGCACATCGCCGTGCAGCTCAAGCTCGATCCTCTGGAAGTGATTCGCCGCAATCTTGTGCCTGCCGACGCGTTCCCCTACCGCGCCGCAGCCGGCGCTTTGCTGGATTCCGGCGATTACCAGGCGGGCATCGCCCTGGCGGTCAACGATGGCGGGCTGGCCGAACTGATCCAGCGCCGCGACAAGGCGCGCGCCGAAGGCCGGATCTACGGCATCGGCTATGCCGCCGTGGTCGAACCGTCGATATCCAACATGGGCTATATCACCACCGCCATGACCGCCGAAGAGCGCCGCAAGGCCGGGCCGAAAAACGGTGCGGTGAGTACCGCCACCATCACCGTCGGGCCTTTGGGTGACGTGACGGTGCATGTGTCCTCCACGCCTCAAGGCCAGGGCCATCAGACCGCCGTCGCGCAAGTGGTGGCCGAAGTGCTGGGCGTGACTCTGGAATCGATCATCGTCAATGTCGAGCTCGACACCCAGAAAGACGCCTGGTCGATTGCCTCGGGCAACTACTCCAGCCGCTTTGCCGGGGCCGTGGCCGGCGTTGTGTATCAGGCGGCAATCAAAATTCGTGATCGGCTGGCCAGGCTGGCCGCCGTGCAGCTCAAGGTAGATGCTGAGGACGTGCGCTTTGCCGGTGGCAAGGTCTTCGTGGTGGACGGTCCTGGCGCGCCCTTTCACCGGATTGCCGGTGCAGCGCATTGGGCGCCGGGTTTGCTGCCCGAGGGCGAGTCCGGCGGCATGCGCGAAACGGCATTCTGGTCGCCGCC